>CAMPHF010000005.1 GCA_946885915.1 uncultured Idiomarina sp.
GAAGGTGGCCGTACCGTAGGTGCAGGCGTAGTATCAAAAATCTTAGACTAAGTTTAACTTAGCTAACGATTGAAAAAGGCTCCCACGGGAGCCTTTTTTGTTTCTGCTAGGCTTGCTCGAGCGCTTGGCTAAGATCCGCAATAATATCGTCAATATGTTCAATTCCCACACATAACCGAATGGCTTCAGGTTGCACACCTACTTGCTGCAGCTCGCTTGGCGTCAGCTGACGATGGGTGGTGGAAGCCGGATGACAAGCCAATGATTTGGCATCACCAATATTCACTAAGCGTTTAAATAGCTGCAAGGCGTCATAAAAACGCACTCCAGCGTCATAGCCATTGCGTAAGCCGAAAGTAAGTAATGACGCTGGCTTGCCACCTTTGAGTAGTTGTTGGGCGCGCGCATAATGAGGATGCTCAGGACTACCAGCATAGTTCACCCAAGCCACTTTCGGATGTTGCTGCAAATAGCGCACGACGGCGGTGGCATTGTCGCAATGACGCTCAATACGTAGCGTCAGTGTTTCTAAGCCTTGCAGTAGTAGAAATGCATTAAACGGTGCCAAACAGGCGCCAGTATTGCGTAGTGCCACGGTTCTGACCCGCGCAATAAAGGCGGCCTCCGCAAACGCTTCGTTGTAAACCACACCATGATACGCCGGCTCAGGTTGGCTAAACTGCGGATATTTGTCAGCATGCTGCGCCCATGGGAAGCGGCCGCTATCAACGATAATGCCACCAACACTATTGCCGTGCCCGCCAATATACTTAGTGAGTGAATGCACGACAATATGGGCGCCATGCTCAATCGGCTTACAGAGCACAGGTGTCGCCACCGTATTATCTACCACTAATGGCACGCCGGCCCGCTCGGCAATAGCTGCATAACCACTTAGATCGGCAATATTACCCGCTGGGTTGCCGATAGATTCACAATAAATAGCGCGAGTACGCTCGTCGACCAACTGCTCGAGCGCCGCAGCACTGTCGTCGGCGGCAAAGCGTACTTCAATACCAAAACTTGGCAACATGTGGGCAAACAGAGTGTAGGTGCCACCATATAGTTGCGGAGTGGTGACAATATTATCGCCTTGCCGGGCAAGGGTAATAAGCGCGTACTCAATGGCGGCCATACCAGAACTTACGGTGAGCGCGGCTAAGCCATGCTCAAGTGCGGCTAAGCGCTGCTCTAATACCGCGTTAGTAGGATTCATGATGCGCGAATAAATATTACCTTCTACCGCCAGATTAAATAGGTCGGCGCCATGCTGGGCATCATCAAACTCGTATGCGACGGTTTGATAAATGGGCGTTGCAACGGATTTTGTGGTGGGATCGGTCGTGTAACCGTGATGAATCGCGAGGGTCTCGTCGCGTGGTTGTGAGGGCACTGCAGGATTAGCCATAAAAACTCCATACCAAAAAGATGTGTAGACGTTTAGATGGCTAAATAATGCCGTGGTGTATCGAGTCTGTCAACTACCTTGGTGAGAATGAGTCATAAAGCTATCGTGTAAACTTAAAACATCGCTATGCACGCCCGCCGCGGTAATATCTCGACCGGCGCCGGCACCTTGAATCACTAATGGATGCACTGGGTATTGCTCACTATAAACGGCAAAGTAACTATCACCGGGTGGCAATTGCGCCATTGCCGATGAGGGTTCAATACCAACTAATCGTGCACTAGCTTCGAGCCGACCATCAACCAGCGCCACGCGGCCAATGTACTGATAGTAATGCTGTCGATTGTGGCATTGCGCGGCAATCGGCACATCAAACTCCGGCAACCGTTGTAACAGCTCGGTGAGTCGCACTTCCGCCAGCGCAGGCGGAACTAGGGATTGCGTCGCTATATCTGCCAAACCAAGCTCCCAGCCGGCCTCACGCGCTAAAATGAGTAGTTTGCGCGCAACGTCGGTGCCACGTAAGTCGGTGCGTGGATCAGGCTCGGTGTAACCAAGCTTTATCGCCTGTTCAAGGAAGCTAGAGAAGGGGGTGTCAGGTTGCCTCGATAATTGTTGAAACAACCAGCCTAGTGAGCCCGAGAGCACGCCTTCGATAGCATGAATACTATCGCCTGCACGCAACTGCCGCTGAATCGCCGCTTGGATCGGTAGTGCCGCACCCACAGTCGTGTTGTACAACCACTGGCGTTGATGCTGACGAAGTTGCCGTCGTAGTTCTTGATACACCGCCGGAGCACTCGCGCCAGCGGCTTTATTGGCGCTAATTAAATGCGCCCCTGCAGCTACCCACTCTGAATAATAATCGGCGACGCTTTCGGCGGCGGTTAAATCCAGCACCGCAACATGCTGTTTAAGGCTGCACAGATAACGAATTTGTTCGCTAATGAGAGCTGGCACCGCGGCTGCAGTGAGGGTTGCCTCGCTCATATACTGTCGCCATTGGGGCAACACGTTAGGGGTGACTTCTAACCAAGCGCTACGACTGCGAAATAAGCCCGCGACGTACACAGCTGAGGGTAACTTGGGCGCAAACTCATCGAGCCAGTAGCTACCAATATTACCGACACCCACTACCAGTAACGCCAAGGGCTGCATATCAGGTTATCTCCGTCGCTAAAAATTTCTGTAATTCAGGTGCATACACAGCCACTTCTTTAATAAAGCCATCATGACCATAGCTTGACGGTAACAGCGTGAGTGGGGCTTTGGCAGCCTCGGCACAGGCTTGCATCAGAGGTGGTGGTACTAACTGATCGCTGGCAAAACCTAATAACCAATAGCGATGCAGCTGTGAAAACTCGGTAACGACCGCAGCGTCTAAAATTTTACCCAATTGCAAAAACAGCTGGGCTACACGCTCGGGATGACGCTCATACAAAGCCTGCGCGCGCTGCATACAATAGTCATAGCCTTGTAATTGATACTGATCAAAGGCTTCTGGATCACGATAGTTGAGCATGGCTAACGCGCGGGCCAATATCACACCAGTGGCAGGATCGCGGCTGTGCGTCACAAAAGCGCGTTGAAAACGGCGCAGCGCTACCGCATAGGCATGGGGGCGATGGGCAGCAGCAATACAGACGATATGCGCTGGTGCAGCTTGGTGTTGCGCTAAAGCGAGCGCTAAAGTACCGCCAAAAGAGCCGCCGATGATGCTTGTAAAACCTTGGGGGGCAATCAGTCGCAAGGCATCAGCGAGGGCCTGCACATAGTCATTAAAGCTAATCTCTTGGTGCCCTTGCCATTCACTCTCGCCCAAACCGAACGGCAAATCTAAGGTAATGACCTCGGCATGCTGCCAATCAATCACTTGCGCTAGATCTTGCCACCAACCCGAGCCATCTTCGGCGAATACGGTACGGGTTGAACTAATCCCCCCAAGCACCAGTATTGGCCGCAGTTGGCGGGTATCCGCAATGCCTGCCCGCGTGCGCTGTACCTGCAACAGTAGTTGAGGGGTACGTAGCAGTTGTGTGTCGCAATGCAACGCAAGTGTCGACCACGCGGGAGATGCTGGAGTGGCTGAGGATATCGGCATAGAAATTCGGTTTCGGGTTTTTGACTTAGGGATCGTGATGACACTCTAGCAGCTTAGAAAAAGACGTCAAGACGTCTAAATGCTACTAAAAATTGAGTCCGATAGTTTCTAGCGACAGCATCTGTCGGTTTAGGGTCGGCAGATGCGACGAGCGTCGTTGACATCAGCGGTATATCTCGCGACTATCCGAGCATAGTGCGACACGCATTAACTTACAGACTAGCCGGTGGTCGGCTGGAAAATGACATTTAAGTAGCATGCAATTATTCGCTTACAAATTATCAGCTCACAAACTACTTAAATACGCGAAGACGCTTACTGGCAGACCGCTGCTTGCTGCATTCGTGTGCAGCTTTAGTATTTTATGTGGTGGATTGAGCATACTGCCGGCACAGGCACAGGCACAGGCACAGGCACAGGCACAGGAATCAGCTGCACCGGTTCAAGTCACCATTGCCGCTTATGAATTTCCACCGTTTTATAGCCAACACATGACGACTCATGTGCTAGGCGAATTAGTCACCTCATTAAATAACTTTCAAAATGACTACCTATTTAGCATCCGTCAGGTGCCGGTGACAGCGCGTTACCAAGCGCTACTAGATGATGGTTGTTGTGATCTGATGATGTTTGAGTCACCGCAGTGGGGGTGGCAGCAGTATCTGCAGCCCGCGCACGGTGCCGAAAGTGCAATTCAAGCCACGCGCGCATTACTCGCTGGGGCGGAGCGGTTAGTGGCAAAACGTGCTGAGAACATTGATTTCCAGCAACTCAATAACATCCGTTTAGGTGGTATTCGCGGCTACCATTATAGTTTCAGTGACGAGCTACCCGAAACGGGAGCTTTAGAGAGTGGGGCGGGTATTTATTTTGCCGATTCTATCGCGACCAATATTAAGCTGGTGTTAAGCGGTCGCCTAGACCGAATGATGCTATCGGATGCTTATTTGGCAAGTATTGCCAACACGCCGTTGGCGGAACAGTTGGTTTGGGCCTCGCATGCAGATAGCCGTTATCAATTGCATATGTTGGTGAACGAAAACAAGGCGATGTCGGTGAAGCAATTAGATAGCTTGCTGGAGAGTTTACGCCGTAGCGGCGAGTGGGAAGCCTTATTACGCCAATTTAACCTGAACCAGTTTGAGCTTAGTGCGGATACTCAAGCAAGTCAGTAATACGCGTGCATTAATACACGCTTAAGCCAAGTTCATTGGCAAGTTGCCGAATCATGGCCATACCACGCACCGAGTTTCCGTATGGATTGAGCCGTGGTGACCAGGCCGCAATCACCCCATAATCGGGTACCACCGCCACAATCCCCCCACCAACACCACTCTTTGCCGGTAACCCCACCTCAAACGCAAACTGACCAGATTGATCATACATGCCACTGGTGCTCATCAGCGCGTTGATGCGTTGCGCATCACGATGGGATACCACCTGCACCCCCCGAAACGGACACACGCCTTTATTGGCTAAAAACGCCAAACTTCTAGCCAAGTCGGTGGTAGACATGGTCAGCGCACATTGCCAAAAGTAGTGATCAAGCACCGTGTCTACCGGCGCCTCGATATTGCCAAAGCTTTTCATCAGGTAGGCTAGTGCGGCGTTACGGCTGCCGTGTTCACGTTCGGATTGGTGCACGCCAGCATCCGCGACCACGCTATCGCGGCCACTCAACTGCCTGACCATGCTTAACAGCGCGTTCTTGCTGGCTGAGTAATGGCTCACTAACACGTCACTGACGACAATAGCGCCGGCATTAATCATGGGGTTGCGCGGAATTCCACGCTCCCATTCCAACTGTACAATAGAGTTAAAAGGTTGTCCTGAGGGCTCCATTTGCACGCGCTGCCACAGCTCATCACCCATCCGTTCCATGGCCATTAGCAACGAAAACAGTTTGGAAATAGACTGAATCGAGAACGCATGGGATGAGTCCCCCACTTCAAAACAGTGGCCATCGAGCGTGGCTACTGTGAGTGCGCCTTGATCCGGAGCGACTTCTGCAAGCGCCGGAATATAATCAGCGACGGCCCCATCATGCAATGTAGCTGCTTGGCTAAATACCTCCCGCAGCAACGGATTAAGATCCGTTGGCGGGGTCAGGTTGCCACTGGGTTGGCGGCTGGTTAAAAGTTCAGTATGCATAGCCTTAAGCTTAGCTTATTTTTTGCGTGCAGGAGCTGCGCTCTTAGTTTGCAACAAAGGCGCTAAGAATCGCGCCGTGTGCGAGCGCTCACAGGTTAAAATATCCTCCGGACTACCCGCCGTCAGAATTTCGCCACCACCAGCACCACCTTCAGGTCCAAGGTCCACTAACCAGTCGGCGGTTTTAATCACATCCAAATTATGCTCAATAATCACGATGGTGTTGCCGTGGTCGCGCAAGCGATGTAGCACCGTCAACAATTGCTGAATATCATGGAAGTGCAGACCGGTGGTTGGCTCATCCAAAATATAGAGGGTTTTGCCGGTATCTCGTTTTGATAGCTCACGTGAAAGCTTCACGCGCTGAGCTTCACCGCCAGACAAGGTAGTGGCTGATTGGCCCAAACGAATATAGGACAAACCCACATCCATTAAGGTTTGCAGCTTACGAGCGATAGCGGGCACTGGCGCAAAGAACTCTCGTGCATCTTCAACCGTCATCTCTAGCACTTCGTGAATGCTTTTACCTTTATATTGAATCTCTAAGGTTTCGCGGTTGTAACGTTTGCCCTTACAGATGTCGCAAGGCACGTACACATCAGGTAAGAAATGCATTTCGACTTTGATCATGCCATCGCCCTGACAGGCCTCACAACGACCACCGCGCACGTTAAAGCTAAATCTACCTGGCTTATAACCGCGGGCTCTGGCTTCTTCCACGCCGGCAAAGAGTTCACGGATCGGAGTGAAAATACCGGTATAAGTGGCCGGGTTAGAGCGTGGCGTGCGGCCGATCGGGCTTTGGTCGATATCAACGACTTTATCTAAATATTGCATCCCATCAATGGCCGTGTATGGCGCTGGCTCATTGGCCGTTGCACCATTGAGTTCACGATGGGCAATCCGAAACAAGGTGTCGTTGATCAAGGTTGATTTGCCCGAACCAGAAACGCCGGTAACACAGGTCATCAGCCCGATAGGCAGGGTTAATTCAACATTTTTCAGGTTGTTACCTGTCGCGCCGGTGAGTGTTAACCAATGCTTGCCGGGCTTATTACGCTTGGCAGGTACCGCAATTTCTTTTCGGCCCGACAAGTAATCAGCGGTAAGTGAACGCTCACTTTTTAAGATGTCGTCATAGCGACCTTCCGCCACAATTTCGCCGCCATGCACACCAGCACCGGGGCCGATATCGATAATATGGTCGGCGGCGCGGATAGCATCTTCGTCATGCTCAACCACAATTACTGTATTGCCAAGGTCGCGCAAATGAGTGAGGGTTTTCAGTAAGCGCTCATTGTCGCGTTGGTGCAACCCAATCGAAGGTTCGTCTAACACGTACATAACGCCCACTAAGCCGGCGCCAATTTGGCTGGCCAAGCGAATGCGCTGAGCTTCACCGCCGGAAAGCGTTTCCGCGCTGCGTGACAAGCTTAAATAGTTCAAGCCGACATTCACTAAGAAGCCAAGCCGGTCATTAATTTCTTTTAAAATCTTCTCGGCAATTTTCGCTCGCTGACCATCTAGTTGCAGCGTTTCAAAGAATTGCAACGCATCGCCAATGGAGCGCTCGACCACTTGCGGCAGGGTGGTATCGTTCACAAATACATTCCGTGCTTCAATGCGCAACCGAGTGCCATGACAGCTCTTACAAGGCTGTGAAGCTAAATATTTAGCTAATTCCTCACGCACGGCATTCGAGTCAGTTTCCCGGTAACGCCGCTGCATGTTTGGAATAATGCCTTCGAAGGCGTGTTTACGGACCACTTTGTCACCGCGGTCATTCATGTAGATGAATTCAATTTCGGTGCGGCCGCTACCAAATAACACCACTTCACGCACTTGTTCAGGCAGGCTATTGAACGGTTTATTCAGCTCAAATTTATAGTGCCGTGCCAAGGATTGCAGCATTTGGTAATAGTAAAAATTACGCTTATCCCAGCCACGAATGGCGCCGCCAGATAAACTCAATTCGGCATTGGTGATTACCCGCTCCGGATCAAAAAACTGCTCAATGCCTAACCCATCACACGAGCTACAAGCACCGGCGGGGTTGTTAAACGAAAATAACCGTGGCTCTAACTCTTGCATGCTGTAACCGCAATGGGGGCAGGCGAAGTTTGCCGAGAAAATCATCGGCTCGAGCGTAGTGTCGTTATCCATTGGGGCAACGAGTACGGTGCCACCGCTGAGCTCTAACGCGGTTTCAAACGACTCGGCTAAGCGCTGCTCTAGCCCTTCTCGTACCTTGATCCGGTCAACCACGACCTCAATGGTATGCTTTTTCTGTAATTCCAGCTTGGGCGGATCGCTTAAATCACAAATTTCGCCGTCGATGCGCGCCCGAATATAACCTTGGGCGGCCAAGTTTTCTAAAACTTTGCTGTGCTCACCTTTACGCTCTTGAATAATAGGCGCCAGCAACATGAGCTTCTCGCCTTCGGGCAAGGCCAACACTTGGTCTACCATTTGCGACACGGTTTGTGCCGCGAGTGTGACATCGTGGGTTGGGCAGCGCGGCTCGCCCACGCGGGCAAACATGAGGCGCAAATAATCATAAATTTCGGTGATGGTACCAACGGTGGAACGTGGGTTGTGTGAGGTCGATTTTTGTTCAATCGAAATAGCCGGTGACAGGCCCTCAATACCATCGACATCGGGTTTTTCCATGAGCGACAAAAATTGCCGTGCATAGGCTGACAGCGATTCAACGTAACGGCGTTGACCTTCGGCATACAAGGTATCGAACGCCAGCGACGACTTACCAGAGCCAGATAACCCGGTGATCACAATGAGTTTATCGCGCGGTATGGTGAGGTTTAGGTTTTTTAGATTGTGGGTGCGAGCCCCGCGAACTTCAATTTTATCCATAGTCGGCAAACTACTCCTTCGATGACGGTTACGGCGCTGGCAGGGTCGGTTGCCACCAGAGTCTCGAATGCGAAACGGGTATTATCGCACAGTGTCCGACATCTGGTACAATCCCGTTTCGATTTAGCAAGCAGTACGAGATTCCGAGCTGAAATGACCACCGCCGAGGCGCAAAAAATAGCAACTCAAGATACGCCCGCCCATGTAATGAGCGCGACTGAACGTCGTGCAGCTGGGGTGTTAGCGAGTATTTTCGGGTTACGCATGTTAGGCCTGTTTTTACTGCTGCCGGTATTGGCCGTGTATGCGCCGCAATATCCGGATTACAGCGGCTTAATGGTTGGCTTAGCCATTGGCGCCTATGGCTTAACCCAAGCGCTGCTGCAAATTCCATTTGGCATGTTATCTGACCGCATTGGCCGACGTACCGTGATTGTGGCCGGGCTGTTGTTGTTTGCGGCGGGTAGTGTGGTTGCTGCGCTTGCCGATAGCCTATGGGGCGTGGTGATTGGTCGGGCATTACAAGGCACTGGCGCGATTGCCGCTGCGGTACTCGCGCTGGCTGCAGATTTATCACGTGAACAAACGCGCGCTAAAGTCATGGCCACTATTGGTATGTGCATTGGTTTAGCCTTTGCATTGGCACTCGTTGGGGGGCCGGTATTGGCCGCTTGGATAGGGCTGCGGGGGTTGTTCTGGGTGACTGCAGGGGCGGCTTTGCTCGCCGTGTTGCTGCTATTTTTATTGCCGCAAGTGACCACCGGTTATGCCAAACGCGACGCCTTACCCGTTTGGCGAGAGCTTGGGGGGTTGCTACGCGCACCGCAATTGCTGCGGTTAAACCTTGGCGTATTCATTTTACATGCCTGCCTCACCGCATGGTTTATTGCACTACCGACTGGGTTGGAGCAGGCAGGGTTACCGCTGGCGCAACATGCTTGGTTGTATTTGCCGACCTTGGCGGGCTCAATTGCGGTGATGGTGCCGTTATTGATTATGGCGGCTAAACGCCAAGCTCATGTTGCGTTATTTAGAGTTGCCATTGGTTTGATTTTGTTAGCAGTGGCCGGTGTGGCAGCCATTGGTAGTTTATTGCCGACGCATTGGTGGGTTTTTGCTGTGGCTTTATGGCTATTTTTTGCGGGCTTTAACTTCCTTGAAGCCAGTTTGCCGTCACTGTTAACCCGTCTTGCACCTGCCGGTAGTAAAGGCAGTGCCAGCGGTATTTTTGCTACGTTTCAGTTTAGCGGTGCATTTATTGGTGGTGTTTTAGGTGGCTTAGTGAGCGAGCATTTTGGCGCTAGCAGTATTGGGCTTTTTTGCATGCTGCTGTTAGTATGTTGGGGGTGTTTAACCTGGGGCATGACCGTCAGTTCACCGTTCCAAAATATTAGTGTGCAACTGCCCACGTTAGCGCGTGAACAAGTGAATCAATTAGCCGCCCAACTCAGTCAGCTGGCGGGTATTGAAGAAGTGCGAATGGTGAGCGCCGAACGCATGGCATATTTGAAAGTAAATCAGTCTGAATATGATGCCGCTGCCGTGCATGCGCTCATCGCAGGAAGCGCGGCCAAGTAATTGCGGTAGCAATCGTAACAAGTAAAAACAAGGAGACCGGCATGGCCAGTCGTGGCATTAACAAGGTTATTTTGATCGGTAATTTAGGCGCCGATCCGGAAATTCGTTACACCCAAAACAGCACGGCTATTGCCAATATCTCAATTGCGACCAGTGAAACTTGGAAAGACAAACAAACCGGCGAGCAAAAAGAGCAAACCGAATGGCACCGTTGTGTGGCTTATCGCCGCTTAGCTGAAATTGCTGGTGAGTACCTGAAAAAGGGCTCGAAAGTGTATGTGGAAGGCCGTTTGCAAACCCGTAAATGGCAAGGCCAAGACGGGGTTGAGCGCTACACCACCGAAGTTGTGATCAACGACTTACAAATGCTCGACGGACGTCCGGGCGGAGGACAAGGTAGTGGTTACCAAGGTGGCCAGCAGGGCGGTTATAGTGGTGGCCAAGGCGGTCAGCAGGGTGGTTACCAAGGTGGTCAGGGTGGCCAGCAAGCTGCACCTGCGCAAGGCGGACAAAGCAATCATCAAAATCGCCCAGCACCGGCAAACCAGTTTAATCAAGGTGGCGGTGCCCAGCAGCGCCCAGCGAACAACCAGAATGAGCCAGAGCCGTTCATTCCGGATAACGACTTTGACGACGATATTCCGTTCTAGACAGAAACAAATTTTGAAATGTATAAAATTTGAGTTAGAGGCCGCATTTATTGCGGCCTTTTTTTAAGCGAATTTACCTAAAGCTTATGATTAGCACTGTTGCAGTATCTGCGAGGCGATTTTTTGGCAATGATGACGCAGATCGGGCACCGAAGTGCATTCCCAAAATACGCCGCGTACCAGCTGCCCCACGGCAAATACGCCCCTGTGCGCATGACCTTCCGCATTCAATAAGGCAAAGGTATTGGCATCTGCGGCTAGCCCTAATTCGGTTTTATCTAGCGCTAATTCGCCGCGCGCAATGGCACCGGATAAGTAATGGTCTGCGTTAAAGGCGCGACTCGGCCCGGTACACATCACCACTAAACTGGCTGCGACAGTGACCAATTCGCCACTGCTGCGCTCACGATATTCGAGCGTGAGCTGCTGCTCAGAAGCGGGCTTAATGGCGTGTAAGTAACCGCGTTTATAGGTTAAATCACCGCTGCGTTCCGCGCTGTCGATAGCCGTAAAAATATCCTCGGGCAGGCGGTGTCGCGCAACGTTCCAGCGGCTGGCTAGGTGGCGCAAGAACTGCTGCCGCTCGCTAATTGTCCAGTGCTGCCAGAGTTGGCTCAAGTACGGACGCAAAGCATTGGCTAGCGCCTCACTGCTAAGGCTTTGTTGCCAAGCAGTCCGTAGGCGTTGGTGAAAATAATGCGTTTGCTGGCGCAAGGTAGCAAGTTGGCGCAGCTGTGCCGCAAACTGCTCGGCGTCGTTAAGGGTGCTAAACCGATGGGGAATAAGTCGATAGCCATGGCGAGACAAACTAATGATAGGCTGGCGAAAACCAAACTCGCGCAGCGCTAAGTAGGTGTCCACCATGGTCAGGCTACTACCTACCAAGACAATGGGTTGTGCTTGCGATTGCTGGGCAAGCTTAGTTAGCATGGCCTTATCTAAGTGCCACGGATTAGCGATCATGCGGGGGTGCGAAAGAGGCGTCTGAGGGGCTTGCACGCCGCTGGCGAATACCACTTGATCGTAATGGTAAGTATCACCGTTAGCCCCGGTTAGGGTGTGCTCGGTTAACTGTGCTGACGTTATTTTATCGTCAATGAATTCGAATTGATGACCCTGCTGGCTAGCTAACACCTCACAACGCTTTGCAACCGCCTGCAGGTAACGCCCATAGTCGGCCCGCCGAGCAAACTGGCGCTCAGCAGCTGCGCTTTTAGGTAGAAAATCAACGAAGTCGTTGGGGCTGCTCGGGTCGATACTCATGTTACCCGCAACCACGTTCAGCACATGCTGGCGCGCACCCAGGCGATAAGCGGTACCACCAAACCAGCTTTGCTGTGGCGCTATCAGCCTAAGCCTAAGTGGTGTGCGGTGTTGGAGCAGGTGATAACTAACCGCAAGCGCTGAGAAGCCTGCACCAACCATGGTAATTTGCTGCATAAATCTTGGTATTCTGCCCGTTTGAATGGCGCGCATTGTAACTGATGTGCAGGGCATCGGCGAGTCATCGTGAACCCAGTGAATGAACCGAATATTGAAGATTGTACCGCAACACCGCGCGGCGTATGATGAGTGGCGTTCACATCAGTTTTTGTTACTTCATAAACGGAATTTAGCATACCCATGCCGGCACTCAATCAAGCTCCTAAAGCGGTGGTGATGATCCGCCCTTCACAGTTTCGTTCGAATCCAGAAACCGCCAGTGATAATGGTTATCAAACCATGCACAGCCAAGCGCGGGCTGGGCAGGTAGCGCAAGCGGCCTATGCGGAAGTCACGCAAATGATCAAGCAGCTGCAGGCGCGCGGTGTCACCGTGCATGTATTTGAAGACGACGGCAGCAACGACACGCCAGATTCGGTGTTTCCGAATAACTGGTTCTCGACCCATCGGGGTGGGCATGTGGCCATTTACCCTATGTATGCGCAAAGTCGTCGACGTGAGCGCCGCTGGGATGTCATTGAACTATTAAAGCAGCAGTATCGGGTACAGGATGTTATTGATTATTCTGGGCTGGAGCAGGATCAAATCTTTTTGGAAGGCACTGGTGCAATGGTGCTCGATCATGACGAGCGAGTTGCCTATGCGGCACGTTCTAATCGTGCAGATCCGGTCATTCTGGAACGTTTTTGCACGCATTTTAACTACGAGCCCATGATGTTCGATGCCGCCGACGAAAAAGGTCGCATGGTATATCACACCAATGTTTTACTCACGGTCGCCAATGATTTTGCATTACTTGGGGCCGATTTAATTGTGAATCCCGAGCGTCGGCGGGAAGTTATCGATCGGCTCGAGGACTCCGGGAAAACGGTGATTCAACTCAGCCAAGCGCAAATCCGCCAATTTGCCGGTAATGCGTCAGAATTAAGCGGTCGTGATGGCCGTTTTTTAGCCATGTCGAGCACGGGCTATAACAGCCTCACCAGCAAGCAACGCGAGGCCATCGAGCAGTTTGTGCCGATTGAACCTATTGCTGTGCCGACCGTTGAAATGGCCGGCGGATCGGTGCGTTGCATGCTAGCTGGCGTGCACTTAAGTAAAAGATAATCGGCCTAAACGGTAATCGTTAGCGCTCAACCAACCCGTGTCCTGCCGCTACCCGGTCAAAGTAGGCCAGCACCCGTTTGGCGTAATCGCGCTTCTCTACATAAGTACCGGGGAAGAAGTTCTTCTTAAAGCCGTAAGCCACCATATCTTTCAGGCGCTTTAACGGTACTTCAAAATTATCGAGCGCTAACTGATATTCTTTGGTTACTGTGGTGTTCGATACCAACCGGTTATCGGTGCAAATAACCGTAGCTAATCGGTGCTCTAGCATCTTGCCGAAATTATGGTGGCGCACGCTGCCAATGGCCGGGTTGGTTTGCATATTACTGGTAATACACACCTCAATCGCAATCCGGCGGTCACCAATATAGGAGGCCAATTGCTTGCTATAAGCTTCTTTATCGGTGATCTGATCAGCTTGAATCAGCTCTGGCGAAAACAGTGAATAGCCATGCCCTAACCGGTCGGCATAACATTGCGTAATAGCTTCAAAAATACTTTCTGCGCCATAAGCTTCACCCGCATGTACGGTTTTGAGCATAAAATTCTGGTGAGCGTACTCGTATATTTCTTTGAAATCGTGGGCCGGGTAGCCCATTTCTTGGCCGGCAATGTCTAAGCCAACAATTGGTAGGCCTTCTTCGTCGCGCATGCGCACAGAGGCTCGAATAAGCTCCATCGCGGCGGTTTTGATAACTGTTTTGGGTTCAAACTCACGTAACAGCTGGAACAAATTCGTGTAGTAAGGAGAAAACCCTTTCTTGCCAAACATCCGCATGGCGCAATTGATCAGGCCGTAATGGAATTCGGGTTTATCCCCATTTTTTACTGCAGGCGTTTGGTTGTACTCGTTTTGCGCGCGCTTCAATCCGTTGTTTGCCGCATGCATAACATCGTCAAAGTGAATACCGCGGGCGGGGTCCATCATGAGCTGAGGCGCAAAGCGCACTTCTATATAGGTAACGCCCTCAGCCAAGTTATCTACCGCCAACTCATAGGCGGCTTGCTCAAGGTTTTCTAAATCACGTAATACCGCGCAGGTATATTGGAAGCCGTGTAAGTACTCACCTAAATTTTGGTAGTGATCCTTAAACACTAACTCGCGCAGACCTTCCTCGCTATAGGCCGGTAATTCCACCTTGCTACGTTGCGCCATTTCGATTAAGCCAGAAAAACGCAAGCTGCCGTCTAAATGTAAGTGCAAATCGGCCTTCGGCATAGCCTTTAAAAAGGCCTCGGTGTATGGGTGCTTCACGGCGGGTTGTGACATGCTGGACTCCTGCTAGCGGGGAATAATTAACCGCGCATTATAGCACAGCAAATATTGAATGAAGCTTTTTGCAATTACGACGAAAAATAGGGTATAAACAGCGCCTTACCCAAGCGAATTCGGCGTTACTTGGGTCTCTTAAGCGCGCATCTTGTTCATCACTATCGGTAATAGGCAACAGCTATGGCATCACTTTATTTTACCTATTCGGCAATGAATGCTGGTAAAAGCACCTCGTTGTTGCAAGTAGCATATAATTACGAAGAGCGCGGCCAACACGTACTGTTGCTTACCCCTGCGATTGATAACCGCGCTGGGCACGGCATGATCGGTTCGCGGTTAGGTTTACAACGCCCAGCGCTGGCATTCACCCGACAAACCGATTTAAAAGCCTTGTTGCAAGCTCGCCATAGTCAGCGACATATTGATTGTGTATTACTAGACGAAGCACAGTTTTTAACAGAGCAACAAGTCTGGCAGTTAAGTGACGTGGTAGACCTGCTCGGCATTCCGGTGATGTGTTACGGCATTCGTACCGATGCTTTTGGCCAGGCGTTTGAAGGTAGCGCTATTTTATTGGCGATTGCCGACAAATTGGTCGAGATGAAAACTATTTGTCATTGTGGTCGTAAAGCAACGATGTCATTGCGAGTAGATGAACAGGGTAATGCCGTGAAAATTGGAGCTCAGGTCGCGATTGGCGGCAATGAGCGGTATCTTTCATGCTGTCGCAAACACTGGCGTGAAGCCTTGTTAAAATAGCCGTTGAAGGATTAAAAACTTTACAATTTTTTTGGTGGTTACAAATCGCTTTTTTAGATAGCTGCGTATAATCTGGTTAATAGACACGCCCGTGTCGTTGGAGTCGCCGCATGCAAGCACCTGCCTTTCCGAAGAATGAACTCGAACGCCTCGCGGTATTACAGCGCTTAGATGTGCTGGATACGGCACCAGAGCCTTCGTTTGACCGCATCACTGAGCTTGCCCAGGCCATATTCAAAGTGCCAACTGTATTGGTGTCTTTGGTGGATAAAGATCGTCAGTGGTTTAAAGCAAAAGTTGGCTTTGAAGAAACCCAAACGCCGCGTGAGGTCTCTTTTTGCGCGCATGCAGTGGCCGCCGGAGAAACCCTGGTTGTCAACGATGCTTGTAAAAATCAGGCATTTGCCGACAACCCGTTGGTAGCTGCCGACAATGGTATTCGGTTTTATGCCGGTGCACTGGTTTCGGTGCACGACACTATTCACCTTGGCACGCTTTGCCTGATTGATACCCAACCGCGTGAATTTAGTGCGCGCGACCAGCAGTTACTTGAGGCTCTAGCCGGACTCGTATCCGATGAGCTACAACTGCGCTTTGCATTACATAACCAATTGGCTGAACAGCGTTTGTTTGAAGATGGCCCGGTGGCGGTCATGATTTGGCGCAATCAAGCCGATTGGCCGGTGGAGTTTGTGGCTAAAAACGTTGAGCAAATATTGGGTTATGCCCCTGCCACTATGTACGCGGAAAATTTCAGTTACTTAGGGTGCGTCTATCACGATGATCGCGCCTTGGTGCGTGAAGTATTACGACAACTCAGTGAGGGCGAGCGTGATCATTGGGAGATTGATTACCGAGTGCTTACTGCGGCGGGTGAGCTGCGGTGGGTGCGTCAAGTATGCCGCGCCGATGCCAACACTAAGGGTGAAGTGGTCCGTATTCGTGGTTATTTGATTGAGCAAACTCAGCGTAAACAGCTTGAAATGATGGTGCAGGATGCGAACGAACGCTTCATGTTGGCGCTAGACGCTGGCGCATTGTCGACTTGGGATTGGGATTTAGCTAGCGATCGCATTCATTTTAGTGAACGTTGGTTACATTTACTTGGGCTAGATAGTCAGGAAGGTCGTACGGCGTTGGATGATTGGCGCGATCGAATTCATCCGGCCGATCGGCAGCGAGTTCGCGATGCGCTTGACGAGCATTTATCTGGATTACAAAATCGGCTTGATGTGCGCTTTCGATTGCGGCATGAAAAAGGCCATTGGGTGTGGATGCATAGCGTTGGTAAGCTGGTGGAGCGCGATGCGCAAGGGCGTCCGTTGCGCTTGGTTGGTACCCATCGGGACATTACCGATCAAGTAGAAAACGAAGTACAGCGCACACGCCAACAGCGGATTTTGGATTTGCTGAGCTCCATTCAAAATGAATTTATGATCGAACGCGATTTTGCCAAGGCCGGTCGGCACTTGTTAGACGTATTGATGGACGTGACGCAAAGCGAGTTTGGGCTGGTCGGTGAGTTTACCGAAGCAAGTCGCTCTAAATCATTATTGTGGGTACATGGGCTGGTAAATAAAGCCACAGGTGCCAGCGATTACTCAGTGTTAGTTGAACAAGGCTTAGAAGTAAGTATTGGTTGCGATGTGCTGCAACAAGTGGCGCTACGTGGTGAAACTGTGATTGAAAATCAGCGTTTATTTACCGATGAGAACTCGCTCTCACCGTTAACCTTACCAGCACTAGAAACTATTTTAGCAATGCCAATTGTGTTTAACCGTGAAGTTGTCGGGTTAATGATGCTGGGCAATGCTGAGGAAGGCTATGAGCGGAGTCAGCTAGCGATGTTGCGTCCGGTGATGGATGCTATGGCGACCATGGTGCATACCCGCCGCATAGAAGAGCAGCGACAACTTGCCCAAGCTGAACTCAAGCGCTTAGCCACGACCGATGAACTTACCGGCATTGCTAACCGGCGAGTATTTTTAAATCAGGTGCAGCAAGCAATCGACACGTTTAAACGGTACGACCAACCCGTGGCTATCATGCTGATTGATTTGGATCATTTTAAGCGAGTCAACGACACCTATGGCCATGGCGCCGGCGATGATGTTTTAAAAGGCTTCACTCAACGGGTGGTTGGCGAGCTGCGTGAGCTTGATGTATTTGGTCGCTTAGGTGGCGAGGAATTTGCCATCTTATTTCCGCACACCGATTTGGCCGATGCGGCAATTGTGGCCGAACGTATTCGAACGAAGTTAGCCGAGCGACCGCTACTCAGTGGCGATACCAAGATCCCCGTTACCTTAAGCGCTGGATTAGTTGCGTTTGAAGCCAAGGATCTAACCGCAGATAAATGGCTAGCGCGGGCTGACGAAGCCTTATATCAGGCCAAAAGCCAAGGTCGCAATCGAGTTGTTGAGGGCGAAGTCTCAGTCGCGTAGCACTGTCAAAAATCGGCAATTTAGCTTACACTTGTGCGTTATTCTCGGGTCGATAGCCGCACCCGGTTAACTTCACAAACCTCAAGGATATTGCCGTATGACCACCTTGCAGTCGCTTACTATTGCTGTTCCTGACGATTGGCATTTGCACTTTCGTGATGACGAGTTACTGCAGACCACGGTGCCGGCTACCGCGGCGGTGTTTGGTCGGGCCATAGTGATGCCGAATTTGGTACCTCCGGTCACCACAGTGGCGTTGGCTAATGCCTATCGCGAGCGGATATTAGCGGCACTTCCCGCTGAAAGCCCGTTTGACCCGCTCATGGCCATTTATTTAACCCAAGCTACCTCGGTTGCTGAAATTATCGCGGCGGCCCGCGACCCCCATGTGATTGGTTTCAAACTTTATCCTTCGGGCGCGACCACTAACTCTGCGGCTGGGGTTACTGATATTAATCAGCTGGACCATTTGTTTGAGGCTATGGCTGAACATCATGTACCACTGCTGGTGCATGGCGAAGTGACCGAAGCGCACATTGATATTTTCGATCGAGAAAAAGTGTTTATCGATCGTTATTTGACCCCGCTGATGGCGCGTCATCCCAATTTGCAGTTGGTACTGGAACACATTACCACCGGTGATGCGGTTGATTTTGTGCTGGCGCACGGCGCCAATGTTGGCGCTACCATTACACCGCAACATTTACTCATGAACCGTAATCATTTACTGGTTGGCGGCATTCGGCCTCATAATTATTGTTTGCCAGTATTAAAACGCCGTGAGCATCAGGAACGCTTGCAACAGGCGGCACTGTCGGCAAATCCGAAGTTTTTCTTAGGCACTGATTCAGCACCCCATGCCCGCGATCGCAAGGAAGCACCCTGTGGTTGCGCCGGTTGTTATTCCGCCCCGGCAGCGTTGCCGCTGTACGCTGAGTTTTTTGATCAACATCAGGCGATCGATAAACTAGCTGATTTCGCCAGCGGTTTTGGTGCGGATTTTTATCATTTACCACGTCATCAGCAAACGCTCACGTTGGTGCGCCAACCTTGGCAGGTGCCGACAAGCATTGATACTGCAGTGGGACCTATAGTGCCCTATTGGGCAGGTGAGACCTTGCAGTGGCAAATTAAGGCACCTTAAACCATCGATATAACCGTTCAGATTTTCCGAATGGTGCCGATAGTAGTAGGAAGCTTTTTAGACGGCCGTTGCGCCTGCAACGCCGGTGAAAATTAAGGATAGATTTATGAAATTGGTGCAAAAGCTTGTCATTTCTTTTGCGGTGATAGTGGCGCTGGTAGTCGGCCTAATTGCGTTGGTGTTCAGCAGCCTTAATGAACTTGAGGATGCGACAGCGGTGACTGAGCATACTTATACCGTAATTGCCGAAGTGGAATCGATAAATCAGCACATGCTGAATATTCAAAATGGCCAACGTGGCTTTGCACTCACCGGTGACTATGACTTTTTGAATCCTTATGATCGCGGTACTGCCGATTTCGATGCGACGTTAGAAACTTTAACGCAGCTGACCAAAGATAACCCTGCCCAGCAGGCGCGGTTGGCGAGAATTAAAGAAACTTACGATAACTGGCTGTTCGGCCCGATTGTCGCGGTGATTGATGCGCGCGAAAGTGCCAGTGGTGACGCTGGTTTGCAAGCGGCGGCTGAAGTTGTTGCCGAAGGCGCTGGACGTGAAGGTCGGCAGCAGTTAAGCGATTTAATTGCCGAATTTACCGCCGCCGAGCAAGCTTTGCTGGCCGAGCGTCAAGCTTCGGCGGCAGCAACCTCGGCGATGACCATTACCTTAGTGTTGATTGGCGGCTTGGTTGTGGTGGTCGTCGCGATTGGTTCTGGTTACTTATTTAAGCGGCAGCTAGAAACGCGTCTAAACGCTGCGATGGTGGTGGCGACCGCGGTTGCAGACGGACGCTTAAATACCAACATCGATGAGGACGGTAACGACGAAATAGCTGAGTTGTTATCAGCATTAGCCAACATGCAAACCCAGCTTCGTCATATGATGAGCGAAATTAAGACCGCTGCGACCGAGCTATCAGGCTCTAGTCAGGCGGTGGCGAGTACGGCAGAGCAGTTGTCAGCTTCATCAGACGAGCAAAGCAACGCGTCTGGTTCGATTGCCACTTCGGTGCAGGAGCTGAGCGCAAGTATTAATCACGTGTCTGATAATGCTAATGAAGCTAAGCACATTGCCGTTGAATCAGGTTCTAATGCTGAGCAAAGCGCCAAAGTAATGGAGCAGATGGTATCGAGCATGAATCGCATTAATGAGGCGGTCCGCGCTGCGTCAGCCCAAGTTGTGGAATTGGGTAAACAGTCGGAGCAGATTAATTCGATTGTGAACGTGATCAAGTCGATTGCCGATCAAACTAACTTGCTGGCGTTGAACGCCGCCATTGAGGCAGCGCGGGCTGGTGAACAAGGTCGCGGCTTCTCAGTGGTTGCCGATGAAGTGCGCACCCTGGCGCAGCGTACTAGCGAATCTACGGGCGAAATTGAAGTTATGGTGGGCCGTATTCAACAAGGTACACAAAGCACTGTGCAACAAATGGAGCGCGGTGTTGATGAAGTGGAAGAAGGCGTCGAATTAGCCGGAAAAACGGGCGTTGCTATCCGTGAAATACGGGAGAGCTTCGAGCGTGTGCTTACCGTGGTTGAGGATATTAGCAACGCACTACAAGAGCAGACACAAGCCAGTGGCGAAGTGGCGAAGCATGTTGAACGCTTCTCTGGTATGGCCGAGCAGAATAAAGAAGCGACGCAACATACCAGTGCCACAGCGCATCAACTACAAGCGTTATCAGAGCAGTTGCAACGGGCCGTATCGCGCTTTAGCATCTAGGTTTGCAAGCCAAGGGGTAATTACAGCATGGCAAATCGTTGGTTAAAACAGGCAGCAGCAATGCTGCCTGTTTACGTTGGTTTAGTCGCCATATCGACAGCGGCTGTGGCGGCCGACCGCCCACAACAAGAAGTCGATAACCCAATGCAGCAAGAGGTATTTACTGCTGAGGCCGAGCTACCACCAGAAGTTATTTTTAGTGAATGGCAATTACCTGAAGGTGAAGAAGAGCCAGCCCTTAGTATTAATGAACCTATGTACTTTGTGGTCGGCAGTAATGCGGATGGTAGCGGCGATCTGAAGGCTAGATTTCAGATTAGCTTTAAATATCGCATGTTCTCAGAAGAAGGCTGGTTCACCCAAAAATTACCCTGGTTAGACTTAGAGCACTTTCACTTAGGCTATACCCAAACCTCATTATGGAACCTTTCAGCTGAGTCTAAGCCATTTGAGGATACCAGTTACCGGCCAACATTCTTTTGGGAGTATCAAACACCACAGTACAGTTTGTTGCCTGATTATTGGCGATTTGGCTATGAACATGAGTCAAACGGTCAAGCGGGTGTCGCCTCGCGCAGTATCGATTCGCTGTTTATTCAACCTGCATGGGCCTGGCGTTGGGCGGATGAAACCATTCTCGTCGCACCGCGTTTATCTGCTTATGTGAACAAGGGTACAGAGAACGAAGATATCATTGATTATCGTGGCGCCGCGGAAGTTACCGTTCGATACGGCAGCGAAGATAGCTTTTTAGCGTCGTTAAACACGCGTTATGGATTGGCGAATAAAGGTAGCTTGCAGTTAGATTTGTCCTATCCGATTCGGCAGAAAATCTTCAGCCGAGCCGGCGGTTATGTGTATTTGCAGCTGTTTCACGGCTACGGCGAGAGCTTACTCACCTACGATCAAAAAGAAGACCTCCGAATTCGAATTGGGTTTGCCATTGTTCGATGACATTGTTCGATGACGTTATAATAAGCGCGCGTTAAAAAAATGTGGGTTAAATTGTGGTCAATGACACGTTCAGGCGGCATAATATCCCCATAAACATAATAACGAGCGCTAGGTTTACATGTTCACTTGGCTTCGCCGCACCCAAAGACAGCACCAACGCTTGCTGGCCTTGAGCGTATCTGCTCAACGGGTCGGCATTGTGGTGATCGAACAACGAAGCCCTCAGCAACCGCCTAGTGTGGTGTTGAATGATGCTGAAACCTGCCCCCCAAAACAACTATTTGCGACCTTACAGCAGCTATTACAAAAGTATAAACGACTGCTTGCAGCAGAGATGCCTTGTCAGCTGATTTTGGCTGCGGATTACTATCAAACCGTCACTATTGATCGACCGCGGCTTGAAGGTGAGGAGCTACAAACCGGGCTGCGTTTTGCGGTGCGGGAGTTGGTGAACCTCTCACCTACCCAAATTATTGCCGATTACTACGACTACCCATTGCAAGTGGCCGGTGCCGATAAAATTCAAGTGGTAGTAGCGGACCAAGCCAAACTGCAGCCGTTGGTTGATATGGTGCTGGCGCATGGACTGGCACTGCAGAGTATTAGTACCGCGGAGTTGGCGATTGCGCGGTTTAGTGCCGATCATACCGAACCTTTCATGTTGTTATCGCAAACCCCAGGCGAGCCCTTGCTGTTGCAAATTATGGCGCAGCAGCAGGTGTTTTTATCGCGCCAAGTAAGAGGTATGGAGTTTCTCACCGGGGTAAGTCTTGATGAGTTAAAACTCGGCGCGTTGGATAATCTTATGGTTGAGTTACAGCGCTCGCTAGATTATTACCAAGCGCAATTACGCCAACCGTCACTGCGCCAGATCATCACCGCATTACCGCTATCCACGCCAGTGCAAACCGAAGTGAATCGGCAACTACAAGAAGCACTTGGGGTGGAGAGTCGCGCCGGTGTGTATCCTGCCTGGTGTCAAGAACTAGCCATTGGCGACTACACGGATTTAGCGGTGTTAGGTGGCAGTTTATTGCTCGCCGATGCGCGGTTTGGTCGTGGTGAGGAGAGCGCCGTATGAAGACGGTCGTTAACCTTTATGTTGCCGCTCTGCAGCCGGTACAACGCCGATTTACGCTGGGGCGCAGTGTATTTGGCTTGAGCTTAATGTTGGCAGTATTGTTGTTGGCAGGGTTGGGATTGCAAGTTGCGTTGCAACGCGCCCAAACTAATTTAGCGCAAGTACAAACTGAGCTTGCAACGCAACGTGAGCAGGTTCAGCAACTTACCACTAGTTTACAACAGCGCCGTGGCGACCCGGTCCTTGCAACTCAGCTGGCCGACACACAAACGTCGATTACCCGGGCAGAACGCGTGTTAACCCTCCTTGATCAGCAAAGTGTGGCGACCTCAACTAGTTATGCCACTTTACTCACTGATATTGCGATGATTGCGCCCGGTGAGTTGTGGCTGACTGAAATTCGCGCGCGCGATGCGCAATTGGGTTTTGCAGGACTCACCGAGGATGCTGCTGCGTTACCGCGTTGGATGGCAACATTTGATTCACGGCCGAGTTTACGGGCGCGTCAATTTGCTATTTTTGCGTTGCGCGAGAACGACCAAGGTTTATTGCAATTTGAGCTACAAAGTGAACGAATGACAGCTCCCAGCCGAACGTCGTCAGCTGGCTCCGCAGCAGGAGCGCAGCCATGAGTACTAATATCAACGCGCGCTGGCGCACATATAGCGATGCTTTTTATGCGCTGCCGCGAGGCCGCCGTGCATTTTGGATTGGCTTAATCGGGTTGGCGTTTACGTTTTTACTCGTCAATCAGTGGTTACTACCGAATTGGCAGGCGTTGCAACTAACCCAGCAACAGCAGCAGCAGGCGAATCGAGATTTAACCCAAACTGTGGCGCTGGTTGGGCAAACCCAACAAGCCTTAATGGGCGATCCGAATGCCGCACTGCGTCGTCAAGTTGAGTTTGCTGAACAGCGACTGACCCAATTACAACAACGAATTCAAGCGCAAACCGCCTACGTAAGTGCGCGCGATAACCGTGCATTATTAGAGGCATTACTGGGTGCTGCGACCGAAGTAGAAGTGATGACAGCAGAAGCGCTAGCAGCACAGCCATTGGTGCTCGAGCCTAATGCGAGCGAACCGGGAGCCGGTAGTGGCATATTCCAGCATGTGTTGCGGGTCGTGATCCGCGGCGACTATGCAGCGGTTAACGACTATTTTAATCAATTAGAAGCGCTACCCTGGTCGTTTCAATGGTCCCGGTTAGATTATCAGGTGGTCGATTATCCGACTGCCGAGGTAGAGTTTGAAATTTACACCTTAAGTTTGGATGCTGATTATGTTGGGGTTTAAGCGCTTAGGCTTTGCCGGCGTACTACTGCTGGTGGTTAGTGCTGGTAACAGTCTTATTGTGAGTGCGCAGCAACTAGATCCAACTCGCCCGCCGCAACAAGCGGGGCAGGCACTACCGGCCCAACAGCCATTGCAACTGACCATGATTCAGTCACAAGTTGCTGAGCCATGGGCATTAGTAAATGGTCAACGGGTACGCGTCGGTGATACTGTGGCGGGTTATCAGGTGATGCAGGTCGGGGCGGCCAGCGTGCTATTGCAACCGATTCAAGCTCAACCGGGAACTACAGCGGCAGTTACGCTCACGTTGTTTCCCGCAATTAAACAACCCAGCGAGCAAGGAGGCTAGTCATGAAAGTAGTAAAATTTGTCCCCATCAGTCTCGCTATTTGTGCGCTGTTAAGCGCCTGCGCACATCAGCCAGAACGCAAACCAGTAGAAGCCCAAGCCGCGTTAGCAGCGGATATGGCACGGCCCCCATTGGCGGCGCCCGATGCATTGCCTCCTGAGGTGCTGCAGGATTTACAACTGAGCTCGGAGCAGGCAACTGCTGAAGCTGAGCGCTTGTTGGCAGAGCCACGGTTTAGCGTGCAGGCTAAGCAAGTACCGGCCACCGACTTTTTCGCCAGCCTAGTAGCAGATTCACCTTACAGTGTGGTGGTACATCCGGATGTGAACGGCGCCATTAGTATGAATGTGAAAGATGTGACCGTGGCTGAGGCGCTCGCCATTACGCAAGATATTTATGGTTACGATATTCGCCAAAATGGCCGCATTATTCGGGTATTTCCGGCGGGCTTACGCAGCGAAACCATTACCTTGGACTATTTATCGTTGCGCCGGATAGGTATGTCGCAAACTAGTGTCAGTGGCGGCGGCGTAAAAGACGAAGACCGCAATAATCAATTGAGTAACGGCCTAGGCAATAACCTTGGGGCGAACCAATTGGCGGGTCAGGGTGGTCTTGCGGGTCAGCAGGGTGCGCTGGGTAGTCCATTTGGTGGGTTGGGGATGCAGAATAATGGCAGTTCTGTCACCAGCCAATCAGAAACCGATCTGTGGCGAGATTTAAAAGAAGTGCTGCAAGGGATTATTGGCGACAGCGATGGCCGCCGAGTAGTGGTGTCACCTCAGGCTGGCCTAGTCACGGTGACGGCTTTGCCCGGTGAAATTCGAGCTGTGCGAGAGTTTTTGAGTGTGGCCGAAGAACGTTTGCAGCGCCAAGTTATTCTCGAGGCGCGGATTATTGAAGTCACCCTAAACGATGAGTACCAGCAAGGTATTAATTGGCAGGATGTGCTGGGCAGTATTGGCAGTACCTCAATTAGTTATGGGTTAACTGGCGGCATATCCAACGCGGCAAACTCACTGGGTGGGGTATTTGGCATCACTATTTCTGATGCTAATTTCAATGGCGTGATCCAGCTGCTGCAAACCCAAGGTAACGTACAAGTGCTATCGAACCCAAGGGTATCGGCGTCTAATAACCAAAAAGCAGTGATTAAAATTGGTGAGGATGAGTACTTTGTGACTGATGTGTCGACCACCACGGTGACGGGTACGGCAACCACCTCAACGCCAAACATTGAGCTTACGCCGTTTTTCTCCGGCATTTCGCTCGATGTAACGCCACAAATTAGCGCCAATGGTGAAGTGATATTGCATGTGCATCCATCGGTTGTTGAAACCACCGAGCAGGAAAAAGTGATTCAGCTGAACGACGATGAATTCATTCTGCCACTGGCACAAAGCAACATTCGTGAGAGCGATACTATTGTAAGAGCCCGCAACGGTGAAGTTGTGGTGCTAGGCGGCTTAATGCAAACCACTTACACCGATCGCGAAGCCAAAGCACCTGTGCTTGGCGATATTCCAGTACTGGGTAATTTATTTAAGAGCAAACAACGCATTGAGCAGAAAAAAGAGCTTATTATTTTACTACGCCCAACCGTGATTGGGGTTGATACTTGGCGTGAAGAACTTGAGCGCTCTAGTGATGTGTTAAAAAGCTGGTATCCGGACTAACGACTGATGTATTTGTACCATTATGGGTTACGTGAGCTGCCGTTTACGCTGACGCCAAATACCGAGTTCTACTGTGATTTAGCCGGCCACCATGCCGCGCTAGAGGTGCTGACGACCGCGCTGAAAACCGGTGAGGGCTTTATTAAAGTCGTGGGTGAGGTGGGAACCGGCAAAACCTTGCTATGTCGTAAGTTGTTGAATGAAATTCCGGATTTTTTTGTTACGGTTTATATTCCCAATCCGTATTTAGACCCCCAAGAATTGCGTGAAGCCATTGCGGCGGAACTGCAAATCGATACCCAAGCTGACTATTCAAGTCAGCAGCTCACTAAGCTCATTCAGCAACGTCTATTAGAAATTAATCGTGCCGGGCAATCGGTGGTGATTATTCTAGATGAAGCCCAAGCTTTGCCGAGTGAGAGCCTAGAGGCTTTGCGGTTATTCTCTAACTTAGAAACCGAACGCCGCAAGCTGGTGCACTTAGTGTTATTTGGTCAACCTGAACTAGATGAAAAGTTAGCGGAAAAAGTGCATCGCCAACTACGTCAGCGGATTACTTTCTCCTACCAATTGGGGGCGATGTCGGAAGCTGAAGTGGCGACTTACATTTCGCACCGCTTGCATGTCGCTGGCTATCGAGGCCCGGCAATTATGCCAGCTGCGGTGGTGCGTGCGATTTATCAGGCCAGCCGAGGTATTCCCCGGCTGGTGAACGTACTGTGCCATAAAGTGCTCTTGCTGTGCTTTGGTGAGGGTGTGCATCAAGTAAAAGTTGCGCACGTTCGCAATGCCGCGGTAGATACAGAAGACGCTTCGGAGTTATCGCGTTGGCGCTGGAAGTGGGCGTTTGGTGGCTTGCTGTTGCTTGCTATCTTGTTGGGCGCCGGTTATGTACTCGACGCCGATTGGCGGGCTGCGATCGCTTGGTTGCCGCAATGGTTGCTGCAATCGATAGCGCTGGATGAGGCACTCACATGAGTGTGATCAACCGTATGCTGCGCGATTTAGATGCGCGCCAACAGCGCCCAGCCACTGCTGCGCCAATGGCCGCTATTGCACCACGTCCGCGTTCGATGTGGGGATGGGTGCTTGGTGTGCTTATCGCTGCGTTAATCGGGTTTGGCGCTTGGTATTGGTGGCAGAGTGATGATGCTGCTCCGCGAACCGAAGTTCAGCTGCCAGCTAGCGTGGTATCGAGTACGCCTGAGTCTGCTGAGGTGGCGCCGACAACCGCAGCCGAACCCGAACCACAACCGGTCATGAAAGTAGAGCGGCGCCAATTAACCCCAGCCGAACTCATTGCCAGATACCAGCAACAAGCGCGCGAAGAGCAGGCGCGCGGGGCGTTGGAAACCGCGGCCGAGCGTTATCAGCAAATTTTAGCCCTAGCGCCCAAGCACACCGAAACTCGCCAACAATTAGCGGCACTTTGGTATGGGCAGGGCTATGGTTCTCGTAGTGTTGCGTTATTACGCGAGGGTTTGAGCTTAAGCGCTAATGATACTGAGGCGAATGTGGCGTTGGCGCTTACCTTAGCCCGAATTCATGAACGCTTAGCGCAGCCTGAACAAGCTTATGCGGTATTGCAAAGGTCAACGCTTACCCAGCCCAACATACCTGCGGTGATAGATACTTTAGCATTGCGTGCGGAACTAGCACGACAGTTAGGCCAGTATCAGCAAGCCGTTGCTGACTATCAGCAATTGCTCACGTGGCAGCCAAGCCAAGCGCGCTGGTATTTAGCGCAAGCGGTTGCCTATGAGCAATTGGCGCAATGGCCAGCGGCGCGAATGAGTTACCAGCAAGCACAACAGCAAGCCGGTTTATCCGTTCAAAGCTACGAATTTATTGCGACGCGAATTGCAGCCATTAATCAACAGCTCGATCGCGAGGAGGGTTTGTAATGCGTCCTCGTTTAAAAATGCGTTTGGGTGATTTGTTAGTTTATGAAGGCATTATTGCCGAAACTCAACTTGAGCATGCATTAGCCGAACAGCGCCAATCGGGGCGTAAGCTTGGCAATGTGTTAGTTGATTTGAACTACCTGACTGAACATGATCTGCTGACCTTTTTGTCGAAACAGCTGAATATTCCCTTTATTGCTATTCGTGAACAGAAACTGTCCGAGCAGGCGGCGAAGTTGTTACCGGAAGTGCAGGCGCGCCGTCATCGCACTCTGGTTATTGAGGCCGACGACCAACGCGCCTTAGTGGGAATGAGCGACCCGGCGGATTTGGCTGCTTTAGATGCGATCACACCGTTATTAGCGCCGCGGCAGATTGATATCGCTGTGGTGCCGGATGAACAGTTATTGGAGGCGTTCGATAATCTGTATCGACGCACCCAAGACATCGAACAGTTCGCCAGCCAATTGCAGGAAGAGTACGACAGCACCGCTGAGTTCGACTTAGGCGCCATCACCCTTGATGAAAGTGGCGAAGATGCCACCGTTGCCAAGTTATTGCAGTCGATTTTTGAGGATGCCGTGCAAGTACGAGCCTCAGACATTCATATTGAACCTGATGAGACCAAATTACGCATTCGGCAGCGGGTTGACGGCGTGCTGCAGGAAAACACCCTAGATGAGAAGAATATTGCGGCAGCCTTGGTGTTGCGCTTAAAGCTCATGGCAGGGTTAGATATTTCCGAAAAACGGCTACCCCAGGATGGGCGTTTTCATATTAACGTGAAGAAACACAGCATTGATGTGCGGATGTCGACCATGCCGGTGCAACATGGCGAATCCTGCGTCATGCGTTTGCTTGATCAGTCGGCCGGCTTGCTCTCGCTCGATCAAACCGGTATGCCAGCAGATATTCTGGCGCGGGTGCGGCGGTTAATGAAACGCCCCCACGGGATGTTAATTGTCACGGGGCCAACGGGTTCAGGTAAAACCACCACACTTTACGGCGTGTTAAGTGAGTTAAACCAAGCCAGTAAGAAAATTATTACCGTCGAAGACCCGGTGGAATACCGTTTACCGCGAATTTCACAAGTACAGGTAAATAGCCGTATTGGGTTGAATTTTGCCAACGTGCTGCGCAGCACTTTACGTCAAGACCCCGACATTATCATGGTGGGTGAGATGCGTGACCATGAAACCGTTGAGATTGGGTTGCGCGGTGCGATTACCGGTCACTTAGTGTTATCCACGCTGCACACCAATGATGCGGTTACCAGTGCGTTGCGCCTGATCGACATGGGCGCCGCGCCTTATTTGGTGGCCGCAGCGTTGCGAGGAATTTTGGCCCAGCGCTTGATTCGGCGAGTATGTGAACACTGCCATGAAGCGGTTCGCGCCGATGACAATGAGTTTACGGCGTTACAGCGCTTGCAGCCCGAGCTCGCCCGTGACACTAGGTTTCAACGTGGTAAAGGTTGTAACCGCTGTAATCAAACGGGTTATCGTGGTCGTATCGGGGTGTTTGAACTGCTTGAACTCAACTTGGCGATGATGGATGCACTACGAGATGGCGATCCACGTGCTTTTGCCCAAGCAGCGCGTGAATCGGCAGGATATAGAAGCTTAGCCCACACTGCGCTTGAGTACGCCCAGCAAGGTATTACGAGCGTCGCGGAAGTGTTGTATTTAGCTGAAGCCGTTGATGAAGACGTCGAGGCAAGTATCGCCGCGCCGGTGGAGCTGGGCGATGGCTGAGTTTCAATATCGGGGGCGAACCGCGCAGGGTGAATTGCAACAAGGCACTGTTGATGCGGTGAATGAGGCTGCCGCGATTGACAGTTTGCTACGCCGCGGGGTCATGTTGCTCGATATTAAGCCGGCGCCGCCACTTAGCTCCCGCCGTAATATTGAGTGGCAGCAGCTGCTGGTCGGTAAAGTAAAGCTGCCGGATTTGATTATTTTTACGCGGCAGATGTATGCGCTTACCCGGGCCGGTATTCCGATTCTGCGCGCGCTTGATGGGCTGGCTGAAAACACTAGTAATAAACGTTTAGCAGCGGCGCTGAAAGATGTCGTGAGCCAGCTGGAAAAAGGCCGTAATTTGGCCGCAGCGATGGCGGCGCATCCGAAGGTGTTTCCACGGTTGCTGGTGGCGATTGTGCATGTGGGTGAGAACACCGGACAATTAGAGGACAGCTTCCGTCAATTGTCGGTTTACCTTGAAAAAGAACTCGATACGCGCAAGCAAATTAAGGCGGCAACCCGCTATCCGACATTCGTATTGGTGGCGTTAGTGGTGGCGGTATTTGTGTTGAACATTTTTGTGGTACCTACCTTTGCCAGTATGTTTCAGCGCTTCGGTGCAGAGTTGCCGTGGGCAACCCGAGCACTGATTGGTAGCTCCAATTTTTTTGTGAATTATTGGCCATGGTTATTGGTCGGTATGGTCGGTGGCGTGATCGCGCTTATGCGGTTTGTGAAAACCCCAGCAGGACGCATGCGTTGGCATAGTGCCAAACTGAAAATACCTATTTTAGGCTCAATTTTAATGCGCGCGATGCTGGCGCGCTTCAGCCGCAGCTTTTCAGTGATGTTAAAAGCCGGGGTGCCGTTAACCCAGGCGCTAACCTTAGTGGCCGAAGCCGTTGACAACGCCTGGGGCGCTGAACGTATTACCAGTATGCGGCGCGGCATTGAGCGGGGAGAAAGTTTGTCGCGGGTGGCGCGCAGCAGTGCGCTATTTACCCCCTTAGTGCTACAAATGATTAGCGTGGGTGAGGAGACCGGACGGGTCGATGAGCTGCTCGATGAGGTAGCTGGCTACTATGAGCGCGAAGTAGATTACGATTTAAAAAATCTTACCGCCAAGATTGAGCCACTGATGATTGCCGTGGTGGCGGGGTTAGTCTTGATTTTGGCACTCGGCGTATTTATGCCAATGTGGGATATGCTCAGTGCGTATCGCGGTAACTCATAATTTAACGGGAGGGCAGTATAGGTGAATGGTCGCAAAGATGGTCGTAAGCAACGAGGCTTTACCCTCATTGAGTTAATTATCGTGGTGGTTATTTTGGGCTTGCTGGCCGCCAGTGCCTTACCACGCTTCACCAGTGTTACCGCCGATGCTGAAGACTCAGCGCTAGAGGGCGTGGCTGGTGGGTTTGCCAGTGCGGTGGGTATTGTACGCGCGGAGTGGGAGCTTGATGGCCGGCCGCAAGGTGGCGCCAATGGCGCGGGTGCTATTATTGAAATGGACGGTATTGTGGTGAATGTCGACGGCAATACCGGTTATCCAGTGAGTGGTAACAATAATACCGCCGCGCATGATTTGAACATGAATAGCGATGATTGCCGCACCTTAATGCAAGCGATTTTGCAAGGCGCACCCACCGCCACGAATAATTTCGCCTTACTCGGCGAAAATCGCTATTACGTGGCCACGGCTTCAGTGAGTGGCAACGATGCATGTGTGTATTATTTAGCCAACACCATTAAAAATTTGACGAGCGCGCCTGCGGGCTCTGATTACGCAACGATTGGTAACGTTTTTGTGTACAATCCGCGCAACGGTAGTGTTAATATTTACAGTAACAATTAAATTACAGTTTCGTTTTTTTACTTTTAGTTAATTTGAGGGAAAGTTATGAGAGCACAGAAGGGTTTTACCTTAATCGAGCTGATCATTGTGATTGTGGTGTTGGGAATTTTGGCGGTCACCGCTGCGCCACAGTTTATTAACTTCGGTTCAGACGCGCGTGCCTCTACCGTGAATGGTCTGAAAGGAGCGATGCAGGGAGCGGTGCAGGTGGTAACAGCTGCTGCAGCCCTTGAAGATGAATTAGCTGCGACTGGTACTTTGGATAATGGCACCACGACAGCGTTCGGCGCGCCTGATGCAACGGCAACTGGTATCATTGCCGCAACGCAGTTGGATGCTGCCGCTATAGCCGCTGCTACCGCGCCTACGACCGATTGGACGTTTTTCATTGATGGTACTGATATCTATGTAGCCCCAGGAGAGCAGTTCGATGCCACAGTAGTAGGCGATGAAACTGACTTTACCGGAAGTAACTGCTTTGTTTTATATTCAGAACCTACAGTTGTGGGTGCAGCGCCAGTCATTACAGCGACCACTTCAGGCTGTTAAGTACACCAGAAAGAAGGGGCCTAGCGCCCCTTTTTAATGACACTAAACTAATGTCTAGCCATCACCACTGTTTGAAACCTATAAAGTTAGCTCAGGGCTTCACGCTCATCGAGTTGGTGATGACGTTAATTATTATCGGTATTTTAGCCGTTTCTGCCGGCCCCTTGTTTCGACCATCAAATGCTGCTGACATTGCCAGTTATGAGGCGCGTCTGTTGAGCGTGCTGCGGTTACAGCAGCACCGCGCAATGCAGGATACCGCAACAGGTGCTACCTATTGTGTGCTGGTGAGCGACAATCGCTTTGGTGTGCCTGACAGTTGCTTAACGCCGAGTTTGCCGCTTGAGTTTGACTCTGAATTTGAAGGTTTAGGAGTGAGTGAGCAAGGGTCAATTACGGTCGCGGCAACGCAAAATCTCATCTACTTCAATGCGTTGGGTTGTCCCGACACGTCGAGTAATGGCGCCTGTGGTGTCGTGAGCGTGCAGTACACCATTGCCGGTCAGCCAGCCATTTGTGTGCAAAGCCAAGGTTATATCCGTGCAGGTGTATGTTAATGCGCGCGCGCGGTTTTACCCTCATTGAATTAGTAACCGGCATTGTGGTGTTGGCCATCAGCCTTACCCTCATTACCACTTTGTTATTCCCGCAAGCGCGAAATTCGGTGCAAGCGGTGTATCAGGTGCGAGCCGTCGAATTGGGGCAGAGCCTACTCAATGAAATTTTGAGCAAGCGTTTTGATGAAGCGTCTAATCCCAATGGCGGCACGCCACGCTGTAGTGAGCAAGCGACTAGTTGCACCGCCCCTCCAAGTCTTGGCCCGGAAGAATTAACCCGCGCTGAGTTTGATGATGTTGATGATTACAACGGTTTGACTCAAGCCGGCGCGACAATTGAGAGCGCGACCGGTAGCTCTTTAGGCTCGCTATATAACGGCTTCAGCCTAACTGTGACGGTATTTTATGATGCTAACCAGGATGGCATCGACGACAGTGCCAGCGGTTTATACAAACGTATTGCGGTCACGGTGACCACCCCTGACGGTACCACGGTTCCCTTTGTTGCTTACCGGGGGAACTACTAATGCGCGCCGCTCCGTCAAGAGGCTTCACGCTCATTGAATTGATTGTGGTGATGGTCATTTTGGCGGTCAGTGGTATTGCAGTGTTCAGTTTTATTGGGATTGGCACCCAAATTTTTGTCGATTCAGTTGGTCGTGATCAGTTGGCCGGGCAAAGCCGCTTTGCGGTAGAGCGCATTACCCGCGAGGTTCGCGACGCGGTGCCGGCCAGCTTAAGAGTGGCGACCGATAATACCAGCTATACTTGTTTAGAGTTTGTGCCGGCTGTGGCGAGTGGGCTTTATCTACAAATTCCTCGGCCAAATGCGGATATTCCCATGCAGGTGGTAACCCCACTGGAAAATTTAGCTGTCGGGCAAAGAGTATTAGTGAACGGACTAACAGCCCCGCAAATTTATGCCAATTCGGGGGCCGCACGCTCGCGAATTATCGCCAGTGTTGCGACGAATACACCAGCGGTTGGATTGAGCCAATTAGATATCGATGGCGCATTTGTGAGCGCAAGCCCTGCCCAGCGCTTTTATGTACTCGAGGATGCCGTCAGTTGGTGTTTGGAGGGTTTTGCGCCGCCCCGCAATATAGTGCGCTACAGCGATTACGGACGTGAGCCAAATGGCGATGCGTCCCAGCCTAACCCGGCGACTATGGCTGCATTAGGCGCCGGAGAAATCATGGCGCAAGGGTTAACTAATTATTTAGCGGCGCTCAATGAAGAGCCCTTTGCGGTGCAAGCGGCCAGTTTGCAACGATTTGGTCTAGTGCAGCTCGACTGGCGCTTTACCCGCTTAGAAGCGCCAGAGCCGCTGGTGCTCTACCATGAAATTCAAGTCTGGAACGTACAATAATGGGCCAACCCACGCACGCCAAAGGCAATATTAACTCTCAAGCGACTCATGTGATTCACGCGAATAAGCAGCGCGGCAGCGCGCTCACCGTGGCTATTTTCGTGATTGTAGTTATGGCCTTGTTGGGTGTTGCGTTGGTGCGCGTAGTCGGCGGTAGCAGTGCCAGTGTGGTGGCAGAAGTATCCGGGGCCAGGGCACTGGCGGCGGCAAATAGCGGACTGGATTTGTTTTTACCGAATTTGTTTCCGCTAGGCCAAGATTTTGCTGCCGCTGCGGCATGTCCTAGCACCGTATTAACTCCCGTTGCTACTTACGATTTTGGCGATCAAGCCGCGCTTGCCAGTTGCGAGAGTGTGGTGCAATGTCGCCAGCTTGCGCTTCCGGGTGGCACGGTAACTCATTTCCGTATTGAAGCCGTGGGAACCTGCGTGATTGGTAGCGAAACCTATTCGCGCGCGGTGCTAATGGAGGCAACCGATGCGACTGTGGATTAAGTTTACGCTCGGTGCTTTCATGATGCTCTGCGCCACGCACTCGGTGTGGGCAGCGAATTACACTCTCCCGAATGGGCCGTTGCCAAGTGCCTGCAGTTTTAACGGCAGCCAAGTGGTGTGCGGCGGCAACCTAAACTTAGGTAACAACGATAACATTTTTGTGACTCAAGCGACTGAGTTGGTCATTAGCGGTGATTTTAGCTTTGGCAACAACCTTGAAGTAAATGTGGGTGGCAATCCGAACGATTTAAATATTGTCGTAGCGGGCAATATGAATCCGTCCAATGGCGCCATTATTAACGCAAACCTTTCGGTAGCCGGCTCTATTAACGCGGGTAACAATGGCGCGCTGCAAGGTGAGATTGTGGTGAGTGGCAATCTAAACCTCGGCAACAACTCATCAGTGGATGGCAATATTACCGTTACTGGTACATTTCAAACCGGGCAAAACGTGAATATTATTGGCGATATTGATGCCACTAACGTGAACCTCGGCCAGAATAACCTTATTGAAGGCGATATTGACGCGGTGAACGTTAACATTAACGGAAGCAACACGGTGGTCGATGGTAACGTGAATGCCACGGGTACCGTAAACAATAACGGCACTATTACTGGCTATGTGAATGCCGATACCATTAATGATAACAGCGGTGGCATTCAGGGTGATGCCTGTGATTTTAATGGTAATGAGGGTCCCTGCGGTAGCGGCAATAACTTTTTGTATTACCAGCTTGTGCACTCGGGTACCGCGCTTACTTGTGAGCCCTATTCAGTTAATGTGCGCGCCTGTGCCGATGTCGGTTGTACCACCACCACAGCCATTAATGGCAGTGTGCAAATAGCCGAAGCTGCGGCTGGATTTACGGCTGCAACCGCAACTTTTGTGAACCAAAGCTCGGTGAATGTGAACTTAAATATTCCCAGCGCGGGCAATTATAATTTGATCACGGCGAACGCGAGCGGTGACTTACCTGCACAAACCAGCCAATGCAGTGGCCCCAACGGTTGTCAAATCACCGGCGTAGATACGGCCTTAAGATTCTCTGGCGAGCAAACCCAGCTGGCCGGTGTGCCGTTTAACCTCACCCTGGAAGCGCTGCGCACCGACACTAATACCCGCGAATGCGAGGCAGCGCTAGATGGGGCGCAAACTGTTGATTTTGGCTTGCAGTGCGAAGACCCCGCAAGTTGCTTAACTGATATTAGCGTGGCGGGCACCGAAGTGAGTACTAACACTACTCCGGTTACTGTGAACTTTAATCAAGGCGAAGCTTTGCTAGCGGTTAACTATTTCGATGCGGGTCGCATTCGCCTCAGTGCAGCTACCGAGGTTGCGACGGGTGCCACACTCAGCGATATCAGCGCGGCGTTCGTGGTTAAACCCTTTGGTGTGAATATTCAAGTAACAGGTAACCAAGCCGCAAGTTATGCACCCGGCGATACTTTGCCGGCGGTGCTGGCCGCAGCGGGTGAACCATTAACTGTTAGTTTAACGCCAATTGCCGCGAACAATCAGCCCACTCCAAATTTTGGCCGTGAGCAAACCCCAGCTGTATTGCAGTTGGTAAGCGCTGAATTAGTCGCGCCAATAGCTAGCGGTGCAAATAGCCCGATACCGACCAACAGCAATAGTTTCATCTACAACGGCGTGAACAGCTTTATCAGCACTACAGTTGGTTACCCTGAAGTTGGGATAGCGCGATTTGTGGCCGATTTGGTTGGTGGCGATTACTTGGGCGCTGGTGGCTTGACTAACGCAACCAGTGTGCCGGTCGGGCGCTTTATCCCTGCTTACTTTACTGCCGTTGGAAATGTTCCTGTGCTCGCTGATGCCCAGGATGATTTTACATACTATGGCCAAACTACAGGATTTGCTGAGCCGCCATCGTTCGAGTTGCAAGCATTTAGCGCCGACGGACAACTACTCAGTAATTACCGCGGAGAGTTTGCGCGTTTACCTTTTAATGACGGCGCTGGGACAGCGCTTGCGTGGCAAGCGAACTCACTAATACCTAGCGGAGTCACGATCAGCAATAATGCCCCAAATTTAGCGATCGACAATAGCTTTGGTGCCCCCCTACAGATCACCCAAACGGGCCTACAACTAACATTTGTGAAGCCAACCGAACCGACGTTACCCACGCAAGCTAGCTACGAGTTGAGCTTGGCCCCGGCGGCACTGGTTGATCTAGATAATGTCACTTTGCAACAACCGCTAGCAGTTACAAATAATGTCGCGGTTGAGTTGGCTGATAATAATGGCTCAGAACTGTTGTGGGGTGTGGTAGCGGTTGACGACCAATTCGGCGTATCCGCAGAGCCGTTGCCTGTTCAAATTACCCTCGCTACCTATCAGCAACTCGGCGGCGTAAACCAACTTCGAGTGAATCTGAGGGACAATAGTACCGTCGTTACGCCGGCATGGCTGACTGAGTGGGACGCTATCGATGATGAGTATCAAGCGTTAACCTGCGCTGGCGATATACTCGTTGCGGCTGGCTCGCAAACCGTAAGCGCCGGTAAATTGCAGAATTGGCTGGTGAGCGGCAGTAGCATTGATTGTATTGCGCTGTGGGAAATTGATTTAAGCGGCGCAGGCGTTGATTATTTACAAGCGCCGTTAAGCGGCCCGCGGAATAATCCCGCAGCCAACTTATACTTTGGTCGTTATCGTGGCAATGACCGAGTTATTTATCGTCGCGAAAGCGGCTGGTAAGCCTGAATCCTAGCGTTGCTGGGGCTCTGTAAAAATTTGGTGAAGAAAGTTTGTAATAAACTTGCGCTTTGCAGTGCAAGCAAATAGCATAAAGCTGTATTCTTACCTGTGATACATTTGCGAAGTAGTATAAATCTACTGGCGCTACCGGGTAGCGAATAAATCGTTTGCAAACGAATTGATGATTACAATAACAAAGGCGTGGCCTGCATGCTGTAGTAGCAGCGTACGCCGCCCAGTTATTTCTAAGCTTGGAATGGAACAATGATGCGATTGGCTCGACTGGCACTGTTCGTGACTACATCTTTGGCGCTGTCCGCAACGGCTTTTGCCCAGGAAGCGACGGTCGAAGAAATTTCCACTCAAATTAACGATTTGCAGCTGCAGTACGAGAATTTCTCGACCAATGTTGCCACGTTAGAGAGTGACTTCGAAAATTTACAAACGCAGTTGCGAGACTTGCGTGCACGCAGCGCTGAGCTTGAGCGCGCGCGTATGACTGCGCTTGAAGAAATGAATAATCGGTATAGTCAATTAATTGATGACCCGAATACTGACATTTCGACAGCGCAACAGGCTTATCAACAAGCGGTTATGGCCCACCAACGCAACAAAGAAGATATCAAGAATCAGCTGCAATTGGTTGAAGCGAAGCAGAGTGAAATTGAAGAAGTTCGCCTAAGCCGTCATAGCTTGATTAATGAAATTGAATTGTTGAAAGAGCAACGTACTGTGGCGCGTGTTGATCGCGTCCAAGACGAGTTTAATAAACGTGGCACTATTGAGGTGAGCCAATCAATAGTATGTGACCGTGATGAAACCCTCGCGCAGTGTGAGAACCGCGGTAAATTACTCGCGAAGCAAAAAGCGTCTAAGCAATATATTGAGCAGTTATTTACCGATTTATCAGAAAGCGAGTTAGCGCGTCAGAATCAAGAGAAAGCGGCACCAAACGTCCAAATCCTTGGTTCAAAAACGGTCAGCAATGGCTTTAGTGGCCAAGGTAACTTCGGCGTTAAACTAGCCGTAGAGTTGCGTGGTCAGTTACAAGAAAATCAAGCCTGTAGTTTGTTAGGTATCGACTTGCGCTATTGTGCTGGCGAGGAAGCTGGCTTGGGAAAGGATTCACCGGCCGGTAACGTTGCCACTGCCTATGATGAATCAGCGATGTATCGTTTAACCTTGCGGTCAAACGTGTACGACGATGATGTGGTCATCGACGGAGTGAGCTATGGCTCAACCCCGCTGGAAGTGATGTTACCTGCCGGAGAGCACGACGTTGAAATCACCAAGTATGGGTTTGAAACCTATGCGCGACGTTTAGCTCTGACTGAGTCAACCACTCTGCGTGCCGAGCTCGATCGTACTGCATTCGCATTTCGTCAAGGCGAGAAAATTCAAGACGTATTGTTCCGCGATGTGCGCGGCCCAGAATTAGTCGTGATTCCTGCGGGTAGTTTTAAAATGGGTGACTTAACCGGAAACGGGTTACCTAATGAAAAGCCGGCGGGCACTCAGACTATTGATAGCTCATTCGGGATCTCGGAAAGTGAAGTGACCGTGGCGATGTTCCGAGCCTTTATCGACGACACCGCTTATGTAACGGATGCGGAGAAAGGTAATGGCTGTTCAGCTTATGACGCTGGTACGCCACGTCGCAACCCACAGTTGAACTGGCGTTCGCCAGGTTTTGAACAAGCGGATACTCACCCAGTGGTGTGCGTGAGCTACAACGATGCCAAAGCCTTTACCGACTGGTTAACGGATCGCAGCGGCTCACGTTACAGCTTACCCACTGAAAAGCAGTGGGAATATGCAGCGCGTGCCAGTACTGAATCAGATTTCTGGTGGGGTAATACTGTAGGTGTCGGGAAAGCAAATTGCCAAAACTGCGGCAGCGTATACTCAGCCACCGGCACTGCACCAGTAGCAACTTTTAAGCGCAATCCATGGGGATTGTTTGATACCGTAGGGAATGTGTGGGAATGGACGCAAACTGCTGAGACCGGACAATCTGTCGTCCGCGGTGGTGCGTGGAATTTTGCCCCAAGTCTTGCGCGTGTCTCTACTCGAATGGAACTACCGCGCGATTTTCGCTCGAATTATATTGGCATTCGAGTCGTTCGCGCGCAGCGCTAAGCTCGCGCCAACGGTTTTTACGTTAATACCTGTAAAGACTGTGCATAATACCTTGCTGCGCGCCCGCGCAGCTTGGTAAAGTTGCAGGCGTACAATAAGAACGAATTCATGAAGGATCGGCCTGTCCATGTTTAAAAAGCTTCGCGGTTTATTTTCAAACGACCTTTCTATTGACTTAGGTACCGCAAATACCCTGATTTATGTGCGCGACGAAGGTATCGTTCTGAACGAACCGTCGGTGGTCGCCATTCGCCAAGAGCGTTCAGGCGGTCCGAAAAGTGTCGCCGCTGTGGGAACTGCAGCGAAACAAATGTTAGGTCGTACCCCTGGTAATATCAAAGCCATTCGGCCGATGAAAGACGGTGTTATTGCCGACTTCTACGTGACCGAAAAAATGTTGCAGTACTTCATTAAGCAAGTTCACGATAGTCATTATTTCCGCCCTAGCCCGCGGGTGTTGGTGTGTGTGCCTTGTGGTTCAACTCAAGTTGAGCGTCGCGCTATTCGTGAATCTGCACTTGGTGCTGGCGCCCGTGAGGTCTATCTAATCGATGAGCCTATGGCAGCGGCCATCGGTGCTGGCTTGCCAGTTTCGGAAGCGACCGGATCAATGGTCGTGGATATCGGCGGCGGTACCACTGAAGTAGCTATTATCTCATTGAATGGTGTGGTGTATTCATCTTCAGTGCGGATTGGCGGTGATAAGTTCGATGAAGCTATTGTGAATTACATTCGTCGTAACTTCGGTGCCCTTATCGGTGAAGCTACGGCAGAACGCATTAAGCACGAAATCGGTTCGGCGTTCCCAGGTGACGAAGTGCGCGAAATTGAAGTGCGCGGTCGTAATCTTGCGGAAGGTGTGCCGCGTTCGTTTATTTTGAACAGCAATGAAATTTTAGAAGCACTGCAAGAACCACTCATGGGTATTGTGAGTGCGGTGATGGTAGCGCTGGAGCAATCACCTCCTGAATTAGCCTCTGATATTTCTGAGCGCGGTATGGTGTTAACCGGTGGCGGTGCCTTGCTTCGTGATCTTGATCGTCTGTTAATGGAAGAAACAGGGATTCCGGTCATTATTGCTGATGACCCGCTAACTTGTGTCGCTCGCGGTGGCGGTAAAGCGCTAGAGATGATCGATATGCATGGCGGTGATTTGTTTAGTGATGAGTAAGAGAGCCGATGAAGGCGCTCTTTGAACGCGGTCCCTCGCTACGAACACGCTTTTTTCTAGCGTTTTTGGCAGCGCTTACCTTGATGTTTTTCGACCACCGGCTGAATACCATGCAGCCGGTGCGTTCGTTTTTAAGCTCCCTTGTTAGTCCCGTTCAATATTTGGCTATTTTGCCAGAGCAGTTGCTTGATGCTGCGGCTGAAGCTTTTAAAACACGCGATACCTTAACCCAAGAAAATGCGCTGTTGCGTGAGGAAATCCTGCTGTTGCAGGGCCGCCAGCAACAGTTCCAATTTCTGAAGAATGAAAATGATCGTCTGCGTGAGCTACTCGGCTCTGAAGTGCGGCAAGAGAGCCGACGGATGGTGGCCGAAGTGATTGCAGTGGCGTCAGACCCATTTAGTCAACAGTTGGTGATTAACAAAGGCACGTTGAACGGCGTCTTTATGGGCCAGCCCGTTATCGATAGCCGCGGCGTAGTAGGGCAAATCATGTCGGTGGGCACCACCACCTCGCGTATTTTATTGATATCCGACCAAAGCCATGCGATTCCGCTGCGGGCAGAGCGCAATGATATTCGAGTGTTGGCGCAAGGTGTCGGCGACTTAACTCGGTTGCAGTTAATGTACATTCCCCATAGTACCGAATTGCGTGAAGGTGACGTGTTGGTTACCTCTGGGTTAGGAGGGGTATTCCCAGAAGGCTATCCGGTGGCGCAAATTACCTCCATCGTACGCGATGAATCGCTGCCTTTTGCCGATGTTCAGGCGCAGCCATTCGCCTTGCTTGATCGGGTGCGTTCGGTCTTATTGTTATGGCCGGAAGACAGCACCGAGGTGCCAATTTATGAGGCGCAAGCGCCAGCTGCCGAAATACCAGATGCGGCGCAACCAGCCGCCGAGGAGCCAACCGATGCGAGCAATTAGGTCGGGGTTTGGTGCGCTATTTGTCAGCTACTTAATCGCGCTGGTTCTCATGGTGATGCCGATGCCAGGCGCGCTTGATGCGTACCGCCCGGATTGGCTAAGTTTGGTGTTGTTGTACTGGCTCATCGCACTGCCACACCGCGTGAGTATGGGTACCTTGTTAGTGCTCGGCCTATGTACCGATATTCTATTGGGCTCAACCTTTGGTGTGCATGCGGTTGGTTTGCTGGTAATGGGATACATTGCGGCGCGTAATTTTCAGCGGATTAGAAACTTTTCCATGTTGCAGCAAATGGTGGTGATTGGCGTGCTGATTGCCATCAAGCGTTTGGTTGTATTCCAAATTGAGCAAGTGTTAAACGACGCTGAGTTCGTACCACAGTACTTATGGCCGGTATTTACCTCGGCCATTATGTGGTTATGGTTATTTCATTTATTGCGCAAAGTGCGGCGTAATTTCAGGATAGTGTAGTTCGCGTTTATGAGTCAGTTATTACTAGCTTCAGCTTCGCCACGCCGCGCCCAGCTACTCAAACAGCTGGGCTTTCAGTTTATTCAGCGGGCGACGGATATTGCAGAAGTTCGCCAGCCAAACGAATCGGCAACCGCTTATGTACAACGGCTTGCACGCGAGAAAGCGCAGGCCGGTTGGGCGCAACTGGGAACTCCCTGGGTGGCTTTAGGGTCGGATACGTTAATCGCCCATGCGAATGAAGTGATGGAGAAGCCAGCAGACGAGGACGAGTGTGTGCGGATGTTACAGGCGCTCAGCGATACTCAGCATGAAGTGCACACGGCGATAGCTGTTACCGATGGCTCACGCACGCTTACTGAGTTAGTGACGAGCCGGGTAACCTTTCGCAAGGTCACGGAAGCTGAGTGTCGAGCCTATTGGCGCAGTGGTGAGCCGCAAGATAAGGCCGGCGCATACGCCATTCAGGGCATGGGTGGACGGTTTGTTAGTGAGCTACAGGGTAGTTGTTCTGCGGTGGTAGGTTTACCCTTATGTGAAACCGAGCAATTGCTGGCGCAATTTGGTTGTTACAGTGGGTTTGGGAGTCGTACATGAGTGCAGAAATCTTAATGAACATCACGCCAACGGAAGCGCGTGTTGCACTCATTGAAAATGGCATTTTGCAAGAAATCCACATTGAACGCCAAGCCAAGCGTGGCTTGGTGGGCAACATATATGTGGGTAAGGTGTCGCGGGTGCTGCCCGGCATGCAAGCTGCCTTTGTCGACATTGGGCTTGATAAAGCCGCGTTTTTACATGCCTCTGATATTGTCACCCATATTGAAGAAGTTGAAGAACTAGATCACAGTCGTAGCACGCCGAAAGATATCTCAGAGCTTGTGCGCGCTGGCCAACATATTTTAGTGCAGGTGGTGAAAGATCCGCTGGGCACCAAAGGCGCGCGGCTCACCACCGATATTACGATTCCGTCGCGGCATTTGGTGTTTATGCCGCAATCCCCGCATGTGGGCGTATCGCAGCGGATCGAATCAGAGAGTGAACGCGAACGCCTAAAGCAAGCCGTTGTGCCCTATTGTTCAGAAGCCGGTGGCTTTATTGTGCGGACCGCCGCCGAAGGTGCGGTTGAGGCCGAGCTAGAGCGTGATGCAGCCTTCTTGCAGCGGTTATGGGAAACCTTACAAAAGCGCCGCAAACAGTTACGTAAAATTGGCATGGTCTATGAAGATTTGAATTTACCCTGTCGGGTGTTGCGTGACTTTGTCGGTGAGCCAATCGAGCGGATCCGGGTTGATTCGAAGGTTACCTTCGATATGCTGCGCGAATTTACCGAGGCATTCGTACCCGAGCTTACCAACATTGTTGAGTATTATGTGGGTGAGCGTCCCATCTTTGACTTGTTTGATGTTGAAAACGAGGTGCAACGAGCGCTTGATCGTAAAGTGGAGCTGAAATCTGGCGGATACTTAATTATCGATCAAACCGAAGCTATGACCACTATAGATATCAACACGGGAGCCTTCGTTGGCCACCGCAATCTCGAAGATACCATTTTCAATACCAATATTGAGGCGACTCAAGCCATTGCACGGCAATTACGGTTAAGGAATCTGGGCGGTATTATCATTATCGATTTTATCGACATGCAAGATACCGATCATCGGCGGCGCGTATTGCAGAGTTTAGAAATGGCGTTGGCTAAAGATCGGGCAAAAACCGGTCATAATGGCTTTACCCAACTTGGCTTAGTCGAAATGACCCGTAAGCGCACCCGGGAAAGCCTCGAACATGTGTTGTGTTCCACCTGTCCGGTATGCCAAGGACGCGGCAGCATGAAAACGGTGGAAACCGTGTGTTACGAAGTGATGCGGGAAATTGTGCGGGTGAATCGTGCTTATGCCGCAGACCAGTTTGTAGTGTACGCCTCAGCCGCCGTTGCCGACACCTTGCTCAATGAAGAATCTCATTCGCTGGCTGAATTAGAGGTATTTATTGGTAAGCAAGTGAAGATTAAAACTGAACCGCTCTATCACCAAGAGCAGTTCGACGTGGTGATGATGTAAACTTATGTGGCGCTGGCTGGGATATCTGATTGGCAAGCTCTGGCTTGCGCTTGCCGGTTTATTAGTCCTTGCGGCGCTGTTGTTGACGCTACTCCGCTACGCGCTTCCGCACATTCCAAACCTCGCTAGTCATGCCGAAACCTGGCTTGCCATGCAATACCAAATCCGGGCTGATATAGGCGCTATCGATGCGCAATGGAGTGCCGGTGGCCTGCGCGTTATTCTTGCGGATGTTAGTTTACCGCCAGCGGCGAATTCGCCGGTCGATTTGCGCCTTGGTCGCTTAGGTTTTCGACTGGACTTATGGCGTAGTGTGTTCAATTTAGAGTTAGTGGTTGATGATATTTTATTGACCCAGTCTGAGCTTACTTTATATCCCGACCGTTTACGTAACGATACTGCTGCTGCGAATGAACTAGACGCGGTCGGTAATTTGTTGCTGAGCCAGCTGCAACAGTTCGATATTCGTGCAGGGGTGTTGCACATCGATAGTCTAGAACGTCCGCGGCAAACCTTACTGATTGACGATTTGCGCTGGTTGAATGAAGGTACTAACCATCGTGCTAAAGGTACTTTTAGACCCAGTGCGTTGACGCAAAATACCTTAGCAGTAGCGATTGACGCTCGGGGCGATAATTGGCGCCAGTTGGTGGGTGACATTCACTTAGTGGCCGATAACTTTGATGTGTCTAGCTGGTTAACCGAGCGCTTAGGGCAGGCGCAAATTCACTCGGCTAACCTCAATTTTTCTAGCTGGATTAGCTTCGCCGATGGCCGCTTAACCCAGAGCACTCTAGCGCTCGAACAAGCGCAATTGAGTTGGCAGGTAGCGACGCGGCGGCAACAGCTGCAAGTGGCTGATGGACTCGTACAGTTGCGACCAACCGCGGCTGGTTGGTCGTTAAGTAGTAGCGAGTTTAGACTACAATCGGCGGCGCAAAACTTTACCCTGAAACCTTGGCAAGCAACCATTTCGAGTGCCGAACAACGGGTGCAGGTAACGGATTTTCCCCTAGCGGCTTTAGTGCCTCACTTGCCGTTAATCTTTGCTTCACAGGCGCTAACGACTGACCAACTAAAACCGCTAGACGAGCTGCTGGCATTGGCCCCGGTTGGCGAACTTGATATCACCCTACAACGACGAGGTGATGACTGGCGCTGGTGGTTGGTCGGGCAGGACTTGGGCTGGTCGTCGAGCCCCACTGTGCCGGCTTTGAACGGGTTAGCGCTGCAAGCACAAGGTAACCTGATCCATGCCAAATGGCAGCTCAGTGGCAGCGAGCTAGCCCTGCGCAGCGATTGGTTAGACCCACTTACGGCATGGGATATTAATCAGGTCGATTTGCGCGGTGGCTGGTTCTTAGGTAGCCAAACCCAGCGTTGGTGGATGTTACCGACCAGTACCGTCACCGTGAATGAAGCCGTGGTGCAATTGCAGGGCCAACATTTACGCACTGAGGCAAGTGAGCCGTTGACTGAACTGAGTGTCAGCTCGCGCTTGCCGTTAGCGATGTTAACCGTGCAGCGCCTGCTGCCAGCGGTGATGGGCGAAAACCTGCAAAGTTACTTGCAGGATGCCCTGCGCGGTGGCGCATTGACCGCGGGCCAATTGCTCTGGCGTCAGCAAGGTGCGGCGCCTTGGTTACAGGTGGCTGCACGCGCCAGCGCCTTAGACTTTAAGTTCCAACCCAATTGGCCGGCACTCACGGAATTTAATGCGCTCTTATATGCCAATACCGAGCGCCTATTTATTGCAACGGTCGATTTACCTTTGCTCGCAGAAGCCGAGCCCTTAGCGCTTAACGGCAACCCTAACGGGATGGCGAGTATTGCTGGCATGCAAGTGACCAAGGCACAAGCAGAAATCACCGGTTTAAGTGGCGAGGTCTCTCCCCATTTGGATATTCAGGCGCAAGTGCAAGGTGATGCCGCGCTGGCGCAACCTCTATTTGCCGACAGCCCGCTGCGTGACAGTGTCGGCGAGGTGCTCACGACACTACAACTGAAAGGTCCTATTAGTGCCAAACTGCAATTGAATATTCCGCTCACCGAAGCCACCAGTGACGAGATCCGAGCTGCCGGGCAAGTGGCTTTTCAGCAAACCCAATTACACATTGAACCGATTCAAACTGATGTGGTGATTGAGCGCGGCCAGTTAGCCTTTGCCAACGATAAGATAAGCGCCACGGAACTAACCGCGAGCTGGCAAGGGTTGCCGGTAACCGTGGCATTAACTGGCGGCTCGGCAGCGCTACGCTCAACGGCGGCTGATGACTATTTAGTTGATATTAGACTAAACGCCGACTGGCAGACCGATGCGATGTATGCCGCCATTCCCGAGTTGCCCTGGCGCCCTTATTTATATGGCGCGATTAACTGGCGTAGTGAGTTACAACTGCAATTGCCACAACAGGATGACTTCCAATTTAGTTGGCAGCAGGAAATTGATTTCACCGGCTTAGAATCTAGTCTGCCGGCGCCTTTTAAGAAAGAATTTGGTGAGGCTTGGGAAGGTCGTTTGCACGTAACCGGAGGCCCGACCGCTTTACATATTGGCGTTGATTTACCGCAACGATTACTCGCGCAAATGCAGCTGAGTGGCGATGCGCAGCAGTTACAACATGGCTTTGTGCAAGTGGGGGCGGAGCAACCGCAACAAATTTTACCGAATGCGCGCCAGTTTTTTATTAATGCTGACTTGAGTAATGCTGACGTTGGGTTGTGGTACACCGTCATTGCCGATGTGCTTGATAGTCAGGCGCAAAGTTCAACGGCCGAGGAAAGTTCAGGTATGGCAAGCTTTCTGCCTGATCTCATCCAAGTGCGCAGTCCAACCCTGACATGGGCCGGACAAACGCTTACAGATACTAATATTCGAGCATTTCCAAGCCCTAGCGGTTGGCAGTTAGAATTAAGTGCCCAACAGGCTGCGATGGATATTGTGATCCCGCGGACCGATGCGGCCATTCAAATTGATGCCAAATTCTTGGAGTTAGCGCCGGTGGAAAGCTTGCGGCAGACCGCGGCAGCGGCGCCAGACATTAACCTTGCCTTGCTGCCAGCGATTTCTTTTCAATGTCGGCGTTGCCAGTACGGCAATTATAATCTGGGCGAAGTGGCGGCGGAGTTTGCGCCGCGCGAGAATGGTCTGGACATCAAAAATGTGACCTTACATAAAGGCGCAAATCGGTTACAGCTAGATGGTACTTGGTTGCGTCAGCCGGCGGCGGATGGCGAGTTGAGCAGTCAAACCACGATTCAAGGCAGCATGACGAGCGAGGATTTTGGTGCCTTATTAAGTGAGTATGAGATAACTACGGTAGTGCAGGATAGCTCGGCCTCCTTGAACTTTAATTTAAACTGGCAGGGCACGCCTTACGAGTTTAATACCGAGAGTTTGTCGGGTCGCGTTGAATGGGTGTTAGGTGAGGGCTATTTGCGTGATGTGAGCGAGGGTGGCGCGCGGCTACTGTCGATTTTAAGCATTGAAGGTTTGCTGCGAAAACTAACCTTAGATTTCCGCGATATTTTTTCCAACGGCATGTTTTACACGCGTTTTGGTGGCACCTTACAGCTCGATCAGGGCGTGGCCAGCACTAGCGATACGCGCTTGCTAGGCTCTGCCGGTGATATGGAAATTCAAGGCCAAACTAATTTAGTCACCGAAGCGGTGGATTATCGCTTAGTGTATGTGCCTAAGGTCACCTCAAGTTTACCCGTCATTTTAGCGTGGATGGTGAATCCACCGTCGGGCTTAGCGGCTTTGTTGATCGATAAGGTATTGCACGATGCACAGGTCATTAGCCGCTTAGAGTATCAAGTAACAGGAACAATGGACGATCCTGAAGTGACCGAAGTCCGGCGCGATAGCCGCGAAGTTGAATTGCCGCAACCGGCAGATACCCCTAACCCGCAATCACCAGCTTCAGGAGCGCAGCCATGAGTCAGCAGCAGATGTATGTCAGTGCATTACAGATGAATAGTAAGGCGAGTGTGACTGAAAATCTGGCACTGGTAGCGGCTGGGTTAGCAGAGCTACCGCCTGAGCGGCCGCGGATTGTGGTGTTACCGGAGGCCTTTAGTTGTTTTGGTGCGGGTGATTTGGCCCAATTACAACAAGCTGAACCCGCAGGGTTGGCGGCACCGGTGCAACAACAGCTGAGTCAACTGGCGCGCACTCACGAGATTTATTTGGTGGCCGGTACGCAACCGCTGCAAGTGCCGGAACAACCGGATAAGTTTAGCGCTAGCTGCATGGTGTATGACCCGAGCGGCGAGCAAATTGCCCGCTACGATAAAATGCATTTGTTTGATGTTGAGGTCGCCGATAGTACGCGTACTTATCACGAGTCAAAATATACCCAAGCGGGACAGCAAGTCGTGAGCTTTGCGACTGAGTTTGGCCGCGTTGGCTTGGCCGTATGTTATGATGTGCGCTTTCCAGAGTTGTTTCGTGCGCTGCGTGAGCAGGGCTGTGAGCTACTCTTACTTCCCGCCGCGTTTACCCAAGTGACGGGCGCTGCGCATTGGCATACCTTGCTGCGCGCGCGAGCCATTGAACAGCAATGTTGGTTGGTCGCCGCTGCCCAAGTTGGTGTGCATGCGAATGGCCGAGAAACGTACGGCCATTCCCTGATTGTCGATGCTTGGGGTACCGTGGTCGCGGAGCGCGCGCAGGGAACTGGTTGGGTGCACGGTTGTGTTGATCGGGATCAAATAGCCACGATTCGACGTAATATACCGGTAGCTCAGCATAATCAATTTCAGGTGTTGGCCAAGTCGCCGTCAACAAGCTCTTCTTCATAAAGTGGTATAGGTCTTATTTATGTCAGCTCAGCAACAAGTGATCGCTAATTTACTGCATGCCCAGCAATTGGATAGCGCTGCACTCGAACGTGCTTTACAGCAAATGTATTGTGCGCCGATTGATTTTGCCGATATCTACCTGCAAAGCAGTATGAACGAGTCTTGGGTGCTGGAAGATGGCATTGTCAAAGACGGTAGCTTTCACATTGAAGCAGGCTTGGGAGTGCGGGCGATTCACGGTGACAAAACCGGTTTCGCTTACGCCGATGCTATTTCAGCGCAAACGATTGCCGAAGCTGCTGCGGCAGCAGCTGGTATTGCCAAAGCGGGTCAGCAACAACAGTTTAAGCTTAAACCGCAAGCCACTGTTGTTAGTCGCTATGCGCCGCTCAACCCCTTGCACAGTATGAATGAAGCGCAAAAAATTGAGCTACTGCAGCAAGTCGATAGTTATGCGCGAGCACAAGATGCGCGGGTGACGGAAGTCATCGTCAGTTTGTCTGGTAGTTACGACGAATTAGCGGTGATGGCCACCGATGGCACCTTTGCCACGGATATTCGCCCCTTAGTGCGGCTGAACTGTACCGTACTTGTGACTGAAAGCGGTCGCCGTGAACGCGGCAGTGCCGGTGGTGGCGCCCGAGTCGCTTATGAATTCTTCTTACAACAACTAGATGGCACCCCGCGCTGGCAAAGTTATGCCCAAGAAGCGGTGCGCCAAGCATTGGTTAATTTAGACGCCCGTCCTGCACCAGCTGGTACCATGCCGGTGGTGTTGGGCTCAGGCTGGCCCGGGGTGTTGTTGCATGAAGCAGTCGGGCATGGTTTAGAAGGTGATTTTAATCGCAAAGGCTCGTCTGCCTATGCCGGTCGTATGGGGCAACAAGTCGCCTCGTCGCTGTGTACCATTGTCGACGATGGTACCTTAGATAATCGCCGCGGTTCGCTTGCTGTTGACGACGAAGGCGTACCTGGTGCTTACAATGTGTTGATTGAAAACGGCAAGTTATGTGGCTATATGCAAGACAAGCTAAATGCGCGCTTGATGGGTGTGGCGCCTACTGGCAATGGCCGGCGCGAATCTTATGCACATCTGCCGATGCCACGCATGACCAATACTTATATGTTGGCGGGTGAAAGTAACCCTGCGGATATCATTAAGAGTGTGAAGAAGGGAATTTACGCCCCATATTTTGCGGGCGGACAGGTTGATATTACCTCGGGCAAGTTTGTGTTCTCTGCCTCTGAAGCTTATCTAATAGAAGATGGGAAAATTACCGCACCAATTAAAGGGGCAACCCTTATCGGTAATGGCCCAGAAGCGATGGCGCAAGTATCCATGGTCGGGAACGATCTCGCCTTAGATACGGGGATTGGAGTGTGTGGTAAAGACGGTCAGAGCGTGCCGGTTGGCGTCGGCCAACCAACGCTGAAAGTGGATGCTCTAACCGTTGGTGGTACCGCTTAGCCTTCGGCTACGCTGCGCAGATATTTAAATAGCTGACGTGCCGCGGCAGGCGGCTTCTGTTGCTGCTGTTCTTTCTGCGCTTGCCGATAAAGCTGGCGCAACTTCTGGCGATCGGCATCAGGGTACTTATCAAGAAACACCTGAATGGCGGTATCGCCCTGCGCTAAAATAGCATCGCGTTGTTTTTCTAACTGATGGAAGCGGGCATTTTGTTCGTCATGTTGATGCGCCAGTGAAGCAAGGGCTTGTTCAAGTTCGGCGGTATCTAAATGACGCATCAGTTTGCCGATAAGCTGCAATTGGCGGCGATAGCCTTCACGTTTGTTGCGAATGCGTTTGGCCAGCTCTACCGCTTCTAATAAGGCATCAGGAATCGGTAATTGGTCAAGCTGTGCGGGCTGCATATCGATCAGACGAATCCCTATAGCCTGAAGTTCATCGCTTTCCCGTTTGAGTTGCGATTTACTCGGGCCTAAATCTTCGTCTGCGTCGGAATAATCTTCAAAATCAGGATGGTGCTTCACGCGCTTGCCTTATTAGCCATTTTCAACGGGCATAGTGTAGCAGAAAACGGCTTTAGTGCGCGCGCTATGATATGCTTTTGCGGCAAAGCACTTGGCCACGTGCGAAGCTAGTACAGCACCTGAATATTATGCGAGAGCGATGTGCGTTCAGTACCTGAGCGTTCACTTAAGATGTAAAGAGGATATGTTGTGATACCAGCGATTGAGACATTGCAAACCGATCTTGAAACGGTAAAACAAGCAGTTCAGCAGGCGCTCGCAGACGCGACCGCGGCTGGTGCAAGTGCGGCTGAATGTGCGATGAGCCGTAGTCGAGGCATCTCGGTCGCAACCCGCATGGGCGAGGTGGAAACGGTTGAATTTAACCAAGATGGTGCACTCGGTATTACCGTCTATCGCGGCCAACACAAAGGCTCTGCGTCGACCACTGATTTGAGCCCCTCAGCGATTGCCGCGGCCGTATCAAAAGCGAATGAAATTGCGCGATTCACCTCGCCAGATCCATTCACTGGGCTTGCCCCGGCTGAATTAATGGCGACTCAATATCCAGATCTTGATTTGTGTTATCCAGCGGATCAAAGCGCTGAATTTGCCCTCGAGCAAGCTCTGCGCTGCGAGCGTCACGCGCTCGCCCTTGATTCACGCATTGTGAACTCCGATGGCGCTTCCTATAGCAGCCATTGTGGTTACCGTGTATATGGCAACACCCATGGCTTTATTGGCGGCTATTTGCAGTCACGGCATAGCCTTAGTTGCGGATTGATTGCGCAAACTGAGCAGGGCATGCAACGTGACTATGACTACACAGTCGCCCGCAAATTTAATGATTTGCTGGCGCCAGAACAGGTGGCCGCAGCCGCGGTGGAAGCCACCGTTGGACGCTTGGATGCGCGTAAAATTGCCACCGCCAAGGTGCCGGTTATTTTCCGCGCCGATATCGCTAACTCACTGTTTGGCCATTTTGTCAGTGCCATTAGCGGCGGTAGTTTGTACCGCAAAGCCAGCTTCTTGCTGGATAAACTTGGCGAGCAGGTGTTCCCAGACTGGTTAACCATAGCTGAGCGACCACACGTGAGTGGTGCTTTAGCCAGTAGTCCGTTTGATGCTGAAGGCGTGCGCACTCAGGATTTGAATGTGGTCGAGAACGGTCAGCTACAAAGCTACTTACTGGGCAGTTATTCGGCGCGCAAAATGAACCTCACTTCTACCGGTCACGCTGGAGGTATTCACAATTGGTATGTTGGTCACCAAGCGCTGGGCTTGCAGGAGCTTTGTCGGCAAATGGGTACCGGTTTATTAGTGACTGAACTGATGGGGCAGGGCGTGAATATTGTGAATGGTGATTATTCGCGTGGCGCCGCAGGGTTCTGGGTTGAAAATGGTGAAATTGCCTTTCCAGTGGCAGAAATTACGATTGCAGGTAATTTGGCAGAGATGTTTAAAAATATAGTCGCGATTGGCAACGATGTTGATACTCGGCATGGGGTATTAACCGGTTCAATTTTAGTTGAACAAATGCACGTGGCGGGTCAGTAAGGGCTAGGTAACAGAGCGCTGTCAGGGCGCTCTGTTACATGAGTAATAAGGTTGCAGTACCTAGGAATGCAAAAATACCAACCACATCGGTTACTGTGGTTAGAATTACCCCACCTGCTAATGCCGGATCAATATCGTATTTCTTCAAAATAAGCGGGACCGTGACACCAGCAAGGGCGGCGGCGAGCAAGTTTGCCATCATCGCGAACGCGATAATGCCGCCAATCAGTAAGTCTTGCTTCCACAGCGCCACCACAGCGGCAATTAGTACTGACCAAATCACGCCGTTAAGCGCTCCAATAGCCAATTCTTTACCGATCAACCAACGCGAGTTACTGGTACTGATATGCCCAAGTGCCATGCCCCTAATAACTAGGGTCAGGGTTTGGCTACCTGCAATCCCACCCATACTCGGTACAATGGTGTTTAAAATAGCGAGGATCGCCATTTGCGCGAGTACGTCTTCAAATAACGAACTCACCATGGCCGCCAGCAGGGCGGTGATTAAGTTAATACCTAACCACACTGTTCGGCGCCGAGTACTTTTTAATACGGGGGCAAAGGTATCTTCGTCGTCCTCAAGACCCGCCATGCTTAACATGGAATGCTGTGCTTCTTCGCGAATAATATCGACCACGTCATCGATGGTGATCCGGCCGAGTAGTCGGTTGTCTGCATCGACGACCGGCGCCGACACCCAGTCTTGGCGTTCAAACAGCTTCGCCACTTCGGTTTCTTCTAAATCAACCGGAATACCTTGCACATCGGCAGTCATGACATCTTCGACAATGCGGCTTGGATCGACGGTGAGCAGGGTGGCTAAGGCAATCTCTCCGATGAACCTGTCTTCACGATTGACCACATATAATTTATCAGTGGCATCGGGCAATTCGCCTTTTAAGCGCAAATAACGTAACACCACGTCAATACTGACATCGGGGCGCAGGGTAATGGTGTCGGTGTTCATCATGCCACCGGCACTATCTTCGGCGTATGACAGGGCCATTTCTGCGCGTTGCCGATCCTGCTCGTCCATTGACTTCAACACTTCCTGATAAACTGGATCAGGTAAGCCGCGGAGGACGTAGGCTAGGTCATCGGTGTCCATGCCTTCGGTGGCTGCCGCAAGTTTTTCAGGCGCCATTTGCCGAACAATGGATTTTTGAACTTCTTCGCTAAGTTCTTCAAGAATGTCGCCGTGCTCGTCAGCATCGACTAATTGCCAAATAATAACCCGTAGCTTTGGCGGTGAGGATTCGAGTAGGAGCGCAATATCCCAGGGCGGGAGATTCTGCAGTTGACGCCGAGCAGACACAAACATGCCTGCGGCGAGGGCGTGATTCACCTCGTGCAAACGTTGGTCAGCAACTTCTTTTTCGGCTACTTCTGCGATCATCGAAAAAACTCCTCGTAATATGAAGAGTTTATCTTAACTTGGTGGAGGCGTCAGCTACTCTTCGTCAAACTTACTTTCAATTAACTGCACGATGGCGTCGAGCGCAGCCTCAGCTTCCGTGCCCGTTGCTGAGACTTCGATCTGCTTGCCCTGACCACTGGCGAGCAACATCAGACACATCACGCTCGCGGCATCAGCGGTTTGGTCGCCTTGGCGAATGGTCACTTGGGCATCGAAACTGTGGGTTAATTTAGCCAATTTGGTGGCCGCACGAGCATGTAACCCAAGCTTATTTTGAATGATGAGCTCGCGCGTTAGAGTTTGGCTCATGCTTTACTCCCGAGTTCGCGGTGGCGAAGTTGTACTTTATAACTTTGTTCGCGGAAGCGCTGGGCAAGTTTGTCGGCAATGTAGACCGACCGATGTTGACCACCAGTGCAACCAATCGCCACGGTCAGGTAACTACGGTTACTGCGTTGAAATAGGGGTAACCAGGTACTGAGAAAATCTTCAACTTGGTAGACAAACTTACTCACTAAGGGTTGTTCAGCAAAGAAATTTTGCACCGCTTCATCTAAGCCGGTCAGTGGCTTTAATTCCGGTTGCCAATGGGGGTTCGGGAGGATGCGCGCATCAAATACGTAGTCGGCATCGGTCGGTACACCCCGTTTAAAGCCAAAGGATTGAAACACCACTATTAGCCGCGCTGCGGCTTGGCCAGCTACCCGGTCAGTCACTTCTTCACTTAGCTGGTGAATACTCATCCGGCTGCTATCGATGCGCCAAGTAGCGCGCTCTGCTAGCGGTTCGAGCAGTTTGTATTCGAGCTTAAGCGCTTCGGGTAAGGGTAATTCACGCTGCGACAGCGGATGTAACCGCCGTGTTTCGGCAAAGCGCTGCAACAAGATAGCGTCATCGGAGTCGATGAATAGTACTTCTGCTTTTACTTTTTTCGGTAAGAAATCCAACGCATCGAGCAATTCATCGGAGCGTTCCGGTAAGTTGCGAACGTCGATGCTGATCGCGATGCGATCGAACTTCTCAATCACCGCATGCACTAAGGTCGGTAAAATTGTGATGGGGATATTATCGACGCAGTAGTAGCCAAGGTCTTCTAAAACCCGCAGCGCAACGGTTTTACCTGAGCCTGAGCGACCACTAACGACAATTAGTTGCATGTGGTTTCTTTACTCGTAAAGCGGGCAAACAGCTCGTCATCAGAGGCGGCATCGCGTAAGCCGCGCGTGCATTGTTTGTCACTCATGCGCTTGGCAATGCTCGCTAAGGTTTGCAAATGTTCTTCATGCTGATTTTCAGGAACGAGTAGAGCGAAAATAATATCTACCGGTTGATTGTCGATAGCATCGAAGTCAACGGGTTCTGAAAGCGTGATTAACACCGCGACTGGCGATGATTGCGTCGGTAAACGGCCATGTGGAATGGCAATGCCAAGTCCAATGCCCGTACTCCCTAAGCGTTCACGATTCACCAAGCTGTCAAAAATATCGCCTTTAGTGGTGCCGGAGAGTCGAGGTGCCGCCAGCTGGCTGACAATCTCAAGAATTTTCTTCTTACTTGCACCCGCGACTGCACACTTGGTGCAGTCGGGTGTTAACAGCTCGGTAATATCCATAGCTTAATGACGTTTTAACTTCTCTTTGTGTTTAATAACTTGGCGATCTAATTTGTCGATTAGGCCGTCGATTGCGGCATACATATCTTGATGTTCTGAATCGGCAAAAATCTCACCACCATTTAAGTGGAGGGTAGCTTCCGCTTTTTGGATTAATTTTTCAACATTCAAAATCACATGGACATTATTTATATGGTCAAAATGTCTTTCCAACTTACTGAATTTCGCATCGACATAATCACGTAAAGCATCAGTAATTTCAATATGGTGACCAGTTAGGTTAATTTGCATAGCAACTTCCTTCTTTTGTCCAATGAAATGTTGTTACAGTAGACTTTTGCGCTGGCTCGAGGACGGTATATTTAACGATTCTCGATATTTTGCAATAGTCCGTCTAGCTACTTGGATACCCTGCGCCTCCATGAGTTCAGCAATTTTGTTATCACTCAGTGGTTTTTTCGGATTTTCCGCACTCACCAGTTTTTTAATGAAAGCGCGAATTGCCGTGGACGAACACTCACCCCCCCCATCGGTACTTACATGGCTTGAGAAGAAGTATTTCAACTCAAACACGCCGCGCGGGGTGTGCATGAACTTTTGCGTCGTGACCCGAGAAATTGTCGACTCATGCATTTCTACAGCTTCCGCAATGTCATTTAACACCATAGGTTTCATGGCTTCTTCGCCATACTCAAAAAATGCTTGTTGGCGCTGAACAATACAATGTGCCACTTTTAATAAAGTTTCATTGCGACTTTCTAAGCTTTTGATAAACCAACGTGCCTCTTGCGTATGGTGCCGAATGTACTGGCCATCGTTGGGATTTTTCGCATGCCGACTTAATGCGGCATATTCTTCATTCACTCTAAGTTTAGGCACACTTTCCGGATTTAGCTCAACAATCCAACGACCATTTTTTTTGCGCACCATGACGTCCGGAATGACGAAGTCTGATTGTTGTTGGATGACCGTATCACCCGGGCGCGGATTGAGCTGTTGAATGAGCTTTAGCACTTCTCGCAACTGCGCTTCTTGCAGTTTGAGTTTGCGGGCGAGCGTGCGGTAATCGCGATTAGCGAGCAACGGCATATGTTCTTGCAAGGTTGTCCGCGCGGCCTGCAAATAGGGCGTTGTCGACGGCAATTGGGCCAGTTGCAAGGTCAGACATTCAGCGACATCACGCGCCGCTACGCCAACTGGGTCGAATTGCTGCACCCGTTTCAGCACCATACAAATTTCTTCAAGGCCCACTTCGGCGGCTACGATATCAATTTGGCGCGCTACGCTGTGCAAAATATCTTCTAGGCTAACGGTGAGGTAGCCTGCTTCGTCAATGGCTTCAATAATAGTGGTCGCGATTAATTCATCTTCATCACTAAAATGGGATAAGCGCATTTGCCAGAGCAGGTAATCTTGCAAACTTTCCACGGTTTCGCCGTCATAACCGCCTTCATCGTCATCAAAGTTCCGGCTACTGACCGAGCTATTGCTAGCGCTACCTGCACTGTAGGTATCGTCCCAGGTTGAATCTAACGGCAAGTCATCTGGTAATTCTTGCTTTTGCAGCATCTCGGAGGATTCACGATCACTTTCATCAGCACTTGATTGACTCGCTTGTTGCTCGGCGTCGACGCTCTCGCCACTGTGCTCATAGTCGTCGCTACCGTCTTGATCTAACTCCAGCAGTGGATTGGCATCAAGTGCCGCTTGAATTTCTTGTTGGAGGTCGAGCGTAGATAGTTGTAACAACCGAATGGCTTGTTGCAGCTGCGGTGTCATCGTCAGCTGTTGGCCCATTTTTAGTTGTAAACTTTGTCTCATCTATGGCTTCCTGACCGCGTGTTGTCGAGCACGTGATGATGGTGGACGGTATTGAACTTATTACAGCGTAAATTGGTCACCCAAGTAAACATCTTTCACTTGTTGATTATTTAATATAGAAGTTGCGTCGCCACTTGCAATCAGTTCACCGTGACTGACAATGTAGGCATGCTCGCATACCGATAGGGTTTCGCGGACATTATGATCGGTAATGAGTACGCCAATGCCACGCTGGCGCAAATGTTCAATAATTTTTTTAATATCGATGACTGAAATGGGGTCGACACCGGCAAAAGGTTCGTCCAACAAAATGAACTGGGGTTCTGCTGCTAACGCCCGCGCTATCTCGACGCGCCGCCGTTCACCGCCGGACAGGCTCATGCCAAGACTATTCACGATATGACTAATATGAAACTCTTCTACCAACGCATCGAGTTTATCTTCGCGTTCAGCAGCGGTTAAATCTTTGCGCGTTTCCAAAATCGCCATAATGTTGTCACGCACAGTCAATTTGCGAAAAATCGACGACTCTTGCGGCAAGTACCCGATACCACGGCGCGCGCGCTCATGCATGGGTAACAGGGAAATATCATCATCATCAAGGTAGATGTGACCATCATCGTTATTCACCAACCCCACAATCATATAAAACGTGGTGGTTTTACCGGCGCCATTGGGGCCGAGCAGGCCAATAACTTGTCCGCTTTCCACGCGCAAACTGACGTCACGTACAACTCGGCGGCTTTTGTAGGCCTTTGCTAAATGTTCAGCTTTCAGTACTGCCATTAGCCCTGCGTTCCTTCTGTTCCGTCTTCTGGGTTATTGCGCGGCCGCGGGGTGATGATGGTTTCGACCGGTTCATCATCGCTGCGCTCCGACGTGAGCGTTTGTTTGACGAAGTCATACTGCAATACACCACCGCGAACGAGGCTGTTATTTTGGCTGACTTCTGCCGCACCGCTTAAGGTAAGCAACTGGTTCTGCTGATCATAACGAATTTCATTGGCTTGGGCGCGGATCATGGAGCCATCATCAAGCTGCTGCTCATAAGTGGCAGGATCGCCGGTTGCCACAAACACGCGGGCACCGGATTCGCTATCGTTTTCCGCCATTAAGCGATCTGCTTGAATCAGCAGCGTGCCTTGACTAACTCGCACATTACGCTCAAAAACTGCCATTGAACGCTTGATATCGAAAAACTCATCTTCCGCAAAAATGCGAATCGGCTGATCAAAGTCGGCTTGGCCTTGAGCCATCGCCCACGGACTAAAGTTTAGCGCCAGCAGACCAAGCAGCGCGCTATTTATTAACGTGATAAATCGTTTCAACATGCCGTGTTAATTCCAATCTTTCTGCATAAAGGTCCGCATTCATGCCATTGCCGCGAACCACAAAATTCACCCCGCGAATGGTCACAGGCTGTTCCGTCGACATGGTTTCCGTCACCATGTTCACCACTAAATAATCCGTGGTAATTTCTTCGATATAGTCACTTTCAGTCAGACTCTTAATGACCACATTTTGTTCTAATACCAGCGTCTGGTCGTCATAAAATGACCCAAAACTAGCGGTGACTTGCCAAGTGGCGCTGCCGTCGCTGGGATAGACAATATAACGCGGTTGCTGTAATTCCGTTAACCCTAATTGACTAAAATGCGCCATGCTGGCGGCTTCGATGCGGTGCGCAAGGCGACCGTCGGGCTCGTAAACGCGGGTGACGAGTCCGGTGGCGGTAAAGTCTGGCTGTACTTTACTGTCACGTACTGGCCGGAGGCTATCATCGGGCTCGACAAAAGGGCGCCAGACGAGCAGCGCACCGGCGCCAAACAACACCACTAAAATCACCCAAATGCGGCGTTTCACAGGCTCACTCCACCACTCATGACTAATTTGCCTTGGGCCAGTAGAATTAAATCGCTAAGTTCGCGCACGGCACCAAATCCACCGGGTTTGGTCGTTACATATTGGGCTTGCTGCTGCAGATAGGGGTGAGCATCGAATACGGCCACGCCCAAATGTGCTTGTTGAATCATGCCAAGGTCGGGAATGTCATCGCCGATGCACGCAGTTTGCGCATCGCTGAGCTGGTATTTCTCGAGTAGCTCATGATACGCACTCAACTTATCTTCGCAGCCTTGGATAATGTCGGTAAGTCCCAACTGGCGCATTCTTCGTTCGACAATTTGCGAGCGACGTCCGGTGATCACGGCCACCTGAATACCTTGTTGCAATAATGCTTTGACGCCGAAACCGTCGCGGGTGTGAAAGGCTTTTATTTCATCACCGTGCTCGGCTAAATAGATCCGGCCGTCAGAAAATACGCCATCGACGTCACAAATCAGTAATTTTATCTGCTGTAGTTGCTGGAACAGTTCGGCGCTGATTTCACCATACCAAGTCGAGACAGAGGCGGGTGGCTGGATTGGAGTCATTTAAAGTACCCCCGCACGGAGTAAATCATGCATATTCAACGCGCCAACTGGCTGTTGCTCAGCATTCACCACCAGCAAACCATTGATTTTTTTGTCTTCCATAATTTTCAGCGCTTGCGCCGCCAGCATATCAGCATGGGCTGTGATCGGGTTCTTAGTCATGACTTGGGCGATAGCCGTGTGATGAATATCGATACGGTGGTCGAGAATGCGGCGTAAGTCGCCATCTGTGAATACCCCTTGCAGAATATTATGACTATCCACAATGGCGGTCATACCAAGCCCTTTGCGGGACATCTCTAATAAGGCTTCGCTGATGGTGGCTTCGTCATGCACGCGCGGTACCCGTTCACCGCTATGCATGAGATCGTTAAGCCGCAGCAGCAGGCGTTTACCAAGGCTACCGCCGGGATGAGAGAGGGCGAAATCATCTGCGGTAAAGCCACGCGCATTGAGCAGTGCGACCGCTAGAGCATCGCCCATGACTAAGGTTGCCGTGGTGGAAGCGGTTGGTGCAAGTCCCAGTGGACATGCCTCTTGCGGCACCGCAACGTTGACATGAACATCGGCATCGCGGGCTAGGCTCGACTGTGGGTTACCGGTGAGGGCAATAATTTTCACCCCGATACGCTTTAACACGGGTACTAGGTTGACCAGTTCCGCGGTTTCACCGGAGTTGGAAATGCCGAGCACCACATCGTCATGGGCGACCATGCCTAAATCGCCGTGACTTGCTTCGCCGGGGTGTACGAAAAATGAAGGGGTGCCAGTAGATGCTAGCGTAGCGGCAATTTTACCGCCAATGTGCCCGGATTTGCCCATGCCAATGACAATGACTTTACCTTTGCATTGCATCATTAACTCGCATGCTGCGTGAAAATTCTGGTCCAGCGCAGGATACAAGCTATCAATCGCAGCGCGCTCAATATCAAGCACGCGTTTGCCAAGTTCGATGTAAGGTTCAGCCGTCATCAAGGGTCTCTCAAGCACTTATTGTTCAAGATAAGGGTAATGATACGCCAATCAGCCTGCAAATACAGTCATCAATTGATTGTGATCCAAGTGCCTTCTGATTTACTATACTGACTAGACGGTAAATAAACAGCCAACCAGCGAGCACCCTGATCCGTGAGTAAACCAGCACCGCAACATGAAAAGCAAGGGCGTCCCAGTCAGCGCGAGCAAATTCTGGATGCGGCTGAGCAATTAGTGGCTGAGCAGGGCGCGGCGCGGCTAACTTTCGATGCACTGGTATTAAAGTGTGGGGTAAGCAAGGGTGGGCTACTTTACCACTTTGCCAACAAAGACATGTTGTTGCAGGCCATGATTGCCCGAATCGAAACAAGATTTGAGTGGCGTCGTGAGCGCTATGCCGAGAACTTTGCGGGCGATCCAAATGCCGCGTTAAAAAGTATGTTACTGGCCGCCATGATGGTGCAAGACGAGGCCCCCGCAGTGCATAGCGCGATGTTAGCGGCAGCAGCCAATAATCCTGACTTGTTGCTGCCAATGCGCACGCACATGCAGCGCTTGTTTGCCGAAATTGATGCCAGCCCGGTGGGGGCAAAAGGGCGTTTGTTGTTCTTCGCTATTCATGGCGCCCGTTTGTTTGAGCAGTTGGGCTTGTGTGAGCAAGCCTGTTGCGACCGCGAAGTATTCGCCGAACATTTGCTCAGCCTGATTGACGATTGGTCAGGCGTAACAACAAGCATTGCGACGCAGAGTAAAGCCTAGTGACACACTCTTTGACAATTTTTTACGCAACAGATGGCAGAAAAATACATCCAAGCACACAGGCATCAGCTAAAATAAGACGACACATGGATGCGTCTCCCTATGGAAGGAACTCGAATCGTGCAACCTTTGGTTGATATACAAAACCTACATTTTGCTCACGGCAGCCGCAAGATATATGACGGTCTGTCGTTGCAAGTTCCGCGCGGCAAAATTGTGGCCGTGATGGGGCCAAGCGGCATCGGTAAAACGACCTTGCTGAAACTTATTGGCGGGCAACTGCGGCCAAGTGCCGGCGCTATTCATGTCGCTGGCGAACCAATTCACCAGCTGGCACGCGGCGATTTATACGAGTTACGCAAGAAAATCAGTATGTTGTTTCAAAGTGGCGCATTGTTCACTGATATGACGGTGTTCGATAACGTGGCATTTCCGCTGCGCGAGCACACTGACCTACCGCCCGCCATGATCCGCAGCATTGTGTTGATGAAACTAGAAGCCGTGGGTTTACGTGGTGCGCGCGACCTGATGCCCGCTGAGCTGTCCGGTGGTATGGCGCGGCGAGCCGCATTAGCACGGGCGATTGCACTTGATCCAGAACTGATCATGTATGACGAGCCATTCGCTGGCCAAGATCCAATATCCATGGGGGTGATTGTGAAGCTTATTCGCGAGCTCAATCAGTCGCTTGGATTAACCAGTATTGTGGTCAGTCATGACGTCAATGAAGTTATGTCGATAGCTGATTACGCGTACATTATTGCGGATAAGAAAGTGGTCGCTGAAGGTGAGCCGAAAGCATTGAAAGCCCAAGCTTCAGGCATCGTGAAGCAATTTATGCAAGGTGAAGCGGATGGCCCGGTGGCGTTCCATTATCCAGCCGCCGATTTCTATCAAGATTTAATGGAGCGGCGCTCATGATCACCTTGGTGCGTCAACTGGGCGCGAGAGTTTTAGATGTGATTGCCGGTACTGGGCAGGCCATGTTGGTGCTACTTGGTGCGATTATTGGCAAACCACAGCCAGCTAAGCAGTGGCCGTTGTTAATGCAACAGATTTATGTGGTTGGCGTGCTGTCGCTGCTGATTATTGTGGTCAGTGGCTTGTTTATCGGTATGGTGCTTGGTTTACAGGGCTATACCATATTGGTCGATTTTGGGGCGGAACAGAGCCTTGGGCCGATGGTCGCATTATCGCTGTTGCGTGAACTAGGCCCGGTCGTGACTGCCTTATTGTTTGCCGGACGAGCCGGTTCTGCGCTCACCGCTGAAATCGGCTTAATGAAAGCCACTGAGCAACTCTCTAGTTTAGAAATGATGGCGGTAGACCCGTTACGGCGTGTGATTGCGCCGCGGTTCTGGGCAGGTTTTATCAGCATGCCAATTTTGGCGGTTATTTTCTCGGCGGTTGGTATTTATGGCGGCTACTTGGTCGGCGTGCAGTGGCTGGGAGTCGATGACGGTGCTTTCTGGTCGGTCATGCAGGCTGCTGTCGATTGGCAGGACGATATATTGAACGGCATCATCAAAAGTCTCGTATTTGCTTTTGTGGTGACCTGGATAGCGCTCTACAAAGGTTTCCAATGTACGCCAACATCGGCGGGCATCAGCAGTGCTACAACATCTACGGTAGTTACCGCATCGCTTGCGGTATTGGGTTTGGACTTTGTCTTAACGGCTCTGATGTTCGGCTAAAACGCGCCTCACATCATCACATTTAGAGATTGGAACGGAACATGGAATCACGTCAAACACAGTTATGGGTGGGTTTGTTTGTTATCGCAGGTATTGCTGCGTTACTTTTTCTTGGCTTGCGGGCCGCGAGCGTGGGTGCGGTTACCAATGGTGAAACCTACATCTTGTATGCAAAGTTCGACAATATTGGCGGCTTAAAGCCGCGCTCGCCGGTAAAAGTGGGGGGCGTGGTGGTAGGTCGGGTAACCAACATTTCATTGGATGGCGAATATTATGAGCCGCTCATCGAGATGGAAATTAGTTCACAGTACAACCAGTTCTCAGAGACGAGTTCGGTGTCTATCCTCACCTCAGGCTTGCTCGGCGAGCAATATGTTGGTTTATCGCCTGGCTTTATTGATGAATCTATGGGGATGCTGGAAAACGGTGATTATATTACGGATACCAAGTCAGCGCTGGTGTTAGAAGATTTGATCGGGCAGTTCTTGTTCAGCCAAGGACAAGATTAAGGAGATCGCATGATGGTTAAAAATGTAGTGAAACAACTAATCGCAGTGAGCGCTGCGGTAATGATGGTAGTGCTGCCAGCACGAGCGGAGTTGATTCAATCGGAGTCGCCCCATGAATTGTTGAAGCAAGTGGCGGAGCAAACCTTTGCCCGTATTGGTGATGACCGCAACCAAATAGACGAAAACCTAGACTATTTGCGCACCATTGTGGAAGAGGAAATGATGCCTTATGTTGATTGGCAATTCGCGGCCAATAAAACCTTAGGGCGCTATTATAAAGATACGCCAGAGGAACAACGGCGTGAGTTTCAGCGCGTATTCCGCGATTATTTAATTGCGACTTATGCACGTGCCTTTTTGCAATATGATGAGTCTAAACACACCGTTGAGTTTGAACCACCGCGTGACAATTACGAGAACGTTGCTGTGGTGCGGACGCGGGTGGTTGAAGAGGGTCGGCCACCGATCCGGATGGACTTTAGCATGCGTTTAGATCGTCAAGATAAGATTTGGAAGGCTTACGATTTAACCGTGGAAGGGATCAGCCTGTTAGATTCTAAGCAAGCGGAAATCAATGCTGTTATTCGTGCGCGCGGTATGGCTGAAACCATTAATTTGTTGCGCGAGAAGGCCGCTGAACCTATCCGCGCTGACGATGAAGTGGAAGTGCCCGCATGAGCCAACTGAGCTGGCAAATCAATGCCAACGATGATGTGCCTTGCTTGGTCTTGCGGGGCGAATTAACCCGCGCCACGATCATGCACGTATGGCGCGAGCGAACGCAGTGGTTGCGTTCGCAATCATCATTGCAGATAGATTTAGAGAAGGTGACCAAAGTAGATTCTGCCGGTATCGCTTTTTTACTAGAAACTTTAACCTTTCTTAACCAGCATCAACAGGAACTTAGGCTTTGTAACGTAGGTCAACAAGTGCGTGATATTGCTGCGGTGAGTGGCGTTACGGGCTTACTTTCGTTAAGCTAATAGGCATTGTCTTTTCTCTCTTGGTTAAATCGCTGGCCAAGTATTATTGGAATCAAAGCCTATTATGGATGCAAAACAGATTGAGGCGTTGCTGCAAGCAGCGCTTGAACTTGATGACTTGATCGTAAAAACAGATGGCAGCCATGCCAACATTACGGTCGTTGGTGAGATGTTCGCTGACCTGTCACGGGTGAAACAACAGCAACTGGTTTACCGTCCGCTCAACGCGCTTATTGCTAGTGGCGAACTACATGCCGTTTCAATTAAAGCGTACACGCCGCAACAATGGCAGCGTGAGAAAAAACTTCAGATGTTGAGCTAATTCTTTCATGGAAAAATTTTTAATTCGTGGTGGCCGTCCACTTCGTGGCGAAGTGATTATTTCGGGCGCTAAAAATGCCGCATTGCCAATTTTAATGGCAACTATCTTGCCTCAACAGCCCGTTACTGTGAGTAACGTCCCCGCGCTGCATGATGTGGAGACAACCTTAGCTTTGCTTGGCCAGCTTGGGATTTCACATCAAGTTGAGGACCCCAACAGGTTTACCATCGACCCGCAGGGCTTGAATGATTTTAAAGCACCCTATGAGTTAGTGAAAACCATGCGCGCCTCGGTGTTGGTGCTGGGTCCGCTACTCGCTAAGTTAGGTCGTGCTGAAGTATCTCTACCTGGCGGTTGTGCGATTGGGGCACGGCCGGTTAATTTGCATATCGAAGGCTTGCGCCAAATGGGTGCCAATATTGTGGTCGAGAACGGCTACATTAAGGCCTCTATCGATGGGCGTTTGCGTGGCGCTGAAATTCTGATGGATACCGTGAGTGTGACCGGTACCGAGAATTTAATGATGGCGGCAACCTTAGCCACCGGTGTCACGCGCATTGAAAATGCGGCGCGCGAACCTGAGGTCATCGACCTTGCCAACTTCTTGAATCAGCTAGGTGCTGACGTTCGTGGTGCGGGCACCGATTGTATTGAAGTTCATGGGGTTGAGGCGTTGCACGGTGGGCAGTATCGAGTGCAGCCTGACCGGATTGAAACGGGCACATTTTTAGTCGCGGCATTAGCCACTAAAGGCCAGGTAAAATGCCTAAACACCCAACCGAACATGCTCGATGCGGTGGTGAAGAAGCTGGTAGAAGCAGGCGCGACTGTCAACCGTGGTCAAGACTGGATTGAACTTATCGCCCCTACTGGTGATATTCTACCGGTAAATATTATTACCGCACCGCATCCGGCATTTCCGACTGATATGCAGGCGCAGTTTACCGCGCTAAATGCTATTGCCAGTGGCACCGGCTGGATTCGGGAAACCATTTTCGAGAACCGTTTTATGCACGTTCCTGAGCTACGGCGGATGGGGGCGAATATTGAGCTCGAGGGCAATACCGCGATCTGCCGCGGCGTTAATCGACTCACTGGTGCCGAAGTGATGTGTACTGATTTACGTGCATCCGCATCGTTGGTAATCGCCGGATTGGTAGCCGAGGGTGAAACGACCATCGAGCAGATTTATCACATTGACCGCGGTTATGAATCTATCGAAGGCAAACTGAAGGCACTGGGTGCAGACATCGAACGGGTTGCCGCTAGCTAGGCTTCCCGTACCATGTAGAATGTTTATTGTGGCAGCGGTTGCAAGGTCGCAACCGCTTCTAGCAGTTGGTTACCGCGATAAAACTCAATCTTGATCTGCTCGCCAGGACGGCCATAAGCGACCATATTTAAGCCTTTGCTCGGGCTATCAATAACCTCATCGTTCATCCGTACAATATAATCATTTACTTGCAAACCAGCCAATGCTGCCGGACTGCGCGGCGCGACCTCGCTCACGGTAATGCCCGGTACATTACGCTGTAGGCTGGTATTATCATTAATCTTGATGCCGAGATAGCCTCGAATGACAGCACCGTTGGCAATAATTTCTTGCATCACATAGTTGGCTGTCGAGCGTGGTACCGCGAAATAAATACCTTCTCCACCGTCACCCGTGAGTGAGTTATAGCTGGCATTGTTAATACCCACTAATTCACCGCGACTATTGACCAAGGCGCCACCACTGGCGCCCTCATTAATGACCGCATCCATTTGAATAAGATCTGCATAGGGGTTACTGACACCGATACGCCCACCGGTAGCACTAATAATACCTTGGGTAATGGTTTGGCCGAGATTGTAAGGGTTGCCTATGGCCAGTACGACATCGCCTGCACGAATGCGGTGATTATTGCTTTGTGGGATCACCGGTAGGTTCGGCAAATCTACTTTTAAGACTGCCAAATCGGTGTAGCGATCGTAGCCAATGAGTTGTGCGGCAGACACTCGGCCATCTTGCAGGGCCACTTCAATTTGGTCGACATCGGCAACTACATGATAGGCGGTCATGATATAGCCTCGGCTATCCATAATGACGCCAGAACCTAAGCGCCAAACCGTGGTGGGGCGAGAGTTAAAAAATGAGCCGCGAACTTCACCGACACTATAAATATTCACCACAGCTGGCGCTGCACGATTCACGGCATCCGCAAAAGACACTGGTGCGGCTTGGCGTTGTTGAGTCGCGGTCCCTTGCAGGTAGGGCAAAATCAGCAGCACGACCGCTGCAACGGCGAGCCCAAGAACTACTGATCGAGCCAAGAATAATAACCAATCGCGCAGGGACATGAAGCTTCCAGCCAGTCAATAAGATGGCGCTAGCATAGCATGTGCTAGCGCCAAACGCACAAGTGTAGCTGAGGATTAGCGGGCGCCGCGAAGCACCAAATAACGCTCGGCATTACCGCGCAATAAGTTAAGCGCAACCACTGGACCTGCGTTATCTATGGCTTGACGTAAATCATTGATGCTATTGGTTGGCTGGCGATTCACCGCGACAATCACATCATCTGCACGTAATCCTAGGCGGGCTGCCGGACTTGCTTCCGGAACTTCGGCAATTCGAACGCCCGGACCATCGTTGCTAGCAAAGGTTACACCGGCTAAGGCTGGGTGTAATTCGGCCGCGACAACGCTGGTTTCTTCGTTATCGAGCGTTACTTTCAGGTTACGGCGCTCACCATCGCGCATTACCGTTAGTGTGACTTCTTGACCGGCACCAATCGTTGCAATACGGGCCGCAAGGTCAAAGAAGGATTTCACCGGCTCACCATTCACCGCGGTAATCACATCGCCAGATTCAATGCCACCTTTGGCCGCAGCTGAATCTTCGATAACTTCGGCGACAAAGGCCCCTTGAGTAATTTCAAGCTCTAACGCATCGGCAACTTCTTGGGTTAGATTGTCACCGCGCACGCCGAGCACGCCGCGGCGAACTTCACCATACTCAACGAGCTGATTGACGATATTGCTCATCATGTCGCTGGGAATCGCAAAACCGATACCGATGTTGCCGCCATTCGGACCCAGAATAGCAGTGTTAATGCCAATCAGTTCACCGTCTAAGGTTACCAACGCACCACCGGAATTACCGCTATTAATGGCGGCATCGGTTTGGATGAAGTTTTCGAGCTCCTCAATACCAAGGCCTGAGCGCCCGAGCGCGCTGACAATGCCTGAGGTGACGGTTTGCCCAAGACCAAATGGGTTACCAATGGCCACGACGAAGTCACCCACGCGCAAGTCGCCAGATTTACCAATGCTAATCTCGGTCAGATTTTTACCATCTTCAATTTGCAGCAGTGCAATATCGCTGCGCTCATCGGTACCTATGACTTTGGCCATGTATTGGCGGCCGTCTTTTAAGGTCACTTGAATTTCGGTGGCATCATCAATGACGTGGTTATTGGTGACCACATAGCCATTGTCGGCGTCAATAATCACGCCAGAGCCTAAACCTTGAAAAGGGCGCTCTTGGGTTTGCGATTGAGGGGCGTTAGGGCCGAAAAAGTAGCGGAAAATTTCAGGTACCCGCTGCTGAACTTCGCGGTTGCCTTTTACCGAGATATTAACCACCGCTGGCGTAACATCTTCCAGCATCGGCGCCAGTGTTGGCTTATCTTCATCAAAAAAGGGGATACTAGCAAAAGCATGGCCCGCACTGAGACTAACACTCACCAGTACGGTAGCCACTAGTAGTAGTTTTTTCATCTGAGCGAACTCCTGTTCAGGTTTACGGCTAAAAGTATGGGTACAGACCGTTAAACCTTTACATAAGTTCGCAAGCGATGTGTTTCAAGATGTAATTTTTACTCGGTTGGCGTGCGGCTGGCGCCTTTACGTTTGGTGTTTTCACCCTTGAATAGACCGCTGGCAGCATCTGGATAATCACGTGGTGGTGAATCACTGTCTTCGGCTTTGCGTGAATCTGATTTGACCGTGTTAGCAACGCGTAACTGGCGAATGGTGTCTTCGGCAAAGAAGGGTAAATCAGTTTGTTGCCCACTTTGCTGCAACAAATCAGCGCTGTGGTGCAAGTAATTTTGTAGCCTCTGCTGAGTTTCTGATAATTGCTCAACCAACGCAGCAGCTGTTGCGAAGTGTTCACTCACTTCGCGTTGATAGCTAGCTAGCTGCTGCTTGCTCGCCATGACTTCGTCGTTCAACCGGGCTTGATCAGAATGCTCCTGAAACCAGTAACGGGCGACAAAAAAGCCAATTACCAAACCAATTACTAAAAACAACATACTCATTAGCAAGCTCATCTGCGACTCCTGTTGACGCTATCTCTACACACCCAAAATAATGGTAAGATAGCGGCGCTTGTTCATAGCCCATAGCATAATAGAGAATCGACTTGAGGGGTAGTCACGCGCACATGAAAACGCCATGGCAGCAGTATCAACAGGATTTGCAACGCGATGATTTCAGCCACGATGTGGCGCAAGAACGGGCAGTGCAGGCGTTGCAACGGCTGTACGAAGAACTACTAGAATTTATTTCGGCTCGAGCGCAAAAACGGCATTGGTTGCGGCAGTTACTCGGTCGCGCGCCGACTCCACCGCAAGGTTTGTATTTTTGGGGCGGCGTTGGGCGTGGTAAAACTTATTTAGTTGACACCTTTTATAACGCGTTGCCATTTGAGCGCAAAATGCGGGTCCATTTTCATCGCTTCATGCACCGGATTCATGCCGAGCTGAAACAACTAAAAGGGCAGAGCGATCCACTGCCGATAATTGCCGAGAAGCTAGCCCAAGAAACCCAAATTATTTGTTTTGATGAATTTTTTGTACAGGATATTACCGATGCCATGCTGCTCGGTACGCTCATGCAAGAGCTATTCAAACGCGAGGTGGTGCTAGTGGCAACCTCCAACATTGTCCCGGATGAACTTTATCGAAATGGGTTGCAGCGTGACCGTTTTATTCCAGCGATCAAACTGATTAATAAGCATTGCGAGGTGGTGAATGTCGATAGTGGGATTGATTATCGGTTGCGCACCCTAACCCAAGCAGAGATCTACCACAGCCCGCTCGATGACGAAGCGGATGCGAATTTGCTCAATTATTTCACTCAATTGGCTCCTGATCATCAATGTCACCGCAGTGACGGTCATATTCGTATTCATGGCCGTCAAATTCCCGTGCGCTGTGAAACCGATGATGTCGCCTTGTTCACTTTTGAGGCGATTTGTGGAGGGCCGCGGAGTCAGAATGACTACATTGAGATGGCCCGTATTTATCATGCCATTTTAATCAGCCATGTGCCGCAGATGGGCGCCCATAACGATGATGCGGCGCGCCGGTTTATTGCGCTCGTTGATGAGTTTTATGAGCGCAAGGTAAAGCTAATCATGTCGGCTGCGGTGCCGCTTGAGGCGCTCTACACTGAGGGTAAATTGAGCTTCGAATTTAAGCGCTGCATAAGCCGTTTAAAAGAAATGCAAAGTCATGAATATTTGGCATTGGGTCATTTGGCCTAAGCGCATATTTTCCGCGGCTAAAAAGTTGCTATTGTGGTGGGGTTTCACTATAATCCGCGCCAGCCCACGTTACAGGTACAACGATCGGGTGTTGGCATAGCATCATCATACCAATAGGTATGCGGGCTACAGCAACGATCAGTTGTGGTTCGCGGGGAAGCCCGGAACTACTGTCGTGAACCTTTGTATAAGAGTTATTCATCATGAAAACATTTGTAGCGAAACCAGAAACCGTTCAACGTGACTGGTACGTCATCGACGCGGAAGGCAAAACTTTAGGTCGTTTAGCGACTGAAGTAGCTCGTCGTTTACGCGGTAAGCATAAAGCTGAGTATACCCCGCACGTCGATACCGGTGATTACATCATCATTGTCAATGCAGAAAAAGTTGCCGTCACTGGTAACAAGCAAAAAGACAAAATGTACTACGCGCACTCTGGGTATCCAGGCGGTATTTCATCAATCTCTTTCGAGAAGTTGATCGAGAAGAAGCCAGAAATGGTCATTCAGAAAGCGGTGAAAGGCATGTTGCCACGTGGTCCTCTCGGCCGTGCCATGTTCCGTAAACTGAAAGTGTACGCAGGCACTGAGCACAACCATGTTGCCCAGCAGCCTAAACAACTTGAAATTTAATCACGGAGCATGAACAAAATGGCAGAGAATCAATACTACGGTACTGGTCGTCGTAAAAGCTCTACCGCTCGCGTTTTCTTGCGTCCGGGTAGCGGCAAAGTGACCATCAACAACACCACCTTAGAGCAGTATTTCGGTCGCGAAACTGCACGTATGGTTGTGCGTCAGCCACTTGAGTTGGTTGATATGGTTGAGAAATTCGACTTATACATCACCGTGAAAGGTGGCGGTTCAACCGGTCAAGCCGGTGCGATTCGTCACGGTATCACGCGTGCATTGATGAATTATGACGAAGCTTTACGTGGCGACTTACGTCGCGCGGGTTATGTAACTCGTGATGCACGTCAAGTTGAGCGTAAGAAAGTCGGTCTTCATAAAGCGCGTAAGCGTCCGCAATTCTCGAAGCGTTAATTACGCTTTCCAAGTGTTGCAAAAGCCCAGCCTCAGTGCTGGGCTTTTTTGTCTTTATCCTTGTAAAAATCAGGGTATTTCTTTATCATCTACAAGCATTTTTTTGCCGTTAGCAAGTGCGCTAACATACGCAGCAGCTAATTACTGACTTCATAGCTATGCCCTATGAAGCGTCCTAACTGGAGAGTAAGTGGATGAGCAATGCGCCTGTAGATAAAGGCCGCCGTCGTTTCTTGACCGTTGCCACAACTGTTGTTGGTGGTGCGGGAGCGGTGGGTGTTGCGGTTCCTTTCATCGCCTCGTGGAATCCTAGCGCTAAAGCGAAGAACGCGGGTGCCCCGGTGGAAGTGAATATTGCCAAAGCCGAACCGGGTCAAATGATTCGAGTCGAGTGGCGTGGCCAACCTGTCTGGGTTGTCCGTCGTACCCCGGAAATGTTGGATGGCTTGAGTGTAATTGAAGATCAATTGCGCGATCCGAATTCTGAAGAACCACAACAACCGGCGTACGCCACCAATAAGTATCGCTCGATTAAAGAAGAGTACTTAGTGGCGGTGGGTATTTGTACGCATTTAGGCTGTTCGCCGCAGTATTTGCCGGATTCATTTGCTGAGCAGGTCGAAGGCGTTACCGCTGGTTTCTTCTGCCCATGCCATGGTTCCAAGTTTGATATTGCTGGGCGCGTATTCCAAGGCGTTCCTGCACCTTATAACTTGGTGATTCCGCCACATTACTACATCGATGATAATAACATCTTGATCGGTGAAGACGGGGAGCAAGCCTAATGTTTAAGAACTTCGTAGCGTGGATGGATGAACGCATCCCCATGACGAAAACATGGAACATCCACCTTGCCCAGTACCCTGCACCGAAAAACTTCAACATGTGGTACCTGTTCGGGGTGCTCGCCATGTTGGTGTTGGTGAACCAAATTCTAACCGGTATTTGGTTGACGATGAATTACGTGCCTTCTGCGGAGGGAGCATTCGCGTCAGTTGAATACATTATGCGTGATATCGACTACGGTTGGTTGCTGCGCTATATGCATTCTACCGGCGCTTCCGCATTTTTTGTGGTGGTTTATCTGCATATGTTCCGCGGCATGATGTATGGCTCATACCAGAAGCCCCGTGAATTGTTGTGGGTGTTCGGTATGCTCATCTTCCTGGTGCTGATGGCTGAAGCATTCATGGGTTACTTGCTGCCTTGGGGACAAATGTCCTACTGGGGTGCGCAGGTTATTATCTCGTTGTTTGGTGCGATTCCGATTATTGGTGATGATTTAACGTTGTGGATTCGGGGTGACTACGTTATCTCTGGCGCCACCTTGAATCGTTTCTTCGCCTTACACGTTATCGCCTTGCCTTTAGTGCTTGTCATTTTGGTGTTCTTGCACATTATTGCGCTACATGAAGTGGGTTCAAATAACCCCGATGGTATCGATACCAAGCGCAAAAAAGGCACAGTACCAGACGAAGAAAAATCTAAGTTTGAATTCCACGAGCGCTTCACCAAGAAGTACGACATCGTTGATTCAATTCCATTCTATCCTTACTACATCGTGAAGGATTTAATCGGGATTGGCATCTTCCTATTCTTCTTCTGCTATGTGATCTTCTTCAATCCAGCTATGGGCGGCTACTTCTTAGAGCCACCTAATTTCGAAGCTGCGAACCCATTGAAGACACCGGAACATATTGCACCTGTTTGGTACTTCACGCCATTCTATGCAATCTTGCGGGCGGTGCCAGATAAGCTATTGGGCGTTATCCTGATGTTTGCCGCTATCGTGTTCTTGTTCTTGTTACCTTGGTTAGACCGTGGTCGGGTACGTTCGATTCGCTATCGCAGTAACTTGCACAAACTGAACTTAGCGCAGTTCGTGGTGAGCTTTATCATCCTAGGTGTGCTCGGGGTGTTGCCAGCCGAGGGGCTATATACCACTTTGGCGCAAATCTTCACCTTCTTGTATTTTGCGTTCTTTGGTTTCCTCTGGTTCTACAGTAAGAACGAGAAGACCAAGCCGTTACCAGAGAGGTTAACCAAGTGATGAAAAAGTTTTTAATCGCCCTTGTAACCGTTCTGCCTGGGCTCGCATTTGCTGCGGGTCCCACCATTCCGTTGGATGACGCGAACGTTGATTTACATGACAAAGCGTCACTGCAACGCGGTGCACAATTGTTCATGAACTACTGCATGGGTTGTCACCAAATGCAGTACCAGCGTTACAATCGGACTTTCGAAGATTTAGGTATTCCGCTTGACCTAGGCCAAAAGCATTTACAGTTTACCGGCGAAAAAGTTGGTGATTTGATGAAAAATGCCATGCCTATGAAGCAAGCAGGCGCTTGGTTTGGTAACCCGCCACCGGACTTGACCTTAGTGGCGCGGGTACGTGGTGCAGATTGGTTGTACACCTACTTCCGTTCTTTCTACGTGGATGAAACTCGCCCATTCGGCGTAAACAATGCGGTGTTCCCTAATGTTGGGATGCCGCACGTATTACAAGAGTTACAAGGCGTACCGCGTAAAACAACGGAGTCACGCTTAATCGATGGTGAAATGCAAGATGTCTACGTTGGTATCAAAACCGATGGTTCGGGCATGCTGACACCGGCAGAATTCGATCAAGCGATGTTAGATTTAACCGCGTTCTTGGTATATACCGGCGAACCTATGCTACTTGAACAGCGCCGGATGGGCTGGATGGTATTTGGCTTCTTGCTCGTGTTTACCATTTTAGCGTGGTTCTTGAAACGTGAGTTCTGGCGCGACGTGAAGTAAGTCGTGTTGGCAGGTCAAGCCATAGTGCTTGGCGTGCAGTCACAATATAGAAAAAACAACGTTGGGGGCATCGTGCCCCCTTCGCTATTGATGAAATTCGGAGAAATAAATGGCGGTTGCGGCAAATAAACGTTCAGTCATGACGCTGTTCGCAGGCAAAGATGACTTGTTGAGTCATCAGGTGCGTTTAGTGTTGGCAGAAAAAGGCGTGGGCGTTGAGATCAGCTTCGTTGAAGGTGATGAACGTCCTGAGGATTTAATTGAACTGAATCCTTATCCCGATGCATTGCCGACCTTAGTTGATCGTGATTTGGTGCTCTACAATGCTCACATTATTATGGAGTATTTGGATGAGCGTTTTCCGCATCCGCCGCTCATGCCGGTATATCCGGTTGCGCGCGGTAATAGCCGTTTGATGATGTATCGGATTCAACGTGATTGGTATGCGTTGGCGGAAAAAATTGCGGCAGCAAGTGCTGATGCTGACGCTGCTCGGCAGGAGCTACGTGAAGGTTTACTGGCATTAGCGCCAGTATTCAACGATTCGCCATACTTTATGAGTGAAGAGTTTAGTTTGGTTGATTGCTACCTTGCACCTTTACTCTGGCGTTTACCGGTGTACGGGATTGAGTTGCAAGGTACCGGTGCCAAAGAAGTGAAAGCTTATATGATGCGGGTATTTGAGCGCGAAACCTTCCAAGAGTCATTAACCGATGCAGAGCGCGATATGATCCGCGCTGCGGGCAAGTAAATGCGAGAAGATGCGGCCATGAGTGCAAAGCGCCCTTATTTATTGCGGGCGCTTTATGAGTGGATTGTGGATAACCAGCTGACACCACATATTGTGGTAGATGCGACCTTACCACAGTGCCAAGTGCCGCTGGAATTTGTCCAAGATGGTCAAATTATTTTGAATATTGCGCCAGCAGCCGTTGGCGCATTACAAATGACCAACACTGAAGTGCAGTTTAATGCACGCTTTGGCGGCAAACCGATGCAAGTCTGGATCCCGATGGCGGCAGTGGTTGCTATTTATGCCCGTGAAAACGGAGCTGGGACTATTTTCGAACTCGAACCTAGCTATCAAACAGCCACGGATGAAGCGCCGGCTAAGAGCTCAGCGAGTCATGCCAGTGAGCATGTGAAAGCTGTTGAAGATAACGCTCCGCCAGCTACGGCTGAACGCGATGCCAAAAAATCAGCTACAGCTAGCAAAAAGCCGCGCAAAGGCGGCCATTTGAAGCTCATTAAGTAGGTCGTGCAATTAATCTAAATCACGGTCTACGGTGAGCGCATTGATTACTTGTTTGACACCATTGATATTGCGCGTAATGTCTATCGCGCGTTGTGCTTCGCCCGGCTTTACTAAACCCAACAAAAACACCTCGCCATTTTCGGTCACGACTTTGATTTGTGAGCCATCAATTTGATCTTCGCTCAACAGGCGGGTTTTAACTTTACTCGTGATCCAGCTATCGGCGGTAATCGTGCCGATACCAATCGCTGAGCCAACCCGTAATTGATTAAAGACTTTATCTATACCGCGAACCTCACGTGCGAGCCGCTCGGCCTCAGCACGCAATGCGTCGGAGGGCACTTGACCAACCAACAAAATAGCTTCGTTGTAAGCGACCACTTCCACCCGCGCCCCCTCTAATTCTGGCGCATCGCCAATACGGTTGCTCACTTTCACCTCAAGTGCTTGGTCATCTAATTGGGTGCCTATGGTGCGGCGATCGGTCGCGGCTTTCACGCCAACGGCACCGGCCCCAACGATGACGGCTGCACAGCCTTGTAATAAGCTTAGCAGCGTAATGATTAGGATTACTCGAGACATCATGATTCGTCATCCTCTTGTGGAAAAATGGTACGTTCAATCGCTTCACACAGTGCATGAACAGCAAATAGTAGCTGTTCAGTTACCCGGCATCCGCTAGTGGCCGGAACTCGAATTTCGACATCTTCAGGGCCAAGTAAGCCAGCAATATCCTGATCATCATCGCCGGTAAGCGCAACAATGATCATGTCACGTGATAACGCTGCTTCCATTGCTCGGGTCAATGCCGGTGCATGCGTTTCGGCGCTACATACGACGAGTATGTCATTGGCCTGACCGAGGGCAGAAACGGGTCGCGCCAAGCTATCAGTGTGGGTATCTGTGGTATTCAGGGTGGCGGGTAACAGAATGGCTGGAAACGGCGGCCGTTCGAAGCCATGTCCATATGTTAAATAATGGGCGAACAGCTGCGCGACAGCTGCTGCGCCACCATGACCACCGACGAACACGCGCTGACCATTCAGCACACTGTGGGTGAGCAGATCAGCCGCTCGATCGAGGGCCTCGGGTAGCAGCTCGGCACAGGCTATTTGGGTTTGAATACTCTGGGTGTAGAGCAGCTTCATGCGATCCGGCATGGGGGTTGCGTTCCTCTTGAATATGTCCACTTACTCGCCACATGTGACGATTAGCTAAAATGCATCTTGTAACCAATGAATCGTCGCTGGCTGACCGACTAACGCAACGACATCAAAACGCACCGCGGTGTGATGTTCATCCCACTCGTTTTGCAACATAAAAACACGTGCTGCATGGCGTATCCGCTGACATTGCCCAGGACTAATTTGCTCCAACACCGCCGCAAATGTTTCATCTTGCCGATATTTGACTTCAACAAATATCAAGCGTTCATCGGCGCGCATGATGATATCAATTTCAGCGTTATCAAGGGTAAAGTTTTTCGTGACTAAGGTCAGCCCCTGTTGCTCAAGGAAGCGAACCGCCGCGGTCTCAGAGGCCGCTCCACGTTGCTGTCGGGACATCTTGTTCGCCTTTTATCGGTACCACCTGGTACTGATTAAAAGTAGCCCAAGATAACTGCCGAATTAGACGCTGATTGACCATTTGTAAGCGCCCACTGTAGCCATGCCAGCCATAGCCCGGGAGTTTCGCCAACCAATCGAGCGCCGGTACTAACTGCGCTGCATCACGGCCCATAGCGACTAGCCGTGCTTGGCTGTAACCCCAGCCGTCACGTAATTTGAGTATTTGTTGTACCTGTTGGTGATCGCGATGTGATGGTAATAACCATGGCGCCTCACTAAAGGTCACTTGGTGCAAGTCGTTCTCGCTCATACTGTTTTGTCGCACATGGCTAGCCGAACTTGCGTACACCGGAATGCGCTTGGCAAAAGGCGCGATATTGACGTCAATAAATGGCTTCAACAACTTGGTTTGTTCAGCGCTACCAGTCAGGTAAATCGCATCGATATCAGCCCGACTGCGTGCTTCAGCATCGACAATAATTTTCCCCGCTGCATATTTCACATCGGTAATACGGCGCTCACTGTCAGCTACCCCAAGGTTTAACTGAACTGCTTCTTTCATATCTTCAGTGGTACGGTAGCTGCCCGACGCTATGCTCGGGTCTGCCACCGGTAGCCGGCGCCAATGGGCTGCGAAGCTCTCGGTTAGCGCGTCACCACGGTCATGCGCCGGGCTTAATACCAATGGATTTTGTTTACCGTGGCGATAGAGATAATCAGCACCAAGTCGGATTTCAGTTTCTGCATCAAGCGCAAAGTAGGCAGGCAGTAATAATGGTACTTCAATGACTGTATCTGTAGTGGGCGCTAAAGCGGTAGCTTGGGCCGCGGCGGGCTCATTCAAAAATAGTTGCTGCCACTGTACCGGTTGGGTTTGCAATGCCTGCTGCCAAGCCTCGACTTGCGGCTTTAATAAGGGGCCGATGACGTATTCAGGCGGGGTGGTTTGTAGGTCGGTTAAGATGTCCGCCAGCGCGGTTTGATGGGTATCAATAAAACGCGCTTCCAACGGCACATCGCGCTGCAATAATCCCATTAAAATACCGTCTCGGACTGCTGTACCTTGGCTGCCGAAAGGACCCGACAACGGCAGCAATACCACGACTCGCTGTGCCCCCCCAAGTGGCGTGAGTTCGGGTTGCGCGAGCCACTGGTTGACGAGTGCTTGAGCCGGGTGAGCCGGGTACCCTTGCTGCCAAGCTTGCAGCGCTCGTGCGGTCGAGGTGCCATCATCGAGGCTTTCATGCATGACTTGCAATAACCGCAACCATCCCAGCGCGATGGCATCGCTTGGGCGCGCAGCGTTAGCACTGGTACGTTCATCGACTCGTTGTAGCAAAGTCCAAATGGTGTTGGTGTCGACCTGTTGTGGCTGATAACGTTGCTGTTCTATCCGCCATAGTGCGGCTTGTAAAAAATCGCCTTGGGCAGCCGCGGCTTGTGCTTGTAGCGAGAGTGCTTGGGCTTTCTCGGTAGCATCGCTAAACTGTACAGTGAGATCACGTAAGCGTTCCAGCACGGTTGACCATTGTTGTTGGTGCGCCGCAAATTGGGCTTGTAATAAGTGGTATTGCAGCCGGTCAGCCGGACTTAATAGGGGCGCATCAAGCTGTGAGAGAATAGCTGCGGCGCGCTGCCATTGCTGTTGTTGTTGCCATAACGCAGCCGCCAGCAGCAGCGATTTTTGACGTTCCGCAGGGGCTTGGATAGCGGCAGTGGCTAGCCAGTCGGTTGGACTTTTTTGTTCAGCAACCGCAAGCACCGGCAAATCTGCTGGCATTTGCTGAGTTGGAAGGTTACGCGGGGCATCATTTGGAGTGCCACTACAGCCCGCCAATCCGAGCAGCAGAAGTGCGCCCAGTGCAGGTTTGCGAATCCGTCGTGAGTGTTTAGTGAATACCATTTTTTTCTACCCAGCCGTTGATTCTGTTACTATAAACCGCGTCGATGCGAGACACAATTAAAGCGACGTAAAGGCGCTTAGGTTTTGAAAGGATAATACCGTGACCACAACAGCCACCGCCGGCATTTTATATCTGGTTCCCACCCCAATTGGTAATTTGGGTGACATCACCAACCGTGCCGAGCAGGTGCTTGCTGAGGTTGATTTAATCGCCGCCGAGGATACCCGCCATACTGGTCAATTATTGCAACACCTGGGCATCAAAAATCAGTTGCTGGCGTTGCATGATCACAACGAGCGGCAGCGCGCGGATAGTATTCTAGATAAAGTCGCGGCAGGTGCGCAGGTTGCCCTAGTCAGCGATGCTGGGATGCCATTAATTAGCGATCCGGGTTATGTGTTGGTGCGCGAAGCGCGGGCGCGAGGATTGCGGGTGGTGGCCTTGCCCGGTGCTTGTGCGCTCATTACCGCGTTGGCAGCGAGCGGTCTGGCAACTGACAAATTCAGCTTTGAAGGCTTTTTAGCCGCTAAGCCCCAGCAACGACGTAAACAGTTGAGCGGACTCACTGAGCACCCCCATACCCTTATATTTTATGAGTCGCCGCATCGAATTTTGGCAAGTTTAGCTGATTTGGCGCAGGTGTTTGGTCCCACTCGGCAATTGGTGTTGGCGCGTGAATTATCCAAGCAGTTTGAAACTTATCTGACGGGCAGTATTGCCGAGGTCACCGCCCAAGTCGCTGCAGATAGCAATCAACAACGCGGCGAAATGGTGTTGTTAGTTGCTGGAGCTGCTCCGGTTGTAGCTGAGGCGTTACCGCCGGAGGCGCTGAAAACCCTGGCGTTATTGCAAACTGAGTTGCCGTTAAAAAAGGCTGCCGCGCTTACCGCGCAGATTTACGGTCTGAAGAAAAATGAGTTGTATCAACACGCCATCGAAAACCAAGCGCAAGACTGAGAGTTGCTCGTGCTTTTAGTGGCGGTTTACCTTATACTCCGCCGCGGGAGTCAGCCAGACAATCGCTGCCTAGTGGGTAACCGCTAGGGGGAGGAAAGTCCGGGCTCCATAGGGCAGGGTGCCAGGTAACGCCTGGGCGGCGTAAGCCGACGACTAGTGCAACAGAGAGCAAACCGCCGATGGCCTACGCTTGCGTAGGATCAGGTAAGGGTGAAAGGGTGCGGTAAGAGCGCACCGCGCGGCTGGCAACAGTTCGTGGCACGGTAAACTCCACCCGGAGCAAGGTCAAATAGGGGTTCATTGGCGCGGCCCGCGTTGAACCCGGGTAGACTGCTTGAACGTTAGGGCGACCTAACGGCTAGACGAATGATTGTCCACGACAGAACCCGGCTTATCGGCTGGCTCCCAATTTCTTCGTTAACGCTTACGGCTGCGGTGGCTGAGTAAAATGACCAGCAAGTTCGACTAACTCAGCAAAAGGCACTGGCCGACTAATCAAATAGCCTTGTAAATAATGGCAGCCAAATTTACGCAAAGTATCGCGCTGGGCAGCGGTTTCCACCCCCTCCGCGATAAGTTGTAGCCCAAGAGTTTGGGCAATCCTTACAAGGGCTTCTAGCAGCGCGGTTTGCTGCGGGCTATGCGGCACCTCAATTAAGAAACTCCGATCAATTTTAATCACATTAACGGGATAGGTGCGCAAGTAATTCAGCGACGAATAGCCGGTGCCGAAATCATCAATCGCGATTTGTATGCCAGCATCGCGCAAGGCAATCAGGTTTTGCAGTTGGCGTTCCTGATGGCGCATCAACATGGACTCGGTAATCTCAAACATGAGGGCCTGAGGTGGGACGCCCGCGGCATGAATAGCATCGAGCCAAACCTGGGCAATGTCCTTATGATTGAATTCCCCCGGTGAACGATTGATGGCAATGGTTAGGTTTAGCCCGCGCTCACGCAAGCGCTGCCAATCTTGCAATACTTGCTGTAAGACAAAGTCACCAAGCGCGCGAATAGCACCGGTTTTTTCGGCAACCGGAATGAATTCGGCTGGCGCTACCATGCCTAAGCGTGGGTGGTGCCAGCGCAATAGCGCTTCGCAATGCGTGAGGAGGCCACCTTGAGTGTCCATAATGGGCTGATAGTAAACTTCGAAATGCCCCTGTTGCAGACTTTGCAACATGTCAGCATGCAGATGGATATGCTGTTCGGCGGTATGCCGCAAGCTTTCATCAAAGAAATAAATCGTTTGTCGACCCGCGGCTTTCGCCGCGTACATGGCTAAATCTGCATGTTTTAATAACTCACTTACCGATGCGCCATCCGTTGGGTAAATGGCAATACCGACACTGGCGCCCACGTGCACGTCATTTTGGGCAATAGTTAGCGTGGGTGCGAGGGCATTGACTAAGCGTTGGGCATGGCGTTCGGCCATCATTGGGTCAGTAATATGACGCAGTACCACGACAAACTCATCGCCACCAAGACGTGCAACTAAATCTTCCGGTCGCGTCGCCTTGAGAATTCGCTGTGCCACTTGCTGCAACATGTCATCGCCGGCATCATGGCCGAGCGAATCATTGACCTCTTTAAAATGGTCGAGGTCAATAAATAGCATCGCAAAGCCCTCACGATGACGTTTGGCTGTCCGTAATACTTGCTCTACCTGTTGAATAAAATAAGTGCGATTGGGTAATTCGGTGAGCGCATCAAATCGTGCTTGATAGGAAATGGTACTTAGTGCGCCACGCAATCGCGTTTGGGTCACTAGCAGCAAACTGAGAACGCCGCTTAGTAACAGCACTAAGGTTGTTCCAATCGTCCAACGCAAACTGTAACCATAACGATCAGCTAACCAAGTTGCGCTGCTTGGTTTTGCCGCTAATAACCAGTGCCCGCCCGGTACGTTAACCGGCACGCTGACATAATCCTGTTGCCACACGACATTATTGCCGGCGATATGCTCGCCGTTAATGCCCTGGCCATCACGACCGCGCAGCGCATAATTGAACTGTTGATCTTGAGCGGTAAAACCGGCGGCATATAGTAATTCGTCAATATCGATAACTTCCGCAATGAGGCCCCACAGCCGCGCGGTTTCGGTTTGATCCATAAAAACCGGTAAGCGGGCGACCAGTGCTCGCCCCCCTTGAACCAAGTTCAGGGGGCCGGCGAGGAGTATTTCACGACGTTCAATGGCTTGCTGTACCACCGGCCACTGTTCTGGTGAGGTACGATAATCAAGTCCAATCACATCTTGATTGCCAGCCGGTGGATACACATGACGAACGATAAGATCAGGGGCGATGGCGATATGCCGGATCTGTAAATCGTCGCTGAGGAGTTGTTCAGTCAGCGTGTAAAAGCGCTGTTGACTGATACTTGGATTTATCACCAATTCAGCTCGAAGCCCGCGAATGGCGATTAAGTTAGCCGATAATTGCCCTTCGATGCGTGCGCGAATGACGCCGAGCGCTTGCACAGCCTCGCGTTTTTGCGCTTCAATAGATTGCGCACGGAAGCCCTCAGCGACCGCGTAGACAGCCGTTTGCAAGACGATTGTTACCAGCACTATAAAGGCAATTAAATATCGACGACGGGTCAATCTGTCCGCAACCACCGAACCCACTCCTTGAGAAATCTTCACCTTGATAGTCTAGCAAACACACAAACCGGTCAAGCTTTGCTCGCGCCCAGCTTTCGGATTGCTGCGATCCACAAAATTCCACTTAACTCAACACCTTGCGATCAAGCTTATTTTAATTGGGGTAAAGCCAGTGAAAATGCCAGCATTTTTGCTTGACAGAAGGAAAGATCGACACCTAGACTGTCACGTTGTGGGGATTTGTGGAATTTTGTGGATCAAGTGGGGATCTCATGTTTCGTGGGGCAACATCATTAAGTTTGGACGACAAGGGTCGCCTTGCTATACCAGCGCGGTATCGCAAGTCGTTGACGCTTGATTGTGACGGACAAATGGTGTGCACCATCGATATCAATCAGCCGTGTTTGCTGCTGTATCCGTTACCGGAATGGCAAATTATTGAACAGAAGTTAACCACTCTTTCCAGCATGATCCCCGCAGAGCGTCGTCTCCAGCGATTGCTGCTTGGTCATGCCGAAGACTGTGTGATGGATAAAAATGGGCGTTTATTAATTGCGCCTGCACTCCGTCAACACGCAGATTTATCGAAAAAGCTGATGCTCGTGGGTCAGCTGAATAAATTCGAAATCTGGTCAGAATCGGCATGGCAAGCACAAGTTGCTGCGGATATGGCGGCAGAACAACAAGCAGATGTGGCCCTTAGTGACCGCTTACAAGACTTCTCATTATAATGATAAAAGCGCCACCGCAACATGTGTCGGTGCTGCTGCAAGAGTCTCTCGATGCCCTTGCAATAGAACCGCACGGAATATACTTAGACGCGACCTTTGGTCGGGGCGGACACTCGCGCGCTATCCTCGCTGAATTAGGTGACCGCGGTCGCTTGCTGGCTCTTGATCGCGACCCCACCGCGATAGCCGCCGCCGCAGCGTTACAGACAGATCCACGCTTTCAAATTTTCCACACTCCCTTTTCGGCCCTCGCTGAGGTGATTGAGCAGCAATCACTGCAGGGTCAACTGCACGGTATTTTATTCGATTTAGGCGTGTCATCCCCACAACTTGACGACGCCGAACGTGGTTTTAGCTTTATGCGCGACGGCCCCCTCGATATGCGCATGGATACCTCCCAAGGTATGACCGCGGCTGATTTTATCAATACCGCCAGTGAGGCTGATATCGCTTGGGTATTAAAAGAATACGGCGAAGAGCGGTTTGCGCGGAAAATTGCCCGCGCGGTGGTGCATGACCGAGTCGCCACGCCGTTCACGCGGACCAAGCAATTGGCCGACCTGATTGGCCGGGTGATGCCGTTTAAAGATCCGCACAAGCACCCAGCAACGCGCAGTTTTCAAGGTATCCGGATTCACATTAATGGCGAGCTTAATGAAATTGAGCAAGCGCTCGATGCCGCTGTCAGTGCGCTGCGCCCGGGTGGGCGATTGGTCGTGATTAGTTTTCATAGCCTCGAAGATCGCATGGTGAAACGCTTTATGCGCAAGCATAGCCAACCGAAGCAGGTGCCGGCCGGCTTACCCATTACCGAAGCGGAATTGCGCAAAGACACCACGTTAAGTTTACTCAGCCGAGCGATTAAGCCTAGTGCCGCTGAATTGAAGCTCAACCCACGTGCCCGCAGTAGCGTGTTACGGATTGCGCGGAGGCTTGGCGATGACGGCTAAACGAGTGCCTAACATGTTGGCCCTGTGGCGCCATGATGCGCGTTTGTATGTGGTGCCGTTGGTGCTGTTTGTACTGGTGGTAACCACGGCGCTCAGCATTATTTATGTCGCCCATGTGAACCGGGTGCTGACGATTGAGCGAGATCAGTTAAGTCAGGCGCGCGACCAGCTCGACATTGAATGGCGTCATTTGCTGATTGAGCAAAATGCGTTAACTGAGCACAGTCGGGTGGAGCGCATAGCGATGGAACAACTCAATATGGTGCGGCCACAGCCGCAGCAGGAGGTGTTGGTACCATGGCGCTGAAACAGAACCGCAAACGGCAGCATCCTGACACCTTGAAGTGGCGTTTCTACGTGGCTATGAGTGTGTTGTTGTTGGTGTTTGGGGCGTTATTGGCGCGTACCGCCTACATTCAAGTGATTGCGCCTGAACGCCTACAAATGGAAGGTGATCGGCGCTCCTTGCGAGCTGCGCAAACGGATGTACAACGCGGCACTATCGTCGATCGCAATGGCCGCGAGTTGGCAGTGAGTGTACCGGTTCAAACCGTCTGGGCTGATCCGAAAGTTGTGCATGCCGAGGGTGGCCTTGCCAATCAAGAGCGTTGGCTAGCATTGGCGGAAGTGTTTCGTACCGATGCCGACAAATTACAAGCGCGAGTGGCCGATCCAACTCGGCGCTTCGTCTATCTCGAACGAAAAGTAACACCAGCGGTAGCTGAGTACGTTCGGCAACTTGATATTCCCGGTATTTATTTAAAAGAAGAATCGCGGCGCTTTTACCCAGCAGGTGAAATTGCGGCGCATGTTGTTGGTGTTACCGACATTGACGGACGTGGCATTGAAGGACTCGAAGCCATGTATGATGATTTGCTGACCGGCACTCCCGGTGAGCGCGTGTTTCGCAAGGATGCACAAGGACGGGTGGTTGAGGAGATTCGCCAAATCGCCGCACAACAACCACAGCAACTAACCCTCAGTATTGACCAACGCTTGCAATCATTGGCTTATGCGGAGCTGAAAAAAGCCGTGCGCTATCACCAAGCTACTTCAGGTTCGGCCGTGATTCTTGACGTGCAAACGGGGGAGGTGTTGGCGCTCGTCAACAGCCCGTCCTTTAACCCTAACAATCGCCATGAACTGGAGCCATACCGGCTGCGCAATCGGGCGATTACTGATGCCTATGAGCCTGGCTCGACGGTGAAGCCGCTGGCGGTCATTAGCGCGTTGGAAAATGGCTTCGTGAGTGTGGGTGATACCATAGATACCAGCCCCGGCTGGATGCGCCTCGGCGGCCGCCGGGTGAGTGATCCGCGTAATCTTGGCGAGCTGACGATTAGTGAAATATTGCAGCATTCAAGCAACATGGGCTCGTCCAAGCTGGCGCTCGGCGTGGGCATCGATAACCTGATTCAGACCTACTATGACGTGGGATTTGGCAATGATACCGGGGTCCGGATGACCGGCGAAAGCTTTGGCTTGCTGATCAATCGTCGACGTTGGTCGGAGCTGGATATTGCTACGTTATCTTACGGTTATGGCTTGCAGGTGACGCCACTACAGCTCGCGCAAATGTACGCCATTATTGGCAACGGCGGCGTGCGGCGGCCATTAAGTGTGCGGCGTTTAGAAGCACCCAACGAAGGCGAACAAGTGATCAGTCAAACCACAGCTCAGCAAGTCTTATTGATGCTTGAGCAAGTGGTGGAGCAAGGCACGGCCAAGAATGCCCAAGTGCCGGGTTATCGCGTTGCGGGAAAAACCGGCACCTCACGCAAAGCGGTGGCCGGTGGTTATGGCGATGATTATGTGAATTTATTTGCCGGTATCGCTCCCGTCAGCAAGCCACGCATCGCCGTGGTGGTGGTGATTAACGAACCTCAAGGCGATGACTACTATGGCAGTACGGTAGCCGCGCCGGTGTTTGCGGAAATTGTTGGAGACGCCATGCGTATCTTGAACATTCCGCCTGATAATTTGTCCGACCAAGCCGTGCGAGTCGCCGGAGGACCATTATGATCACATTAGCCGAGTTGTTACCCGAGTATCCATTGTTACTGCCTGAGCAGACGGTAACGGGCATCAAATTGGACAGTCGCCAAGTGACTAACGGTGACTTGTTCGTGGCCGTGCAAGGTTACCAGAGTGATGGCCGTGACTTTATTGAGCAAGCCATCGTTGCCGGTGCCCATGCGGTATTAGCGGAAGCAGATGTGGAAGAGGTGCGGAATCGGCAGGGCGTGCCGATCATTGCGGTGCCGCAACTGCGTAACCATTTATCAGCCATTGCCGGGCGCTTCTTTGGCCATCCGAGCCATGCCATGAAGGTGATTGGGGTAACCGGCACCAACGGCAAAACCTCGGTCACCCATATTCTGGCGCAGTTACTGGCACAATTGGGCGAAACGGCGGGCGTCATCGGCACGACTGGTAGTGGTTTAATCGGCCGCTTGCTGCCAGAACAACACACCACTCCCGATGCGGTGGCAGTGCAACAGCGTTTGGCGACTTTGAAAGCGGAAGGCGCGACGGCGGTGGCCATGGAAGTTTCATCCCATGCGCTGGTCCAGCGCCGGGTTGAGGCATTGCAGTTTAGCGCGGCGGCAGCAACCAACATCAGTCGTGACCATCTTGATTATCACGGCACTATGGCGGCCTACAGCGAAGCGAAATTACGTTTATTTACAGAACTGAACCCTCAGCACGCGGTCTTGAATGCAGACGATGCCACCTTAAGGGGTTGGCAATTAGAACTGCAAGCGGCCGAGGTTCCTGTGCAAACATTCTCTCTTGAAGCAGCAACGGCACAGTGGCGTGCCGCTGAGATTGAATTTGAAGACCATGGCACGCGTTTTACCTTGCACACTCAAGCCCAGCAGTATGCGGTGCAGTCACCGCTCCTCGGGCAATTCAATGTGTATAACGTGCTCACGGCGCTGAGTACTCTTGCAACCCTTGGTTATGACCTAGTTGCAGCCACGCGTGCGGTGGCCAAGTTGCAACCAGTGCCTGGCCGAATGGAGACCTTCTTTAGCGATGGTCAACCGTTGGCGGTGGTGGATTATGCGCATACCCCAGATGCACTTCAGCAAGTGCTACAAGCACTGCGTCGCCATTGTCGTGGCCAACTATGGTGTGTGTTTGGTTGTGGTGGCGATCGTGATCGCGGTAAGCGTCCACAAATGGGACGAGTTGCGGCGGAGCTTGCTGATCGGGTGGTGGTGACTGACGACAATCCGCGTACCGAAGACGCTGAGCATATTATCGCCGATATTTTAACCGGTATGGTGCGCCGCGATCATGTCGAAGTGAAGCCCGGTCGCGAAGCGGCGGTGCTTGCCACTTTAGCTGCGGCTGGACCACAAGATGTGGTGCTACTGGCTGGTAAAGGCCACGAAGATTATCAAGTGATTGGACGCCAACGGGTGCCCTACAACGAGCGCGAAGTGGTGGCCGGTTTTATGCTACAGCGCGGTGCAAAAGTGGCAGGTGACTTATGATACGGGTCGACTTGGCTTGGGTTGCCGCGGCGGTAGAAGGGCGCCTCCTGGGCGCTAATATCACCATTGACAGTGTTTCGACGGATACCCGCCAACTCGAACCAGGTTGTTTATTTATTGCCTTGCAAGGTCCCAACTTTGATGCGCATGAATTTGTCCCTGCGGCAATTGCCAAAGGCGCAGCGGCGGTGCTGGTGGAACGTGAACTTAGCCTAGCCATTGACCTACCACAAGTTGTGGTGGCCAATACCCGCCATGCATTGGGGCAGCTTGGCGCCGCTGTGCAGCGCCAAGTGCAGCCAAAAACCATCGCCATTACGGGTAGCAGCGGCAAGACCACGGTAAAAGAAATGATGGCCGCGATTTTGTCACAACGCGGCAAAGTATTAGCGACCGCTGGTAATTTCAATAACGATATCGGCGTGCCGTTAACCCAGTTACGGCTGACTACAGCGCATACTTACGCGGTGCTCGAATTGGGTGCAAATCATCCGGGCGAAATTGCTTATACCTCGGCATTAGTGCAACCCGAGGTCGCTATTATTAACAATGTCGCACCAGCGCACGTGGAAGGTTTTGGTTCAGTTCACGGGGTGGCGAAAGCCAAAAGTGAGATATTCCGGGGGCTAGTGAGTGGCGGTTTGGCGCTTACCCCGCGTGATTCCGAATTTCATGGCTGTTGGCAACGGGTGTTGGCAGAGCTTGACCACCAAGTGTTTGGCGAAGCAGCCGATGCGGATGTTCGGGTAAGCGAGATTCAGTTAGATGCAAGTGGTTGCCCAGGCTGTCAAATCAGCTTAACGGATGCCCACGGGCGGGCGCTTAGCTTTGCTGTGCAAGTGCCAATTCCGGGACGCCACAACGCGTTGAATGCGGCTGTTGCTGCCGCGGCAACTATTCGTTTAGGCGCCACCGCAGCAGATGTGCAACAAGGCTTAGCCAGTTTAACCGCAGTGCCGGGAAGGCTCCAAAGTTACGCGTTAACTGACCAGATCCGGTTACTCGACGACAGCTACAACGCCAATGTTGGTTCGACCAAAGCAGCGTTGGCCCTGTTAGCGAGTTTTCCCGGTAAGCGCATCATGATTATGGGCGATATGGGTGAGCTAGGTAGCCAAGCGCGGGAGTATCACGCGGAAGTAGGTGAGTATGCGGCACAACTCGGGATCGATCAGTTTTATAGCCTTGGGGTATTAAGCCAACATGCTAGCGATGCCATGGGGCAAGGCGGTCAACACTTCGCCAGCTTAGATTTGTTATTACAAGGGTTAACCGCACAAATGGCGAGCACCGATCAGCCGCTCACCATGTTGGTAAAAGGTTCGCGCAGTGCGCACATGGAGCGAGTTGTGAATGCTTTACGTGCGCAGGTGAGCGCATCGAATGGTGCCAATTGGCGCGCAGATAATAAAGGTCAGCAGAAGGAATCGCGGCTATGTTAGTCTGGCTTGCAGAGTACTTATTACAGTACGAATCAGCCTTTAATGTGTTTTCATACCTGACCTTACGGGCGATTTTGGCGGTGTTAACAGCGCTGCTGATTAGTCTTTGCTTTGGCGCGAAACTCATTCGCTTTTTACAGCGCTTGCAAATCGGCCAAGCGGTTCGAGATGACGGCCCGCAATCCCATTTAAGCAAAGCGGGCACGCCCACTATGGGCGGTTTATTAATTCTTGCCTCTATTTTAGTTTCTAGCTTGCTGTGGGCCGATTTGAGCAACCGCTATGTATGGGTGGTGCTGCTGGTTATTACTGGCTTTGGCATTGTTGGCTTTATCGATGATTATCGTAAAGTGGTACAAAAAAATAGCCGTGGTTTGCCCGCGAAGTGGAAGTATTTTTGGCAGTCACTGATTGCCACTCTAGCCGCAGTTTACATGTACGGCAGCGCCACGGTCGGCGCGGAAACTCAGCTATTGGTGCCATTCTTTAAAGATGTGATGCCGCAACTTGGGTTGTTCTACGTGCTACTTGCTTATTTTGTGGTCGTGGGAACCAGCAACGCGGTGAATCTGACCGATGGGCTTGATGGCCTCGCGATTATGCCGACTATCATGGTGGCCAGTGCACTAGCTATTTTTGCCTATGCCTCGGGTAACGTGAACTTTGCCAATTATTTGAATATTCCTTACTTACCACTGACTGCTGAATTAACCGTGGTTTGCACCGCGATTGCTGGCGCTGGACTCGGATTTTTGTGGTTTAACACCTATCCCGCGCAAGTATTTATGGGCGACGTCGGTTCGCTCGCGTTAGGCGCTGCGCTGGGCATGATTGCAGTGTTGGTGCGCCAAGAGTTGGTGTTGCTGATCATGGGTGGCGTGTTTGTCATGGAAACGGTATCGGTGATGTTGCAGGTGGGTAGCTACAAAATGCGCGGTAAGCGGATTTTCCGCATGGCGCCGATTCACCATCACTATGAATTAAAAGGTTGGCCCGAGCCGCGGGTTATCGTGCGGTTCTGGATTTTGAGTTTAGTGTTTGTGCTGATCGGACTCGCCACGCTGAAGTTGCGCTAAGCCGATGTGGAATAACGACGGGAGTAATTAACGAGTGGTCATTCGTACTGCCATGAAAGCCTTACGCGAATATCGCGATATCGCCGTGCTTGGTCTAGGCCAAACCGGCTTGTCGTGTGTGCGTCATGTGCTGAAACATGGTGTACGGCCGGTCGTATACGATACCCGAGAGGCGCCACCGGGCGCATTAGAATTGCAGCAACTGGATGCCAAAGTAGAGCTGATCACCGGGCCGTTTTTACTCGAAGAGTTGCTCGCTTATGACTTGCTTATTGTAAGCCCAGGTATTCAAATCAAACAGTTAGCACTACAAGTTGCAGCCGATGCGGGTATTCCTATTATTGGTGACGTTGAGCTATTTGCGTGGCAGGTGCAACGTCCGGTGATTGCGATTACCGGTTCGAATGGTAAATCCACGGTGACCGCGTTAACCGGCGAGCTGTTGCGTGCAGCAGGTCAAAAAGTGGCGGTAGGCGGCAATATTGGCGTGCCGGTGTTGGATTTACTTGATGCCGATGTTGATTGCTATGTGCTAGAGCTATCGAGCTTTCAATTAGAGACGACGCATTCGTTGGCGCCGATTGCTGCCACGGTACTGAATATTAGCCCTGATCACATGGATCGCTACGATAGTTTGGCCGACTATGCGGCGGCCAAACAACGCATTTACGCCCACGCTGAATCGATTGTTTATAACCGCCAAGATCCTTTGACTGAGCCGTTGCAACGCTTGCGTGATAGTCAGGTATTAAGTTTTGGTCGAGATTTGTGCGCCGATCAATTTGGTTTAGTTGCTGGCGAGGAAGGTCAGTGGCAGGTTTGTCTGGGCGCCGAGCCAATTGTGGCCGCAACTGATATTGCGCTGACCGGTGTGCACAATTTATTGAATGTGCAAGCGGCATTAGCCTTGGTTCATGCTGCACATATCCCGTTGCCAGCCACACTTACGGGCTTACAAAGCTTTAAGGGCTTAGCGCATCGCTGCGAATTGGTGTTTGAGCACCAGCAAGTCCGTTGGATTAATGATTCTAAAGCCACCAATGTGGGCGCTGCCGAGGCAGCCATTGATGGCTTACGACCAATTTGTCAGGGGCGCTTAGTATTGCTTGCCGGCGGCGATGGAAAAGGCGCGGATTTTAAAAGCTTTGCTGCCGCCGTGCAGCGCTGCGATAGCCTGATTACCTTTGGTCGTGATGGCGACAAAATAGCCGAATTACGGCCCGACTCAGTACGGGTGAAAGATCTAGCTGCGGCCGTACGCGCTGCCGCAGAGCAGGTGGGCGATGCAGGTATCGTGTTGCTCTCACCAGCCTGCGCGAGCTTTGATCAATTCAATAACTTTGAACAGCGCGGACAGCGGTTCCGAGAACTGGTGGAGGCCCATTATGGCGTCAACGCCTGATCAAGTGCTGCCAACCCCAATGCCGGCGCGCACCGAACGTCAGCTTGAGCTCCACATGGACGGCGTTAGTCCAAGCTCCGTGTGGCAACGCATGCAAGCCTGGTGGTGGCCAAGCACCGAGGCACCGCTTTATGATCGGCTGTTGGTCTGCGTGAGTTTAGCGCTCGTGGCGTTTGGCTTGGTGATGGTCAGCTCGGCATCATTTCCGGTTGCCGACCGCTTAACGGGCGAACCGTTTTACTTCATTTTGCGGCATTGCGCTTATTTGGTCGTGATGTTTGCGGTGGTGTGTGTGGTGGTGCAAATTCCGATGCAAATGTGGCACCGCTATTCAGGAGTGTTGCTGCTCGCTGCGATTGGGTTATTGGTGGCGGTATTGCTCGTTGGCCACACGGTGAATGGGGCGAAGCGTTGGTTGAAACTCGGACCGCTCACGCTGCAAGCCGCAGAGGTTGCGAAATTATGCTTCTTTACCTACATGGCAAGTTATTTGGTTCGCCGCTTTGAAGAAGTGCGGGAAAACTTAAAAGGCTTTTTGAAGCCGCTACTGGTGCTGTTTACCATTGCCATTTTGCTGTTAGCACAACCAGACCTCGGCACTGTGGTGGTGATGTCAGCGACTGTGGTGGGCATGTTGTTTCTAGCTGGCGCGCGGTTATGGCAGTTTTTCGCGGTGCTTGTCACCTGCAGTGCTGCGGTCGTGTTTCTGATCATGTTTGAAGAATATCGCATGCGCCGCATTCTTTCGTTTTGGGACCCCTGGGCGGACCCTTTTGGCAGTGGCTATCAATTAACGCAATCGTTAATGGCCTTTGGTCGAGGACAAATCGACGGTCAAGGTTTAGGCAATAGTATTCAGAAGCTGCAATATCTGCCCGAAGCCCATACCGACTTTATTATGGCGGTAGTTGGCGAAGAGCTAGGCTTTATTGGCATGGCGGCGGTGTTGGGGCTGTTCTTATTGCTGGTCTGGCGCACCATGTTGCTAGGTCGGCGGGCATTGCAAGCCGGACAAGCTTTCAATGGCTTTTTGAGTTTTGGCATTGCGATCTGGTTTAGCTTTCAAGCCATGGTGAACATAGGGGCGGCGGCCGGGTTACTGCCTACCAAAGGGTTAACCTTACCCTTAGTGAGCTATGGCGGTACCAGTATTTTGGTGAGCGGCGTGGCGATTGCCATGTTGCTGCGGATTGACTACGAATTGCGCTTGGCGGCCTTAAAAGTAACCCCAAGTTATGGCACTCATAAGCACAAAGCGGCCAGCTCACGCGCCGCGAAAGCCGGAGGTGCAGCATGAAACGCCTGTTAATTGCTGCGGCGGGAACCGGTGGTCATGTCTTTCCGGCATTGGCAGTTGCGCTTGAACTGCGAGCCCGCGGTTGGGAAGTACTGTGGCTAGGCACCAGCGAAGGGCGGTTGGAAAGTAAAGTGGTGCCGGCCGCCGGATTTGAATTATTAAGCTTACCTGTGCAGGGGCTTCGCGGTCACGGTTTGCTGCGTAAATTGCAGGCCCCTTGGCAACTGCTGCGCGCCTGGTGGCAATGTCGGCAGTGGTTACGTGAGCGTCAGGTTCAGCTAGTGCTTGGCTTTGGTGGTTATGTGGCGGGTCCGGTGGGTGTGGCAGCGCGTTCGCTCGGTATACCACTGCTATGCCATGAACAAAATGCCCGGGCCGGGCTGACTAATCGCCAATTACAGCGCTTTGCGCAAGCACAGTTTGTTGGCTTTGCCGGAGCGTTACGTGATTTACCTAAGGCTGAGGTGGTGGGAAACCCCTTGCGTGCTGAGGTGCTGGCGGTGGCTGCCCAAGCGCGCACCAAGCAGCCGCAAGCGGTAAGCGTGTCACAGCCTTTGCAATTGCTTGTCGTCGGCGGTAGTCTCGGCGCCCGCGCATTGAATGAGCAAGTGCCGTTAGCACTGGCTAAATTGGCTGCGCAGGGGATTGCGATGCAGGTTGTCCATCAGTGTGGTCAACACCAACTGAGTACGGTACAGGCAGCTTATCAACAAGCAGGCTTGAGCGCGGTCACCGTCGTTGAATTTATTGATGATATGGCGAGCGCTTATGCCGCTGCAGATTTAGTGATTTGTCGTGCCGGGGCGCTTACGGTAGCCGAAATCGCCGCGATTGGGGTGGCTGCGATTTTCGTGCCCTTGCCCCACGCAGTTGATGATCATCAAACCGCAAATGCCGAGAGCTTAGTGAGTGTAGGTGCCGCTAAGTTAGTGCCACAAGGCACCCATGTAATTGATTTTAATGAACGTTTGACGGCTACGATTGAGGCGCTGTTGAGCCGCCCAGAGCGCCTCCAGCAAATGGCCGCCGCCGCCCGTCAAGCAGCACACTTAAATGCCACCGCAGCTGTAGTCGAAGCGGTGGAGCAATGGAGTCATTATGAAGGCTAACAGCAAAGCATCATTCACTGTCCTGACGGTACCTGAGATGCGCCGAGTGAAACGTATTCACTTCGTCGGCATTGGTGGTGCGGGGATGGGTGGAATTGCTGAAGTATTGCTGAATCAGGGCTATGAGATTTCTGGCTCGGATATTGCCGAAAACGCCAATACCCAACGCTTAACCGAACTTGGTGCCCAAGTCATGATTGGCCATAGCGCAGCGAATATAGACGGCGTGAGTGTGGTGGTGGTGTCCAGCGCAATCAATCCTAACAATCCAGAACTAGTGGCGGCGACGGCGCAACGCATACCTTTAGTGCGGCGGGCAGAAATGCTGGCGGAACTCATGCGCTTCCGGCACGGAGTGGCGGTGGCGGGTACCCATGGCAAAACCACGACCACGTCGTTGGTGGCCAGTATTTTCGCGCAAGCCGAGTTAGACCCAACCTTTGTTATTGGTGGATTGTTAAATAGCGCGGGCAGTAACGCCCGGCTTGGCACCAGTAAATATCTAATCGCTGAAGCAGACGAAAGCGACGCGTCGTTTTTACATCTGCAACCCATGGTGGCCATTGTCACCAATATTGAAGCTGATCATATGGACACCTACGAGGGTGACTTTGGGCGCTTACAAGATACCTACATTGAGTTCCTGCATAACTTGCCGTTTTACGGCTTAGCCGTGATGTGTGTGGATGACCCAGTGGTGCGGGAGCTATTACCCCGAGTGGGTCGCCAGGTACTGACCTATGGTTTTAGTGAGCAGGCGGACGTGCGAGCCATTGATTATCGCCAACAAGGTGGGCAGAGCCAGTTCAGCGTCCTGCGCGCCGGCCATGAGCCTTTGCAAGTTACCTTAAACCTGCCTGGTCGCCACAATGCCCTGAACGCGCTTGCCGCGGTGGCAGTGGCGACTGACGAAGGCATTGATGATGCAGCAATTGTGGCTGCCTTGAACAGTTTTGCCGGCATTGGGCGGCGCTTCCAACACTACGGTAGTTACCAAGTAACCACGGACGCAGCGGCGGGCGATGTGATGTTGGTTGATGATTATGGCCATCATCCCTCGGAAGTGGCGGCGACTATTGCCGCAGCCCGCGCGGGTTGGCCAGAGCGTCGATTGGTCATGGCGTTTCAACCCCATCGCTATAGTCGTACGCGCGACCTTTATGAGGACTTCGCGGCAGTATTATCACAAGTTGACGTGCTGTTATTGCTAGAAGTGTACCCAGCTGGCGAAGCGCCTATTAGTGGTGCAGACAGTAAAGCGTTGAGTCGTACCATTCGGCTGCGTGGTGCATTAGATCCGGTGTATGTGGCAAGCCCCAATGATTTATCGGAAGTGTTAGCTGATATTTTGCAGCCGGGTGACCTAGTGCTGACCCAAGGCGCGGGAAATATCGGCGCCATTGCCAGACAACTGGCAGCTTGTCAGCTGCAACCAGCACGCCTAGCGCGCGCGGGAGACGTCACATGAGTAACGTTCAAGTAAGTGCATTTGGCAAAGTCGCCGTGATGTTAGGCGGCCGCTCGGCGGAACGTGAGATTTCGCTGAAGTCGGGAATGGCGGTGTTAAAAGGGTTAGTGGCGGAGGGCGTTGATGCACACGCCTTTGACCCGGCGGCGCATACCTTGGCCGAGCTGCTCGAACAGGGTTACGAGCGGGTCTTTATTGCCCTGCATGGCCGCGGCGGTGAAGATGGCGCTATGCAAGGCGCGCTAGAAGTGCTGCAACTGCCGTACACCGGCAGCGGCGTGATGGCCTGTGCACTGGCCATGGATAAAGCACGGACCAAGCAAATTTGGCAGGCGGTGGGCTTACCAACAGCGGCAAGTTGTGTGGTAAACGCTAACCAGCCGTTTGATGCGGCTGCGGTGTTGGCCGACTTAGGTGGCAAAGTGATAGTCAAACCGGCCCATGAAGGTTCCAGTATCGGCATGAGCATTGCGAGCACTGCAGCGCAATTAACCGATAGTGTGAAGCTCGCTGGGAAGCACGATCAGGCGGTGTTGGTTGAGGCATTTTTAGCCGGACCTGAGTACACGGTGGCAATTCTTGGTGATGAAGTGTTACCGGCGATAAAAGTGGCTGCGCAGGGTGCCTTTTATGATTATGAGGCTAAATACCAGCGTCAGGATACCCAATACATTTGCCCAGCTGGGCTTGCCGATGCGGAAGAGCAGCAGGTGCGCGAGCTTGCGCGGGATGCATTTCAGGCGCTAGACGCAAAAGGCTGGGGACGCATTGACATGATGCGGGATAGCCAAGGTCAGATGCAGTTGTTGGAAGCGAATTTAGTGCCCGGTATGACTGAGAAAAGTTTAGTGCCGATGGCAGCGCGCCAAGCTGGCTTAAGTTTTAATCAACTTGTGCTGCGCATTTTAGCGCAAACTTTGGCGTAATGGCCGATGGCAGTGCGGTGGTCGCTATGGGGAGGCGTTGCCTTCTTAGGGTTGGTACTGGTGAGTGTTGGTGGGGGCAGTTGGTGGCTGCAACAACGTTTGTCCGATGCCCATCAAGTGCCACTCAAACGGCTATTGGTTGAAGGTGAATTAGAGCAGGTGACACGCGAGCAAGTACGCGAGGTGTTGCAAGCGGGCAGTTTAGGTAGTTTTTTTAGCGCCGACGTGAATGAATTGCGCCTGCGCGTAGAAAGTTTGGCATGGGTGGATCATGCCTCAGTGCGTAAGGAATGGCCTGATTTACTGCGGGTATATGTGGTGGAGCAAGAGCCGATTGCGTATTGGAACGACGCGCGGCTGATGAATCAACGCGGTGAGGTGTTTAGCGCGCCGCGCGACCGAGTCAGTAAAGCATTGCCTTATTTGTACGGGCCCGTGCAAGGGGCCACGCAAACGCTGGAGTTGTATCAGCAGTTCGCGTCGCTGCTGAGTTTAAATGGGTTTGAAGTGCGCGCGCTGCGGTTGAGTGACCGCTATGCTGCGGAGTTGGTGTTAACCGACGGTACCGAATTACGGCTTGGGCGCGAAGCCAGATTGGAGCGGATCCAACGATTTATTGATTTGTATCCGGCCATTCAAAAACAACAACAAGGCGCAATTGATTACGTTGATTTGCGCTATGACACGGGTGTCGCGGTACGCTGGCGCGACCAAGATGAAACGCGGGATGAGAGTTAGAATAGATGTCCAAAGTAACGGAGCGAAATATGATTGTTGCCCTCGATATCGGCACGAGTAAGGTTACCGCGCTCATTGGTGAGGTGCTACCTGATGGCGACATCAGTGTGGTCGGCGTGGGTGCGACCGCCGCTCGTGGCATGGATAAAGCTGGGGTCAATGATTTGAACCTGGTAGTGCAATCGGTACAGCGGGCGATTGAAGAAGCTGAACTGATGGCGGACTGTCGAGTTGCTACCGTTTATTTGAATATTTCGGGTCGCCATATTGCGTGCCAGAACGAAAATGGCATGGTGCCGATTAACGAAGCCGAAGTGACCCAAGACGACGTCGATAGTGTGATTCATGCCGCCAAATCGGTGCCGATTGCGCAAGAGCGGCGGATTCTGCATGTGTTACCACAAGAGTTTGTGATTGATTCACAGGAGAGCATTAAAAGCCCGATTGGCATGTCTGGGGTACGGATGGAAGCCAAAGTGCACATTATTACCTGTGCTAACGATATGGCGAAAAACATCATGAAGGCGGTTGAACGTTGCGGGCTGACGGTCGATAAGCTGATTTTTTCGGCACTAGCTTCCAGCATCGCTATTTTAACCGAAGACGAGAAAGACCTCGGTGTGGCACTGGTTGATATGGGCGGTGGCACTATTGATATCTGTATCTACGCCGGTGGCGTACTGCGTCACACTGCGGTGATCCCGGCAGCGGGTAATCAGGTGACCAGCGATATTGCCAAGATTTTTCGCACCCCGCTGAATCATGCGGAGCAGATTAAAACTCAATATGCCTGTGCGTTACGGCAGTTAGTCAGTATGGATGACACTATTGAAGTGCCATCGGTCGGTGGACGGCCTTCGCGGGTTATGGCACGGCATATTTTGGCCGAAGTGGTCGAGCCACGCTACCAAGAGTTGTTTGAACTCATTCGCGATGAAATTAAGCAAAGCGGGTTAGATGAGCAAATTGCTGCAGGCGTAGTGTTAACGGGTGGTTGCGCCAAAATGGAAGGTGCAGTGGAGTTTGCGGAAGAAGTATTTCAAATGCCGGTGCGGCTCGGTGAGCCGCTGGGTATGAAAGGTTTAACGGACTATGTAAAAGACCCAACCTATGCCACTGCGGTGGGTTTGTTGCGCTATGGACAGCAGGATATTCAAGCGCAACAGCAAGAGCGCAGTAGTAGTGCCGATGTGGTCGGCATGTGGAAACGGCTATCTGGTTGGTTTAAGGGCGAATTTTAAAAACCTAAGCGCCGCCATCGAGATTGATGTGAGGGCGCGAATTCACGCAGTAACTATACGAATTATAAAGGTTTTGGTTTTTAAATTGGGGTAGTACAATAGGCAGGACAGGAGCGTGACTATGTTTGAACTAATGGATAATTTTGAAAACGACGCGGTGATCAAAGTCATCGGCGTAGGTGGCGGTGGTGGTAATGCCGTCAAACACATGGTCAAAGAATCGATTGAAGGCGTGCAATTTATTGCGGCCAATACCGATGCGCAGTCGCTGCGTGACCATGGTGCACATGTAACCATTCAGCTTGGTAATGATATGACCAAGGGCTTAGGTGCGGGCGCAAACCCGGACATTGGCCGCCAAGCTGCAGAAGAAACGCGCGACGATATCAAGAAGCACTTACAAGGTGCTGACATGATTTTTATCGCCGCGGGTATGGGTGGTGGAACCGGCACGGGCGCGGCGCCGGTGGTGGCCGAAGTGGCCCGTGAACTGGGCATCTTAACCGTTGCTGTAGTCACCAAACCATTTCCGTTTGAAGGTAAAAAGCGGATGGCCGTGGCTGAAGAGGGCATTGCCCAGCTGGCGCGCTCGGTTGACTCGCTCATTACCATTCCGAATGAAAAATTACTGAAGGTGATGGGTAAAGGTACCTCGTTACTAGATGCCTTCGGTGCAGCTAACAACGTGCTACTCGGTGCGGTACAAGGTATTGCTGAACTCATTACCCGCCCAGGTCTGATTAACGTGGATTTTGCCGATGTGCGCGCAGTGATGCGTGAAATGGGTACCGCGATGATGGGTACCGGTGTTGCGCGGGGCGAAGATCGGGCGCAAGAAGCGGCCGAAATGGCGATCAACAGCCCGCTATTGGAAGACATCGATTTATCTGGCGCCCGTGGCGTGTTGGTAAACGTCACCGCTGGCATGGACATGAGCATCGATGAATTCGAGACCGTGGGTAATACGGTTAAGGCATTTGCCTCTGATAACGCTACCGTGATTGTGGGAACTGTTATTGACCCAGAGATGTCTGACGAATTACGGGTGACTGTGGTGGCAACCGGCATCGGTGCGGAACGTAAGCCTGATATCAGCTTGGTGAATAATACCGCACCAGCGAAACGGGAAGCGCCATACAGTCGTAATTTAGATAGTTCAGCGGCGGCACCACGGTTAGATGAAGAGCCTGACTTCCGAGCAGAGCCTCGCGCTGATGCGCGTAGTGCAACAGCTGAGAAAGCGAAATCAGCGCCAAAATCTAAACCGAGCCAAGAAATGGATTATTTAGATATACCGGCGTTCTTACGTAAACAAGTTGACTAATCATCCGTTTGGGCGATTGGTGCGTATAACTTGCTAATTTGTAAAAGCTTGTGTAAAATATGCGCCCTTTTTGGTTAAAAAGTGTACAGCTGAGGTCGATAACAGAAAATGATTAAACAACGCACGATTAAACAGGCAATTGCGACCACTGGTGTTGGTTTGCACAAAGGTAATAAGGTGCATCTCACCTTACGGCCTGCGCCTGTCAACACGGGACTGGTGTTCCGTCGCGTCGATTTGACGCCAGCGGTGGATATTCCTGCCAACGCCGAGCTGGTGAAAGATACGCGTATGTGTACTTGTTTAATCAACGCCGATAACGTGCGTATTTCGACGGTCGAACACTTGTTAGCCGCGGTCGCTGCGCTGGGTATTGATAATTTAATTATCGAAGTCGATTCCCATGAAATTCCGATCATGGATGGCAGTTCACATCCGTTCGTGTATTTGTTGCAAAGCGCGGGTATTGAAGAGCAAGGTGCGGCGAAACGCTTCGTGCGGATCAAGCAACCAGTGCGTGTGGAAGAAGGCGATAAGTGGGCCGAGTTACTACCCTATAACGGCTTTAAAATCGACTTCGCCATTGACTTCGAGCACCCTGCGATTGCCGACACGAATCAGGTCGTGAGCATGGACTTCAGTAGTCAGAAGTTCATCAAGAATATTTCGCGGGCGCGCACTTTTGGCTTTATGCGCGATATTGAATATTTACGCGCCAACAATTTAGCCTTGGGCGGCAGTATGGACAATGCGGTCGTGTTAGACGAATTCCGCGTCTTGAATACTGATGGCTTACGCTACGATGATGAGTTTGTGAAGCACAAGATCTTGGACGCCGTTGGTGACTTGTACATGGGTGGTCACGCCATTTTGGGTCATTTACGTGCGTTTAAATCAGGCCATGCGCTGAATAATAACTTGCTGCGTGCAGTGCTGGCCAATGAGCATGCGTGGGAATTTGTGACGTTCGAAGAGGAACGCGCGAAGTCACCGATTAGCTTCTTAGCACCGTCGATTGCCTAAGCCTTCATTGACCTAATGCTAGGGTGCTAAGCTCAGAGTTCTTATAAATATTTTATCAAGCCGCTGGCGGGCAACCCCAGCGGCTTTTTTATGAGCCATGCAGGTGTGTTTGGTTGGTGTGCAAGTTAGGCTTTCGAGTAGTGATCGGCAAGCGCGAGTAATTGTGAGCGTAAGGGCTCCTCGCAATGTTGTGCTTGTTGCCGAAGCTTAGTCACGGCGTCCGTTGGCGTCGGTTCTGCCGCTGGCGTTGACGTCGGTTGCGCTAGCGCCTCTGGTTGGGTCCCAAATAACTGCTGTAAGTGTTGAAAAAGAGCAGGTGCAACAACCACTTCAAGCCGTTGCACCGCAAACGTCGCATCTTGATTGAAATGGGTTATAATGGCGTGTTCATGCTGTTGTACGTGCTTGGCCCAAGCGGCCGAACGCGTGGCAATTTTCAGTTGTGAGCCTTGTACTTTGAGCACCCGTGCTTGTGTGGCCGAAACGCTTGGCAACGCAGCAGCGAAAAGCTGTTGCCAGTCACGGAATCGCTCGGTAAAGTCGTGAAAATGACGCAGTGAAGGTTTGTTGGCTATTTTAGTCAGCGCTTGTGGACGTAAACGCCGATGATTCGGTGGTCGAGATGACGCCATGAGCAAACCTCCGAACTGAGCAAAGACTCAGATTGACGCGAACAGCAACGAGAGATTTTATGAGTTTATCAGTGTTCTATCGCGGCGCCAAAATCAAATTTGGTATCCGCCTCAGTCGACGTCGCTTATTGTCACTCGCCGGGTTAATGGCATTGGCATGGGTAGCCTACAGCCAGCCATGGCAATATCGTGGCGTTGATCCGCAATTTGCCCAGCAACAAATAAGCCAAGCCCAACGCAAAGTAGCATTGGAGCAACAAGCTTTAGCTGAGTTAAAGCAAGATACCGAGAAAAAATTAACCGCCATGACGCTTTACCTTGGCGAGTTGCGTGCACAAATGCGTCGCTTAGATGCACTTGGACAGCGCTTAGCCCAAGTCGCAGAAGTCGATAACGGCGAGTTTTCCTTTGATGAAGCAATGCCAGTCGGCGGCCCTGAAACTGTGGTGACTGAATACCCATTGGTGGACGGCCGGGATGTGTTGCAGCAAATTGACGACATGCTGGTGCAGCTGTCGGACAAGCAAAAACAGTTATCGCTGCTCGAGGCGGTAATGATGAATCACAATATTAGCAACGAAAGTTTCATTGCGGGACGGCCGATTACTTCTGGTTGGATGTCGTCGCAATATGGTATTCGCAAAGACCCCTTTAGCGGCAATCCAGCCATGCATAAAGGGTTGGATTTCGCGAGTTACGACGAAGATGTGCAAGTGATTGCGACCGGAGCAGGCGTCGTTACCTGGGCGGGCGAGCGCTATGGTTATGGTAATCTGGTCGAAATCGACCATGGTGCGGGGTTAAAAACGCGTTATGGGCACAACCAGAGTTTACTCATAAAAGAAGGGGACGTGGTGACCCGTGGCCAAGCGATTGCCACCATGGGCAGTACTGGCCGCTCAACCGGTCCTCATGTGCATTACGAAGTTTTGCGTAATGGGCGCCAAATCGATCCGTATAAATTTGTCTATCGGAAAGTAGATGAGCCGAACTAGGGTTTAGGTCGGCGAAAAATTCTGCAACTATTTGCGTATACAAGGGTTGAAAATAGGCGGTGACACCGCCACTTCCTATAAATAATCGACATGCTGCGGCGTACCGCAGCCAACGGGGACGTAACTAACATCATGTTTGGTAGTATATTTCGTAAAGTATTTGGCAGCCGCAACGACCGAATTCTCAAATCACTCCAAAAGCAAGTCACCCAAATCAATGCGCTCGAGCCTGAGTTCGAGGCTTTAAGCGACACCGAGCTACAACAAAAAACTAAAGAGTTTCGGCAGCGTTTAAATGATGGTGCGGGCCTGGACAGTTTGTTAGTTGAAGCTTTCGCGACGGTGCGTGAAGCATCCAAGCGGGTGTTCAAAATGCGCCATTTCGACGTGCAGTTAGTGGGCGGTATGATCTTAAACGATAACCGCATCGCCGAAATGCGTACGGGTGAGGGTAAAACCTTAACCGCAACTTTACCTGCATACTTGAACGCGCTCACTGGCCGTGGTGTGCACGTGATTACGGTGAACGACTATTTGGCGCGGCGTGACGCCGAGTGGAACCGCCCGTTATTTGAGTTTCTAGGCATGACGGTGGCGTTCAACATTCCGGGAATGAGTCCGCCAGATAAGAAGGCCGCCTATCAAGCGGATATTACCTACGGTACGAATAACGAATTTGGCTTTGACTACTTGCGCGACAACATGGCGTTCAGTCCGCAGGAGCGGGTACAACGCGACCTTTACTACGCCATTGTTGACGAAGTTGACTCCATCTTGATTGATGAAGCACGAACCCCACTCATTATTTCTGGGGCTGCGGAAGATAGCTCCGAATTATACCGCCTGATGAATGATATTGTGCCGCTCTTACAGCGCCAAGATCAGGAAGATAAAGAAGATGAACGTGGTGAAGGTGACTTCACCATTGATGAAAAAGCCCGCCAGTTACATCTGACCGAACATGGTCAGGAACACATTGAAGAAATCCTGCATGAGCGCGGTATTTTAGCAGCTGATCAATCTTTATATTCAGCAGCCAACATTAACCTGCTACACCATGTGAATGCGGCGTTACGCGCCCATCACTTGTTCAGTAAAGACGTTGATTACATCGTCAAAGACGATCAAATTGTGATTGTCGATGAGCATACCGGCCGGACCATGGAAGGACGCCGTTGGTCTGAAGGTCTGCATCAAGCCGTTGAAGCCAAAGAAGGTGTGCGGATCCAAAATGAGAACCAAACCTTAGCCTCAATTACCTTCCAGAATTATTTCCGCCTGTACGAAAAATTGGCAGGTATGACGGGTACGGCCGACACTGAAGCATTCGAGTTTCAGCATATTTATGGCTTAGAAACTGTTGTTATTCCAACCAACAAACCGATGATTCGTGACGATCGCGCCGACTTGATTTTCCTCACTGCGGAAGAGAAATACGAAGCCATTGTCGATGATATCGAGGCCTGTCGGAAAGCGCAGCGGCCAGTATTGGTGGGCACTATCTCGATTGAGAATTCTGAGGTGCTGTCAACCTTGCTCAACCAGCGCAAAATTCCGCATAGCGTATTGAATGCCAAGTTCCACGCCCAAGAAGCGGATATTATTGCGCAAGCGGGTCGTGCTGGCGCGGTGACCATTGCCACTAACATGGCGGGCCGCGGTACCGACATTATGTTGGGCGGTAATTGGATGTCTGAAATTGAGAAATTAGAAGCACCAGATAACGCCAAGATTGACAGCATTAAACAGGCGTGGAAAGCACGTCATGATGAAGTTATTGCTGCCGGTGGTTTACACATTATTGGTACTGAGCGGCACGAATCACGCCGTATCGACAATCAGTTACGCGGTCGCTCAGGCCGCCAAGGCGACCCAGGTTCATCGCGCTTTTATTTATCCTTAGAAGATCCGCTGATGCGTATTTTCGCTTCCGATCGGATGGCGTCAATGATGAAGCGGTTAGGGATGAAACGCGGCGAAGCTATTGAGCATCCGTGGGTCACCAAGGCAATCGAGAACGCTCAGCGCAAAGTTGAGGGACGCAACTTCGATATCCGTAAGCAATTACTCGAATACGATGATGTTGCGAACGACCAGCGTAAGGTTGTGTACGAGCAGCGCAACGAGCTACTCGATGAAGGGGATATTTCAGAAACCATTAAAGCGATTCGTGGTGACGTGATTGACCAAGTCATTAGCGAGTATATTCCGCCGCAGTCGCTTGAAGAGATGTGGAATGTAGAAGGGTTAGAAGAGCGTTTACGCGCTGACTTCGCCATCGAGCTACCCATTCAGCGTTGGTTAGATGAAGACGACAAATTTCATGAAGAAATACTGCGCGAGCGTATTCAAGAGATGCTCGACAAAGCATACGAGATGAAAGAGCAGCAGGTTGGTCCGGCCGTGATGCGCCAACTGGAAAAGGCGATTATGCTGCAAAGTCTTGATAGTCACTGGAAAGAGCATCTGGCGCAGATGGATCAACTGCGTCAAGGCATTCATTTACGTGGCTATGCGCAAAAGAATCCGAAACAAGAATACAAGCGCGAAGCATTCGAACTCTTTAGCGATATGCTCGAAGCCTTAAAGATAGAAGTGATTAGCTTGTTGTGTAAAGTGCGGATCCGGGCCGAAGAAGAGGTTGAGGCTGTTGAAGAGCAGCGCCGTAAGGCTGCCGAAGCGTCGCCACGCCAGTATCAACACGAACAAGTGAGTGCAACTGGTGCGACCGCGCCTTCGCCTGATGCCGCGAGCGGACAACCGCAACAACGCACCGCGCCGAAAGTTGGCCGGAATGATCCTTGCCCCTGTGGCTCAGGCAAAAAGTATAAGCAGTGTCATGGCAAACTCGCCTGATAGTACGACCGCTACCGTGCATGTGGCGGTTGGGATAATTGAAAATGAGGCCGGTGACATTTTTATTAGCCGGCGTCATGCGCATCTACACCAAGGCGGGAAATGGGAGTTTCCCGGCGGCAAAGTAGAAGCCAACGAGACTGTGATGGCGGCGTTGCAGCGTGAATTACGCGAAGAATGCAATATTGAAGTAGAAGCCGCCGCGCCCTTGACGGTGGTTAGCCATGCTTACCCGGATAAGCAGGTGTTACTCGACGTTTGGCGGGTAACGGCTTATCGCGGTGAAGTACGCCAACGTGAAGGTCAAGAATGGTTATGGGTGCCGTTGCACGAGCTTGAGGCCTATCCTTTTCCAGCGGCGAATGAGCCTATTCTAAGCGCGTTACACCACCGCTAGTTACCACTTTCCTAATCGTAATCAGGGTCATCCTCTTGGACGAATTCTGGCGCTGTTGCGCCAGCAATTTTATGGCTCTCGCTAGCCCATTCCCCCAAATCAATCAACCGACAACGGTCACTGCAAAATGGTTTAAAGCTAGAGGCTGCTTCCCATTTCACCTTGGTTTTGCAGGTGGGGCAGTCTACTTCTATAGCTGACTTGGCGTGGATAGGGGTTACTGACATAGCGGGCATCTCGCAATCAAAAATTCTACATCGTGTTCAAAGGACGCGCGACCCTGCTCAGGCTCACTGCGCATAAATCTAATACTATAACGCTGTTTATGGCCACTCACGACGGGATACGCCGGCACCGCAGCGGGAATTTGTAATCTTAATAAGGCTAAGGCTTCGGTATTCTCTTGGAATAAGCCGAGGGCGGCTATCGCACCGGTGAAGGGCACTTGTTCGCGCAGCATATGCAGCTCCAACGCCAGCGCTTGCGCCAGCTCCGCCAGTTCCGACCACCACAGTGCCTGAGCCTGCTGGCGACTCGCGGGTGGTTGCGCAAGCCAATAATGTAGCTGCGGCAAATCGAAATTACAGGTGCCGCCGGGCATTGCAAAGCGCTGCCGAATACTCGCTAAAAAACGAGTTTGTTTTAACGCACTACCAATTCGTGAAGCTCGAGTGAGTGCAAGGTAACTTTGCTCAAGTTGGTTGCGGGTTGCCTCTAGTGCCGGACTGCTGACATCAGGATGAGCTGCCCAAAACTGTAACTGGGTTTTGCGGCGCTCTAAATCCTTCAATAAGTCGGTTCGAATATCGCTGCGTTCACACAAATCTAAAATCGCGAAGAGGGTATTGAAGTAACCCATATAATCTTCGGAAGTAACAGTTTGCTGGGGACGCATTTGTTGAAATAGGTGCTCGAGTCGCAAATAGGTCCGTACCCGCTCATGGAGCGGGTATTCATAACTAATCATCGTAGTGGCGGACTCGGTCATGCCCCTATGATAGCGACTTAAATGGCGGTTGCAATGGCTAAGTACTGAGCGTGTAGCCGTTCAACTTGTGGTTCGAGTGCGTCAATGTCACCGTTGTTATCAATAATGTCATCGGCACGGGCCAGCCGACTTGTTCGATCGATTTGGGCGCTCATAATGGCCTTTACCTGATTGTCACTCACCCCATCGCGAGCGCTTGTTCGAGCCCGTTGTTGCGCTGCTGTCACATCAACCACGAGTACGCGTTGGCATAAGCGGTCGAGCTGATTTTCCAACAGTAAAGGTGCCGACAAGATGACGTAAGGTGAGCGTGCTTGGTTGAGCTCATGCTCAATCGCACGGCGTATCACCGGATGCATCAGTGCGTTTAAGCGCGCTTTCGCGGTCTCGTCGCTAAAAATAAGGTCGCGTAGATAGGCACGATTAAGCTCACCAGCTGGCGTCAAGACGCCGGCGCCAAATGCCTGTGCGATTGCCGCAAGCAGGGGTTCACCCGGCGCTACAACCGCTTTTGCAATGACATCAGCGTCGACAATGGTAATGCCCCGTGCGGCGAATAAGTCAGTGACCGTGGTTTTACCGCTACCAATGCCGCCGGTCACGCCTACGATAAAAGCTGCCACCTGACTATCCTTGTAACCAATACCAATAACTATGTAGCCATTCGGCGCCACGCCACCAGGCCAGCGCACCGCCGATGATTAAAAACGGGCCAAACGGAATAGGAGCACCCCGTTGGCTAGGCCGGAGCAATTGCCAAATGATGCCAATTAACGCGCCACTGAAAGCGGCGACAATGACCACCACGGGTAGTAATTGCCAGCCGAGCCATGCCCCCATGGCGGCGAGTAATTTAAAGTCGCCGTACCCCATACCATCGCGGCCGGTGAGCAGCTTAAAGCCCCAGAACACTGTCCATAGCGACAAATAGCCGGCGCTGGCGCCAATGATAGCGTCGCGCGGCGTTACCGTATCGCTGAACAGGCTAAACCACAGGCCTAACCACAATAGCGATAAGGTCAGCGAGTCGGGCAATAGCATCGCGTCTAGGTCGATAAAGAACAACGCGATGAGCAGTGCTGCGCCGAGCATGTAAAAGTAAGGCGCAGTTTGCAGCATGCCAAAATGCCAACCAATAGTGGCAAAAATAACGCCTGTGAGCAGCTCAACGCCGGGGTAACGCCATGAAATTGCCACCCCACAAGCCCGACACTTGGCTCGTAATAGCACCCAGCTTAGCACTGGAATATTGTCATACCAGGCGATGTGATGTTTACAGTATGGGCAGTGGGACGCGGGTTTGGCCAGGCTAATGGGATCTGCAGGCGGCTGCTGGTCGCAATCGGCTTGCCACTGTTGCGCTAATTGCTTGGGTAAGCGCGCAATCACGACGTTCAGAAAACTACCAATGGCGAGGCCAATGAGGCCCGCAAGTAACAGCACTGAGCCAGTTTCAGGCGCATATAGGGGTAAGAATGACATCCGAATCCTTTATCGAACCACGTTACCTAGCTGGAAGATAGGCAAATACATTGAAATAATTAAGCCACCGACGAGCACCCCAATCACCACCATAATAATAGGCTCTAACAGGGCGGTTAAACCATCGACCAAATCGTCTACTTGGCGCTCATAAATACTTGCCACCTTAGCTAGCATGTCATCTACAGCACCAGCCTCTTCGCCGATTCGCACCATTTGAGTGACCATTTCGGGAAATAAGTTGACGTTCTGCATGGCCGTATTCATTTGCATACCAGAGCTTACTTCCTCACGGATTTGTAAGATAGCATCTCGATAGACGGCGTTGCCGGCTGCGCCCGCGGCCGACTCTAGCGCATCCATTAAGGGCACGCCCGCGGCAAAGGTAGTCGAGAGGGTACGAGCATAGCGGGCAACAGCCGCTTTGTGCAAAATACTGCCCACCACCGGAACCTTCAATACCACGCGGTCGACCCGATCGCGTAAACGACGACTCTTGCGATGTTGATGCCTAAATAACAAACCAGCACCAACAGCTGCGGCGACAAAGTGTAGAAAGTAATTTTGTAGCCCTTCGGAAATCGCGATCACTAATTGAGTGAAGGCAGGTAATTCCGCACCGAAGTCGTCGAATATGGCCTTAAATTGTGGCACCACAAATAGCAGTAGAATAGCCGTTACACCAATGGCGACCACAATCACCGCAATCGGGTAAACCATGGCTTTTTTAATTTTAGCCTTTAGTGCTTCGGCTTTTTCACGGTAAGTCGCAATGCGATCATAGATGGTTTCTAAGGAGCCAGATTGCTCACCCGCGTGCACTAGGTCACAGTATAAGTCGTCAAAATACAGCGGATGTTTGCGTAATGAGTCGGCCAATGGCGAACCAGAACTTACTTCATTGGCCACCGCCAGCACCAACTGCCGCATTTTCAAATTGTCAGTGCCGCGGGCAATCATATCGAGGGATTGTAATAGCGGTACGCCGGCGGCAAGCATGGTGGCGAGCTGGCGGGTCATGACCGCCATATCTTGGCTGGTGATGGTTTGCCGCCGCCAAAACGGCTGGGTTTTCTTGACGATCTTACCCGGCGCAATACCTTGCTCGCGCAGCTGCGCGCGTACTTGCTTTACCGTGTCACCACGCGCAATACCTTGTACCTTGCGTCCGCGGCGGTTAATACCCTGCCACTTGAACTCATTTAGCTGTGGTGTGTTCTTGGTCAGTTTGGTTCCAGCTCTCGCCATCAGGTTACTCGTTACTAGCTAAGGTTGATTCTGCGCGTTGCCGTTCGCCACGGCTTAGCCGTTTTGAAACGAGGTAATACGATTCGCTTCGGCGAGGCTAATCGTGCCTCTGGCAACCTTCAGTAAGGCCGATTGACGAAGGCTGCTGACCCCGTCGCGACTTGCTTGTGCGCTAATGTCCAGTACCGACGCTTGTTGTAGAATAAGGCTTTGAATCGACTCTGTCACGGGGAGAACTTCGTATATCCCTGTACGCCCCCGATAACCCCCGGTGCATTGTTCACAACCCACTGCCTTGTAGAGTTTTATGGTAGCGAGCTGCTCGCGGGCGAAGCCTTGCCTGAGCAACTCTTGTTCGGGCAAGGTTTCTTTCGCTTTACAATGAGGGCACAGGCGGCGAGCCAACCGTTGGGCAATAATGAGCGACACTGAGCCGGCTATGTTGTAAGGGGCAACCCCCATATTTTGTAATCGCGTTAGCGTTTCTGCCGCGGAGTTGGTGTGTAAGGTCGACAGCACTAAGTGACCCGTTTGGGCGGCTTTTATAGCAATTTCAGCGGTCTCTAAATCGCGGATTTCACCCACCATGACCACATCCGGATCTTGCCGCAAAAACGAGCGCAGCGCATCGGCAAACGTCAGCCCCGCTTTGGTATTAATTTGAACTTGGTTGACCCCAGGTAAGTTAATTTCCACCGGGTCTTCCGCGGTAGAAATATTTACTTCGGGCGTATTCAGTATATTTAACCCAGTGTACAAAGATACGGTTTTACCACTACCAGTGGGTCCGGTGACCAAGATCATGCCTTGCGGTCGTTGCAGGGCTTTCTCATAAAGTTTTTGCTGCTCGGGCTCATAACCGAGCGATTCTATCCCCAACATAGCGGCCGCAGAATCGAGGATCCGCATCACCACCTTTTCACCCCACAAAGTCGGTAGGGTACTCACCCGAAAATCAATGGATTTATTTTTAGATAGTTTGAGCTTGATGCGGCCATCTTGAGGTAAGCGTCGCTCGGCAATATCTAGCCGCGCCATCACTTTTAAGCGGGCGGCCATGCGCCCTGCTAGCGACACCGGTGGGCGCGCCACCTCATGTAGCACGCCATCAATCCGAAATCGAATGCGATAGTCGTTCTCGTAGGGTTCAAAATGTAAGTCGGAAGCGCCGCGTTTAATCGCGTCGAGTAGCAGCTTATTAATGTAAATAACGATGGGCGCATCGCTTTGTTCCGGGTTGGCATTGTCGTCTTGCTGTTGCCGTTCTTCTTCTTTATCTAAGGATTGCAGCTCTCGCTCATCAGCCTCGGTAATGCCCAGCGCGGTCGTCTCGTTCTCCAGCACTTTATCGATGTAGCGGCCGAGAATATCTTCGTTAACTAAGATGGCTTCGGTTTGTAGCCGAGTGCGGAACTGAAAATCATCCAATGCATCGATGCGAGTCGGGTCTGACATGGCAATAAATAAGGTATTGCCACGCTGGTATAAAGGCAACGCATGGTGTTTGCGAACCAGCTTCTCATTGACATATTCGGTGGGGATTAAATCAAGGTTAAAACTGGCTAAATCAAACCAAGGCACGTGGTATTCGTGGTAACAAATCTCAGCCAGTTGGCTAGCACCAATTAATTTACGCTCAAGCAGCACTGCCGGAAACCCACGCTTTTCTCGATACGCATGTTCACTGCTGCTGTTTAACGCGGCTTCAGGAACAATATTGTCGCGCAGTAATAAAGCGCCGAGCGTGTGATGCAACATAGCCGAGATCCCGTGGTAAGTGTTCAGACATCAAGCAGTTTAGCAGGGATAAAAAAGCTCGCACCTAAGTGCGAGCTCAACAGGGAGAGAAAATTTTAGTTTACACAGCAGGATCTGGTTCAGCAGCTGCGATGGCGGCAGTACAACCGTCTACCCGAGTGCCTGGTTCCAGCGCAAAGTCAGAACACTGAATAACCCAGTTGACGTTGGTTGCGGTTGGCGTTGGCGCCATCACGATGTCAATTGGGTTGCCATCTGCGTCGTTTGCTTCAAGTGTGGCTGAGATAACGCCGTCGGTAGCACTAGCGGTGGTGACACCGTTAACGGTATCCGCAACAATCGCGCCCGGTACACCTTGGTCACCTGAAGTACAACCGGTTAAGGTGCCATTGGTTTGATAGCAAAGCGCAACTGCGGTTTTATAGGCTTCTAGTGCCGAAATACCAGTCGACGCCCGCGCTCGTTGGGTGTAATCGCTATAAACTGGAATCGCAACGGCGGCCAAAATACCAACAATGGCAACCACAATCATCAATTCGATTAAGGTGAAGCCTTTTTGTTTGCGAGTGTTCATGTATTTCATGGGTGTTCTCCTGATGCTATGCATCAATTGCTACAACAATATTTAGTGTGTTCGTTGTTGCTGGTGATGTATTGGCACCACGAATATGTGCACAACACAGACATAAGCAATAGACCGAACTTGCCAAAAAGTAAAATCGAGTCCGACATTACTGCAGCAGAGAAGCTAGATAGATATCCAGACTTCGCCTGCAACCCCGCTATCTTAGTTTTTCTGGTACTTGCCGCTGGCATTTACCAAATCAACAACCTTAGACCGGAGGCTTTGCGTCACCGTTTTTCAACGGCTTTGCCTTTAAAAGCGTGCCTAGACCATTTGAAAGGGAAGGGAATCCTTGCCTTTAAATTGGGTACGCTTAGACAACTTAACAGAATTTAACGGAGCGTCAAGTATTAGCAAACGAGGAGAGAAGTGTAGCTTAATTGTAATAAAGTGCGGGCGTCCTATCCCGTCTTAGACATCTACACGCAACGATAAATCAATTGCCTGGAGATGCTTGGTGAGTGCGCCTGAGGAAATGTAATCAACCCCAGTTTGCGCTAACTCAGCTAAGCGCTGGTGGGTAATGTTGCCTGACACTTCAAGCTTGGCGCGCCCTGCGGTCGTGCTAACAGCCGTATTAATATCAGCCAGGCTAAAGTTGTCGAGCATGATAATGTCAGCGCCTGCGGCAAGTGCTTGCTGCAGTTCGTCAAGGCTTTCCACTTCCACTTCGACTGGTAAATGAGCAGCAATTTCACGCGCTTGGCTAACGGCTGCGGCAATGCTGCCACAGGCAAAAATATGATTCTCTTTAATTAAAAAGGCATCGTACAAACCATGCCGATGATTCATACCACCGCCACAGGTTACTGCATATTTAAGCGCGCTGCGCATTCCAGGGATGGTTTTGCGAGTATCCAGCAGGCGCGTTGAGCTGCCTGCTAGCTCGGCAACATAACTCGCGGTGGTGGTGGCCACACCGGATAAGGTTTGCAAAAAATTCAGTGCGGTACGCTCACCGGTTAAAATAGCGCGAGCTGGGCCGGAAAAGGTGGCTAATAGTGTGTTTGCGGGCACGGTTTGCGCTTCGGCAACTTGCCAGTTTATGGTTACTTGGCCAGCTGTCGGCGCTAACTGCGCGAACACCTCATTAACCCAGGCTTGGCCACAAATGACCGCAGGCTCGCGGGTGATCAGGCGCGCGGTTGCGGTTTTATCCGCCGCAATCAATTGCGCGGTAATGTCCGCTTCGGCGCCACCCCGGAGATCCTCAAACAAAGCTTGTTGGACCGCGTGGCGGCGGTCAGCGGCGAGTTGAGTAGCAATCTGGGTGGGCATTTCAGCCATAACAGCGGGTGTCCTTAATAGCGAATCGTGAGGGTTTGATTACGTTGGCTAAATTCTACCTGTTTGAGTGCACTCATGCCCAATAAAATTTGCGACATTCCCATGCCAGGCACCACGGTGGCATCGACATTGCGTAACTCAATTGCGCCCAGGGTTAAACTGTCGAGTTGGGTTTGGTAGGCGCGCGCAACGCCGTTGGCGGTTTGTACGCGAACTTCCCCTTGCAGCTGCAGATTGAGCTGCTCGGCAACTGCCAGTGGGATTGCCACTTGTGTGGCTCCGGTGTCGAGTAGAAACACCACCGGTTGGCGGTTAATGGTGCCGGACGCTACGTAGTGGCCGGCGCGGTTGGCCTCAAGCACGACTTCAACTTTGCCGGCACGCTGTACACTGTCGAGATGTTGGTTGGGATTTACTTGCTGCGCGAGCTGCTCATCAAAAAACATGTACAACAAGCCCAGCGCCAATAGCCAGGCTATCCAAGCGAACGCACGACCAGTACGGCGAGTGGGATCAGGTGGCGTTGATGGTTGCATAGCGATGGCGACTCCAAACTGGTAAGACTTTACCTTGTACGACAGAAACAGGATACTTGAGCTATCGGTGAAAACAAAGTTTTGGGCATAGCAGGGTAATGACGACCGCAGATCCTATCAACCAGAAGTCTGCTGCACTGCAGGTGCGTGACCATCAGCTTAACGTGGTGCAGCGGCAATCGCCGCATGCAGATGCGCGCCCCGATCCTGAAGATATTAATTTAATCGTGATTCACGGGATCAGCTTGCCGGCGGGAGAGTTTGCCACACCTTATGTGGAGCAACTCTTCATGGGCACCTTAAATACTCAAACGGATGAGCGTTTCGCTGAACTTGAAGGGCTCCGGGTGTCGGCGCATGTGGTGATATATCGAACCGGTGAAGTGGTGCAGTTTGTCCCCTTTGCACAGCGTGCATGGCATGCCGGGCGCTCGCAGTATTGTGGCAGGCGGCGTTGTAACGACTATAGTATAGGCATAGAGTTAGAAGGCACCGATACCACGCCTTATACTGCGGCGCAGTATCAGCAATTAGCACAGGTTTGTGCAGCCCTAGTGAGGGCTTATCCGCAGCTTAGTTTGCAGCGTATCGTGGGGCACTGTCATATTGCGCCGGTGCGTAAAACCGACCCGGGTCCAGCTTTTGATTGGGCCTATTTTCGTCACACACTTTTGCGAGTGGATCAGGGAGTTTGATGAAGTTATGCAATTTATCGCGGTGTTAATCGCGCTGGCTATCGATCGGTTGACCCGATTGGGCTCGGCGTGGCAGTTAAATCGACTCTTACAACGCTGGTTGCGTTGGTTAGCCGATCAAGATGCAGTGGCGAACATTTTGAACTGGCGCTATGGCTGGTGGTTGTTAGCCTTGTTGCCGGCGGTTGTCGTTGGATTAGTCTTAGGGATGATTGACCACGGCTTGGTTGAGTTGTTGGTTGGGGTGATTATTTTATTGGTCAGCTTTCAGGCGCCGCAAGTGCGCCAAGCTTACCGCAACTGGCTTCAACAACCCCATGCGGAACATCAACGCGCACTGCAGGAGGCGCTTGAGGCCGACGTGAATGCGGTGGACTTACCGCGCCCGGTCGACTTACCACAAGCCCTGTTATGGGTAAATTTTAAACACTATGGTGCGCCGATTATTGTATTCGCGGTATTGGGCGCGGCGGCGGCATTGGCTTACGTTATTTTGCGTGAAATGCAACGGCTCAACATTGATGACATTGTGGCACTGGATGCGGAATATGCTGATAGTGACGACGCCGATGATCGCTATGAGTATCAGCAAGCCGAGCTGGCCCGGCAGGCATGGCAGCAACTGCCATGGCCGTCGTTGTGGTTGATAGTCGATTGGCTGCCGGTACGGTTGGCTACTGCAGGTATGCTGTTAGTGGGTAACTTTTCTCGTGGTCTCCCACAATGGTTAGCAAGCTTTAGCCAGCCTCGGCATGCGGCGGCTGAGGTCTTGTACGAGGTGGCGTATGCCGCGTCGGATAGTTTTAACGGTGATAATCTTGATAGTCTTCACCAGAGTGAGGCAAGCGCTGAACACATCGAAGTACGTGCTGCACAAGCTGCGGTCAAAATGGCCAAGCGCAACCTATTCCTAGTGGTGGTGGTATTGGCGGTACTTACCCTCAGCGGTTACCTCTACTAAACCTACTTCAACCCTTGTTTCGGTGCTGGTCAGACCATGCCGGCGCCGAAAATCATTTGGGGTTTAGCCTTGCTATCGTCTACAATACCCACTCTTTGGTAATACCAATTACCCATTATTGAGATTTAATAAACCAATCTGGCCCTAGCTGCGTAGCTAGAAAGAGTCTCTCGACCAGCGTTAGCGAGTCGATGGCGAGAATGGTAATGAGGTCGAAGAGGCAGGTTCGGACGAGATGACGTTCCCCAAAATACAGGCAACCAAACTGAGCGATGTGATTATGGCGCGAATTGAAGCCATGATTGTCGAAGGCGCCTTAGCGTCCGGTCAACGGTTACCGTCTGAACGTGATTTAGCTTTCCAGTTTGAGGTATCTCGACCCTCGCTGCGTGAAGCGATTCAAAAGCTGGAAGCGCGTGGTCTGGTTGAGCGGCGCCAGGGCGGCGGCACTTATGTTGTTGATACCATGCAACAGCGAGTAGCGGAACCGCTGTTTGAATTACTCGCGAAGCATCCTGAGTCACAATTCGACCTGCTTGAATTTCGGCATGCGTTGGAAGGCATATCGGCCTATTACGCGGCATTGCGGGGTACCCAAGCTGATATCGCGGCCATTGAAGCGAGCTTTGCGGCTATTGCAACCCATCAACAGGGGGATTTGGCCGAGCATGCGCAGGCGTTGGGCGCGTTTCACTTACGTATTACTGAAGCATCGCATAACGTAGTGTTATTACATTTGGTGCGCGGTATGCAGCCGCTGCTTACTGAGAATATTCGACAGAATTTAGCCGTGCTGGAAGGCAAGGCGGGAATGTTGCAGAAGCTCAACACCCATCGCCAAAACATTGTCACGGCGATAGTGGCGGGCGAACCAGAGCAAGCTCGCGAAGCATGTTACGAGCATCTGGCCTATATTGAACATGCGCTACTCACGCTCAGTCGCGAAAACTCGCGAATGCAGCGTTCGTTGCGCCGACATGAAACTGGGTAAGGACTGAATATGACTGACCATTTACAAGATGACCTCGATCCGCAAGAAACGCTGGAGTGGATCGATGCCCTAGAAGCGGTATTAGAAGCCGAAGGCCCGGAACGCGGTCATTTTCTTTTGGAAAAGTTGGTAGAAAAAGCACGGCGTAGCGGTGCTTACCTACCCTACACCGCCACCACTGCGTACTTAAACACGATTCCGGCCAGCCAAGAGCCGCAAGTGCCGGGTGATCAAACCATTGAAAATCGGATTCGGGCGGCCATTCGTTGGAACGCGCTCGCTATGGTGTTACGAGCGTCGAAAAAAGAACTGGAACTGGGTGGCCATATTTCTAGTTTTGCCTCGTCAGCCATGCTTTATGACGTTGGTTTCAACCATTTCTTCCGCGCCCCAACTGACCGCGATGGCGGCGACTTCTTGTTTATTCAGGGCCATGCGTCGCCGGGTATTTATGCGCGCGCATTCTTAGAGGGTCGAATTAGCGAGGAACAGCTCGATAATTTCCGTCAAGAAGTTGATGGCAATGGGGTGAGTTCTTACCCGCACCCGAAATTAATGCCTGAGTTTTGGCAATTCCCCACGGTGTCGATGGGCTTAGGCCCGATGCAAGCTATTTATCAAGCGCGCTATCTGAAGTATCTAACCGACCGTGGCATTAAAGATTGTTCAAACCAGCGGGTTTACTGTTTCTTAGGCGATGGCGAAGTAGACGAGCCAGAAAGCTTAGGTGCGATCGGTCTGGCCTCACGCGAAGGCTTGGATAATCTGACCTTTGTGGTGAACTGTAACTTGCAGCGCCTTGATGGCCCTGTTCGTGGTAACGGTAAGATCATTCAAGAGTTAGAAGGTACCTTCCGTGGCGCTGGCTGGGAAGTCATCAAGGTTATTTGGGGTCGTTACTGGGATCCGCTCCTGTATCGCGACACGGACGGCAAGCTTGCACAAATCATGCAAGATAGCGTCGATGGCGAGTACCAAAACTACAAAGCCAAAGGTGGCGCATACACGCGTGAACACTTCTTTGGCAAAACCGAAGAAACCAAAGCGATGGTGGCCAACTTGTCAGATGAAGACATCTGGCGTTTGAACCGTGGTGGCCATGATCCGGTGAAAGTTTATGCCGCATACCATAAAGCGGTAAATACTAAAGGCCGGCCACAAGTAATTTTAGCCAAAACCGTGAAAGGTTACGGCATGGGTGCGGCGGGTGAAGGTAAAAACATCGCCCACCAAGTGAAAAAAATGGACATGGATGCGATTCGCCATTTCCGTGATCGTTTCAATATCCCGATTAAAGATAGTGAGCTTGAAGACATTCCACTGTACAAGTTCCCTGAAGATAGCGAAGAAATGAAGTACATGCGCGCCCGTCGTGAAGCACTTGGTGGCTACATGCCTGTGCGCCGTGTGGAATCTAGCAAGCAATTAGAAATTCCACCTTTGAGCGCATTCGACGCGGTCTTGAAAGGCTCGGGTGAGCGCGAGATTTCGAGCACCATGGCCTTTGTGCGGGTGCTTACCGCATTATTGAAAGATAAGAAAATTGGCTCGCGAATTGTGCCGATTATTCCGGACGAAGCGCGTACCTTTGGGATGGAAGGTTTGTTCCGCCAAGTGGGTATTTACTCCAGTCAGGGGCAGAAGTACGAACCGCAGGATTCTGACCAGGTCGCTTATTATCGCGAAGATACCAAAGGCCAAGTACTGCAAGAAGGTATTAACGAACTCGGCGCGATGGCGTCGTGGGTGGCTGCAGCCACGAGTTACTCGACCAACGATGAGCCGATGGTTCCCTTCTACATCTACTACTCAATGTTCGGCTTCCAGCGCGTCGGTGATCTAGTCTGGGCGGCAGGTGATAGCCAAGCCCGTGGCTTCCTGGTTGGTGGTACTGCGGGTCGCACCACGCTTAATGGTGAGGGTTTGCAACACCAAGACGGTAGCAGCCATATTCTGTTTAACACCGTGCCAAACTGTATTACTTATGATCCAACTTACGGTTATGAAGTGGCGGTGATTGTACAAGATGGTATGCGCCGCATGTATGGTGAAGGCGAAAACGTGTTCTATTACCTTACCGTCATGAACGAAAACTATCGTCAGCCAGAAATGCCTGAAGGGGTTGAACAAGGTATTTTGAAAGGCATGTACGAGCTCGAGAAAGTCAGCGCGAAGAGTGCCAAAGGCGAAGTACAGCTGTTGGGCTCTGGTACCATTTTGGAGCAAGTACGAGCAGCGGCTAAGTTATTGGCTGAAGATTTTGGCATTAGTGCCACGGTTTACAGCGCGACCTCATTTAATGAATTAGCGCGCGATGGTCTTGATGTTGATCGTCACAATATGTTGAACCCGGGCAAAAAAGCCAAGCAAGCTTATGTTTCGCAAGTATTAGCGAAAGCCAAGGGGCCGACTATTGCTGCCACTGACTACATGAAGCAGTACGCCGATCAGATCCGCGCGTGGGTTCCAACGCCTTATCGAGTGTTGGGCACGGACGGTTTTGGCCGGTCAGATAGCCGCGCTAATTTACGTCGCCATTTTGAGGTGGACGCACAATACATCGTGGTGGCGGCACTGAGCGAACTTGCGCAAGCCGGTACGATTGACGCTAAAGTGGTTGCGAAAGCTATCAAAGACTTCGGCATCGACACTGATAAAGTGAACCCACTGTACGCATAAGGAGGCTGAACATGGCAGATACAAAAGACGTTTTAGCCCCTGATGTGGGTGGTGATGAAGTTGAAGTGATTGAGCTACTGGTAAGTGCTGGCGATACCATTGAAGCGGAAGATGCGCTTATTACGGTCGAAAGCGACAAAGCTTCAATGGATATTCCGGCACCCTTTGGTGGCAAGCTGGTTGAGCTGAAAGTAAAAGTTGGCGACAAGATTAAAGAAGGCGACTTGCTGGCGCTGTTAGAGGCGGCGGAAGCTTCTGCTGCGGAACCGAAAGCTGAAGATAAAGCTGAAGCCAAAGCGGAAGATAAAGCGGAAGCCAAAGCGGAAGATAAAGCGGAAGCCAAAGCTGAAGATAAAGCAGAAGCCAAAGCTGAAGATAAAGCAGAAGCCAAAGCAGAGCAGCCAGCCGAAAAGCCTAAAGCAAGCGGTAGCACTGAAGTGATTGAAGTGCAGGTGCCTGACATTGGTGAAAGTGGCGAAGTCGAAATTATTGAAGTGCTGGTGAGCGCTGGCGATGAAGTGAATGCTGAAGATGGCTTAATTACCTTAGAAACCGATAAGGCCACCATGGATGTGCCATGCCCACAAGCGGGTGTGGTGGAGTCTGTGGCGGTAAAAGTTGGCGATAAGGTAAAAGAAGGCTCACTGGTGTTAAAGCTGAAAGTAACCAGTTCCGCTGCGGCGGATGCTGAGCCAGAAGCATCGGATGCGCAGCAACAATCAACCACGGATACCTCTGCTTCAGCCCCAGCGTCGAGCAAAGACAGCGAGACCAATGACGCGCCGCGTAAACCGCCTGTGCCTGATCATCCGCTCGACAAAAAAGAGCAAGCTCAAGGTTTAGTGCATGCTTCACCTGCGGTGCGCCGGGTTGCGCGTGAATTTGGGGTCGATTTGAACCAAGTAAAAGGCTCTGGACCCAAGCAGCGGGTGTTAAAAGAAGACGTGCAAGAATACGTGAAGTATGAATTGTCGCGTCCGAAAGCGACGGCTGCAGCCGGCATGGCAACGGGCGGTGGCGGCTTGCAAGTGATTGCGCAGCCGAAGGTCGACTTTGCTAAGTTTGGTGAAATCGAGCAAATTCCGCTTACTCGGATCCAGAAAATTTCTGGGCCTAACTTGCACCGGAATTGGGTCACCATTCCACACGTGACACAGTTCGATGAAGCTGACATCACCGAGTTAGAAGCTTTCCGTAAGCAAGAAAATGAGCTCCAAGCTAAGCGCAAAGATGGCATAAAAATCACGCCATTAGTGTTCATTATGAAAGCGGTGGCGAAGGCATTACAGGAATATCCGGTGTTCAATTCAAGCTTAGCCGAAGACGGCGAACACTTGATCATGAAAAAGTATATTCACTTAGGTATTGCTGTGGATACTCCAGGCGGATTAGTGGTGCCAGTGATTCGTGATGTCGACAAAAAAGGCATTTATGAACTCTCTGAGGAGCTCATGGACGTTTCTACCCGTGCACGCGATGGCAAATTGAAAGCGACCGATATGCAAGGTGGTTGTTTCTCAATTTCAAGCCTTGGCGGCATTGGTGGTACAGCGTTCACGCCAATTGTGAATGCGCCTGATGTGGCCATTTTGGGCGTGTCAAAAAGCGAAATGAAGCCGAAATGGAATGGCAAAGATTTTGCCCCGCGGCTGATGCTTCCAACTAGCTTGTCTTATGACCATCGGGTTATCGACGGGGCAGTTGCAGCGCGCTTCTCGGTATATTTGTGCAACGTCTTATCCGACATTCGCAAATTGATTCTGTAAACCGCGCGGGAAGGATAAACAACCGCGCCCGGGGCTGCTATACTGCGCCCCATCAATTATTTCGAATAATGAGGTCGTCATGAGCAAAGAAATGAAAACCCAAGTGGTAGTGCTAGGCGCAGGTCCTGGCGGTTATTCGGCCGCGTTCCGGGCTGCTGATTTAGGGCAGGAAGTGGTGTTAGTTGAGCGTTACGCGACTTTGGGTGGCGTTTGTTTGAACGTTGGTTGTATTCCTTCGAAAGCCTTGTTGCACTTGGCTAAGCACATTGAAGATGCGAAGCACATGGGCGCCGAGGGGATTGAGTTTGGTGAGCCGAAAATCGACCTCGATAAAATTCGCAAGCATAAAGAAAAAGTCATCGGTCAGTTAACCGGTGGTCTGGATCAAATGGCGAAAATGCGCAAAGTAAAAGTGGTGCAAGGCGTTGGTAAATTCACCAGCGACAAGAGCTTGCAAGTGACCGGCGATGACGGCGACACCACCATTAACTTTGAGCACGCGATTATCGCGGCTGGTTCACAATCGATTAAATTGCCATTCGTGCCGCACGATGACGAGCGTATTTGGGATTCAACCGCGGCGCTTGAATTGCGCTTTGTACCAGACCGGATGTTGATTCTAGGCGGTGGTATTATCGGTCTAGAAATGGGCACAGTTTATAGTGCCCTAGGGTCAAAAGTTGATGTCGTCGAAATGACTGACCAGCTGATCCCGCCGGCGGACAAAGACATCATCAAGAGCTTCATGAAGCAAATTAAGTCGAAGTTCGACAATATTATGTTGAACACCAAAGCGGCCAAAGTTGAGGCTAAGAAAGACGGCATTCATGTTACTTTTGAGGGTGCTAATGCGCCTGACAAGCCGGTGAAATATGACGCAGTATTAGTTGCGGTTGGCCGTGCGCCGAATGGCAGCAAGTTAGCTGCGGACAAGGCGGGCGTGAAAGTGACTGAGCGTGGCTTTATCGAGACTGATAAGCAAATGCGGACCAATGTGAAAAACATTTTCGCGATTGGCGATATCGTGGGTCAACCGATGTTAGCCCACAAAGGTGTGCATGAAGGCCATGTTGCCGCCGAGGTGATTTCTGGCCAGAAGCACTACTTCGATCCAAAGGTTATTCCATCGATTGCTTACACCGATCCTGAAGTGGCGTGGGCTGGGGTGACTGAGAAAGAGTGTAAAGAGCAAGGGATTGAGTACGATGTTGCGGTATTCCCTTGGTCGGCATCAGGTCGCGCGATTGCCCAAGGTGCAACGGACGGCATGACTAAGCTTATCTTTGACAAAAACAACCGCATTATCGGTGGTGCTATGTGTGGTACCAATGCTGGTGAGTTGTTAGGTGAAGTTTGTTTAGCGATTGAGATGGGTTGTGATGCGGAAGACATCGCTTTAACCATTCACGCGCACCCAACTTTGCATGAGTCAGTTGGTTTAGCTGCAGAAGTGCACGAGGGCTCGATTACTGACTTACCGAATAAGAAAGCAAACAAGAAAGCTAAGTAAAAATAACAAGCGAAGCCACCAAGGGTAACCTTGGTGGTTTTTTGTTACGATTTTTTCACGCTAATTACCGCAAAATCCCCGCCAATCGTACCTTCAACCTTTACCTGCTTGTGTGCTTCAGCATACACTCTGGCAGTTGAATTTGTATTCAATTGACCAGAACAAAACAGACAAGGGGAAGTTATGAACAAGTTTACCGCAGTGGCGGCAAGCGTCGCCTTAGCGCTAGGTGTAGCTGCTTGCTCACCGCAACAAGACACACAATCACAGCAAACCGCGCAGGCCGAGCAACAACAACTCAGCTCCGGCTTATTCCTTGAGAATTTTGACCGCAGCGTACGTCCGCAAGACGATTTGTTTATGTTTGCTAACGGCACTTGGTACAAAAATAACGAAATTCCTGGTGACCGTTCTACCATTGGCGCATTTTACGATTTGCGTGAACAGAACCAAGAGCGCTTGCGCGGTCTTATTGAAAAAGCCTCTAGCAGCAATCCTGAAGCGGGTAGCAACGAAGCCAAAATTGGTGATTTCTACAATAGCTTCATGGATGTTGAAGCCCTCAACCAGTTAGGTCATAGCCCTATTCAAGGCGATTTAGACGCGATTGCAGCGGTTGATAGTGCTGATGCAGCAGCGGCGCAAATGGCGCAGTTGTCGCGCTTAGGTGTGAGCATTCCATTTGGCTTCTATGTGTATCCTGATGCCAAAGATCCAAACACCAACGCCATCTATATGTCGCAGTCTGGGTTAGGTTTACCGGATCGCGAGTATTACTTGAAAGACGATGAGAAATCAGCAGAAATTCGCACCGCTTATGTGAGTTACTTAACTGACTTGTTGGCGATGATCGGCTATGAAAACGCTGAGCAAGCCGCTCAGGATATTATGGCATTTGAAACCGCGTTGGCTGAAATTCAGTGGACCCGTGTTGACAGCCGTAATGCTGATTTAACGTACAACAAGCAAAGCGTTGCTGAACTCACTGAAGCACTGAGCGGGTTTAATTTTGAAGCCTATGCTCAAGGCGCTGGCATTGGTGAGGTTGAGTCTATTATCGTTCGTCAACCTAGCTATTTTGATGCGTTAGGCGATTTATTAGCTGAAGCTGATTTAGCTACGGTAAAAGCCTACATGACCGCGCGTACTACTGACCGGTTCGCGAATGCCTTGGCGGAGAAATTCGGTGATCGTCGCTTTGAGTTCTATGGCAAAGTGTTATCTGGTAACGAAGTTCAAGAACCACGTTGGAAGCGCGGTGTTGATGCGACTGAAGGCGCCTTAGGTGAAGTATTAGGCCAACTGTATGTCGCGCAGTACTTCCCACCGGAAGCTAAAGAGAAAATGGCTGGGTTAATCGACAACTTGATTAAAGCCTATGAATCGTCGATTCAAAATCTAGAGTGGATGACGCCAGATACCAAGGTGAAAGCACTAGAGAAATTGAGCAAGTTTGATCCGAAAATTGGCTACCCGAACGAGTGGCGTGATTACAGCTCGCTCAGCGTTGCTGCGGATGACTTAGTGGGCAACATTAAGCGTTCAACGACGTTTGAATATGACGATCAAATCAGCAAAATCGGCCAGCCGGTGAAAGAAGAAGATTGGGGCATGACGCCACAAACTGTGAATGCTTATTACAGCCCAGTGCGGAACGAAATCGTATTCCCAGCAGGCATTTTGCAACCACCTTTCTTCGATATGAATGCTGAAGATGCAGTGAACTACGGTGGTATCGGTGCCGTTATCGGCCACGAGATCGGCCACGGTTTTGATGACCAAGGTTCGAAATACGATGGCGACGGTAACTTACGTAGCTGGTGGACTGATGAAGACCGTGCAGCCTTTGAAGCGCGCGCGACCAACTTGGCTGACCAGTATTCTGGTTACGAAGTTGTCGATGGGCTTAACATCAACGGTCGCTTGGCCTTAGGTGAAAACATTGGTGACTTGGCTGGCTTAACCATTGCCTATGAAGCTTACCAGATGTCATTGAATGGCGAAGAAGCGCCAGTCATGGACGGCTTTACCGGTGAGCAGCGCGTTATTTTAGGCTGGGCTCAGGTATGGAAATTCAAGGCACGTGAAGAAGCACTTCGCCAGCAAGTCATGCGTGGTCCGCATTCACCAGCCATGTTCCGCGTGAACGGCACCGTGGTGAACGTCCCTGGCTTCTACGAAGCGTTCGACGTGAAACCTGGTGATGAAATGTATGTGGCTCCAGAAGAGCGCGTTACTATTTGGTAATTCGTTCCGTCAGAACTTGTGCTTGATAACAGTTCTTGCTAACAACAGCCCGGCCTTTTGGTCGGGCTTTTTATTTCGGCTTGATCGAGCTACAATAAACCTTATGAAACGTATCGCAATGATATGGGTGACTTGGTTCGCCCTGTTAGTGACCACGCTGAGTATCAGCCCGCTAGCTTCTTTCGCACAAGCAGCGACAGTGGGCGATATGGCTGCGCAGCATGCAATGAGCGCAGCCCAGACCATGTCAGAATCAGCCCCAATGGCCGATCATAGTTGTTGCGATGCCGAACCTTCAGTAACTGCGGTTGGACTACATCAGTCCACTAGCCAATCCGCCTCAGCTAGCACACCCATGCTAGACTGCGACCAACAATGTGCCGACTGTATGCACGCCTGCCACGCCAGCGTCGCGCTACTCTGGCAACTTAAGGTTGATTGGCAGCTCCCCAGCAGCTACCGCTTAACCACTCAAGTACAATTACCGACAGATGTTTTTTTAAGCGCCATCAAACCTCCTATTATTGCCTAATTCAATCGACTGTGGTGAACCGCCTGCGCCCCGGGTAGGTTGTGCTTTCGTTCGTGTGCAGCACGAGCGCATCTTGAATTAGGATTATGGTATGACTATTTTTAAACCGTTATCGCGTACCCCGCGTTCGTTTCTTGCTAACCTTGGTTGCGCGCTCCTTGGCTTAAGCTTATTGATGTTAATAACTCCAGCTGCTAATGGGTGGCAACAACATGCGAGTCATGAGCATGCTGAGCCCGCGAATACAACCCATGCTGAGCACATGCATAGCAATGAGGCGACCGGAATCGCTGAATTGAATGTCGCGAACGCTGAGCCTGAATTGAGTCAGCAACAAACCCCAGCAATGACCCAGTACGTATGCCCGATGCACCCTGAAATAGTGCGAGGAGAGCCAGGCACCTGCCCGATTTGTGGGATGGATCTGGTGGCGCGGGAAGCAAGTCAGAGTGAGCGGCCACAAGTAAATGTCAGTGGTGACATTCAACAGGCACTGGGTATTCGGACTGAGCATGTCATGCCGCGCACGCTGTGGCGCTACATTGATACGCAGGGGCAAGTGGTGTGGAACACCAATGCCCAGCTGCACGTGCATCCGCGAGCGGCGGGTTGGCTAGAACAGCTGTCAGTGCGCACCGAGGGGGAGCGGGTTGAGGCAGGCGAAGTGCTGTATGAAATTTATAGCCAAGCGATGGTGGTTGCCCAACAAGATTATTTGCAAACCTTAGGTGCACTCAGCGATATCACCTCGAACGCACGTCGCCAAGCGCTGCGGGAGGATGGTCGAACCCGGCTAAGACTATTGGGCTTTGCGCCAAAGCTCATTGAAGAGTTAGAGCAAACCCAGCGGGTTCGCTATGAAGTACCCATTTATGCGCCGCAAAGTGGCGTCGTCACGAGTCTGAATGTATCGCAGGGCATGTTTGTTGAACCCAATTCGGTCATCATGACGATTACCGGCGACGATGGTTTGTGGCTAATTGGCGATGTGCCTCAAGCCCAAGCGGATTGGTTTAATCTGAACAGCCCGGTGGAAGTAACGCTCGCTGCAGCTGATCTTAACGAGGTTGAAACCAGCATTGATTATATCTACCCCGAATTAGATGCCATGGCGCGCACGCTAAGAGTGCGGGTAAAGCTACCTGAGTTAGCACAGGCGGCGAACGCCAAGCTGTTAGTCGGCCAGCAAGCGCGGTTAGAAATCTTTGGCGGACCTCAGCGAGAGGTGTTGGCGGTGCCCGTTGCTGCACTCATTCAAGCGCCCCATGAGCAGGTACAGAATCGCGTGATCCTACAGCAGGATGATGGCACTTTTGTGCAACAAGCCGTCGAAGTCGGGCTGATTGCCCAAGATTATGCAGAAATCCTGAGTGGCTTAGCGATGCACCAGCAAGTGGTGGTATCCGGTCAATTCTTGCTCGATGCTGAGGCTAGTTTGAATGCTATCCCGCCAGCACAGGAGGCGCAAAATGCTCACGCGCATCATTGATAGCTCCATTAACAATCGAGTGCTGGTGATCCTCGCGACGCTGATACTGGGGTGGTTTGGCTATCAAGCCATGCGCACCACACCGTTAGACGCGCTGCCAGATTTATCTGACGTGCAAGTGATTGTCAAAACGCCCTACCCGGGTCAAGCACCTGAGATTGTTGAGCAGCAAATTACCTGGCCATTGGCTAATTTGCTGCTGGCCGTGCCAGCCGCTGAAGAGGTGCGGGGCTATTCATTTTATGGCGATTCCTATGTTTACATTATTTTCGCCGATGATACCGATATGTATTGGGCACGTTCACGCGTGCTCGAGTATTTGAATCAGGCTCAGGACCAACTGCCAGCAGGTATTACGCCCAGTTTAGGTCCAGACGCCAGTGGGGTGGGTTGGATTTATCAATATGCGCTCACCGACCGCAGTGGTGAGCACGATTTAAGTGAACTAACCAGCTTACAAAACTGGTATTTGAAGCAATCATTACAGAGCGTTGACGGGGTTGCTGAAGTGGCCACCGTTGGCGGCATGGTGCAAACCTACCAAGTTGTGGTTGATCCGCAGAAACTGCGCCAATTTGGACTGACCTTAGCCCAAGTACAAAGCACTATAGTGGCGGCGAATCGAGAAGTCGGTGGTGGTGTTGTGGAAATGGCTGAAGCTGAATTCATGGTGCGGGGGCCAGGCTATTTACAGTCGCTAGCCGATTTACAGCGGTTACCCATGCCGCTCACCAGCGCCAGCGCGACGCCGGTGACTCTGGCGGATATCGCAACGGTGCGTAAAGGGCCACAAACTCGGCGGGCGGTGGCGGAACTAAACGGCGAAGGCGAAGTGGTTGGCGGCATTATTGTGATGCGCCATGGTGATAATGCATTGGCGACGATTGCGGCGGTAAAAGCTAAACTTGCCGAGCTTGAACGAGGGCTACCGGAAGGTGTCGAGGTGGTAACCACTTACGATCGGTCTCAATTAATCAACAATGCGGTGGATAATTTAAGCCATAAGTTGCTCGAAGAAATGGCTTTTGTAGCACTTGTGACAGTGTTGTTTCTACTGCATTTGCGCTCGGCATTTGTGGCCTTGATCACCATTCCGCTGGCGGTCCTCATGAGCTTTATTGCCATGCGGTGGTTAGGGATTAACGCCAATATCATGAGCTTAGGTGGGATTGCTATTGCCATTGGTGCGTTGGTCGACGCGGCAATCGTGATGGTCGAAAACCTGCACAAACACCTCGAACGTTATACCCAGCAACACGGGCAAGCGCCGCAAGGGAAGGCGCATTGGCAGGTGGTTGCCGGGGCGAGCAAAGAAGTGGGTCCCGCATTATTTTTCTCGCTGCTGATTATTACCTTAAGTTTCCTGCCGGTGTTCGCCCTGGAAGCTCAAGAAGGGCGATTATTTGCGCCGCTCGCCTACACCAAAACCTTTGCGATGGCCGCGGCGGCATTACTCGCCGTTACCTTAGTGCCGGTGCTGATGGGCTGGTTAGTGCGCGGAAAAATCCGTAGTGAACAGCGAAATCCGCTCGCGCGGGCGCTGATTTGGCTGTATGCACCCTTACTACGGGGCGCGTTGAATTGGCCCAAACTTACGGTAATGCTTGCCGTGGTGGTGGCAGCAAGTGCTTACTATCCGTGGTCAAAGCTTGGCCATGAGTTTATGCCCACCATGCAAGAGGGCGATTTAATGTACATGCCTACCACCTTGCCGGGTGTCAGTGTGCAAACCGTCAGTCGTTTGGTGCAGCAAACCGACCGGTTGATCTTAACCGTACCGGAAGTGGCGCAAGTATTTGGTAAAGCAGGTCGCGCCGATACCGCCACTGATCCTGCGCCGTTAAGTATGTTAGAAACCACCATTCAATTAAAACCACAATCCCAATGGCGGCCGGGTATCACCATTGAGGACATTATTGCCGAGCTCGATGCGACCGTACAAATTCCGGGGGTGCGCAACGCCTGGGTACAGCCGATTAAGACTCGAATTGATATGTTATCGACGGGTATGAAAACGCCGCTTGGGATAAAAGTAGCGGGTGCTGATGTGAATCAGTTACAACAATTGGCAACTGCTATTGAAACGCGCTTGGCGCCATTGCCTGAGTCGGGCTCAGTATTTGCTGAACGCACGGCGGCGGGGCGCTATCTAAACATCACCCCAAATTTAGCCGCAGCAGCGCAGTTCGGATTGAGTCAAGCCGACATTCAACGGCATATTGAATTCGCGATTGGGGGCGGCAACATCGCTCAGACGATTGAGGGTAATGAACGTTACCCGATCAATCTGCGCTATCCGCGTGCTTATCGTGATCATCTGGCGACCATTCGCCAGTTACCCATTGCTACCCCAACCGGGGCCTGGGTGACGCTGGAACAAGTCGCCACGGTGGAGTTGGCGGCAGGACCGGACATGATCCGCAGTGAAAATGCGCAGCCCAATGCCTGGATTTTTATTGAGCCCGCGGCGGGTGTGGCGATTGATGCATACATTGAGGCGGCGGAAACGGCGTTACAAGATTTGCCGTTGCCCGCTCGTTATAGCTATAGCTGGGCCGGCCAATATGAGTATATGCAACGCGTGGAGGCAAAGTTGCAGCAAGTGGTACCACTCACCATTGCGGTAATTTTAGTGCTGCTGTACCTGACCTTTCGGTCGTTTAAACAAGGCCTGCTGGTGTTGGCGACGCTGCCGTTGGCGGTGAGTGGTTCTATTTGGCTAGTTTGGTGGCTCGGCTTCAATGTGTCGGTGGCCGTGCTCATCGGTATGATTGCGCTTGCCGGGGTGGCGGCTGAGTTTGGGGTGGTGATGCTGCTATACCTGAACAATGCATGGCGTGATAGTCAGGATAAATCCGCGGCTGGATTGCACGCGGCCATTATTGAAGGCGCGGTACAGCGGGTTAGGCCCAAAGCGATGACGGTCATTACGGTTATCGCCGGACTGTTACCCATTATGTTAACCGAGGGTACCGGCAGTGAAGTGATGCAACGTATTGCGGCGCCGATGATCGGCGGTATGATCATCGCGCCGCTGTTATCACTATTTGTGATTCCGGCGGTGTATTGGTGGTACGGCCGCCGGCGCTTGGTGCAGTAATGATTGGCTAAGGTTTGCGGGTGCCATGCGCCATCGGCACGCGCATCACCAAGGCATACATCACCGGCACCACCACTAAGGTGAGCACGGTGGCAAACCCTAAGCCAAACATAATCACCACTGCCATACTGGCAAAGAAGTCATCGAGCAATAGCGGCGCCATGCCTAAAATGGTAGTGGCCGCCGCCATACTCACTGGCCGCACCCGACTCACCGACGCATCCAGTAGGGCTTGATAGGCAGCTTTGCCGGCTTCCAGCTCTACCCGCACTTGTTCGAGCAGTACGATGCCGTTTTTAATCAGCATGCCCGACAAACTCAAGAAGCCGAGCAGCGCCATAAACCCAAAGGGCTGATTGGTGAGCACTAGGCCCAAGGTCACGCCAATAATACTGAGCGGCACCGTGGTCCACAGCACGCTGGCCTGGCGAATCGAACTAAACAGCAACACGCTAATAATGAACATCACCAAGAACCCGAGGGGGAGCGCCCCAAAAATCGCGGTTTTGGCTTTGGTTGACGCTTCATATTCGCCGCCCCAGCTTAATTGGTAGCCAGTGGGGAGTGGTAGCGCTTCAATGGCGGGACGCACTCTGGCAAACACTTGCGCGGCCGTTTCACTGCCCAAAATATCATGATCAGCCATTACCGTAAGCGTGCGCTTGCGATCACGCCGCATGATCAGCTCATCTTCCCAAGCCACCTCAATATCGCTCACCACTTGGCCCAGCGGAATGAATTGCTGCAATGCACTGCTATATATTTGTAGCTCTTGCCAATCGTCTAGGTCGGCGCGTTCTGCCGCCGGCGGTCGCACGACAATGGGTAATAGCTCGGTGCCATCGCGGTAGATGCCGACGGTTTGGCCATCAAAATTGCGCTTCAACAGATCATTGACATCGGCTTTGGTAATACCTAGCCGGCGCGCATTGCTCTCGTTGAACTGGGGCTGCAGCAGTTTGGTACGCTGGCGCCAGTCATCATGGATATTGACGGCACCACCATCGGCACGCAGCAGGGCCTGTGCTTGGGCCGAGAGCTCACGTAACACTTGCGGGTCGCTGCCGGTAAAGCGCGCTTCTATTTTGGCCGGTTGAGCCGGGCCAAGTTCAATCAGCGATAGTTTTACGTCAACATCAGGGTGCTCGGCTTGAATATGTTGGCGAATAGCTGGCATCAGTTGGCGCATTGTTTGTTGATCTGCGGCCCGCACAATGAATTGCGCATAACTATCGTAGCGCTTTTCCACCATGTAGGTGAGGGTGAACCGCGGGCCACCCTGACCAATAGTGGTGGCGACAAAGTCTACCCCGGGTTGCGCCTGTAACCAGCTTTCCAAACGCTTGGTATCCTGCGCGGTATGGCGAATATCAGTACCTTGCGGATACCACACATCAACATAAACAATAGGCGTGGTGGAGGGCGGGAAAAACGCTTGGCGGACGAAACCAAAGCCAGCAATCGCCAATACCAGCAGCCCTAATAACGCCAGCATGGTGGTTTTGCGCCAGGCTAAAAAGATTTTTAGCCACTTACGGTACCAACGAAACAACGGGCTGTCGTAAACATCGCCGCCAACATCTTCGGTGGTTGTGATGCCACGTGCGTATAAGTAATTGCCAAGGAATGGCACCAGGGTAAGGGCGGTAAACCAACTTAGGAGCAAGGAAATCAATAACACCCAAAATAAGCTCCCAGCAAACTCACCGCTGGCGTCTTTGGACAAGCCAATGGGCGCAAACGCAATGATGGCGATAATGGTAGCACCGAGTAACGGCCACTTGTTTTGTTTCACCACTGTGGATGCGGCTTGTAGGCGCGTTTGGCCGCGTTGGACGCCAACTAACATCCCCTCAGCGACCACAATGGCATTATCAACCAGCATGCCGAGCGCAATAATAAGCGCCCCTAACGACACCCGTTGCAGCTGAATATCCATCAGATACATAAAGATAAAGCTGCCCATCACGGTGATAAGCAACACCACGCCAATCAGCACGCCGCTGCGTAACCCCATCGTAAACAACAGGGCAATCACCACAATGACGACGGCTTCTGCTAGATTGACAATAAAACCACTGACGGATTTAGCGACTTCGGCTGGTTGGTCATAAATGGCATTGACTAACATGCCGACCGGGCGCGCGTACTCTAACTCTTGCATTCTAGTTTGTAAGCGCTCACCCACCTCAACCACGTTCACATCGGGCGCAAAAGATACTCCCAGCCACAACGCGGGGGCGCCATCAAAGCGCACAATATGGTTAGGTTCTTCGGCATAATCACGGTAGACGGTAGCCACATCCCGCAAGCGGATGCGCTCGTCGGCACCCGGGTTGGAAATCAGTAAATCGGCGAGTTGCTCAACTGAATTAAATTCACCGCTGGTAGCAATACGTAAGCGCTCACTACCGAGCATCACCGCGCCCGCATCGGAGACTAAATTTTGGGTTTGCAACAATTGGCCAATACGTTCCGGCGGAATCCCAAAATTAGCGAGCTTTGCCCGCGATACTTCAACCATGACTTGTTCTTGTTGGGTGCCGGCCATGGTGACTTTGCCAACCCCTTCCACCAGCACCAGCTCACGCCGCAACAGTTCGGTGTAGTCACGAATATCCTGATAACTATAACCCTCACCGGTAATGCTCAGCAGAACCCCATACACATCCGCAAAATCATCACGAACCACAGGTTCGCCGGTGCCGGGCGGCAATCGCCCTTTCCGATCGTTCACTTTGCGGCGTAGTTCATCCCAAATTTGGGCTAAATCATCACTGCGGTAAACGCTGCGCATTTCCACTGTAATTTGCGACAAGCCCGGCTGCGAAATGGAGGTAATATGATCAACATAGGGGAGTTCTTGAATGGCGTTCTCAAGCGGGTAAGTGACTTCCTCTTCCACCTGCTGTGCCGACGCGCCCGGATAACTGGTGATCACCATTGCCTTTTTTAAGGTGAACTCTGGGTCTTCTAGCCGCCCAAGCTCGAACAGGGCGACGCTGCCACCGATCAATAAAATTAGCAATAATAACCAGCTGGTGGTAGCGCGCTTAATACTAAACTGTGCAATATCCATTTAGATGCCCCGCTCACGAACCCAGACGCGAACTTGCTGTCCTTCGGTTAATTGGTGAACACCGGCTACCACCACTTGTTCGCCCGCACTCAGCCCGCTGGTAATTTCAATTCCGGCGTTGGTGACAGCGCCCACTTGTACTGCGCGCGCGACCACTTCGCCAAGCTCCGGATTAGTGCTGGTTGGCGTAAAAATCCACACCCAGCGTTCGCCATCGGCTTGGGGCGGTGAAAATACCGCACTGGCGGGTACCACTAGCGCAGTGCTGGCGCCACTCATGATCTCGTTGGAATCGACAATCACGGTGGCTGACATCCCGGGCAGGGCATTAATATCGAGCGGTTTGGGCATACTGAACACTACTTTGTAAGTGTTCGTTGCGGGGTCAGCCACGGTATCCCACTCTTTCAGTTTTGCCTGATAAGCATTGCCCGGTGAGGCGTCAAACACGACATCCACGCTCACATCAGTACGCCGCTGGACGCGAGCAAAAATGTTCTCTGGCACCCGAATGCTAATGTCGATAGCGTCACTTAATTGCAAGGTAGCAATGGTCCGCAGCGGTTGCACATTTTCGTAGTTTTCCACGAATAGTTGCGCCACAGTTCCGGCAAACGGCGCTTTTAATTCGGTGTAACTTAAATTGGCGCGCGCGGTTTGTAAGTTAGCGCGGGCCACTTCCATATTGGAGCGAATTTCGTCGAATTGTGCTTGGGACATTAACCCTGACTCAATCAATTTCGCGCCGCGTGAGTATTGTGCTTGAGCCAGTTCGAAGCGCGCTTGGGCTTGGTCTACCACCAGTTGATAGTCGGTTTTATCAAGTGCCGCTAGCAGCGCACCCTGCGCGACTTCCTGGCCTGGTTTCACCGGCAAACTGACGATTTCACCACCGACTCGAAATGCTAGTTGTGCTGCTTCGGCCGCCTCGACCACCGCCGGGAATTGGCGCAGCCGTTCACTGCCCGGAGTTGCCACTTGATGAAGTTTGACCGGTTGCACCACCGGCGCAGCTGGACTGGTTGGAGTGCGTGGTTCGCAACCCGCCAACGCCAAAGCGAGTAAAGGAAGGATGAGTAACTGACGATCAATACGAGCAAGCATGGCGCAATATCCTTTACAAAATGAGAGTTCTGAGAATGTAAGTACCCAGTGAACAACGACAGTGTACGGCCTCAAAAGCTAAAGTTATATTGATTAAATATTAAATTCTTATAAAGTAATTCTTAATTTGTTTGGTGTCCTACTTTTATCTTTCACTTGGCACAGAGAAACTCACGATGACCTTATGGCAATTGCAGATGCTTGCAGCGGTAGCTGAGACCGGTAGCTTGCAAGCGGCTGCGGAGCGCCTACACCGGACTCAAGCAGCGCTCAGCATGGCACTGAAAAAGCTCGAGCAACAAGCGGGTTTCGCATTATTTGCTGAAGATACGTATCGCTTACAGCTTAGTCCAAGTGGTGAACAATTTCTGCGCCAAGCCCATGAAGTGATTCGACAGCAAGCGCGATTGGAGTCACTCACCACGCAATTACAGCGGGGAGCGGAACCGCAGTTGCGTATTGCTTATGATCATACCTGCGATCCCTCAGTGTTAGTGGCCGCGCTACAACAGCTGCAACAAGAGTATCCAGCCACTGAATTATTGCTCACTGGGGAGTCGCAACTGCGCACTTTACGGCGTTTGCGCGATGGTGAAGTCGATATCGGTTTGTGTCCGTGGCTGCCGGTATTTCGCCAATATGGCGACTTTGAAACTCAACGGCTTGGCCCGTTTCAATTGGCGGTGGTGATGAGTACGCAATTAGCAGCGCAATTAGGTGGGGTGCCAACCACTCGTGAAGCCTTGTTGAATGTGCCGATGCTGATCCCGCAGAACCTCGAAACCGGCATCAATTTAGATGCTATTTTGCGGTTACCGGGCCAACAACGAATTCGGGTGAACGACTCTCACACCCAGCGTGAGTTACTTTTGGCTGGGTTAGGTTGGGGTGTGATTCCGCAGCACTTGGTTGCGAATTACTTAGCCCCTGAACGCGGCCAGCAACCTGCGTTACTGCCACTCGCGATTCCTGGTTTTTTAAATCAGGCGCAACTAGAGGTACATTTGGTGAAGGCTGCAGACCGTATTGCGGGGCCTGCAGCCAGCTTGTTTTGGCAGACGGTGCTTACCCAAACTAGAACAAATTAAAGCAAACGCGAGCTGAGCTCTCAGCCGCCACGCCCCGTTAACGGTAAGTCGCTACGCTGCGACTATCTGCCACGCCTACGCCAGCTATCGCGACTGCACTGAACTGCCGTTGCAATTGCTGGCTTGCTGCGGCAACGTGCTGTGGCAGTAACGCCCGGTGCTCGTTACTCAGCTGGCTAAACAACTGCTGCTGTAGCTCGCTCATTGGTAAGCCTAAACTTGGATGCATAGACGTGACTTGATAGTGGATCACGTAATGTTGATCGGGCTGAATGCCAGTGGTTTGTTGTACCACTGTCGACGCGGTCGAAGCATGCGCTGCCACGGCACCCGACCACAATACTGGGACCACGAGCAGCGCGCTTAAACTAGATTTAATGTGCATAACCTAACCCTCGTGCGCTGTGTGAAAAATCTTTACTTAACCGACGTAATCAACGGTGAATGAGTTGCCGTGATTACACCTATTAAGATGCACGAAAGATGTGAATAGTTTATGACCACGGCGTAATTTTCTGTAGCAGATTGCAAGCAATTGTAACCGGCGGGGTTATTCACTTAAATTATGGTAGTTATACAGGTTTATAAGCTGACTTGAATTTTAATCCCGCCCTAAAACCCTTATAATTGCGCGACTTTTTTCTCGCACCGCCACGGCGGTTCGAAACTCATGACCATCAAGAGGGCTTAAGAGTGCTACAAGAATATCGTCAGCATGTTGCAGAGCGTGCCGCAGAAGGCATCCCACCGAAGCCATTAACCGCTGAACAAGTGGCTGGCTTAGTCGAATTATTGAAAAATCCACCAGCAGGCGAAACCGACACTTTGTTGGATTTGATTGCCAACCGCGTGCCACCGGGCGTAGACGAAGCTGCGTACGTGAAAGCCGGCTTTTTGACCGCGTTAGTGCGAGGCGAAGCTGAATCACCCATTATCAGCAAGCAAGACGCGGTGAAGTTACTGGGTAACATGCATGGCGGTTACAACATTGAAACTCTCGTTGAATTACTCGACGATGCTGAAGTAGCTAGCCTCGCGGCCACTGAACTCAAGCACACTTTATTGATGTTTGATGCGTTCCACGACGTCGAAGAAAAAATGAAGGCGGGTAATGCGCTAGCGAAAGAAGTGATTGAGTCTTGGGCCGCCGCAGAGTGGTTTACCGGGCGCAACGAAATGCCGCAGCAAATCAAAACCACGGTATTTAAAGTCACCGGCGAAACCAACACTGATGATTTATCACCAGCCCCAGATGCGTGGTCACGCCCAGACATTCCATTACATGCCAAAGCCATGTACAAAATGCCGCGCGAGGGTATTACCGATGCGGCTAAGCAAATTGAGGAATTAAAGCAAAAAGGTCACCCAGTGGCGTTTGTCGGTGACGTGGTCGGTACTGGCTCGTCGCGTAAGTCAGCGACTAACTCGGTGTTGTGGTTCATTGGTGAAGATATGCCGGGTACGCCAAACAAGCGTGCTGGCGGTATTTGTATCGGTAGTAAAGTAGCACCTATTTTCTTCAACACCATGAAAGATGCGGGTGCCTTAGTATTTGAAGCCGATGTCGACAAAATGAACATGGGTGATGTGATCACTATTTATCCGTACGACGGTAAAATTGAAAATGAAGCGGGCGAGGTGATTGCCGAATACGATTACGCGTCACGAGTTATTTTAGACGAAGTACGGGCCGGCGGCCGGATTAACCTGATCATCGGGCGTGGCTTAACTGAGCGTGCTCGCGAAGCCTTAGGTATGGGGCCGTCAGACTTATTCTTGAAGCCAGAGCAACCAGCCGACAGTGGCAAGGGCTTTACCTTGGCACAAAAAATGGTGGGTAAAGCTTGTGGTATGGCTGGCGTTCGCCCAGGCACTTACTGTGAGCCGAAAATGACCACAGTCGGCTCGCAAGACACCACCGGGCCAATGACTCGTGACGAGTTAAAAGACCTAGCTTGTTTAGGTTTTACTGCGGATTTAACCATGCAGTCATTCTGTCACACCGCGGCTTATCCGAAGCCAGTTGATATTGAAACTCAGCACACCTTACCGGATTTCATTATGAACCGGGGTGGCGTGAGCTTACGTCCAGGCGACGGTATTATTCACAGCTGGTTGAACCGCATGTTGTTGCCTGACACTGTTGGTACTGGCGGCGACTCACACACGCGCTTCCCGCTTGGTATTTCATTCCCAGCAGGTTCTGGCTTAGTCGCGTTTGCGGCGGCTACCGGGGTGATGCCACTGGATATGCCTGAGTCGGTACTGGTGCGCTTTAAAGGCGAGATGCAGCCAGGTATTACTTTGCGCGACTTAGTACACGCGATTCCGTTGTTTGCGATTAAAGAAGGCTTGTTGACCGTTGAGAAGCGCGGCAAGAAGAACATCTTCTCGGGTCGGATTTTGGAAATCGAGGGTCTTGATCACTTAACCGTTGAGCAAGCGTTTGAATTATCAGACGCCTCAGCTGAGCGTTCAGCCGCAGGTTGTACCATTAACTTGTCGGAAGCCTCAGTGGCAGAGTACTTGCGCTCTAACATCACCATGTTGCGTTGGATGATTAACGAAGGCTACGGTGATACTCGCACCCTTGAGCGTCGTGCACGGAAAATGGAAGCTTGGTTGGCAAATCCTGAATTAATGCGTGCCGATGCGGATGCTGAATACAGTGCCGTGATCGAAATCGATTTGGCTGACATTAAAGAGCCAATCGTTTGTTGCCCGAACGATCCTGATGATGCGAAAACCCTAAGCGATGTCGCTGGTGACAAGGTTGATGAAGTATTCATCGGTTCTTGTATGACCAACATTGGTCACTTCCGTGCGGCCGGCAAATTGTTAGAGAAAAACCAAGACGATTTGAATACGCGGTTATGGATTGCTCCGCCGACCAAAATGGACCAGGCGCAGCTAAAAGAAGAAGGTTATTACGACATTTATGAGCGTAACGGCGTGCGTACTGAAATGCCGGGCTGTTCATTATGTATGGGTAACCAAGCGCGGGTAGAGCCGGGTGCAACGGTATTATCTACCTCTACGCGTAACTTCCCGAACCGCTTAGGTGATGGTGCCAACGTGTATTTAACCTCAGCTGAGCTGGCGGCGGTTGGCGCGATTCTCGGCAAGTTGCCAACGGCGGAAGAGTACATGGCTTATGCGCAAGACATTAATGCCATGGCGGGAGAAGTTTATAAGTATTTGAACTTCGACCAAATGGATGCGTTCCGTGCGGCAGAAGCAGCGGCGAAGAAGAATATTATCGCGACGTTAGAAATTGCCTAACCGGTCGATAGTTGGTTAAAAAAGCGCTTGCTTGCAGGCGCTTATATAAAAAAGCTGGTTCCCATGAACCAGCTTTTTTTATACCTGTCGGTTGGCTCCGACTACGGACCTAGTGTTAGTTTGCTGCCGCCGCGGCTGGCGCCGCCGCCGCGGTCAGTTGGCTATCAATCCAATTACGAACCTGTTGTTGCAAGGTGTCTAGCGGAATGCTGCCGTTTTTTAACACCGCGGCGTGAAAGGCTCGAAGATCAAAGCCTTCACCAAGTGCCTGTTCGGCCTCAGCACGCAGTTGTTTGATCACAATCTCGCCCAACTTGTAGGACAACGCTTGGCCCGGCCAGGTAATGTAACGGTCGATTTCGGTGGTCACGTTGTGCATTGACAGCGCCGTATTCGAGGCCATGTACTCAATGGCTTGGTCGCGACTCCAACCTAACGCATGCATACCGGTATCCACAACTAAGCGTGCGGCACGCCACATTTCAAAACTCAACCTGCCAAAATCACTGTAAGGGTCTTGGTAAAAGCCCATTTCGGTACCCAGATGCTCGGCGTACAACCCCCAGCCCTCGCCAAATGCCGAAATATAGGTGCTGCGCCGATAATCTGGCACGTCAGGTAATTCCCGCGCTAAAGCGATTTGTAAATGGTGGCCCGGCATGGCTTCGTGCAAGGTTAACGCCTCCATTTCATAAAGCGGACGGCGGTCTAGCGCATAGGTATTTACCCAGTAAAAGCCGGCGCGGTCATCGCGGGCTGAACCCGCATAACGGCCGGTAGTGTACTTAGGCGCAATTTCGCTGGGTACCGGCGCAATGCCATAGGGTTGGCGTGGCAACTGACTGAAAAATTTCGGTAACTGACCATCCGCTTGTTTAGCAATATAAGCGGCGGTTTTAAGCAGCTCTTCCGCGGTTTTCGGATAAAATTGCGGGTCGGTACGCAAAAACTCGATAAATTCTGCAAAATTCCCATCGAATCCAGTTTTCTCAATCACCACTGCCATTTCATTACGGATGCGGGCGACTTCGGCCAGGCCGATTTGATGAATTTCCTCGGCATTGTAAGCGGTGGTGGTGAAGTGCCGAATTCGGTTTTGGTAATACTCAGCGCCATTGGGTAGCTCGCTGGCGCCAATACTGGTGCGGCTATTGGGTAGATACTCCATCACCATATAGTCGAAAAAGTTTTGGTACGCCGGCATGATCTCACGATCGATTAATTGCTTGGCACGGGTACTTAGCTGCTCCCAGGTGGCATCATCAATGGCACTGGGTTGGCGCAGGAAAGGTTCAAAAAACACGCTATCAACGGGGTTTTGCACAATAAATGCCAGAATACTCTCTTCAAAACCGCGCATAGCCGCCTGCGGCTGGGAGTAGCCTTGCTCCAAACCGGTGCGCAACCATTTAGTTTGCTGCGCCATGTAACGAGGTACGCTCGCGAGGCGCGTCAGGTACTGTTCATAATCGCTGGCGCTTTGGTAAGCAGAGCTACGTACCATAAAGGCTAAGTTGCTATGAAAACCGCCTTCGGCGTTTAATGGCTGTAGGTATTCTAAATAACGATCGCTATCGATATCGTTGCGCAGGCGGTAGCTGAGCATGTCGTAGTTGATCCGCTGCTGCTCGCTCAGTGCTTCGGCATTCACTTGTTGTAACTGGTTCCACCATTCTTGCCGGCGTTCAGCGCGCAACGCGATGGCGGCTGGCGACATATCAATCAATTCAACCCGAGGTTTGCCATCGGCATCCAGGTTGAGGCTTTGCATGCCTTGCCAAATTTGTTCCGCCACTTGGCTAAACTGCCGGTCCGCCACTGCTGCTGATTGAGTTGCAGCTGTAGGCGCAGAACCGGTGGTTGGAGATGGCTGACTGCTGCACGCCGTTAATGACAACGACAAGCCCAATACGGCCCAAGAAATTGCTTGTGATAGGGATGAACGTGGCAACGCCATACCAACTCCTCTGAATTTTTGTTAGATTTCGTTAAGCTTTAGTTTAAAGTGCCTACAGCAGATCGCAATGGCTTTGGAGGATACATGGGTTTATTCACGATTAAGCGCTCGATAATGACGACGACGGCGGCGCTCGGCGCCATGCTAATCGGGGCGACGGCGGTTAGTTTTACCACCGCGCCAGTGGCGCAGGCCTACGACCGTATTACCGGCAAACATTTTGCCAGTCGCTCCGAGGTTTATGCGCAAGAAGCGATGGCGGCGACCAGCCAACCGCTCGCGACCCAAGTCGCGCTCGATATTATGCGCGCTGGCGGTAATGCTATTGATGCGGCCATTGCGGCAAACGCGATGCTTGGCTTAGTTGAGCCCACCGGCAATGGTATCGGTGGTGACTTGTACGCCATCGTCTGGTCCGCCAAGGACCAACGCCTCTATGGTCTAAACGCCTCAGGCCGTTCACCTCAGAGCCTGAGCTTAGAATATTTACAAGGTTATGCTAAAGAATATGGCCTAGATGGCATTCCAGCCTACGGGCCGCTGCCAGTCTCAGTGCCCGGCACGGTTGATGGCTGGTTTGAATTACATGAGCGGTTTGGCAAACTGCCGATGCGCGACATTCTTACACCTACGGTAGACTATGCGCGGAAAGGCTTCCCGGTAACCGAAGTCATTGCTTACTACTTACAAATCGGTGCTGAGCGGTTAAGCAAATACGACGGCTTTAGTGACGTGTTTATGCCGAACGGGCGTGCCCCGCGCAAAGGCGAAATTTTCAAAAACCCGGCGCTTGCTAACACCTTAGAGAAAATCATTGAAGGTGGCCGAGAGGCATTTTATGAGGGTGATATTGCCCGAGAAATCGGTCGCTATATGAAAGCCCAAGGTGGGTTTTTGAGTTATGAAGACCTAGCCAGCCACACCTCTACTTGGGTAGAGCCGGTGTCGACTAATTATCGCGGGTATGACTTGTGGGAATTACCGCCCAACGGTCAAGGCATTGCCGCGCTACAAATTTTGAATATTTTGGAAGCTTACGATTTGAGTGAAATGGGCTTTGACAGCGCCGAATATATTCACCATTTTGTTGAGGCCAAAAAGCTGGCCTTTGAAGACCGCGCCAAGTTTTATTCTGATCCCGAGTTTAATGAGATTCCCGTTGCTGGTTTAATTTCTAAAGAGTACGCGGCAAAGCGCCGCCAATTAATTAATCCGAACCAAGCGGCCGACAGCTTCGAACCCGGTAATCCCCCAGTTGAAGGTGATACCATTTACCTCACGACGGCCGACAGTGAAGGCAATATGGTGTCATTAATTCAAAGCAACTATCGGGGGATGGGCTCGGGCATGACACCACCGAGCTTAGGCTTTGTGTTGCAAGATCGCGGTGAGCTATTCAGCCTCGATCCCAATCACTTTAACGTGTACGCGCCGGGCAAGCGCCCGTTCCACACCATTATTCCAGCGTTTGTGACCAAAGATGGTAAGCCTTGGTTGAGCTATGGCGTTATGGGCGGCGCAACCCAGCCACAAATGCACGCACAAATCCTGATCAACATGATAGATTTCGGCATGAACTTGCAAGAAGCGGGCGACGCGCCACGAATTCTGCATACCGGCTCGAGTCAGCCCACCGGTGAGGTCATGCGTGATGGTGGCCGGGTGACCTTGGAAAACGGGTTTTCGGCGCAGACGCGGCGTGAACTCATAAAAATGGGACATACTCTGGGCGAAGCGGTTGGACCCTATGGTGGCTATCAAGCCATTATGAAAGATTGGCAAAATGATACTTATGTTGGGGCCTCGGAAAGCCGCAAAGATGGGCACGCGGCAGGCTACTAACGGCGTATTGCAGTTATTGAGCGGCAACAATTAGAGCAGGAGAGCAGCGCCATGGCGCGAGCCCAAGCAGGGATTTGTGCAGAACCAAACCTTCACGGCATCAATTTAATGTTGAATGTGATGACCGATGATACTTTGGCGATTCGCCGAAAATTGGCAAGAGTTCCGCAGTTGTTACAGGAATTAGACGACCGCTTTTCCGAAGCCATGCTCAATGGTTTTGTGGCTATCGGGCATGACTATTGGGACGTGGTGTATCCCGAGCAACGGCCTGCTCATTTGCAAGGGTTTCCGGATATTAGCGATGGCGATCGCCAAGCGCCGCGCGCGCCGTGCGACTTACTGCTCCAAATCCGCTCGGATCGTTTTGATGCCAACTTTCTGGCTGCCAGAACCTTATTGGAATGGTTTGGCCATGATATTGAAGTGATTGACCAAGTGCGAACCTTTCGCTTTCTAGACGGCCGCGATTTAACCGGCTTTATTGATGCGCCGGATAACCCGCGCGGGCTGCGTAAGCGCCAGGCGGCGTTAGTGGATGAAACCGACGAGCGCGACTTTGCCGCTGGTAGTTACTTGTTTGTGCAAAAGTTTCGGCATGATTTGCGGCGCTGGGAAGCGCTTGGTAGTGCGGCTCAAGAAGAATTAATGGGGCGCCGCAAAGTATCAGGTGAGCGGATGAGCGAAGCGAGTATGTCGCACATGACTCATGCGGGCAAAAGTCGGTTGCTGGATGGGCGTGAACAGCCATTGCTATTGCTCAGACAGAATATGCCTTGGGGTGATTTGCGCGAGCAAGGCTTATTGGCGTTGTATCATGCCGGCCACCCGCAGCATGTGATTAGCTGGTTGAAACAGCGCTACATTGCCGATGAACGGGGTGAATACGATCCGCTGTTGGATTACACCCAAGCCATCAGCAACGCGGCTTATTTTGCGCCGAGCATTGAGTTTCTAGAAACGGCTTAGTGATTTTCAAACAGCTCTTTCACCTTTTGTAAGGTGAAATCAATCTCGGATACTTTCAGCGGTGCAATGAAAATGGTGTCATCGCCGGCGATGGTACCCAGTACGCCTTCTTGTTTACCCACCGAATCAAGTAACCGTGCAATTAATTGCGCTGCACCCGGTGTGGTTCTGATGATGACCATCACATCATTGTGTTGAATATCTAAAACAAGCTGAGTTAATGGGGCACGGGTAGAAGGAATGCCAAGCTCCGGCGGTAAGCAATACACCATTTCTTGTTTCGCATTGCGCGTACGAACGGCGCCATATTTGCTCAACAAACGCGAGACTTTCGATTGGCTTACATTCGAAAACCCTTGATCTTGCAAGCATTTTACAATTTCCACCTGAGAACCGTAACGTTCTTCACGCAACAACTGTTTAAAGGCTTCTACTAAGGCGTCTGCTTTATTTTGTGCCATACTTAGCGCTCGTTGCATCCAATGATTTAACTGAAATAAGGGTGAAGCGGCAGTGTACATGATTCTAAACGGAGCGCCTAGTGACGGGCGTTTGCGCTGCCTGTTCCTTGTAATTTCGTGCTATTTACAGTAGAGTTTTGCCGCAATCTTATCCGCCATCACCCGCCGCAATGGCCGACAAAATGCCAGCATCGGCACGGGTGTCAGACATACATGAATTGGAGTCGATTATGAAAGTTGCCGTATTAGGTGCTGCCGGTGGTATCGGTCAAGCGTTGTCTTTGTTGTTAAAAACACAATTGCCAGCGGGTTCAGAACTGTCTTTATATGACGTGGCACCAGTCGTGCCGGGCGTAGCGGTTGATTTAAGCCATATTCCAACAGCGGTAAAAGTAACCGGCTACGGTAAAGACGACTTAGCGACAGCGTTAGTGGGTAGCGACATCGTACTTATTCCAGCGGGCGTGCCACGTAAGCCAGGTATGGATCGTTCTGACTTATTCAACATTAACGCCGGTATCGTGGCGAATTTGGTTGAAGCTATCGCCGATAATTGCCCGGACGCTTGTATTGGTATTATCACCAACCCGGTTAACACGACTGTGCCAATTGCAGCCGAAGTGTTGAAGAAAAAAGGCGTGTACAACAAACATAAATTGTTTGGTGTCACCACCTTAGACGTGATCCGTTCGGAAACCTTTGTCGGTGAAATTATCGGTAAAGCACCAGAGCAAATTACCGTGCCAGTGATCGGTGGTCACAGCGGTACTACTATCCTGCCATTGTTGTCGCAAGTTGAAGGCGCAAGCTTCACTCAAGCGCAAATCGAGCAGCTCACCCACCGTATTCAGAACGCGGGTACTGAAGTGGTAGAAGCCAAAGCCGGTGGCGGTTCAGCAACCTTGTCTATGGGCCAAGCGGCGGCACGGTTCTGCTTGTCGTTAGTGAAAGGCTTACAAGGTGAGTCAGTGATTGAGTGCACTTATGTAGAAGGCGACGGCAGTGATGCACAATTCTTCGCCCAGCCAGTGCGCTTAGGCAAAAACGGCGTGGAAGAAATTCTGCCATACGGCGCGCTCAGCGACTACGAAGCAAAATGCAAAGCTGAGATGTTAGACGGCTTGAAAAAAGACATCCAAATCGGTGTTGATTTCGCAAAATAAGCGCGAGCTGTTACTGAGAAAAGGCGCCAACTGGCGCCTTTTTTATTGCTTAGGTTTTCGGGGGCTGCAGCGCGGTAATGATGCGCTGCGCGGTGTCATGGTCTATTTGTAACGCTACCCGCACCCGTTCAATGAGTAGCGCGTTGTCATCGCCAGCCTCAGCGCGTTTGAGGAGCGCTTCAACGACCATCCTGAAATTGTCGCGCCGTTGTGCTAATTGTTCAGCAAAACCCGAAGCCAGAATACCGGCAGGTAAAGCCACCATGCCCATGCCAATAATGGTCACCATGCTGCCAAAAAACTTGCCCCAGCCGGTAATGGGAGTGACATCGCCATAACCCACAGTTGTGAGGGTTGCCATCGCCCACCACATGGCTTCCGGAATACTGCCAAACTTATCGGGCTGCACTTTGCTTTCAATTAAGTAGATGCCACTAGAGGCTAGAATAAGCAGCACGAAAAGCACCGAAAAAGCGGCAAACAAGCTACCCGACTCGCGCTTTAACACGGTGCCCAGTATTTGCAGTGCGCGGGAGTGACGGGTGAACTTAAAAATACGGAGTAAGCGCAAGACCCTTACGAAGCGCAAGTCGAGCGTGACGAAAATACTCAGATAAAAGGGCACAATCGCAATCAGGTCAATAATCGCCATGCCACTTGTTATGTAGCGCCAACGGGCACGCGCCGGACTTAAGTGCAAATAACGAGGAAGTTCAGGCGCACTCCAGAGGCGCAACACATACTCTAAGCTAAATACCACTACCGAGAGTAATTCGAAACGATAAAACCAAGGCCCGGCAGCGGCTTGAATCCACCCCACAGATTCTAAAATGACAGCGGCGACGTTCAAGATAATCAGCACCATCAAGCCAAAGTTAAGCCAATAGCCAAAGCTAAACCGGGCGGAGCGACCGTCTAAGACGGCGGCCAAACGGGCGGCGATTTTGTGCATGCCAACATGGGTTGGTGCTGGTGCGTTGCGGTCAATCGAGCTCGAATCGGGAGCAACGGGCGTTGTCATGCTAGCCACCTTTACCTAATCCTTGTACAATTTGACCCTTAGCTTAGCAGCGAAAACATGCAATCACTACACATGACAATATCAAGTTCTTCTGCGTCGGCAGCTAAGGCTACCGCGCAAGCCGAGTTAGACGACACTAGCCCAACTTCTGCGATGGCGTCGCTGGCGGATGTACAACAGTTAATGGCCACAGATATGCATGGGGTAAATGCCATGATCGGTCGCCAGCTGCAATCCGACGTCGCACTTATCAATCAGTTGGGTCTCTACATTGTCAACAGTGGTGGTAAGCGGCTACGGCCGTTGCTGGCCGTGACTGCTGCGCGTGCGGTGGGCTATCAAGGTGAGTTACACCAAACCCTGGCGACTATTATTGAGTTCATCCACACCGCGACCTTGCTCCATGACGACGTGGTAGATGCGTCCGAATTGCGGCGCGGCAAAGAAACCGCCAACGCCGTATTCGGCAACGAAGCCAGTGTATTAGTGGGGGATTTCCTGTATACCCGCGCATTCCAGTTAATGATCGAACTGAACTCGATGAAGGTCATGAAGATTTTGGCGGATGCCACTAACATGATTTCCGAGGGCGAAGTATTGCAGTTAATGAACTGTAATGATCCCGATACCACCGAAGCCCGCTATGATGCCGTTATTTATGGCAAGACCGGCAAGTTGTTTGAAGCTGCAACCCAGCTTGGTGCGGTGTTAGCTGGTGAGTCGGCCGCGGTTGAATCAGCGTTAGCTGCTTATGGGCGTCATTTAGGCACCGCCTTCCAGCTCGTTGATGACTTATTAGATTACACCGCTGATGCCGAAGTGATGGGCAAGCAAGCGGGTGATGATTTGGCCGAAGGCAAGCCAACTCTGCCGCTGTTATATGCCATGTGGCATGGCAATGCGGAAGAAACTCAGCTCATTCGGCAAGCCATCGAGCAAGGTGATGGACGTGCCCAACTACAACCTATCTTGACTGCCATGCGGCGTACCGGCGCGTTAGATTATACGCGCGAACGAGCGTTAGCCGAGGCCGAGTTAGCCAAACAAGCATTAGCGGCATTACCATCGTCGCCATACCAACAAGCCTTGCTGGTATTGGCGGATATCGCGGTAGACCGAGTCGCGTAACGGCCGAAAAATAGGGTTGTTTTTCGGTCCTAGTTCACGTAAAATCCGCGCCCTGAATTAAATTTCACATCAGGCTCGAAAGAGCAATCGGAGATAAACATGTACGCAGTATTCCAAAGTGGCGGTAAGCAGCACCGTGTGTCTGAAGGCCAAATCGTCCGCCTGGAAAAGCTGGAAGCAGCCACTGGTGAAGTGGTTGAGTTCGATCAAGTATTAATGCTATCGAACGGCGACGATGTAAAAATCGGCGCGCCTCTAGTTTCAGGTGGTGTGGTTAAAGCTGAAGTGGTCAATCATGGCCGTGGCGACAAAGTGAAAATCATCAAGTTCCGTCGTCGTAAGCATCACCGTAAACAGCAAGGTCACCGTCAGTGGTTCACCGAAGTGAAAATCACGGCAATTACAGGTTAATAAGGAGTAACGACAGATGGCACACAAGAAAGCTGGTGGTTCAACCAAAAACGGTCGTGACTCAGAAAGTAAACGTCTGGGTGTGAAGCGTTTCGGCGGCGAGTCTGTATCTGCAGGCAGCATCATTGTTCGTCAACGTGGTACTAAGTTCCACGCCGGCGACAACGTTGGCATCGGCCGCGACCACACTTTGTTCGCGTTAGCGGACGGTAAGGTTTCATTTGCGGAGAAAGGCCCACAAAACCGCAAATTCGTGAGCATCGTGACTGAGTAATACTCGGTTAACGGGCATCACGCGAAACCCAAAACCCCGTCCTTATGGCGGGGTTTTTTAATGCTATGCTTATGATCATGAAGCTAAGAGAGTTAGGTTAATCCATGAAATTCGTTGATGAAGTTGAAATCCGCGTAGAAGCCGGTGACGGCGGCAATGGCTGCGTCGGCTTTCGGCGTGAGAAATATATTCCTAATGGTGGCCCCGATGGGGGTGACGGTGGGGATGGTGGCGACGTCTATCTGGTAGCCGATGAAAACCTCAATACCCTGATTGATTACCGCTTTGAGCGCTTTCATCGTGCGCAACGCGGGCAAAATGGCATGGGCAAAAACTGCACCGGTCGGCGCGGTGAAGACTTAGTATTGAAAGTACCAGTCGGCACCCGTGCGATTGACGTTGATACCGGTGAAATGATGGGTGACTTAACCCGCCATGGACAGCGTCGAATGGTCGCCAAAGGCGGTTTTCACGGGTTAGGTAATGCACGCTTCAAAAGTAGTACGAATCGGGCGCCGCGCCAAAAAACTGATGGCACCCCAGGCGAAATTCGGCAACTGCGGTTAGAGCTCATGTTGCTCGCCGATGTTGGCTTGCTTGGGATGCCTAATGCGGGCAAATCGACCTTTATTCGGTCGGTATCGGCGGCAAAACCCAAAGTGGCGGACTATCCATTTACCACCTTAGTACCTAACCTTGGCGTGGTGCGACCTGCACCTCATCATAGTTTTGTCATCGCTGATATTCCTGGCTTAATTGAGGGTGCAGCTGAAGGCGCGGGGCTTGGGATCCGGTTTTTGAAGCATTTAGAGCGTTGTCGCTTGTTGCTACATTTGGTCGACATTGCCCCCTTCGATGAAACCGATCCGGTGGAAACGGCCCAAAAAATCGTGCATGAACTGGAAAAATACAGCCCGAAATTAGCAGAGAAACCGCGTTGGCTGGTTATTAATAAAGTCGATTTAATGCCGGCGGAAGATGTTCAGGCCCGGGTTGATGCTATTGTTGAAGGCTTAGCATGGGAAGGACCGGTGTTCCAAATTGCCGCGATTGAAGGGCGTGCGACGGAGCAGTTGTGCAAAGAAATTATGGCGTACATCGAACAGCTGCCAGCCCCAACTGAGCTAGAAGAGGGCGAACAGAAAACCACTGAGTTTAAGTGGGATGATTATCATCGTGAGCAACTTGAGCAAGCAGCGCAGGACGATGATGAAGATGACGACGACTTTGATGATGATGACTACGATGTCGAAGTCATCTACCAAAAATAGCTAAAAATAGGGTAGCATTAAGCTACCCTTTTTTATTGAAATAAGAAGCTGGTTTGATGAAGATTGCACTGGTTGCCGCGATGGCAAACAATCGGGTGATTGGCAAAGATATGAAGATGCCGTGGCACCTCCCGGCTGAGTTACAACATTTCAAAAAAATCACTTTAGGTAAGCCGATCGTTATGGGTCGGGCTACTTTTGAGTCTATTGGACGGCCGCTACCCGGGCGTCGCAACATTATTATTTCGCGTACCCCAAGAACCGAGCACGACATAGCCCAAGCCAATGCGGACGTGGTGTGGGTGACAGATCCGCAAACCGCAATAGCTGCCGCTGGCGCCGTTGACGAGCTAATGGTGATTGGTGGTGGAAAAATTTATGAAGTTTTTTTACCCCTAGCCGATCGACTTTATCTGACCAAAATCGACTTAGATGTTAGTGGGGATACGTACTTCCCAGATTATCGTAAAGCTGCGGAATGGTTGGAGATTTCCCGCGAATACCACCCACCGAGTGAGCGTAACTCTGAGGGATTTACTACTCTAATTTTCGATAGAAAATGTTAATCAATTGTGATTCTAATCAACTATTTACAGATATTTACACGATTGATTCGAAAGATTGAGCGTAGTAATATGGTGGCGAATATTTAATCAGTTTTATGGGAGTGAATCATGAAAACAGCTTTAATCAGCACCATCGCGGTAGCTCTAGCATTGGGTGGCGTTGCGCTGAGCAAGCCTGCACAGGCAAATGAGCTGGCGTTAAGCATGTGTACTTACGTGCAAGGCGACGACACCATGCGCATGCGCAAGAAGTTGCGTGACAGCCGTGTTCGTATTCGTGATATTTACGCTGGCGTGCAGTGCAATGGCCAGTCGTTGTTACAGTTTGCGATGAGCAATGGCTCAAACGATGTGGGTGAATTTATTGTGCGCAGCTTGGCGCCAGAAGATTTAACTGCCAGTGGCGATTTCCAGTGGGCCCAAAGCAATGGCCATGCTGGCTCACCGATTGCCGCAGCTATTAAAGAGCGCGCTGGTCTATAAGTTAGGCAAAGCTAAACCTTAGCAAAGCGCTACTGAAGAATGCCAAAAGCCTGTACCTGTACAGGCTTTTTTTGTAGATGTTCATAAATTGTTACGCTTTGCACTTGTCATGACTTCGCGGCTCGGCCACACTAAGCGCCTGTAGCAATAGGCTAGCGCGGCTAGGGAATGTAAGTGCATGATGCAGTTAACCTCTAAATCTTCTGATGTTGTTCACCAGACTGCTGGTCTGGGCCTTATTTATAGTGCTCATTGGAGCGCCAAACTCCACGCCTTATTGTTGATCTTGGTTGGCTTATTTTCTGTCGTAAGCGCCGATCCCCATGAACAAAATCATGATTGCTTCGTCGATGGTATCGATACTCGGGTGCAGTGCGGTAAAGTCTGGGTACCGGAAAACTATGATGCCCCTGATGCCAAACAAATCCCCATTCGCTATGTGGTGTTGCCAGCCGTGCAAGAGGGTGCGAAGGCTGATCCATTACTCATTTTAGCCGGGGGACCAGGCCAAGCAGCGACTGAACTCGCCGCCGGCATGAATCAAATCTTCACCGAAGTCCGCAAGCAGCGTGACATCGTCCTTATCGATCAGCGCGGTACCGGCGAATCCAACCCGTTGCAGTGTGAGCTGAGTCGAGTTGACGAGTTGGTTCAACCCGATGATGAGTTGGATTTAGCTGAAGTTGCTGCGGCGTGTTTAGCTAAATATCCAGATACGGATATGACCCAATATCATACCGTGAATGCGATTCGTGACTTTGAAGCGGTGCGCCAATTTCTGGGTTATCAGCAAGTGAATTTATATGGCGGTTCATACGGTACTCGCGCCGGCTTAGTGTATCTACGCGAGGCACCTGCCGCCGTGCGTGCAGCAATCTTAGATGCGGTAGCACCTACCCAGGTTGTTATCGGCCCCTTTGGTCGGCATGGCGCTGATTCATTCGAATTGATCGTGGCGCATTGTGCGGCGCAAGCTGAATGTGCAGCTCGCTTCCCTAATCTGGGTCAAACTTACCTCGAATTAATGGCAACGCTGGCGGCTGAGCCACCGCAGCTAGCTTTGACTGATCCGCTCACTAATGAGCCCCTGAATATTCTGATGACCGCTGGGCGTTTGAGTGGGGTGCTGAGAACGGCGCTTTATCATCCAACGACTCGGCGTCTTATTCCATTAACGATTAGTGCGGGTGTGCAGGGTAATTACCGCCCACTATTAGGCTTGATGGGTTCTATTATGCGGCAACAACCATTGTATATGGGGCTCACTTTATCGGTGTTGTGTAGTGAAGACTTGCCACGGGCAACGCCAGAACTGCTGGCTGCAGACGCCAACAACGACTTTATTGGTGGTCGTACGGCTGAGGCCTTTTTAGCACTTTGTGAGCCATGGCCGACGTTTACGCCGCCAGCCAGTTGGTCGGCACCGGTGGTGAGCGATATTCCCACTTTGCTACTTTCAGGTGGACTAGACCCGGTAACGCCGCCGGCCTGGGGTGACTTAGCAGCGCAAACCTTGAGCAATAGTACGCATTTAGTTGCACCTTATGGTGCCCACACGATTGCATCGCACACCTGTGCGAACCGTTTGTTAGCAACCTTTTTGGATACTTTAGATGGCGCGGCGCTCGATAGCAGTTGTTTAACGCAGCAAAAAGCGCCGTTACCCTTTGTGCGAAATGTGAATGGCGCGGGGATGTAGCAATGATTTCAGTGCAACAACTGCGAAAAAGTTTTGGTAACGTCCAAGCCTTAGAAGATTTAAGTTTTCAAGCCGAAGACGGCCAGATCACCGGGCTGTTAGGGCCTAATGGAGCCGGTAAAACCACGGCGTTGCGGATCATCTATGGGCTGCTAAAGGCCGATAGCGGCCGCGCGTTAATTGATCAGGTAGATGCGGTGCAAGAACCACTCGCCGCCCGGCGTCAGATTGGTATTTTCCCGGACAAGTTTGGCCTGTATGAACGGCTGACTGCGCGCGAGCAAATTGCTTACTTTGCCGCGCTTCACGGCTTACATGGTAGTGCTGCGCAGACCGCGGTTCAGCATGTCATCGAGCGATTAGATATGAGCGCCATTGCCGATCGGCGTAGCACCGGATTTTCCCAAGGCCAACGGATGAAGGTAGCGTTGGCACAAGCGATTGTGCACCAACCCCGGCATGTTATTTTAGATGAGCCATCGCGGGGGCTCGACGTCATGAGTACCCGCATTTTGCGTGACTTATTGCGCGAGCTGAAGGCCCAAGGCGCCTGTATACTGTTCTCCTCCCATGTGATGCAGGAAGTGGCGGCGTTATGTGACCATGTCGTGGTGGTGGCCAAAGGGCGCGTTGCCGCTGCTGGCACTACAGCTGAGTTGTGTGCGCAAACGGGGGAAACGGCGTTAGAAGAGGCGTTCGTTAAAATTATCGGAACCGATGAAGGAATCGCTGCATGAGTCGTGCATTTGTAACGGTATGGCGAAAGGAACTCAAAGATGCGGTGCGTGATAAGCGCTCGGTGATGGCGGCGATGTCTTATGCGTTTTTCGGACCGGTGTTAATGGCGGTGGCATTCTTCTTTTTAGTCACCCAGTTAACCGATAGAAGTGACGTGGAAATAGACATTCAGGGCGCCCAATCGGCACCTGCGCTTATGCAGTTCTTAGAGGAGCAAGGCATAGTGGCGCGGGGCGACCAAGCTTGGCCTGAAGGCGCTCAGCCCATCACCCTCGAAATCCCCGCGCATTGGGATGAGCGCATGGCATCGGGCGAGCCCATTCGGGTGGTGTTGCGGGCCGATCGGTCGAACCAAAAACAACGCACAGATATTACGCGGGTTGAACAGGCAGTGCAGGCTTATAGTAGTCAAGTTGCCCAGGTGCGGTTACTCACCCGCGGACTCGATCCGAGTTTGATGCAGCCAATCCGCTTAGTTGAGCAAGACTTGGCAACCAAAGGCTCGCGCGCCGCTATTTTGCTCGGTGGGGTATTGGTCTTTATTTTACTCTCGGTGTTTTGGTCGGGCATGAACGTGGCGATTGATATTAGTGCCGGTGAGCGCGAGCGCCATTCGTTAGAGTTACTGCTGTCGCAGCCGCTCTCAACTACCTCACTGGTGCTTGGTAAAACGCTTACCGCAGCTAGTTTTGCAGTGTTTGGCGCAGTATTGAGCGTGGTGTTAATGCCGCTGGTATTTCAGTTTGTACCGCTGGCCCAAATTGGCATGAGTGTGACCTTTGGTTGGGTCACGCTGGTCACTATGGTGTTAATGCTGGTGCCGTTGGCATTGCTGGCCACGACCATGCAGCTATTTGTGTCATTCCGGGCAAAGAGTTTCAAAGAAGCACAAACCTACATTTCATTTTTGCTGATGATACCCATGTTGGCCTCGTTCGGAATTGAGTTTGCGCGGCTTAAAAGCCAGTGGTTATATTATTTACCGCTTACTGGCCAGCATCAGGCGTTTTTGGATTTAATTAAAGGCGAGCCGGTGCAAGTAACCGCGGCTATTATTAGCTGTGTGGCTACGTTGTTGCTGGCATGGCTGCTGTTGGTCGCCATTGCACGCATGTTACGTTCAGAAAAAACCGTGTTCGGTTTATAACGGATGGCTGGTAACCAAGCTGGCTTGGTTACCAGTTTAATAATTGCGCGGCTTGGTAGTAACCCCACTGGCCAAGCCGACGTAGCCCGGCAAACGGAAACTTGGGTAAGCCTGATTGATAATAGGGGAGCGCCGGTAAGGGCTCACCAATGCTCAATTGGGCTAAGCGTTTACCGGCCATACTGGTGAATGCAACCCCGGCGCCACAATACCCCATACTCGTGAAAATACCAGGTGCCGGCGAATAGACCCGCGGATAGTCATCCAGCGCGACACTTATCCAGCCACTCCAAAAATACTCTACTTGCAATGCGTCGGCGAGCTGCGGAAAGGTCTTTCTAGCCGCCGCTAATAAGTGTTGTGCATATTGCGGACGCTCTGCATCTCGGCCGTGAATAGCGCCACGTCCGCCAAATAGTAAGCGCCCGTCTGGTAACAGCCGGAAGTAGTACTTGAGCGCCCGGGTGTCCATGAATTGATGGTCGGCACTCAGTCCCGCCGCCTGCTGTTGCGCCGCGCTTAGTGGCTGGGTCACCATAATACTAGAAAGCACCGGCAGCGCACGGCCATGAATGCTCGGGTGCAGGTGGTTTGGGGTGTAACCATTGGTGGCAATAATCACATGCTTGGCCCGAATATCACCACGATTGGTTTTGAGTATGTGGTCATCGCCTTGCTGCCGCCAGCCCAGCACGCTGGTATGGGAACATAACTTAGCCCCCGCCTGTGCGGCAACATGAGCCGTTTGCGCGGCAAAAGCCAGTGGCTGAATACCGAAGCTTTGGACAAAATGCAAAGCCGCTTTGGCGATTGGCGTGCGAATGAAAGCGGTTGCCGCTTGCGCATCATAGAGTTGGGCCTGGTCACCTAAACGCTGCAGCATCGCATGTTGACTGGCGAGCAGCGCCGCGGATTTAGCATCATGGGCGAGTTTCAAATAACCACCACGTGCGACTTGCTGCAAGGAACGCACTGGGGTATCTACTGCCAGCAAGGCTTCAATGCGTTCGAGGGCGGCTTGTTGTTCGCTATGAATTTGCTGAGCCATGGCAAAGCCATGCTTTCGCTCCCATTGCACATAGCCCAAGCGACCGGTAGCGGGCATCACAAAACCGGCATTGCGGCCCGAGCAACCCCAAGCTAACTCATTGGCTTCGAGCACTGTCACTTCGCGCTGGTAGTCACCCGCTAGGGTGAGGGCTGCATTTAAGCCAGTATAACCGCCCCCAATTACCACAGTTTCGCAGCGTGCCGGCAAAGTTGCACTGGCCGGCATCTGGGGCGGTTGTGATTGCGCCCAATAGCTGTTCGGGTGGGTTTGCTGAGGTAAAAGTTGTGCGTTTACGAGCGGGTCATACATGGCGTTTTACTCGGTGCCTACGTCATTACTTAAACCAGTACTTAAGCCAGCACTTAAGCCGGCAAACGGCAATACCATCTCGGCCGCGGTGCAATAACAGTCGCCATCACAGACAGGACAGTGGTAGCCCTCTTCCAGCGACAAGGCTAACCAACGGCGCTTATGCTCACGAATGAGCTGACCCCCACACTTACTAAAATAGGAAAATGCACTATTGTTGGGGCTTTGCAGCCAAATATGCGCTAAGCCAGCCTGGCAGCCAAGCTGCTGTGCGGCAGCAACAGAGTGCATTAATAAGCCCCGGCCGACGCCTAAGCCACGGGCAGCCTCTAACACGGCTGCACATTTGAAATAACACATCTGGGCTGCTGGCACTGGCCATTCAGCGGGCGTGGTTTGATCATCGGTTGGCCAATGACCTGGGGCAAAGGTAATCCGCACCCCGACCAATTCATCAGCCACGAAGGCCAGCCAGTTAAGATTAACATCGCCGTGTTGGGCACGGGCTAAATAATCATGGAACGAACTTTCAGTGAGGTAGTTATCGCCGTGAACTTCGTTTGCAACACGCAAAACGGCGGCTTCATCAGCCGCCGTCATCGGACGATATACCACTTGCTTCGGATCACGCATAAACGATTCACCTTAGTGGTTGTGGCGTAGTCGTAGCTACGCCTACATTATTATCTTGCTAGTAACGGTGGGTCACATTGCTGTGACCCTTTAGTCATGCCAATTAGTAACGATAATCGTCAGACTTGAACGGACCTTCAACACTCATGCCGATATAATCAGCTTGTTGCTGGGTCATTTTAGTGATCACCCCACCAAAACCTTGCACCATGTACTTGGCCACTTCTTCATCAAGCTGCTTAGGCAGTACTTCTACGCGCAACAGTTCAGCTTGTTCTGCTGCGGATTTCGCTGCAAATTGCTGCTCATACAAATGAATCTGCGCCAGTACTTGGTTGGCAAAGGAGCCGTCCATGATTCGGCTTGGATGACCGGTCGCATTACCCAAGTTCACTAAGCGGCCCTCAGAGAGCAACAACAAATAATCTTGCTCATCATCGCTACGGTGAATTTTGTGTACTTGCGGCTTCACTTCATCCCAACGCCAATGCTTACGCATGTAGGCGGTATCGATTTCATTGTCGAAGTGGCCAATGTTACAGACCACAGCAGTTGGCTTTAAGGCCGCTAACATATATTGGTCACAGACATTCACGTTACCCGTGGTCGTCACTAATAAGTCAGTGTTTTGCAGCAATTGGCGGTTAATGCCGTCGGCTGAACCGGTGTTGACACCGTTTAGGTAGGGTGACACCACTTCAAAGCCATCCATACAGGCTTGCATCGCGCAAATCGGGTCAATCTCGGTTACTTTTACGATCATGCCTTCTTGACGCAAGCTCGCTGCCGAACCTTTACCCACATCGCCGTAACCAATCACTAACGCTTTCTTACCTGACAGTAAGTGATCGGTAGCGCGTTTAATCGCGTCGTTCAACGAGTGACGGCAACCATATTTGTTGTCATTTTTCGACTTGGTGACGGCGTCATTTACGTTAATCGCTGGTACTTTCAAGGTGCCTTTTTTCAGCATCTCGAGTAAACGGTGCACACCGGTGGTGGTTTCTTCGGTAATACCATGAATGTTATCGAGCATTTGCGGGTATTTTTCGTGAATGAGCAGGGTTAAATCACCACCGTCATCCAAAATCATATTGGCATCCCACAGCTGACCATTCTTTTTACAGGTTTGCTCTAAACACCACTCGTATTCCTCTTCGGTTTCGCCTTTCCACGCAAACACGGGAATGCCAGCTGCTGCCATTGCCGCCGCAGCGTGGTCTTGGGTCGAGAAAATGTTGCACGATGACCAGCGCACTTCAGCACCAAGTTCAACCAGGGTTTCAATTAATACCGCAGTTTGAATAGTCATGTGGATACAGCCAATAATGCGCGCGCCCTGTAATGGCTTGCTGGCGGCATATTTGCGGCGAATGGTCATTAATGCCGGCATTTCTGATTCCGCAATTGAAATTTCTTTGCGGCCCCAAGCGGCTAAGTTAATGTCTGCTACTTTGTAATCTTCGCGTAAGTTTGTCATGCGATACCTTTTATCTGTAGGGCAACAGCTATTCGGAAAGCGCTGCTGCGGGTAATTCGAGCGTCGACAACAAGCGTTGTTGTTGCTGCGGGCTTAAGCGCGGGCCAAACTCGGTGACGATTTCTGCCGCCGCATGGCTGGCAAGGCGTCCTGCCTCCGCTAAACTTAAACCACGGGTTAAGCCGAATAGCATAGCGCCAGAAAACATATCGCCAGCACCATTTGTATCGACCGCGGTTACTGGTACGCCTGGAATCGCAATTTGGCGCACTCCATCACCCAATAAAGCGCCATTTTTTCCAAGCGTAATGGCAACCGTATTGGCGTATTGTTGTAATTCGCGCATGGCGGCTTGCGGGTCCGCCTCACCGGTTAACAAGTGTGCTTCTTCTTGATTACAGAACAGCACATCAACGCCACCTTCAAGAATTAAATCGATACCATCACGGAAGTATTTTACCATGGCCGGGTCGGAACAGGTCACGGCTAATTTGGTGCCGTGTTTACGCGCCAGCGCTTTGGCGTGGGCGATGGCCTCGCGCGCAATATTGGAGGTGATAAGGTAGCCTTCAATGTACAAATACTCAGCGGCCGCTATGGCTGCCTCGTCCAGCTCGGCGACTGATAAATCTGCAGTGATCCCCAAGAAGGTGCGCATGGTTCGCTCCGCATCTGGGGTGACCATGACTAAGCAACGGCCGGTTTTGCCATCGTAATTCTGCGCAGCTAAGTTGGTGCGAATACCAACCCGTTCCAGATCTTGCCGATAAAAGCGACCAGCTTCATCGTTGGCAACTTTGCAGCAATAAAACGCCTGCCCACCAAATTGGGCAAAGGCCACTAAAGAGTTTGCTGCTGAACCACCGCCAGATTGCTTTTTCAGCTCGCCACGTTGGCTAAGCTCAGCGATGAGTCGGTCTTGGTCGGCTTCTTCGATCAGCGTCATCATGCCTTTTTCGATACCGTGTTGGCGCAAAAACTCGTCATTGACTTCGAATTCTTGGTCGACCAAGGCGTTGCCGATCCCTACTACGTCTAAGGATTTCATACTCTCTCGTTGGCTGCTAGAGCTCTCATTTTTCCGGCCGCACAGTATACAAGATTTTGTAGCAAAGTGGCCAGTCTGAAGTCTGACTGTGCCGGCTAATTACCATGCCGAGGTTAGCAGTAGGGTGCCTATGCTATAAGCGAGCGCTGCGGCTATCAGTAACAGGTCAAAAATACCGGTAACACGGCGCGATATGGCCATTAAGGTAGCAGCAGTTTCGGCGCTTAATTGGGCCGGTAGCGGTGGGCCAAAGCGTTGGCGTCGAACCCGCGCACCCTGAAATTGAATGGGACCGCCCAGTGGTGCTTGTAATAATTGCGCGAGTGCACTGAAAAGTGCGCGTTGGGCCGGTGACCAGTGGCTCGCAGCCGACGTTTGCCCAAGGCTATGCAGTTGACGCTGCAGGGTGCGCGGACCGCGCACCACCAGCAAACTTAGCCAGAGCAGCGGCAATAGTGTGATCGCGCCCAGCGTATCGATAACTAGTTGTAACAGGTTCACCACCCGCGCAAAGCCTTGTAAGCGCTGATGGCCAGGCGGCCATTGCCAGGATAGCTCGGCAACGCCGCGCAGTGCTAAAGCCAGAATTGGACCACCCAGCAAAAAGCCAAGCCATGGTAAGTAGTGTTGTTGGTACCAACTTAACCAATGTAAATCACCGCCGGCACGGGCGAGACCAAGTGGGGATAAGCTGGCGCTATCGCGCCCATCGAGGAACCGTAATTGTTCCCGCGCGACATTTTTTTGGCGCTTGGCCAGCGCTTGCTCGAGCCGCGTGAGTGCAATTCTGGCCGGCGCTTGATAGAGCGCGAGCCACAGTAAGATGGCTGCGATCGCAGCGGGAATTTCGCTGAGTTCGTAAAAGAACCAAGCCGGTAGTAACAATAGGATCAGCAGTAACCAAGTTGCCAGTAACCCCGCTAACTGCTGTTGCGGTAGCGTATCGCGTTGGGGGCGCCAGGCGCGGCGGAAGCATTGTTGGGCAAATAATGTAAATAAACTAAACGGATGGTAGCCCGGCGGCACTGGCCACCAGCGCTCCAACAGTAACACCCCGGCGGCTATCACCGCTGGGGTGCTGAGTAGTGCTAGGCTTAGCATTTAGGACATGGGGTGGCTCATGCAGCCGCGACCTCGTTATTGTTAGGCAGTCGGCGCGGATTACGGCTCGGCAGAGCGGCTGAACTCGGCGCAGGTAATGCATCGCCGTATATTTCATCTTCATTCAGCACTTGGCGACGGGTTGCCAGCGCCTGTGAACCAAGCGGACGAGTGATCGCTGCTTTGGTTTTTGCGGGTCGTGGCACTGCCGCGCGCACTGGCTCTGCTTGCATGATCTTGCCATGAATGTAATCGCGCATATCGGCGATACGATAGCCCGGTTTGGCTTTAAAGCGCAAGAACGGAATACCGGCGGCAGCTAGGGTGTTTTTCAAGAACCAGTTGCGTTTAGCTTGCTCGCCATTACCGTTGGCAGGTTCGAGTTCAATCGCCGCACGCACCTGCATGGTTTCGCGGTCGCACAACACATAATCGAGCACGCGTTGGCTGGCCTTATTTTGCGCTGAGCGAATGGTGGAACGCGAGACGTTTTGCCGCACCGCCACAATATCGTTCAAGCGCACTTTGGTGAAAATGCGAAAATCGTCGCCGATGGACTTTTCTAAGAGTGTCAAAAATTGCGCTTCAACCTGACTACAGAGCGCATCTTCACGCGCACGATAAGGGTAGGGCGCGTAGCTATCGGTGAGTCGAGTGGCAAGTAAAGCCACGCCAACCAAGGCCACTACAAATAAAAACAAGATAACTTCCATCATAAAAAAACCTCATCAACCATTTGACGTTGATGAGGTTTCTGCAAGCTGCGTGCCAATAAAGGTTATCGGCCACAAAAGCTGTGATTTAGTACTTGTACCCGCCTTGCACACCTTTGGTGGTGACACTCACCGCGTCGTGCGCATGCAATGACTCGTAGTGATTTACCCGGATCCAGAAGTCGGTAAATACCGGCATTTGGTTGAGAGCGGCTTGCAAGCGGCGCGATGCATCTTCAACGAACATCAGGTTTTGCCCATTTAAGCGGGCAAATTCTTGCTCATCTTCACGTTTTACCGCGGCTTGAACCGGGGTTTTTAAGGCGTCTTCGATACCGTCAATCAGCGCAATAATCGGCAGCTCAGTGACTTCTTCGCCCATGGTTACTTTTACTTCGGCAATTGAGCGCTGGCTGTGTGGTGTGGCCACAATACCTTCAGTGCTGCCTAACCAATCATGCATGGTAGCGGCATCGATTTGGTCTTGACCGGCAAATTTTGCCGCAAACGCTTCTTGAATAAGCTGCCGAGCTAAGGCTGCTGAGCATGGACAGGTTGATGAATATGGTACTTCAACCCCAAGTTCGAGGCGCAGGTGGCCATCATCATAAACACCCGTCACAGTCACCGGATAAGCTTTCCAGCCCTGTTTTTTCGAGATCAACGATTTGCGGCGCAAATGGTAATCGAAGTTAAATTTCACGAAGGCTTGGTCGGCGAGGCCGTCGTGACTCTTAATAAAGTCACGCAGCAGCTCCTGCAACGAGCTATGCGACAACACGTCGTTGTTCGATAATTCTTCGAGCAACAAATAGAGGCGCGACATGTGAATGCCTTTGGCTTTCGGGTCAGTCAGGTTCACAAAAGCTTCAACTTTGGCGCTTACTTGACGATCCGGCTCGCCGCTGGCGGCCACCATGAGTGGAATTTCGATGTTACTCATGCCAACCCAGTCGAGCGCACCTTCAGTTTGGGCGCTAGTTTGGTTCGCGATATCGGGCATAGCGGTAGTGGTCGCATTCGGCATGCTTAAACGGCTCCGAGATGTATTTAATGTATCTGGCATAAAAAAGACTCGTAGTATATCAAAAAGTGCCTACAATGAGGTAGCCCATCGTCCATGCAAGTGTTACGCAAGTCTGCGTCAACAAGTTCACTCGAGCCAATTGAAAATAGCGATGACCATGACCGCAAATTCAGAATTCAATCCGCAGCAAGCGCAACAGCACCTCGATCTTGACCTCTTGACTCAGTATCGCCAAATGTTGGGTGCAGACGGCATCGCAGACACCGTCAACTTACTGCTACAAGTGCTGCCATCCTACTTTGAGGCCTTGCATGCGTTGGCTGCAGCTCAGTCAGAGACCGAATTAAGACAGCAGGCACACAAAGCCAAAAGCGCCTGTCGTTCCGGCGGGCTTAAGGTGTGCGGGGATATGTTAGCCGCGCTCGAAAAGGGCGCATGGACAAACGCTGAGTTACCGACGTTATTGCAGACTTTGGAACAAGAGTACGAACTGGCAAGTGCCCACCTGCAGCGCTGGCTGCAGGCAGGTTAAGCAGTCTTTAGCCGACCCGGTTGGCGGTCACATCGCCAACAAAGCGGTAACCTTCACCATGAATAGTAGTGATCAGGTTTGGCGTATCTGGATGAGACTCGAAATGCCGGCGGATCCGACGAATCGCTACGTCTACGGTACGGTCGTTTGGCCGAAGCTCGCGATCAAGCATTTTCTTCACTAAGGTTTCGCGGTCAAGAATTTTGCCCGGATTGGTTAAGAATAATTCCATGGCGCGATATTCACTTTTCGGTAACCGAAACACCTTGCGCTCAGGTGAAAACAAGCAGCGGCTGTCGCTATCGAGTTTCCAACCGTTAAATTCAAAAATAACGCTATCGTGGCCAACCGGTTGTTGTTGCGACTTCAGCGCTTCAATCCGCCGATATAAGTTACGCACTCGGATCAGCAATTCTTTCGGGTTATACGGTTTGATCAGGTAATCGTCAGCGCCAATCTCCAGCGCTAATAAGCGATCATCTTCACTGTCGCGGCCGGTTAAAAACACCAACCCAATATTCTCTCGCTCGCGCAATGACTCTGCCAATTCAATACCGTTCTTACCCGGCAGGTTCACGTCCATAATCACTAAGTCAATTGACTGTTGCGACATGATACGTTCCATTTGCATACCATCGGCCGCATCAAATACTTCGTAGCCTTCTTGTTGGAATAAGCGTGTAAGAGTTTGGCGGGTTACCACTTCATCTTCCACGATCAGAATTTTGGCGCTCATAACTCAGTTCCGTTGGTTTATCGACAGTGATTGGACTCGTATTGCCACTCGAGATGTTGACTGATTTTGTCACAAACATGTCGATTAGCGAAAACGAAAGATACACTAATTGTACAAAAAATTGCCTAAGTTTAACACGTTATTCTTCATCTGGGTAAAATCGTGTCACCTGCATAAGCCTTGAACGCAGACTAATATCACTCTGATTTAGTATATTGCGATTGATATAGAGCCGAACCCGGCGATTTTCAAAGCTGAGACTGCCCATTCCACCTTGCTCAATAAAGCGTAAATCGTCACTCAGCACTAGCGTGCGTTTGGCATAATCGTGCAACAGCGCCACCGGCCAGTGTTGCAGAGCGTCGTAGGTACCAAAAATGACGTGACAATATTGGCCGCGCCAATGGTTGGTGAGGGTATTGGGTTCAGTAAAGCGATGTAGGTCAATATTCGCCAGCGTAGTTTGCTCGCGAAACCATAAATAAACGTCATTCTCAGCACTAGCACTTAAGTCGGCGTTCGCTTGCTCATCCACACTGCCTAAAAAGCAAAACTGCGCGCGGGTGTCGGTGTCTGTCGCCAACTGTGGCAGACTGTGCCAATTCACAAAATGCACTAACTGCTGCAAAAACCGCGCTTGTGCGGCGGCGTTATTCGCCTCTGCCGCCGGTTGCGCCGCGACCATGTGACTGCCAAGCCCGAGCACTAACCAACCTAAACTGGATAGATAGTGAGCGGCGCGCATCCTTTAATCCTTCCGGTCTGTATCAAGCACGCGCTTGACTGGAAACCTAATACTGAACTCAACGCCTTGTTCCACTTCACTGAAGAAATGAATGGCGCCGCGCAATACCTGCGTCACTAGGTTATACACCAAATGCATGCCTAAGCCGCTACCACCGCTACCGCGCTTGGTGGTCACAAAGGGGTCAAAAATACGGCGCCGGATTTCGGCCGGCACGCCCGCGCCATCATCTTGATAGGTCAGCTCCAGCTGTTGCTGGTCATCCAGCTCAAAATAAATATGAATATTGCCGTGACTGCGCTCATCAAAACCGTGGATCATCGAGTTGATGATCAGATGGCTCAAAATTTGATTCAGTGGCCCAGGTTTGGTTTCAATCACTAACTTAGGATCGCAGTGGATATGAATGGGGAAGGCTTCTGGGTCTCGCAATCGTGGCCGAATGGCCAACAATACATCATTCATAAAGTCGACGAGGCGCACGGTGCGGTCTACTTCACTTGATTGATCAACCGCAACTTGTTTGAAGGCGGTGATCAAATCCGCAGCGCGAACCACATTCCGATAAATAATGCCAAGGTTCTCGTCACAGTCGTTCAGGAAGCGTTCAAATTCGGCCGTTGAGATGCGTTTCTCACGGAACTTCTGTTGCATCACCTGAAGCTTGTCTTGTAACAAGGTGGAAGCGGTTACTGATAGCCCAATCGGGGTATTCACCTCATGCGCAATACCCGCCACCATGTCACCCAGTGAGGCCATTTTTTCCGATTCAACCAATTGCCCCTGATATAAGTGCAACTGCTCAAGGGTTTGCAATAATTCTTGGTTCGCTTCCTTTAACGCGAGCGTGCGTTGGGTTACTTGTTGCTCGAGTTCGGCGGTAAGTTCGCTGGCTTCCCGTTCGGCTTTTTCCTGCCGACTAATATGCTGTTGAATGCGATTCAGCATGGTATTAAAAGCATGGTTAATGCTATCCACCTCTTCTAAGGTGGAGCTAGGTAAGCGCAGCGAGTAATCTTTCTCGCGCGCCATGCGCGCGATGACTTGCACCATATTGTCGAGCGGCGAGCTAATTTGGCGCCGCAAAGCTAAGGTAATCGCGGCCGCAAGCCCCAGGGTGAGTACCATCACTAATAGCGAAATTAACAGCGAGCGCTGCAACAGGTCATCGAGCTCGGCCATCGACCCGCGCAAGTAAACGTAGCCGACAACGGAATTATCAAGCTTAATAGGTTCTGCAACTTCAACGAAATCACTGGTTAATTGCGGCTCTGCCAATTGTTCAATGAGTGCATACTTGGCTGGAATAGGCGCTAGACCGCGACGGTTATAGCTGGCGAAAAAGGTCAGATCGCCGGTGATTTCATCAAGCTTATAAATGTGCACATGTTGAATAAAATCTGAGGTGCGCAGCGAGCGCAAGCGCTGGGATTCGGTTTCGTTGTCATCAAAAACAACACTGCTAAGTGCGTTGAAGGCGGTAATCCGAGCGTAGGCGACGGCATCTCGAGTAATATTGGCGCGGGTTGAACTGAGTTGAGAGTAGGTATTCACTGCAAAGGCGATTAACAGTGCCAGCGTCGTGACAATCAAGACAATGAGCAGCATGCCTCGCTTTATCGACGTAAATTGAATGCCCACGCAGTGTCCTCAGTGGCAAAATCCATGGTTGCAGGCAGCAGTGCTCATGCAATCCTTCGTAAGCTTTATGTTAGGTGGGTTAATCTTGCGTTGCAAGCAACCCGTGCGGTTAACGTCGCTGGCGCGCAAAATATACCGCATAACGATTATCGCTGGCGCGCACCTCACAATGCCCAAAGGCTTGCTCGATAAGCTCTGGCCACGGCAAAAACTTATTCGCCACAAGCCATAATTCACCACTTGCGGTTAAGTGCTGTCGCGCTTGCTGTAAAAACTGTTGGCCGATGGCGTAATCCGTGGCAATGCCGGTATGGAACGGCGGGTGGCTGACAATGGCATCAAAGCGCCCAATCTCAGCCGGTAAATGGTCGGCAGCCAGAATTTGCGCCGGCACTAACTCATGGGCGGCTAAGGTGGCTTTAGTGGCCGCTAACGCCAACGCATTCACATCTAAGTACGTCACTGCCAGCTCACGTTCGGTTGCGCGCGCGGTTTGTTGGAGGCAGGCACCCAACACCCCAGCACCGCAAGCAAAATCTAACACTTTGCGGGCGCGTGGCCATAATTGCAGATGCTTCAGTAAAAAATTGCTGCCGCTATCGACACTGGCGTGTGCAAATACGCCCGGATAAGTACACAACTGCAGCGTTTGCGCTGGGGCATTCACTAACCTGTAGTGGTGGGCAAACCAACTGGCTTTATCGGCTAACCTGGTTGGCGTGGCTACATAATCACTATTCAGCGTCGTCACAAATAATGAAGAATGGTGGCCATCGCTAAGCTTCAATGGTGCGCCCCATGCAGCTTGGCCTTGCAATAACTTCGGCAGGCTTTTAATCCCACCGCGTTTTTCACCGACAATATATAAGTTCACCGGTGCTGCGGCGTTCGCCATGATTTCCGCAATTTGGCTCAGCAGATAATGAGTAAGGATTTTTTCTTTCGGTAAATAGAGCACCGCCGTCTGCCATGACTGTGGCTGGTGAACCGCGCCAAGTGGCGCCGGCTCGGCGCCAAAATCAGCACTGAATAAGCCTTGAGCGGCGGGCCATTGGGCGGCAAAGCCGGCATGCACGTGCCAACTGTACAAGCGTTCAGGTTGCGGCGCCGCCTGTAATAAGCCGGCATCTGGCGCATTAACCACCAGCAGCGGCTGGTTGCTATTATCAAAACGGTCGAATATTTGGCTACGAAGCAGTAATTGGGTCGGTGCAGAAAGTGTGTGAGATGAGGTCATTTACCGCAATACATCCAGAATAAGTTCAGTTCCCATTAAGGCTACCACACTTCCGCCACGGCGTTCACGGATCCGCATAAATTGATCTTCAAAGCGCACAATTGAGCCGGGGAACATGGTTCGTGACACTACCAAGGTTAAAATAAGCGGCGGGGGCGGCTCGGCTTTTAAAATGCGAATCCGTTCACTCACCGCGCTTAGCGTATATTCAAGTTGCTCAAATTCACGTTTCACCGTGGCTAACATCTGTTGTTGACGCTCATTGCGCTGGGGTAATTGCTCAAGTTGTACACGCGCGTGGGTCAACTTTTTACGTAACTGCAAATTTTGTTGCAACTGATGTGTGAGCGTGTTGAGCTCGACTTCTTGGTCTGAGGCGGCCACCGGGCGTTGAAAGTAAACTCGCGTCTTGGTGCCTGCCGGAGCGCCCATTTGTCCAGTTGCCACATCGGCAGTCGTTTCAATCACGCCGCCAATCAGTTTGCCAGTGGCATTTTTACCTTCGCCGCCAATACACACCGCACCCTGACTAATGATGTGGCAGTGAGTGGCTTGCTTATCGACTAACACTCCAGCCCGACCGACCAGCATTGAATATTGCGCGTACGAAACCCACACTGAGCCGGCGGCAATAAGGCGGGTCGACAGCGGCGCAAAATTTTCGTCGTCGTCTTCATCATCAATATTGAGTTGATGGCCAATGACGCCCTTGGCAACTGTAATATTACCACCGGCGTTCAGCTCAGCTGAATCGACATAGCCGGCCACGGTAATATCGCCGGTTGCTTTTACCCGCATACTTTCGGCCACACTACCGGTAATAATAACGTTACCGTCGTAATCAACATGACCGGTACTCACGTCGACGTTCTCCATCGTGAGGACTTCATCTACGCTGGCGGTATTGTCATTAAAAGACGGCATGCCATGTTTGTCAGCAAGCAGAATATCAGGGTTGCGCGGGTCGATTTGGGTGCCGTCACCCGCACTAATTGGTTTGTCTTCGCCATCGTTTGCCGGCAAGGCTTCGCCGGTAACGGTAAAGCCTGCCCGACCTTTAGTGGCGGGCAGCTTTTTCAAAATGGGAGTGCCAGCCTTCACCGATACTAGTTTACCTAAATCACGCATATCTACAGTGCCGTCGCCACGCTCTTGCGGACGTAGTACGCGTTCCCGGGCATCCGGAACTAGTTTTTTAAAGCGCGCATTCAGGCCGTGCATCGGCTGGCGGCCGCGGGCGATCACGGTATCAATCGGCAGGCCGGGTAAGGCAGCCGCGGTGTGTTCAAGTAGTAGCTCAATTGCTTCGCGGCGAATACCGGCGGTAATACCGCTATCACGTAGGGCATGCAGGATCTGGCTTTTGTTAAGTGCTTTGCCGCCATAAGGCGCGATGGCATGGGCTTCGGCTTCCATAAAATCATCGCTAATTTTGACGGTTAACTCGGCATCGCGTAGTTCGGCAATTTTATAACGTAAGTTTTGCTGGCTGGTGGGGGCATCATGGCGATAGCGACGGCCTTCGGCGAGCGCGCTCGGAATAGCGCCGTCAAAAATTTTCGCCTTGCTGTATTCAGATTGCTTTAAACCAAGATCGATCACATCCGCATTCAAACCGGTGAGGTCTAACGCTTTCACGAACTCCACGAAAATCGTGCCGTTCTGCTCATGAAAACGGAGTTCTTTGGGCACAGCAGGACGCTTTGCTGGTGCTGGCGATGATGATGGTGTAGATGGTTTCGTCACAGGCCTACTCAAGCCAAAGGTAGTTATCGTTATTATTGTATCGGCCGAGTGTACAAAAAATCGACCAAATTGGGCAGGTTTTCTTAGTTCTGCTGCTGAGAAAGTTGTATGACCTGCTTCACATCGCCACAGACCAGTGCCAGCGCCTCAGCGAGTGCGGTAAATTGTCGCGCTAGCTCTACCTGTGAGGCCTGCTGCCAATCGGCTTGTAATGTTTTGCATTGTTCACTCAAAGCGGTAGCACCAATGGTGGCGCTGTGGCCTTTTAAGGTATGTAACCAGCGAATAGCGTCTTCGTCCGGTAGCGCGGCCAACTCTGCAAAACGTTCAGCAACCAGCGCCGCAGAATGTTGTGGCTGATCGTATTGCGCGACAAAATGTTGCAAGATCTGCAGGTAGATGTCGGCACGACCATGGCAGTAGCGAATGCCGCGCTGAGTATTCAGCCGCTCAGATGGGCTTTTGATCATACACTTCCGTAAATACGTCGACACTCTCGGTGGCTTCATCCATGTCTTCAGCGTCAAACTGCGCAATATTAAATAACGCTTCGCCTTCATTGGCGACCGGAATATTACTAAAGCCAATCACAATACCGCTGCAGGCAGAACGAATCGCGAAGGTTTCCTCGCCATGCGGGTTCACTGATTGAGCGACCACTTGCCCCTTGTTAATGGTTTGTCCCAGTTCAACTTTTGGAATGACTAAGCCATCGTATTCACTGCGGATCCAGGTCGAGCGTCTTGCCACCACTGGCTTCACTCGTTGGCGCCGCGGGCTGCCGCGTAGCATTTTCAGTGATTTCATCACGTTCTTAACGCCAATCACGCCTGCTTTAATGGCGGCATAATCAAAGCGCAGGGCTTCACCGGCTTCATATAAAATAAGCGGGATGCCAGATTCATTAGCAATTGAGCGCAACGAACCGTCGCGGTCTTTGGCATGCAAAATAACTGGTGAACCAAACGCCTCGGCCATTTTTAATGCATCCGGGTTGTCTACGTTCACCCGAATTTGCGGTAAATTACTGCGATGAATCGCGCCGGTATGCAAATCAACAATGTGGGTTGCGCGTTGCACCAAGGTTTCATTGAACAAATGGGCTAAGCGGCTACCTAATGCGCCCCGTTCGGAGCCCGGAAAACAGCGATTTAAATCACGGCGGTCGGGCAAATAGCGCGACTGCTGAATAAAGCCGAACACATTCACAATTGGTACGATCATCACGGTGCCGGTTAATTGTTTCGGATCAATTTCACTGAGTAACCGGCGGCACACTTCAATGCCGTTTAATTCATCACCGTGAATCGCGGCGCACACCAGTAAGGTTGGGCCTTTTTTCACCCCGTGGAAAACCTCCACATGCAAATCAACGGGCGTATCGTTGTACAACCGCGCTGCGGGCAGTTTCACGCTATGGCGCGACCCCGGTGCCACTTTATGGTCATGCAAAATAAAGGCATTACGAACGGGTTTAACCACTAGCCACGTCCTTTGGTACGGGTGCGATTGGTTTTCGCAGTTTTCTCAATGAAACTAATAATTTGTGCAGCTACATCTTTTTCGGTGGCGGCTTCAATGCCTTCTAGCCCCGGGGATGAATTCACTTCCATTACTAGCGGCCCATGATTCGAGCGAAGCAGATCCACACCGGCCACATTCAAGCCCATGGTTTTAGCTGCTTTTACCGCGGTCGCGCGCTCGGCGGGAGTGAGTTTCACTAACGACGCCGAACCACCACGATGCAGATTAGAGCGGAATTCACCCGGCTTGGCTTGGCGCTTCATAGCGGCGATGACTTTATCGCCGATCACGAAACAACGCAGATCAGCGCCGCCAGCTTCGCGAATGTACTCTTGCACCATAATGTTAGATTTCAGCCCCATAAAGGCTTCAATCACGCTCTCCGCCGCTTGCCGAGTTTCGGCCAACACCACCCCAATACCTTGGGTGCCCTCAAGTAACTTGATCACCAATGGGGCGCCGCCGACCATATCAATAAGATCAGGAATATCTTGCGGCTTACTCGCAAAGCCGGTGGTGGGCAGGCCAATGCCTTTGCGCGATAACAATTGTAACGAGCGCAGTTTGTCGCGGCTGCGAGAAATTGCGACGGACTCGTTAAGCGGATACACGCCCATCATTTCAAATTGGCGTAATACCGCGGTGCCGTAAAAGGTGACAGATGCGCCAATGCGCGGAATAACGGCATCATAGGCAGGTAGCTCCTCCCCTTTCATGTGAATAGATGATTCACGCGCGTTAATGTTCATATAACAGTTCAGCGGGTCGAGTACGTCGACGCTATGACCACGCGCTTCTGCGGCTTCCACCAGGCGGCGAGTAGAGTAGAGGCGGCGATCCCGCGACAATATGGCAATTTTCATGCACTAGGTTCCTTGCTGGGTGCGTCAGTCAATGCGGCAGTCGAATCTGGCTTAGGGCCAAGTAAATGCGCTGCGGCGGGGTTCACAATAAAGCGCTGGCGCATTGCTTGCCGCCCGAGTAACATGCGATAACGCATGGTGTCGCGATTGGTGAGTGTGAGCTCTATTTCACCATTAAATTCGCCCAATACCAAGCGCGTTTTAATCACGTATCGGGTTTCCGTATGGCCGCCTGAATCGGTTACCTCGCGCTGGTCTGAAACTGGCGCTTCGCAGATTAATTCGCGATCGCTGTCTTGCTCAGGGTGTAACCAAATGCGCAACCAGGAACGGCCATCGCGGGTAAATGGTTCCAGTTTAAAAGCATGCAAACAAGAGGTTTTCGCCCCGGTGTCTACTTTCATATGAATGGTATCGACACCAAGGTCGGGAAGAGCGCCCCATTCGCGCCAGCCGAGTGTTTGCATCAATTATCCTTTTTGTTATAACGACGCTGATCCGCCGCTTATTAGGTTGCGTATTTTGCCAGAGGAGGAAGCTTCTATGCCAGCATGTAATATGTGTACCTGTAAAGAGCCACTTGGTTTTGGTGTCAAAATGGCCTTTCAACCTATTGTTGATATTAGCAAACGTCAAGTATTTGCGTATGAGGCCTTGGTTCGGGGCGAGCATGGTGAGGGCGCTGGCGAGGTGTTGTCACGGGTAACCGACGACAATAAATACACCTTTGACCAAACCTGCCGCATTCGTGCGATTGAAACTGCGGCACAAATTAAGTTGCCCAGTAACTTAAGCATTAATTTCATGCCGAATGCTATTTATGAACCGGAAACTTGTTTGGCGCAAACCTTAAAAACCGCCAAAGAAACCGGGTTTCCGCGTGAAAATATTATTTTTGAAGTTACCGAACACGAAAAAATAGAGAATCATAACTTGCTGGTGGACGTGTTCAAAACCTACCGTGAGTACGGTTTTAGAACTGCTATTGACGACTTCGGTGAAGGTTATGCCGGACTCAACCTGTTGGCCGATTTCCAACCCGATTTTCTGAAAATCGATATGAACTTAATCCGTAATATCGATCAAGATCGGACCAAAAAAGCCATTTTATCGGGCGTTATTAGTGTGGCCGCCGAGCTTGAGATCACGCTTATTGCCGAAGGTATTGAGACCTTGGGCGAGTTCCACTATTTGCGTGAACGTGGGATTCAGTTGATGCAAGGCTATTTATTCAGCAAACCTGAGCTGGAAAAAGCAAACATTCCGCTTTGGCACGACTAAGGTGCTGTTTGTTGGTGGCGCGTGCGATTCAGTTCACGCGCGTACACCACAAATTCCTCTAGCGGCCGGTCTAACGCATTAGCCGGCAAATAAATGTCATATCCTAACAATTCCCGCAACTGCGCGGTACGTAGGCCAAACATGGCCAGCACACCGGTGTAGCTTTTACCCCCGCGACTGACATAGCGCTCAGGCACATCAAAGTACTCGGTATAATCCGCTTGCGGCGGTAACACTCTGCGCATGGCAATCGCCAGAATATGGCGTTGGTCGTGAATAAAATAGGCGGCTAAGCGCGGCGAAATATGATCGAGTAATTCTTCATCTTGCGCCAAGCGAATGCCAAAATAGGGTAGTTCGTGCGCCGCTAACCCAGCCGGCACTTTCGGAACATCAACCCGAACAATATTCTCCCAGCGTAACTTCAGCTGGCCACGGCGATGGATAAAAGTAATGTCATTGGGCGTGATGACGAGCGAAGTAGGCGGCTCCAGTAATTTGGCTATACCCAGTAATAACAGTACCGCCGCGGTGGTCAGTAGCAATCCGTAATAGCCCCAAGGGGGGTGCCAGTCGAGCAAGCGAGTGATGAGCGCCACTAACACCAACAGCGTGCCAAACAGGCAAAAGAACAACCCATAACGTTTGGCTGCAGGGTGAATGTGCAGTTTAGGCGCGGTTGGTGAAGGCGTCATCTAGCACTCTTTGGGTAAAACTTGTTTTTAAGTAAAAACCACGTGGCAAGGTGCGAATAGGTTGACCTTCAGCGCCAATCGCGTCGGTGAGTGCGCGACTATTGGCGGCTTTGGGGCGAAGTTGCAAAGCGCTCCCGTGGCGGCCGCTGATTTGCTCTACCTGACCCAGCGCAATTCTATCCATGTGTTCTTGCCAATCGGCTGCCAAGATGGCTTCTTCGGCGGCGCTGGGTTGCCACAAAAAGGCGCTGCCAACGCTACGCTCTGCGACGGGTATTTCACGGCGGCCATCAATCGGTAGCCAGAGTACGCATTGCAACTTGTTCCGCACATTGCTGGTGGGCCAAGTGAGGCCTCCCACATGTAACAATGGGGCGCTGCAAACAAAGGTGGTTTCCAGTGGTTTGCCGTTGGCATCAAGGGGTAAGGTTTTCAGCTCGACGCCCAGTTCGGGGAAGTCTTGCTCTGGTTTTGACCCGGCGCTGGCACCCAAATGTGCTTCGATGAGTTGGCCGACCCAGCCTTTATCACGCCGTAAATCCTTGGGGACAGTGAGCCCAAATGGCGCGGCTAGATCGACCATCCGCTGGCCCGCCAGGGCACTGGCTCGTTCAAAGAGTTCAGCTAAAGTTTGTGGGCGGGAACGGGCATTTAAAGCCATAGGATTGGATTCTTATTCAGTAAATATAAGCTCATTTAAGCATAACTTAAGCGTAAAAGTCAGCTATCACCGACACGGGAGTTTCTTGCTTGGCTGCGGCTTCTATGGAAGAATCGACCCTATGTTACATTTACTGAGGTTGCTCGCGTGATAGATGCTGATGGATTCCGTCCCAACGTCGGAATCGTCATCTGTAACGAGCAGGGACAAGTCTTTTGGGCGCGTCGAATAGGGCAACAAAGTTGGCAGTTTCCGCAAGGTGGCATTGATGAAGGTGAAAATGCCGAACAAGCCATGTTTCGGGAGTTATGGGAAGAAGTTGGCTTAACGCCGGCACAGGTTGAGATTGTTTACACCAGTCGTCACTGGCTTCGCTACCGTTTGCCAAAACGCCTCGTTCGTCGCGAACAGCGGCCGACCTGCATTGGTCAAAAACAAAAGTGGTTTTTGCTGCGCCTGAAATGCGCAGAACAAGATGTCGATGTGTCGAAGTCGGGGCATCCTGAATTCGATGGTTGGCGCTGGGTTAGTTTTTGGTACCCAGTGCGACAAGTAGTGTCGTTTAAACGCGATGTATACCGGCGGGTGCTGAAGGAGTTTGCGCCCCACGTGTTTGCGATTGCGCAACGTGCGAAGGATGTCGCTAGCGAGCCCGAAGCGCACCATGCGACGCCCGCGATGGCACCCGCAGTTGCACCCGCTGGCAATGAGTCTGCAGCCACGCCGGCTGGGGCTTCGGCAGCTAAACCGCCAACGCGCAAGGCGAAGCGCGGCCGCCGTCGTGGCGGACGGCGCCGGCAACATAAGCAGACCAATTCATGAATAAAGGATAATCGCACCCCATGCTTCGAGTGTTGCAGCGTATTGTTGAGGCTGTTACCCAAGCGCCCGAATTCGGCGAGGCGCTGCGCACAATGGTGGGTGAAGTAAAGCAAGCGCTGGAAACCGACAGTTGCACGGTGTATCTGGCCGATCACGACCAGCAATGCTTTCGCTTGGCCGCCACCGATGGCTTGGCAGTGCGATCGAAAAATCCCATTGAGGTGCCGTTTGGCGAAGGGGTCATTAGTCTTGCCGCGCAGCGCGAAGAACCGCTGAATATTGCCAATGCCACTGAGCATCCAGCCTTCAAAATACTCGACGAGTTAGATGAAGGGGCGTACAACGCGATGTTGGTGGCGCCGGTTATTCATCGGCGGCGGGTGTTAGGCGTGCTGACGGTACAGCAAGTGAATGCACGAGCGTTTTCGCGCGACGAAGAAGCCTTCGTCGTGACCTTGGCGGCCCAGTTAGCGGTGGTTATTGCCCACGCGGAAGCCAAAGGCTTATTACGCACCGAAACCCAATCCCCCTGGTTACATAGTGTGCGTGGCTTGCCAGCGGCACCTGGCGTAGCAGTTGGACTCGCCTATGTGGCGAAACCGCCGGCGCGGTTAGAGCAAGTCACCCCACGCCGCACCGATCGACCCAACCACGAAATTCGACGCTTTCGGTTAGCGGTGTCACGCACCCGCAAGCAACTCGATGAACTATCCGAACGGCTGGCCGATCAGGTAGCCGCCGATACCTTAGCTATTTTTGATACCTACCATGGCATGCTCGACTCAGCCAGTTTGGGCGATGCGGTGGAATCAACCATCCGCAAAGGTTGGCGCGCACAAACGGCGTTGAAAATGGTGGTCGAACAGTTTATTCGGCAGTTCGAACAAGTTGATGACCCTTATATTCGTGAGCGTGCCAGCGATGTCCGTGATGTCGGACAACGAGTGTTGTTTCATTTACAACAACGCGAACAACGCCAGTTAACCCTACCGCCACGCTGTATTTTAGTGGCAGAGGAAGTAACCGCGACTATGCTTGGCGAGCTGCCTGCGGCCGATATTATTGGCATGATCTCGATGCGCGGTTCGAGTAACTCGCATGCGGCTATTTTGGCTCGCAGCATGGGCATTCCGGCCGTGCTTGGGGTGGCGGATGTTAGCTTACAAGAACTGCAAGATACGCTGCTCGTCGTCGATGGCTACACCGGTGAGATTTTTATTAATCCGCCGGCCCAGGTGCTAAGTGAATATGAGCAGCTGGCCCACGAAGAAGATGAACTGCGCGAGCTCGCCGCGACCACCCGTAACTTGCCAACCGAAACCCAAGATGGCGTGCCGGTGGCACTGCATTTAAACGTGGGCTTAAACGCCGACCAAGAATTACTCCAGCAACTGAATGCGCGTGGAGTTGGGTTGTATCGCACCGAAATTCCGTTCATGTTGCGTGAGCGTTTGCCGACCGAAGATGAGCAAGTTGAGCTGTATCAGTCGGTGCTGGAGCAATTTCGTGGTGCGCCGGTGGTAATGCGAACCCTAGATGTGGGCGGCGACAAGCCGTTACCATACTTGCCGGTGCAAGAAGAAAACCCAGCGTTAGGCTGGCGCGGAATTCGCCTTACCTTAGATCATCCGGAAATCTTTTTGGTGCAAGTGCGCGCCATGTTGCGGGCCAGTTTAGGCATTAATAATCTGCGCATTTTATTACCCATGGTAAGCTCGCCGGCAGAAGTTGATGATGCCTCGCGATTGCTCAAACAGGCCTATTTTGAAGTGGCGGAAGAACTGAATTGCGCCACCGATGAACGCCTCTATCAGCCGCAACTTGGGGTCATGATAGAAGTGCCCGCATTAATTTATCAGCTGGATGCAGTGGCCAGTAAAGTCGACTTTTTCTCCGTCGGCAGTAACGACCTTACCCAGTATTTATTGGCGGTGGACCGCAATAACCAACGGGTTGCTGAGCTTTATGATGGTTACCATCCGGCGGTGTTGCGGGCCCTGCAAGATATTGCCAAGCGTTGCCATGAGTTAAACAAGCCGGTGAGTGTGTGCGGTGAATTGGCCGGCGAGCCCGGTGGGGCGCTGCTGCTGACCGCAATGGGCTATCGCACCTTAAGTATGAATGGCTACAATATTGACCGGGTACGTTATATTTTGCGCAACGTGCGTTTGCCCACCATGCAAGTATTGTTGGAACAAGCGCTCGCCGCGCGCACGCCTGAGCAAGTGCGGCATTTGGTCAACATGAAACTTGAAAGTCTCGGTTTGGGCGGGTTTGTCCGCGCCGGTAAATAAGGAACATAACGAGGTGTTACTCAGCAGTTGGCTCTGGTGTCTAGGCGGCGGTGCAGTGGCGGGTCTGTTGGCCGGCATGCTAGGCATTGGCGGTGGCTTAGTAGTGGTGCCCTTGCTGATTTTTCTACTGCCAAGCTTGGGGGTAGCGCCAGAGCTGGTGATGCAAATGGCGATAGCTACCAGTTTAGCCACCATTTGCATGACCACCTTAAGTGCCGCGCGCTCGCACATGCGCCATGGCCAAGTGAGTTGGTTCTGGGTGCGGCGGGTCATTCCAGGGTTAGTATTCGGCGCGATAGTCGGCGCCTACTTAGCCACTCAAATAGCCCCGCAGTGGCTGCAACGGATTTTTGCAGTGGCTCTATTGGTGCTGTCGGTGCGGATGATCATTCCGCAACGTACGGGCGAGCCACTAACCGATATTTCTAAACGTTTATTGGGCTTTTTAAGTGCGCTTATCGGTACTTTTGCTGCGCTCGTTGGCATTGGTGGTGGTGCGCTCACGGTGCCATTTTTACAACGCTTGCGAGTACCTATTCGACAAGCCATTGCGGTTTCGTCGGTCGGTAGCTTAAGTATTGGCATAAGCGCGGCGTTAAGTTTCATTGTTTTAGGTCAGCTGCAAGCCGACTCTAATTTAGGCCCACTGGGCTATATTCACGCCCCAGCATGGATAGCCATTTCGATTGCTTCAGTGCTGTTTGCCCCGCTCGGAGCCGCGCTCACCCAGCGCATTGCAGTACGCAAACTACAACAAGGATTTGCCGCGTTTTTAGTCATCGTGGCCGCTAATTTACTGATAGGATAATGCATGCAAGACACGCCGTTACAGTTCCCGCAGATTGATCCAATTATTTTCTCCATCGGCCCCTTCGATTTGGGGGCGTTTGCACTGGGCCCCTTCGATTTTCGCTGGTATGGGCTGATGTATCTGTGTGGCTTAGCATTTGCCTATTGGTTTGGTAATCGGCGCGCACGGCTGCGTGACGATTGGACCCAAGATGAGTTTTCTGACCTGCTGTTCTGGGGCTTTATTGGCTTAATTGTGGGTGGCCGGGTTGGCTATGTGCTGTTTTATCAGTTTTCACGGTTTTTAAGCGACCCACTTTATCTGTTTGATACCGGTGGCGGTGGTATGTCGTTCCACGGCGGCCTATTGGGCGTGTTGGTGGTGTTTTGGTGGTTTGCGCGCCGCAGCGGTAAAACCTTTTTGCAAATTGGCGATTTCATTGCACCGCTGGTACCCATAGGTTTGGGCTTAGGCCGAGTCGGTAACTTTATTAATGGCGAACTGTGGGGACGCGTATCCGATGTGCCATGGGCCATGGTATTCCCCTACGCGGGCGCGCTACCGCGGCATCCGTCACAGTTGTACCAAGCGGCGCTGGAAGGCTTGCTACTGTTTATCTTGCTCGCCTGGTTTAGCGCCAAACCGCGGCCACGGGGTGCGGTCGGTGGATTATTTTTAGTGGGCTATGGTTGTGCGCGGTTTGTAGTCGAATTTTTCCGTCAACCCGATGGTCATCTTGGCTTGTTATCGCTTGGTATGTCGATGGGGCAGTGGCTGTCGCTGCCGATGATCGTGGGTGGTGTCTTGCTCATGGTTTGGGCCTATAAGCAGCCGGTACAACAAGGGGCGAAGTCATGAATAACCATGCTGAACAACAATATTTAGCCCTGTGCCAACGCATCATTGATGAGGGTGAATGGGTGGCTAACCAGCGCACCGGCATTCGCTGTTTAACCGTCATTAACGCCGACTTAGAGTACAACGTGGGCGCCAACGAGTTTCCGCTCATCACCACCCGGAAAAGCTTTTTTAAAGCCGCCATTGCCGAGTTACTCGGCTATTTACGTGGTTACGATAACGCCGCCGATTTTCGCGCGTTAGGCTGTAATACTTGGAATGCAAATGCCAATGAGAATGAAGCTTGGCTTGCCAATCCGGCCCGTCGTGGCACAGATGACATGGGTCGAGTATACGGCGTACAAGGGCGCGCATGGCAAAAGCCGGATGGCAGTCGGCTGGATCAGCTCGCCAAAGTGGTGCATAACTTAAGCCGTGGCATCGATGACCGGGGTGAAATAGTCACTTTCTATAATCCGGGTGAACTAGAGTTGGGTTGCCTACGGCCATGTATGCACACCCACACATTTTCGTTGCTGGGAGATACTTTGCATTTAACCTCCTACCAGCGCAGCTGCGATGTGCCTTTGGGGCTGAATTTTAACCAAATTCAGTGCTTTGTGCTGCTGGCGTTGGTGGCGCGTATGACCGGCCATAAACCGGGCAAGGCCTACCATAAAATTGTCAACGCGCATATTTATGAAAACCAGCTCGAACTCATGCGCGACGTACAATTACAGCGGGAACCATATCCATCGCCTACACTTAGCATAAATCCGAAAATTAACAGCTTGGAAGATCTTGAGACTTGGGTGACAACCGCTGATTTTGAGGTGTCGGGTTATGAGTATCATCCGGCAATAAAGTATCCGTTTGCGGTGTAATTCTAATATCGTTCTGCTTTCTACAGCGCCACCGCTGAGTGAGGCCCTATGAGTATTCGAGTCACTATTTGTGACGATTCGATGATGGCGCGCAAACAGTTAATGCGCGCCTTACCCGAAGATTGGGACGCGTTAGTCAGCATGGCTGAGCATGGCGAACAGGCACTTGCTTGCGTGCGCAGTGGCGCGGCGGAAGTGCTGTTTTTAGATTTAAATATGCCGGTACTCGATGGTTATGCCACCTTGCAGCGGATTCAGTCAGAACAACTTGATACCTTCGTCATTGTGGTCTCCGGTGACATTCAGCCTGAGGCACAGCAGCGCGTGGCGCGTATGGGCGCCATGGGGTTTGTCAAAAAGCCGATGAGCGCAGGCGATATGCGCGACTTGTTGGTGCAGTTCGGGTTATATACGCCAGCAGCTGGGCGCTTACAACTGCTCGAAGCGCAGCCGCAGGCGGCGTCAAAACGCGATGTTTATCAGGAAATTGCCAACGTAGCTATGGGGCGTGCCGGCGATTTTCTGGCGCGCGTGTTGGATAAATTCATCGACTTACCTATTCCGAACGTGAATGAATTAGCGCCCAGCGAATTGCATATGGCGTTGGCGACCATTGATGCCGACAGCCGTGTGTCCGCGGTCTCGCAGGGCTTTGCCGGCGGTGGTATGCATGGTGAAGCCTTAGTCATTTTCACCGATTCATCAATGCAAGACATGGTGAAATTGTTAGGCTTGCAAAGCGCGATGAATCCGGCGCAACAAGAGCTTGAAGCGTTAATGGATATCGCGACCTTGCTCACCAGCGCCTGCCTCAAAGGTCTTACTGAACAGCTGCATGTGCAGTTTTCGGTCGGGCAACCGGCACTGCTTGGACAAAATCAGCATTTACGAGAGTTACTGGCCCTGGATGATGAGGCGCTCGCCGCTCAACCGCCATTGTTAGCGATTGAAATTGGTTATAGCATCCGCGCTCACGCGATTCATTTTGATCTTCTGTTGTTATTGCCGCGGTCGTCGTTGGCGGCCTTAGACCGGCAGTTAGCGCACGTTTTTGAGTCAGGGGTGGCCTAATGGCAGACTTGCATGATGAATTAGCGGAAATGGAAACGCTGCACTGGAAACTCAGTATTTTGGGCGCCATTGATGTTGGTATCGTGGTGGTCGACCGCCATTACCGGATTCAAATCTGGAACGAATTTATGGAGCACCATAGTGGCCGGTTGCCATCAACGGTGCGCGATAAAGTATTGTTCGAAGTGTGCCCTGAAATTGATAGCGGGTGGCTAGCGCGTAAGGCGCATGTGGCTTGGGAGCTCGGCGCGCGGGCGTTTATTACCTGGCAGCAACGGCCTTATGTGTTTAGGTTTGGCAATTATCGTCCGGTCACGGGTGGCAGTGAGTGGATGTTTCAGAACGTAACCTTGTTGCCGCTGGCAAACCCGCGCGGTGATATTGAACACCTTTGTTTTATTGTGTACGACGTGACCGATCAGGCCATTGCGTCGCAAGCTCGGAGTGATTAGGTATGTCTGAAGATCAACGCTTTGGCGGTATCGCGCGGGTTTATGGCGCGGCGGCGTTGCAGCAGTTTCAAGCGGCTCATGTGGCCGTGGTTGGCCTCGGTGGGGTGGGTTCTTGGGCGGTAGAAGCCCTCGCGCGGTCTGGGGTGGGCGGCATCACTCTCATTGATTTAGACGATATCTGTATGACCAACATCAATCGACAATTACCGGCGGTCTCAAGTACGGTCGGCCAATTAAAAACCGAAGTGCTGGCCGCACGGGTGGCAGACATTAACCCAGCCTGCCAAGTGCGAGTGATTGATGACTTTTTAAGTGCAGACAATTTGGCAGATTATTTATCTGCGCCGGTTACCGCCGTGCTTGATGCAATTGATTCGGTCCAAACCAAAGCAGCGCTGATTGCATGGTGTAAACGACGTAAACTGCCGCTGGTGAGCTGTGGTGGCGCGGGCGGCCAAATTGATCCGAGTTTAGTGACCAGTGGCGATCTGGCGCGTGCGCAGCAAGATCCGCTGCTCGCCAAAGTACGCGCCATATTGCGCCGCGATTATGGTTTTAGCAAAAACCCCGCGCGTAAATTTGCGGTGCCCGTGGTGTTTTCGACCGAGCAATTACGCTACCCCGATGCTGAGGGTGGTTTTAGTCACGCCAAGCCGGGCGCCGGCAGTATGCGGATGGACTGCAGTTCGGGGTTTGGCGCCAGTATGGTAGTGACCAACACTTTTGCCATGCATGCGGTGGCTTTGCTGCTGAAAAAACTGGCGCGCTAAGGCTTAGCTCTGGGCTTGTTGCAGCTGGCGTTGGAGTTCGCTGATAACTGCCTGCACTCCTTTAATCCGCGATGGGCTTAAGTGTTGCGGTAAGGCTTGGGCTGCGTACACTTGCCAAAGGTTTTGGCTCGCGATTTCACTGGCAAGCTGTTGGTGGGTGGCTTGTTGCAACATGGCCAGTAATCCGCGCACTATCCGCGACTCGCTATCTAACCAAACATTCACTCGGCCATCGGACAGCGGTTCTAGTGCTAACCACACTTTTGCCTCACAGCCATGTACTTGATGGGCAGGATCGCGGAGTTGGGCTGGATAAGGCAGCAGCAATCGGCTTTGTTGCACTAAAAAGCGAAAACTTTGCTCCCAATTTTGTAATGCCACGTATGTACCTCACGTATGTACCTATCGAGATTGAAATTTTGTTAGAGTGTTAGGCATTTTATACGTTTTTAGCTGCGCCGGAAACGCTTGCAATGCTTTACTCCGTGCATGCTTGTGACGATAATGCCCGACGTTAACGATTTTGTCTGGTGTAATACCAAGAACATCAAAATAAAGGGAACGACAACATGAAAGTGCTGGTCGCGGTAAAGCGCGTAATTGACTACAACGTCAAAGTACGGGTGAAAGCCGATCAATCTGACGTAGATTTGGCCAACGTAAAAATGGCCTTGAACCCATTTTGTGAAATCGCGGTAGAAGAAGCCGTGCGCTTGAAAGAGGCGGGTACGGCGAGTGAAGTCGTAGTGGTCTCAATTGGCCCCACGGCGGTACAAGAGCAATTGCGTACTGCGTTGGCGCTAGGCGCCGACCGCGCGATTCACGTCGATGCAGAGCAAATGCCTGATTCTCTGGGCGCGGCCAAAGTGTTGCGCGCGCTGGTGGAAAAAGAAGCCCCTGATTTAGTCATTTTAGGCAAGCAATCTATCGACTCGGATAATAACCAAACCGGCCAGATGCTGGGTGCACTTACCGGTATGCCGCAAGGTACCTTCGCGTCTAAAGTATCGGTTGCCGATGGCAGCGTCGAGGTCACCCGCGAAGTGGACGGCGGTCTGCAAACCGTGGCGCTACAACTACCTGCTATTGTCACCACCGACTTACGCTTGAACGAGCCACGTTATGCGTCGTTACCGAACATTATGAAAGCCAAACGTAAGCCACTCGAAACTATTGCCGTGGCAGATTTAGGCGTTAACCTCAGCAGCAATGTGAAACTGTTAAAAGTAGAAGCACCGGCGCAACGCAGTGCAGGTGTTAAAGTTGCGGATGTGGCTGAGTTGGTAGAAAAATTAAAGAATGAGGCGAAAGTACTATGAGCATTTTAGTCATTGCCGAGCACGATCATAAACAGTTAAATCCAGCCACCTTAAAAACCTTAAGTGCGGCGCAGGCGATGGGTGCCGATGTGCACCTGCTAGTCGCCGGTCATGGCTGTAGCGCGGTTGCTGAGCAAGCGGCGGCGGTAGCAGGCGTAGCCGGTGTATGGCTGGTCGATGCCGAAGTGTACGCTCACTTTTTGGCAGAAAACCTAGCCGAGTTAGTGGTGGCGTTAGCGGGCGAGCACTCGTTTTCACACATTGTGGCACCAGCTACAACTACCGGTAAAAACTTTATGCCGCGGGTTGCCGCTTTATTAGATGTTGCCCAAATCTCCGATATTATTGCGGTAGAGAGTGCCGACACCTTTAAGCGTCCGATTTATGCGGGCAATGCGATTGCCACGGTACAGTCAAGTGATAGCGTAAAAGTCATTACGGTGCGGGCGACGGCATTCGATGCGGTGGCAGCTGAAGGCGGCTCTGGCTCGGTAACTACGCTGGACAAAGCCTTGCCGAATGGTAAAGCAACATTTGTAAATGAAGAATTGGCGCAATCTGAGCGGCCAGAGTTAACCGCCGCTCGCGTGGTCATTTCTGGTGGCCGTGGTATGCAAAATGGCGATAACTTTAAATTGCTAGAAGCGGTTGCGGATAAGTTAGGTGCAGCGGTTGGTGCCTCGCGAGCAGCAGTTGATGCTGGCTTTGTGCCAAACGATTACCAAGTGGGCCAAACCGGTAAAATTGTAGCGCCTGAGCTTTATATTGCGGTCGGTATTAGCGGCGCAATCCAGCACTTGGCGGGTATGAAAGACTCGAAAATCATCGTCGCTATCAATAAAGACGAAGAAGCGCCGATTTTCCAAGTCGCCGATTACGGTCTGGTTGCTGATTTGTTCGACGTGTTACCGCAGTTGGAGCAGTCGCTTTAATTAGCGCGTGATTCACGCTTTAAACACCAGAAACTGCAATGCTGAGGGGTCAGCATTGCAGTTTTTTTATGGCTTTTGCAGCCGCATTGAATGCTTCTACAATTTACTCTTGTTGGCCAATCGTTCACCAATTCCTAACATTTTCTCCGCAACTACTTGCATATTTGCAACTCATCGGACATGATTCATTTCATATCCATCAGACACATAAGATCGGGATGTGGGATGACATCGCGCAAGCGGTGGAAAATCTATAACACGGGAAGTACCCGACACGGCGCTTAGGATTAGGTGGCTAACAATGAAAAGAAGAACAACTATGCTAAAAAAATTACCACTCGCGTCAGCTATTGCGTTGAGCTTAGCGGCAACCGGGGCACAAGCAACAACCGAATGGGAAGTGGGCGACGACGTCCGCATCACCCTCGATAACATCGTTTCTTATGGTGCTGCATGGCGCTTAGAAGAACGTGATATGCGTATCATTCATCCGGGCAACATGGAAGGCGGCATGGGCCAGTCTGGGGTTGCGGATGACGGTAACTTAAATTTCGACAAGGGTGACTTAGTGTCATCAGTGTTCAAGGGCGTGTCTGATTTATCAATCGACGGCGGCAACTGGGGTGCTTTCTTCCGTGCCAAATATTGGTATGACTATGTGATTGAGGAAGAAGAATTTGCGCACGGTCATACGGCCAATAATTACACCCCAAATGTCACCTTGAATGACAACCAATTGAACGATTTTGCTCAAGGCAGCGGTGTTGAGCTGCTCGACGCATTCGTGTATGGCTTCTTCGATATTGGCGATATGCCAGCGAGCCTGAAAGTCGGTCGTCAAGTATTAAGCTGGGGTGAATCTACCTTCATCTTTAACGGCGTAAACGCGATTAACCCGGTGGATGTGAACGCGATTCGTCGTCCGGGTGTTGAAATTAAAGAAGCACTGTTGCCAGTGGGCATGGTGAACTTCAACCTCGGCCTAACTGATAACCTCAGTCTTGATACTTTCTATCAATACGAGTGGGACAACTACAAGCTAGATGGTTGTGGTACCTTCTTCTCTACTGTTGATATTTTGGGTGGTCCTGGTTGTAACAAAGTAACCTTGAACCCAACCTTGGTAGCCGGTGACTTAAGCAGTTCACTGAGTGACCGTGAGTCGGTTGAATTCGGTACATACCTTGATCGCCGTCCTGACGTTGAGCCAAGTGACAGCGGCCAGTGGGGCGCAAGCTTACGCTACTACTCACTAGATTTAGATGCAGAATTTGGCTTGTACTACATGAATATTCACAGCCAAACGCCGTTAATTTCTGCGTATAACTGGGTGCAGCAACCTTCACCTTCATACAGCCACCCAGACGGTATTCCAATCGCTGGTCCTGACTATGTGTTGGAGTACCCAGAAGATAACGAAATTATCGGAGCGAGTGTTAGTACCAGCATTGGCTTATGGTCAGTCGGTGGTGAAATTAGCTACCGTCCTGATAGCCCAGTGCAAATTAACACCACTGAAATCTTAACTGCTGGTCTTCGTGCTGGCGTGCCAAGCACTTTCGCGAACCGCTTGATCATTGATGAAACCGGTACTTGGCAGAACCTTGGTGCCTTGTTGTCAGGCTACGATGAATTAGATGTTTCACAGGTGCAGTTAACGGGTATTCGGTTTGTCGATAACTTCATGGGCGCAAGCCGCATGACCTTTATCGGTGAAGTGGCATTAAGCCGTGTGCACAGCTTACCTGGTTTAGATGAGCAACGTTACGGTCGTAACCCAGTCTACGGCAAGTGCTTTACCGCTGCTGACTCTGCCGCCTTGGGTGGTTTAGTGCCAGCGGGTAACTGTGAAGGCTTCGTCACTTCGAGCTCTTGGGGCTACCGCACCCGCTTCGTATGGGATTACAACAACGTCGTAGCAGGCTGGAACTTATCGCCTACCTTGGCTTTTGGTCATGATGTGAGTGGTTATTCTTCGAACACTAACTTCCTAGAAGGTCGTAAAACCTTTGGTTTAAGTGTAGATGCGACCTACTTGAATAAATATCGGGTATCAGTTGGCTATAGCGGCCAAAGCGGCAGCGATTATGACGCAGCGACAGATAGAGATTTCGCATCTATCAGCTTTAGCTACACCTTCTAACTCCATATCTCTCACAAAAACCCTGCTCCGGCAGGGTTTTTTTTACCCCAACAACCCTGACCTGTTTACTCACCTGCTGACTAAACAGGTAAGTAAACAGGTGACTAAGCAGGTTGCTAACCTGCTGACTAAGCAGGTTAGAAATGCTGTTTTGGCGTTTGTGGGGCGCAGGTTATCGCAATGCGTAGTTCGCGAGAGCGAAATTTGCGCTATGGTCTGTAAGTGCAAAACAACAATGACATGACTATTTCGGCGCAACCAAGTGTCAATCTAGAAGGGAGTACAGCATGAGCGAACAGCGAATGAAGCGTAAGCACCTCGGTGCCATAATGCTTGCCTCAATGTGGTTCACGGCCTCAGCAGGGGCGGCAGAACCTAACAATGAATTCACCTTAACTGATGTTTTTGAACTAGAATTTGCGGCGCAACCGGCAATTCATCCAAGCGGCGAATACACGGTGTTCGTACGTAATTACATGGATAAAATGTCAGATCGGCGGCTCGGCGAATTATGGCGAGTAGACAACAAAGGTGAGATGCGTCCACTGACGCTAAATACGTCAAATGACAATGCACCAACTTGGACACGCGATGGCAAAAAATTAGCCTTTGTATCCACTCAAGAAGGTAGCACACAAATTCACCTGTGGTGGGCCGACACTGAGCGCCACGCTCCTATTACTCGTTTAACCGGCAGTCCGAGCAGCCTCAGTTGGTCACCCGATGGTAACTGGCTCGCCTTCGCGATGTTTACCCCGCAACCGAGCAAAGCGCCGCTCACCATGCCCGGCAAACCAGCCGGTGCAAACTGGGCTGAGCCGGCCAAGTATATCGATAAACCCAATTATCGTTTTGACGGTGCCGGCTACGCCCGCGATGGCTACATGCAAATTTATGTGGTGCCAAGCACCGGCGGTACGCCGCGCCAAGTTACTCATGGCGAGTATAACCACAGCGGTAATTTAGCGTGGTCAGGCGATAGTAAAACTATTTACTTCTCCGGCAACTTACGCGAAGACGCCTTCGACCAACCGACTAATTCTGAGCTTTACGCGCTCAATGTGCAGTCTGGTGATATTCGCCAAGTGACGGATCGCAAAGGCCCAGACAGCAACCCACAAGTGTCACCAGATGGCAGCAAAATCGCCTGGACCGGTTATGACGACGAGATGCTGAGCCATCAGAATACCCGTTTGTATGTGATGGATATTGATGGTGATGACCGCCGTGTACTCACGGAAGATCTCGACACCAGCATTGCCGATCTAAAATGGCGTGCAGATAGCAAAGGTTTATACATTTCCTACGATAAAGAAGGCGATGGCTACGTTGCCTATCAGCCACTGCAGGGAAAACGCCAAGAGCTCATCAATAACCTAGGTGGCTTAGCTTACTCCCGGCCTTACAGCGGCGGTGCGTTTGATGTCAGCGACAATAATCGTATTGTCTACACCGAGGCTAATTCCTATCGGCCAGCCGAGCTGACCCTTAAAAACGGCAACCAAACCCAAGCGCTTACCGACTTAAACAGCGACTTATTCGCCCATAAAACTCTCGGTAAAGTCGAAGAAATTTGGTACGACTCAAGCCACGACGACTACAAAATTCAAGGTTGGATTGTGTATCCGCCGAATTTTGATCCCAGCAAAAAGTATCCGCTGCTACTCGAAATTCACGGCGGCCCACACACCGCCTATGCGCCAAATTTTGCCGCAGAAATTCAATTGTATGCGCAAGCGGGTTATGTGGTGCTGTACACCAACCCACGGGGTAGCACTAGTTATGGCCAAGACTTTGCCACTGAAATCGACAAAAACTACCCAAGCCACGACTACACCGACTTAATGGATGGTGTCGACGCCGTGATCGACAAAGGCTTTATCGATGAAGATAAGTTGTTCGTGACCGGCGGCAGCGGTGGTGGTGTCCTCACCGCCTGGATTGTCGGTCATACCGATCGATTCAAGGCCGCCGTTGTGGCCAAGCCGGTCATCAATTGGTACAGCTTTGTGCTCACAGCCGATGCCTACAACTTCTTCTATAAGTACTGGTTCCCGGGCTTACCGTGGGAGAATCTTGAGCATTACATGAAGTATTCGCCAATTAGCTACGTCGGTAATGTCACCACACCGACCATGTTGCTGACCGGCGAAGAGGACTATCGCACACCGATTTCCGAATCTGAGCAGTATTATCAAGCGCTGCAACTTGCGGGTGTAGAAACCGCGATGGTACGGATTCCGGGCTCAGGCCACAGTATTTATGCACGCCCCAGCCAATTAATGGCGAAGGTGGCGTACATTTTATACTGGTTTGAACAGCACGGCGGGCCAAGCACTAAGGCCAACTAAGGCCAACTAAACTAGTCAATGCGCGTATCGCCGCCACGTTTGCGGCGGTACGCCAGTTCATACAGCTTGGCTTCGGTTAAAAAGAAGTGAAACGCATCAATATTGGCTTTAATAAAGCCGCGCCAGCCCGACCAAATCATCTGTCGACCTAAATAAAATTTCAGAAACATCATCGGAAAAATCAGTAACAAACGCGGCAAACTACATGGACGCCCTTGCGCCTCACGCTGCTGCGCCTTCAATAATGAGTATTTGTTTAACTTTTCCATGTAACCATGGGCGGTATCATAACCGTAGTGCTTCAAATAAATTGGTAAATAGGCCAAGGGTGGCTCTACCTCAATATGCTCATGCACCAAAGTCTCAGTGTCCATGTGGCATTTGTCTTTACGATAAATACGACGGTACTTGTGGTGACGAGCTTTGCGCAGGCTATGACCCATAAAAATATCGTCGTGATGGATCCAGATACCGTTAATATCACCCTCGGCAATGCGCGCTTTTATCTGGGCTAGACCACCTTCAGGCAATACTTCGTCGCCATCTAAGTTAATGATCCACTCATGGCTGCATTGCTCAATCGCAAATGCCTTCTGCTTGGCATAGCCAGGCCAGTCGTTATGCACAACTCGGGCGCCATGGCGTTCGGCTATCGCCAAGGTATCATCGGTAGAGCCGGAATCTACCACCACAATTTCATCTACGCCGCGCACACTGGCGAGCACTTCATCCAAATGCCGACCTTCGTTCAGCGTGATCACAAAACAACTAATTTTCATGGGTTTCACCGATTGACTCATCTGCCTAGCAGGGTAAAGTGAGTGCTCAAAAATGTCTATGGAAAAGCCAATGCCAACGACCTGGGACCAGCTCATTCAGCAGCAAGCACAACAATCATATTATCAAAACTTGCAGCAGCAAGTGGCGCTCGCGCGAACCAATGAACAAGTCTACCCAGCGCCAGACCATGTCTTGCGCGCGCTAAAGCTCACGCCATTCAGCCAAGTAAAAGTGGTGATTTTAGGGCAAGACCCATACCACGGCGAGGGGCAGGCCGATGGCTTGGCATTTTCTGTGCCAGCGGGCGTGAAGTTCCCACCGTCGCTGCGCAATATATTTAAGGCTATTCAGCACGATTATCCGAATTACCAACCGCCCTTAGCGGGCGACCTCAGTAGCTGGGCCGAGCAGGGGGTATTGTTATTGAACACTGTACTTACGGTGAGCAAAGGCCAAGCGCATTCGCATGCGAAGTGGGGGTGGGAAACTTTCACCGACGCAATGATTAGCGCATTGAACGAACAACGCCAAGGCTTGATATTTATGTTGTGGGGCGCGCACGCGCAGCAAAAGGCACAGCACATTAATCCAGCCCAGCATTTACTGCTTAAAGCCGTGCATCCGTCGCCGCTCTCTGCGCATCGAGGCTTTTTCACCTGCGCGCATTTTCGCCAAGCGAACGCTTACTTAACCCAACAGGGAAAAGCACCCATTCACTGGTAGCTCGCATAAAAAAGCCCCCAAAACGGAGGCTGTGTTGACTAGAATTCCATGTCGTCAAGGTCGACTTCAAGACCTAAATCCATGTCTTGCAGTTCTTGGCGCAAGCGATACTTTTCCTTTATCGCTTCTATTTCCCGCCATTTGCGTTTGGCGTTGCGGGCTTTCTCAGACTTATCGTTTACAACGTTTAGCTCTTCTGAATGATCCATGGGATGTCCCTCATGTTGGCTATTATGTTGATAATTTGTCAGCCATGTACGCTTCCTAGGGTAGGATTTGTACACTTTTTTATTAGCGCAGTTCGTATTTACCACAGTCCGTTGAAGAATAAAACAGAAATGTTGCAATTAGGTGAACAATTAGTGTGGTTTTATTGACAAAAGCTCAACTTTACCTAAAGCGGCAAATCACCTATACTCCGCGGCCTAGAAAATGTTCTTTGACAGCACAGGTAATTGGTATGCATCCGATGTTAAACATAGCGGTGCGCGCAGCGCGTGCGGCCGGTAAAATTCTCACCAAAAACTTTGGTGAACAAGCAGACTTCAAAGCGCAAATGAAAAGTCATAACGACTGGGTAACCGCGTTAGACAAAGCCGCCGAAGAAGCCATTATTGCGACGATTCGTAAGTCTTATCCGCAGCACAGCATTCTAGCGGAAGAAAGCGGTTTACAAACCGGCACGGATGCAGACGTGGTCTGGATCATCGACCCTCTCGATGGCACCACCAATTACTTGCGCGGTATTCCCCATTTCGCCATTTCCATCGCTATCTCTATTAAAGGGGTGGTGCAGCATGGTGTGGTTTACGATCCAATGCGTGAAGACTTATTTACTGCCAGCCGCGGCGCTGGTGCGCAGCTTAATGGTAAGCGCTTGCGGGTCACCGCCATCAAAGATTTAGAAGGTAGCCTATTAGCTACGGGATTCCCATTCAAAAACAAGGCTTTACTACCAGTTCATCAAGCGATTTTCGCCGAGCTATTCGGCCAGGTCGCCGATATGCGCCGAGCGGGTGCTGCGGCCCTTGATTTGGCCTATGTTGCCGCTGGGAAACTCGATGGGTTCTGGGAATTTGGCTTACAAAGCTGGGATATTGCCGCGGGTGACCTCTTGGTTCGCGAAGCCGGCGGTATCGCAACGGATTTCCGCGGTGGGCATGGCTATTTAGAGTCAGGCAATATTGTGGCGGGTAATCCGAAGTTAGTGAAGGCTCTACTCGGTGCTGCGCGCGCGCACTTGCCGGAACGCCTGTAATTGCATTAACCGAGGCTGGGACCATGTTAGAACAAATACGCATTGTATTAGTTAACACCTCGCATACCGGTAATATTGGGTCGGTGGCCCGCGCCATGAAAACCATGGGGCTGCGCGACTTAGTGCTGGTTGATCCGGTGCAAGCGCCCGATTCCCATGCCTCGGCCTTAGCGGCTGGGGCCACGGACATCCTCGCCGCGGCGCGTATTGTACCCACCTTAGCCGATGCGATTGCTGATTGTGGCTTAAGTATTGCCACGAGCGCGCGCTCACGAACCCTCGACTGGCCCTTGCTGAACCCGCGCGAAGCCGCCGCTAAGCTGTTAGCCGAGGCCCCAAACTACCGAGTAGCCTTGGTGTTCGGCCGGGAAAGCAGCGGTTTGACCAACGACGAGCTGCAACAATGTAACTTTCACGTGCATATTCCAGCGAATCCAGAATATAGCTCATTGAACCTCGCGATGGCGGTGCAAACTTTAGCTTACGAAGTGCGCATGCAGTGGCTTGAACGCGCCGAAGTTGAAGCGCCAAGCAAGCAAGACCCGCACGCGGCTGATTACCCCAGCAATGAAGATCTGGAGCGTTTCTATCTACATTTAGAGCAAACCTTCAGCACCACCGGCTTTATTGTTAGGCAACACCCAGGCCAGGTGATGACCAAGCTGCGGCGTTTATTTGCGCGGGCTCGACCAGAAGTTAACGAGCTCAATATTCTGCGCGGCATGCTGGCGTCGATTGATAAATCGGTCAAGGATAACTAACCGCAACCCACGGCTGAAATACTTGACTAAAATAGTCGGGAATGTACAATAAAGGCATTGCAAGAGACGAGAAGGGGTGTGTATGCGCCTAACATCGAAAGGACGCTATGCGGTAACTGCCATGCTAGATGTGGCTTTACATGCGGAACAGGGGCCGGTGCCACTGGCCGATATTTCCGCGCGCCAAGGAATTTCTCTGTCTTATCTTGAACAATTATTTGCGCGTTTGCGTAAACATGGACTCGTCAATAGCGTGCGCGGCCCAGGTGGTGGTTACAAACTGGGTCAACAAGCGCAACAGATTTCCGTAGGCGCGGTCATTCAAGCTGTTGATGAATCGATTGACGCCACTAAATGCCAAGGTAAAGCCGATTGCCAAGGTGGCGAACGCTGCCTCACCCATTCGTTATGGGAAGGCTTGAGCGATAGAATAGAAGATTTTCTTGCCGGCATCACCTTGGGCGAATTAATGCACAACCGCGATATTTCGGCGGTGGTAGAACGACAGCGCAAAGAGGCTTCAAAAGGCGCCTCTATTGCTGTGAACTGCCTGTAGTCGTACGAAACGAGGAGCTTTCACATGAGCGCAGAAAAAATCACATTACCCATCTATTTCGACTATGCGGCGACCACGCCGATCGACCCACGAGTGGTTGAAAAAATGGTTGAGTACATGGGCCCGAAAGGCCACTTTGGTAACCCCGCTTCGCGCTCGCACCGCTTTGGTTGGCAAGCCGAAGAGGCAGTTGATATTGCCCGTAATCAAATTGCTGAGCTGGTGAATGCGGACCCGCGTGAAATCGTATTTACGTCAGGTGCGACCGAGTCGAACAACCTTGCTATTAAAGGCGCAGCGGAGTTTTACCAGAAGAAAGGTAAGCACATTATTACGGCGAAAACCGAGCACAAAGCGGTGCTCGATACCTGTCGTCAGCTCGAGCGTGAAGGCTTCGAAGTAACCTATTTAGAGGTACAAGAGAACGGTTTAGTCGACCTCGACGCGTTCAAACAAGCATTGCGTGAAGACACTGTGGTCGTAAGCATCATGCATGTAAACAACGAAATTGGCGTGATTCAGGATATTCAAGCGATTGGTGATTTGTGCCGCGCGAACAAAACTATTTTCCACGTCGATGCCGCGCAAAGTGCGGGCAAAGTAGCTATTGATTTGGCTGAGTTGCCGGTCGATTTAATGTCGTTCTCGGGCCACAAAATGTACGGTCCGAAAGGCATCGGCGCATTATTTGTACGGCGCAAGCCGCGCGTACGTTTGAACGCGCAAATGCACGGTGGCGGCCATGAACGCGGCATGCGTTCAGGTACCTTAGCGACGCACCAAATTGTCGGTATGGGGGAGGCTGCACGCTTAGCAAAATTAGAAATGGGTGCGGAAAGCGAACGCTTCCGGGCCTTCCGTGAGCGCCTATGGAATGGCGTTAAAGACATCGAAGAAGTGTACGTAAACGGCGACCAAGTGCAGTCGGTACCGCACATCTTCAACGTCAGCTTCAACTTTGTTGAAGGCGAGTCGCTCATTATGGCGCTGAAAGACCTAGCCGTATCGTCTGGTTCAGCCTGTACGTCTGCCAGCTTAGAACCTTCTTATGTGTTGCGTGCTTTAGGCCGCAACGACGAGTTGGCGCACAGCTCAATTCGGTTTAGCTTCGGCCGCTTCACCACTGAAGCTGAAATTGATTACGCGATTGAACAGATTCAAAAATCTATCGGACGGTTGCGCGATATGTCGCCGCTTTGGGAAATGTACAAAGATGGCGTGGATTTAGAGAGTGTGGAGTGGGTCGCGCACTAACGCGCCAGCGCTCCTCAGCAACCGACTACGAACGAAGAGGTATAGATCATGGCTTACAGTCAAAAAGTAATCGACCACTATGAAAATCCGCGTAACGTGGGTGGTTTTGATAAAAACGATCCAAGCGTGGTGACCGGTATGGTTGGCGCACCAGCCTGTGGCGACGTAATGAAGCTGCAATTGAAAATCAACGACCAAGGCATTATTGAAGATGCCAAGTTCAAAACTTACGGTTGTGGTTCAGCGATTGCGTCTAGCTCATTGGTAACCGAATGGGTAAAAGGCAAATCGGTGGAGGAAGCTTCGCAACTTAAGAACACCCAAATTGCTGAAGAATTGGCGTTACCGCCGGTAAAAATTCACTGCTCTATTTTGGCCGAAGATGCCATTAAAGCAGCGTTAGAAGATTACAAGAAAAAGCATTCAGCCTAATAGGAGTACACATGGCGATTACGATGACAGATGCCGCTGCAGAGCGTGCACGCAATTACCTCGAAAAGCGTGGCAAAGGCGTGGGCATCCGGTTAGGCGTAAAAACAACAGGCTGCTCGGGCCTTGCGTATGTCATGGAGTTTGTTGACGCTGTTGATGACACCGACACCGTATTTGAATACAAAGGGGTGAAAGTTATTATCGACGGCAAAAGCTTGGTGTATCTAGACGGTACCGAACTCGATTTCGTCAAAGAAGGTTTGAACGAGGGCTTTGAGTTTAACAACCCGAACGCTAAAGGCGAGTGTGGTTGTGGCGAGAGCTTTAACGTGTAATGGCAATGACCCATTTTGAACTCTTCGATCTGCCGCAACAGTTCCAACTGGATGCGGCAGATTTGCAACAGCGCTACCGTCGCTTACAGCAGGTGTTCCATCCGGACCGCTTTGCTAGCGCCGGCGAGCGCGATAAGTTGGTGGCAGTGCAACGCACGGCGCAACTAAACGATGCCTATCAAACGCTACGTAAGCCCCTATCGCGTGCCGAGTACCTGCTCAGTTTGCGCGGTATTGAGTTGCAGCATGAGCAGCAAACCATTAAAGATTCCACCTTCTTAATGGCGCAAATGGAATGGCGTGAGCGCATCGAAGCGGTGGCGGAAAGTGAAGACTTACTCGCGGGTGTGCGCTCGGCAGAAAAAGATCTGGCCAGCGAAACCAAAGCTTACGAGCAAGATTTAGCTGCGCAAATTAATGGCGACCAGAATGAAGCGGCCGCCGATACCATTCGTAAATTAAAGTTCATGCACAAACTAGCGGCGGAACTTGAGCAAATTGAAGAGCGCTGGTTAGATAGCCGGCCCTAAACCCTATTCGTAAACAACACAGGAGCACGCCCCGATATGGCATTACTGCAAATCGCAGAACCGGGACAGAGCACCGCCCCGCACCAACATCGATTGGCGGCGGGAATTGATTTAGGCACAACTAACTCATTGGTGGCGAGCGTTCGCAGCGGCGAAGCTGTGGTCTTGCGCGATGATGAAGGGCGCGCGATTGTGCCATCGGTCGTGCACTACGGTAGCGACCAGATCAGCACCGGCCACCAAGCAGTCGCCAGTGGCCTGCATGACGAAGCAGAAAATACCATTGTGTCGGTGAAGCGCTTTATTGGCCGTACGGTAGCCGATGTGAAGCGGCATGTGGGTAATTTGCCTTATCGATTAAGCGAAACCGAGAACGGTGTACCGGTATTCAACACTGCCGCCGGTGCTAAGAATGCGATTGAAGTGTCAGCTGATATTCTGCGGACACTCGCAACCCGCGCGCAAGCTGCTTTAGGTGGCGAATTAACCGGCGTGGTGATTACGGTGCCGGCTTATTTCGATGATGCCCAGCGGCAGAGCACCAAAGATGCGGCCAAATTGGCCGGCTTAAATGTCCTGCGCTTGTTGAACGAGCCGACCGCGGCTGCGGTGGCCTATGGCCTAGATAGCGGTCGTGAGGGCTTAATCGCGGTATACGATTTGGGCGGTGGTACCTTTGATATTTCCTTGTTGCGACTCGATAAAGGCGTATTCGAAGTACTTTCAACTGGTGGCGATAGTGCCTTAGGTGGTGATGATTTCGACCAGCTGTTGGTGCATGAATTGAAGCAGCAGTTTGGCTTGCCCGCTGAGGTGTCGGCGCGTACCGAGCGCAGCTTGATTGATGCGGCCAAGGCCGCAAAAGAGGCACTAACCGATGTCGCGGAACATGAATTGGTGGTGACCATAGAGGGTGAAACGCACCGCGCAACTCTCACTCGTGACCAATTCGAAGCCATGATCCGGCCGTTAGTGCAGAAAACCTTAGCCAGTTGCCGGCGTGCGTTAAAAGACGCCGATGTAACGGCTGCTGAAGTCTTAGATGTGGTGATGGTGGGCGGCTCAACCCGCGTGCCATTAGTCCGTGAGATGGTGGGCGAGTTTTTTGGCCGCGAGCCACTCACGTCGATTAATCCCGACGAGGTGGTGGCGGTAGGTGCTGCGCTGCAAGCTGATGTGCTTGCCGGTAATAAGCCTGATTCCGATATGTTGTTGCTAGATGTAATTCCACTGTCACTGGGTTTAGAAACCATGGGTGGCTTGGTGGAAAAAGTAATTCCGCGCAACACCACTATTCCGGTGGCCAAAGCCCAAGAGTTTACCACCTTCAAAGATGGTCAAACCGCCATGATGATCCACGTGCTGCAAGGCGAGCGTGAGTTGGTGGATGATTGCCGCTCGTTGGCGCGCTTTGTGTTGCAGGGTATTCCACCTTTAGCAGCTGGTGCGGCCCATATTCGGGTGACCTTCCAAGTGGATGCAGACGGCTTGTTAAGTGTGTCTGCGCTGGAGAAATCGAGCGGCGTATCGGCCTCGATTCAGGTGAAGCCTTCTTACGGATTAGCCGATGAAGATGTCGCCGAGATGATCAAAAGCTCAATGACGAATGCCCACGAAGACATGGCGGCGCGCATGCTGCGTGAGCAGCAAGTAGAAGCAGATCGGGTGGTAGAAGCCATTAGTTCGGCGCTTGCTGCGGATGCAGAATTACTTAGCGCCAGTGAGCGCGATAGTCTTGATGCGGCACTAAAAGGTTTGCGTGAAGCGCGGGCGGGCACCGATACCGCTGCGATTGAACAAGCGATTGCGGCTGTTGATGAAGCCAGTGCAGAATTTGCCGCGCGGCGGATGGATGCTTCTATTCGGAAGGCGCTGTCTGGCCGCAACGTAGAGCAACTTTAATTTACGAGTTTGAATTTGGCGGCGGAGGACAACAAGCATGCCACAGATTATATTTTTACCTCACGACGAGCTGTGCCCTGAAGGCGCGGCCCTTGAAGCCAAAACTGGTGAAACTGTGTTGGATGTTGCGCTAAAAAATGGCATCGGCATTGAACATGCTTGTGAGAAATCATGCGCATGTACCACTTGTCACGTAATTATTCGTGAAGGCTTTGACTCGCTTGATGAAAGCGACGAGCTAGAAGATGACATGTTAGATAAAGCTTGGGGGTTAGAGCCGGAATCACGGTTAGGCTGCCAAGCTTTCATTAAAGACGAAGATTTAGTGGTCGAAATTCCGAAATACACCGTCAACATGGTGAAAGAAAACCACTAACTAAAAGCGGCAATTCTGTAGCGGTAGCCGGGGTTTCACCGGCTACCGAAAAAATACATCAATTGCATCGCCGTATAAGGATTCCTCTTGTAGCAGCACAGTAGCAATTTGTTGCAACCGTTGCTGCTCTCTTGCCATCAGCTGTGCTGCTTGCTGCTGAGCTTGTTGCAACCATGCCCGAACGCGCGTTTCGGCGAGCTCGCGCAAAGCTGACGATGGGTTAGCTAGACGGGTAAGCGCCAAGCTACCAAATTCTTCGTCTAGACCTAACTCACACACTGCGCTGTATGCCAATTTACTGGCTTGATCTAAGTCACCCGCGGCACCAATACTAATATCGTGGCGCGCCGACGTGCTATTGGCAAAGCGCTCCGCTTCACGACCCGCCATTAATACCGCCAATTGTGCCTGAATTTCCGAACGTGTGGTGGGGCCAAGCGATTCATCCCGCTGTGAGGCTACAAATCCGAGCACTTGATTACGCGGTTCGATAGTGACAAAGGTGACCCGCTGGCTCGGCATCAGTAACTTACTGGCGAGTAAATGCCCAGCCTCATGATAAGCCACTTGGCGCCGGGCGGCATCGGACAGCACATCATTCACTTGCGCACGACCGTAGCGGACATTGGTGATCGCCTGTTGCATCACGGCTAGGCTAACCTCACCGCTAGCCGTTAAACTGGCCTGAAACAAGCTCTCTTTTAAGGCCTGTTGCACCTCTGCGCCGGACATGTTGCGGCATAAGTCTACCCAAGTGGCAATATCCTCAGCGCTAAGCGTGAACTTGGTGTGCAGCGCATTAGCCGCAATAAACTGCTGTAAAAACTGGTGGCGCGCGCGTTTGTTGGGCAGGTCACAATGAACATGCTCATCTAACCGGCCCGCCCGCAGCAAAGCTGCGTCTAGCAGTTCGGGCGCATTAGTCGCAGCAATCACTAAGATGGGCTCGGCGCGTGCTTGCAAGCCATCTAGTTCAGTGAGGAGGGTGTTGACGGCGGAGCGTTCGAATGAACCAGCACCACGCGCCCCGGCGATGGCGTCTATTTCGTCAATAAAGATCACGCAGGGTGCTATATCAGCCGCAGCAGAGAAGGCCTTTTGCAGGTTCTGGGCGGTGCCATGCGCCAATGAGCTGACCAGCTCACCCACTTTAAGATTTAAAAACGGTAACTCGCATTCACCGGCAACAGCTTGGGCAAGCATGGTCTTACCGGTCCCCGGCGGCCCCGATAGCAACACACCGCCCGGCATCCCGGCGCTGCCGGGAAGTCGATCAACTTGCTGCATCCACTGAATCACCCGTTGCAGCTTATCTTTAGCGCGCTCTAGACCAATAATATCAGTTAACTTTACCTCAGGCCGTTGCTCTAATAAGCCCGGCACGCCAAGCGTGGCTTGGCGTGCGCTAGCAATGCGTTTGAACTGCGGATTAATAACCCGAATAAGAGCGCTAGCACCTTTGATCTCATCGCAGGCGAGCTCAAACTTAAACGCCAGTTGACGCCGTTTGGCATCCTGCCAGCGCCACTGTAAATCAAGCCAAGCCAGCCATTGGCCGAGCTCTTGCTTAGTCACTGCGGTACTGCACTGCCACGCATGTTGCTGTAACCACTCCGGTTGGGTGGTTGCATCGAGTTCTGGCTGTAAATGAATACCCACGCAAAATAAGGGTTTACTGACTAGCTCGGCCAAGCTTTGCGGGCTTACTTCAGCCGCAAAGTTAGCCGTGACTAGCCAGCCGTCACAGTCGCGCTGGCTGACATTTGGCATGGCTTTTACCCACTCAATCCGCGCATGACTCGGTAACTGCGGTAACAGTTCAGCGTCGAGCACGGCAATTCGATAACGCTCCACTGGGGTGGTCCAACAGCTATCGCAAACGCTAAAGCGCATGGTTTTTAAGCCTTGTAACGCGGGTTGTTTCAATACTTGGCGTTGGGCTTCGGCCAGAATGTCAGTGGCAACGCCATGTAAGCCACGTAAGGAGGCGTCGGGTAATTGCGCAAAGAGTAGTAGGCGCGCAAAATCTGGCGGTAATTGCACTTCCAGTAACGGGCTGTCCTCGGCCATTAGCCGCTGTAATTCGCGCTCCGCAACTGTCACCATGGCCGGTAAAGAAAGCGGTTTAAACACCGCAGTTTGGCCGCGTCTTAACCGATTAATAAGCTCAGGTGATAACGCCGCATGAGCACCACCGGGACGCTTGGCATGGGCTAAAATACTGTAAACGTCAAGCTCGCCCAGTTGGTGCGCTTTAGCAAATTCCCGGTGCCCCAAATTCGAGGTGAAAATAACAATAGCTTGCGAAAAATCTATTAATTGTGCGGTGGTATTGTCACGGACAGCGCCGGTATCAAGCAGGGTCAGCAAGCTTTGAATCACCGTGGGGTGGGCTTTCTCAATCTCATCGAAAATTAACACTGTGCGCGGTTGTAGCAGCACTTGGGTGGTCAGTTGGCCTAATGCCGAATCGTGGTATTGCGCGCCTGACCCAAACAAATTACCCAGCGCTTTGTCATCGGCATATGATTCCATGTTAAAAATGCGGCAGCTATAGCCAGTATGCTCGTATTCAGCCAAAGCGCTGGCATAAGCTTGCGCTAACAGCGTTTTTCCAACCCCGGTGGGACCTAAAAAGGTCATCAGGCTGCGCAACCCTTGAGCGCTTGAAAAAGTACTATGTAAATGACTTTGCAGCACGTCGTGAATGGCATCATGCTGGCCTTGCACCTGTGCTTTTAGTGCAGCCTCTAGCCCTTGTGAACGCTGCGCTAACTGGCTTAACGTCACTTGAGTGTTCGCTTGTTGCCAGTGCTTTAATGCCGGTAGTGCGCTTGGTGCAGCGGCCAATTTCAGCAAGCGCTCAATAAAGCTAAGCAAAGATAGCTGGCTAGGTAAGGGTTGGCGCTGCTCGGCAAAGAACGCATGTAAACTCAGGTACAGTGTTTGGCTGTGTTGGCGAGCCAGACTAAACCAATCGCTCGAGTGGCCTTGGCTGGCGGTAAAAGTACGCAGCGGCACTGCTTGCACAATACTCTCGCGCAGTTGATATACGGCTTGCGGAAACCGAATCGTCGCGGGTTTAAGCGGCCACTTATCACTTAATACTTTAAGCGCGGTAGGAGTAGCCAATAATGCGGCCAAAATATCCAACACATCTAGCTGCACTGTGCGCGGTAATTTGGCTGCGGCAACATCCGCATCACCCTGCAAAGTAAGGGTCGCCAACTTAACGTAACAAAGCTGCGCTAAAAACGGCCGTAAACTACTACCGGCTTGGGGTTGTGCCCCCTCGTTCACGGCCTGCGCTGGCTTGTTGTCAGTAGCGCTGGAGCTCGAGCTATCAGCCCCCGCACTTGGCCAGGCGTCGGCAACATAATGCAAACCCACATAATCGTGAAAATGCTGCTCAAGTTCGTCAATTTGCGGCTGCAGCGGGGCTTGCTCTGGATCGCAACGGAGCGCTTCTAATGCACTAGCAAGCGCTTGTAGCAAAGTGGTACTGCTAAGTGTCACGGTCTGACCGCCACCGTGATGGCGCTCGTATAAACGCCGCAACGCCTTGAGCACCGCATTGGCCAGTCCGGCTAAATCACAGCCTTGTTCATCATCAGTCGGCACCAAGGCGGCCAATGGTTGCGCCGAATCAGGTAGCGGACAAGCCCCAGCAAGTTGATAGCCCAGCAATAGCACTGAGGGCGTAAGGGTGATGGTAGTGTCAGCAACCGCAGACCGCTCGCCGGCGGGCAGAGTTACCATTGCAATCCAAGGTAATATCGCCTGTAGCGAAGTATCTTGTTGTAAATATTCAAGTTTTAGTTCGCATCCGCCTAGCCAATACTGGCTGGCGGGTAGCATCTGTTGAAGAAGCGAGTTGGGCGCGGTCATGTCCTAGCTGCCTTATTAAAAATCCATCTAAAGCTATGAATATCGAAAGTAGCAGGTTCAACCGCGTCCGCAAAGTCCTGGGGAAGGTGAAATCGTGGGCTATTTTAATTTTTCCGCAAAGGTTTTGCGAAACTTGGCAAGCTTCGGCGAGACCACTGCCTGGCAATAGGCATTCTCAGGGTTCCGATTGAAATAATCTTCGTGGTAGTCGCCCGCTGGGTAAAACACCGTGAAAGGTTCAAGCTGAGTTACCACTTTGCCAGCCCAAGTCTGCTCAGCTTCGATGTCAGCAATAATGGCCTTGGCGGCATCTAGCTGGGCTTGGTTGTGATAAAACACACCGCTGCGATACTGGGTACCAATATCATTGCCTTGGCGGTTCAATTGAGTAGGATCGTGCAGCGCAAAGAAAATCTCGTAAATTTGCGCCAGACTAATTTCAGTTGGATCAAAGGTAAGTTGTACGACTTCAGCGTGGCCGGTGTTACCTGTGCACACTTGCTCATAGGTTGGCGCCACCGTGGTACCACCAGCGTAGCCCGATTCAGCTTTAATAATGCCCCGCACTTGCTGAAATGCCGACTCTATACACCAGAAACAACCGCCGGCTAGGGTAATTTGTTCATATTTATCTGTCATGAAATACCTCTTTATAGACGTCTATACTGCTAATGCGAGATATGTTACGCCGGAAGCTAGAAGGGCGCAAGGCTAACCAAGCTTGCTCGTCAAACTAATAATCATGCAAGTGGCAAAGGTAGCGTACAGCTTGGGAATCACGTATAATTCGCGCGGTTAAAAATAGCAACGCCGCAGCGGTGAATGAGCACTGCGTGGCACCAACCTTTTGGAGAAAAACCATGGCTTTAGAGCGTACGCTTTCCATCATCAAGCCAGATGCAGTGGCTAAAAATGTAATTGGCGCCATCTACCACCGTTTCGAAACTGCGGGTTTCCGTATTGTGGCGGCGAAAATGATGCACTTATCAAAAGAGCAAGCCGAAGGCTTCTATGCTGAGCACAAAGAGCGTCCTTTCTTTGGTGCATTGGTATCTTTCATGACCTCTGGCCCAATCATGGTGCAAGTATTAGAAGCAGAAAACGCGGTGAAGAAGCATCGTGACATTATGGGTGCAACTAATCCTGCGGACGCATTGGCAGGTACTATCCGCGCCGACTATGCTGAAACTATCGATGAAAACGCCGTTCACGGTTCTGACGCCGCTGAATCTGCAGCGCGTGAAATCGCTTATTTCTTCAGCGAAGAAGAACTCTGCTCACGTACGCGTTAATTGCGGGTGAGGCTAGGAGGATGGCAGCCACAGGTTGGCTGCCATCAGCGCCTAGAGCAAGGAATTTGCGCAGTGGCACATGAGGTAAAGGTATGAATGCGGTAGATAAAAAGGTCAATTTACTCGACTTAAATCGACAAGGTTTGCGCGACTTTTTCGCCGAACTTGGCGAGAAGCCGTTCCGTGCCGATCAAGTCATGAAGTGGCTATATCATTATTGTGTCGATGATTTCGACCAGATGACCAACCTCAATAAAGTGCTGCGCGAAAAGCTGAAGCAAATTGCTGAAGTACGGGCGCCGGAAATTCGGCTGCAACAGCAATCGAGCGACGGCACGATAAAATTTGTCATGACCCTGTTCGACGGTCAAGATGTCGAAACCGTGTGGATTCCTGAAACTGATCGCGCCACTTTGTGCGTGAGCAGCCAAGTCGGCTGCGCGCTTGAGTGTACTTTCTGCTCCACCGCTCAACAGGGCTTTAACCGCAACTTGCGAACTGCCGAAATTATCGGTCAGGTTTGGCGAGTGAACAAATTATTGGGCCCGTTTGGTGATACCGGTGTGAAAGCGGTCACTAACGTGGTCATGATGGGCATGGGCGAGCCATTGCTAAACCTGAACCATGTGGTGCCAGCAATGGAACTAATGCTGGACGATTGGGGTTTCGGTTTATCTAAGCGGCGCGTGACCTTAAGTACCTCTGGCGTGGTGCCTGCGCTTGATAAGTTAAAAGAGCAAATTGACGTCGCCCTAGCGATTAGTTTGCATGCCCCTGATAACGCCTTGCGTGATGAGATAGTGCCGATTAATAAGAAATATCCAATTGAGGAATTTCTGGCAGCAAGCCGCCGTTATATTGATGGCTCTAAGGCAAATAAAGCCGTGACCGTTGAGTATGTCATGCTGGATCATGTGAACGATTCAACCGACCAAGCGCACGAGTTGGCGAAAACGCTAAAAGGCACACCCTGTAAGATTAATCTGATCCCATTTAATCCGTTCCCGGGTTCCGATTATGGCCGCTCCAGCAATTCGCGCATTGACCGCTTCGCCAAAGTTCTGTTAGAAAAAGGCTACACGGTGATGGTTCGCAAAACTCGTGGCGACGACATTGATGCGGCCTGTGGCCAGTTAGTCGGCGATGTGATTGACCGCACTAAACGTATTTTGAAAAAACAGCAACAGCAACGGGGCGGCGACGCGATTACCGTGAAGGCGGTGTAGTGAGCGCGGTGTAAACCAAAGCGCCCTGACATTCGAGTATTGATAACCCGCGAGGGACGCATTATGCGCCAACAGCGCTCAAAGTTTGCTCTACTATGGTGCCTGGCGGCAATGCTCGCAGCGGTTGGTATGAGTGGTTGCGTCTCACAGCGCGTGGTGAAAGGCGAAGAACAACCCGCACAGCGCTTTAACGCTAAAGAAGCCGCGCAAACACGGCTCGCACTCGGGCTTGAATATCTGCAGAATAACGACTTTCAACAAGCCAAATTTAACCTTGAAAAAGCACTGGAATACGCACCGGATAACGCCGATGTGCAACTGGGATTAGCCTACTACTACCAGCGTGCTGACAATCCAGATACCGCCGCTGAGCATTATCAAAAGGCGTTACGCTTAGCCCCACAAAATGGCGATGTGTTGAACAATTACGGGGTGCTGGAGTGTAGCCGCGGACGCTACCAAGCCGCCGATGAACTGTTTCGAAAGGCGTTGCAGGTAAAAGGCTATTTCCGGATGGCGTCTACCTACGAAAACGCGGCAGACTGCGCGGTAGCAGCGGAACAGCCAGAGCAAGCGCTGCAGTATTATGAGCAAGCGGTAAATTTTGATCCGCAAAATAGCACTATGCTTGAGCGCTACGCTGGGTTATTGTTGGATCTTCAGCGTCCGACAGAAGCTCGTCAGGTATTGCGCCAACGGGCTCGATTACCAGAGCTTAGCGCTACTTATTTGTGGCTGGAGGTGCGCACCGCAAAAGCGCTCAATCAGCCTGAACAAATGCGTTATTTCGCCGGTCTTTTGCGCGAACGCTTTCCTAACTCTCGTTATCAGCAACAACTAGAATCATTATGACTGAAGCACACGAAAACCAGGAACAACCAGAGCCACAGGCGACCGGACCTACGCCGGGCCAACTCTTACGCGAAGCGCGCTTAAAGCGCAATTTAGCCCCGCGCGATATTGCCGAGCGGTTACGCTTGCGTTTGGCCATTATTGAACTCATTGAAGACGATGATTACGACAGCTTTTCATCAGGCACATTCGTACGCGGCTATTTGCGCGCTTACGCGAAAACCTTAGAGCTGAACGAAAGCGATATTATCGCCGCTTACGAGCGGGTGGGTTACACCGAGCCGACCAAAATTAATTTACAAAGCTTCTCGCGCCGCAAAAAGCGCGAAGCCAATGACCGCAGTTTAATGTACGTTAGCTACGCTATTTTGGTGGTGGTGATTAGCATGGCGGTGGTGTGGTGGGTACAAGAGCCAGATTCGGATTTAGGTACCGACACCAGTAGTCGAGCGGCAATAGAACGCAGTGAGCAGGTGTTGGTAGATGAGGAATTGTCAGCGCCGGGCGATGGTCGTTTAACCGAAGAGCAAGTAAACGCGAATGATGTGTCGACGGCGCTTAGTGCTAACGATCCTAGTACTGAGCTATCAGTCGCAGGTGATGAGGTTGCCACTCCAGTGGTCACCACTGAGCCGGAGCGGGTTGAATCGGGCACAGCTACTGCGGATTCTGACGCCGACGTTGAAGCGCCGGTAGTCACTAGCCCACCGCCGACAACAAGCACAGCGTCTGAAACAGATCCGGCTACTGACGATAGCGCTGACACAGCAGAGCCGGAACAACGAGTCATGCGCGATCCAGCCAATGCCACGCCACCGGCGGCGGAACTCGCTAGTGCCGACTTAGTGTTGACCTTCACCGGCGATTGCTGGGTAAAAGTAGAAGATGCCAGTGGCGAAACCATTGCCATTGGGGTGAAGCCACAAGGCTATCAAATGCCGTTAAGTGGTGAAGCGCCTTATAGTATTACCTTGGGTGCGCCCGAATTAGTAGACATTCGCTTTCGTGGTGAAGCGGTGGACATGAGCCAATATCGGCAAGGTCGCGTCGCGCGCTTTACGTTAGAGTAAGTAGTAGAGGTACCCTTTTGTGATGCACGAAAATCCCATTCAACGTCGCAAATCACGCCGCATTTATGTGGGTAACGTGCCCATCGGTGATGGCGCGCCTATTGCTGTGCAGTCGATGACGAATACCGAAACCACGGATGTGGCCGCCACGGTTGCCCAAGTGAATGCCATTGCCGCAGCAGGCGCTGATATTGTGCGGGTATCCGTTCCTACTATGGATGCCGCGGAAGCCTTTAAACTGATTAAGCAGCAAACTAGCGTACCGCTAGTGGCTGACATTCATTTTGACTACCGTATTGCGCTAAAAGTGGCGGAATATGGCGTGGATTGCTTGCGGATCAATCCGGGCAATATTGGTAACGAACAGCGTATTCAAGCGGTGATCGAATCAGCCCGCGATCATAATATTCCGATTCGGATTGGCGTGAACGGCGGCTCGCTGGAAAAAGACTTGCAAGAAAAGTATGGCGAACCGAATCCAGCTGCGCTGGTAGAATCCGCTATGCGCCATGTCGAGATCCTCGATCGGCATAATTTTCAAAACTTTAAAGTAAGCGTGAAAGCTTCCGACGTGTTTCTGGCCGTTGAATCATACCGCTTGCTGGCCAAGCAAATAGACCAGCCGTTGCACTTAGGCATTACCGAGGCCGGCGGTTTACGCAGTGGGTCGGTGAAGTCGGCCATTGGCTTGGGTATGCTGTTGGCCGAAGGCATTGGCGACACTTTGCGGGTATCGCTAGCCGCGAATCCGGTCGAAGAAGTGAAAGTTGGTTTTGATATTTTGAAATCTCTGCGCATTCGCAGCCGCGGCATCAATTTTATTGCTTGCCCCAGCTGCTCGCGGCAGGAATTCGATGTGATTGCCACGGTGAATGCCCTCGAGCAACGGCTCGAAGATGTGGTCACGCCCATGGATGTCTCTATTATCGGCTGTGTCGTGAATGGTCCCGGTGAGGCGCTGATTAGCCAAGTGGGGCTGGCGGGTGCAAAGAATAAAAGCGGCTTGTATATTGATGGCGAGCGCCAAAAAACGCGGCTCGACAACCAAGATTTGGTCGATCAGTTAGAAAAACACATTCGTTCGAAATTAAAACACCTGCAGGCGGAACAGATTCCTGTGAAGCCGCTCTAAGCTGCGTTATACTATCGCGCTGTTTTATTTAGGGGCGCAGTTGTTGCGCCCTGTGGTTCGTAAACCTGACTAATAACGGTTGAATGTTGTGGCAAAAACCATCCAAGCAATTCGAGGCATGAACGATATCCTACCTGCGCAAAGCCCTGCGTGGCAGCAGGTTGAGGCCGTTTTGCGCAAAGTCGCCGCGAGTTATGGCTATGAAGAAATTCGCATGCCAATTGTGGAAAGCACCGACTTATTCAAGCGCTCTATTGGTGAAGTGACTGATATTGTTGAAAAAGAAATGTACACCTTCGATGACCGCAACGGCGATAGCCTGACTTTGCGTCCCGAGGGTACGGCGAGTTGCGTGCGGGCAGGTAATGAACATGGCTTGCTCTACAACCAAACTCAGCGGTTATGGTACATGGGGCCAATGTTCCGGCATGAGCGCCCGCAAAAAGGTCGCTACCGTCAGTTTCATCAATTTGGTTTAGAAGCCTTTGGCATGAGCGATGCCGATATTGATGCCGAAGTGATTGTGCTGACCGCGCGCTTATGGCGTGAGTTTGGCTTGGCTGACCAAGTAGAATTGCAATTGAACTCGCTGGCCTCAAACGAGGCGCGGGCTGAGTATCGCGAAGCGTTGCGGCAGTATTTAGCAGCTCATGTTGATGAATTAGATGAAGACTCAAAACGTCGCTTAGAATCTAATCCACTGCGGATTTTAGACTCGAAAGATGCCGGCACTCAAGCGGTGTTGGCGGGTGCGCCGCGGTTAAGTGAATATTGGGATGCGGAGTCACGTGCCCATTTTGAAAAGCTGTGTGCGTTGCTTGATAATGCTGGCGTGCGTTACGTGCTGAATGAGCGTTTGGTGCGGGGCTTGGATTACTATAACCGCACAGTATTTGAGTGGGTAACCACTGCATTAGGTGCGCAAGGTACGGTGTGTGCTGGTGGCCGCTACGATGGCTTAGTTGAGCAGTTAGGCGGTAAAGCCACCGCAGCGGTCGGCTTTGCGATGGGTATTGAACGCCTGGTGTTGTTGCTTGAAGCGCAAGGTTTAGTACGGCAGCAGCCAGCTGCGGATGTGTATATGGCGTTGCTTGGCGAGGCAGCCGAATTGGCGGGCTTAGCGGTAAGTGAACGATTACGAGATGCGTTGCCGGGGCTGCGGGTGCAAATGCACTGTGGTGGCGGCAATATGAAAAAGCAAATGAAGAAGGCCGATAAATCAGGGGCAACCGTTGCGGTTATTTTGGGTGCCGATGAATTAGCGGCTGATGCCTTAACAGTCAAACCGCTGCGTGCTGAAACGGCACAAGCAACCTTGCCGTTTGCGCAAGCGGTTGAGTGGATCCTACAGGAGCACGAGCGTGGAAACTGAAGAACAACAAGTTGAACGATTAAAGGAATTTTGGAACGAACACGGTAAAGGTATCGTCATTGGTGCGGTATTAGGCTTTGGTTTGTTCTATGGCTGGCGTTACTACGATGCCTCGGTGCGCGAAGCACAAGAAGCATTGTCGCTACAGTTTACCGAGGTGACGGAGTCGTTAAGCTTGGATTCTTTGGCGTCGGCACAAGAATTTGCCGCCGCGAATGCTGAGGAAAGCTACGGCCAATTAGCGGCCTTAGAAGTAGCTGCGGTGCAGGTAGATGCAGGTGAACTTGCGGCAGCAGTTGATACTTTGCAGCCAGTGGTGGCGAATGCTGTCGGGCCTTTAAAAGCAATGGCGGAAGTGCGTCAGGCGCGGCTGCTGTTAGCGTTAGAGCGTTTTGATGAAGCCTTGGCAGTGTTAGGTTCGGCTAAGCCAGAGAGCTATAAAGCCATGGTGGCGGAACTTCGTGGTGATGTACTGGTCGCTAAAGGAGACGTAGACGCGGCTCGGGCAGCGTACCAGGAAGCGATAGATGCTGATCCTGCGAACCAAGGCCGGAATGCGCCTGCAACCCTTAAACTGCAAAATTTGGCTGTAGCATCATGAGATTAAAACTAGCGTTAGTCGGGGCAGCGGCCTTGGCCCTGTCAGGTTGTTCAATGTTTTCGGACGAAGAACCGACTTATGCAGAATTAGATTCTGAATTTACCGGCTCAGTTGGCATGCGGGTCGTTTGGGAAGAAGAAGTTGGCGACGGTGTCGGCGGCTATTTTTCACGGCTAAACCCCGTGCGTTTTGGCGATAATTTAATAGTCGCGGATCGCGAGGGCGTGGTATCGGCGTTGGCAATTGCCGATGGCCGTGAGGTGTGGTCGGTAGACTTGACTGACGAAGACAGTGGTTGGTCAATTCCCGGTGGTGCCGATTCGGCGCGCATTGCGGGCGGTTTAGTCGAACGTTACGGGCGCATCTATTTTGGTACTGAAAACGGTGAAGTCGGTGCCTTGTCGGCGGCTGACGGCAGCGTTGAATGGCAGCGTGACGTTGGCGGCGAAGTGATTGCAGACCCAGCGGTTGGCGATGGTCTAGTCGTGGTACATACCAGCGCCGGTAACGTGTTGGGGTTAGATGCTGAGACGGGCGAGCAGCGTTGGAGTTTGGTGGGTGAAGTGCCAGCATTGTCAGTGCGTGGTGGTTCAGCGCCATTAATCGCGAACGGCGGCAGCATTGTCGGTTCAGAAGATGGCAAGTTACGGGTAGTCATTAACGATAATGGCCAGCTGGCGTGGGAAGCCGTGATTGCTCGCCCTGCGGGCACGACCGAATTCGAGCGTTTAGTAGATGTAGACGCTGAACCTGTCGTCTACGGCACGAATTTGTACACCATTGGCTTTAATGGGCAATTGTCGGCGGTTGAGTTTCAGTCCGGCCGAGTGCTGTGGCAGCGTGATTATCGCGGGTATCAGAACTTAACCGTTACCGCGTTGGCGATTTATTTAACCGATAAACAAGGCCATGTGTATTCAGTGGCGCGTGAATCGGGTGCCGAAATTTGGAGCAACACCAGCTTATGGGGCCGCCAATTAACGGCGCCGGTGGTGGTGTCTGATTTTATTGTAGTTGGTGATTTTGAAGGTTATTTGCATGTCTTGTCGCGTTCATCGGGTGCTGTGGTAGGCCGGATTGAGCTCGATGGTGACGGCGCTTATGTCGAGCCATTGGTTATCGACGGTGAATTATTTGTGCAGCTACGGGATGGTACTGTGGCGCGCGTGGAGTTAGCTATCTAATGTTGCCCGTGGTTGCCCTTGTGGGCCGTCCTAATGTGGGAAAATCCACCTTATTCAACCGTTTAACGCGTTCTCGAGATGCGTTAGTTGCGGATTTTCCTGGCCTCACGCGTGACCGTAAATACGGCCAAGCAAATTATGACGGCTACCAATTTATCGTGATTGATACCGGTGGTATTAATGGCGACGAAGAGGGCATCGATTTAGAAATGGCAGGGCAATCGCTGCAAGCCATTAAAGAAGCCGATGTGGTGCTGTTTATGGTCGATGGCCGTGATGGCCTCACGCCGGTTGATATGTCGATTGCTGAGCATTTGCGCCGCGAGAACAAGCGTGCTTATGTGGTCTGTAATAAGATTGATGGTATTGACGCCGATGTAGCGGTGTCAGATTTTTACGGCATTGCGCTGGGCGAAGTGCACGGCATTGCCGCAGCCCATGGGCGCGGGGTCGAGCAACTGCTACACAAGTGTTTGAAGCCGCTGAGCGCTGACTACCCAGATATGGTGGTGCGCGACGAAGCAGAGCTGGATGAGGATGATGAGTTCTTTGAGGATGATGGTGATGCGGGTTCTGCGGGTGCTTCGGGTGCCGGCGCGGGCTCTGGTGATTTGCGTCACGACCAAATCGACTATGCGTCATTGCCGTTGAAGTTAGCCATTGTCGGGCGTCCGAATGTGGGTAAATCTACCCTCACCAATCGCATTCTCGGTGAAGATCGGGTGGTGGTGTTCGATATGCCTGGCACCACGCGCGACTCTATCTATATTCCGATGACGCGCGACGACCGTGAGTACATCTTAATCGATACCGCTGGCGTACGCCGGCGCGGACGCATTGATGAAACTGTCGAGAAGTTCTCAGTTATTAAAACCTTGCAAGCCATTGAAGACGCTAACGTCGTTATTTGTGTGGTTGATGCGCGGGAAACCATATCTGACCAAGATTTGAATTTAATTGGCTTCGCCTTGAACGCGGGCCGATCAATTGTGATTGCGGTGAATAAATGGGATGGCTTATCGGCTGATCATCGCGAAGAAATTAAGCGCGAACTTGACCGCCGCTTGGGCTTTGTCGATTTTGCCCGCGTGCATTTTATTTCTGCGTTGCATGGCAGTGGCGTTGGTAACTTGTTTGAGTCGGTGTTGGAAGCTTATGAGTCGGCCTCTCGCCGGGTTGGTACCTCTATGCTCACCCGCATTATGGAAAGCGCGCAAGACGAGCATCAGCCGCCACTTGTGCGCGGTCGCCGGGTGAAACTGAAATATGCGCACGCTGGTGGCTACAATCCGCCGCGTATTATTATTCACGGCAACCAGGTAGCCGATTTGCCGGGCGCGTACCAGCGTTACCTTATTAACTACTTCCGCAAAGCTTTGGGCGTTATGGGCACCCCCATCAAAGTAGAGTTCCGCGAATCGCGCAACCCTTACGCCGGCCGCAAAAACCAACTGACGCTCACCCAAGAGCGCAAACGCAAGCGCCTCATGAAATTCATCAAACGCTGACCTGTTGACTGACCAGCTTAGCAAGCTGGTCAGTCAACAGGTGACTAACCTGCTTAGTAAGCAGGTTAGGATCGCTGTTTTTATTTTTGGAGTTAGGTAGTCAGTAATGAGCCATCAGCAGAATAATCTTTATCGGTATAGCTTCGTTGAACATGACGTACGAGGTGAGTTGGTTCAGCTTACAAGTAGCTACCAGCGTATGCTGCAGGGGCATGAGTACCCGCCAGTGGTGCAACGATTACTTGGTGAGTTGATGGCTGCGACCTCATTGCTTACCGCGACGCTCAAGTTTGAAGGCCATATTTCCGTTCAATTACAAGGCGATGGGCCGCTGAACTTTATTGTAGTTAATGGCGGTCATGATCAGACTTTGCGCGGTGTAGCTCGTTTACGCAGTGAAATTGCAGATTCCCAGCAATCTTTGCGGGCCTTACTGGGCAAAGGGCATATGATCATTACCTTAACTCCAGATAAAGGTGAGCGTTATCAAGGGTTAGTGGCTGCCGACGCCGACGATATTGCGACTGTGCTGGAGCAGTATTTCGAACAGTCCGAGCAATTACACACCCGGTTATGGCTTCATGCTGATGGCGAAAATGCCGCAGGTATGATGCTGCAAGTGATGCCTGCAAAAGGTACGGATTTAACTGGTTTTGAGCACTTGGAGCATTTAACAGCAACCATTACCGCCGGGGAATTGTTTGGCTTACCAGGTGAGCAAGTGCTTACTCGTCTTTATCATGAAGAGCAGGTTGAACTGTATCCGCCGCAACCAGTGAGCTTCCACTGCGGTTGTTCGCGCGAGAAAACAGAGGAAGCTTTGGCCGCTGTGGAGCCTGCTGAATTACAGCAAATTCTGGCCGAAGACGGTGAAATCGTGATGACCTGCGAATACTGCTTAGCCGAGTATAAATTCACCGCGCCACCGCAAGCTTAAGCTCGGGGCGCGTGCTTTATACGCTCAGTGCGCTCGCTATACGGGCCCGGCTTAAGCGGGCTCGAGCCAATCTCCCTCCGGTATTTCATCCGTAATTCCCAAGCTCTGATCCGTCGCTTCAACAGGAAAGAAATGCTCGACAAATTCGGGGTCACCAATTGCCGTTCCATTTCTGGTGGCGGTGCGGATGTTGTCGAGTTGCTGATCCTGCAACTTTTTGTTTCTACGCATATTCTCGAAGGACTCTTGGTAAAGACGTAAACGTTCATGCGTACTTTGAGAAAGTGCGAGGTAATCCGGATGTGGCGTGATGATCGTACTATGAATGCCATGAGCGTTGCTTTTATAACTCGACCATTTGTAGTCAATCGGTCGCGTAACGATGCCGGCTCTAACGGGATTCATTTCAATATACCGATACAAAGCAAACAGATAGTCGCCGTGTGACACCATCGCGCTCCAGTGCCGCTTTTCATAGAGGGTGCCGGTTCGATTATACTTGGCGTTGAAACGCTTAGAATGCTGTAGAAACAGCCGATGACAGAATGCAGAGCATGCGGTATCGGAGTTAGGTGTTAAAAGTAAATGAACATGATTCGACATAAACACCCAAGCATGAATGGCAATGCTCTGATTTATATTGAATTTCTTTAGGTTTTTGGCGAATTCAATACGGTCGTCATCGTCCTTAAAGATAACTTGTTTATTGTTGCCACGAATGACAATGTGTTGTGCAACATAAGCGGGTGTATGACGTAGTTTCGCGGTCATAGATTACCTCTAAATTAAACGCTGTTTATTGGTAACCTTTCATTCTAGCGGCATATTTTGCTCGGAATTTCCTGCACAAAACGAGCCATGTGAGTGGATGGCGCGAAAATAAAGGAGCTTAATGGGTGGATTCTGTTCGAATTGATAAGTGGTTATGGGCAGCACGCTTCTATAAAACTCGTACTTTAGCGCGAGAGATGGTCACATCTGGCAAAGTGCATGTTGATGGTCAGCGTAGTAAACCATCTAAAAATATTCATGTAGGTCAGTTGGTTAAGCTGCCGAAGGGGCACGACATCATGGAAGTTGTGGTGCGTGATTTAAGCGAGCAACGACGTGGCGCGCCAGAAGCTCAGTTGCTTTATGAAGAAACCGCATCATCCGTCGAACGCCGACAAAAGGAAGCGGAACTTCGCCGCCTGAATATGCTCTATAACCCTCACCCGGACACCAAACCAGACAAGAAACAACGACGCGATATACGCAAATTCCGTACACAAACATCCGACTAACCAGCTTGCTAACCTGTTTGCTAAGCAGCTTAGCCAACAGCTTAGCCAACAGCTTAGCCAACAGCTTAGCCAACAGCTTAGCCAACAGCTTA
>CAMPHF010000006.1 GCA_946885915.1 uncultured Idiomarina sp.
AGCGACCCCTTGGACCCAAACCAAGTGCGCTACCAAGCTGCGCTACTCGCCGACAGACACTATTTTCAATGCAAGATAAATAAGAAGTGGGGTGGCTGATGGGACTTGAACCCACGACAACCGGAATCACAATCCGGGGCTCTACCAACTGAGCTACAGCCACCACTGACAGACATTATAACTTGGGTGCAGTGGCGCACCCGGCAGGATTCGAACCTGCGACCGACGGCTTAGAAGGCCGTTGCTCTATCCAGCTGAGCTACGGGCGCATACATGAAACCCTGTTCAAGAAAATGGTCGGCGAGACTGGATTCGAACCAGCGACCCCTTGGACCCAAACCAAGTGCGCTACCAAGCTGCGCTACTCGCCGACATAAGGTCCTGAAACGCGATGATTTGGGCTGTAGTAGCCCGCCTCACAACGGGGGCGAATATTACCGCCTGCTCTAGATAGCGTCAAATATTTTTTTGTGGTTTGGGTTTAACTGCCTACTTTTAAAACAACTTGCGCGCAAATATCGGTTTTCCCTACACCCAAAGCTAATTTTCTGCGAAAATGTGTGGCCATCTTATCTACGTCAACCGAATAGGAACGCCCAGCATGTCAGCACAGCCTATCGATGGAAAAAAAATCGCCGCTCAAGTTCGTGCGGAAGTAAAAAATGCCGTGACCGAACGCCGTGCGCAGGGGCTTCGAGCTCCCGGACTTGCTGTGGTATTGGTAGGCCAAGATCCCGCCTCTCAAGTATATGTTGGCAGCAAACGTAAAGCTTGTGATGAAGTTGGGTTTGTCTCCAAAGCGTACGACCTTCCCGCGGATACTTCGCAACAAGCTCTCGAACAGCTCATAGACGAGCTTAATGACGCCGCTGATGTGGATGGTATTTTGGTCCAATTACCACTTCCTGCAGGGCTTGATGCGCAAGCAATTCTAGAGCGCATTCGCCCAGCTAAAGATGTTGATGGCTTTCACCCCTACAATATTGGCCGCTTGGCGCAGCGCAATCCAGCTCTGCGGCCGTGTACACCGAAAGGTGTGATTCGCCTGCTCGATGCTTATCAAATCGACCTACACGGTTTACATGCCGTGATTGTTGGCGCTTCAAACATTGTTGGTCGACCAATGAGCCTGGAATTGTTGTTAGCTGGCGCGACCACCACGGTATGTCATCGCTTTACCAAAAATCTGCGCACCCATGTCGAGCAAGCGGACGTATTGGTCGTGGCGGTAGGTAAGCCCGAGTTTATTCCAGGTGAATGGGTTAAACCCGGCGCGGTTGTGATTGATGTAGGTGTCAACCGTCGTGCCGATGGCAGCCTTTGTGGCGACATTCAATATGCCGAAGCGGCGGCCCGTGCAAGTCTAATTACTCCTGTTCCCGGTGGGGTTGGGCCAATGACCGTTGCCATGTTGATGGCCAACACCTTGGAAGCTTGTGAACGCTATCACGGTTAAGCGCAGCAAGTAGCTGATGCTTTGCCTTAGCGCACGACAAAATCGCTTTGCATCGGCGCGGTTAATGTTCGCTCCAAGGGCCATAGTGGCGCGTTACTGAGCGCCGCTCGTAATTGGCAAAATGTGCGAGCGCTGCCTGAAGCCCGCGAAAACCCGACTAACCAACCGCCAATCAACGGCACCCGCAACGGCAGGCACCAAGTTACCGCAACTTTAAGCTGCCGAGCTGCCAGCCAAGCGTCTGGATCCGCCGCTTGCTGATAGCGCACTTTGGCATGATCGATGGGGAGCACCGCTTGCTGCTTAGTGTCAAGCCACTGTTGATAGCGCTGCTGTTGAGCAACGGTCGGTGAGATGACTTGCAGGCGGCCGAATCGTTTAAACTGTTGCCATTGCTGCAGGTTTGCGCTTATTAAAGCTGCCCGCAAATTAGCTTCGCTAGGCTGCGTTTCACGACTCGATACGGCCGGGAAACCAGCTGCCGCCATCGCCGCAACCAAGGTACGTTCAAGCACCTGTTGGCTACCACCCGCTAAAGTACCCGCGCGTACTGAAAAAGCTACCGCATATCCCAAATTAAGCTGCCACCAGGCAATCCATATTAATTGCACGACACCCAGCGACAGGATCAAGATCAGCGGTAAAGTTAGCATAAACTCCACCATACTCTGACCGCGCTGCAGCCGCCTCATTGGCACCCGCCACGGTCAATACACTCTTGCCAAAGCGCCGCTAACGCGCTCAGCCGTTGATCCGCCACTTTCAGCGAGACATCGCCCGCAAACACTTCACCGGCCTCGACAACCGTAGCGTTCATTGCGCCCACCTGTAGCTGTCCGGCCGTTACCCGCTGCGCGTCGACGGCCACCGCTGCTAACTCAGTAGCACTAATGGTTTCGGCTGTTATCCGGTCGGCTTCAAGTTCATTGAGGATCAAACGCTCAGCACTAAGCTCACTGGCTTGCAATTGAGCTGCTTGCAGCTGCGTCGTGGTCAACGCGGTAGTCGTCATGTGGTCGGCGTTGATCGCAGTCGCCCTTAGCTCAGCCGCTCGCAGTGCTTGTTGTACCTGCAACTCTCCTAAAATAGCTAATTCGGCGCCAGCCATAGTGACAACACCATTGGCATAGGACCAGTCACTCCCGCCAAGCAGCAAACGCTCAACCGCTAAGGCTTCGGTCTCGAGTTCATCGACAGTCAGTTGCATAGCTTGAATTTCAATGGCATCAAGTTGCCCAACGTTGGTCAGATCATGTCCACCGAAATCCAGTGTCGTTTGCATTTGATTGAGCTCTGGCTGCCCTGCCACAGCCTGTCGATGGAGCCATTGAGCGGGATCTGCTGGGCCAAGTTGAATCGGGATCAGTTGTCGATAAACGACCTCTCGCCCCGTCACCACACTGCCTAGCCATTGCGAACCAAGCCACTGCGCTTGTGCCGCGCTATTCGCAGTCCAGCTAAGCTCCAACTGACCTGCAACCGTGCGCCACTGCCAGTTGCTGGCCAACGGTGATGCCGAGGTTTGCTGCCATAAACCAGTCGCAACAAGAGCTGCCATAGAGCTTGGATAAGCATCGTAATGCATGTAATGGTCCTGCAGGACACTCACTAACCGCTGCGCGTAGTCGAGCGAGTCCTGCAACTGCTGCTGTCGATGTTGCTGCTGTTGCCATTGCATGACAACCAATACCAACACGCCGAATACCGCGATAGCGACCAACATTTCAGTCAGCAAAAAGCCGCGTTGTTTGACCGTTGGTGCAGAACAACTAGCTGAGTTGGCATGGCACATAAGCTTGCTCCTGAGTTGCTACGAGATACCATTGGCGTTGCTGTAACAACCGCTGGCCACCAAGCCTCAGCGCCTGACAATGCTGACCGGTTGGCGCTCCCTCCGGCGCTGAATTATCTGCGCTGCGGCCAAGTAACAGTGTCACGCCAAACGCGCCGCTTATCCCCAGCACTAGCAGCAATTCCAGCAAGCTGAACCCGCGCTTACCCTTGAAAGGTTGCACTAAAAGCATCACCGTTGAACGACGCAACTGTGGCAAACTCAGCCAAGTCTCTTGCTAACCGAGCCCCCTCTTCAGGCTTGGTAATACCGGTAAACTCGATGACATAGCGGGTTTGATTGGCACCATCAACACTAATTTGGACGTCGCCACCCCAGGGGTTTAAGCGCTCACCATCACCCCAGCTGATTGGTAGTGCCGCAATCGCGGTCAGTGCGCTCATTGAAACACCGCTATAATTGCCGTCGCGGGGCCGCCACAGTTGAGCGCCAGCTTGTAGCGTCGCGACTTGGGCTTTTGCCTCACTAATGCGAGCATTACCCATCGCCCAATCACGTACTAGCGTAACTCCGACTGTCGCTAAGCCAATCATACTGAGTACCGCTAGCACCTCGATAAAGGTAAAGCCGCGCGGTTTATGCTGGAATGTATTCATCTTTATATCCTCGTTTTAAATGACCTAATAAACGCCATCATGCTGGTTAAAGAATTGTTGCACCGCGCGCCTTACCTCAAGGCGTAATCACAGTTAAAACAGTGCGACAGAAATTTGCATCAGGAGCTGCCCTAATCCGCCCACTAGCAATAATAAAATGAGCACCACCAGGGCGTAGCTGAGTAGCTGAATAGTCCAGCGCGCACGCATCAAGCTCAGTTCAGCATCGGCTTGCGCACGACTTGCACAGCGCAGCAAAGGTTCTGCTTCTTGCGCCTTACGGCTCGCCACGCCGGCGTTTTCTAAACGATATAACATCCGCCGTGACAGCAACCCGGTGTCAAGCAACACACTTAATCTGCGTTCGCCCCGGGTAAGTTGCACTCGCAGCCGCCACAAATGCGGCGCCATCCAAGCCGGCGCATGCGGTTCTAATAATTGTGCGGCCCGATCTAGATTACAGCCGTACTGCAACAACAGTGCTAACTGCTGCAACCAGACCACCGCGGCAAAGCTACGCCCAATCACGGCGCCCGTGGCGCGTGGATAGCGCTGCCAAAAAGGAGCCCCCAAAGCCAGCAACCATTGCGGTCCGTAACCGACCAACCAGCCGATGAGCAGCAACACCAAGCCACTGAGCATGACTTGCGCCTGCCCCAACTGATAAACCCAAACACTCAATACTGGCCACTCTGTTGGTGCGACTCCGGCGGCAAGCTGGGGGAGAATAAAGTGGCCAACGCCATACATAGCGAACCAACTGAACAGCAGTAGCCCCAAGGGGTAGAACAGTGGCCGCATAAAGGTTTTACGCGCTTGCTGCTGTTGATGTTCCAACGTTTGATACTGAGTGAGCATGGGAGCCAATTGGCCGACCTCCTGACCGATAGCAAAGACCATGCATAAGTCACTGTCTAAATGCCGTCGCAACGCACTCACCAACGCCTCTCCGCGCTGCAATCCCGATAACATACTGCGTGCAAGCCGCGCTTCGCTCGCCAGTTGATAACGCTCGGCATGTGCTTGCATGGCGAGACAAGCTTGACGCGGACTAAACCCATCGCTAAGCCAATTAGCAAAATCCTCAAGTACCGCCAGCTGTCGGTTGCGTCGCATTCGGTCACTCCGCAACCAAACTAGCTAACTGATCATTCAAACTTGACCAACCCGACGCTAATAGCGTGCGCTGATAGTTCAGCAAATCGCCGGCAAGTAAGGCGCTTTGTAGCTCCAGCGTCATCGGCAAATATTCAACAATTAAGCGGCGTCCGCCGGCCGGCAGTGCGACTAAGCGTTGCGCAATAATCGCCCGGAGCATATTGGGCTGGGCGAGCGACGGCAGCGCGATACCTAAATCTACCAACCGCGCGAGCGCCCCGAAACAATCGTAGGCATGCAAAGTTGCCGTCACCAAATGTCCCGTTAGGCTAGCCGTAAACATTGCCTGTGCGGTTTGGCTATCGCGAATTTCACTTACCGAAATAACATCAGGATCTTCGCGCATGGCAACCTTGATCATTTCGGCGTAATGCAACTCAGGATGATCCGGAATAACTGGCTTTTGCTCGATGTGGGGTTGGATAATTTCGATAGGATCTTCTAACGAAATAATTTTGGCATCCGGGGCAATGGCTAAGTTAAGCCCGGCCAGCGTCGCCGTTTTACCCTGTCCGGTGGGACCAACGACCAGAATTATTCCTGCTGGACGCTCCAGCATAAGGTGTAAATCAGCAATTACGGCGTTGGGCAATCCCAATGCCTGCAAGTTGCGCGCTTGTTGTGCTCGTTGCATGCGCATGGTCACCGCAAAGCCCAGTCGCGTGGGTGATTTCTGTACCCGCAAACGAATAGTCTCAGGTTGCCCTGCAACCAGCAGGGTGAGGCTGATACTGGCACTCGATAACCGGCGCTCATCAAACACATCATGAAAATCGTCTGAGTGCGTGTTAAGTGCCGCCGCAATGGCTGCAGCTAGCATATCGCGGCTGCGCTGCACCCGTTCAACCAAACGCCCATCGACTCGATAAGTTAACTGCGCTTGCTCCGGCTCAAAGCGTAAATGAATATCAGAAGCGCCAAGTTTCAAACCATCGAGGACGATATCCTCCAATGCTTGTTGGGCGGCGGTTCGATCAAACGATCGAGGCCCCACTGACTCGCCCGGTTGCGCGGCACTGCGGGCCATAGCGTCATGTAACAAGGTACGAATGGTCGTGGCCGACGCAAGCCCTTGCGCCTGCACGTCGATGCCATGCTGCTGGGCTAAGCACCTTGCGTTACTGAGTAATAGCGGCTGTTGCCACAACTGCGCCGTCGCCAACATTAAGCCTTGATCAAGAATCACCACCGCCGCGTCATCGCTTTGTTGGCTTTGAAAGTCTAAGCAATATGCTAGTACCGGCTCGGCTACGCGGGCTCCCACCACTTCGGCTAATTCAAAAGTTTTCATCTTGCACCTCCAACTCTGCCGCAGCAGGAATCGGGAAGCGGCGTAAACTGCCCGCAACCCCGCTTACCACCAGTTCAGCACCACTGACCAAAGCTGCCAACTCCCCTGCAGCAGGACGTTGTTCACTCAATTGGATATGGTTCTGCTCTAACGCCAACTGCGCCCGCCAACCGCGCTCATCACGCCAAAATCCTAGCAGGCGGAGCGACGCCAGCGGGCTGCTCTGAACCAGCGCCTCATGGCCCGCACGATTACCGCCGAGTGCGGCGATTGCCGCTGCAGCCTGTGCTGCTTGTAATTCATGATTCAACTGCGCCGCTTGCAATGCGGCGTGCTCGGTCAACAACTGTTGCTGCTCGAGCCGCGCGGTTAACTGTAAGGTTTGTTGCAACCACTGTGGCGCCGAAGAACGGGCACTGAGGTCGTTCGTTTCCGCTATGGGTGCGGCAATAGCCTCTGCCGAGAGCACCGTGAGTGCCACCACGCGGTAACACCAAGTTCTAAAGTGACTGACTTGCATAGCTTATTCCTTCATCGTCGATGGTTGCCCGCTGCCACCATCAGGGTCTCGAGTTATGAGGTCTAGCTGTAACTGCCCTTGCCAGCCATGCGGAAGCGGCTGTAACTGCAGACTCACAAGCCGCACTGGGTAGTCAGCGAGGAGTAACAATAGCGCTTCAAGCTCTACCCAACTTTGCTGACTAAACTGCAACTCAACCTTGGTCTTCCTTAATCCAGCAGGCAGCGCGTTGGCAGTTCCAATACTGGGTAATACGTGGCGTAATTGTTGCGGCAATTGCGCCAACATACTCGCAATCACTGCCGTCGGTTGGCGCCATTCCCAGTCAGTAATCAAGGTTTCGATTGGCGTCTGCTGCAACGGTACATACAGCTGCACTTGTGCGCCTTTCACCTGCCAACTCGCAGGACTCTGTACCAGCGCCTCATGCAAGGTCGACAAGTTACGTAAGTCCGCAAAGCGCGATTGCATCGTCAGGTTAAGTTGCAGCGCGGCTAAGCTGACGCTTTGTATCTGCCAGGTCGGGATCTGAGAAAATCGCAATAGCCACGGCAGTTCCGCCACCAATGCCGCCGGACTAACGCCGTGCTGACGTACGGCTTGATACTGTGCATGCTCGCGTTGCTGCTGTTGCTGTTGCGCTAAGGCGGAGGCGCTTAACTTTGGTTCAGGGGCTGGCCGGCTCAGCCACCAACTCATGCCCATAACGATAACTAGCCCCATCAACAACAAGGTCCAGCGCCCCTTTAGGTTACTTTGGCCAAAGCGCCAAGACCGTAAATAGCAGCCTCTTAACCGAAGTTTTCTAGGTAGTGCCTGATGATGTTGCCAGCTGACTGGCGCAGCGCAGTCAATCGACTGCACTAAGAGTTGCTGTTGTTGCAGACTGAAACCCACACTGTGAACGCTAAGTGGGCGATGAGGGGGTGGTTCGGGTGCGGCTGCCAACCATTGCGATAGCGACACACTAAGCTCGGCATAGGGAATCATTACGCTGCAAACCAACTTGCCCTGCAGCCAAATAATCACACTACAAGTCTGGCTCGCTGCTTGGTATGCCACGTAAACCCCCTGCGCCTGCTGGCCCCCCAACAAATTCCGCACGGCTAATGCCAAGTCCACGCCAGCGGTAGCTGCAAAGCCGAACCAAGTTTGCCCGCCTTGGCGCCACCGACTGGCGAAGCCCAATTGATAGCGCTGCCCTAGTAAACGCTGCTGCCGCCAACTGCCGCGAGCGGAGGGACTGGCGACTCGGAGGAGCGCGACATGCTGCTGCATTAGCTGCCACTCGCCACAATGTGTGGTGTGATCAGCAGCAGAATTTCACTTTGTTGCTGCTCCTGATTCAACCCTCCACCTAACAACCAACTACCAAAATTCTGCTGGCGCCGCTGCTGCTCACGCTTATTCTGTAACCCCGACAGTAATAGGGTTTGGCCGTCCGTGACCATGGCTTTCATAAAAAAGGATTTGCGCGTGGTATGCGGCGTCTGAATACTCATATCGCCGGAGCTAACTTCGTCAATCCGCTGCAAATCCGAGAGACTCGTTGAGATTTGCAGAATCACTTCATCATGCCGAACCTTGGGTAACACATAGAGCTCAAAACCGGTGGCAATAACGCCTGGTATCAGTACATCACTCGAGCCGACATTGGCGGTGCTGTTGGTGCCTGCTGCCGCCAAATAGGTGGCATTATCTTGCAGCACTAATTTCGCAATCTGGTTATTTAAGGTGACTAAGCGCGGTTGATTACTCACACTTACCAGCCCCTGCTCATGCAGCGCGGTGATCAGCGCTTGGCTACCTTGGTAGCGCCCTTGGGTTTGCTGAATACCGAGTTGGGTGCCGCTAATGAGTTCGTTAATCGAACGATTACCCACCTCACTCACTACCCCCAAAATACTATTGAGACCATCAAATTGCCGTAGCAGCTGCCAGTCGATGGAGCGTTGATCTTGGTCGTTAAAGGTTACCTCAAGCACCTGCACATTAATCGCGACCTGCTGCGTTAAACGCTTATTCTGTAACTGTAAATAATCGCGCACCTGCTCAACCTGCTGGGGATAATCGCGCACCAGCACCGAGGTTGAACTTTGATTAATGGCCAGTTTTCCAGCCGGCGATAGCAACATTGCCAACGCCTGCTCAAGATCGTGCCATACCGACAAAGTTGAATTACTGAAATTCAAATACTGCGAGCTATTGGTACTAAAACTTGTGCCCGTATTACCTAGCATCGGATTAGCTTGGGAGGGCGCAGGCTGCGCTTGTTCATCCTCATCCCCGAGGAAGAAGTTGGTCTCACCGGCTAGGAAAGCGACATCAAATTCAGCAATTTCGAACTGGCTCCAAATCAAGAGTTTGGGTTGCACCTCGAACGCCAGCCCGGTATCACGGGCGACTGCCTCTAACCACTCACCCACGGTGCCGTCATGGCGCATGGTTAAGCGTATTTTTCTATCCACTTCAGTTTCTAAGCGCAGACCCACCCCGAACGGCGCCAAGGTGTCGAGCAATGCCTGCTGCAACGGATAATCTCGAATGTCGAGCTGTACGGCGGCGGAATACCAGCTCGGACGAGTCTTATCGGCAGCTCTCAGTGGTGGCGCATACAGACTCTCGCTATAACTCACGCGGGCAAGTTGTTGGCGGGTTGGTGCGGCAAACTGCTGGGCGTTTAATAATGCCGAGCCAACTGCAGTGCGTTGTTGTTCAAGTGGTGGCTCTACCGCACAAGCAGTTAAACCCATAGTTATCGCGGCCCACCCCTTCGCACGGCGTTTCATACAGCCTCCGCGCTCTGGTGAACGTATTCAATCACCGCACTATGGTTGGCATGAATGGTAATGCGCAAGCCGTAGGGTTCCAGCATGCGGGTTAACAGTTCGGCCCAACTCCAGGCTTCTAATCTATACTCCGTCGGCCAACGGTGATGGGGTGACGCTCGCCAATCGACGAGTTTGATCTGGAAGTGGCCTTCGAGGATCCGCTCAATTTGCGGTTGCAGTCGGCCCGGACGCAGCATAATGGCAACTTTCTTCGCGGCGTTGGCGGCACCAACATCCGCCCCTTGAGCACTGGGCGCGAGCGCCAGCGGCGCACAGTCAAGGTTCTGTTGGGCGCTAGCCTCAGTAGCGACTAGTACCAGCAATAACGCACCCGCACTTAGCAAACCACCTGCGGGGCGCTGTCCGATACCGGCACACAGCCACATTCTCCACAAATCCAGCATGGTCAAACTCACGTTCATAAAAAAGGTCCGCTAACCCTAGTTCTGGGCGCGGACCTTCACAAGCTGGTCACAGCTGATGTTAACGTAAGTGAAAACCGACTAGGACGTTTTGCGGGTGGTCTTCTTGGCCGTTTTCGCTTTGGGCTTGGCTTTCGCCTTGCCCCGCGTGGTCGCTGTTTTACGCGTACCGCTCGCGCTGGTCGCCTTGCTTACCTGCCACTCACCTTGCTGATAAAAGGCTTGCCAACCGGTCGGTTTTTTATCAACTTCAGTGACAACATATTGAGTTTTTGTCTTACGACTAAACCGCACAATCGCCTCACGACCTTCATCATCTTGCGCAGGTGCTGCGGCTAAATAATGAAATTTCTCCGGGATCCGATCTTTAAAGCGCTGCAATTCAGCCACTTTTACGGCCCGCGTTTCTCGCGAGCGCGGGAAGGTATGCGCGGATAAGAAGATACCCGAAGCGCCATCACGCAGCACGAAATAAGCATCGCTATCTTCGCACGGCAATTCCGGCAATGGCACTGGATCCTCTTTGGGCGGCGCAGGTTCACCATTTTTCAATAATTTGCGGGTGTTCTTACAGGCATCGTTCGTGCAACCGAAATACTTCCCAAAACGGCCATTTTTCAACTGCATCTCGCTGCCACACTTGTCGCACTCTAAAGTTGGACCTTCGTAGCCTTTCAGCCGGAATGTGCCAGTTTCCACCAACTGCCCTTCGCAGACTGGATTATTGCCGCACACATGCAGTTTGCGCTGCTCATCAATTAAGTAACTATCCATCGCGGTACCGCATTTCGGACAGCGTTTTTTCGCCCGTAAAATTTCCGTTTCTAACTCTTCCTCATCGGTAACTTTGATGGCCTCTTCCCCCGGCGTTAAATTCAGCGTTTGCGTACACTTATCGTCGCCGGTTAAGTCATAACCTGAGCAGCCTAAAAACACCCCCGTAGAGGCAGTGCGGATACCCATTTTGCGGCCGCATTTAGGGCAATCGATATCGGTAAGCACCATGGCGTTAGGACGCATACCACCGGCCTGAGGCTCTAGCTCAGCTTGCTCCAAGCGCTGCTTAAACTCTGCGTAGAAACTGTCAAGCGTCGCTTTCCAGTCACGGGAACCGGTCGCAATATCATCGAGCGCCTGCTCCATCTCCGCAGTGAAATTGTAATTCATCAAATCTTGGAAATTTTCAACCAAGCGATCAGTCACAATCTCGCCCATTTTCTCGGCATAAAAGCGCTTGTTTTCGACCCGCACGTAACCGCGATCTTGAATGGTAGAGATAATAGTGGCGTAGGTGGACGGACGACCAATGCCACGCTTTTCTAACTCTTTCACTAACGAGGCTTCGCCAAACCGCGCCGGTGGCTTGGTAAAATGTTGCTCTGGGCGTAATTGCTGCAGTTCGAGTCGCTCGCCCTCTTTAATATCAGGTAAGCTTGCATCTTCGTCTTTTTTTCCACCAGGCGGTTGCACCTTGGTCCACCCCGCAAACTTCAGCACTCGGCCGCGGGCTTTCAATTCAAACTCGCCTGCCGTAACCGTTAAGGTGGTTGAATCATATTGTGCAGGCGGCATCTGGCACGCCACAAACTGTCGCCAAATTAATTCATATAAGCGCTGCGCATCACGCTCCATATCTTTCAGTTGTTCTGCCTTCACCCGCACATCTGATGGTCGAATAGCTTCGTGCGCCTCTTGTGCATTCTCTTTGGCGCCATAAACATTTGGCGCTTTTGGTAAGTAGGCTGCACCATACTCACGCTCGATAAAATCACGGCAAGCGCTCACCGCTTCTTTGCTGAGATTGGTGGAGTCGGTTCGCATGTAAGTAATATGCCCAGCCTCGTACAAGCGCTGCGCCATCATCATCGTTTTCTTCACCCCAAAGCCTAACCGAGTGCTCGCCGCTTGTTGCAAAGTTGAGGTAATATAAGGCGCAGATGGGCGGCTAGAGGTCGGCTTATCCTCTCGTTTAGCCACTGTATAAGTCGCGCCTTTAAGTGCCGCTACCGCAGCTTCAGCTTGGGCTTTATTAACTGGCTTAAACGCCTCTCCAGCCTGCTTTTGCACCTGCATTGGCAGTGCCGCATCGGCTTGAGTCGACAAGTCCGCAAATAACTCCCAATATTCCTCGGGTACAAAGGCTTTAATTTCCCGCTCACGTTCAACCACTAAGCGTACGGCCACCGACTGAACGCGCCCGGCTGATAAGCCTCGTGCGATTTTCTTCCACAGCAGGGGCGACACCATAAAGCCGACCACACGATCGAGAAAACGACGGGTTTGCTGGGCATTGACGCGGCTTAAATTTAACTGACTAGGCTGTTCAAACGCCTCTTTGATGGCATTTTTGGTGATTTCGTTGAACACCACCCGTTGAAACCGCTCTGGTTGACCGCCGATGAGCTCACGTAAATGCCACGCAATCGCCTCTCCTTCGCGGTCCAAATCCGTCGCGAGAAAGACATGATCGGCCTGAGCAGCTAGCTTTTGTAACTCTGCCACCACTTTCTCTTTACCTGGCAAAACTTCGTATTGCGCCGCCCAGCCGTGCTCAGGGTCAACCCCCATGCGAGCAATTAGCTTTTGCTGTTCGCGCGCACGCCGGTAGGCTTCTTTTTTCTCCGGCGACATTTTGCGAACTTCCGCCGGTGATTTCGTTTTCACCTTAGTCGTCGATTGCGTCGGTAAATCGCGGACATGCCCCACGCTAGACTTTACGATAAAGTCATTACCGAGATATTTATTAATCGTTTTTGCCTTTGCCGGGGACTCGACAATCACCAAAGATTTCGCCATGGATACCCTACTTCGTGGAAAGTGGCTGGTTGCTCATGCAATTTAATGCGCCTTATATAAGCCTTATATGCTTAGCTTGCAAGTTTGGACGCAAAAGATATGCTTTTTTTAGATATATCGACAAAATCACGCGGACACAACCTTAAGCGACAAACTTTCATAAACATATCCGCTTTTGTGAATAACCATTCAGGTGCAACTTGGTGACACCAAAGCCTTGAAAATAAAGGCTTACAAGCACCTAAACTGAACGTATAATGACCCAATATTCAACTAAAAGTGAGTGATGTTGTGGTCACTTGAAGCGCAGGAGAAGCAAATGAGCATGAAGCATTTCGAGGTGAACTTTGACGGTTTAGTAGGGCCCACCCACAATTATGCTGGTCTCTCATTTGGTAACGTTGCTTCACAAAGCAACGCGAAAGCCTCGTCGAGTCCCAAAGATGCCGCCAAGCAAGGTTTGCAGAAAATGCGCGCATTAACCGAACTTGGTTTGCAACAAGGCGTGTTAGCGCCGCAAGAACGTCCTGATATTTATGCATTACGACGGTTAGGTTTTACCGGTAATGACAGCGAAGTATTGAGCAAAGCCGCCGCGCAAAGTCCACAGATATTCCAAGCCGTGTGTTCCGCTTCAAGTATGTGGACGGCTAATGCAGCTACCGTATCGCCAAGCGCCGATACCGCTGATGGTCGGGTGCATTTTACCCCTGCCAACCTGACCAATAAGTTTCATCGCTCGTTAGAGCCGCAAACCAGTGGCCGGATCTTGCAAGCGATGTTCCAGAATACCAAACACTTCGCCCACCATACTCATTTGCCTGACAACGAACATTTTGGCGATGAGGGCGCAGCCAATCACACCCGGTTATGCAGCGCCTATGGCCATGCGGGGGTTGAATTGTTTGCCTTTGGTCGTTACGCCTTCGATAGCAGCCAACCGCAACCACAAAAATACCCTGCTCGGCAGACTTTTGAAGCCAGTCAAGCCATCGCGCGACTGCACGGCTTGAGCGAAGACAACACAGTGTTCATGCAACAAAATCCAGCCGTCATCGATCAAGGCGTATTTCACAATGATGTCATCGCAGTCGGCAACCAGAATGTGCTCTTCTATCACCAACAAGCCTATCTAGATACTTCGGCGAAAATCGACGAAATTAAACGGAAGTTCGGCGATAAAGAGCTATTTTTCATCGAAGTTAAAGACACTGAAGTTAGTGTGCAAGATGCCGTTGAAACCTATTTATTCAACACCCAACTGGTTGAAATTGGCGCGGGTCAAATGGCGATTATTGCGCCGACTGAGTGTCAGGAAAACCCACGCGTTGCGGCTTATCTCGCTGAACTAATTACCCGTGAAACGCCAATTCGTCAAGTTCACTACATGGACGTAAAACAAAGCATGCGTAATGGTGGAGGCCCTGCATGTTTACGATTGCGAGTGGCACTCAATGACGATGAGCTTGCGGCGGTTAATCCGGCGGTCATGATGAACGACAAGCTGTTTGCCCGCTTAAATCAATGGGTTGATAAGCATTATCGCGATCGTTTAAGTCCCGATGATTTGCGCGATCCAACCTTGCTCGACGAGTCACGCGCAGCTTTAGATGAACTTACCCAAATTCTGAAGCTTGGCTCGGTTTACCCGTTCCAACGCGACTAATATATTGCGTAAATAAAAAAGCGGTGGCATCACCCGATGCCACCGCTTTTTTTGTTGATGCTTGGCTTAGTCGTCTTCGTTGTGCAGCTCTAAATTCGTTCCAGAATCATTATCTTGATGACGCGCCATATCGTTACGAGCCGCATCAAGCGCCGCTAAATAATCGTTATCAACATCACCAGTGATATACTGGCCACTGAACACTGATGTTTCAAACTGAGTAATCGACGGATTCTCTTGGCGCACTGCAGCCACCAAATCGTCAAGCTCTTGATAAATGAGTCCATCAGCCTTGATCAGGTCATTAATTTCTTTTGCTTCACGGCCATGGCCAATCAGCTCATTTGCGCTTGGCATGTCGATACCGTACACATTCGGGAAGCGAATTTCTGGTGCCGCCGAAGCAAAGTAGACTTTCTTCGCACCCGCTTCACGCGCCATCTCAATAATCTGCTCTGAGGTGGTGCCACGAACAATAGAATCGTCAACCAACAGGACATTTTTGCCTTTGAATTCAGCGCTAATAGCATTCAATTTGCGGCGTACTGATTTGCGCCGCTGGGTTTGTCCCGGCATGATGAAAGTGCGACCAATATAACGGTTTTTTACAAAACCTTGGCGATATGGCAAGCCCAGCACATTAGCCATTTCTAGGGCGATATCGCAGGATGTTTCAGGAATAGGGATAATCACATCGATATCAAGATGGGCGTAATCGCGCTTGATTTTCTCACCCAACTTGCGCCCCATATTTACCCGCGACGCGTACACTGAAATACTATCAATGGTTGAATCTGGGCGGGCAAAATACACATATTCAAAAATACATGGGCAATGTTTTGGACCCTCGGCACATTGCCGTGAAAACAGTTCACCAGCTTCCGTAATGTAAACCGCTTCACCCGGTTCAATGTCACGAACAAACTTGAATCCGGTGCCATCAATCGCAACGCTTTCTGAGGCGACGATGTACTCAGGACCTTCCTCGGTATCGCGCATACCGAGCGCTAACGGACGGATGCCGAACGGGTCACGAAATGCCACCAAGCCCTGGCCGATGATCATCGCGACCACAGCGTAAGCACCTTTCACTTGGGCGTGTACTTTACTGACCGTGGTAAAGATTGTCTCAACATCAATACTTTTGGCTTCACTACGCTCTAATTCATGGGCAAAAATATTAAGTAACACTTCCGAGTCAGAGGTAGTATTGATGTGCCGCCGGGCCCGTTCAAACAGGCTTTGTTGCAAAGTGGCGGCGTTGGTTAAGTTACCGTTGTGGGCTAAGGCAATACCATAAGGAGAGTTGACATAAAAAGGTTGAGCCTCAGCGGAGCTTGAGCTGCCTGCGGTTGGGTAACGAACATGGCCGATGCCAATGTTGCCCTGCAGGCGATGCATGTGGCGGGTATGAAACACATCACGAACCAAACCATTCGCCTTGCGCAGACGCAAGGTATTGCGATCGACGGTCATAATGCCTGCTGCATCTTGTCCGCGATGTTGCAACATGGTCAAACCATCATACAGCGCTTGGTTTACTGGTTGCTTACCAACAATACCCACGATACCACACATAACACCAACCCCTTTATATACTCGCTTGCGGAAGGAAGCTTGAAGAACGTTCTAGATACTCAAAAAACCACTGAATGATCACGCCAAAATGCGGGATCAAGGTTGACTCCTGCCACCACACTGCACTCGACAACGTGGTAAAAGAATCGACAAAGAATAAGATAGCCGCAACGATTAACACACCACGCGCGCCACCGAACACCAGCCCTATCACTCGGTCAGTACCGGTTAATCCGGTTTTATCGACTAACTGCCCGACGACATAGTTGACCACTGCACCGACAATTAGCGTGGCAATAAATAGCGCAGCAACAGCCACCGCATTGCGTACCATTGGGTCTTCGAAATTGTCAAAATAGACCGCTAAATCCAAATAGAATGTCTTCGCCACCAAGAATGCAGCGATCCAAATCAGCAGTGAGATGGCTTCGCGGGTAAACCCACGCACTAAGCTCACCAACGCCGAAAACGCAATAATCGCTAAGATAACAAGATCAATCCAGATCATGGCGATGTCCTTTTGCTAGGCCTAAAAAAGATGCGCGGATTTTATCAGAATCCGCGCATCTATGTGGTTATTTTTATCTCTCACCGGGACTGTGCTGGAGTACTTTGCCCGACAGTTCAGTTAACTGTTTGAGTTTATTTAGTTGGGCTTCAAGTCTTGCCTTAGAGGTGTCGGGGCCAACCATTACTTTGGTCAAGTCACGCCCGGCAATTGGCTCCGCGTAGGCCGGATAACCGGCTTGCTGTAACTGTTTCACCAGCCGATCGACCGATGCTTTGTTACCAAACACGCCCAGCTGAATCACCCATGCAGGCGCGCCGATCTCGACCGTCTCAGGCTCTGGCATGGCTTCAAACACTTTAGCGTTGTCAGCGTCAGCCGACTTCATGGTTGGCGCATTTTCGGCATCGGCAACCACGTCTTGATTCGGTTCGGAGGTGTCTACTTCCCAGGTCGGCAGCTGCACTTCGGTGGTGGTGTCGCTCATGCCTGGCTGTAATGGAATCGTATCGAAGCCTTGCTGCGGGCGTGCTTTTTGGCCATCAAGAATATCCGGCAAGATAATCACAGCTAGCGCAATCAGTATCACACTACCAACAATTCGATTTTGTAACGGTGATGCCACGTCGAGCTCCTGAGCTTGATAGTTAGCCGTCAATTACTGGTTGCTGAGCGGCTTGTTGCTGAATCGTTCGCAGTTCATCTACCGCCAGACTGCCTACAGTATAAAACGAACCAAAAATTAAAACTATTGGTGCGCGCCCCTGGGATTGCTGCTGGGCCTGTTGCACGGCATTGCGATAAGCCGTTGCCACCGAATCATGTGCTGAACTCAGCGCGTTGCTCGGCAACGCTGCTTGCAAGTGCGCAGCGGATGCGCCGCGCGGTTGCTGCAAATCAACGCAGAACCACGCCTCGACCGCACCGCTTAGTTCGGCCAAAGTCGCCTTGATGTCTTTATCATGCAACATCCCAACCACCGCATAAATCGGACGCTCTGGGTAGCGCTGGCGCACAGTTTCGCGCAGAAACGCCGCGGCATGCGGATTATGCGCCACATCTAATAAGGTATCTGGTTGCCCTGGTAGTAACTGCAAACGCCCCGCTAGACGCGCCTCGCGCAAGCCTGTTTCGATGTGTGTAGGACTCACATGCAACGGCTTGGCTAACTGCGCCAAATTAGCGATAGCCGCTAACGCTGTTGCCGCATTAGCAAGAGGTAATTGGGGAACGGGCAGTTGCGTGAGGGTTAAGAGTGGGTGCTGGAACGACCAACTATCGCCCGCCACTTGATAATCATAATCTTCTGTCACTTGCTGCAGTTTCGCGCCAAGCGCTTGGGCTGTCGCCGCAATGGTCGAGGGAGGTTCAGGTTCACCACTAATAGCGACCCGATGAGCGCGAAAAATACCTGCTTTTTCCTGCGAGATTGCCGCTTTGGTGTCACCCAGCCAAGCGGTATGGTCAAGGCCTATACTGGTGATGATCGCAATGTCTGCAGCGACGGTGTTGACCGCGTCCAAACGCCCGCCCAACCCAACTTCCAGAATCAGTACATCGGGCTTACTCAAGGTATCATGGACATATCCATGCTGGGCTAACCACAATGCGGCTAAGGTGCCAAACTCGAAATAGGTAAGCGATGTGTCGCCACGAGCCGCTTCAATCGCAGCCAAGGCCGCAACATGGGCAGCATCGTCTAATTCTTGCTGATTAACCCGGACGCGTTCATTGTAGCGGTACAAGTGCGGCGAAACGTAAACGAAGGTTTGATAGCCAGCCTGCTGCAAAATCACTTCCAGCATACGGACGGTCGAGCCTTTGCCATTGGTACCGGCAACGGTAATCACCGGTACTTCAAAATGGCGCAAATGCAAACGCTCAGCCACTTGGTTGACGCGATCTAACCCAAGTTCGATAGTCGTGGGATGAAGCGCTTCTAAGTAATTCAACCAAGTGCTTAACGCCGCAGTTGGCGACGGCGCTTGCGGTTGCATATTAATACTCGTCGACAGCTTCAGGTAGTTGCTGGAACTTAGCTAACAGACTCGCCACACGATTGCGCATTTGCCGGCGATCAACAATCAAGTCGACCGCCCCATGATCGCGCAAAAATTCTGCACGTTGGAAGCCATCTGGCAGCGTTTCGCGTACGGTTTGTTCAATCACGCGCGGACCCGCAAAACCAATCAGTGCTTTAGGCTCGGCAATATTGATATCACCGAGCATCGCCAACGAGGCTGATACGCCGCCCATGGTCGGATCGGTGAGTACTGAAATGTACGGAATGCCTTCCTCACTTAAACGCGCCAGCGCCGCAGAGGTTTTCGCCATTTGCATGAGCGACAATAATGCCTCTTGCATGCGCGCTCCACCTGAGGCAGCAAAGCAGACCAGCGGAATACGCTTCGCCAAACACACTTCAGCGGCTAGCACAAAACGAGCGCCAACAACCGACGCCATTGAACCACCCATGAAGTTAAACTCGAACGCACACGCGACGACCGGAATGCCTTTTACTTTGCCTTCTTGGGCAACCAACGCATCGTTTTCGCCAGTGGCTTTTTGCGCGGCACTAATCCGGTCTTTATATTTTTTCGAATCGCGGAATTTCAACACATCTTTAGGCTCGAGCTCGGCACCAATTTCTACTCCGCTACCGCTATCGAGGAAGGTTTCCAAGCGCCGCCGGGCGGTTTGCCGCATATGGTGGTCGCATTTTGGACAAACTTCTAGGCTGCGCTCTAAATCCGCAGCATAAATAATGGCATCGCAGCTTTCACATTTACTCCAGATACCCTCTGGAATATTGCGACGTTTAGTACTTTTCGGCTTCGCGAGAATTTTTTCGATCCAGCTCATATGATCCCACTACTGACTCGTTGAATAGGCGGCAAAGGTGCGTGACCTGCAATTTGGCTACACATTAGAACACAATCTAGATGCTGAGTTTAGCAAAAAGTGGTCTTAACTGTCGGCTAACCAGAGCGGACCTGGCGTTACCTTGGGTAACTGATATTCGTCCGGATAATCTACCGCCACTAAATATAGACCATGGGGTTTGGCGGTTGCGGCGGCAAGGGTGCGATCTTTGCCTGCCAATAATTCGCCTAACCACTCGGCTGCTTGTTCACCCCGACCAATCACTAACAGGCTACCAACAATGTTGCGGACCATGTGGTGCAAAAACGCGTTGGCCGCAATATCAACCACAATAAAATCACCCCGCCGGCTAATATCGAGTTGGGTGATACAACGATAAGGAGAATGGGATTGACATTGTGCCGCGCGAAATGCACTAAAATCATGCTCGCCCAACAGCGCGGGAGCTGCCGCTTGCATCAATTCAACCGCCAATGGCTGATGATAATGACTCACCCCATGGCTATGAATACCGGGACGGGTGGGCGTATTGGCAATGATGTAGCGATAACGACGCCCAGTCGCACTGAAGCGGGCATTAAAACTGTCAGGCACCGGTTGTGCCCAGCGCACGGCGATGTCAGGCGGTAAGTTGGAGTTAACCCCGAGCGTCCATGCCACCATTGGCCGTGGCTGATCGGTGTCGAAGTGCACAACTTGAGCAGTGGCATGCACCCCGGCATCAGTGCGTCCGGCACAGGTGAGTTCAATCGGTTGATTGGCGACTTTAGTAAGCGCGCGTTCCAACTCTCCTTGTACACTTTTCACTTCGCGCTGGCGTTGCCAGCCATAATAGCGCTGGCCATCATATTCGACGCCTACTGCGATGCGCATACTAAGTTCCTCAATTAACTATCTAAACGCGCTTGTAACGCCTGTACTTCAGTGATGATTTGCTCGTCATCCGTTCCTTGCAAGATTTGTTCAAGAATCACCCGCGCCTCATCAAAGTCATCCATCTCGATATAAGCACGTGCTAAGTCTAACTGGGCTGCCGGCGAATTCTCATCGAGTCCCCCTTCAGCTTCATCATCTTGTTCTGGCTCACCTAACACATCAGCGACTGCATCCGTGGAATAGGGATCATCACCTTCTTCTTCCCCTTGCGCGTCATCGATGAGGTCATCAATATCGACATAATCGATCGGCGCATTGTCGGCTTTGGCTTCATTATCCGCTTCGTTATCCGCTTCGTTATCCGCTGCGCCATTCAACCGTTCGAATTCGTCATCATTGAGTAACGACTCAGTGTCAGCGGTGGCATCTTCCTCGAACGCAATCACTTCATCAGCTTCGTCAAGCAAGCTGTCTAAGTCGACGTTGCCATCGAAATGAACCTGCTCATCATCGGCAATGTCGAGCTCGGCGAACACATCATCTAGACTTAGTTCAGCGTCACTGGCGGTTGAACTGGCTGCTTCTGCGCTATCATCGGGCACTAACGACTCATCGGCTTCGCTAATCAACAATGACGCTCGATCTTTACTTTGGTCAGTTGACGTAGCTTGTTGCTCATCATCGTCAGCGGTCTGAGTGTCGTCATTCGAGGTAGTGTCTTCAACCTCAAGCTCAGCGGTGGCGGCTAATTCGTCATCAGCACCCTCGTCGCTTACGGCGTCGGCGCTTTGGTCGGCATTCTGGTCGGCATTCTCTTCCGTAATCTCTTCGGTAATCTCAGTAGCTGCTTCAGCGCCTACGTCGGTAGTTTCCGTCTCTGCGGCGGTCGTTTCCTGAGACCAGTCCTCGTCAATCAGATCGTCGTCATCATCGAGATTAATAGCCAAATCGTCATCATCACCACTGAGCAGTCGATCAAGCTCTTCCTGGGAGATATTTTCATCTTCAGCTTGCCCATCTTCCTGTGAGATCTCGTCTGTGGCGTCGTCTTGCGTATCCTCCGGTTGGTCGTCGGATAAATCAATCGGGGCTAGTTCATCATCATCTAACTGTGCCTGAGCTTTCGGCTTGCTATCTTCCGCTTGTAGCTCTTCTTCAAGCGCGTTCAGATCATCGCCTTCATCGTCCAGATTAAACGCATCTGGATTATCGAAATCATCTTCTAAATCCAACAAATCAGGGCCATCTTCATCAAGTGGATCAGCCATCAATTCAGCGTCGAGCCGCTTACTGGCTTCTTCTTCCGATAACTCTCTTAACTTACTCGAATCCGGCTCTGAATCTGATTTTGGCGCCCGCTTGCGGACAAATACCGCATATAGCGCAGCAAGAATAGCCAGCGCCGGCAATATCGACACTAAGGCTAAATAGAGTGGGTTTGATAACCAAGCTAGCCAATCAGTTGCCGCGCTGTCTTGTTCTACTTGCGCCGCCATGATCGATTGGTTTTGCGCAAGAATCGTCTCCAGTTGTACTTGCAACTCACCATCAGCCGATAATTGAGTTTGCAACTCGGCAACACGCTCACCAAGTTCGGCTAAGCGCTCACGCAGTGCTTGATTTTCCGCCGCAAAACTCTCAAGCGCGCGCATTGATTCGCCCACTTGCTCACGGAGCGCCGCAAATTCCTCGCGTTGTTCGCTACGCACATCTGCCACTGCGGCCGCGGCTCGGTCACGGGCTTCGGTTAAAATCTGGGTTTGCTGTGCCTGAGCTTGTTGAATCTGCTCGGCTTCTTCGCGCAACTGCTGTTGTTTTTCGACCAGCTCATTATCCAGCGCCTGCTGGCGCCGAGCTGCCTCAGGATTCACCATCTGCATTTCTTGCAAACTTGGAATGCGCAAATAAAACCCATCTAACATGCGGTTCATATTGCCATTCACAAAGGCTTGCGGATTGGCTTCTACTATCGCCGTCATCATTTGCTCAACGGAGATACTAGAATGGGGTCGATAGCGGGTCGCGATGCTCCACAAAGTGTCGGCCGACGTGATGGGGCCATAGCGTTCTTGGCCTACTCGAACATCCGTCAACTCTGACCCTTTGGGGCCCTTTATAATGACACCATCCGTTTGTGCAGCCGTGTTCTGTGCCACTGCCGACCAACTCAACATAGCGATGGTCGCTACCAGCAATGGTTGCCAAGGTCCTTTAATCATGTCGCGCCTGTTTGATTGTTATGCTTATCCATATCCAGCTATAACGGCTGCTCGAGGTAAAAACTTTATAGATAGTCGCGGATCAAATGTTCCGCAATTTGAATACTATTCGTGGCCGCACCCTTGCGAACGTTATCACCCACTACCCACAGATTCAGGCCGTTGGGGTGTGAAATGTCGTTCCGCACTCGGCCCACAAACACTTCATCATGGCCGGCGGCCTGCCCTACTTGAGTTGGAAAATCTTCTCGCGACTCGGTTAAGACTATTCCCGGTGCAGCACGCAATAACTCACAAGCATGAGCTGCAGTGATCGGTTGTTGGGTTTCAATATGCACCGCTTCAGCATGTCCGAAAAAGACCGGTACGCGCACAGCGGTGGCGTTAACCCGAATATTTTGGTCACCCATGATTTTCTGAGTTTCCCAGACCATTTTCATTTCTTCTTTGGTGTAGTCATTGTCCATGAATACATCAATCTGCGGGATACAATTGAAGGCGATTTGGCGACTAAACTGCTCTACTTCCACCGGGCGGCCATTCAATAGCGCTGCGGTTTGCTTCGCCAATTCTTCCATCGCTTCCTTACCCGCGCCGGACACTGACTGATAAGTCGCGACGTTAATTCTATCAATACCCACCGCATCATGGATTGGTTTTAACGCCACCAACATTTGAATCGTTGAGCAGTTTGGGTTAGCAATAATATTCCGATTTCGGAACGACTCTAACGCGTGTGCATTGACTTCCGGCACCACTAGTGGAATTTCCGGATCGTAACGAAACTCAGAGGTGTTATCGATAACCACACAACCAGCATCAGCAGCGCGCGGCGCATAAAGTTTGGAAATAGCACCACCGGCAGAAAAGAAACCGAGTTCAACTTGGCTCCAATCAAAACTTTCGGCATCAAGTACCGTTAGCTTTTCCCCTTTAAACTCAACGGTTGCCCCCGCTGAACGGCTACTGGCTAATGGGAATAACTTAGCTACGGGAAAATCACGCTGCGCTAAAATGTCCATCATGTGCTGGCCAACCAATCCAGTTGCACCTAACACCGCTACGTTGAATGCCCGTGCCATAATTACTCCTCTGCTAATATCGTAAAATCTAATTGTTGTAGGCGTGCGCGCCACTCAGGTTGGGCGGCTAACCATGCGCCAGTACACCCCATTACCGACTGCTGCCGGCGTGCTGGATATTCTTTGCGCAGTCGATCAAAGCCCCCGCTATCAAGGCCTTGCTGGCGAAACCTCGCATCATCTTCACGTACATCATAAATCGCCCGCAGATGAGTTGCTAGTGTTTGCAAAGTCGGTGCTTCAGATAGCGTCCAAACTGTCGTTAATTCGGCGCTTAAATCACCGTCTAACTGCGCTGGCGGAAGCAGTTCAAAATGACGACAAAACGCCTCAAATACACGCTTTGCGCCACCAATCTTGCCCTCTAAGCTATGGCCGGCAATGTGCGCAGTTGCCAGCTGGCAGTGAGCTACTAATTCGGCCTCCACTTGCGGTTCGAACTCCCACACATCAAGCACCACCGAGCGTGGCTGGCGTTGCAATGCGGTCAGTAACGCCTGCTGCTCAATCACCGGGCCACGACTAGCATTTAACAATAGTGTGTTCGGCGCCAGTTGCGCCAGCGCTGCCGCATCGAACAAATGGTAGGTTGGCTGCTCGCCAGCGCGCGTTAGTGGCACATGCAAGCTAATCACATCGGCCTGCAGTACTCGCTGCCAATCCGCATGCACCTCCAGCCTGGCACAGGTGCGCTTCGCTTCGAGCCTGGTTTGCTGCAGCAAGGGCGGGTCATAGTAGTGAACTGCAAACCCTAACCCAGCAAGGCGTCGCCCCGCCGCTTGCCCCGTGTGTCCCGCCCCCACAATAGCAGCACTAGGGGCTTGACCATTCACCTTAGTTAGCGGTAAAGACTGGTCAGGCGCTTGACGCAGCAAGCACTCGACGGTGGCATTCAAAATATACTGTCCCACGGCTTCAGCGTTCGCACCCGCCGCCGCACACCAGGCAATTCCGCGTTGCTCCAGCGCCTGCTGATCTAAGTGATCAGTGCCAATCGTGGCCGTTGCTAGCCAGCGCAAGTCTGGGGCCGCATCGAGTAGGTCGGCAGTGACTTTGGTAACTGAGCGCACAAACAACGCCTGACAGTCTTGTAACGAGGCGGCGCTCGGACTGCGCTCCGCATACTCGACAACCGAACAACCAAGCGCACGTAACCACTGCGCTAAGCGCGGAATATTGGCATCAACGACACAGTGTAGTGTTTGCGTTAGGGTTGTGGCGAGCATCGGTATAAGCACCAAGATTTGGGCATGATAGAATGCAAAAAGCGTAACAGATTTTGGCCTATCTGTTACGCTTTTTCAGCAAATTAACACAAGTATTAACGGGCAGTGGTTAACCTTGGTAACGCCGCATCACTAAGGTCGCGTTGGTGCCACCAAAGCCAAAGCTATTCGACATTACCGTCGTCAATTCAGCGCTGGTCGGCTCCCGCACAATTTTCATTCCCGCGCCGGCATCATCGAGGGTATCGATGTTAATAGAAGGCGCGACAAAATTATGTTGCAACATTAACAGCGAGAAAATTGCCTCATGAACCCCAGCGGCGCCCAAGGCATGCCCAGTCATCGCTTTGGTTGCACTAATATAAGGTGTGTTATCGCCAAATACCGCGCGCACCGCCTCTAACTCTTTCACATCGCCAACCGGCGTACTGGTCCCGTGGGTATTCAAATAGTCAATCGGTGTATCTACCGTTGCCATTGCCATTTGCATACAACGTATTGCACCCTCACCAGATGGGGCGACCATGTCATAACCGTCAGAAGTTGCGCCATAGCCAACAATTTCACCATAGATTTTTGCACCACGCGCGAGCGCAGTTTCAAGCTCTTCGATGACCAAAATGCCGCCACCACCTGCTGGCACGAAACCATCGCGGTCCGCATCATAGGTACGTGAGGCTTTGCTTGGCTGGTCGTTGTACTTAGTACTCAAGGCCCCCATCGCATCGAATTCCATGCCCAGGGTCCAATGTAATTCCTCACCACCACCGGCAAACACGCGGTCTTGCTTACCGAATTGAATCAGTTCTAATGCATGTCCAATACAATGTGCCGAGGTTGCACAAGCTGAACTAATCGAATAATTCACCCCTTTAATCTCGAACGGGGTCGCTAAGCACGCTGAAGTCGTCGATGCCATACAGCGCGGCACCATATAAGGTCCCACGCGCTTCACGCCTTTCTCGCGCAGAATATCAGCGGCAGCCACTTGGTGCTCGCCTGATGCGCCGCCAGAACCGACCACTAAGCCAGTACGCGGATTAGACACTTGTTCATGACTCAAACCTGCATCGGAAACGGCTTGTTCCATTGCCATATAAGCGTAAGCGGCGGCATTACCCATAAAGCGATAGGCTTTACGGTCAATATGATCCTGTGGGTTGGTTTTTACATTACCCCATACATTGCAGCGCAATCCGCGTTCTGCAAACTCTTCAGAAAATGTAATACCCGAACGCCCATGCTTCAGCGACTCAAGCACTTCTTGCTGATTTAAACCGATGCTGGACACGATGCCCATGCCGGTGATCACTGCTCTTCTCATTCAAAATTCCTATCTGATTTCGGCAGATGTATGGTAGCTGAATTGTGTCAAAAAGTGGTCTGCTTTGCTATCATATTTGCTATTATCACCACCAAGTTAAATGTTATAGCGCCGTCTAATTCGCGCCTGACTCATCTGGTTGCAACTTTATCATGTCGACAAAAACAGCCGCTGCTTTGCCTACCCGGGTCGTTAATGCTGAAGCGGCGCAGTTAACTTTCGCAGCTAACGGTAGCCCAATTTCAACCCAATTTGATGACATTTATTTTAATCCTGAGGCGGGCTTAGCTGAAAGCACCTATGTGTTTTTACAACACAATCAAATTCCCGCACGGTGGCAGTCGAACGACGCCCAGTTTGTAACCGCAGAAACCGGGTTTGGCAGTGGCTTAAATTTATGTGCGCTGTGGCTTAAAGCTCGTGAGCAAGCCGCCGCTGGACGCCCTTTTCCACGCCGTCTGCACCATATTAGCTTTGAAAAATACCCACTCAGCCAGGCGCAACTCAACCATATTTTAACGCAGGCGGCGACTACGACACCTGCGCTAACGCCGCTCATTTCGGTCCTTATCGACGCTTACCCAATCACCACAGCGGGCATGCCACAGCAGTGCTACCGAGTTTGCTGGCAAGATCCCGATTATCCGCTGCAGCTGCAACTCGATTTGTGGGTAGGTGACGTGCTGCAGCAGTTACCGAATTGGCTACCCCATGCTCAACAGACCGTCGACGCGTGGTTGTTAGATGGCTTTGCGCCCGCCAAAAATAGTGATATGTGGCACTCACAGCTGTACCAAGCGATGGCAGCAAGCTCTCGAGCAAACGGCACATTTGCGACTTTTACTGCGGTGGGGGACGTTCGGCGTGGTTTACAAGCCGCAGGATTCAGCGTCAGCAAAGCGCCAGGCTTTGGCCGTAAACGCGAGATGCTGTGCGGCACTCTAAACGCACCCGACCAGTTCACCGACACTGGGCCGGAGTTGGCGCTATCAGCAACCCAGTCATCGGCCGCCGAACTGCCGGTGGTGGTGGTCGGTGGTGGCATTGCCGCGGCAACTATTAGTCAGCAACTTGCGCAGCGCAGCATCAACCATCGCGTCATCGCGCCCGAGTTGGCGGCTGGGGCGTCAGGCAATCCACAAGCGGCGGTTTACCCGTTGCTACAAGCCGAAGCAAACCATACCAGCGCGTTTTACAGCGCCGCCTTTTTATATGCGCAACAATTTTACCGACACACGTTACCCACTTATTTTCATCAAGTTGGCGTGTATCAGCATGCGCATTCACCGGAGCGCGCAGTCCGCTATCAAAAGTTATTGCAGGTGGGCTATAGCGATAGTTTAGTGGGCGCCGCAGAGCACGCTGACCTGCACTATCCTCTTGGCGGTTGGATTGCCGCCGCGGCCAGCGTAAAAGCGCTCATTCAACCAGAAGTTTGGCACGCTGGTGAGGTGCTGTCGCTTAACCCAACCGAGTTCGGCTGGCGCTTAACGCTAGCTGACGGCAGTTGTGTCGATGCCTGCCAAGTGGTGCTTGCCTGCGGTCAACATGACCACCTCACCCCAGAACTTTTTATTCAACCCGTGCGTGGACAAGTAACTTTTATTAAAGCGCTGCCGGATATTGAGAGTGTTCACTGCGCAAAAGGCTATCTCACCCCGCTGTATCAACAGCAACACTGCGTGGGTGCCACCTATGCGCGTGGTGATACAGACACCTTGAGCCGCGCTCAGGATGACGAGGAAAACCTCGATATGCTGCAAACCTTGGTCAACCAAGCCGCTACTTACTGCGGGTCGCGTGCAAGTATTCGCGCCACCACTCGCGACCACCTCCCCTTAGTGGGACAGCTCAAGCCGCGTTTGTGGGTACTCAGTGGATTAGGCTCACGAGGCTTTACCAGCGCGCCATTATGCGCGGCTACACTCGTTAGTATGCTGGTTGGCGAAGCGCTACCAATGAGCGCTGAGCTGGTTCAGCGGCTCAGCTTGCAGCGCGCTGCTGCAAGCGCGCCAGCATAGCTTGTACATGCTGCTGATCTTGTGGCTTCAATTCGCTGCGGGTCGCATCTAGCGCAGCTGCGAGTGCAGGCAGTAAGCGTTGTTGCGCCCCCGCATCCGACACACCCTCAGCGAGTTCTAATTGTGCGACCACTAAATCAAAGTGGCCTCGTAAATAGCCGCTGGCGAAAAGTTCATCGTCATTACCTGCCACAACCGCCTCATCAAAAACTGCTTCGAGACTATTTACGTATTGGGAAAAATCCATATTGAATTGCCTATGCGCTAACTATGAAAATATGGCCGGCAGTATAACATGAGCTTGAGACTGCGCCTCAAGCCGAGTTTTGGTACAATCCGCAGGAATAGCAGTAGTGGCAACAGGAGCAAGCATGGCAGCGTCACCAAGTTTGGCAGCAGATACCGTGGAAATTGGGTTATTTTATGGCTCGACTACGTGTTTTACCGAAATCGCCGCGGAAAAAATTCAAGCGAAACTAGCTGAGCTAAGTGCTGGGCGTTACCAAGTCTCATTGCACAATATTAAAGATGTGCCGTTGGCTGACGCGGAACAATTTGAACGAATTATTTTCGGTTTATCCACTTGGGATTTTGGCGAAATCCAAGAAGATTGGGAGAGTCGCTGGGACGAGATCGGTGGCTTACAATTGCAAGGCAAAACCGTTGCACTATTCGGGCTCGGTGACCAAATTGGCTACACTGACTGGTTTCAGGATGCCTTGGGCATGCTGCATGATGAACTGCTACCGTTGGGTTGCCATCGGATTGGGTTTTGGCCGAATCAAGGCTACGAGTTCAATGCCTCCAAAGCCGTCACCGCAGATGGAGAATTCTTCGTCGGACTTGCGCTAGATGAAGATCAGCAATATGAACTTAGCGACGAACGCATCGCCACTTGGTGTGAACAAATACTCGTGGAATTCGCGGAAGTCGCTGCTTAACCGAAGTGAATCAGTGCTTTCGTTGCCGCGCTGAAATCGTTCAGATACTGGCGTGCTCGTTCACACACAGCGTTAAGCCGCTCTGCGCTCATCGGTTGCGGCGCCGAATGCCCCCACACCGGACCCGGCCACGCCGGATCATCGATATGCCGCATCACATGATGTAAATGATACTGCGCGACCACGTTACCAAGTGCACCCATATTCAATTTGTAACCGCGATGGTCGGCAATAAGTGCCTCGCTAAGCAGCGCAGACTCAGCGAGTAATTGCGCCCGATCGGCAGCGTCAAGCGTCACCCATTCCACCAGCCCCTTGCGCCGCGGTACTAAGATGTACCATGGGTAGCGTGCATCATTCATCCGTAACACCCGACACAATGGCCAATCGCCAACCACCGCGGTATCTGCGGCAAGTCGCGGGTCCAGATCGAAAGCGGCTAAGGTGAACGGAGAGCTTGGTGCGGTGGACATATGTGCAGTTTCCCATGAGAACGAGTAGGATGGTGACTAGGGTCTTATAAGAAATGAACTAGGTCAGCCATGTCAAGAATTTCGCACTATACACTTATTTTTATTGTGTTCTTTACGCTCGGTAGCTCAGCGGTTTTTGCCCAAGCACCGGCAGCCACCGATGCAATTGCCGAACGCGTTGCAGGCCTTAATAAGCAGTCCGGGTTTTATTCGTTTTATTACGACCCTGAACAGGCGCAAATTCTGCTGCAGATACCACGGCACGAGTCCGGCACTAGTTCACCCTTTATCTTGCAAACTAGTCTGCCGCGGGGGCTTGGCTCCAACGATATTGGGCTCGATCGAGGGCAGCTTGGCGACACCAAAGTGGTTGAGTTCGTCGTGACCCCGGCGCGCGTGTTGCTGCAGCAACAAAATTTAGACTATCGCGCCAACACGGATAACCAAGCCGAGCGCGCTAGTGTGCAAGAAACCTTTGCCAGCAGCGTTATTTTTGGCTTTGACGTGGTTGCGCATAACGCCACCCATGTGCTGATTGATTATACCCCCTTTTTACTTTCTGATGTTCACGGTGTGAGTGAGCGCTTACAAGCAACCCAGCAAGGCCAATACAAATTAGACCAATCTCGATCGCTACCCTATGTACCGCGCTCGAAAGCTTTTCCTGATAACACTGAATTCGAAGCCACCGTGACTTTTGTAGGACAACCGCAAGGCCGCTACGTACAGCAGGTTGCAGCCGATGCCAAAGCACTTACCGTGCATCTACACCATAGTCTTATTCGCTTGCCCGATGCTAATTTTGAACCACGCCGCTTCCACCCACAAAGCGGGTTCTGGGCCAGTAGCCACGTCGATTATGCAGCACCTTTGGGCGAGCCGATGACGCAGCAATTTATTCCGCGCCATCGCCTGCATAAGCAAGATCCAAGCGCTACTCGCAGTGCAGCAGTAGAACCTATTGTTTATTACCTTGACCCCGGCGTACCTGAGCCAGTTCGCAGCGCTTTAATTGATGGCGCCATGTGGTGGAACCAAGCCTTCAATGCCATTGGCTACGATAACGCGTTTCAAGTGAAAATTTTGCCAGCCGATGCGGACCCGATGGATGTTCGCTACAACGTCATTCAATGGGTACATCGTGCCACTCGGGGCTGGTCTTATGGTTCCTCGGTTATCGACCCGCGCACCGGAGAGATCATTAAAGGACATGTTACCCTTGGCTCCTTACGCGTTCGCCAAGACATGCGGATTGCCGAAGGCTTGCTGGCCCCGTTCAGTGCCGATTTAGATAGCGAGACTCAAGCTCAGTTACAAGCGGATATTGAAGCCCTTGCCCTCGCCCGAATTCGCCAGCTAAGTGCTCATGAAGTGGGTCATACCTTGGGAATTGCACATAATTTCGCGGCGAGCGGTCATGATCGGGCGTCAGTGATGGATTATCCCCATCCGCTAGTGAGCTTAAGCACCACCGATGACCAGAATGGCTTGCGACTTGCCGATGCCTATACCGAGGGATTAGGGGTTTGGGACAAGCAAGTCGTAGCATACGGCTATGGTAGTGGTGAGGGCCCGCAAGCACTCGCGACTATTTTGCGTGAGAATCGAGCACTTGGCCTACAGTTCATTTCCGATCGGGACGCGCGGCCAGCCGCCGGCGCTCACCCAGATGCTCATTTATGGGACAATGGCAGTGATGCTGTTACCGAGCTTGAGCGTGTTTTGGCGGTACGAACGCTAGTGCTGGAACGATTCGGTCGCGGCAACCTGGCGCGTGGACTACCGCTCAGCGATTTGCAGCAAACTTTAGTGCCAATTTATGCATTGCATCGTTATCAAGTAGAAGCCGCGGTTAAAATGATTGGTGGCGTGCACTACGACTACAGCTTAAATGATGACTTTGCCCAACCAACTAAAGTAGTGAACCCGACACAGCAACGCTTAGCATTTAAGCAATTATTACGTACTCTCAGTCCGGATGTACTTGCCCTACCTTCAGCTATTGAACCTTGGTTGTTGCCACTGGCCTACGGCTCGAACGATAACCGCGAGCGCTTCAATGGCCGCACCGGACTGATAACCGATAGTATCGCCATGGCCGAGGCGTTGGCAGGGCATACATTAACTTTACTGCTCGCACCAGAGCGCGTGAATCGGATGGCCTATCAACAGCAGCTCAACCAGTCCGGGCTAAGTCCTGCAGCGCTACTAACGGAGCTTATCGCCAAAGCCATTCTACCGAGCACTTCAGTCGAGGCTACCTTGCTCCAACAACGGGTGGCTTATCGCACCTTGTACCAGCTGTTCCAACTGCGCCAAGCAACGCAATTGAACCCAGAGTTACGGGCGGTAATTGACGCGGCGATTGCGCCGGAGCAACTGGCACAACGAGGTCAGTTTGGCGCCTGGCTTGGCAAATTATGGCAAATTTCGGTGGCTGAACGCGAATGGCAAGATAACTACAGCCCTCTCGAGCTGCCGCCAGGCTCGCCTATTTAACCGTCTAAGGGGCGTTTATCGGGGGAGACAAAAGTATTGCGAGCGCTATCTCGAGCCAATGTTTCAGCACTGTAATAGCGGGAAATGACACTCTCAAAGTCAGTCATAAGCTCGGGATGCTCGCTTATGAATGCATTAAATGTTGATGCTTTAGAATCTTTCATTTTTTGCAGGATAAGCCGCAACGATGCCACTGTCAGGGTGTGATGGTAATTCTCCTGCCCACCGCTTTCAGCAGGCAAGCGCCGCAAGGTATCGCAGGTTGTCGCCAGTGCCAACGGCCATGGTTTCTGGGACAGCTGCTGCCAAGCCAACCGGATCCGACATGCGTGTCCGCAGCGCAGCGCGAGTTTCCCAGCAGCAACCTCGGCTAGTGTTTGGCTGAACTCTTCGTCACCCAGTTGATGTATCACACTGGCGATTGAGTCCGAACTTGAATTCTCTGATCTTGGCATTGTTGCCCTACTGGTCATGAAACTTTATCGAACAAACCATTAACAATTTCTATTTTTTTCAAATAACACCCACGTATTATGGCTTATTTAATACCTTAATAGAACATGATTAGATCAATAGACAAATAAAAACCGCCTCAGTAGGAGGCGGTTTTGGTTTCAATTCCAGTGAATTATTACTGAGCTTGACGCGTATCTGGTGTGCCAAACACTTGGCCAAAGAACGAATCAGCTAACCAGCGTGGACGCTGCGGGTCGTTCGCAATGCGCTGACCAATCGCAAAGTTAATGTCGGTAAATAACGCACCAGACTCATAACGGATTGGTAAACTTGGCTCATCGCTCGGACGATGGTAGTGCTTCGCAAAGAACTCACCCCATACTTCTCCGCCATCTTCGTCCGGATTCTTCGACGTAAAACCAGTCATCAAAAATACTGCAGGTACGCCTTTTTTCACCAAAGTGTAGTGATCTGAGCGGGTGAAAATCGCTTGCTCAGGCATCGGATCTGGGCTTAACTCAATCCCATATTCTCCTGCCGCTTCAGCGACAGTCTCGCCTAAAGTGGAATGATTCGCACCGAATGCAATCACGTCCGCAAAATCATATAGCAAAACGGGCATATCAAGATTCACGTTCGCCACAATGCTCGACATGGGTACCGTTGGGTTATGCGCGAAATAATCTGCGCCTAACAGGCCACGCTCTTCAGCGGTAACCGCCAAGAACATAATTGAACGCTTCGGACGTTCTCCGCTTTCGACAAACATCCGCGCAGTTTCCAACATCACCGATACACCAGCCGCGTTATCCATCGCGCCATTGTTGATGTTGTCATCACCACTTAAATCTTTACTCACCCCAATGTGATCTGAGTGGGCGGTGTAAACCACGTACTCATCGGCTAATTCAGGATCGCTACCTGGCAATACCGCAGCCACGTTCGGGCTATCTATTTGCTCATGACGTGATTCACGTGCCATGGTGACCGTAGCATTCAACTCGAAACCCTTTGGCGACTCACCCGCTTCTAATTGCGCAAACACCTCATCTAAGCTGACGTCACTATTGCGGAATAAGGTTTCTGCTGCAGCGTCGTCCATATAAGCAGTCACTGCAATACCGTCTGCACGGCTATGAGGTTCATTATTATCATTCAACCAACGAACCGAAGGCACATTGGTGTACAAAATGCTGGTTTCGTATGGGCGTACTTCTTCGCGCTGCGGCGTATGTAAGGTAATGATACCAACTGCACCACGTTCAGCAGCAAGCTCGCCTTTAATGCTCGATAAATGCGCGGCTTCTTCGCTTGGCAACTCTTCCGGACGGCCAGTCACCATCACCACTACTTTGCCTTCCACATCGAGTCCGGCGTAATCGTCAATGCCAAACTGCTCGGACACCATGCCATAACCTACAAAGACTACGGGGGCGGTTAACTCATCGCGCTCAGTTTTGCTGCTAGGCCCCATAATGAACTGCTTGGGGAATTCTAACTCAACCGTTTCGCCGTCAACTGTGACTGCTAAGCTGGCGCTCCGCTCTTTCAGATAACTGCGGCGAAAATCAATCCGCTGAAAGTAAGTACCGTTATCGCCCGCAGGCTCCAGACCTAGGCGTTTGAATTCACTGGCAATGTATAAAGACGCAATTTCGTGGCCATTACTGCCCGTGTCGCGGCCCGCTAATTCGTCGCTCGCCAAAAACTCAAGATGCGCTTGTAACGCTACCTGATCTGCTTGTGGTTTTGTTGGCGCTTCGACCGCCGCTTCATTGCAGCCAGTCAACATCAGTGCGGCCGCCACCGGCAGCATGACAAAGCGGCTAAATGCTTTCACCGTTCCCATAGCTTGTTCCTAATCATTATTGTTGTGGTTGTAAGTTGTTGCAGTCTACCCAAGCTTTCAACACGACTCCAGCATTGACATATTTTTTTGCAATTTTGCTTGGCGTCTCACAAAGTTCTTGTTATGTTATATTGTAACAGTGTTATATTATAACCTTACATTTTCTTTGGCCTTGTGTGTCTCAATAAATAAAGCAACGAGTGAGTTGCAGTCGGATGGAGCAGTAAGTATGACCACACCAGTTTTAGCTAAACTTCATAAGCAGCGGTTAGCCGTTCTGATTGCCAGTATTTTGACCACGGGCACGGCGATGGCGCAAACCGAGCCAACTGTAGAGAGCGAAGAACATGATCACACCAATTCCACCGAAGTTATTGTGGTAACCGCTAGCCCTCTCGATCGAAACCAATTGAACTCAGCTCAGCCAGTGAGCGTGCTAAGTGGTGATGAGCTACGCCAAAAGCAAGCTCACACGCTAGGTGAAACCTTAGCCACTGAGCCCGGCATCAATAATACCCACTATGCAAACGTTGCAGGTTCGCCCATTATTCGCGGACTTGATGGCCCGAGGGTTAAAATAACCCAAAATGGTCTTGATTCCGCCGATGTCTCCCGCGGTAGTCCAGATCACGCCGTCACGACTGAAACGAGTGTGGCACAGCAAGTTGAGATTCTCCGCGGTCCAGCCACCCTACTCTACGGCAGCGGTGCCATTGGCGGCGTGGTAAACGTGGTCGATCAGCGTATTGCCACCCGGCCACAACTTGGTACCAACGGTAGCTGGGGAGTAGCCGGGGATAGCGCAGCCGATCGCCGCGAGGCCAATGCCAGCTTGCGTGCAGGTAACGCCTATGGTGATGGCGCAATGATGTTTAGCGTCGATGGTTTTAGTCGTGACAGCGACGATTACAGCGTGCCGACCTTCACCAACGATGAAGGCGAAACCACCGATGTGGTGGAAAATAGTTGGGTCGAATCTATTGGCGGGAATCTTGGCCTCAGCTACGCCGATGAGGATGGCTATTTTGGTGTCTCCTATGGTCAGATCCGCCAAAAATATGGAATTCCCGGTCATGCACATGGTCACGAGGACGAGCATGCGGATGAGCCTCACCTTGCTGAAGAGCATGCTGACGAGGAGGAAGCAGGGCCATACGCCGATCTTCGTTCCGGCCGTTGGCAAGCGCTAGGCGGATGGAATTTAGGCGAAAACGCGGCGATTCGGGAAGTTGAATTAAAGTATGGCTTTACCGATTATGAGCACAGCGAAATTGAAGATGGCATGCCCGCCACCACGTTCACCAATGAGCAGCATGAATTGCGCGTCAGCTTACGCCATCAGCCACTCGCCGGTTGGGATGGGGCGTTTGGTTTGCATTACTTCAACCAACAACAGGCAGCGATTGGTGAAGAAGCATATACCCCGGCGTCTGATACGGAGCGTACCGGCGCCTTTTGGGTACTCGAGCAAACCTTTGGTAATACCTCGTGGCAGTTGGGCGCGCGAGTAGAGGATGTGCAAGTAGACACTGACTTCGCCAGCGATAGTTATACGCCCATTTCCGCCTCTATTGGTTTTGTGCAACAGTTATCAGCAGATTGGCAAGTAAGTGCAAATCTAGCCCACGCCGAGCGCGCACCTAGCGCCGGCGAGCTGTACTCTAACGGTGCCCACTTTGCTACCCGCACATATGAGTTAGGCTTGGCTTATGAACTTCACTTGGAAGATAACGGCGAATATCACATTGAACTAGGCGGTGACGCACCACGCCTAGAAAAATCTAACAATTTAGATTTGGGTTTACACTACGAACACGCCGGTGTGCACCTGCAATTTAACCTGTTCTACAACCGCGTGAATGACTTCATCTACGCAGGCTTCACGGGTATCGATAGTGAACTAATTCACACCGACGAAGCACATGATCACCAGCAAGAACATGCGGATGAAGCTCATGAAGATGAGCACGATCACGGTGATGAAGCCCTGCCAGTCGTTGCCTACGAGCAACTTGACGTAGATTTATACGGTTATGAGCTTGATTTTGGCTGGGACATTAACGAGCAATGGCAATGGAACGCGTTTAGCGATTTTACTCGTGCTGATGCGCGTAACGGTACTGATTTACCCCGTACCCCTGGCCAACGCATAGGCACCGATATTCGTTATTTACAGAATGGTTGGGATGCAACGCTAGGTGCTATTTATTATGGTGCGCAAAATCGGGTTAGCGTCAACGAAACCTCGACCGCTAGCTACACCCTACTCAATGCCGGCATAAACTTTTATCCGCAATGGGGTGTTAGTCAGAATCTTGCCATTTACGTCAAAGCTGAAAACTTAACTGATGAGCTAGGATTTGTGCACACCTCCTTCTTAAAAGAGGATGCACCAGTACGTGGCCGTAACTTCAGCCTGGGTATTAGCGGCAGCTTCTAAGGTAACCGCTGAGCGCAGCTAGTGTGACATTGACCGCACAGCCGCCCGCTCTCTTCAGACCTTTGATACACTGTCAGCATAGTGTATCAAAGGTTTTTTATGGCAATGATGAGTGCAATTGCGCGCGGCTTAAAACAAGCGAGTTACAGCTTAACTTTACTACTGCTAAGTAGCACCTTGGCTTATGCGACGCCGCCGCTGGCAACACCGCAAACCTGGTTTAGTGCGCAACAACACGCCCGCATGTTTAGTCAATTACCCAGCGCCATGCAATTGGATTCGCAACGTCAAGCGGTTTGGTATGTGAAGGCAAACAACGATGGCGTACACGATTTATGGGTATACAACGTCGAGCTCCAAACTCACCAAGCGGTGCTTCGCGCCAGTATCTTGGCAACTATTGAGAGTGCCCAACCTAATCTGCTACAACGCCAGTTAGATCAAGCCGAACGTGAGCGCCAACGCGATAGTCGCCGCGGTATCACCAACTATGATGTGCATCCAAGCCAAGCGCTGGTAATGATAAATTGGCATGGTCAGCTCTATCTTCATGAGCTGAGCACAGATACCAAGCCCACGGCTTTATTACCGGCGGCGATGAACGCCCGTCACGCTGAATTTTCGCCGCGTGGTAACTACATCTCATTTGTCCACAATTACAACCTGTATACGCTTAGACTTGCTGATAAAACGCTCCAGCAGCACACCCAAAGTATTGCCGCACATCAGCAATTTGCGACCCCTGATTTTATTGCACAAGAAGAGATGGGACGCCAACGGGGTTATTGGTGGTCACCCGATGAACGCTTTATTGCTCTTACCGAAGTTGATGAGCGTCCAATCCCACCGCTGAACTTAGCCGGTATCACCAGCCTCCAGGGCTTGCAAAATCAACGCTATCCACGCGCCGGGCAAGCCAACGCTAAGGTAAAACTGGGCATTCTAAGGCTGGCTGAGCAACAGCTTGATTGGTTCGATCTCGATCGGCTAGGTGATGGTTATTTAGCCCGCGTCAACTGGTTACCCGATAGTGAACGGCTTAGTTATCAATGGCAAAGCCGCGACCAGCAAAGTTTACAGTTGTGGTTGGCACCAGTAACTGAGCGCACGAAGGACGACAGTTTTACGCCACTCGCAGCGGTGAAACATCGTCAGTTATTAGAGGAAACCAGCACCAGCTGGGTCGACTTACACGATAACTTAAGGTTCTTGGATGACCACCGCCACTTCATTTGGACTTCAACCCGCAGTGGTTATTCACATATTTATTTGTATCGAACCGATGGCAGCTTGATTAGACAATTATCGGCCGGCGATTGGCAAGTCGACCGAGTCGTTCATGTAGACGAAGCGAGCGGCGTTGTTTATTACACCGCCCGCGAACAAGGGCCGCTAGAGCGACACCTGTATCGAACCAGCTTGACGACTAGCTCGCCCACTCAACCGACCCGATTGAGCGGTTCTTCGGGCGTGCATGAAGTGCAGTTCGCCAGCGATGGACGCTTCTACTTGAATCAGTTCTCCAGCCCCCGCCAGCCCCCACAACTGAGCCTTCATGGCCCAACCGGCCAGCGTATTGCCTGGTTGCATGAGGCCCCCGCGAGCGAGCACCCTTGGATGGCGCAGGGCTATCAGTGGCAGCCGCCCGAGTTTGGCACCATCACCACGGCTGAGGGAATTAGCCTGTCCTATCAGCTTATTAAACCGGCTAACTTTACCCCAGACCAACGCTACCCAGCGCTCGTCATTGCCTACGGGGGTCCAAGCGCGCAGCGCGTCTGGCAGGCTTGGAGCGCCTTTGAAGACCAATATTGGGCGCAACGCGGTTACCTCGTATTGCGCGTCGATGGTCGTGGTGCTGGCGGTCGGGGCATCACTGGCAGTCGCGCATTATTTCATCGACTCGGTACCCGCGAAGTAGAAGATCAACTCGCCGCGGTCGATTGGCTTGCACAGCAGCGCTATGTCGATGCCAACCGCATAGGCATGTACGGCCATAGTTATGGTGGCTATCTTAGCCTACTCGCTAGTTTGCGGCCTGAGCACGGCCTCGCAGCCATTGCAGCTGGCTCACCGGTCACGGATTGGCAACTATATGATACGCATTATACTGAGCGTTATCTCGGTAGCCCTGCAGCCGAGCGCATGCTATACCAGCGCAGTAGCGTGTTACAGCAACTCGCTAAGCGTCCCCTATCGGAACCTCTTGCTGCACCATTATTGGTCTATCACGGACTTGCCGATGACAACGTCCACTTTTTGCACACCAGCAAACTTGTTAGTTTATTGCAGCAACGCCAACAATCATTTGAGTTAATGGTGTATCCGCAACAAGGGCATTTATTTACTGGCACCGATGCCAACGCCCATCGTATGCAACTCCTAACCGACTTTTTTGCGCGCCACCTGCAAAACCTCAACTAGCTGCATATAACGTGCTATGATCGTCGCTTAGATTACTGCTTGGAGGCACTTATGCGGTTTTTATCACGGCGCTTGGTCATGCCCAATGACTTAAATTTTGCAGGTTCGTTGTTTGGTGGCCGAATTCTCGAATGGATCGATGAGGAAGCCTATATATTTGCCGCTTGCCAACTGGATGCACGTAGCTTAGTGACCAAACACATCGGTGCAATTAGTTTCGAAACTTCGGCTTATCAGGGCGATGTGGTGGAGTTTGGGTTGGGGGTGAAAGCTGTAGGTCGCACCTCACTCACCGTCACCTGTGTGGTGCGTAATAAGCAAACGAAGCAAAATATTTGTGTGGCGGAAGAAGTGGTATTTGTTCACATTGATCCAGAAACACGCACCCCACTACCGCACTTAAAAACCTTAGCTGAGCTCGAGACGATTAAGTTCGACACCCCAAGTTAAGTTGATCATAAATAAAACCATAAACGGGAGCCTAAGCTCCCGTTTATGGTGAATCATGGGCGACGGTCAAGCCGCACCGCTGTCACGATACAATGTTTCAATCCAACGTTTTTCAGTAATAAAGTTCCAACTCCAGGCATCCCATTGCGCTGACAATCCGCGCTCAATCGCTTGGGCTTCGGTTAAGCCTTCCGCTTGCATGGCTCGTACTTCTTCGCGGGTCGCTTCAATCATGTCAGCCAAGCGCAACCAGTCAGCTTTATCCGACAAAGGCCCATGTCCCGGAATAATTTTATCGTCATCATCCAGAGCACTCGCAGCAGCTCGCACGTTATCGATGTAGCCTTGCACAGTGCCGCCAGCGTTCAGATCAATAAATGGAAACCGATCAACAAAAAACAAATCACCGGCATGAATGACATCGCCTGATGGGAACCAAGTGATCACATCGCCGTCGGTGTGCCCATCTGGATAGTACGTAAAGCGCACATCACCGGCGGCAGTTGGCAGTGCCAAACTATCGCTGAAGGTGAGCTGGGGCAAACCGCTGCGCTCAAAATCTTGATTAGCAGCCAAGCGGCGATACACGTTTTGATGTGCAATGACTTGCACGCCACGAGCAGCGAACGCGGCATTGCCGGCTACGTGGTCACCATGAAAATGTGAATTAACTAAGGTTTTTACTGGTACATCAGTTAGTTCGGCAATAGCCGCGACAATTTTATCGCTTAATTCAGCATATTGCGCATCAACCATTAAGGTACCTTGCGCGTCAACATAAACACCAATATTACCGCCAGCACCGGTCAGCATATAGGTATTGGCCGCAACTTCGGTTGCAGTAATTTCAACATCAGCAAAACGGTTCTGAGCTTGTACAGTGGTAGTCGTCAGTGCGGCTGTCGCCAGCATGGCAACGCCGAGCGATACCGATAATTTTGATAACGAATACATGAAAAATCCTCAATGAATAAAAAAGGCGCACTAATAATAGTGCGCCTTAGCTAATTTGGATGACTGCGTGGACGAATAACTTTAGTGTTTATGCCCGCCGTTTGTGCCAGTCATTTATACTCATCATTTATGCTAGTAAGTAACGAGTGGCAAAACACAGTACCGGCGCAGCGGTTGGCTTGCCATGCTGCCAATCACCACCTTCAACACCACTTCCAGCAATATCAACATGCACATAGGGCAGTGGCTTCTCGCTTTGACTACCATGCGCTTCTAACCCGCTGGCAATATTCAAAAAAGCCGCGGGGAACTGATGGCCGCGTTGGGTTGTTGCCGAAGGCCCATTGTTGCTGGATAACAATTCATCCGCGCGTGTACGTGGCTTGACCATGGTGTAATCTTCTCGCCGCAACCAAGAAATTTCAGTCATATCACCACTTTGTTCGCCCGCCTCAAATAGCTGCTCGGCTACTTGCGCATGGCGTGCAGGACCATTTGGCACTAACGCCGTGTAAGGTCCTTTCGCCAAGGCTGCGTGTCCGGTTAGCGTGGCAACACTAAAAAACGTCGGTTGTGGCCATTGTTTTTGCAGGCTTTGTTCACGTAAATGCGACAGCAAGTCGGCGAGCACTAGCCGCCCTTCAGCATCGGTATTACCAATTCTGACTCGAACCCCTGCATGTGCGGTAATGATCTCATCTGCGACGAAAGCTTCGGCGCCAATGCTATTGCGAACGGCACCAATCTCAGCCACCACACTTAACTGCTCAGGCTGCAATTGCGCAACGGTTTTCATGAAACCAGCGACCGCAGCAGCACCACCTTTATCACGACTCATACCCGCCATGTGACCACCAGTTTTCACATCGGCACCACCAGTGTCATAGACAATCCCTTTCCCCGCAAAGAGTAAGGTTTGCTTCGCATCGGGGGCCTGATACTCCAACCGGATCACGCATGGCCGATGGCGCTCAACCTGAATGGATGCTCGCGCTACTGCATGCAACAACGGATATTCGTGCTGTAACTGTTGAACATCATCAAGCACTGTGACTTTCACCGGGGTATTCGCGAACACTTGCTTGCAATACTCGGCAAATTTACGCGGTGCCATTCGCTCCGGTTCGGTGCCGGCTAAATCGCGTGCAACACGGCGGCCAGCTTCCGTTGCCTGTAACCACGCTTGACTCTGATCCGCGGCGACCAAGGCGACTTGAGTGATAGGTTCGAGCACCTTATCACCAACAGCTTCGCGCCCTTCAAGCGGTTGGTGAAGGGCTTGACATAAACCAAAATAGGCGGCTGCTGAAGCCTGTTGAAACGCCCCATTTGCTGGCATCCCAAACGGAATCAAGACCGGCTTGCGAGCACCAGCATCCCGTGCAATGAGCGCCGCCTGACCCGCCGCATCGTAATAGCAGCGCACATCATCGGTATCATGCATGAGTTCACCGGTTGGTGCGTACACGAGCCGGCCGCCGGCCACATCAGTGCTGATCAACAGTGCTTGCTTACCTATCCGCTGATCAACCTGGCGTGCTTGCGCAATAGCTTCGGCAAATTCGGTTGGCACCTCATCTGTATCAGGGCCGACTAACAATACGGCATCAAAATCTCCCGCAAGGGCAGCATGAATGTCATCTAAAACGGTGACGTTTGGCGTGGCCATAAATGAGTACCTCTATTTGGCTTTTGTTGTTGCTAGGCGCGGCGCCAGGTCGTTCCCTGCGGGCCGTCTTCTAACTCTATGCCTAATGCTTTCAATTCATCACGTGCGGCATCTGCCGCCGCCCAGTTCTTACTCGCACGCGCTTCATTGCGTGCCTTAATTAATGCTTCAATCTTAGCAACATCTGTAGCGCTCGTCGCATGTGCGCCCTGTAAAAACGCTTCGGGAGGCTGCTGTAAAATGCCTAATTGGCCACCAAGTTCACGCAGCAACAGCGCCAGCTCGCCGGCCAATGCGGGTGCAAGCGCAACTTGCCGATTAATCTCGCGCGCGATGTCAAATAGCACCACTAAGGCCTCGGGCACGTTAAAGTCATCATCCATCGCCTGCCGAAAAGCACTCACAAAGCTTTCCTGCTTAGCGGCACTATCCATCCCAACGGTAACAGTTGCAGGCGCAGCACGTAAGGCAGTATATAGTCGTTCTAAAGCGGCACGCGCTTGCTTCAAATTGTCATCGCTGTAGTTCAATTGTGAGCGGTAATGGCTCGACAACAAAAAGTAGCGCACGGTTTCCGCATCATAACTTTTCAGCACGTCGCGAATGGTGAAGAAATTACCCAGGGATTTGGACATCTTCACTTCATCCACTTGTACCATGCCGCTGTGCATCCAAACGTTCACATACGGGCTTTGATTCGCGCAACAACTTTGCGCGATCTCGTTTTCATGGTGAGGAAACTGTAAGTCGGAACCGCCCCCATGAATATCGAAATGCGCACCTAGGTGTTCCTTGTTCATCGCTGAACATTCAATGTGCCAGCCAGGGCGACCCGGACCCCATGGGGAATCCCACGCAGGTTCACCCGGCTTTGCTTGCTTCCACAACACAAAATCGAGCGGATCAGCTTTCCCGGCGGCTACCTCAACTCGAGCTCCAGCCTGCAACTGATCAAGTTGCTGGCCACTCAGCCGCCCATATTCGGGAAATTCGGACACATCAAACAGCACGTCACCAGAACTCGCCACGTAGGCCGACCCATTCGCCACCAAGCGCTCAATCATCGCAATGATTGCTGCCATGTGCCCGGTCACCGTCGGCTCAACATCCGGACGTAATAGGTTCAACGCATCAAAATCGTCGTGCATGGCTTGGGTGAATTCGGCCGTCACTTGGCTAGGTTCAATCCCGCGTTCTGCCGCACGTTTAATAATTTTGTCGTCAACATCCGTAATATTGCGCACATATTTCACCGCATAGCCTTGCGCCCGCAGATATCTCACGACTACATCGAAGGCCACATAGGTTCGTGCGTGGCCAATGTGGCAGTAGTCATAAATAGTCACCCCGCACACATACAAACCGATCTGGTTTGGTTTTAACGGCCGTAATGGCTCTTTTTGACGAGTGAGGGTATTAAAAATCTGCATCGCAACAAATTCTCCAGACTGCGTAACTTCATAAAGAACTTATCATAGCGAATTCTTGCCCAGCTGTCAGTCAACAAGCGCGCTGTTTGTTGTGATGATTAGCCGTTTCTGCAGGGCGCTTCCCATGTTAAACTATGCCCCTTAAATGCCGTTTTCGCGGCGCGTTGAAATTCATTTGAATGAGGGTGAGACCACACATGTTCGTTACATTACATACTAATCACGGTGACATTAAGTTGCAGTTAAATGCCGAGAAAGCACCAAAAACTGTCGCTAACTTTATTGAGTATGCTGAAGCTGGTCACTACGATGGCACCCTGTTTCACCGCGTGATCCCAAACTTTATGATCCAAGGTGGCGGCATGACCGCAGGTTTGGCACCTAAGCCAACCAATGCGCCGATTGAAAATGAAGCGGACAATGGCTTGGTCAACACTAAGGGCTCCGTTGCTATGGCCCGCACCAATGATCCACATTCAGCTACCTGTCAGTTCTTTATCAACGTCGCTGATAACGACTTCCTCAACTTTCGCGCAGCCACTCCTTCAGGCTACGGCTATTGCGTGTTTGGCGAAGTGGTCGACGGCCTTGATATCGTCGAAGCTATTCGCAAAGTTAAAACCACCAGCCAATTCCCACACGACGACGTGCCAGTGGAAGACGTGGTGATAGAACGCACCACGGTGAGTGCCGAGTAGTTGGTATAAAGCCGTCTACCTTCATGACCACGCTATTTATTAGTGACCTGCATTTAAGCCCAGCGCGGCCAGACATTACCGCGCTGTTTTTACGCTTTTTAGATGCTGAAGCAAGCACTGCTGATGCGTTATATATCCTTGGCGACCTATTCGATGTGTGGTTGGGTGACGATGACGATAGCGCATTTGCAGCGACCATTAAGGTGGGCTTGAAGCAATTGGTTAAACGTGGCGTACCGGTTTATTTTATGGCCGGTAACCGCGATTTTTTAATTGGTGCGCGCTTTGCGAGCGAAACAGGTGTGACTTTGCTTGACGAAGGCAGCTGTATCTCGCTCTATGGTTCCCGCACCTTACTGTTGCACGGCGATACCTTGTGCACCTTAGACACCGGCTATCAGCGCTTCCGCAAAATCATCCGCGCACCACTGGTGATGCGGTTGTTACAATGGTTACCGCTGAGCTGGCGAATGCGCATTGCGAGGCGTTTACGCGGCGCCAGCAGCACCCATCAGGCGCGTACACCGGCACAGTTACAGCCGCTCGATGCCACCCATAGCGCGGTTCAACAGGTATTTGCCCAAACCAACGCACAGCAAATCATTCATGGCCACACTCACCAGCCGGCGCTGCATGTGTATGGGCATGGGCAACGGCGCTGGGTAATGGGCGATTGGTATGAGCAAGGCAGCGTGTTGCGCATTACCCCGACTCACTGGCAATTGGAAACCCGTTCGCTAAGCGACACTTAGCCGCGGTACCCCACTGTGAAACCTAAACTCGGCATCTTCCGCCTTAATTAATTGTGCTTCACGCGCACCAATCGCCGCTACTCGTGCGGTAATATCCGTGGCAGAAATAGTCTGCGCGAGCGCCAAGTAATCCTGATAATGACGCGCCTCAGAGCGTAACAAACTCACATAAAACGCCTGCAACTCGGGATCTAAGTGCGGCGCAAGTGACGCGAATCGCTCACAACTGCGCGCTTCAATAAAGGCCCCAATAATGAGCTTATCAATCAGTGCTTCGGGCTCATAGGTGCGCACAGATTGCATTAAGCCACTGGCGTAACGAGCTGCAGTGACATATTCAAGCGGAATTTCACGCGCACGTATGAGCGCCAACACTTGTTCAAAATGATGCAGTTCTTCGCGAATTAACCGCATCATTTTTGCCGCAAAATCAGCGGCGACGGACGCTGACAAATGATCTGGCTGAGCTTGTACCTCAAGCTGCGCTAAATCATTTTTACGACTTCCAAATACGCCATCACCCAATTGTCTATAAACAAAATCTTCATAAGGCTTCAACCACGCTAGCAACGCATCACCACTGGCTTGCGTTACTGCGTAACGGCGCAGTAATAAAGCCGCGCTCTGCGCCGCTTTCAATTCACAGTGCATATGATCGATCAATAATCGGGGCAATTGCTCAGGTGCGCTAGCGGTCGCAACCCAAGCTTGCGGCGTGCGGCAATGCAGAAATTGATGAATGGGACCTAATAACTGCTCATATGCGTTCACAACTCACTCCAAAATTCAAGTTTTACGCAGATAAGTTCCACGAATACTCTCTATAAAAATGCTTGACTACGTCGAAAAAACCACCAATATTGAGTGGACAAGAATAATAAAAAAACAACAAAGTCTTACAAGGGGTTCGCTATGATACTAAATCACATTTGGGGTCTCTACGCCCATCCACTAGAAGAGTGGAAAACTATCGATGAACGGCATGAAAGCTTCAGCTTTGCCTTGTCACATATTCTACTGATTGCCCTCGTACCATGTATAGCGGCCTATTATGCATCTGCGCACTTAGGCTGGAGCATTGGCACGCGCGAATCCATTTATCTTACCCAAAGCAGCGCCACCATGATGGCAGTGGCGATGTACGCCGGCATGATTGGTGCCGTATTTGCGCTCGCCTACCTCATTCACTGGATGGCAAAAACCTTCGGCGCAACCCCTACCTACACCCAGTCGCTGGAGCTTGCAGCCTACACCGCCACCCCAGCCATTATGTCTGGCGTTGCAGCGCTGTATCCAGAATTATGGTTTGTGACCATGGCATTTTTAGCTGGCGTCGCGTACTCGGTTTATCTGCTTTACGCTGGCGTACCAATTTTAATGCACATTCCGGAAGAACGTGGTTTTATTTACGCCAGTTCGGTGGTTACAGCAGGACTTATCTTAATGGTCATCTTAATGGTCACTTCAGCCATTTTATGGACCAATGGCTTTGGTCCGCAGTACGTTTAACACTGAGACCGAATTTAACCAAGCGCTGGCAACCGAAGCGCAACAAAGAGTGCAACAAAAAACGCAGCCATGGCTGCGTTTTTTTATGGGTGTCGCCAGAAAAATATAGGCTTTAGGTGTCGAGTTGCTGCTTACCCAGCAAATAACGCGCGCGCTTCTTAGCGGTTAACCGACTTAAATCGACTAACATGAAACTATCAATAGCATCAGCAAACTCAGCATCCACGTTAAACGCGCTATAACTTACCCCGCCAGCTTCGCACAACTCAGCGTAATGTTTATACAATGGCGGTACGGCTACCTGATGCTGACTTGCAAGGCTACGTAACTGCTCAAAATTATCAGGTACAGCAAGAGTCTGCGGGCGATAAGGATGGCGAGCCCGAGCTAACGGCTGCGATGGGGCGTAGTGAGTTCCATAATATTGAACCATGGCGTCTTTCACCGGCGCGGGTAAGGCTTGGCTTAAGGTCACCGCACCGAATAAATATCGATAATGAGGGTGCCGTACGACAAATGCACCAATCCCCTGCCACAAATAATCCAAGCTACGCCGCCCCCAGTATCGCGGCTGAACAAAGCTACGGCCTAACTCTAACGCCTGCGGCAAATACCCGTGTAACGCTGGACGAAACTCGAACAAGGTTGCGGTATACAAACCACTTATGCCATATCTCGAGATGATCTGCTGCGCATCGCCAAACCGATAAGCGCCCGCAATCTCAAGTTCATTGTCATCCCATACGAGCAATTGATAATAATAAGTGTCGTAATTATCTAGGTCGCGCCGCTTCCCCGTACCTTCACCAACGGCCCGAAATGCAATCTCACGTAGCCGGCCTAGTTCACGTAAAATTGGTGAATTGCCTTGGTACTGATACAGCCGCAGTTGCTTACCATCCCCGGTTTGGCCTAATAGCTCACAGGCCAACACCGCCTGACGTAACGCTTGTCTAGCCTCTGGCCGAGCCACCGCGGGCTGCGTTGGGAAAATAAGTGATTTGCCTTTGCCGAGTCGATACAAGTGCCGCCGCATTAACTTAGCACGCACCATGGCTGGCATATCACCGCCCAGCAAATCTTTCGCTGCCACCGCCTCACCGATAGTGAAGCTTAATTGATTCGCCTGCTGGCGAAACATTTCCTGTACCAACATCATGGTCGCTAATGGCTTATAAACCATGGATGCACCATAAAACCACAGTGAGTTATGAGCATTTATGTGCACTGGCACCACCGGCGCTTGAGTCCGTTGCGCCAGCTTGACGAAACCACTACGCCACTGCCCATCACGCACACCGACAGGCGTCATCCGCGACACTTCACCGGCCGGAAATATAATGAGCGCGCCATCGTCAGCTAACCATTGCTGCATCGCCTCGACTTGCGCTCGCTGCGCTCTACTGCCGAGTACATCAACCGCAACAAATAACGACTGCAATGGTTGCACTGCTTGCAGCCAACTGTTGGCTACAATTTTTACATCTGACCGCACCCTACTCACTAACTGCAGCAGCGCTAAGCCGTCGAGTGAGCCAATCGGATGATTAGCAATAATAATGACCCGTCCTTGGGTCGGGATGTTATCCAACTCGTGGTCGCAGTGCTGATAGCGAAACTGGAAAAAATCGAGCACGTGCTCAACAAACTCTAACCCTTGTAAATGCGGGTAACGCTCACCGAAAGATTCAATATCTTGCTCATGTAACAGTTTGCTGAGCACTTTAGTGACTGGCTTTTGGAGCCACTGATAGCGATGCAGTTGTGGTAAACGCTCCGCCACAAGTTGTTCAGTATCTAACATCGGCAGCCCCTAAGCTGATGAAATTAGACTTAGCCTAAGGGCAGTTGATGACGGCTTTGTGGCGATTTGATGGCAAATTGATGACGTTTCACCCGCTTCATATTTTGTCAGCCCGCAGATTCTGCTAGGCTTAAGCACTTTTTCATTTTACGACTATCAGGTTGCTTCATGTCTGCAGAAACACAAAATAACAAGCCTGCACCACAGCAAGACCCGCAAGATAAGAAAAAACTCAGTCTTACTACCCGCATTGTGATCGGTATGGTGGCCGGTATTCTGGTCGGCACTTTGCTCAAGCTAGTCGCCCCAGACAGTACCTTTGTTGATGAGTATCTCACCAATGGGCTGTTTTACGCGGTCGGTCAAATCTTTATTAAATCCTTGCAGATGTTGGTGGTACCCCTCGTCTTTATCTCCTTGGTAGTCGGCACTTGCTCGCTTAGTGACCCGTCCAAGTTAGGCCGATTGGGTGGTAAAGCGGTGGGCTTGTATCTATTTACGACTGCAATTGCGATTGCAACTGCCATTGCGCTGGCGCTCGTAGTGCGCCCTGGCGATGGCATCGATTTAAATGCTGATGTGAGTTTTGAAAGTAGCGAAGCACCAAGCTTAGCGCAGGTCATTATCGACATGTTCCCCAGCAATCCAGTGGAAGCGATGGCCAACGGCAATATGCTGCAAATCATTGTGTTTGCGCTGCTGTTTGGTATTTCAATGGCTTTTGCCGGCAAAGCCGGCGAGCGTTTAACTAACTTCTTTAACGACCTCAACGAGGTGGTGATGAAGCTGGTGATGCTTCTCATGGCCGTCGCACCCTACGGCGTGTTTGCGCTCATGGCCAAACTCTTTACCGAAATCGGCTTCGGTACCATTGGTTCGTTACTGAAATACTTCCTGCTGGTGTTGTTTGTGCTTATTCTGCATGCGGTAGTCACCTATCCCGTCTTTTTGAAAGTGCTTACGCGCCTGAATCCAGTCATCTTCATGAAAAAGATGCGGGATGCACAGATCTTTGGTTTTAGTACCGCCAGTAGTAATGCAACGATTCCTGTCACCCTAGAAACCGTTACCCATCGGTTGGGTGTCAAGCCTTCAGTCGGGTCATTTACAGTGCCTTTAGGCGCTACCATTAACATGGATGGCACCGCGATTATGCAGGGGGTTGCAACAGTCTTTATTGCGCAAGTTTATGGCGTTGATTTAAGTGTCACCGACTATCTTATGGTTATTCTAACCGCAACCTTGGCCTCTATCGGCACTGCCGGGGTACCCGGTGTTGGGCTTATCATGTTGGCCATGGTACTCAACCAAGTTGGCTTGCCGGTGGAAGGGATTGGTTTGATCATCGGTGTCGACCGCTTACTTGATATGACCCGTACGTCAGTGAATATCACCGGTGACGCCATGGTCAGCTGTGTCGTGGCAAAAAGCGAAGGTGAATTAGACGAAACCGTGTTTAATGACCCGGACGCACGCTAGTTTGTTCGTTAAGGAAGTAATTTTTCAAACCCAAAAAAGCCTGCGTCTGCAGGCTTTTTTGGTTAACAGTGATAGCGCCTAATGGTTAGGGAGCCGAGCGCTGACTCAGAAACTGACTCAGGTGACCGAGTAACACCGTCGCTTGGCGTCCTAGTTTATCTCCTAAGCCCTTTTTCACCTTGTACTCTACTTCGTACACCGCCTGCTCCGTAACACGCCGCTGTAGCCACGCATCGCTGGTTTCAATAGCATCCACCAACTGCAGATCCACTGCTTGTTGCGCCGTCCAAATTTCACCGGTAGCGACTTTATCAATATCCACCTCAGCCCGATGTTGTTTCACAAAGGTTTTGAATTGCTGATGAATACTTTCAAGATCATCTTTAAATTTCTGCCGACCTTGCTCGGTGTTTTCACCAAATAGCGTGAGGGTGCGCTTGTACTCACCTGCCGTCAGTTGTTCGAAATCAACATCATGCTTCTTCAACCAACGATGAAAATTGGGTAGTTGTGCAATCACCCCAATCGAACCAATAATCGCAAAAGGTGCAGCGATAATCTGGCTCGCCACACAAGCCATCATGTAGCCACCACTTGCAGCAACTTTGTCCACGCTGACGATTAATTCCATCCCATGATCACGCAAGCGTTGTAACTGCGCTGCGCCTAAACCATAACCATGAACCACGCCACCGCCGCTTTCTAAGCGCACTAAGACTTGGTCTTGATCGTTAGCAATCGCAATAATAGCGTTCACTTCATGGGTTAGTTGTTTGACTTCTTTGGCGTCCATACTGCCTTGAAACTTCACCACAAAGATCCGCCGAGGCAATGTCGACGTTGAAGATTTTTTATCCTGCTTGCGCTGTTTCTTAATCGCCTTTTCAGCGTCCTTTCGTTTTGCTTCTGGCAACAGCGAGAGTTGTATCGCATCCGTTTGTTGCCGCCAGGCTTTGGTGACGTCTTTAATTTTTAATTCCCCGGCCTCGGGTTTGTGCTTTTGCATTTGGTGAGCAAGCGTGCCTACCACGATAACAAACGCGATCACAATGATCGCAGCTTTTAGTACGAAGCTAGCCAACTCAAGTAGAAATTCCATATGCTCTCCTGTCTTCCCGACACTTTGTGAACGAAAAAGGCCAGCAATGCTGGCCTTTCATCTTTTTGCATACTTGCGCTTACAACCTTTACGGCTACATCCGCGATATGGACTTATAAGTAACGCTTATTGCACCACTTCGGTATTGAAGATTGGCAATTGGAGCGCGCCTGAGAAGAACCATACACCGATTTGCGTCTGCATTTCTTGCGTCGCTGCAGCTGAAGCTGCTGGGCTCACGATTGAACCGTGGTCACCCTCAACAAAACGGACCGCACCAGACACTGGCTCACCGTCCGTAGAAGTTAAGGTTTCGCTCACCGCAGGCAAGCCTAAGGCGGCAATTAACGGCTCAGTACCCGCCAATGGTTTACCAGCAACGGTATTCGGAATCACTTGGTCAGGCAAGTTATCTGCACCGTCACCAACCACTTCAATCACATGCACAGGTGAACCTGATGCAGCAACCATACCGGCGTAGTTGATAGGGTCAGCCGAATCTACCACCGTTTGGGCGGCAAACGCGAACTGTTCAAACGTAGCGTTAATGGCAGCAAGCTGCGCTGCACTCACACTTTCAATGAACTGCCCATAAACTTGAATTAACAATTCACCAAATTCAGCGCTTCCCACAGTGACACCGGCAGCTTCGGCGGCAGCATTCGCTGCAGCGGTAAACTCTGGCACCGCGGCGTAAAGCAACTGACTCTTGATCACGGGCTCAAACGCTGGTGAACCGAGCAGGAAGTTAGCAATACTGCCACCAGGCATAGCGAGCGTTGACGCATTGACCGCAAACGCGGCATCTGCAGGCGCTAATTGACCGCTTAATGGGGTATTGGTGATACCTGTAAAACCGGTACCCGCAATCGCGCCGAGTGAGTGACCTACGAAATAAACGTCGTTACCATCAATAGGTGCGTTGGTGAAATTCAAACCTGCCCGCAGTGCTAGCAAATCAGCAATTGACTGACGCAAGTTGTCACGAGTGGTCAACAAGCTACTTAAATTCATGTAGGCGGTTACATTACCATCTTGGCTATCTGACGCATTGATAGCACCAAACCCACGTTCACCGTGCAATGGATGGTCAATGGCGACGACCGCGAAGCCTTGAATGGCCATTGAGCCTGCAATCGCCAACGCATTGTTTTTATCTTGCGTGATACCGTGTTGGAAAATAACCACTGGCCAACCGTCAGCTGGCGCTGTTAACGGGTCGAGACCTTGTGCCGCACGTACACCATTCACCACTGCGAGGTTCGGTACCGACATCACCGCAGTAATGGTTTGCTGTTGACTTGCAGGCACCGGGTTGAATTTGGTCAAATGCCGTTCGTTATCCAAGTTTGGGATATCCAAACACGCATTTGGTGGTAATAACAATGCTGGGTTAGCAACCACCGCAGCAGGATCAACACCAAAACCTACGAGTTGCTCAGCGGTAATGGCACCGGCGCTCAACGCGCCCAAAATCGAGGCGGGGCTATCACAAGCTGCACGCCACCGACCCGTTAACGGCGCGGTTGGATTCTCAGCCGTTGGCAATGGTGAGTAGTATGGAATATTGATCTGAGCACCCCATAAGTCCGCAGCGCTAGCTGCCGCAACCGCTGGGTTGGTTGGGTCGTTCGGCAACTGGCCAGCACCGATCAAGGCTTGCGCCACTGTCACGCCCTGTGGTGCGGCTTGCAACACTGGCGTAGTCCCCTGCGGAGAACCAGCTTGCGCCGAAACCAATACTTGCTGTGCTAATTGCGATTTAATCGCGCCAAACACATCACTTACTGATTGAGTGGTAAAACTTGAAGTATAAGTGACTGACGCGGTATCCACGCCGTACGCCGCAAGTGCAGCCTCATGGCTACGGATCAATGCTTGTAAGCCTTGCGCAGCTGGATCGGCTGAAACAGGCTCAGCACGTTTCATTAAGCCGTAAGTTTGCGATGCCAACACATCACGACCCAATGAATCTTGAATATCATTGGTCAATACAACAGCGTAGCCAGTTTTCGCTTTCCACGGCCGTAGTGGCAACACTGCCACCCCGTTATCACCGGTTGCAACCACGGTGAAATCCTCGCCATGAGTCAACTCAGCCACAACCGCGCAGGTTGCTGCTGGGCTCGCGGCAGCACAAGCTTCACCGGCGGCGGCCGTACCGCCCATCACCGTTTCAAAAATACGAATCGAGCCAGCGGCTTCCAAGCTCGCTTGATCAATCGTAATCTGGTCGCCATTTTCGTCTAACGGCAAGCTAAAAGAGAAGGTTAACGTAGAGTGCGTACCCCAACCATCTAAGCCATTAATTGCGACTTGCGGATCAGACACGTCGGTAGGGTCTGCTACCGGAATGTTTAACGTACCATCTTGGGTACCGCTCAATAAGATGTTGCTTGGCACCGGCACTTCGCCGTTACTTGGGTCAAACACGACCCGCGCAGCATTTGGTTCAAATTGTTGTTGTTCTGATACTGGCGCTTCATCACCACTACCGCAGCCAACGAGGCCAAGCGCCACGCCAATTGCAGATACGAGCAGAAGTTTTTTCATGAGCTTCCCCAATCCTTGTTCGAGTTATTATGTTCGTGACCCTAGATTGCATCACGGTTGTTCGCTTGTAGACTACTCTGTTCTAACTGGTACGACAAGACGAACTAAATTAACAAAATTTTATACACCTGTCTTAGTCAAGTTGAAAGGGTTTTTCGAGTTTTTCTGGTTATATGGCTGAGAAAAGACCAAATTTTAAGTACACTACGGCCATCGCTTCGGCACGGTCGGCGGTTCCTGCCATAACCTTGCTGTTAACTATAGATTCGAATTTAGGAAAAAGCATGGAATACCCACAACTTGCAGAACAAGCATTGCAGGATAAAGTGATTTTGGTAACGGGTGCAGGTGCGGGTATTGGCCGTGAGGCGGCGCTGTATTTCGCCGCGCACGGTGCGCAAGTTATTTTGCTCGGGCGCACGGTAAGCAAATTAGAGGCCGTGTACGATGAAATCGAAGCGGCTGGTGGCAAGCAACCGGCGATCGTGCCGTTAGATATGAAAGGCGCCACTAAATCTCATTATCAAGGCTTGTGCGCGACTATCGTTGATCAGTTTGGTCGCTTAGACGGATTGCTCAATAATGCCAGTATCTTAGGGGTGCTCTCACCGTTTGAGCATATCGACCACGATAGTTGGCATGACATTATGCAAATTAACGTGAATGCCCAATTTATGCTTACCCAAGCACTGATGCCAGCGCTAAAGGCGGCGCCGCACGCATCCATCGTATTCACGTCGTCCGGTGTCGGGCGTCAAGGTCGTGCATACTGGGGCCCATATGCAGTCAGTAAATTTGCGACCGAGGGCTTAGCCCAAGTGATGGCAGATGAGTATGAAAACTCTAGTATTCGGGTGAACGTGATTAATCCGGGAGCGACGCGAACCAACATGCGTGCTCGCGCCTATCCCGCCGAGAACGCGAGTAAATTAAAAACGCCAGCTGATATCATGCCGGTTTATGGTTATTTAATGAGCGATAACAGCCTGCAAGTTAACGGGCAATCATTGGACGCGCAAGCGCGCTAACGAACTTGAACCAGGCCAACAAGCGCGGCGAGCAGGTTAAGTTCGGCGCCGCGTTACTGGCCACAGTCGGCGTTGGCGAATAATCCGTACTAACGCCACCACTCCGCTTATCGACAGCAATAACAGCGCCAGCCCAAATCCGCGTACCAAGCTGTGATTAAAATCATAACTACCAGCGGCATCTGCACCGTCGTAATCCATAAAATGTAACCGATAAGCCCAGTCTTGCCATAGCGACATATTTAGCTTGGCCGCGGGCAGTGATTGCCATTGTTGTTGGCCGGCATGCCAGCGTGTGGTTTCACCCGCAACGCGACGCTCCCATACCCACCCTGCCGGTGCGGTTTGAGAAAGCTCACGCTTGATACTTAACTGCTCTAAACCGCGCGGGGCATCGGTAACCGGCGGTACTAGTTGGGTAACGGGCAAGATTGGCGCAACTACCGGCGCCCGTTCCGCATGCCCGGTCACACTGAGTAACAAGCCACTGCCTAACCACAGCAGCAATTGCAGCGCGACCCCCAACGCCAGCCAGCGATGCACGCTGAGCCAATATTTATATCGCATTGGTTAAGCGCCTCCTCGCCAGCGCCGAATGGTTGGGATCAATAACATCACACCAATCCCCAACAACAATAGATTGCCAATACTCCACAGTTGCAGCCAACACTTCCCTGTATCTGCGCGGGCTTCATAATCCATAATGTGTAGCATCCACATAAAGTCAAATGCCCGCCATGCGTTGTGGCGCTGAGTAATGAGCAGACCCGTGGCCGGATCGAAATACAAACTAGGTTGTTCTATGCCGCCATAGTTGGCTTGCCACACCGGCTGTTGCCAACCACTCACCTCGGCCGGCGGGGTTGGCAATAATTCAATCTTGCTGGGTGCGGCACCGACATGGTGCAAGCGCCGCGCTTGCTGGGCGATGAAAGCCGCATCCACAGCCACAGTTTGTTGCTGATTTATATTGTATAATTGAACATCTTGTGCGGTATGTATCAGCACCAATTCAGGCCCAAGTTCAGCCGCCATTGTCAATTGTTCAGCGGCGGGCAAGTCACTGGCGGCTTGCGCCAATAACTGCGAGCTTTCGGTTGGTAATGGCGGTGGCGAACGCAGCAGATGGCCACCGTGCACGTAGCTTAATTCGAGCCACACCATCACCGCGCCAGATAACGACCATAGCACTAGCTGCCCACCAAAGATGAGGGCTAGCCAATGATGCCAACGGCGTAATTTAAGCCAATTTAGTCGCACGCTTTCTCCATTTAGAAAAAGGCTTGCAAGCCAGTTTGGCCGCGGCCAAGAATTAATGCATGCACATCATGGGTACCTTCGTAGGTATTCACGGTTTCAAGGTTAATCGCATGCCGCAGCACCGGATACTCACCGGAAATGCCATTGGCACCGTGCATATCACGAGCCACTCGCGCAATATCGAGTGCCTTGCCACAGTTGTTGCGTTTAATCATCGAGATCATGAGCGGATCGGCGGCCTGACTATCAAGTAATTGCCCAACTCTTAACGCTGCTTGTAACCCCAAGCTAATCTCGGTTTGCATATCTGCAAGCTTCTTTTGCACCAGTTGGGTTTGCGCCAACGGACGCCCAAATTGCTGGCGCGTTAGGGTGTAATCGCGGGCCGCATGCCAACAGCATTCAGCTGCCCCCATTACGCCCCAAGCAATGCCATAGCGGGCATAATTCAAGCAACTAAACGGTCCTTTTAAACCCTCAATATCAGCAAACACGTGGGTATCTGGCACAAACACATTATCTAGTACAATTTCCCCAGTTAGCGAAGCCCGCAAACTAAGTTTATGCTTAAGCGCGGGAGTACTCACGCCAGCAAAATCTCTATCGACCACAAATCCACGCACGCTCTGACTATCGTCCGCCACCGCCCAAACAATCATGACTTTGGCCAACGGCGAATTGGTGATCCACATTTTCGAGCCGGTTAAGCGATAGCCACCGCTAACGCGCTTGGCACGCGTTTTCATACTCGCCGGATCAGAACCTGCATCTGGCTCAGTTAAACCGAAGCAACCGATATATTCGCCCGTCGCTAGCTTCGGTAGATAAGTTTCTTTCACCGTGGCAGAGCCATAGCTGGCCAGCGGCCACATCACCAATGATGATTGCACGCTGAGCGCGGACCGATAACCGCTATCAATCCGCTCAACCTCGCGCGCGACCAGACCGTAGCCGACATAGCTAATACCGGCACCACCGTATTCGGTTAAGGTTGCGCCAAGCAACCCTGCATCACCTAATTCACGCATAATGCGCGGGTCAAACTCGCCGGCTTCAAATGCGTGTTGAATACGGGGCGCCAAATACCGCTGACAAACATCGGTGGCGGTTTGTTGAATCATGCGCTCGGCTTCGGTGAGCTGCTGCTCGAGCAACAGCAAATCGTGCCAATGGGAATGAATGGACATCTGAACCTCACGGCTTGTGTTTCATCTTCGAATTAGTGACTATGTTACACCGAATGACAAAAAAGTAATGGGTCAGTACTCACCCCAGTGATAAAACCAAAACACTGTAATGTAAGTAAAGATAAACAACCATGGTTCAGCGGAGTTTGCATGCAACAGTTAATACAGCGTCTAACAGATATTGGGCGGACTGCGTTGTTGGTTATTGCACCAGTCATGGCCAGTTCAGCATTTGCGCAAACTGCAACTTGGACCGATCTGAGTGGCCGCGATGACCTGCATTGGATTGGCATCAGTGTACCGCAGCCACAAGTACTATGGCTGGCCGGCACCGCTGGCACCATCGCGCGAAGCACTGATGCTGGCGCAACTTGGTCATACTCTCAGCCAGGTCCTGCGGAACTGGAGTTTCGGGATATTGAAGCAGTTGATGAGCAGCGCGCTTACGCCCTAAGTGTCGGCGAGAATGGCAATTCACGCATCTACTACACGGCGAACGGCGGACGTTCATGGATTTTAGGCTATCGCGCACCTTCTACTATTTTTCTTAACTGTATTGCGCTATCCGAACGCGGTGAGTTATGGGGTTACGCTGATTCGCTCAATGGTCGTTGGGAATTAATTCGTAGCGCTGACGGACGCAATTGGGTCACCGCCTCTAATGTGGCGAGCGCGCCCCCCTTATTTGGCGAGGGCGGCTTTGCTGCTAGCGGCCAGTGCGTTCGCCATCATAACGGCCGCTGGGCTATCGGCACCGGTAACGCTGCTGTTGCCCGGGTACTGAGCAAAAATGATTTTGGTATTCGGTTTCAAGTACAAACCACACCAATGCCCGCTGGCGCCATGCGCGGTATTACCTCGGTGTGGCCCATGGCCGCTGACCGGTTATTGGTTGCAGGCGGGGACCTTGGTAATACGCAAAGCGAACCTGCTCTTTATCAATGGCAAAACGACAATTGGCAAGCCCTCCCGACACCACCATTTACCGGGCCAATTTATAGTTTAAGTGTAAGCGCAACCCACGTTCTAGTAACTGGGCCTAGCGGTGCCGCATCGAGCCCTATTGATGAATGGCAATGGACACTGGAGAGTGATGCCAACTTGTGGACCAGCGCCTGTTTAGGCGCTGGTACTCATTGTTTTGTAGCGGGACGTAACGGTTTGATAGCACGCTTGGACTTCGCGCGCCCTTAAGCCTGGCTTAACTGCTGGTTTTGATAGAGCGCCAAGCCACCATATAAGTGCTTCACTTGGGTAAAGCCATGGCGTGACAATGCCTGCGCTGCCGCTGCACTGCGTTGCCCTGAGCGGCACAAGCAAACAATTGGGCGATGCTGGTACCGACTTCGTTGTTCGACAATAAACTGCACCAATTGACTCAAAGGTACATTCACAACTTCTGCCGCCATGGGTAAGTTGGTCAAGCCATGTTCGTGCTGTTCACGCACGTCTAACACTAAGGTGTCCGCATGTTGCAACATTTCGCGTTTATCATCGAGCCCTAAATCAAGGTCAATACGCGGCTGACAGCGCCCTTCAACATCACACCAACGCAAGCTCAACAGGGTATCTTCATCTTGGCTTGGTAAAATAACAGCAGTTTCAATTTGTAAGCCGTGTTGCTGCAACATTAACCGGGTTGCTGTTTGTGCCGCACCACATACATAATCAATCTGTTGTGGTTGTTGTAAAGCGGCAACTGCAATCACCCCCTGCGGTGGCGTTGGGAACCAATACAGTTCACGCTTACCGACGGTAATTTGTTGAGTTGGCGCGCGACTCGGCTGTAAATAAGGTGCTTGAAATAACTCACTCAATAAACTGGCTGGGGCGTCCGCATCAACTTGGGTGCCTGAATTAATAACGGCCTTTACCTGATAGTCGCGACAGCGGACCAAATTCTCGATGCGCTCCGCAAACGCTGGCTGCGGGTCGATAATGACCAATTCACGTTGCTCACGGGCAATCGCTAAGTAGGTACAGCTAGCACCAAACCGCCATTGCACCATGCCATCCAAATCGCTATCAGAGGGTGCTCGACTGGTTTGCGGCACCAAACAAGAAGCTTCGAGCGCTTTAGCGGCCGCCCGAATACGGGTACAAGCTTGATCGATGACCGCCGCACTTGTTGCTGGACCAAAGGAAAGTCTGACCGCGGCTTGGCTTTGCCAGCTTGGTAACCCCATCGCATCAAGCACAAAACTGCCGACGGTTTTTGAACTACAGGCGCTGCCGCCACTTACCCGAATATTAGCCGCATCGAACACGTCCATAATATCCCGCGACGACACACCTTTGACCGCAAAATTTAGCGTTGTTGGAACCGAGGTAGAAAAGTCGTGGTTAAATACAATGGCGGGGAATGCCGCTTTGAGTGCATCAGCCAACTGATCGCGGTACTGATACATAGCGGCGTTTTGGCGCAATACCGAATCCTCATCAAGCAGCATTTCAAAAACCGCATGAAGCGCTGCAATACCCGGCAGGTTTTCGGTTCCAGAGCGACGCCCAGATTCCTGTCCACCGCCAATAATAAGCGGCGTAAATGGCGCTTTAGTTGCCACATAAAGACAACCGATACCCTTAGGCGCATACAATTTGTGCCCACTAAACACTGCATAATCAATACTGGTGGCGCTCAGTGTAATATCTCGTTTGCCTAACGCTTGCACACCGTCAACTAACCAGGGAATAGCTTTATGGTGGCTTCTAATCAGTTTATCGAGCCCATCGATATCCTGCCAAACCCCAGTTTCGTTATTCACCGCCATAGTGCAGATCATAGCGGCTGAAGCCACATGTTCGGCAATGAATGAATGGGATAACTGGCCGCGGCTATCAACCGGAATTGCCTTTAACTCCGCGTTTAGCCCTAATATTTGATTCCAATGCGCGAGTGCCTGTGGCACTGCTTTGTGTTCGGTCGCGCCATACAGTAGATATTGGCGCTGCTGCACTGGTAGTTTTTGCGCCGCCACTAAGGCTGACAATACGGCGGTTTGAATACCCTCGGTGGCACCACTGGTAAATAATAATTCACCATCATCAATACCCAAGGCAAGTTTGCCCAAACGGCGGGTGGTGTCGAGAATATATCGTGCTTTCAAGCCGGTAATATGGCTACTACTCGGATTACCAAAAATGTCGGCCATGACATGGTCGACCGTAGCCGCAACTTCCGGCAGAACGGGAGTGGTTGCATTACAATCTAGATAGATTTCAGCTGCCGCAGGTTGAATTTGAACGGGGCGAACCATGATTAACAGGTCTCCTCAGCCGACTTTGAATATCTCCATCCTAATGGATGCGATTCTCTTGCCAAGCTTTTTCTTTAGCCATCCGAGCTTTCTTATCATCGCAAGGCTCGTCGCAATCACAAGCTTTGTCCATACCGAGGGCAGAAATACCACCACAACTTCCAGATATTTTCTTACGTTGCAGCAGATAACCGACTGACATTGCGGCCACGACCAAGAGGAATACGACAAATACTAAAATAAAAATTTCCATTCTGACTCCTTCCGCGCCAAGCATTACTAACTATTGTCGCTCAGCGGGTAATAACTTGGACGTTATTGCACCCGATAGGGTTCCATCCAACTGCTAGCACGTTCGACGAATTGCTCACCTTCACGCACCACCAACAACACCGGCAGCTGTTTCTGCTCGGCAAAAGCAAGTGCAGCATCTGGCCCCATCACCGTCAGCGCGGTGGCATAAGCATCAGCATCCATACAGGTTGGCGCTAATACCGTTACTGAAACCAAATGATGCTGAATAGGCATACCAGTGCGAGGGTCAATAATGTGTGAATAGCGCACCCCGTCTTCTACGTAGAAATTGCGGTAGTCACCAGACGTAGCCAGCGCCATGTTACCCGGCTCTAAAATCTCCTGCACCGAACGCTCGCCCGAGATTGGCTTTTCAATCGCCACTCGCCAGGGTTCGTCATTAGGCTTGCTACCTTTCAAACGCAATTCACCACCAATTTCGACCAAGTAGTGATGGATATCTAGCTGCTCTAAGACTCGTGCAACTCGGTCAACACCATAGCCTTTGGCTATCGTCGACAAATCAACATAGACATCTGGGTGTGCTTTAGTTAATTGATGATTGCTCACTTGCAGCAGCTCATAACCAACGTATTCACGAATTGCCGCCAGGGCGTCCGCTGAGGGGACTGTTGTTGGCCTAGCTTGCGGACCAAACCCCCATAAATTGACTAAGGGCCCCACCGTTACATCTAGCACACCGTCAGTTTCACGCGCAATTTCTAGGGCACGGTTGACGACTACCTCAAGGTTACGCGAGACCACATAAGGCGTGGTTTGATCAGATTCGTTAAAGCGCGAAAGCTCGGAATTCGGATCATAAGTCGACATCTGGGCATTAATTTGTGCCAATAACCCGTCAACATGCTGCTTGATTTGCTCAGGGTCATGCGCCGGGTCAGCGGACACAAATTTTACACTATAACTCGTTCCCATGGTCTTCCCAGCAAACCCTTTTATTTCAGGCTGCGGGGCACAAGCAACGAAAAAGGCCAGCCCCATAAGGGCTAGCCCAAACCATTTTGTGGCGCGCACGAAGCGCGCCAAGTTGATGTCAAACATGGTTTCTTTTACTACCTCGGTTAGCCACCAAAGTCATCTAACATGATGTTTTCGTCTTCCACACCAAGATCTTTCAGCATCTTGATAACGGCCGCGTTCATCATGGGTGGTCCACACATATAGAACTCACAATCTTCTGGCGCTGGGTGCTCCTTCAAATAACGCTCGAATAACACGTTATGAATAAAACCAGTATCACCTTCCCAGTTATCTTCTGGTTGTGGATCCGATAACGCTACATGCCACTCAAAGTTATCGTTCTCGCGTTGCAGCATATCGAAGTCTTCAACATAGAACATTTCTTTCTTCGAACGCGCACCATACCAGAAGCTCATCTTCCGCTTAGTGTTCAGACGACGGAGCTGGTCGAAAATGTGCGAACGCATTGGCGCCATACCAGCACCACCACCTACGAACACCATCTCTGCATCGGTATCTTTGGCGAAAAACTCACCAAATGGACCCGAAATCGTCACCTTGTCACCCGGCTTCAAGCTGAAGATATAAGAAGACATTTTACCCGCTGGCAGGCTTAAGTTGTTGGGCGGCGGCGTTGCGCAGCGCACGTTCAACATAATAATGCCTTTTTCTTCTGGGTAATTCGCCATTGAATAAGCGCGAATGGTTTCGTCATCAACTTTAGACTCTACGTCGAGGAAACCAAAGCGTTCCCAGTCACCACGGAATTTCTCTTCGATATCGAAATCGCGATATTTTACATGATGGGGTGGCGCTTCAATTTGAATATAACCACCAGCACGGAAAGGTACTTCCTCGCCCTCAGGTAGCTGTACCACAAACTCTTTAATGAAGGTCGCAACATTATTGTTCGACTTCACCGAGCAATCCCATTTACGAATACCGAATACCTCTTCAGGCAATTCGATTTTCATATTTTGCTTCACGTTCACCTGACAGGATAAACGGCAGCCCTCACGAGCTTCTTTCTTGTTAATATGATCAAGTTCGGTGGGTAAGATATCACCGCCACCCTCTTTAATGATCACTCGGCACTGGCCACATGAACCACCACCACCACAAGCTGAAGATACGAAAATACCTGAATTCGCTAAAGCACCTAGCAGCTTGGTACCAGGTTGGGTCACGATTTTCTTATCTTCGTCATCGTTAATTAAAATTTCGACATCACCGCTTGGTACTAGCTTAGATTTTGCCATCATGATGATGGCAACCAACACTAATACGATTACGGTAAACATGCCTACGCCGAGAATAATCTCTTGCATGGACTGTACCTCTACTATCCCGTTCGACCCGTTGTGAGCTTAAAGTGATACGCCAGAAAACGACATAAAGCCCAACCCGATAAGACCTACCGCCATGAAAGTGGCGCCTAAGCCCCGCAATCCATCCGGAATGTCCGCATATTTTAACTTTTCACGTACCGCTGCAAGCGCCACGATAGCAAGTGCCCAACCAACGCCACTGCCGATGCCGTAGACAACCGATTCAGTGAAGTTATAGTTACGCTCTACCATGAATGATACGCCACCAAAAATAGCGCAGTTCACTGTAATCAGCGGTAAGAAAATACCCAGCGCGTTGTACAAAGGTGGGAAATATTTATCCAACGCCATTTCCAAAATTTGTACCAGCGCGGCAATCACACCAATGAAAGTCAAAAAGCGTAAAAAGCTTAGGTCGGCATCAGGAAAGCCTGCCCAATCTAATGCGCCCGGCGCCAAAATACCGTGGTAGACCAAGTTATTGACTGGGACAGAAATCCCCAGTACCACGACTACCGCAATACCAAGACCAAAGGCGGTGGTGACTTTTTTGGATACTGCCAAGAACGTACACATGCCCAAGAAAAATGACAGTGCCAAGTTTTCAACGAATACCGCTTTTACAAATAAGCTAATGTAAGCTTCCATGTCGGTTTACTCCTTTGGCTCAACTTGCTCCGGGCGGAACGTACGAAGTACCCAGATAATACCGCCGATAATAAAGAACGCACTCGGTGGCAATACCAAAAGACCGACTGGTTGATACCAGCCACCCTCTGCAGCTAGTGGCAGAATTTGCGCACCGAACAAGCTGCCAGAGCCAAACAGTTCGCGGAAAAAGCCAACCACTAACAAAATGAACGAGTAACCTAAACCGTTACCGATACCGTCTAAGAACGACATCATGGGCGGACTCTTCATCGCATAAGCTTCAGCGCGGCCCATCACGATACAGTTGGTAATAATCAAACCAACGAATACCGACAATTCTTTAGCGACGCTATATGCGTAGGCTCGCAGTACCTGATCCACCACGATAACCAAGCTCGCAATAATCGTCATTTGCACGATAATCCGTACGCTTGATGGAATGTGGTTACGGATGAGTGAGATAAACAGGTTTGAGAACGCTGTTACCAAAGTCAACGCAATACACATTACCACGGTATTTTCCATCTTCGACGTTACCGCCAAAGCAGAACAGATACCTAGAATTTGTAAGGCAATTGGGTTGTTCGCAAAAATCGGCCCGAATAAGACCTCTTTAATCTCTTTGCTGCTAGCCATTCGTCAGCTCCCCTTTACGAATTTTGTCTAACATAGGGCCGTAAGCTTGGTCGCTGAACCAAAACTGGATTAGGTTCTCGACGCCGTTACTAGTCAGTGTCGCACCTGATAGAGCATCAATATCATGCGCTTCACTGGTGGCATTTTTGGTGACATCAATGGCCACTTGCTCACCACTTTCAGCGTAAATTTCTTTACCCCGCCAGCTGGCAACCCAACGTGGGTTTTGAATTTCGCCACCAAGTCCCGGAGTTTCAGCGTGCTCATAGAAGTTGATACCACGGACGGTATTAACGTCGCTTTCCAGCGCCATTAAGCCGTACATGATGCCCCACAAGCCGTAGCCACGAATGTGTAGCACCACGGTTTCCAACTCACCCGCTTCATTATTAATGAAGTAAACTTGGGTGATATTCTCTAAGCGCCCAATGCCGGCTTCATCTTCGGCTTTGGTTAAACTTTCACTCAATTCGGCATCACGCGCGGCGGCGCGAATATCAAACTGAATAGCCGGTTGGCCTGCAAAGCTGTCCATCACTTCGAGTGTATCGAGGTTCACCAACTTGGTTTCAACCCGTTGCTCAAACAACTCCACCACATTGGTATCCGGCTGTAATAAACCTGCTGCATCGAGCACGTTACGCTGCATATCTAATGCTGCATTACGCTGTTGCATTGGCTTAAAACCAACCGCAGAACCCGCGACGATAACCGCACACACTAGACAGAGTGCGACCACGACAAATAGCGTTTTCCCTAAAGATTCATTTTTGTTAGACATTACGTGCCAACCTCCGCTTCACGTTTGCCTGCACCACGAAATGGTCAAACAGTGGCGCAAAGACGTTGGCAAACAGAATCGCCAACATAATACCTTCTGGGTAGGCTGGGTTGATCACGCGAATCAATACCGTCATCAAACCAATCAGCAAGCCGTAGGCAAATTTACCGCTATTGGTAAAGGATGCAGAAACAGGGTCTGTCGCCATAAACATCATACCGAACGCAAATCCGCCCAGCACTAAATGCCAGTACCAAGGCATGGCGAACATTGGGTTGGTATCGCTACCAATAAAGTTCAACAGACCTGAGAACAGCACCATACCGACAAACACACCACTGACAATGCGCCATGACGCAATGCGGAAGTAAATAAGCGCTAAGCCACCGATCAAAATCATCAGCGTGGAGACTTCACCCATCGACCCTTGAATGTTACCCAAGAAAGCGTCCCACCAAGCAGCCGTATTACCGTAATCCAATTCGCCAAGGGCTGATTGGCCAAGGTAAGTGGCGCCAGAGAAACCATCAACAGCGGTCCACACTTGGTCGCCAGACATTTGCGCAGGGTAAGTGAAATACAAGAACGCCCGACCGGTTAGGGCTGGGTTTAAGAAGTTACGCCCAGTCCCCCCAAAGATTTCTTTACCGATAACAATACCGAAGGTGATACCTAAGGCAGCTTGCCACAGCGGCAAAGTTGGCGGCAGAATCAGGGTGAACAGAACCGAAGTGACGAAGAAGCCTTCGTTTACTTCATGCTTCCGAACCGAAGCAAATAGCACTTCCCAGAACCCACCAACGGCAAATACGATCGCGTAGAGAGGGAAGAAGAAGCAGGCACCGTACCACATTTTGCTGCCCCAGCCGGATTGCTCCGTCAGGCTGCCACCAAGCAATTCAAATAAGCCTACTTGCCAAATATCAGGCAAGGCGCCGTTACCAGCCGCAAGGGCCATGGCAGCTTGGTTACCAATGTTGTACATACCCCAGAACATTGCTGGGAAGGTCATCAACCATACAAAAATCATGATCCGTTTCAAATCAACGTTATCACGAACGTGGGTTGCAGCTTTCGTTACCTTGCCTGGCGTATACAAAATTGTAGCCACGGCCTCATATAGGGCGTACCACTTTTCGTATTTGCCGCCTTTTTCAAAGCTTGGCTCAATTTTTTCGAGATAGTTTTTTAAGCTCATCGATTAGCCCTCTTTCTCGATCGACGTCAGGGCATTACGCAACTCAATTCCGTAGTCGTATTTGCCTGGACACACATAGGTACAAAGCGCTAAATCTTCTTCATCTAGCTCTAAGCAACCCAACCGCTGCGCGCCATCGGTATCGCCTGACAATAAATCACGCAACAAAATGGTGGGCAGAATATCTAGTGGCATGACCCGCTCGTAGTTGCCGATTGGCACCATGGCCCGATCAGAGCCATTGGTCGAGGTGGTCATGTCATATGCTTTTTTCGGCGCTAAGTGCCCCGCATAAGCACGAGTAATTGAGTGTTGGTCGAAGCCAGCGCGGATCCAGCCAAACAATTTCTTCTCGTGACCTTCACGCAATACGCTCACTTGATTGTGGAAGCGACCTAACCAACGATGGGCATCATCTGCACGGGTACCGTTAAGGACCGAGCCAGAGATAATCCGCAACTCGCCGTCAGTTAACTCACCTTGTGTGAGTTCATGTAAGTCAGCACCAAGACGAGTGCGCAATAGGCGTGGTTGCTTCACTGCTGGACCACCTAACGCGACCACTCGGTCGGTAAAGATTTCACCAGTGGTGAACAACTTACCGTACGCGATCACGTCTTGATAACCAATGTGCCAAACGCGTTTCGCAGCACTCACTGGCGCCAAGAAATGAATATGAGTACCAACCAAACCAGCAGGATGTGGTCCAGCAAAGCTCTCAATCTGTACTTCAGCATCGCCAGTGTCTAGTTCAGCATCTGCCGCTTTGGTGACAAAAACTTTACCGTCGGTTAGCTGCTTTAACACTTTCAAACCGTCAACAAAAGCTTGTTGCTGCTCGGCAATCACCAATAGCGGGTCGCCTGCCAATGGATTGGTATCCATGCAGTTCACAAAAATGGCAACTGGAGTTGAGTCGAGTTTCGGAGAACGGCTAAACGGACGGGTACGGAGTGCTGTCCACTGACCAGAGTCAACCAACGTCGCTTGTACTTGTTCGCGCGTTAGGCTCGTCAGTTTGGCACTGTCGACCGCATCAAAAGTGACCTGCTCGTCGCCGCTGACTTCAATCACCACGGCTTGCAGCACACGGCGTGCGCCACGCAAGACATCTTTCACTTTACCAGCAGCAGGCGCAGTAAATTTAACGCCAGGGTTTTTCTTATCTTCGAATAACACCTGACCTTTTTTTACTACATCGCCAACCTGAACTGCCATGGTTGGCCGCATGCCTACATACTCTTCGCCCAGAACAGCAACCGTAGTCACGGCTTTACCATTCTCGATAGTTTGCTGAGGAGCTCCCTTGATGGGGATATCCAGACCTCTTTTAATCGTAATCATACGCGTTTGCACTACTCGTTAGGGAAGATTAATCATCATCAGTCTGACGACTGAAAACCTGAGAAATCAATAAGTTATCGCGCAAACACACCGCGGAAATTGGCCAGTTCACGCGCACAACAAATCTTGTGTTTAACCTAGGGCGCAAATTTTAGCATTAGAATGCGCCTTGTTGCCACACAAGGCGCAGAAATAATCCTAATTTTGCTGTGGATTTTTCCTACCACCCCACTACAGGGTCAATATCGGCTTCGTAATCGACCTGATCGAAGCCAAATCCGAATAAATGCAAGAATTGTTGATGGTATTCCCGATAGTCTGCCAACTCATGGAAGTTTGCTTGGGTAACTTGATCCCACAAAGCCTCAATTTCCGCTTGCGTAGCGTCGTTGGTTTCCTTGCCATCCATCCGTAATCGATGTGCCTCATCTAGGCTTGGCTGCGGGTTATATAGCCCCTCGGTAAATAACCGGTAAATCTGTTCAATACAGCCCTCATGGGTACCCGCTTTTTTCATTACCCCGTACATTAAAGAAATATACAGTGGCATGACCGGAATCGCCGAGCTAGCTTGAGTGACGAGAGCCTTTAACGAGGAAACATAAGCTTTCATATCGAGGGTTTGATAATTTTGACGAATTGTCGCTGCAGCCCGGTCAAGGTCCTCTTTGGCTTTACCAATTGTGGCATGACCATAAATTGGCCAAGTAAGCTTTTTGCCGATGTATGTATAGGCAGTGGTCTGACAGCCTTTGGCAAGCACACCTGCAGCACTGAGTTGGTCGATCCAACGCTCCCAATCCTCGCCGCCCATTACTTTTACGGTTTGCGCAATTTCATCATCGGTAGCCGGATCTAGGGTAATTTCATGCACTAAATCTTTATCGGTATCGTAAGTTTTGGTGCTGTAGCTTTTGCCGATTGGCTTTAAAGTAGAACTAAATACTTGCTCTGATAGCGGATCTTTGCGCTTTGGCGAGGCAAGGCTATAAACCACCAAATCTACTTGTCCCAAATCGGCTTTGATTTGCTCGATAACGCGTTGCTTCATCTCATCCGAGAAAGCATCTCCATTAAGAGTGTGCGCATATAAATCTGCTTGGCCAGCAGCACGGTGAAAAGCCGCGGTATTGTACCAACCTGCGGTGCCCGTTTTTTTCTCGGTCGGCTCTTTCTCAAAACAAACGCCAAGCGTTTTCGCGCCACTACCGAAGGCAGCAGTAATTCGTGAAGCCAACCCATAGCCAGTTGAACACCCGATCACCAACACCCGTTGCGGACCGTTGGCAACTTTAGGTTGCTGCTTAATATAGTTAATTTGCTGTTGGACATTTTCAGCGCAACCAACTGGATGCGCATTGGTGCAGATAAAGCCGCGAATCTTGGGTTTAATTACCATGTGCTGTTCCCTGTTTCAGATCATTGTCATGAATATTATGCCTAGTGTAACCGACATTATCCCTACAACACATCTGAGTTCAGTGATTTCAGCTTGATGATACTGAAGTTTTTGGCGCTTTTGGGGTTCTTTTACTACCGCCCAAACACGGCGGAGACAGCGGTACATCGCCAAATAGGTCATGCCATTCGGTTTGGGTATAAGTATGTAGTGCAAGCGCATGAATTTTTTGCTGGAGCTCCTCCGCTAACACTTTGTGTACAGCGCGATGTCGCTGCAGTAAACGTTGGCCATGAAACTTTTGACTAACGAGCACCACTTTAAAGTGTGATTCGGCACCCGGGTTAGCTCGCCCAGTACCATGCATGTGGCTCTCATTAATTACCTCTAGATGCTGAGGTTCAAAGGCCGCCATTAACTTGTCCTCGATTGCCAAAAAGACTGACATGAGTGGTTACTCCTCAATATGAATGCGACATTTTTAGTGTAGTGCCTGATTCCATCTGGTGGGGGAATAATCTTGGGATTTTTACGAAATGGAGCCTATGTCTATGACCACAAAGCGGATTTAGCGGAGACTGTCGACGCCAACCAAACAGACTTCTCGTAAGCCGTTTAACTGCGCAATGATACTAAACACTTGTGGCGCATCTGCAGTTGCTGGGGCTACCGCGCGATAATACTGCGCGCTCACCGTACCATTTTCTTGCCATAGCAAAATGTCATGCTCTTCGTAGAGCTGCTGTAACACCAGCAGTCCGTCTCTGCGATAGGGTGGGAATGCAGTCACCGATTCCGTTAACCGCCAAAGCCGCAACTCGGCAGCCTCTGCAAGCAGGTTTTCGTTAGTCCGATCGCGGCAAAATGAAATCTGAATACGCTCGCTAGAGAGTTGCCATTGGTCGTTAGGCAATAGTTGTTGATCAAGCACTAACACCAGCCGCTCTGTGTCAGCAGGGTTTGCTGTATAAGCACCTCGGCCGTCACCACACGCACTCAGCGCGACCCCAGCAAGTGCGCTTAAGCCCAACCACGCGAGTATGTTCAGGGTTTTAGTCAGTTGCTGCGAAGAGAGAATCATCATGATAGGTTTACCGCAATAGTCATGCGTACATCTTACGTGGCCAACATCGCGGCCGCAACCACTTGTCCGCACCATAACGACTGGCGCCAAGCGATGGTTGTAGAAACATCCGTGTTGCACGCGCTGCGGTGGTATCCGTTCCTACAACGCGCTTCCCTCAGCTAAGAATTATATTTAATTGTTAAATTACGTCAACAATAAATATAAACATTTTTTTAATTGAGGCTATTTACGTGCAGCTCAACCACTGCACGGCGGAGCCTCAACTAAGCACAGATCGCCGCGCCGCAACTGAGCAAATATTAGCTTTTCAACCGCGATTTTCGCTTACACCCGCAGCAGCGATTCTGCTATGCTCCTGTTCATCAAATTTTCAACCGTGCGCTACGCGTTGTTTTTAGACAAAAATCACACAGACAACAATTACAAAACATGACATCGGTACTGCATCATTTGTTCCAATTAACGCGGCGCAGGCTTAGCAGCGCAGCCATTTCTCGCATCGCCAGCGTGCTGCTGCTGGTGAGTGTAGTGCAACCGCACGCCTACGCCTCGCCTTGGCTGGAAGCCGATGATGCGGATCTTCGGCAAAGTTTACTCACACTCGCTAATGCCGGGCTAATTACTGTACCTGTGAATACTTATCCGCTGCCCTGGCGGGCGATAATGGCTGATGTTGAGCAGTTAAAAGTACAGCAGTTATCCCCTCATTTGCAGTTTGCGGTGAGTCACCTAAGACACTATTTATACCAAGCCCAATATGGCGCACAGACCTCCATTATGTTGAGCGGTCACAGCGAGGAACTGCCCTTAGCTGACTTCGGCAGTGCGTTTTATGAACGCGGTAATATCGCCGTACAACGTAACTTTATTGGCACCAATTGGGCAGCGCGGGTACAAGTAAATCAACGCTTTGAACCCTTTGCAGAAGATCAAGATACAACCTTTGATGGTAGTTATTTGGCGGCAAAACTCGGCGATTGGGTGATCAGCATCGACGCCCTCCCGTTGTGGTGGGGGCCAGGCCAAGATAGTGCTTTGGTCATGTCGACCAACGCTCGGCCATTAGAAAAGCTTCAGCTTTCGCAGTTTCGCGCTAAACCATTTGCTTGGACCGGCACAGAGTGGCTTGGGCCATTAAGTTTTACCACCTTCGTGGCACGCTTGGACCCTGACCGCCAGGATGTAGAAGACAGCTATTTATGGGGCGCTCGACTCACCAGCCGCCCATTACCTGCGCTGGAGCTAGGGCTAAGTCACGCCCTGCAATTTGGCGGTGACAAGCTGGACCCGCTAACTAATATGAGTAGCTCGGTAAACCGCAACAACCTGCTGGGTATCGATGCGCGTTATAGTTTCTCTAACTATTATGGTACTGGTGCGGTTTACGCAGAATTAGCCTCCGACACTGCCGCCAGTCTCGCGGATTCAGCTTGGTTAGTCGGGGTGGAGTGGCATCAGGGCGACGCCAATGTCATGCAAAGCTGGTTTATCGAGCTAACCGACACCCTGGCAGCCTGCCAAAGTGATGCGACCCGGGCCGGCAATTGTCTATACGAACATGTTGATTATGTGCAAGGTTATCGACATTTCGAACAGAGCATTGGTAGTCAATATGATACCGATACCAAAGCCGTCACGCTGGGCTTCCGTTGGTACGATAGCGCCGCCAACGGCTGGCAAGGTAAGCTACGTTACATCCTGTTTAACCGCGACAATAGCCAACCTAATCGCGGTGGCCACCCATATTTCGCACAAGCGACCGAACGTCAACAAATCGACTTTGGTCGCATTCAAGGCCTCTTAGGTGGGTTACTTAAAGTAAATCTACAGGCTTGGCGTGACCAACCTCGCGGCCAAGCCTGGCAAGACCTTGAATGGGGCGGCTCAATCAGTTGGGAGTGGCGCTTCTAACACCCGTTGTAACGCTGCATCTAACGCTTTTACCAAAGCCGGATAGCCGTCATCAGTGAGCCCCACTCGCGCGCTCACGGGATAATACCGATAGCTCGGTGTTTCGGTTTCAGCTGCGACCGTTTGCGGCCACTGCCAGACCGCTTGCAGCACCGCCTCCCCCGCCACTGACCCATAAAAACTTTGGACCTTAAGCGTGGCTTGCTGTGCACAAGCCCAAGCTGCCCACTGCGGCTTAGCCGCAATTGCGTATCCTAATTGCTCGGCAAGCGGTGTAGCCCAACGATGTAGGCGCGCCGGATGCCATTGCACGGCACTGGTCTGCACCACAATTCCATCAGCTTGATAAAGCCGCGCTAATGACACCTTTGGCAAGTTGCCACTAGGACAACCTTGCAGCGCCTCCTGCGGCACCGCTTGCGGTAATAAGTAGTATTCCAGCTGGGTGCGAGGACCACTCACGCATGCCGCTAAGTTTAAACTCACTAACGCAATAACTACCAAGCGTAAGCTCATGACTTACCTCCTGCCGCAGACGGGGTCGGATCAGCTTGCATCCGTCGATCAAAGAAAATTGCATTAGGCTGCTCATTGAGCGTTTCCGTCAGCGGTGCTAAATCACGCAATATGTTATTTAACTGCTGCAAATTGTCCTCGAGCAACTCATAAGGGGCGGCGTCGGCATCATAACCATCAAGCGTCTGTTGCAGTTGCTGCAAGGTTTGCTGCAATTGTGCAGGTAAGTCCTGTACCGCGTCGGTCGACAACCAACTCCGCAATGCTTGATTGCTCTGATTCAGCTCGCCAACAAGCGCCTGTGTTGCCGACAAACTTTGCTCAAATTGGTTGCCGAGCGCACCAAAATCAACATCATTGAGATTATCAAGCAGACGGGAAACTTTTTGCTCTAGCTGCGCTAAACCACTTGATACACTTGGCATCACTTCAATGCCATTCAGATCTTGCCCCGCCACATAAGGTGCCTCTTCAGGGTAAAAGGCTAAATCCACGTACAAGGTGTTGGTTAATAAGTTACCCGCTTTCAAACTAGCACGCATCCCATCACCGAATAGCTCCCGCAACCGCGCGCGCCAAACGTCCGGCTCTGCCGGTGCGGCAAGACCTTGCAAACGCTCAGGTTCAAACTCAATCAACACCGGAATAAGCTTCATTGGCAACGCCGTATCATCCTCCGGAAAAAACTTAAAAGGTGCGGCCGCTACCGTTCCTACCCGCACACCCCGATATTCAACCGGCGCGCCCTCATTGAGTCCACGAATGCTCTCATCAATCAGCAATACATAATCAAGCGCCAACGAAAAGCCCTCCTGCTCGGCTTCTTCACGATCGCGAAATAAGCGAAATTCGGCGCCATCCTCAACCACCTCTCCGGGTGGTTGATTCGCCGGAATATCGAAGGTAACACCGCCAGTCAACAGTGACTCTATTGAGCCCAACTGAACGCTTAAACCAGCAGAATTAACATCCAACGAGAGGCCGGAATACAACCAAAACCGGACATTTTTAGTGATGAGTTGGTCATAAGGAGCGCGCACAAATAATTGGTATTCCGCTAATCGACGTTCAGCATCAAAAGTTGCTTCTTCAACGGTTCCCACGGCATACCCGCGAAAGTTGATAATATCGCCCACGCCCACCGAAGCCGCATCTGAACTTGATAGTTTGATCCGCACTCCGGCACTACGCTGTGAAATAAGCGGTGGCTGATTATTTACCACGAATTGATCATTGAATTGCCCGCTGGCGCCCGGTTCTGCTTGAATATAAGCCCCGGAAAGCAAGGTATACAGCCCGCTGACGCCAGCGCGCCCAATACGTGGTTTAACGACCCAGAACTGGGTATCGGCGCGCAAAATAGCCTCGGCTTGCTGATGCAAACGCACGACAGCATAAACCCGCGACAAATCTTCACTCAGCCGTAAAATTTCAACCTGGCCAATTTCAACATCGCGAGCTTTCACGAGCGTTTTACCTGCTTCAATTCCCTCTGCAGTTTGCAATTCAAGCGTCAGCGTAGGCCCTAAATCAACAAACCGCTGATACAGCATCCAACTGGCAATGACCGCGGCCACCAATGGAATCAACCACACTGGCGACAACCATGCTTGCGAACGTCGTTTCCTTACCCCACTCATAACCTTAGCGTTCCTCTACTAAATAAGCATTTGGCAGCATTGCTTGCTGCTACACTCATGGCTGCTCGGACAGTCGCTGATAATGCTGCTCGCTGCGCGACGTCACCCACCATAAGCGCCGGGTATCAAACGCATGGGCAGCAAACATGGTACAAATGACCGTAGCAGCAAAAGCCAACGCGGCGGTACCGGGTAATACGCTTAACACACTACCTGCTTGTACCAGCGCCACTAAAATCGCCACCACGAACACGTCTATCATTGACCAACGACCAATCCATTCATTCACTCGGTATAACCACATCCGTTGCCGCTTACCAAGCGGCGCATGGCCACCACTCGTGACCCATACCAGCCATCCAAGCGCAATCATTTTGGCAATAGGAATAACCACGCTCGCCATCAGTATCACCAGCGCAACCGGTTCCGAGCCAGCCCGCCACAATTCCACCACACCACCAACGATAGTACTCGGTGACGCCCCCGAAATATCAACTGTCGACATAATCGGCAGTAGCATTGCGGGGAAGAAAAAGCACAACGCCGCCAACAACCATGCCATACAAACCTGCGGCCGATGTTGCAACCAATCGCTCACCGGATGACCACAACGTGGACAACCATCGCTGTGAGTTCCCAGCGCTACCACTGCCTCACAATTATCACAGCCAAGCACGCCCTGCGCGCGCGCCACCCGACCAATTCGTAAAGCGGCCGTACTACGACGCGGAAGTTCGCCATACATCCGATGCCACAACCAATCTTTATCGACTCGACGAGATGTCTCTATGACTACGACGGCAAACGCCGCATAAGCCCAAAAACCCGGGGAAAAGGTAATAGTGGCAAGATCGGCAACTTTCACCAAACTCACGACCGCGCCTAATAAAAACACATCCGCCATCAGCCAAGGCTCAACGTGATGCAAGGTATTAGCGACGAACCGCACCCCGCGCCATGGCCGTTGCCTGGTCGCGCCGATAAACACATAAATTAAATTGAGTAAGTAAAGCGCCGGCAACAGCACCATGGTTAAGCTTAGCAGCAATGCCACCGCCGGTTGGCCGTGTTGGAGCATACCGTAAACCGTATCAAATAGCGCAATGGTATGACCCACGCCCGAAGCACTGAAACTCACGTAATCAAAGCTCAACGCGAGCAACAATAATAATAACGCGGTTAAGCTCCATGCCACCACGCTTATCACCGGCTCAGCTTGGCGCTCCGCAAGATGATGTTGGCAGCGCGGGCATACCGCTTGCTCCCCCTGCGTAAGCGGCGGTAGTGCAAGCACCAGATCACAACGGCGACAGATCCGAATTCGACGACGACTCACGAAGCTCAAAGATTGGTCCTTGCAGGTGGCCTAAAAGCCAGTTATAAAAATAAAAACACATTAGGTTGCAGTTAGTTAGCGTTCAACCCGCATGCCTAAACTATAGAAAGGATGCTCCCAAAATGCTAGCGAAGCCAGGTAAATTCCCCGCCATTACCCACCATGGTGCGGTCACCGGCGTGACCGGTTCATGTCATCAACTACATTTGAGTGATGACGAATCACTGCTCGTTGATTGTGGTATGTTTCAAGGCGGTGATGATAACCCCGAAGCAACATCCTCTTTAGCTACTTTTTGCGATCCGCGGGTGCGAGCATTACTTATTACTCACGCCCATATTGACCACATTGGCCGTATTCCAGACTTACTACAAGCGGGATTTAATGCCCCCATCTACGCCTCCGCGGCGACCATCGCGTTACTGCCATTAATGCTAACGGATGCAATTAAAATAGGGATCACGCGCCAACCCCAACAGATCCGCGCATTATTACAGCAATTAGAGCGCCTATTGGTGCCCTTACCACTGCAACAATGGCAAGCCTTGTCCGACTTACCCGGCATCGCCGTCCGCCTGCTACCCGCTGGCCACATTTTAGGCTCAGTCAGTTTTGAGCTACATATAACCACACCAACGGGCGCCAACCGCATCGTCTTTTCCGGTGATATCGGCTGTAAAGGTACCCCGTTACTAGCAGACCCAGTGCCACCTGAACGAGCCGATATACTGGTCCTCGAGAGCACTTATGGCAACCGCCACCATGAAGGTCGGGCTGAGCGCCAACAAACCCTTCGGGACATTGTGGAGCGTTGTGTGGAAAACCGCGGCGCTGTGCTTATTCCAGCCTTCGCGGTAGGGCGTACCCAAGAACTGCTCTATGAAATTGAGTCGATTGTGGATCAAGCCCGGGCACAAAACGACACCGGCGCCTGGCACGACCTACAAATTATTTTAGATTCACCGTTAGCGGCCGCCGTGACCGAAACCTATCAAAAGTTTCAAAGCCAATGGGATGAGGCGGCCAAGCAACGGCTGCAAAATCGCCGCCAACCATTAGACTTTAGCCAACTACACGTCATCGATAGTCATAGTCAGCATCTAGAACTAACCAGTTACCTTCGTCAATCCGCTGCGCCCTGCATTGTGATTGCCGGTTCAGGCATGTGTACAGGAGGACGCATTCTGAATTATCTGGAGGTATTACTTCCCGATCCGCGCACCGATATTTTGTTTGTCGGTTATCAAGCGCAGGGCACCCTTGGCAGACAACTCCAAGCGCAACCTAAAACCGTCACGATAAACGATGAATCAGTGCCTGTGCGGGCGGGAATTTATAGCCTCAGCGGTTATTCTGCCCACGCCGATCAGCCAGAGCTTCTCGATTACCTCGCCGCGATGTCAGAGCTACCGAAGCACGTAGTGCTGGTGCATGGTGAAGCTGACGCTAAACAAGTACTAGCCACCAAGATTCGCGAGCGTTTCGATATTGCGGTGGTGATTCCTAACCAAACAGCTGTCACCGCCTAAGCCGTTATCAGTCAATTTACCCGCAGTTTCAGCCACAATTCTTTACAATCCGTTTTTGATAATGATTCGTATTTAGGTTAAAATAGGACAAATTGCACTGTTTCCCGAATGAGAATCAATATCTTTTCGTTGGTATTTGATATACTGCGTCTATTAAGAAAAAGGAGTCCGGCATGTCTGTCCATTCTTTCATCAAATCATCCGTAACCGGCAAACTAAGTCTGGTAGCTGCGAGTTTAGTAACTATGCTGAGCGTTAGTCAGCAAGCCTATGCAGATGAAGTAGTGAATCTTTACTCTGCGCGCAAAGAGGCGCTCATTAAGCCTGTATTAGATGACTTTACCGAGCAAACCGGTATTCAGGTTCGCTTGCTGACTGGCGGCGGTGACGCACTCTTAACTCGCCTGCAAGCAGAAGGTGAAAACACGCCTGCCGACTTATTTTTAACCGTAGATGCAGGTAATTTACATCGCGCAGCAATGGCTGGCGTATTTCAGCCGTTAGGTTCAGAGCAAGCGACGAAGCTTGTGCCCGAGCATTTTCGCGCTGAAGATAATTTGTGGGTTGGCTTGAGCTTACGTGCCCGCCCTATCTTCTACAATCCGGAAAATGTTGATCCCGCCGAGCTCAGTGGTTACCAAGATTTAGCGAGTCCGAAGTGGGATAATAATGTCTGCATTCGCTCGTCAGATAACATTTACAACCAATCGCTCACCGCTGCACTCATTCAACATTGGGGTGAAGCGAAAACTGAAACTTGGGCCGAAGGTCTGGTGGCAAACTTAGCTAAACCCCCAGTTGGTGGTGACCGCGACCAAATTAAAGCAGTCGCGAATGGCGTGTGTGATCTCGCGGTTGCGAATACCTACTATTTGGGTGTCATGCTGCAATCTGGCGATGCTGATGAAGTAGCAGCTGCCGAAAAAGTGCGGATTTTTTGGCCTAATCAAGACCAACAAGGTACCCACGTGAACGTCTCGGGTATTGGTTTGACTAAATATGCCAAAAATACCGCAAACGCTCGTCAATTGGTTGAATATTTATTGTCTGCCGAGGCGCAGCACTGGTATGCCGATACTAATAACGAATATCCAATCGTTGAGGGTGTGAACTGGAGTCCAATTCTCACCAGTTGGGGCGAGTTTAAAATGGATCAATTACCGATGCGTTACCTAGGTGAAAATAACGCTGCGGCGGTTCGTTTAATGAATCGTGCCGGCTGGCGCTAAGTTTTATCCATCCGGGGCGCACTGATGCAGCCACAGTCCAACCAATTTGGTCGTAAGCTCAGCCTGATCGTGGTGGCTGTGCTCATTGCGCTCCCCATTTTAGTGATCATCAGCGCGGTACTGCCGTTACTCGGCATTACCGCCAGTGACAGTACAAATCTTGCGCATCTCTGGCAAACCGTTGTCCCTGAGTACATTCGTCACTCGTTATGGTTGCTGATTGGCGTGAGTGTCGGTGTTGTCAGTTTAGGCGTGGCCACCGCTTGGGTCACCACGGCTTGCCACTTCCCCGGGCGCCGTTGGTTCCAGTGGGCACTATTACTGCCGTTGGCCATGCCCGCTTATATCACCGCCTACACCTACACTGGTATGCTCGACTTTTCCGGACCTCTGCAATCGACCTTGCGAGACCTCACCGGTTGGGGCTACGGCGATTATTGGTTCCCACAAATCCGCAGTCTTGGCGGCGCTATTGTGGTGTTGAGTTTAGTGCTGTTCCCTTATGTTTATTTAATCACTCGCGCCGCCTTCATTCAGCAATCTACCGCTACTTTAGAGGCCAGCCGCAGTCTTGGTTTAACCCCTTGGCAGAGTTTTCGCCGCGTCGCAATTCCGCTCGCGCGCCCTGCCATTGTCACTGGTACGACGCTAGCCTTAATGGAAACCTTAGCCGACTACGGCACGGTGCAGTATTTTGGCGTTACCACTTTCACCACGGGTATTTTCCGCACCTGGTATGGCATGGGCGATCTGACTGCAGCACTGCAGTTGGCGGCTATGTTACTCACTGCGGTCATCGCATTAATGCTGCTGGAGCGGCACTCACGAGCCCAGGCTAAATATCATCAGCAGCAATCTAGAGCGGTGCAACCCCTGCAACTGCGGGGTGCTAAAGCCTTCGGTGCTTGGTTGGTTTGTATGCTGCCGCTATTGGGCGGGTTCATTTTACCCGCTAGCCAATTACTGTTGTGGTCGATTGAGCGTGCTGACGTCTGGTTAACTCCTGAATTTTGGGAGCTCGCCTTTAATAGTCTCAGCCTAGCCTTCGCCGCAGCGTTTATTACGGTTTTATTGGCGCTCTGGCTGGCGTATGGTAAACGGCAATTACCTGTGCCTTGGGTGCGCGCATCAGTGGGTGTCGCGGGACTAGGCTATGCCATTCCAGGTATCGTGATTGCGGTTGGCGTATTGTTACCATTGGCGGCGCTCGATCATTGGTTAATCGCTCGTGCTGAGGCTTGGTTTGGCGTCAATCCCGGGCTTATCTTGTCAGGTACTATTGTTGCGCTGTTGTTTGCCTATACGGTGCGCTTCCTGAGTGTGAGTTTGCAGACCGTGAGTGCCGGTTTACAGCAGATCAAACCCAGTATGGACGAGGCGGCGCAGATGCTCGGCTCAGGTGCTTGGCAAACCCTGCGCCAAGTGCATTTCCCAATGCTGCGAACCAGTATTCTGACCGCCCTCATTTTGGTTGGCGTCGATGTTTTAAAAGAGTTGCCAGCAACCTTGGTGTTACGCCCCTTTGATTTCAACACACTGGCCGTACGCGCATACGAAATGGCCGGTGATGAACGCCTAGCCGATGCTGGTCCTCCAGCCTTAATGATGGTGTTAGTGGGGTTGATTCCGGTCGTATTATTATCGCGCGCTATGCTCGCCAAACGTCAGCAAGCCAGTGTCCAACAGACATTTGAGGAAGGTAAACTTGAACCTACTACAGCTTAATAAGATGACGGTCCAAATTGGCCAGCAGACCATCGTGAATGAAGTGAGTTTTAGTCTTCAACGTGGTGAGATCGGCTGTCTATTAGGCCCCAGCGGCTGTGGTAAAACCACCTTATTACGTGCTATTGCTGGGTTTCAAGCACTGGCACGTGGCGCTATCCACCTTAATGACAATCTAGTGAGTTCGCCTGCTGTGCATCTGGCGCCCGAACGGCGTGGTGTGGGCATGGTCTTTCAAGATTTTGCACTGTTTCCGCACCTAACCGTGGCGCAAAATATTGCGTTTGGTTTACAGCAACAGAGCCGCGCGCAACAACAAGCCCGAGTGGACGAACTGCTTGATCGAATTGGCTTACCCGGCTATCAGGCGCGTTATCCGCACGAATTATCCGGTGGCCAACAACAACGGATCGCGCTGGCTCGGGCACTAGCTCCGAAACCGCAACTACTGTTACTTGATGAGCCTTTTTCCAGTCTCGATGCTGAATTGCGGGAGAAATTAGCACTGGAGGTACGCGCGCTGCTAAAAGCCGAGGAGATTACCGCATTGCTGGTCACTCACGACCAACAGGAAGCTTTTGCCATGGCTGACCGCGCCGGCATGATGTACCAAGGTGAGTTAATGCAGTGGGAAACGCCCTACCAGCTCTATCATCAACCTAAGCATCAGTTGGTTGCTGACTTTATTGGCCATGGCGTGCTGCTAAGTGGCATGGTGAACACCCCCGGCCAGCTTGCATCGCCACTTGGAATGTTACGTCATCAAAGCTTACAGCAAATTCCGGCGGGTACCCCGGTGAACTTTCTGGTGCGCCCCGATGACGTGGTGATTGACCCAGACTCGGCGTTAGTCGCAACTATTTGCTCACGCGGCTTCCGTGGCGCTCACAACTTATATGGGATTACCTTGCCCGGTGGTCAACAGATTTTGACCCTCAGCCCCTCCCATGAGCAGCTTGAAGTTGGCAGCAAAATTGGCATTCGCCCAGAGTTCGACCATTTAGTCGTATTCCCGGCAGACATGTGCGAACTGCCGGGCCATCAGTCTTTAACTATGGGCGAACTACCAGAAGCGAAGTCGGCGTAATAGCAAAAATTCGATGAGGGTAATGCCCCCTATTGCGCCGCAGAACAGCCAAAATGCGGAGTCGTCTTCTACCCCAGGCATACCGCCAATGTTGATCCCAAACAAGCCGGTTAAAAAGCTAATAGGTAAGAAAATGCCGGCGATCATCGACAATACATAGGTATTTCGATTCATTTTTTCCGCTACAGCTTGCTGCAGATGCTCACGCAACATCCAGATTTGGCTCATCATGGTGTCTAGCGATTCAAACAGTCGTAACGTGGTATCGCGTTCATTATGCAACCACTGTTGTAATTCTGGCTCAAGCCATTTATTCGCGTCTGTCGATAGTCGTTCAAGCGCGGCCACTTGCGGTCTTAAAAAACGGTTCAAGCGCAACAATCTGCGATGCAAATGAGTCAATGCAGCTTGTGACTTAGAGGTGTTTGTCAGTTCGTCGTTTTCAAGGTTTTCAATTTCTACCTCTGCTACATCCAGCAGCTCTTCTAAGCGATTGTTAAGTTCCTCAACTAACATCACGATTAAGTCATGCAAGGTTTCTGGACCCCGGCCTTGCTGCAGGCGTTCTCGTATCACCCCAACCGCTTTAATCGGACGCCGGCGAAAGCTATAAATATTCCCCTGATACGACAAAATTCGCAGGCTCAGCATATCTTCGGGGGCTTCATTCTCGGTCAGATTCACGCCCCGTAAAATCAATAAAAAGCCGCCTTCTACTCTATCAAACCTAGGTCGAGTATCTTCGGTTAATACCGCATCTATGAGCGGATCGGGTATACCTAATTGCTCTAGCCAATTGCTTAGCCCCTCAACATCACGCTGAAAATGAAACCATGCCTGTTGTTGATTAAAAAAATCTTCGGTAATGGCGGCTGCTGGCTGCTGACGAAACTGCCAAGCATCAATTAAAAATTCAGGTGCTGCAGGTACTGAAGAGAGGTTTGAAGTCATAGCTTGGGTCCTTTATAAGCGTTTCATTCAATGCTCGATTCCTCTAGAATACTGGAAAATTTTGAATCCTGCAGAGGCTTTATGTTGCTTTCGATTTCAGCGGTCTTAGTTGGCCTAGCATTATTAGTTTGGAGCGCGGACAAATTCGTGGAAGGAGCGGCAGCAACTGCACGCCATTTTGGCATGTCGCCGCTGTTGGTGGGGATGGTCATTATTGGCTTTGGTACCTCAGCACCAGAAATGGTCGTTTCCGCGATTGCGTCATGGCAAGGTAACCCGGCGCTTGCACTTGGTAATGCTTATGGCTCTAACATTACCAATATTGCTTTAGTACTCGGGTTAACCGCGGTACTTGCACCTATTAGCGTCGCCTCTGGCGTGTTGCGTAAAGAAATGCCGATTTTGATGATGGTAACCCTGCTCACCTTGTGGTTGTTGTGGGATCTGAGCATTAGTATGACCGATGCGCTCATTCTACTCGGGGTGTTTGCGCTCTATATGGGTTGGTCAGTATGGCAAGGCATGCGTGGCGGTGATGATGCAATGAGTGCCGAATTTGAACAAGAACTAGCAGCCAATGACGGTGTGCCAGTTCGTACGTCCGTGATGTGGCTGCTGATTGGTTTAGTGTTATTGGTGGTGAGTTCTCGATTGTTGGTCTGGGGCGCGGTTGATATTGCCACCGCAATGGGGATTAGTGACTTGGTCATCGGCTTGACCGTGGTAGCGATTGGTACGTCGTTGCCTGAGCTCGCATCTTCTGTGGCCGCAGTCCGAAAAAATGAGCACGACCTAGCGCTTGGTAATGTGATTGGTTCCAATCTTTTCAACACCCTCGCCGTCGTTGGTATTGCCGGCGTTATTCAGCCGTTTGAACTTGAACCATTGGTGGTCAGTCGCGACTGGGTCGCAATGATGGCGCTAACGGTGCTGCTGGCAATATTTGCCTTCCGATTCAAGCGCCCTGGCCGTATCAATCGCTGGCAAGGTGGTATTTTGCTGCTGAGCTTCGTAGCCTACACTTGGTACTTGTTACAAACTGGGTTAGTACCTGCTGTAGTCGGTTAAACGTTACTTTTTGTGTGTTACCAAACGGGTGCCATTGGCGCCCGTTTTTCATGAGGCACAGGCTTACGTCTAACAATTTATGCCATCCAGATGGTCAATATGCCGAATAACACAAACACACCACAGGCTATCCAGTGCATCAGTTTTAACGGAATTTTTTGCAACAGCCAACGACCCGCATAAATGACCGGGATATTAGCAACTAGCATACCTACGGTCGTGCCAATCACCACCGCCGATAAATCATCGAAGCGGGCTGCTAAGGCAACAGTTGCAACCTGAGTTTTATCGGCAATTTCAGCAATAAAGAACAGCACAAAGGCCGCGACAAAGGCGCCGTATTTAAAAATTCCCTTATCAACATCCTCCTCCTGATCGGGGATCAAAAGCCACAGACCGAGCAAGATGAAAGTGCCGCCGATAATCCACCCATACCACTCGGCCGGAATCCAGCTTGACAGCCAGCTGCCAAACCACGCCGAAAGACCGTGGTTGATGAGGGTTGCCAAGGTAATGCCTAAAATCAGTAGTCCGCGCTGAGAAAATCTCGCGGCTAGGATAAGTGCAAGCAACTGAGTTTTATCACCAATCTCAGCTAGGGTAACAACCAAGGTTGAGGTAAATAATGCGTCCATGAAGATTCTTATTGTCGTTGCGGGTGGACATTTACTAGACACCAAGGCATACATCCCCCCACCCGCGTTCAGGAGCTTGCATACCTTGGGTCTCGTCTGTCCGCAGCACTGCTGCCGATGCACACACCATGAGTGAATGAGCACTCAACTATGTTGACGTGTGCCTTGGTCGGGTGACCAAGTGACTACTCCCCCAAGACGCGCGCAGTATATAAAAATCTAAGAGGGCTGTCATCTAGCAATTAACAACTGCCGTATTGTTTAATTGACAAGGCCTTGTGTGCTTACTTGAAGTGCATGCCATGTGTAGATGCTTGGTGTGTATAAATAGCAGGCAAGCAACCAACCGATCATGAGCGGAGAAAAAAGTGAACAAAAGACTATCGACGTGGACCAAGGCTCGACTGTTCGTGGGGCTTCTGATTTTACTCGGCGGCACTTTTGCACTACTAAGTAGCTGTAGCTCTTCATCGGCTTATCAGCACTATGTGAACAGGTATTTAACCGCAGCTGAAGCGGCAAAGGCGCAACCCTTACCTGCGCATTATGGCCCTTCTGGATTTACCAACCCCTACACTGATGGCATCGATAAAAACGCTTTCGATTTCTTTGCAATGCGGTGGTTTGGCGATGACCCATGGGCGGATCAAAGCCAAGAGCGCAATGCGATTGACGCTATTTCGATTGCAGCAAGCGACTTTAGCCCCATGCATCAACATCGTGCAACTTGGTTGGGACATGCCACTTTTATTATTGAACTTGCCGGCGTTCGCATCGCCACCGACCCTATTGTCAGTGACCGAGCTTCGCCGGTCTCCTTTGCCGGCCCAGAACGCTTAACCGCTGCTCCGCTGCCACTAAGCGCATGGCCACAGCTAGATGCCATTGTGATTTCCCATAATCATTACGACCATTTAGATGCCGACACCATGCGCCGCTTGTTGGAATTACAACCACAGCTGCAAGTTATCGTGCCGCTTGGGTTGGCGCCATGGCTGCGTGAACAAGGCTATCAAGACCAGCAAATTGTGGAACTTGATTGGTGGCAACAAACCCAAGTTGGCTCAGTGACCATTACCGCAACACCGAGTCAGCATTGGTCGGCAAGAAGTTTAGGCGATCGTATGCAGAGCCTGTGGGCGAGCTGGTATTTTAGCAGTTCGCAGAAGCGCGTGTGGTTTGCTGGCGATACTGGCTACAACCCATATCAGTTCAACGAAATCCGCGAGCGTTTGGGCGCCGTAGATCTCGCCCTAGTGCCGATTGGCGCCTATCAGCCACGCTGGTTTATGCAACCGCAACACACCAACCCACAGGAAGCCGTGCAACTGCACCTTGATTTAGCCGCGCAGCAATCCATTGCCATGCACTTTGGTACCTATCAGTTAGCTGCCGAAAGTCTCGCCGAGACTTACGCGGATTTCGAAGCCGCTAAGCAAGCTGCAGGTGCAGCGGCCGAAGGCGCGCAGCGCCTACCTATTGGTGGACAACTTATTTTCTAAGCCAAGCTCAGCCAGGCGATCTTTTTCCGATCGACACTATTGATAACTATTCTCATTTTTATTATCATGTGGGTGCTTAGTTAATAGGAGCTCATATGTACGTTTGTTTATGTAAAGGTGTCACTGACCATACTATCCGCGCTGCGGTGGCCGATGGCGTGTCGTCAATGCGTGAACTGAAGCAATTGTATGGCGTTGGCGCGCAATGCGGTTGCTGTACCCAATGCGCCAAAGATGTGTTAACTGAAGCATTAGCGAAGCCTGCCAATGGTCACACAAACAACACTTTGATCCCAACTTCGGTGTGCTACACTTAAACTCTTGATCCTCATCAGGAGTTGCAGTAAATGAAAGGCGAACCCTCCGTTTTAGCCGAGTTAAATCGTGTCTTAACCCGAAAACTCACGGCGATTAATCAATATTTTCTTCACGCACGCATGTACAAAAATTGGGGCTTACACCAGCTCAACGAGCATGCCTACAAAGCGTCGATTCACGAAATGAAGCATGCCGATAAAATCATCGACCGCTTACTCTTTTTGCAAGGATTACCGAACCTGCAAGACCTCGGCAAACTTTTTATCGGTGAAGACCCGCGTGAAATGCTGGAACTCGACTTAAAAGTACAAACCGCTGACGTCTTAGCGATTCGCGATGCCATTGCCGTGCTAGAAAAAGCGCAGGACTACGTAAGCCGCGACTTACTTGCTGAAATACTTGAGCAACAAGAAGATTATTTAGATTGGCTGGAAACCCAATTAACGCTTATCGGTAAATTGGGCCTTGAGAAGTACTTGCAAAGCAAGCTCTAAGCACCAGCAAATCAAATCGGAGACAAACAAAATGAGTGATGCCCTAGCCGCAAGCCAAACCGTTGTTGAACAGTTAAATCGGTTGCTGGCTTTTGAACTTACTTCTATTGATCAATATACCGCTCATTCCCGTCAATACGAGGATATGGGTCTGACCAAGCTTTATGAACGTATCAACCATGAAGTAGATGACGAGCGTGGTCATGCGGATTTGCTGATCCGGCGGATGCTGTTTTTAGGTGGCCAACCTAACATGCAAAAGCGCGAACCTCATGCGATTGCGCACGATGTTCCCACCATGCTCCATAACGACTTACAGCTTGAAAAAAATAACGCAAGAACCCTGCGTGAGGTAATAGAAATTTGCGAGCAGCAGCAAGATTACGTCACCCGCGATATGCTGATCACTATTTTACGTGACACCGAAGAAGACCATGCCTACTGGTTACGCCAGCAATTAGGTCTGATCGAGCGGCTGGGGCTGCAATTGTACTTACAAAGTCAAATGTAAACCTGACTCAATCACCGCTTGTCTTATCAAGCGGCAACGCGCGCTGGTGCAACTAGACCCACCATCGCGCGATCAATAAGCTCGCACTGTAGCCCACTAAATAAGCCAAAAATAGCGGCATTAATTGGCGCGAATACCGTGCAAAGGTTAAGCCCGGTATTTTACTCATCGCGACAATGCCCGCTGCTGACCCAATAACAAGCAATGAACCACCAACGCCAACCGCATACGTGAGCGATAGCCACTGCCCCTCATCCATCTCTACGCCTGACTTTAACAAGGCAGCAGTAAGCGGCACGTTATCAATAATGGCCGACAATATACCCATGGCGAAATTAGCAAATTCCGGTGGCAGTATGTAGTACAGCACCAATAAATCATCAAGCACCTGAATATGACTCAGCATGCCCACCAGCAGCAACACGCCTAAGAAGAATAGCAGCGTGTCAAACTCGACCAACCGAACGTAATCCATGATTGGATCTTTGTCGTCATCTTCATTGAACATGCGGGCAATCATAAACATGACCGACATACCGGTTAGAAAACTGAGTACCGGAGGTATTTGGTAAACCGCATTACCGATGATAGTGCCTACTATGGTCAGCAAAAACGTAATGGCAATGGCGATATCAACTTGCCGAACTGAGCGGGCCCGCGATTTAACCACCACTTGATCATGCAAACCACGCCCCAGCATCATGGCTAAAAACATCACCGAAATGGCGGCCGGCACTGATAGGATTAACAGGTCAAGTACAGTGACTTTACCTGCCAAGAAGATCATCAAGGTGGTGACATCACCGGTGATCAGCGCCACCCCACCTGAATTCACCGCAAACACGACCAGCGCGGCAAATCGGGTTAAGGTGCGTTTAGGCAAATCTAATGACAAGATTAAGGTCACCGACACTAGGGTGGCGGTAATGTTGTCGGCTAACGATGAAAACACGAAACAGAAGGCACCAGTGATATATAACAGCCGCCGCTCGCTTAGTTGCTTGGGCAAAAATAGATATATCAGGCCCTGAATCATGCCTTTTTTATTCAAATAGGCAACAAAGGTCATGGCGGCAATAAGGAACAGCCAAAGCTGTGATATTTCCGTCAAGCTCTCAGTCAACCCATGCTGAACAGCTGCCGCTTGCGGGCCTCCAGCGCTCGTAATGAACAGTATAAGCCACGCGACCGTACCTAACAGTAAGGTTACTTTCGCCTTGTTGATATGAGTGAATTCTTCAAAAATAACACCCAATAGTGCCAGCAGCGCTAGCATGATTAATATCAAATGAAGTAATTCGGGCATGATAGGATGATTTTACAGAGGTGCCAGATGGCGCGTAGTATACGCCAGTTAACTTCATGGTGGGAGCGGAACGTGACGGAATTTTCGAATCAATTACAACCTTATCTGGAATGGCTTCGTTCCACTTTGTTTAGCATTGGTGAAACTAAAGTCACCCTTGTCAGCATCGGCCAATTCATTCTTATTTTAGTGGTTGCTTGGTTCATTTCACTTGTCCTTAGGCGTGGCCTGAAGCGCTATGGGCACAACCAAAAGCGCATGTCCGCAGCCTCTTTATACGCCCTTGATCGCTTCTCACACTACATCATTTTAGTGATTGGCTTACTGATTGCCGTCACCTCACTTGGCATTGACCTCACCAAGCTCACCCTACTTATTAGTGCATTAGGTATTGGGGTGGGATTTGGTTTGCAAAACGTGATCAGTAACTTTGTCGCCGGCATCATGTTGTTGTTCGAGAAAACCCTAAAAGTTGGTGACTTCGTTGAGCTCGAGTCAGGGGTGACCGGTGAAGTGAAAGAAATCAATATTCGCAGCACTATCATTACCACCAACGATAACATCGATATTGTGGTACCTAACGCCGAGTTTGTGAATGGCCGCGTAACCAACTGGACCATGCGCGATACGCTCAGGCGCGTACGTATTCCATTCGGTGTTGCCTACGGCACCGACAAAGATCTGGTCAAAGACGCCGTACTGGAAGCCGCAAACAACGTGCCACACACCTTAACCGAAGATAGCCCGCGGCCGCCACAAGTGTGGTTAGTGGAGATGGGCGACAGCGCTCTTAATTTCGAGTTAGTGGTGTGGCTGAAGCCGGAAGCGGTAAAACGCCCTGGCGCCGTCAAGGCAGCATTTACCTGGGAAATACACAGTGCCCTCGTCGGCGCTGGCATTGAGATTCCATTTCCACAACGCGACTTGCATATTCGTAGTTGGCAGGCCGAGCAACCCGTACCAATTAGCTCCGCACCAGCCACGCCAACGGCTAACAGTGACAGCAGCGAACCAGCACCATCAAGCGTCAGTGACAACGACGCGGCTAAAGAACTCTAGGGCAGCTATCGTCGCTGCAGCGCAGCGGCGATAATCTCCTGCAACTCTTCAACACAGGCCGGGTCATCAATCGTCGATGGAATCGGCGGCTGCTCACCGGCCGCTAATTGCCGCAATAATTTGCGTAAAATTTTACCTGAGCGAGTTTTCGGTAATCGAGGCACTACCAAGACTTGCCGCAAACACGCAACTGCCCCAATTTCCTCCCGCACCATCGCCACTAATGCTTGCTCTAACTGTGTCGCACTGAGCTGGTTGTCGTTTCGCGTCAACACTAGCCCAATTGGAATTTCACCTTTTAACTCGTCCGCAACCCCAATCACCGCGCATTCCGCAACGGCCGGATGTTGCGCCAAAACTTCTTCCATTTCACCAGTTGATAGTCGATGCCCCGCCACATTGATCACATCATCAGTGCGACCCATGATGAATAAATAGCCATCATCATCGATATAACCACCATCACCGGTGGTGTAATAGCCTTCATGCTCGCTTAGGTAGCCTTGCACAAAGCGTTCTGGATTCCCCCAAATAGTGGTTAAACACCCCGGTGGTAACGGCAGCTTAATCACCACATCGCCCTGCTCACCAGCCTCACATGGCTGCCCTTCGGGGGTCATGATCTGCACATCATAGCCCGCCATGGGTAAAGTCGCGGAACCGGGTTTCACCGGGTATTCGGCTACCCCAACCGGATTCGCACATATAGCCCAGCCGGATTCGGTCTGCCACCAATGATCATGCACCGGCTTTCCGGTTATCTCAGTTGTCCACTGGTACGTTGGCGGATCTAGTCGTTCACCGGCCATAAAAATACGCCGTAACTTCGTGAGCTGGTGTTGTTTTACCAAGGCGCCCGTCGGGTCTTCTTTTTTTATGGCTCTAAACGCCGTTGGTGCCGCAAACAAAGCAGTCACGCCATGCTGCTCACACACCCGCCAAAATGCGCTTGCATCAGGCGTGCGTACGGGTTTTCCCTCATACATCACGGAAGTGGCACCAAAAATAAGGGGCCCGTAAACAATATAAGAATGCCCTACCACCCAACCAACATCGGATGCGGTAAACATTACCTCGCCCGGTTGCAGCCCATACACCGTTCGCATTGAGTAATTGAGCGCCACCGCGTAGCCACCGCTATCACGCACCACCCCTTTGGGCTTACCTGTGGTACCCGAAGTGTAAAGCACATACAGCGGATGAGTTGCCGGTACAGCAACAGATTCAACGGGCGAAGCGTCATGCATGACATCTTGCCAATCCAGATCACGACCCCGCGTAAGCTCGGCGCGACAAGCGTCACGTTGCCACACAATCACCCGCTGTGGTGGCTGGGTGGCTTGCGCAAGTGCTTTCTCAATCAACGGTTGATACGGCAACACCTTATCAACTTCAATGCCGCAACTAGCGGTCACCAATACCTTTGGCTTCGCATCGTCAATTCGTACCGCTAATTCATGGGCGGCAAACCCACCAAATACCACCGAATGAATCGCCCCCAGCCTTGCACAGGCCAACATCGCAATGGCGGCGGCCGGAATCATCGGCATATAAATCACCACCCGATCACCCTTGCCCACGCCCTGCTGACGTAGCGCTCCAGCAAAGGTTGCTACTTGCTCTAGCAGTTGGCGATAAGTAAATGATTGCTGTAAGCCCGTCACCGGTGAATCATAAATAAGTGCCAGCTGCTCGCCCCGTCCCTCAGCCACGTGCACATCGAGGGCTAAATAACAAAGGTTTAGTTCACCATCGGCAAACCACGCATAATCTGCGGCGCCATTGCCGGTTCGATGCAGTGCTTGTTTAGGTGGCTCAAACCATTGTAATTGTGCCGCCTGCTGCAGCCAAAATTGTTCGCGATTTTGCAACGATGACTCGTAATGGGAAGGGTACGACATAGCATCCTCTGGTACCGTTAATCTAGATCTTACTCTAGCCCAACGGGCAGTTTTTCCTATAAGACCAAAGTCCAAACTGGGCAAAGAAGAATGTTATTTATTTCGATTAATTTTGATCTAAACCTCCATTTAATAGGTATTAGCTTCGCTTATTTCGAATCCCCCACAGTTGGAGTTCTGCATGTCGATTGCTAATCGCCTGTATTTTGGTTTTGCATTGATTATTTTGTTGTTGATCGTGACCACGCTAGTTGGTACCTACCAGGTGAACGAGATTAATCAAACCCTCACCCGCGTGAATGAAGTCGGCAGCGAAAAACAACGCTTCGCCATTAATTACCGAGGCTCAGTACACGATCGCGCCATTGCCTTGCGCGACTTAGTCTTGACGGAGAGCGAAAGTGATAGAGAGCAGTTCCGTAAGTTAATTACCGAGCTTGCCGATAACTACACCCAAGCAGAGCGTGGTATGCAGGCCATGATTGCGAATCCTGACTACGTCACCGCCACCGAACAACAATTATTGAGTCGCATTGATGAGATTCAAACTCGCGCTCTCGCTACCGCGGTGGAAGTTGAGCGTCTACTCGCCAATGGTGAACGCCAACGAGCACAGGACTATGTGCTCACTGAGTTATCACCAGCATTTGCCGAATGGCTCAATCGGATCAACGATTACATCAACTTCCAGGAAACTGCTATCGCCGCTGGGGTCGAATCTGTGCTTGAGCGCAGTAACAATTTCACCACCTTAATGTGGATTGTCACTTTTATTGCAATTACCGTAGGTGCCGCAATTAGCTACCGAATTGTACGTAAGCTAACCCACACTATTGGTGGTGAACCTGAAGATGCCGTCGAAATTTTAGAACTCATCGCCAATGGCGATCTGACGGTGTCTACTCGTTCAAAATATGAAGGCTCAATGATGGACCAAGTGAATCGAATGGTGCGTCAACTGCAACACTTGGTTGCCGAAGTGTCGGATTCATCACACACCTTGGTGGAATCATCACGCGAACTCACCCTCACCACCAAAAATAACGCCCGGTTAGTACTTAAACAGCAGAATGAAACAACCCAGGGAGCAACGGCGATTCACCAAATGTCAGAGACCGTGAATGAGGTCGCTCGCCACACGACCGAGGCTGCTGAACTCGCCGATCAAACGGATCGTGAAACTCAGCAAGGTAGTCATGATGTTGACGCCACTATTCATTCAATCGAGAAGCTGGCGCAAGAAGTTGAACGCGCCGCCAAAGTCATTACCCAATTAAGCGAGAACACGGAAGAAATTACCAGCGTGTTAAGTGTGATTGAGGGTATTGCTGACCAAACCAATTTGCTGGCCTTAAATGCCGCGATTGAGGCCGCGCGTGCCGGTGAGCATGGCCGAGGCTTTTCCGTGGTAGCTGACGAAGTGCGGGCACTGGCAAACCGTACCCAAGAATCGACGAAAAGTATTCAGCGAGTCATTGAAACGATGAAAGTGAGCGCTAACGATGCCGTCCAAGTGATGGATCGTGGTCAGCATCAGGCTACTGCCAGCGTTGACCAAGCACGACGCGCTGGAAAATCACTGCAAACGGTAAATGAAGCGGTAAAACGAATGACCGATATGAACACCCAAATCGCCACAGCGGCGGTGGAGCAAAGTAGTGTTGCGGAAGAAATTAACGCCAATTTCCACGGAATCACGGTTGCGACTGACGAGTCGGCCGCTGGCACTGAACAAGTAAGCCAATTAAGTGGTGAGCTAAATGATTTAGCTCAACGCCTGAGCGAGCGCGTGAAACGCTTCCGCGTAGCTTAAGTCAGTAGTTGACTCGCCAAAGGGTTTCCCTTAGTATTCGCGGCTTGCAGGAGAGGTGTCCGAGTGGCTGAAGGAGCACGCCTGGAAAGTGTGTATACGTTAATAGCGTATCGAGGGTTCGAATCCCTCTCTCTCCGCCAGATACAAAAAGACCGCCCTTGTGGCGGTTTTTTTGTATCTGCTGGTGATGCGCAAGCGCTGCCAGTTACAGTCGCTGGGTGAACAGTGTTATGCTAGACCTCACACGAACTTCGAGGGAATGGCATGGAATTATTAGGGCTAGCAGTACTCGCCAGCTTAATCACCGGCCTGATGACCGGCGTGGGTGCATTACCCGTTCTGATTGGACGTACCCCATCAGCTAAATCCCAAGACACGCTGCTTGGTTTCGCGGCAGGGGTCATGTTGGCCGCCTCTTTTTTCTCCCTCATCGTGCCCGCATTAGATATTGCCACTGAACGGTTTGGTGCAGGCCCATGGCCCGCCGCTATTGCGGTGCTGGGTATTCTGAGTGGCGCCTACGCCATCGCCTTGATGGATAAACACTTACCTCATGAGCACTTTATTATGGGCCGCGAAGGGCCGCAAAATCCCAATTTAGTGCGGATGTGGCTATTTGTCTTTGCGATTACCATTCACAACGTGCCCGAAGGCTTAGCCGTTGGCGTTGCTTATGGAAGTGGCGAAATTGAAACTGGTCGTGCACTTGCTACCGGTATTGGCTTGCAAAACATTCCCGAAGGCTTAGCGGTAGCGGTCGGTTTATTGAGTGTTGGTTATAGTCGTGTCCAAGCTGTGTTATTTGCGGCGGCCACTGGATTAGTAGAGCCGATTGGCGGGCTCATCGGCGGCGCATTTGTTAATCTTGCCGCGCCGCTTCTGCCATTTGGTTTAGTGTTCGCAGCTGGCGCCATGCTCTTCGTGATCAGCCATGAAATTATTCCTGAAACTCATCGTCGTGGTCACCACCAACGAGCCACAGCCGGCCTGATGATAGGTTTAGTGGTGATGTTGTTTTTGGATGTTTGGTTAGCCGCCTAGCGTAAACCGTCAGTTTAGAGTGGGGTTAAATATGAAGATTGCCTTTATCGGTTACGGCGACATTGCGACTCGCACGGCAGCGCGTTTAGCGGCCCTTGAGCCGAGTTGGCATTGTGTTGGTCTGTGCCGAACGCCGACTAACAAAGCCCCTGCCCCGAACACCACCTTAGTGGCCGGCAATAGCCAAAATGAGCAGGATTTACGCGAATTGCTGTATCCGACTGACGCGCCCATACCTGATGCAGTTGTGATCACGCTCACCCCTGCTGAATACAGCGCCCAAGGTTATCATGAGGGTTATGTGGTGCCCTGCCGGCACTTGCAGCATCTGCTCGCGCAACATCCGCAGCCACCGCTCATTATTTATATATCCAGCACCAGTGTTTATGGTGAGCGAGACGGTGAATGGGTCACTCACACAACACCTGCACAACCGACGCAAGCGACAGGTAAAGCCTTGCTCACCGCCGAACAGTTATTGCAGTCGGCGCACCCCCAGGCAAAAGTACATATTCTACGCTGCAGTGGTATTTATGGTCCGGGCCGCGAGCGCTTGCTGCAAAATATTCGCAGTGGCAAAGTCACCGCCTCGGCCGGCTGGACCAATCGGATTCATGTGGAGGATGTGGCGGGCTTTATTGTGCATTTATTACAGCAACCACAACCCGATACTTACATTGTGAGTGATGATGAGCCAACCCCAGCCGCTACGGTTTATCGCTTCATTGCCAAGCTGCTAAGCCTAGACTTGCAGCTAGCGGAGCAAGCAGATACTGGCGCAAGAGGCAGTAAACGGCTCGCTAACGACGCCATGAAGGCAACTGGCTATCAGTTACAGTATCCGTCTTACCAACTCGGCTATAGCGATTTGCTGCGCGATCCTGAAGCTTAACCCCAGCCGCACGGCCTACTTAGACCTCAAGATAATCGAGGATACCGAGTGCGGCATCGCGGCCATCCGCAATCGCGGTGACCACCAAATCGGCGCCACGTACCATATCGCCACCGGCAAAAATCTTCGCCGCCGAAGTTTGTAACGGATACGCTTGCTCGCGTCCCGCGACTACTCCGCGCCAATCATTCACCGCTACCTCGGCATCAGTGAGCCAAGCCGGTGGGTCGGGCTGATAACCAAAGGCAATAATGACGGCATCGGCCGCAAGTTCGGTCGCCTGCTCAAGCTTGACCTCGGGTCGCCGGCGACCCGCCGCATCAGGGGTGCCCAGCGCGGTTTCGGCAACCACCACAGCGCTCACTGCGCCGTTCGCATCAGCTTTAATCTCTAACGGCTGTAAATTAAAACGGAATTGCACGCCTTCTTCGCGGGCATTGGCAACTTCACGCCGTGAGCCAGGCATATTCTCTTCATCGCGGCGATACACGCAGGTTACTTCTGCTGCACCTTGTCGAATCGCGGTCCGCACACAATCCATGGCGGTATCACCGCCACCGAGCACGACCACGCGCTGACCGCGCAAATCAAGCTGCGGGTAACTATCCGCCAGCGCGGTTGCCACCTCACCGCCCATTACCTGTTGGGTGTTACCAATTAAATAAGCGAGCGCCGGTACCACGCCCTGATGTTGCAACCCGGGCAACTGCCCATCGACCGCATGATAAGTGCCCAGCGCAAGAAATACCGCGTCGAACTCATCACATAATTCACTAAATTGCACGTCATGGCCCACGCTGGTATTTAAGCGAAACTCCACGCCCATCTCGGTGAAGATTTCACGGCGACGCACCAACACATCTTTTTCTAACTTAAAGGGCGGAATACCAAAGGTGAGCAATCCACCAATTTCCGGATAACGGTCAAACACCACGGGGGTTACCCCATGTCGCACTAGCACGTCAGCACAAGCCAAGCCTGCAGGCCCCGCGCCAATCACAGCAACGCGTTTGTCGGTTTTGACCACCGCACTTAAATCAGGGCGCCAGCCTTGTGCAAACGCCGTATCGGTAATGTATTTTTCAATACTACCTATGGTAACTGCACCAAATTCATCGTTGAGCGTACAAGCGCCCTCACACAAGCGATCTTGCGGACACACCCGACCACACACCTCAGGCAAACTGTTGGTTTGATGGGCCAATTCGGCGGCCTCAAAAATACGCCCTTGCTGAGCCAGCTCGAGCCACTGCGGAATATAGTTATGGACCGGGCATTGCCACTCGCAATAGGGGTTACCGCAATCTAAACAACGGTCAGCCTGACCCGCGGCTTGCTCGGCAGACATCGGTTGATAAATCTCGACAAACTCAATTTGTCGCTCGCGCAGCGCACGCTTCGCGGGGTCAATGCGCTGCACATCCATAAATTGATAGACGTTTTTGTTCATTACATCACCTCTATCCGAAGTTCAGCGGTCGACCGCGCGCGGTGCCCCAATAAATCTTCGACTTGGCTTGCCCGCGGTTTCACAATATAAAAGCGCTCCGCATAGCTCGCAAAGTCCGCCAAAATTTCTTGCCCGCGCTGGCTATCCGTCGCATTCACGTGATCGTGAATTAAGCCCCGCAAATGCTCAATGTGGATGCGACTTTGTAGTGGTGCCGCATCGACCGAGCCTTGATTCAGCCGCCTACTAAGTTGGCCGTCAGCATCAAAGACATAAGCAAAGCCGCCAGTCATACCCGCGCCGAAATTAATCCCAATTTGGCCGAGCACCGCCACGATACCGCCGGTCATATATTCGCAACCGTGATCGCCAATGCCCTCTACTACCGCGACGGCGCCTGAATTTCGAACTGCAAAACGCTCACCGGCACAACCGGCGGCATATAGCTTGCCCCCGGTGGCGCCATACAAGCAGGTATTCCCCATAATAACGCTGGTGCCTGCGGGATATTGAGCTCCTGCTGGTGGTTTCAAACTGACTCGGCCACCCGCCATACCCTTCCCGACATAGTCGTTAGCGTCGCCAATCAGCTGCAACTGCATACCACCCGCATTAAACCCAGCAAAACTTTGCCCAGCATGGCCGTGAAAGCTCAACCGTGCCGCTTGCAGACCACTCCCCTGGTTGCCATAACGTGCGGCTACGGCACCTGCTAGTGCGGCGCCTACGGTGCGATCTTCGTTACTAATAGAATAGTGTGCCGACCAAGGTTTGCCCTGTTGCAACCATTGCTCAGCATCAGCTAATAGCTGTTGATTCAGCCGCCCAAGCCCACTCAAACGATTGCGTTGCTGTTGTTGGCGATGACCTTGCGTACCTGCACTTGCGGCTTGCAATACCCCGCTCAGATCGATTTGTTGCTGCCGCCGCGTTGGCGCTTGCACGCGCTGCAATAAATCAACTCGCCCGATAAGGTCGGTGAGCTCAGCGACACCAAGTTTCGCGAGCCACTCTCGAACATCCTTGGCAATAAACTCAAAGTACTGAATCACTTTTTCCGGCAAACCATTAAAGTGCTCGCGGCGCAGGCGCTGATCCTGCGTCGCCACACCCGTTGCACAATTATTCAAATGACAGATGCGCAAATACTTACAACCGAGCGCAATCATGGGGGCGGTGCCAAAGCCAAAGCTTTCGGCGCCCAAAATGGTCGCCTTAATAATATCTAAGCCGGTTTTCAAACCACCATCAACTTGCAGCCGCACTTGGGTGCGAAGGTTATTTTCCACTAACGCTTGCTGAACCTCTGCTAACCCGATTTCCCAGGGGCTGCCGGCATGTTTCACCGAGGTTAATGGGCTCGCGCCGGTACCACCATCATAACCCGCCACGGTGATCATATCCGCGCCCGCCTTGGCGACGCCGGCGGCTATGGTGCCAATACCAGGAGCCGACACCAGCTTTACCGAAATTAAGGCCCGCGAATTAACCTGCTTTAGGTCAAAAATGAGCTGTGCCAGATCTTCAATGGAATAAATATCATGATGTGGGGGCGGCGAAATTAAGGTAGTACCCGCCACCGCATAACGTAACTTAGCGATTTCAGCGGTTACTTTTTCCCCTGGCAATTGCCCGCCCTCACCGGGTTTAGCCCCCTGTGCAACTTTAATTTGCAGTACGTCGGCATTCACTAAATAGTGGGGGGTAACGCCAAACCGACCCGAGGCAATTTGTTTAATCCGTGAATTTTTATCGGTACCAAAGCGGCGCGGATCTTCGCCCCCTTCGCCCGAATTGGAGTGGCCACCAATGCGATTCATGGCTTGCGCGAGCGCTTCATGTGCTTCCGGACTCAAAGCACCAATTGACATGGCCGCGGTGTCAAAGCGAGGAAACAACTCCGCCGCCGCCTCAACTTGCTCAAGCGGCAACGGGTTCGCACTTGGCACAAGCGTCAACAAATCCCGCAAGTGAGCAATCGGTCGTTCATTCACAGCACGCGCATAAGCTTGATAAGCGGACCATTCACCACTATTCACGGCGGTTTGCAGTAAGGTCACTACATCTGGGTTATAGGCGTGATATTCCCCGCCGTGCACATATTTAAGCGAGCCACCATGGGGTAAAGCTTTGCGTTTTAGCCATGCGAGTGCCGCTAGGCGCACTAAATCTTGTTGAATATCATCAAAATCGGCACCATCAATGCGGGCCGGGGCATGCGGACAACACCGCTGACGAATACTCGCCGAGAGCCCGACAATTTCAAACAAACATGCGCCACGATAACTGGCCACGGTGGCGATGCCCATTTTCGACATAATTTTCAGCAAACCTTTATTTAGCCCAGTGCGATAATTTTCGAGTGCATCACGCTTTGCCAACGCCAACCGTTGCTTATCTACCAACTGTTCGACGCTCTCATAGGCCATAAAAGGGTACACAGCGGTAGCGCCGAGCCCGAGTAATACAGCCAGTTGGTGGGCATCCCATACCCCCGCGGTTTCGACAATAATGTTGGCGTCACAGCGTAACTGGTCATTCACTAAGGCTTGTTGCACCGCCCCTACCGCCAGCGCCGCAGGAATGGGTAACCGTTCAGGCGCAATATCACGGTCGGTTAAAATAAGTAATACGGTTTGTTCGTCCCGCACTAGGTGAACCGCTTGTTGGGTTAAGCGAACCAGTGCTTGCGCGAGGTTGTCGCGAGCTGGGTCAAAATTGAGCGAAAGCTTCGCATGTTTGTAGTGTTCTTCCGGCAATGCTTTAAGTTGCTGCAGGTCGGTATACATTAACACCGGTGACTCAAATACCACTCGTTCCGCATAACCCGAGGTTTCGTTAAAAACGTTTTGCTCACGCCCCACTAAAGTAGCCAATGACATCACATGGCGTTCGCGAATAGGGTCAATCGGTGGATTGGTCACTTGCGCAAACTGTTGACGGAAATAATCGTACAATGGCCGAGTTTGGGTCGATAGCACCGCCACCGGTGTGTCATCGCCCATCGAGCCTGTCGCCTCATGGCCATCAGCAGCCATCACCGCGACCACCTGACGCAGAATTTCATCGCTGTAGTGAAACAACTTGTGATACACCAACATTTGCGCGTCATCGAACAGTCGCTCACCTATCCGCTCAGCCGGACACTCAGCAAAAGGGGTAAGTCGGCGCACATGTTGGTCTAGCCAACTGCGGTACGTATGACGCGCTTGCAGGTCTGCGTCAATATCGCTCCGGCGCAGCAACTTGCCGGTATAAGTATCAACCGCAATCATTTCGCCAGGTCCCAAGCGCCCTTTTTCAATGACTTTGTGTTCATCGTAAGGCCAAATGCCAACCTCAGACGCCACCGTAATCATGCCATCGGCGGTGATGATGTAACGGGCCGGACGCAAACCATTGCGATCGAGACTACATGCCACATGCCGGCCATTACTCATGACGATGCCAGCTGGGCCGTCCCAGGGCTCCATGTGCATGGAGTTAAATTCATAAAAGGCACGCAGTTCATCGGGCATGGTGGGGTCGCCTTGCCAAGCCGGCGGGATCAGCAAGCGTAACGCCCGAAACAAATCCATACCGCCCGCCAGCATGAGTTCTAACATGTTATCAAGAGCCGACGAGTCGGAGCCTGAGCTGTTCACAAAAGGGGCTGCTTGCGCTAAATCTGGTAACAACGGTGAGGCGAATTTGTACTCGCGCGCTCGTGCCCACTGGCGATTCCCACTAATGGCATTAATTTCGCCATTGTGGGCAAGAAATCTAAAAGGTTGCGCCAAGGGCCATAACGGCAAAGTATTGGTCGAAAAGCGTTGGTGAAATACACAAATTGAGGTGGTTAAACTAGGGTCAGCCAAATCTAAATAGTAATGCGCCAAATCCGCCGCCAGCATCAAGCCTTTGTAGACAATCACCAAACAGGATAACGAGCACACATAAAATGCTTCTTCCGGTGGCGCATCGGGCTGGGCTAACTGTTGTTCGGCCCGCCGCCGCGCCATATATAATCGGCGCTCTAAATCTCGCTTACGCCAACCAGGGGGCGCAGATACGAACACTTGCTCAATCCGTGGCTGTGATTGGATAGCCAATGGCCCTAAGCAACTCGCATCGGTCGGCACCTCACGCCAGCCCTCAACCGTGAGTGTTTCGCGTTGTAGCTCTTGCGTTAACACTTGGCGTTGCTGTGCCGCAAGCTGCTCATCCGTTGCTAAAAACAGCATGCCAATGGCAAATTTCTTACCTAATTGCCAGCCAGCGCTCGCGGCTTGTGCCCGGAAAAAATCTTCAGGTAGCTTTAGGAGCAGGCCGCAACCATCACCCGTTTTACCGTCGGCGGCGACGCCGCCGCGATGTTGCATGGCGGCCAATCCATGAATAGCAGTCTCCACAATGGTGTGACTCGCTTGCCCTTGCATTTGCGCGATGAGACCAAACCCACAGTTGTCGCGCGCTTGCTTATGAGAATACAAGCTCATAGCACCTCCCATTAAAAGACCAACTTTTAAGGTAGCAGCTGAGCAAGGGGTTACAAGGATGAACAACGAATAACGGCCATTACTCGAATGAATAATGGCCGTTATACAAGTGAATAGGCTAAATTACACAAAGGTTCGTCGCGCTAGGCTTTTACTAGCCCTTTAGCAAACGTCAACATTCGGTCAAGGGGCTTGAGCGCCGCTTCACGCAACCCAGCATCGACATGAATCTCATGGGCTTGCCCACCGGTTTCTAACGCCTCAGCAATCGCCTGTAAGCCATTCATCGCCATCCATGGGCAATGTGCACAACTCCGACAGGTCGCGCCATTACCCGCAGTGGGTGCTTCAATAAAGCGCTTGTGCGGCTGCAGCTGCTGCATCTTGTAAAAGATGCCGCGGTCAGTGGCGACAATAAAGGTTTCGTTGGGCAAGCTTTGTGATGCTTTGATCAGCTGTGAAGTAGAGCCAACTGCATCAGCCATAGCCACAATGTCCTGCGGCGATTCAGGATGCACCAAAATAGCTGCATCGGGATATACCGCCTTGAGATCCCGTAAGGCTTTCGCTTTAAACTCATCGTGCACTACACAAGCACCTTGCCACATAATCATGTCGGCGCCGGTTTGCTGCTGAATGTAGTTGCCTAAGTGCCGATCCGGACCCCACAGAATCTTTTCGCCTTGTGCATCAAGATGGTCGACGAGCTCTAGCGCCATACTAGAGGTAACCACCCAATCAGCACGAGCTTTCACTGCAGCCGAGGTATTGGCATACACCACCACAGTACGATCTGGATGCGCATCACAAAACGCGCTGAATTCATCAATTGGGCAGCCTAAATCGAGTGAGCAAGTAGCCTCTAAGGTTGGCATCAATACGGTTTTGTTTGGGGTCAGGATTTTGGCCGTTTCCCCCATAAACTTCACGCCCGCGACAATCAGCATATCGGCATCATGGTCGCGACCAAAACGTGCCATTTCTAATGAGTCAGCGACACAACCGCCAGTTTCTTCTGCCAACGCCTGAATTTCAGGGTCAGTATAGTAATGGGCAACCAACACCGCATTACGCGCTTTCAACAAAGTTTTAATTTGCGCTTTATAGGCAGCTTTCTGATCCGCCGACAAAGGTTTTGGCTTAGCGGGAAAAATATAGTTCAGGCTGTCTGCGGCTGGTTGCTGCTCGGCTTGGGTCACTATCGTCATTTTGCTCATGTTCTAGGTCCACAACTTCATTACGGATGACGCACGTCATCACTGACCGATGAGGCGAAATTATAGCGCAGGTTATGGGGTATCGAATAGTGCTTAACGGAATGAATGTTTTTTATCAAGCGATTAATCAAGTTGCGTGGTGGGTCGTGCAGGATTCGAACCTGCGACCAATTGATTAAAAGTCAACTGCTCTACCAGCTGAGCTAACGACCCGCAACAAAAAAAAGGTAAATGATGATTGGTGGGTCGTGCAGGATTCGAACCTGCGACCAATTGATTAAAAGTCAACTGCTCTACCAGCTGAGCTAACGACCCATCATCAGTTGCGCTAGGCAACGGCGGCATAGTTTACTGAATTACGCTTCAGTTGCAACAGCAAATTACGCGAATACGACCTGTTTGCTTAATTAACCGCCATATTCGCGCATAATGTTGTGATTATTCACAACCTGTTTACATCTCCGCCAAACGTTGCTTAGCTAAATTGGCTTCAGTACTGGTCGCATATTCGCTCACAATTTGCTCGTAAAGCGTGCGTGCGGTTTGTGTTTCGCCGGCTTGTTGTGCAATCGCGCCGAGCTTCAACATACAGTCTGCGCGCTTGTTACTGTCAGGATATTGGTTAACAACGGTCTCAAACTGCTGCTTCGCTTCGGCATATTTAGCCTCCGAGAAATACAACTGACCGAGCCAGTAATGCGCATTAGGAGTGTAAGTTGAGTTCGGGAAGCGTTGAATAAATTCGTTAAAAGCGGGAATAGCCGCCTCATAACGCTTATCTTCCAAGACTAACTTAATAGCCCGATCGTAGGCGTCATTTTCACTCAAATTATTTGAGTATCCGCTGCTTGGCGTTGTGCTGCTAGTCTCAACGGTCGTCGTAGGCATACTGGTATCAATGCGCGGCTGAGCAGGTGCAGGTGCAGCTAAGCGCCGATCGATTTCCTGATACAGTTCACGTTGCCGTTGCAACAATTGTTCAAGTTGATAGCTGTGCTCCTCGCTAATACCGCGCAGCTCAAGCACTTCATCTTGCAATTGATTGACTTGATTCAACAAGTTCATCTGTGCGCTGTTACGCGCCTCAATGAGCCGTTCAAGCGTTGCCAGGCGTTGCTCTAACGAGCCCCCTGCGACATTGGCAACCGGTGCTTGTGCAGCGCTTGGTAAGGCTACCAGCGCCAAAACTAGAGCAATCCCTAACTGAGGTAGAGTACGCGCAGTCATGATTATCGCTTCCTCATTATGTAGCCCGTCATCAGCTCTATGGTTGTAGCAATGACAAAGGTAACAGTGACAAACAAAAGTGCCCTGTTACCAGGGCACTTTTAGTAAACTCGTCTAGTCAACTACCTGAAGCAAACAAGCGGTTAAACGACAGCAAACTGTCTTTTAACATGACTAGGTTTTACTTAGTAAACTAACACGCCACGACGGTTTTTCGCGTACGCGTCTGCAGTTGACGAACGCACCATTGGCTTCTCTTCACCGTAAGATACGGTTGAGATCTGGCTAGCGCCAACGCCCAGGTTACGTAAGTATTCAGCGACCGCCTTCGCACGACGCTCGCCTAACGCGATGTTGTACTCTGGCGTGCCACGCTCATCACAGTGACCTTCTACAACTACGTTCACTGACGGGTTTTTGACCAAGTAGTCAGCATGCGCAGCAAGTAACTCTGCGTATTCAGACGTGATGCGTGAGTCGTCAAATTCAAAGAACACCATATTTTCTTGACGAAGTTCAGCCATACGTTGCTCACGCTGCTCTGCTGGAGACAGGACGCGCTCTGCTGGTGCAGTTTCAACACCACTGTTGTCAGGCTGAGTTTGTTCATTAGTTGTCTGTGAGCTAGCACCAGTATCAGTTGACTGGTTTGAGCTACACGCTGCCAAGGTTACGATAGGTAAGGCAATGGCCAGACTCTTCAAAAGTTTGTTGAGCTTCATCCGTTTATTCCTTTTCTTTGTCTGAAATACTTTGACACATATTAAACCGCGTTGTGCCTTTGTTCAACTGAGCTAGTTTAAACTTAGCGCAAATACGGGGACCACGATGGCGACTTCACTTCACCCTCTCGGGCTGGCAATCTCGCCTTAAAACGACCATCAACCGATACCAACGCCAACACCTGCCTATTCTCATGGGTTGTGCTGTAAATAATCATACTACCATTTGGCGCAAGACTTGGCGATTCATCCAAACTAGTTTGGGTTAACACCTGCATCGTACCCGTTGGATACTCTTGCTTCGCAATGTGATAATTCCCACGCGTGCGATTTACCAAAATAAATTGCTCACCATCTGGGGCCATAGTGCCACCAAGGTTCTGTTCACCTTCAAAGGTCAACCGGCGCACCGAGCCACTCGATAAATTTACGCTATAAAGTTGCGGTCTGCCACCTCTTTCTGACGTAAAAATCAACGATTTACCGTCAGGCGTCCAACTTGGTTCGGTATCAATCGCACGATGATTCGTGATCCGCGTCAGTTGTCCGGTCGCTAAAGTCATCACATACAGCTCGGGATTGCCATCTTTAGACAGCACCATAGCGAGCTGTTTACCATCAGGCGACCACACTGGACTACTATTAATACCAGGAAAATCAGTCACTTTATCCCGACGCGTGGTGTATATGTCCTGAATATAGATTTCTGGCCGACTATTTTCGAAACTCACGTAAGCAAGCTTGGTACCATCCGGTGACCAGCTCGGTGACATTAACGGCTCAGGGCTGCGCAGCAATACCCGTTCGCCATAGCCATCATAATCAGCAACCACCAGTTGGTGTGGTTTAGCTTGATTATAGTTCACCGTCACGTAGGCAATCCGCGTCATGAACGCACCCGGAATTCCGGTTAAGGCCTCAAACACCACATCGGAAATCCTATGTGAATATTGGCGGAACTGTTCAGAGGTCACCACACTGCTACGCGAATCAAGAATATGATCTTTATTCTGAACCAACTGTCCGCCTTGCAGCATTTGGGCACCACCACCGGTGATTTGACCGCGTAGTACATCGATCAACTCGAATTTCACGGTGTAGCGGTCGACCGAATACTCTTCAATAGTTCCGACCACAATCGCCTCAACGCCAAGCGCCGCCCACGCAGCGTAATCAACTTCACCGTCTTGACTCGGCTGCTGCGGCATAGCGGCCGCTGGAATTGGATTGAATTTTCCGCTGCGCATCAGATCGGCGGCAACTACCGCTTCAATATTCGCTGGCTTCGGGCCCGTACCTAACCACCGAAATGGCACGACGGCAATCGGACGTGCCGAATCAATACCTTCGGTGATCACAATCTCAAGTGCACCTCGTGCAAACGGAGTCGTCAGCATCGACAGACTTACTAATAGCAATACAAATTTTTTCATCATAAGTTAGAACTCTGGTCTGACGGTTAATTTAATAGTCGACATTTCTTGGTAAATTTCTGGATCTTCAGATACCGGCAAAGTGTTGGCTTTGAGTACCGCATTGCGTGCTGAGCGGCACACACTTTCATCGCCCGAACCCGTAGTGACGTTAGTCACAAAGCCACTGCGAGCGACACTAATAGTGAGCTCACAAGACTTACCACGCATCGATTCATCAACATTCCAATTGCGTTGAATGGTTTGCGAAATGAGCGCCGTATACTTGTCGATTTCGGAGAGCATTTGCTGTTGTCGAGCCCGTTGCCGGGTTGCCATTTCTTCCGCTAACTCACGTTGCAACTGCGCTTCGCGTTCCGCTTGCCGACGTTCTTCTTCTTCACGCTGACGTTGTGCTTCTAATTCCCGTTGGCGCTGCGCTTCCGCTTCTTTTCGTGCTTGCTCGGCTTTCGCAGCCGCCGCTTCTTCTTGCCGACGCCGCTCTGCTGCGGCCTGCGCCGCTGCCTCAGCTTCTTTGCGTTGCTGTTCTAATTGGCGCTGCTCGGCAATTGCTTGCTCACGTTCGCGCTCGCGTTGTACTTCTAATTCACGCTGCCGTTGCTGCTCTTGCTCACGAGCTTTACGCGCGGCCTCGGCACGCCGTTCAAGTTCAGCTAAGCGTTGTTGCTCAGCCCGTCGATCAGCAGCGCGTTGCGCTTCAATCCGCTCAACTTGCTGTTGTACCGCGGCTTGGTCTACCGCTACGGCTTCGACAATCTCATCTACTTGAGGTTCAACCGTCGCTTCGTCTAAATTCGATAAATCCACACTTAAGGTGGGTTGCTCAAAACTCGGCGTAAAGTTCATACTAATCGCAATAATGGCAGCAATCGCCACATGCAAACCAACCGACACCATCAGCGGTCCGGTCAGCGGCGTAGCGTCTACGCGACTTGGTCGCGCAGCAGGTGAGTTTTTCCCAGTCGGTTGCTCACTCGCCATGCTAATTACCCTCTATCCCGCTCGAGTCGGTCATTAAGCCGACCGACGGTACGCCCGCACGCTGCAGTAAAACCATGAGCTGGACAATTTGGTTGTAAGAAACCGCGCCATCACCATTTACCATCACCGGACGCTCGCCATCGACCTGCAATTCCGCGGCGACTAGCGTAGCGAGCTCTGTTGCACTCATTGGTGCATCCGGATTGGTGTTGGTATTCAAGAAATATTGTCCATCTCGATTTACCGAGGCAACAATTGGCGTTTTACTATCTTTCGACAAGGGTTCAGCCGCGGCGCGCGGCAAATCAACTTTCACCCCTTGCGTGATCAGTGGTGCTGTCACCATAAAAATAATCAGCAACACTAACATCACGTCGATGTATGGCACGACGTTAATTTCAGCGACCGGACGTCGCCGCCGGCGAGTCACTGTCATCATGCTTGGGCACCCGCCTTTTCACTAGTTTTCGCTAACCCTTGGCGTTGCAAAATCGCCAACAGCTCGTCCATAAAATTCACATACTGGTTGTCGACCTTTTCCACCCGATGAGAGAAGCGGTTGTATGCAATCACCGCTGGAATAGCGGCGAACAAACCCATGGCGGTGGCGATAAGCGCTTCTGCGATACCAGGCGCAACCATCGCTAGAGTGGCTTGCTGCACCGCACCTAAGCCAATAAAGGCATTCATAATCCCCCACACCGTGCCGAACAAGCCGACATAAGGGCTAATTGAGCCAATGGTAGCTAGCAGTGACAAGTTCGCCTCTAACTTATCGATTTCGCGTGAATGCGCGACGCGCATGGCTCGATAACTCGCATCTAGAACGTCTTGGCGCTCTAGTTCCGGGTTATTGCGAAGCCGGGCAAACTCTTTGAAGCCAGCAAAAAATAGCAGCTCCATGCCACGGCTATTGTGCGCACGAGCCGAAATTTCTTGGAACAGCCGAGCTAAATCAACACCAGACCAGAAGCGGTCCTCAAATTTATGCGCATCAGTCAGGGCTTGATTGATAATTTTACGGCGTTGAAAAATCATGGCCCAGCCAGCGACCGAAAAGGCCACCAACATCAGCATGACGAGTTGAACAACGATACTGGCTTCAAGTATCAGGGCGGTTATCGATAAATCAGCTTGCACGCTTTAGTTCCTCTATTATTTCAGTCGGCATCGCGGCTGCCCTCAATGGCGTAGTGGCGGTGGCTAATTGAACACAAGCCGCTTTGACTCGCGCTTGACACAACAGGTTCCCGGCCGAACCCTCAATCCATTGTAAAAAGTTAACCGATGCCTTGCCGACTTTTTCAAATTGACTGCAGACCATGAGTTCATCATTAAACCGTGCCGGAGAACGCAAATCTAAATCTACCTGACGAACGACGAAAGCTATACCTTGTGCTAGCCACACATCTTGTTCGATACCCAGTGATCGTAACCACTCCGTTCGCGCGCGCTCAAGAAATTTGAGATAGTTCGCGTAATAAACAATACCACCCGCATCGGTGTCCTCGTAATACACTCGAATGGGCCAGCGAAAAGTCGTAGCAGCCATGCTTAATACCTTCCTCACGACAAGTTTCGAATCAATCATCACCCATCACATCTTAATGAAGACCGTCATGATGAGCAGTGCCCGCAGCTAACCGCTTTCTTTAGACTTGATTCGGCTATATTTTAAACAGACATTTTTTTATGTATAAAATAACACCTAAATATAGCAAGCTTTTGTTTTAATTAAATTTTTCTGGTAATACCAATTTACACGAGGTTAATTATTGCTCGCTTGAAAATTTTATTCATTACATTTTCTAATGTGAAAAACAATTTTTCTCGGTTGAAGCAACAGAATTCAATCGTATAATACGCAGCATATCAGAGACGAAGCGAATGGTTGTCACTTCTCACTGTTATTGTTCCCTGGATTTAACTTCCTTGTTGTTCTGTATTTGCCCACATCTCGCATGTGGGCTTTTTTTTGCCTATTTGCTATTGATGACCAACTTAACTTAGATCTACTTGTAAGCCGAAGTGGGCATACGCATGTGGCGTCGCAATTCGGCCGCGCGGCGTCCGTTGCAAAAAGCCCTGCTGAATCAAATACGGCTCTAGCACATCTTCAATGGTATCTTTTTCCTCACCAATGGCCGCCGCTAAATTATCAAGACCCACCGGCCCGCCAGAAAACTTCTCAATAATAGCCAGCATTAGCTTACGGTCCATATAATCAAACCCGGCTTTATCGACATCCACCATAGTGAGCGCTTCGGCGGCAATAGTTTGGGTGATCACCCCGTTGCTACGCACTTCAGCTACATCACGCACGCGCCGTAATAGGCGATTAGCAATCCGCGGGGTACCGCGCGAACGGGCCGCTATTTCACGTGCCCCATCCACTTCTAACTGCACATTTAGATAATTCGCTGAACGCTGAATAATGCTCGTTAACTCAGTCACATCATAAAACTCAAGTCGTTGCACGATGCCAAATCTATCACGCAGTGGTGAGGTTAAAGCACCCGCCCGAGTGGTTGCTCCAATCAAGGTAAAAGGCGGCAAATCCAATTTAATCGAACGCGCTGCCGGCCCTTCACCAATCATAATATCGAGCTGATAATCCTCCATCGCCGGGTAAAGAATTTCCTCTACCACCGGACTTAAACGGTGAATTTCATCAATAAATAGCACATCGTGAGCATCAAGATTTGTTAATAGTGCCGCAAGATCGCCCGCTTTTTCTAGGACTGGCCCCGAGGTTTGCTTAATATTTACGTTTAGTTCATTTGCAACAATGTTCGCCAAGGTCGTTTTACCAAGCCCCGGCGGTCCAAATATCAGCAAATGGTCAAGCGCTTCGCCACGTTGCCGAGCGGCTTGAATGAAGATTTCCATTTGGCCAACGACGTGCTTCTGGCCGGTATAGTCAACCAGTTTTTTGGGCCGAATAGCACGGTCGACAGCTTCGTCCTCAGCTTGGATCTGGGGTTGATTGATACGGTCGGCTTCAATCATAGTGGCACTTCCCTTTCTGCAGGATTTGCGCTGCGTGGTTTAGCAACACCAGCGTTCAGCGCTACAACATCGACTTCAATGCTTGGCGAATATAATCTTCTGAGCGCAAGTTTTCACCAGCAATATTTGCTAACGCTTTTTCGGCCTGCGCTGGTTTGTAACCTAACCCAATCAGGGCACTTAATGCATCTTGTTTTGGATCGGGCGTGCTCAACTGTGCCGCGGTTTGTGGCGCAATCGCCACGCGCCCTGCATCACCTTGCGTACTGGTCCAGTCAGCAAGCTTATCACGCATTTCCACCACCAAGCGTTCGGCGGTCTTACGCCCTACCCCTGGCAATTTAACTAAGCTTGACACATCACTGTGGGTAACTGCTTGGACAAATTGGCTGACCGTCATACCACTCATGATAGTAAGTGCTAACTTTGGGCCAACTCCTTGCGCTTTAATAAGCTGACGAAACAAGGTACGTTCAGAGCTATGGTTGAAACCATACAATAATTGCGCGTCTTCACGGACAACAAAATGGGTAACCAAGGTAACGGCTTCACCCACCGCTGGTAATTCATAAATGCAGGTCATCGGCATTGATACTTCATAGCCAATACCTTGCACGTCGATGAGTACTTCGGGAGGCTGCTTCTGCAGTAAAGTGCCGGTAAGTTGACCTATCACAATTGCTTTCCTTGTTGCAGTTAGCGCAAGCGACCGCGCGTGGTTTTTTGGGCTTGCCCGGCCATCCGGATCAGGCTTTGTTGAGTATGGGCATGGCATAGCGCAACAGCCAACGCGTCTGCCGCGTCAGCTTGCGGTCGTTTCGATAACTGTAACATAGCCGTCACCATGTGTTGTACTTGCGCCTTATCGGCGGCGCCCGTACCTACCACCGCTTGCTTGATCTGGCGCGCTGAATATTCCGCGATATCCAACCCCGCATTCGCTGCGGCCACAATCGCAGCGCCTCGCGCTTGACCTAGTTTCAGCGCCGAATCGGGATTACGTGCCATAAACACTTGCTCAATCGCGAATTCAGTCGGCTTGAACTGAGTGATCAATTCACTTACGCCGGCGAAAATCAGCTGTAAGCGCTCGCCCAACGAGCGCTCCTGATTGCCTTGCACCACCCGAATACAGCCGCTCCCCAAATACTGGGTTTGACTGCCTTGCTTCGCAATCACGCCGTAACCGGTCAGTCGTGAGCCTGGGTCAATGCCAAGGATGATTGCCATTGGCGTTAGTCTTGCGACCCCGGTTTAGCCGGCGCTAATTGCACGCCAAGCTCTTGCAGGGCTTGGCTAGCGGCAACGCCAGGGGCATCCGTTAACACGCACGCGGCAGTCGTGGTTTTCGGGAACGCAATGACGTCACGAATAGAGCTGGCGCCAACCATCAGCATCACTAACCGATCCAAGCCAAAGGCTAAGCCTGCATGGGGTGGCGTGCCGTACTTCAAGGCTTCCAACAAGAAACCGAACTTCTCATTGGCTTCCGCTTCAGCAATGCCCAAAATACCGAACACCGTTTGTTGCATGTCGTGGTCATAAATCCGCACTGAACCGCCGCCAACTTCGACCCCATTGAGCACCATATCGTAAGCATTAGATAGTGCCGCGGCGGGATCAGCTTTGAGTTCCGCTGGGGTCACGCCTACTGGTGCCGTAAACGGATGGTGAATGGCGTGCAGTTGCCCTTCATGTTCCTCGAACATCGGGAAGTCAACCACCCATAACGGTCGCCATTCATCAGCCACCAAGTCATGGTCTTGGCCAACTTTTAAGCGCAATGCGCCCATCGCTTCCGCCACCACAGTTGCGGTATCTGCACCAAAGAACAGAATATCGCCGGAGGCCGCTTCAATACGGGCTAAAATACCCTCTAGCGCAGCATCTGGAATAAACTTCAGTACCGGTGATTGAATACCATCGCGACCAGCCGCAAGGTCGTTCACTTTTAACCAAGCCAAGCCTTTGGCGCCATAAACCCCAACAAATTGGGTATAGTCATCGATCATTTTACGTGAAATCGCGTCGGCTTTACCCGGTACTTTTAATGCCGCAACACGACCTTTCGGGTCATTTGCCGGGCCCGCAAATACTTTGAACTCCACATCGGTGAGCAGGTCCGCCACATCAACCAGCTCCAGCGGGTTGCGTAAATCTGGCTTATCACTACCAAAGCGCCGCATGGCCTCATGCCAAGTCATGCGTGGGAAGTCGCCAAGGTCAATTGACAATAATTCGGTAAATAGCTCTCGCACCATGCGCTCGGTCACGTCCATCACCTGATCCGCACTCATGAAAGAGGTTTCGATATCGATTTGGGTAAATTCCGGCTGGCGATCAGCCCGCAAATCTTCGTCCCGGAAACATTTCACGATTTGATAGTAGCGATCCATACCCGCCATCATCAGCAATTGCTTAAACAATTGAGGCGACTGGGGTAACGCAAAGAATTTACCTTTATGGGTGCGGCTTGGTACCAAATAGTCACGCGCACCTTCCGGCGTGGCTCGAGTCAGCATTGGTGTTTCAATGTCTAAAAAGCCAGCACCATCTAAATAACGACGGACCGCACTAGTGACTCGCGCCCGAAACTGCAAATGCTGACTCATTTGTGGACGACGCAAATCCAAATACCGGTAGCGTAAGCGCATCTCTTCGCTTACTGCTTGGTTAAAATCAATCGGCATTGGCGCTGATTTATTCAAAATCACCAGTTCGCTCGCCATCACTTCAATCGCGCCGGTTGCCATGGTTGCGTTCACTTGGCTGTCAGGCCGCGCTCGCACTTCACCGCGCAATTGCACACAGAACTCTTGGCGGAGGCGGTTCGCTTGCTCGAACAACGCTTGTTGGTCTGGATCAAACACCACCTGCACGAGTCCACTGCGGTCCCGCAAATCGATGAAGATGAGGCCGCCTAAATCGCGCCGTTTGTTAACCCATCCACATAAACTAATTTGCTCGCCAACCTGTTGGCGGGAGAGGTCTCCACAATAGTGACTGCGCATTGCTGTTGATCCTAATTATCTGGGTGAATATAAAGCCCAACATTATATGCAAATAACCGCTATGACACCAATCCAATTCGGTGTTTTTGGCGCGCGTTCTGATGCTGGTGTTTCGCTCATCGCCCCGCTAAAATAAGCGTTTTTATTCACGAGCGTTATTATGTCCAAGTCGTCACCCTCGCAACCGCGCGATACTATTTTTTCCGAACCGCTGCAGCAAGTGCCCGATTTCGCTTTCGATGCCCGCGTCGTCGAAGTGTTTAGTGACATGATCAATCGCTCGGTGCCGGGCTATCAAAGTATTTTGCATGGTATTGGGCAATTAGCAGCGCAGTTTGCCCAACCCAACACCCACATTTACGACCTTGGCTGCTCGCTTGGCGCTGCAACCCTTGCGATGCGGCAACAATTAACAGCCAGTCTCGGAGTTAAATTATTCGCCATTGATAATTCCCAACCTATGACTGAGCGCTGCCAAAATATGCTGAATGCTTATCGCAGCGATATTCCGGTGCAGGTTGACTGTGCTGACGTTCGCAGTTATCCGTTGCATCAAGCCAGTGTCGTGGTCATGAATTTCACCTTGCAGTTTGTTCCGCCGGCAGAGCGCTTGCCGCTGTTACAACGAATTTACGCCAGTTTAGCGCCGGGTGGGATTCTGATCCTGTCAGAAAAATTTAAGGCGGAAACCGCAACCAACGATGCCATGCTGGTTGAATTACACCACGAGTTCAAACGCGCCAATGGCTACAGTGAATTAGAAATTGCCCAAAAGCGCGCGGCGATTGAAAATGTCATGCGAATCGACACCCTAGCTGCGCACCACGAGCGGCTGCAACATATTGGCTTTGAAGCGCCACAGGTCTGGTTCCAGTGCTATAACTTTTGCTCCATGATGGCGCTAAAACCAGCATCTGAAAAAGGCATCTCATGAAGTTATGGCAAACTGATTTAGCCAAGTTAAGTACCACGGCAAATGCTCCGTGGCTAGCCACTTTAGCGCCGCAACTGGCGGCCTGGCAACCCCATGGCGATTGGTCGAAGTGGGCCAACATCCTCAACGCCTTACCCCAGCTTAATGCGACCGAAGTGGCCCTCACCGATACCGTCAGTATAGGGCCAAGTGCAGAAGCTGGCATGCAAAAGCGTTTGCAGGCGCAATTGCAACAGCTCATGCCTTGGCGTAAAGGACCTTTTAATCTGTTTGGCGTTGAGATAGATACCGAGTGGCGCTCAGATTGGAAATGGCAACGCCTGCTACCCGCACTTGGTAGCTTACAAGGCCAACAAGTTTTAGATGTAGGCTGCGGCAGTGGTTACCATTTGTGGCGGATGCTGGAAGCTGGCGCCAGCGATGTCTGGGGAATTGATCCCGGACAATTATTTATGGCGCAGTTTTTAGCTATTCGGCAATTTATGCCTGAATCGATAGCCTCGCGCGCTCATTTTTTTCCGGTGGGCATCGAAGCCATGCCCCCTCAACTGCAGTTCGACACCGTATTTAGTATGGGGGTGCTTTATCACCGCCGCTCGCCGCTTGAGTTTTTGCAGCAATTGCGCAATCAACTGAAACCTGGCGGTCGTTTAGTATTGGAAACATTAGTTGTGAATGGCGACAGCCAAACCGTGCTCGTACCGGGTGAGCGTTACGCCAATATGCGCAACGTATGGTTTATTCCGAGCACTGCCGCACTCATGCACTGGCTGGAGCGCTTAAAGTTCGTAGATATTGAATTGGTTGACCTAAATCAGACCTCATGCGACGAACAGCGTCGCACTCAGTGGATGACGGGTGAGTCTTTATCCGATTTTCTTGATCCAAATGATTCGAATTTGACTATTGAAGGGTATCAAGCTCCGTTGCGAGCAGTCATCATGGCGCGAAGTAAATGAGTATTTATCGTCCGAAAACGACTATTGAACAGTGGCGAATTTTGCAGGCCGTCGTTGATTGCGGTGGTTATGCCCACGCTGCAAAAGAATTGAATAAAAGCCAAAGCTCGTTAAATCACGCCGTTGCGAAGATGCAGCAGGTACTCGACGTACAATTACTTGAGGTGATTGGCCGTAAAGCTGTACTTACCCCAATTGGCGAGGTCATGCTACGGCGCTCACGCCAGCTCACCCAAACCATTACCGAACTCGAACGCTTAGCCGACAATCTTAACGATGGTTGGGAACCACAAGTGCGGGTAGTGGTTGAAATGGTGTTTGACCGGGCGCCTATTTTGAATATTTTACAGCAATTCGAGGCACAAAGCCGAGGCAGCCGTTTGCTCATTGAAGATGCCGTACTAACCGGTACTAAGCAGCATATTCTTGAGCAGAGCGCAGATTTGGTGATCACCCATCAATTACCGAAGGGCGTGATTGGCGAGCCTATTGGTGAATACAGCCTTGAATTAGTGTGTCATCCGCAGCACCCACTAGCGCAATTGCAACGCGCAGTGACGCAAGATGAGTTATCTCAGCATCTGCAAATTGTGATCCGTGATACCGCCGCTAAACCGGACGAGACAGAGGGCTGGTTAAAAGCGGAACAACGCTGGACGGTCAGCCATTTTGATGAAGCAATGCGCTTGGTTCAGGGTGGTTTAGGTTTCTGTTGGTTGCCACCACATATTAGCCAACAAGCGATCAAAAACGGTAGCTTACGCAAGTTGCAACTGAACGGCAGTTCGCATCGTCGTGGCAGTTTGTATTTGGTATTACCAAATGGTGAGCGGACCGGGCCATGTACCCGAATGCTGGCGGAGTTATTGCTACAACGGTTACATAAAGACACTAGCCCTAAAACGGCCGTCTCCGGTAAGCTTGACAGCGTTACTTCCCCCACTAACAACATCGCCTCAAACGTTGCCGTTTGAGGCGATTTATTCACCCTGTAATCAACCGTAATACTTACACAAGATGCCGCTAGCCACTCTGGCTAGCGCTTTAAAGCGATTTCAGAAACGCGCGCATTCCAGCACCAATTTCAGGGTGACGCAGTGCTTGTTCCACGAATGCTTGGGCATAACCTAACTTGTTACCACAATCGTTACTACGACCCTTCATGTAGTAAGCATGCATCGGCTGCTGCGCTAACAACATATCCATCGCGTCAGTCAGCTGGATTTCGTTTCCAGCCCCTACTGGCGTGCGCTCCAACATCGCCCATAAGTCAGCAGGGAAAACATAGCGTCCCACCACGGCTAACTGGGAGGGTGCCTGACCAACCATTGGCTTTTCCACCAAGGATTTGATCGGGGTTTGCTCGCCCGGTTGCAAATCAACACCGGCTAAGTCGGCAATTCCGTATTGATCAACCTTATTCGCAGGTACTTTCTCAACCATTACCTGCGCGGCGCCGGACTCGGTAAAGTTACGCACCATCTCCGTCAGGTTGTCTTTGCGTAGGTCACAACTGGTGGCATCTACTAATACATCTGGCAGCACCACCGCAAAGGGTTGATCGCCGATCAGCGGGCGGGCACACAGCACGGCATGCCCTAAGCCTTTGGCAACCCCTTGGCGAACGTGCATGATAGTCACACCACGCGGACAAATAGCCTGTACTTCGGCGAGTAGCTGCCGCTTCACTCGCGTCTCGAGCGTCGTTTCCAATTCAAAACTGGTGTCGAAGTGGTTTTCAATCGAGTTTTTACTCGAATGGGTCACTAAAATAACGTCCGTGAGCCCGGCCGCCGCACATTCCTCCACGATAAACTGAATTAACGGGCGATCCACCAACGGCAACATTTCTTTCGGAATGGCCTTAGTGGCAGGCAACATGCGGGTTCCTAAACCCGCAACCGGAATAACGACTTTCTTAACCATGAGTTATCCTTTTGGCACATCAGGGCGAATCGCATCATGCTCGCCCACAACTTCTAATTCTTGCTCAAGTGCAGTGGTGGTATCCGTCGGGTCCATGCGCTCCGCACCGTGCATCCAATCAACTAATTTACCTGAAACCAGCCATAACACCACGCCGAACACCAGCAAACCAACCGCAATCCCGGCAAACACCACAAATAGTCCAGCAAATTGCGCTTCAATGCCAAACTGCGCCACGAAGTTACGCACGCCTTCATATTTGTCAGCAGTATCCGAGAACGCCCCAACCCAACCAGCGAGCAGCTGCGCCAGTGCCGGCATTAAGAACCAAATCCCCATCACTAAACTAGCTAACCGCAACGGTGCCAGTTTAGTCATTAATGATAGCCCGACCGGCGAAATACATAGCTCACCCAAAGTGTGGAACAAGTACGCCAGCACCAGCCAAATCATGCTCGATTTACCAGTAGCTTGAATTTCGTACACACCCACCACAAGGAAACCAAAACCAATCGCTGTTAGCACTAGGCCAGCAATGATTTTAATCGGGGCATCAGGGCTCTTGTCGCGTTTACTTAAGCCAACCCAAAGCGCTGCAAATAACGGCGCAAAAATAAGAATAAAGAGTGGATTCAATGATTGGAAATAGCCGGCATTCACCTCGGTATCACCAATCATTCGGTCGGTGTACTCAGAGGCAAAAATATTCATCAAGCCACCGGCTTGCTCGAACGCCAACCAAAATACCGTGACGAAAACGAATAGTGACAAAATAACGCGTAGGCGGTCACGTTCTTCGGTAGTCAATGGCTTTTGTACCCCACCCGACTTTTGCGCGGATAGCTTGGCGCCAGGCACCTTACCGACATCACCCAAAAAGCGTTGGAAGAATAAACCTTGAGTGACCACCGCTAATGACATCCCCACACCTGCGGCGAAATAACCCCAGCGCCAGCCGTACTCTGCACTTTCACCCAAAGTTGCGGTAATTAATGGCGCTAAGAATGCGCCTAAGTTAATGCCCATGTAGAAAATCGAGAAGGCGGAGTCGCGACGTGCATCACCTTGAGGATATAAATCACCAACAATGGTCGAGATATTTGGCTTAAACAATCCGTTACCAGCAATAATCAAACCCAAGCCGACGTAAAATAAGGGCAAGCTATGTGGCGTTGCTGCGAACAAGGTGAACTGGCCCGCCGCCATTAATACACCACCCCACAAAATGGAGGTACGCTGGCCTAAAAAGTTATCCGCTAACCAACCGCCAATCAGCGGCGTAAAATACACCAGCGAGGTGTAATAGCCATAAATCAATAACGCGTCACCCGATGTCATCCCAAAACCAGGGTTCATCGAATTGGTGGCTTCCACCAAGGTGAGTACCAACAGTGCCCGCATTCCGTAGTAGGAGAAACGCTCCCACATTTCAGAGGTAAACAGCACGTATAAACCGGTCGGATGACCGAATAAAGTTCCCTTAGGTTGAGCTTGGCTCATATTTCGACCCCAATCATTCTTATTATGGTTTTTACGAAAAGATGGGCTGTTATATCCCACTTTAGGCTGCGGGTGCAAGGCTAGCAGGCCTTGTGCTACACTTACAAATGTCAACGAGGTGCTGCACTTACGACTTTTTAGAGGTATCGAAACTCATCATGCGCTTCCCATTTTTTTATGTGTCACCACGACAAATTCCAGAATTACAATCATTTAGCTTAGTTGAGCGCGCTCAAATCGTGCAATTAGCCGAGCGTTTAATGCCCGTTCCAAGGCGTTGGTGCGGAAATATGATCAAGTTGCTGGTATTGGGGCTGTTTTTTTATAGCTTAGTCAATGTGAGCGGTTGGTATTGGCAGGCACTTGCACTGCTGCTCGCCGTGCTATGTTATCCATTAATCATTCAGCCCATCACGTTGAACTTAGCCCGTCCGTATTATAAAGAAGCAGTGGCAGCGTTTACCCGCCGCCAGCAGAGCGCACTACACGAAGCCGAGCATCATTAACTTTGTAAGTAAAACTTTGGCCCGGCGCTAGTTCACATTTCACCGCATGAAAGTTCGCATGTTGCCAGATACCTAAACTAAGATCCGGGGATTGTTGCGGCTCAGCAATAATCCCTTGCCCTGCCTGCGCCACCTGCAAAGTGTGTTGCTCAGTATCTAAAATCACGACGGTCACATCGTAAGCGGTGCGAATTTTAGAATGGCACAACTCAACATTTAATTGTTGCAATAACAGGTCTGGCATTAATGGCTGTTGCCGTTGCGTAAAGGCTTGTCGCACCAGGGGATTAAGTAAGGTTTTCAATACTAACAGCGAGATCAGTGTTTGGTCGGCAACGGCATTGGCAACGGCCATCACCATTAACGCTTGCTGCTGCGGCAACTGCCGATAATCGATTAACACTTGCTGTGGCGCGGTCACCCATTCGTCAACGCCGGTAACCCCTTGATGCAGGCCACCACTATGCTCGATGGTATAAGCCCCCACCGTTAAACTGCCGAGTGGTCGCATATCCGCAATCAAGCGTTCGACCACTTGGGGATCGCGGTACAACATGTCAATGTGGTGATCGAGTTCGGATAATTCGCGCTCATGCGCATGTTCGAGCTGCTGGCGATCAAGGCAATTGTGGATCGCAAATTCAAGTTGCTGCAGATTTTGCACCGGTTTGACTAAATAGTCCCATGCTCCCAACCGCACTGCTTCACGAATATCACTCATGTCTTCCGATGCGGAAATAACAATGACAGGAATGTGCTGGGCCTGCTTAAGTAACGCCTCCAGCACATGTAAACCAGACATGTGTGGCAAGTTTAAGTCACACAGGACAATGTCAGGCGGATCATCAAGAATATAGCGTAGCCCTTGCTCACCATCATAAGCGGCTTCGACGATATAGCCTTGCTGCCGTAAGTAGTTAAGCACCAAGCGCTGAAATACCGCATCGTCTTCTATCAATAACACCCTTGGTGACATGAAGCCCCCTATTGAGTTGCATCATAGTGCACGGGATATTCATAGCGCTTGGATGAGCGCGAGTTACTACCACCATGCCGTTACTTCAAGTGAAGTTCACAGCACCCGGTACGTCAACTCGACTGAGCATTTAAATGTTGGTGTTGGTCGCCTCTGCACCTTCATCAACTTCACCACCTTCCTCGGCCGGTATCGAGGGCTCATCAAATTCCTCGAAGTCATCGAAGTCGTCGAAGTCGTCGAAGTCGTCTAGCGGCTCAGGAGGAGGATTGCCGTTGTACACCTTATTACGCCAACGCTGCAAGTAGGCTTCTTTAACAAACGAATACGGGTCGAGTGAGTTTTCTAATACTTGCTCCTGATCCATAAGTCGCACGCGGGTCTCTAATCCCTTTATTGCTACCCGCACGAAGTTCCATGGTGAAACAATGTTATCCAGCGGGAAGTAGGTGCCATCAACAATGTCGCCACCGCGGTCAATAGGCACTGTAGGGCCAATACCCGGCAGCATAATGAATGGGCCATCCGGCACCCCCCAGGTCGCTAGCACTTCACCGAAGTTTTCATCATGCTCCGCCAGACCTAACTCGCTGGCAACATCAAAAAAGCCTAACAAACCAACCGTGGAGTTGATCAAAAATCTTCCGATTGACGTGCCTGCATAACCAAATTCAGCCTGCAAGCCATGGTTCACCGTGTTAGCGACCTCATCCAGATTACGGACCATGTTATACATGCCGCTACGAATAGGCTGTGGAATTTTGCTGTAACCAACCGCGGCCGGACGCACGACATTCTCGTCAAGCGCTTCGTTAAAATCCCACATATCGCGGTTAAAATCTTCATAAGGGTCACGCGGATCGGCGTATGGGTCATCGGGCGCACTGCTGCACGCAGTGACCATTAAACTACCCACTAAAACTATTACTAACTTCCAGTCATTCAGACGCACGGTTACGCTTCCTAATTCAGTATCTCATTGACCAATACGCGAATTGCCTGCGATTGGCTCTCTAAAACGGGACTGCTCCCCTGTAAATCACCGGCTTCAGCGTCAATTTTGTCATCCGCTGAAATTCGTGCATAAACTTGCCATTGTGCCAAATCGCTCAGCTTGTAATCTGCCAGCATGGCATCTGCATTAGACAACTGCACCACCACTTCCGCCTGCTCAGCGCGATAAGCTTGCCGTTTAACTGCGGCCGGCATCGCCATTCCACTCGGATCGCGCACATACACAAATAGGGTGGCGTTGGCTGGCACTTGTGCTTGTAGCTCCGGTGCCAATGCCACCGTTACCTGCAACCTTACCTCGCCTGCTAAGGCTCGTTGCTGAACATCCGCAAGCGCTGTCGCTATCACTTCTCGGCGCGGATCGGTTGCGCTTAATTGCCCCAGTAACTGAGTCCATGCTGCGCTGGCTGCGTCCCAGTCGCCTTGCTCAAACGCCACAAACCCGACCAAGCTCAGGGCATCCACATTGTTGGGCTGTTGCGCCAACACCTTGGCTAACATTCGTGCCGCCTGCGGCAAGTATTGTGAGTCGCCGGTTTGCACTAGCAGCTTACTGTAACTTAACAACGTACCCAGTCGATTCGAATCCAAGCGATAACTTTTTTCCATCGCGGCAATAGCTTGCTCTAACTGCCCTTGGGCCAACATCACCCGGCCATACACCAGCCATGCCACCGCGTCACCTGGCTGTCGCGCGAGTTTTTGCCGCAGCCCCAGCGCAAAGGTATCCAGCTCTTCCGGGGTGAGTTGCGCTTGATCATTTTGCAGCGCACGCGCGCCAAGCTCAGGAAGTTGCGCCAGCGCAGCGTCTGCTTGCGCTTGCAAATGCCAACTACCAAACAGCCAGTAAATTGCACCCGCAATTAGCAAAAAAGGTACCACTAACCAAGTTAAGTTAATCGGCTTTTGCGCCTCAACCGCTTGTTCAAGCTCTTGGTTTTCAGCCAAGAAGCGCCGATCAAGATCTAGCTTTGCCGTGCGCAAACTCGCTTCGCTCAGCACGCCCTCGGCCACTTCATCCGCTAACTCTTGCTGGCGTTGTTGGTACAGCTCACGATTAGCGCGCAACCGCGTTTGCTGCAAGGCAACCGCACCACCGCGCTGCGCCCGCATCCCGAAAATCAGCAGAAATAATCCAGCAAGCACTAAGGTCAGCACTAGTAACGCAATATTCTCAATCATGCTTTGACTCCGTGCCATTGATATTTGAGCTGGCGGGTTGGTTATCAGGCTCATGGTCTTGCAGCAGTTCAGCAAGCGCAGCCCGCTCTGCCTCGGTCAATTCCGACTCGGGCCGCGCACTTGGCACCGGCCCTGCAGCAGATTCGGCAGCCGCTGGCGCAGCACGCTCTCGCACCCGCCACAGTACCACCGCAATACCGCCACCGATAAACAGCAAGGGACCCCACCAGAGCACACTCGTGCTCCACCTAACTGGTGGTTGATAGTGCGCAAAATCACCGTAACGGGCGACCATAAACGCAATAATTTCCTGCTTCGATTGGCCATTCATGACCATAGTGTAGGTACGATCGCGTAAATCTTTAGCCAGCGGTGCATTAGAATCACCGATAGTTTGATTTTGACACTTAGGGCAGCGCAGTTCATCGATTAACTCATAGTACAACTCGGCCTGGGCTGCGGTTTCAAACTCGCGCGATTCAGTAACGGCCGCGTACCCCGGCACAGCCACCAACCACAGACTAAGGGTGACCAGCAAGGGAACTAAAACCGCCATCATCAACCTTGGCATGTTTCACTCCCCGGCGCTGCCGCGGTGCGCTGTAAACACGCCCAAATAGGTTCCAATGTTGATGCCCAGTTACGTGTATTTACGTCGCCTACATGGCGATAAACAATCTCACCAGCGGCGTTAATAAAGAAGGTTTCCGGCGCACCGTAAACCCCAAACTCCAATGCGACCGAACCATCCGCGTCAAATAAATTTAGCTGATAAGGGTCGCCCAAGGTATTCAGCCAATTCAACGCAGCTTCACGTGAGTCGTCTTTATAATTCAAACCAATAATCGTGACGCCCTCGCTGGCAAGCTGATTCAAAAATGCATGCTCGGCGCGGCAGGTTGGACACCAGGTTGCCCACACGTTCAACAACAGTGGACCATTTTGCAACACGCGCTCATCGTAACGCTTGTTGAGGTCGTAAATATCAGGCAATGAAAAGGTCGGTGCCGGTTTACCCACAAGCGCTGAGCTTAATTCTGTTGGGTCTGAAAATAGGCCCTTTAATAAAAACCCCACCATCAGTAAAAACAGCCCCAGCGGCAGGCTCAATAAAAGCATTTTACGACCTTGACTCATATGCCCTCCGCCCCGGCTTGGGTACTCGATAATTTGCGACTCCGGTAACGTTTATCAGACAAAGCTAGCAGCCCACCAAGCGCCATTAATAGCGCGCCACCCCAGATCCACCGGATCAGCGGTTTTACGTAAACCCGCACCGCCCATGCACCATTACCGCCGTCAATTGGCTCGCCGAGCGCAACATATAAGTCGCGAGTAAAGCCAGGATCAAGTCCCACTTCAGTCATGCTCATCCGCTGCACACGATAAAAGCGTTTGTCACTCTCAACTTCAGCAACCTGTTGCCCATCTTGACTAATGACAAAATAGCCCCGGTCAGCGTCATAATTGGGTCCAGCGACACGCTCGAGCCGATTAAAGGTGACTGAATAACTACCCACCTCGACGGTATCACCGGGCGCCAGCGCTACATCACGTTCAATTTCGTAACTGGTGACCGCCGCAATCCCAATTAAAGTCACCGCAAAGCCAACATGACCCAGCACCATTCCCCAGTGACTGCGGCCCAGTTTAGTAAGCCCTTGTAACTTGTGCTCGCGTTGTGCAACCCGCTGCTGCAATTCTTCTCGAGTGCCAAGCAGCACCCAAACCGCCAGAATGAAGCCTAAGCTAGCGATGCCGTGTAAGGTGTCAGCCAACAACCAAGGTAGCCCAATACCCAAGGCCACACTCAACAACAGCATTTTAGCGAGTGGTAAGCGTAACTCTAAAAAGCTTTGCCGGCGCCATTTCACCAACGGACCAATACCTAGTAGCAACGCAAATGGCACAATTAAATAAGTGAACATCTGATTAAAAAACGGTTCACCAATAGAAATAGAGCCTAAGCCTAACTCTTTATGCACCAGCGGTAGCAAGGTGCCGAGCAATACCACAATGGTTGCCGCTATTAAAAACACGTTGTTGCCAAGCAGCATCACTTCGCGCGACAAACCTTGGTACTTGGTCTGACTCTTGACACTCGCCGCGCGCCAAGCGAACAAGGCCAGCGATGCACCAATAACCAGCACCAGCAATGCCAAAATAAAGAGCCCACGCGCTGGGTCTGTGGCAAAAGCATGAACCGATACTAAGACCCCTGAACGCACTAAGAAAGTGCCCAACAAGCTTAAGCTAAAGGCAGCAATCGCCAGTAACACGGTCCACGCTTTGAAGGCCCCACGTTTTTCCGTTACCGCCAGCGAGTGCATCAGTGCCGTACCCACTAACCACGGCATAAAACTGGCGTTCTCAACTGGGTCCCAGAACCACCAGCCACCCCAACCGAGTTCGTAATAAGCCCACCAACTACCGAGCGCGATGCCAACGGTTAAGAACATCCATGCGGCCGTTGTCCAAGGCCGCGACCAGCGCGCCCACGCAGCATCCAGCCGGCCGGCCATCAGCGCTGCAATCGCGAAGGCAAAGGCCACCGAAAAACCAACGTAGCCCATATAAAGCAGCGGCGGATGAATGATCATCCCCGGGTCTTGCAAGAGTGGGTTCAGATCGTTGCCATCGACGGGAATCAGCGGCAAGCTGCGATCAAATGGATTCGAGACCGTGATCATAAACAAATAGAAGCCGACACTGATCAAGCCAAGTACCGCAAGTACCCGCGCCATCATGGTGACGGGCATGCGCTTAGACCAAATCGCGACGGCTGCTGCCCATCCAGCCTGCATCACCATCCACAGTAAAAATGAACCCTCATGCGCGCCCCAAACTGCAGTAATACGGTAAATAACGGGTAAATCCGAGTTCGAGTTTGCCGCCACATAGGCAATCGAGAAATCATGGGCAATAAAGCCCCACGTAAGCAGCGCAAATGCGACTAACGTAAACAAGAATTGACCGTAGGCTAACGGTCGCGCCAACGTCATGTAACCCACCCGGTTACGCGCAACACCAAACCACGGCACCGTTGCTAGTGCAATTGAAAAGGTCAGGGCAATTGCCAGTGTTAGGTGGCCAAGTTCAGCAATCATTAGTAGCCACCTGTGGTGTCGTCGGCGTCAGTCGCCTCGGCAGGCGTTTGGTTAAACGCCGGATTTTGATTCGGATTGACATGCTTAATGCCTTTCATCGCCTCGGCCAATTCTGGCGGCATATATTCTTCATCGTGTTTCGCCAGCACTTCAGTGGCAGCTAGGGTGCGCGACTCGGTCAACACGCCTTGCGCCACAATGCCCTGACCGTCACGGAATAAATCAGGCAAAATACCGGTATATTGAATGGTCACCGCAGGTCCAGTGTCGACCACTTGAAATTCCACTTCTAAGGTTTGCGGATCGCGGCGCACCGAGCCCTCAACCACCATGCCTCCAATTCTAATACGCTGCCCCACGGTGGGTTTATGTTGCTCAGCACCTTTACCGTTGACGACTTCTGAGGGGGTGTAAAACAAATCGATATTCTGATTCAGAGCGGTAAGCATGAGCCCAACGGCGGCGCCCACTCCAACAATTAATACCAACACCCAAGTGAGGCGTTTCTTACGACGTGGATTCATGGATAGACTCCTGCGACTGCTGGCGGCGCTCAAGACGCTGCCGACGTTGAAGTTGTTGCTCACATTGCTGTTTAAGTTGACCCTGCACCCAGCGCGCATGCCCCCAGACCGCGAGCATCACCAGCGCCGATAGCCCGTAGGCTAGCCAGACATAAAAACCATAACCGCCCATATCAACAAAGGCTTGCCAGGAATCAAACGCCATTATTCGCTGCTCCTTGGGGTTGCTTGTTGGTCTCACCCTTGTTGGTCTCACCAAGCAGTGCTTGCTGCGCCCAGGGGCGGTGAATTTCGTTGCGGAGTATTTCTTGGCGCATTCGCTTTGCCACCAATGCAGCAGTCATCAGCGCCGCGCCAAAAATACAAATAAACAACGGAATGTACATGCTAGGAGGCATCGATGGCCGCGCAAATTTAGTGATGGTGGCACCCTGATGCAGGGTATTCCACCACTCCACGGAATAATGAATGATGGGCAAATTAACCACCCCAACCATCGCGAGAATACTGGCTGCTTTAGCGCCCGTCCGCTCGTCATCAAAAGCGTAGTAAAGGGCTAACACACCGGCATAAAGAAATAATAAGATGAGCTGAGATGTGAGCCGCGCATCCCACTCCCACCAAGTGCCCCACATGGGTTTACCCCACACCGCGCCGGTAATCAGCGCAACGGCCGTTAATGCCGCACCAACCGGCGCAATGGCGGCCAAGCTCCAAGCCGCCGTCCGAATTTGCCAAACGGTCGCAATAAATGCCATTAAGGCCATGCCAAAATAGGCACCCATAGATAGAATTGCGCTGGGTACATGAATAAAAATAATCCGGTAACTGTCGCCTTGCTGATAATCAGTCGGCGCAATTAATAGGCCCCAACCCAGCCCTAGGGTCAGCACCAGCCACGCTAAGCCTGTTAACCACGGTTGCCAAGCCCCAATCAATCGATAGGTTGCTTCACCTTTTGCATACGGATGTAACCATCGCCACATGTTAATTCACACTCACTCGAATGGCCGCTGCAACTGCAATCGGCATGAGGGTTAAGGTTAATACAGCTAAACTGGCTAACAGTAGCAGCTGACCGAGCATCGGCGCGCCAAATAAGGCGGCCTCCACTGCTGCCGTCGCAAAAATCAGCAGCGGTATAAATAACGGTAAAACGAGTAAACTTAATACGATACTTCCGCGCTGTAGGCTCACTGTGAGTGCCGCGCCCAACGCGCCGACCGCACTTAAAATAGGGGTACCCAGTAACAGCGTACCGACTAACGCGGGTAAAGCCTCCAGCGGTAGCTTCAGCAACAGCGCCAACAACGGCGACAGCAGCACAATCGGTAACCCGGTTAACAACCAATGCACGCCAATTTTGGCAGCTGCTATGCCCACTAATGGACTCGGTAACAACAACATTTGTTCCAAGCTACCGTCATAAAAATCATCTCGGAATAATCGCTCTAACCCCAATAACGAGGTGAGTAAGGCGGCAACCCAAATCACACCCGCAGCGATGCGCCCTAACACATCAGCGCCTGGCCCCACCGCAATCGGGAACAAACTGATCACCATCAGCAAAAATAACAATGGATTAAACACATCACTGCGGCGGCGCAACGCAATTTTCAAATCTCGTGCCATGACCAATTTGCAAATACGCCAACTCATGCCTGACTCCTGCCAAGGTCAACGGTTCGGCACGGCATGTTCAAGCTTTGGTGCGAGCTCATCACAATGCTGCCGCCGGCCGCAACGTGAGCTGCAAAACGTGCAGTTAATAACGCTATACCTTGCTGATCAAGGGCGGTGAAAGGCTCATCAAGGATCCACAATGGCGCTTGCGTAAACCATAGCCGCGTGAGGGCGATTCGCCGTTGCTGGCCGGCAGAGAGTTGTTGCGCCGGCACATCTTCGAGCGCCAGCAAACCAATGTCTTCAAGCAGCGCCCAGGCATCAATCGGTTGCTCAGCAACTTGTGCCCACCACGCTAACTGCTCAAGCGCAGTTAGCTCTTGCTTCACCGCTGGCTTATGGCCAATAAAGAGCAGGCGCTCAGCACGCTCAGCCGCGTCTAAATCAGGCGTATCAAACCATTGCAATACACCACGATCCGGACGATAAATACCAGCTAGAATTCGCAACAAGGTAGATTTGCCGGCCCCGTTGGGACCAACCACATGGATGAGTTCGCCAGCTTTTACGTGCAAATTTAACTGGTCAAATAATTGCCGCTGAGCACGCTGCGAGGCGAGTCCAGACGCACACACGTAGGTCGCGGTTAAAGATTGGCTAGTAATGCTAAAATTCCTGTGTGATGCTATGACTTTAGCGCTAACTTTGGTCGCCGATAATAGCATAACTGCAGCTTGACATGCCACGCTTAGGGCGCGCTGTCGGCTGCTTCTCACTGACGCTTCAGGAGTTCGGATAAAGATGCAGCTGCTGCAAGTATTACAGCAAGCCTTAACGACCTTACAAGGCCGAACAGACAGTCCATTGTCAACTGAAGCTGCCAATTCCTTGCGGCAATTGCTGATCAATTTAATTCCAACGACGACGCCGACGCCAACCGCAGCGAACCCAGCTCCTAGTGCTTTATCCACCGCACAGCCAATGACTGCAACGGTGCTACAAATTCAAAATCAGCAAGTGTTATTGCAACTGGCTGGACAACAATTTAGCTTACCGATAAACCAGCTACCGCTGGCAGCGCAAACCCCCGTTGGCTCACCGCTGTGGTTACAGGTATTTCCCGCTGCGGTGCAAGCCGCGGCCGTCATGCAAATCACTCAACTCGCGCCAGCCACCGCGGATGGACGTCCACTACCTGCGACCACGATGCCTGCCCAGCTGTTGCCGGCCACCGCTAACAGCGCTGCCAAATTAAGCATCGCCGGAACCCAAATTACGCTCCCTCCTCAGGTTGCGCAGACGCTAAACGAGGTGCTTGCGAATCAACCGAGCCGCGCCCTAGCTATACAGTTACAAGTGCTACCGCCGGCAGTACCAACTGCGGCGCCGCAGCTACAATTGCAAGCGCTGCTACCCAGCAATGTTGGCGCCCAGGGCACGCCAGCAGCGCTCGCGAACTGGCAACAGCCACTGCTGAACTTGCCCAGAACTTTAGTCGCGAAATTGCCGGCTGTGCTGCAGAAAACCTTACCATTACCTATCCCGGCCAAGGCTAGCCCAGCAACGCCCAGCGCGTCCGCCACTACCACAAATAGTGGTCAGGCGAGCGCAGCACCCGTAGCAGGTACGCCAACCCCGGCGACATCACCAACGCCAGCTGTTACAGGTTCAGCACCAACGGCGATAACCGCAGCAACTATAAATGCCATTCACGCTTTATTACCGCTGCGCGCTAACATGCTTGGTCCAACCGAATTGCTGCAGCGTTTGCCCCTACTGCAACAACAATTAGCGACACTACCAGCAGTAACCGCTAATCCTAGCCCCGCGCCCACTAACGCTTCACCACTAACGGTAAGCTCTCAAGCGAATACTACCGGCGCGGCAACTACGCCAGTAGCCGCAACCGTGGGCAGCGCCACAAACGCCGTGCAAAGTGGTGGTAATAGCCCGGTCACTGCTGCCAATAACGCTGCCGACAATGGTGCCGATATCGTCCGGGCGCTCATTCAGCAATTAACCAGCAATATTCAACCGACTCAGCCTCAACAGCTTGAACAACTTATGAATCAGTGGTTTGCCGCCCGCCCATTAAGTTTAAACCCGTCCCAGTCGTTAGGCGGGCTAGGCCAATTACTGTTAATGCTGCTAGGCGCCAAACTGGCTCAAACAACCAGCTCAACCACCACTGCTCAAAACGCAGCGCAATGGTCACAAACCCTAGGTAGCCAATTAGCGCAGCAATTATCGGCGGGTTTGCAAGCGCGCACTCCAGCGGCGGCAAATGCCCCCGCAGCAAGCGTTGCTAGCCCCAGCGCAGCGCTGTTGAGTGCGCTCACACCGCAGTTATTACAGAACCTTATTCAAACCGTTGCCGGCAGTATGAATGCCGCCAGAATGAGTCAAGCACAACTGGTCGAAACCGCCCGCGCGGGTACCCCCGATTATCATTTATTAGTGCCCATGCATGGCCAGCAGCCCTACCAACAAGCCGAATTATTAGTACAACGTCGCAAGCACAAACGGCGCCGCGGCGAAGTCGAAGAAGATATTTGGTTGTTTAAACTCAGAATGCCACTGGCGCGCTATGGGCCCGTCTTAGTGAAAGGTAGTTATCAACATAGTCAGACGAAAATTCAATTCGTGACCGAAAGCCTTGGTGCACGGGTACATATTCAGGAGCATCTACGGATGCTCGATGCGCGCTTTAAAGCATTACAGTTAAGCCAAGTTGAGCTCAGTGCTATTCGCGGCAAAGTGCCCGAACAACTGCAAGAGTTGAGTGGTAATTCCATTCATTTGCAAGTGTAATCGAGCCACTTTTAACGGGTACTCAATGTGCTCAAATAACGCGAATAGATAGATGAGAAATATGAGGACGGACCATGAAAAAAGCGGATAAGTCGAACGCTAGGTCAGCAAACTCGGCGCCAGCAAGCACTGGAAAAAAAGCCGTCGGCCTTGGTTATTCCGGGGGTGGGGCACCTAGCGTGATTGCCAAAGGTTATGACGCGCTCGCCGAAGAAATGATCAAAATTGCTAAACAAAGCGGCGTGCTGGTACATGAAGATCCATTACTGGCGGACAGTTTGGCAAAACTAGACGTGGGAGCCGAAATACCAAAGGATTTATACGTGATTATTGCAGAGCTGATTGCTTTTGCGTACGTACTTGATGGCCGCTTCCCTGCCGAGTGGACTCAACCGGGTGGCCGCTTCCACTATAAAATTTAAGCTTCAGCTTGCTTGCGCTGATGTACGGCTAACAACAACTCAGCCTCGGCGCGCGGTAATTCGCAGGCTTCCATTAATTCCTCAACCGTGGTACCGGTGGCCACTAATTTAGCGGCCCGTTGATATAACCGAGCTTCAGGATCTTGCTCTGCCGCCTCTTTCACTTGCGCCAGCTGCTGCGCGAGCGCATCTAACGCATCATCAATGGCTTCTTGCTGCGCTTGCAATTGCTGCTCCAATTGCAATATCGCTGCCTGCACTGGGACTAGTTGCTCGCCCACATAGGTCTCTAAAGCTTCCAGCTGGGTTGCTACGCTATGTTGGACTAACTCAATGTCTTCATGCCACAGAGGAGCTGACGGAGCTTCCGCAGCAACTTGTGCCGGCGGCTCGGCGCTCACGCGTTGCTGCGCGCGTTGCTGAAGCCGCAACTCACGAAGTTCACGGAGCACGTGAAAACTGACCGCCAGCGTGGTAGCTAACGCCAGCACTGACACCAGCAATACCACCGTAAAGCCAATACTCATAAGCGCGAGATCTCGTCCCACTCTTCGTCATTGAGGAGCTTATTCAAATCCACCAAAATTAACAGTTCGCCGTCGCGGTTACTGACGCCTTGAATGAATTTAGCACTTTCTTCAGTGCCAACATTCGGAGCGCTATCAATTTCTGACTTCTTCAGGTACACCACTTCCGCCACGCTATCGACTAAGATACCGATGACCTGCTTTTCCGCCTCAATAATAACAACCCGAGTGTTATCGGTGACTTCCGTGGTTGGCAGGCCAAAGCGAGTACGTGTATCAATCACCGTCACCACGTTACCGCGCAAATTAATAATACCCAGCACATAATCTGGCGCGCCAGGTACCGGTGCAATTTCACTGTAACGCAGCACTTCTTGCACCTGCATTACATTAATACCATAGGTTTCTTCCTCTAGGCGGAAGGTAACCCACTGGAGCACCTCATCGTTATGATCGACGTCGTTGTTTGCTTTCAAGCTTCGGTTTGCACTCATTTTGGTGCCCCCAATAATAGTAATGAACCTTAACCTTGCTGACTGCCTAAACCTTTGTCAAGCATTGCCACCAAAGCATCCACATTTAGTAATGCACACATTTTTTCGCGTACCACACCCGCCAACCATGGGCGTTTACCGCCTTGCTCTGTACGCCGCCACTGCACCGCGTCAGGACTAATGGTCGTGCTCGTCACTAGGGCCTCACAAGCTAACCCCCAGCGACTATCTTTCAACATAATTAAATATTGGTACTCAATCTTTTCTGCCAGCGCATCATATTTCTCTGGCATGACCCAACGCGCGGTATCCACCACCTGCAATTTGTCGTCGCGATCGGTCATAATGCCAAGAAACCATGCTGGCTTACCAAATAGCGGGCTCGGCTTTTGCAACTGATGGATACCACCCAAGCTTTTCAGCGGCACTGCCAGCGTTAACCCGGCTACGCTAAAAAACAATGCCTGAAAATCATCCGTTTGATATTCCTGCATCGCATCGGTCGGGCCATCACTGCCGGCCTGTGTATCTAACTGCTGTTGCACCGCTTCGCGCAGTTCAGCTTGCGCGGGTACTTCCACCGACTCTACTGAGGTGATTGCTGGCGGCTCGATAACCTTGGCCGCCGGTAGCACTTCACTGCGGGGCGGAATTCGTCCAACCACCGGTTCTTCTATTACTTTATCGGCAGTTGGCGCTGGTGGTTTAATTTGCGCGAGCAAACGCGCAACGGGCGCTTTGCTTAATTCAGCTAAACCAGCCTCAGGCGCCTCTGCTTCCTCGGTCAACAATGCCGATAAGTATTCTTTCATGGCGGCATCGGTATGCTGACGACTCATAAGCTGGCCTCCACTTTTCGGTCTTGCTGAATCAAATAGTTTAGCAGCGCATTGTAGGCATGTACGCCACGCGCGGTTGGTGCATAAATGCTGGGCGGTAACTGTGCTGTACTCGCGTCACGAAACTTGGTATCGACCGGAATCATGCCAGGCCACACTTTATCCTGATAAGTTTCCCGAAGCTTCTCATAAGCTTGTAATGAGGCCTTGGTGCGGCGATCGAACATCGTCGGAATAATGGTGTAATGATGTTGCTGTTTTTGCGAAGACTGGATCAATGCCAGCGTGCGCATCATTCGCTCTAGGCCTTTGAGCGCAAGAAATTCGGTTTGCACCGGGATCAACACCCGCTTACAGGCGGCTAAGGCATTCACCATTAGCACCCCCAGTACCGGCGGCACATCAATTAATACGTAATCGTAATCCCGTTTTACCTGCAGCAATGCCCGTTTTAGCACCAACCCCATACCACTGCGCGCACCAAGCTTACGGTCTAAGGTGGCCAAGGTCATACTCGATGGCAACACCGCAATACCTTCCACTTGCGTCGGTACAACCGCATCACGCACTTGCTGGGCACTCACTTCGCCGGTTTCAGTAAATAAGTCAAACACGCTAAACGCCAACTGTTCGGAATCCAAACCAAAATAATAGGTGAGCGAGGCATGCGGGTCGGTATCAACTAATAACACCCGTTTGCCTTTTTGTGCTAATAAGCCGGCCAACGCCACTGCCGTTGTCGTCTTACCAACACCACCTTTTTGATTTGCGACCGTCCAGATCTTCATGTGCGTTGGTAACCCACCTCTTTCAAGATTTCGCCAGCAACATCGGCAAGCGCGATGTTTTTCTCGGCAATACCGGCTTGGGTGACTGCTTGTGGCATGCCATAGACCACCGACGAAGCCTCGTCTTGGGCCCATATTTTGGCGCCTAAATCTTTTAACAGGCGACAGCCCTCACGGCCATCTGCGCCCATCCCGGTCAAAATAATGCCCAGCACTCGCCCTTGATAAGCTTTAGCCAACGAAGCAAAGGTAATATCGACACTCGGCCGATAAGTAATTCGCGCGTTATCATCTTCCATGATCCGGATGCGTCCACGACTTTCGATCAGCATTTGCTTACCGCCGGGCGCGAGATAGGCATGCCCGGGCTGTAACACATCGCCATCCGCAGCTTCTTTCACCTGAATCTGACACAAGCCATTCAAACGTTGGGCAAAGGCGTTCGTAAAGGCCGCAGGCATGTGCTGTACCATCACAATCGGGTATGGAAAATTGCCGGGTAACTTAGTCAACACCTGCTGCAATGCCACCGGGCCACCCGTAGAGGTGCCAATGGCAAGAATTTGATAGTTAGCACTAGCCCTTAAACTTTGCGGATTTACAGCCGGGCTCGGTGCCCCACTTGCCGCCTGCGAGCTTGCCGCTAAGCTCGAACGCGTTTGCTGTAAACGCTCCGCTAAGCGGCTAGTCGCACTACTCGTAGTGGTTGGGTCGCGCGTAATTGGGCTTGCGGTGGTGGTAGTGCTCGATGGCGTCGACGGCCGGCTAAGCGGGCGACTCGGCGCGCGTAAGCCCCCTCGCGAGCCACCTAACGCACGAACCCGCTGTTGCAACAACAACACGGCGTCATCGCGGTTACGCGCGATGTCTTCAAATTTCTTCGGAAGGAAATCAACCGCCCCTGCTTCTAACGCGTCTAAGGTAGCTTTAGCGCCATCGTGGGTAAGCGAACTAAACATCAAAATTTGAGTGGGTGCGCTGGCCATAATTTGGCGTACGGCGGAAATGCCATCAAGCACGGGCATTTCGATATCCATGGTGATCACGTCAGGACGCAGGCGTTTGGCTTCAACCACCGCCTCTTCACCATTGTTCGCCGTACCGATGACCTTGATATTGGCATCGGCTTCTAAGATTTCGGTAACTCGGCGCCGAAAAAATGCCGAATCATCGACCACTAAAACAGATACCGTCATCGCATCCTTCGCTACTTACATATTAATACTTCGGGGTTAACAGGACGCGCGGCGTAGATTAGGCCCGTCGCGCGTAGTATTTAAGCAAGCTCGCTACATCTAGAATCAATGCAATACCGCCATCACTGGTAATAGTAGCGCCAGCCATACCTGGGGTGCCTTGCAATAATTGGTCGAGGGGCTTAATCACCACCTCTTCTTGCCCAATTAAACCGTCTACCACAAAGCCGACTTGCTGATTACCAATTTGCACCACCACCACGTGGCCTTCTTCATTGCGCTGCTTACGGTTGGCATTGCGCACTAACCAATGCTCCAAGAAAAACAGCGGGATGGCACGTTTACGCACAATCAAGGTGAGTTGGTTATCGACCACATTGGTCTTGTCCATTTCTAAATTAATAATTTCGCTCACTCCGGCAAGTGGTAACGCGAAGGTTTGTTCCTTCACCAACACCATTAGAGTCGGCAAAATAGCCAGCGTGAGTGGCACTTTAATGCTGAGTTCAGTGCCTTTGCCAAGTTCCGATTGAATATTCACGGTACCGTTGAGCTGATTGATTTTGGTTTTCACCACATCCATGCCCACGCCGCGCCCGGAAATATCTGAAATCTGCTCTTTGGTTGAAAAACCCGGTGCGAAAATCAGATTATAGGCATCTTCATTCGACATCCGCGCAGCCGCATCGGTATCTAGGATACCTTTGCCGATGGCGATATTTTTCAATCGCTCAGCGTCCATTCCCGCGCCGTCATCTTTGATGCTGAGCAGGATATGGTCACCCTCTTGGGAGGCTGACAAAATGACAGTACCGGTGCGCGCTTTGCCCTTCTTCGCACGATCATCCGGCATTTCAATACCATGATCGACCGCGTTGCGCACTAAATGCACTAGTGGATCAGCCAAGGCTTCCACTAAGTTTTTATCTAAATCAGTTTCTTCACCAATCAATTCAAGATTAATTTCTTTTTTCAAGCTACGCGCCAAATCGCGGACGACCCGCGGGAAACGACCAAACACTTTCTTAATCGGCTGCATGCGCGTTTTCATCACCGCGCCTTGCAAGTCACCGGTGACCACATCTAGGTTGGCAATTGCCTTGCCAAGCTCTTCATCTTCGTTATTGACGCTTAAGCTTAATAGTCGGTTACGCACCAGCACCAATTCGCCGACCATATTCATGATTTGATCTAAGCGTTTGGTATCGACGCGCACAGTTGTTTCTGGCGCTGGCGCCGCCGGAGCTGCTGGCGCCTTTTTATCAACGTTCGGCTTATCGGCCGCAGCGGTTACCGGAGCTTTTGGCGCAGCTGCTGATGGCTTACTCGGAGTGCTTGGCGCCGCAGCCGCAGGACTTTGGCCGGCATTTGGCGCGCCTTTACCGTGCAATTCGTCTAACAAAGCCTCAAATTCATCATCAGTGATCTCATCGTCATCGGCTGCCGCCGCGGGGGATGCGCTTTTATCTTTGCTTTGCTCTTTGCTTTGGTCTGCAGCTGGCACAGGCGCTTGGGCTTTACCATGTAATTGGTCAAGCAAAGCTTCAAATTCGTCATCGGTTATTTCATCATCACTACTGCCAGTATTGGCATCTGCAGCAGCGTTGGATGGACTTGGTGGCGGCGTTTTTTTCGCATCTGTTGGCGCGGCACTGCCATGCAACTCATCCAGCATGGCTTCAAATTCATCATCAGTGATTTCGTCAACACTAGCGTCGGCATCCGAAGCCGCAGGGCTTTGAGGCTCAACGACCTCAGGCGCAGTGACGACCTCATCTTCGCCAGCCTCAGCAGGCTTGGCTAAGCGGTCTAACGCTGCCAACAACTCTGGGCTCGCGGGTTCTGGTTCAGTGCGTGATTGGGTTGCACCGAATTGTGCGTTAATAGTGTCGAGCGCCTGTAAAATAACATCCATTAATTCGGAGGTAACTTTGCGCTGCCGATTACGCAGGGTATCGAACACGTTTTCTGCGCCGTGACAGGTATCAACCAACGCCGTTAATGATAAAAATCCGGCCCCACCTTTCACGGTATGAAAACCGCGAAATATCGCGTTCAATAAATCTTGGTTATCTGGATTATTCTCAAGCTCAACTAATTGTTCTGATAACTGCTCGAGTATTTCACCGGCCTCTATCAAAAAGTCTTGCAAGATGTCTTCATCAACGTCAAAGCTCATGCTTTGTGCTCCGTCAGAATCCTAAACTCGACAACAAGTCATCGACTTCGTCCTGTCCACTTACCACATCATCTCGCTGCTCTGGATTGATGATGGGGCCTTCCGCGCCGATATTATCTTTGGGCTTCATTTTGGTATCGGCAGACGCAGTAAAATCTTCAGGCTTTCCAAATACTTTTAAGAGCGCAATGAGATTATTTTCAACGTCTTGTACGAGTTGAATCACGCGGCGGATGACCTGGCCAGTAATATCTTGGTAATCCTGAGCCATTAACACTTCAGTCAACAACCCTTGCAAGTGTGAGCTATGCTGGGCACTACTACGCACAAAGGCATCAACGTCATGACAGAGCTGCTTAAATTCGGTGAGCTCTATATCCCGGCTCATTAAGCGCTCCCACGTGGGTAAAATATGCGCCACTTGGTTAAACATATCTTCAGCAATCGGCAAGCTCGCTTCAACGGCATCCATGGTGCGATTGGCCGCATCTTCGGTACGCTGAATCACAAAGTTTAGCCGATTTTTTGCATCAGGTAGTTCTTCTTCCATTAACTCCGCAAGCCGCGGGTCGACGTTGAAGTCTTGCAACGAATCATGTAATTCGCGGGTTATTTTACCCACCGACTTAAATAACTCATTGTGTTGTTTATCAACGAGTTGCGCGAGATAGTCGTCTGCTTGCTGCTGTTGGTCCTGCTCTAACAGCGCAACCAAATGCTGCGCTTGCTCGAGTGAGATACCAATGCGTTTTGGAGCCATATTGGAATCTCGCTTGCTTATTTGATGCGTTCGAAGATTTTTTCGAGCTTCTCGCGTAACGTCGCCGCGGTGAAAGGTTTAACAATATAGCCGTTAACGCCTGCTTGCGCAGCCGCTACGATTTGTTCGCGTTTCGCCTCTGCCGTCACCATTAACACCGGTAAATGACTGAGTTTTTCGTCGGCACGAATGGCTCGTAATAGGTCAATGCCTTGCATACCCGGCATGTTCCAGTCGGTCACAACGAAGTCAAAATCACCATTTTGCAGCATAGGCAACGCGGTGCTTCCATCGTCTGCTTCTGACACATTTTGGAAACCCAAGTCACGCAGTAGGTTTTTGATAATTCGTCGCATCGTCGAAAAATCGTCGACGACGAGGATTTTCATGTTTTTATCCAAAGCACCCTCCGCTGAGGCTCTCGATGTTAAAATTCAGGATGACTAACACCATGTTACTCGACCCAAGTCTGCATCCGCGCTTTTAGCCGCAACATCGCTTGACTGTGAATTTGGCTCACCCGCGATTCGCTGACACTCAGCACTTCCCCAATTTCTTTCAGGTTCAGTTCTTCATCATAATATAACGACAAAACTAGTGCTTCACGTTCAGGCAAGGTTTTAATGGTATCGACCAGCGCGCGCTGAAACGCTTGTTGTTCAACAAAACGCTCAGGTTCATTGTCACCGACTTGTTGATGATCAGCAACAATCACATCTTCGCTCACGCCCAAATCTTCGATACCGATCATACGACCAGCACTGACATCATTGAGCATATGATGATAATCCTCAAGCGGAATATCAAGTTTTGCCGCGACTTCAGCATCACGGGCATCGCGACCCGTTTCATTTTCTACTTGTCGAATTGCATCGGCGACCATTCGGCCATTGCGATGCACCGAGCGCGGCGCCCAATCGCCCCGCCGGATCTCATCTAACATCGCGCCACGGATGCGAATTCCTGCAAAAGTATCGAAGCTAGCGCCTTTGGTGCCGTCAAAGTTTCGCGCAGCCTCGAGTAAGCCGATCATTCCGGCCTGAATTAAATCATCAACTTGCACACTTGCTGGTAAGCGCGCCATCATGTGGTGCGCAATGCGTTTGACCAAGCCTGTGTGTTGCTCGATCACTTGTTGTGGGTTCTGCGAATTCGCAGTGTACTCAGCAACTTTATTCACGCACACCTTCCCGTTCAGGTTGGTTATCGGCACCTTGAATCAATTGCTCCAAGAAAAATTCCATATGGCCACCCGGTTGTGCTGGAATTGGCCAATTAATCGCGCGACTTGCTAGCGTTTTGATCGCCAGTGACGCGGGCGATTTGGGGAATGCTTTCACGATCGGTTGTTGCTTACGCACCGCAAGACGCAGGTTGTCATCAAAGGGCACGATGGCGGCAAGCTCTAACGCCACATCAAGGAAGCGGTCGGTAACTTTCGTGAGTTTGTTGTACAGTACTTGCCCTTCACGCAAGGACCGCACCATATTGGCAACAATTTTGAATTTAAAGACACCGTGTTCGCGACTCAGAATTTTAATCAAGGCGTAAGCGTCAGTAATTGAGGTTGGCTCATCACAAACAACAACCATGACGTCCTGGGCAGCGCGCGAGAAACTCAGCACCATGTCCGAGATACCGGCGGCGGTATCGACTAACAGCACATCATAATCGCCCTGCAACGAGCTAAATGCGCGAATGAGACCAGCATGTTCGGCGGGACTCAATTCAACCATGTTTTTGGTACCGGAAGTGGCTGGCACGATTTTAATGCCGCTCGGCCCTTCCACTAATATGTCTTCTAAATCACATTGACCGCTTAATACGTGAGATAAGTTACGCTCGACTCGCAGCCCTAGCATCACATCAACGTTCGCTAAGCCTAAGTCAGCATCGAGCACCAATACACGCTTACCTTGGTCGGCCATTGCGATCGCGGTGTTCAAAGTGACGTTGGTTTTACCAACCCCGCCTTTACCACCGGTCACTGCAATTACTTTTACCATTGATTTTTTCATGCGTCTTAGGCCACTCGCTTGATCAGGTACCACGTATTTTTCTCTTCTGCTGCGCCATATTTATCACGACATCGTCGCGACATTACGCCCGGTTACGGGCGCGGTTGTTCAAATGATGTCATGCGGTCTGGCGATGAACAAACGCTTTTATCATAAAGTCGCTCAGCTTCCGCGACTAAGTAGCCCGCATCGGCTACTTTTAAATCTTCCGGCACTTGCTGACCGTCTGTTACATAACTTACTGGCAAAGCATGCTCAATGGCAACACTTAACAGCTCGCCAAGGCTCATACATTCATCTAATTTGGTGAAAATACAGCCGCTTAAAGGTAATTGCTGGAATTGCCGTAGAATATCTTGTTGAACAGGTATTTGCGCTGTTGCCGATAAAACTAAGTACGGACGAATACGCAATCTGGCGTTACTCATTAAAGTCGCAAAATGCTCATTCAGGCGGATATCACGCTGACTCATGCCGGCGGTGTCAATCAGGACTAACTTTTTCTGCCGCAATTGTAGCAAAGTATCTGATAGTTCGCGCGCATCGCGCGCCACTTTCACGTTACAGCCAATGATCCGACCGTAGGTTTGTAATTGCTCGGTGGCACCAATCCGAAACGTATCGGTACTGACTAATGCCACCTGGTCGGCGCCATGCTGCTGCGCAAACCGCGCGGCCAATTTGGCAATAGTAGTCGTTTTACCCACCCCGGTTGGGCCAACTAAAGCGACAATCCCACCGCGAGTTAAAATGTCGTCTTGGGTGGTGTGCAATTGCCCCTGCAAAATATGCAAAGTTTGCTCCCACGCTTCATCTTCATCATCGCCATCAGGAATAAAGCACGACAATTGATCGGCTACATCTGCGGCTAAGCCCATGCGTTGTAGGCGTTTGATTAACATGGCACGCGTAGGTTCTGAACGCTCTAGTTCCTGCCACATCAACCCTGACACTTGGTGCTGCAACAAACTCTTAATACCGCTAATCTCGCGCTGTAGTGCTTCTAACTGCGGATTAGATAAACTCTCTTGAACTGGTGCAGCAGGCGCTGTGGTTGGCGCCGCACTTGCGGTAACCGCTTCTCGCTCAGCGCTTGGCGCGACGTCAGTTGCTACCGCTTGCATTGGCGCTGGCGCCACCGCGGCTGAGGCCTCTGCCGCAGCTGCTGCGGGTGCTTCAACCCCTAGCTGCTTAGCTTGTCGCTGCAACAACGCCTGTAAACTATCTGCCGGCTCAGCCTCTGCCTTTTCCGTTGCAGCTTGCCGAGGTGCAGCCGCTTGTGGTGGCCGTGAATCAGGGTCAATCGCCGCCACAATCTCGACGCCGCCATTGACGCGCTTATTCGACATGATCACCGCATCGGCACCGAGCGCCGCTTTCACGTCTTGCAACGCAGTCCGCATATCTTTGGCAAAAAAGCGTTTAATTTTCACAGCATCCACCTTGTTTTACTTGGCGTCCCAGCGCTTATACGCCGCTGGGTTCCGCTTGTTGATTTTGGCCTATTGAACTCACAATTCGAATTTGTTTGTCATCTGGCACTTCTTGGTAGCTCAATACCCGCATACCACTTGCTGCGTGACGCGCAAATCGCGCCATAGTGTTGCGCAGTAACCCTGAAGTCAGCAGGACTGAGGCCTCACCATTCATTTCTTGCTGCTGATGCGCTTGCTGTAAAGATTGCTGCAACCGCTCGGCAAGACCAGGCTCAATACCTGCGGCAGATGATCCTTGACCATCATTACCGGCCGCTTGCAGTGACTGATGCAACATCTGTTCCAACTCTGGCGCCAAGGTTATGACAGGTAACTCGGCCGCGCCGCCACTGATGTCTTGTACAATCAAACGACGCAGGGAAATGCGTACTGCGGCGGTGAGTACCTCGGGGTCTTTACTGCGCGGCGCATACTCAACCATGGTTTGCACAATGGTGCGCAGGTCACGAATGGCAATGCCTTCATCAAGCAAGTTTTGCAGCACCCGCACAAAGGTACCCAGTGAAATGGTATCGGGCACTAAGCCTTCAACTAACTTCGGCGTGTTCTTCGCCAGCATATCGAGCAGGTTTTGGCCTTCTTCGTGGCCCAATAATTGCGCCGCATTGTTGGTCAAAATTTGGGATAAATGAGTAGCCACCACAGTGGCCGAGTCGACTACGGTGTAACCAAGCGTTTGCGCATGATCACGCTGCTCAGGACGGATCCAGACGGCATCTAGGCCAAACGCCGGATCTTGGGTTGGTTCACCCTCTAATTTACCGAATACTTGGCCAGGGTTAATCGCTAAATCCCAATCATGGCGAATATCTGCTTCGCCCAAGGTCACACCCATCAGCGTAATGCGATAAGTATTAGGATTTAAATCGAGGTTATCGCGAATATGAACGGCTGGAACTAGAAACCCGAATTGTTGCGACAACTTTTTGCGCACCCCTTTAATGCGCGCCAAAAGTTCGCCGCCTTGGGTTTTATCTACCAGCGGGATCAGCCGATATCCGACTTCTAAACCAATGGTATCGACATGTTGCACGTCATCCCAGCCAAGCTCTTTGTTAGAAGCCGCTGGCGTACTAACCTCTTGCGCTTGTTTTTCCGCAAGCTCTGTTTGCGCAACTTTGGTTTTCTTCAATTTAAAATAAGCGGCCGCCGCTAACAGTGCTGACATACTTAAAAAGGCAAAGTGCGGCATGCCTGGAATCACACCCATGGCGAATAATACGGCACTTGCTATCACCAGAACCCGCGGATTATCAATGAGCTGGATGACCACTTGGTCGCTCATATCTTTGCTGTCGTTTTCGCGGGTGATGATAATCGCCGTTGCGACCGATAATAATAGCCCCGGGATTTGCGCCACCAAGCCATCGCCAATCGTGAGCGTGGTGTAAATTTCTGCTGCCTCGCCAAACGGCAAATCATGTTGAATCATGCCGATTAAGAATCCGCCGACAATATTGATCAGCAAAATCAGAATACCGGCAATCGCATCGCCTTTCACAAACTTACTCGCACCATCCATAGAGCCATAGAAATCGGCTTCACGGGTGACATCATGACGACGCTCTTTAGCTTCTTCTTGGCTAATTAAGCCAGCGTTTAAGTCGGCATCGATGGCCATTTGCTTACCGGGCATAGCGTCTAACGTAAAGCGCGCCGAAACTTCCGAGATCCGCCCCGCACCCTTGGTAATAACCATGAAGTTAATAATGATAAGGATTAAGAAGACAATCAGACCCACGGTATAGTTACCGCCAATCACCACGCTGCCGAAAGCTTCTATCACCGCTCCCGCCGCATCAGGTCCGGTATGGCCTTCAAGCAACACAATCCGGGTTGAGGCCACGTTTAAGCTGAGCCGTAATACCGTCGCAATCAACAAAATGGTCGGGAAGGAGGCAAAATCGAGTGGGCGTTTGGTATATACCGATACCAATAACACCACCAAACTGAGGGTAATACTGAGCGAGAAAAAGGTATCAAGCAGCAGCGGCGGGACAGGCAAGATCACCATGCCGAGGATCACCAATACCGCCAGCGGGGTACCAAAGCCGCGATACAAATGCCCATATTTTTGTTGAAAGCCGCTGGCGCGGTCGCGTAACTGCCCGAGTTGTTGCATGCTTGACTGAACTCCTACCCACAACGTCAAAATAGCGTGTCTTGGGTAGGCTCATTCAAGAATTAGGCCAGTTTTGTTTTTGGTGAGTTATTGCTCTTGCATCAGCACATTCACTTGCCGATTCGCGCTGATAGCATCAATGCTCACTTGTTGTGGCATAAACATGAACCCATCTTTTTGGAAGCTGACTAAACCACTCCAACCCGACGGAATATTGGCGCAAGAATAAAATGGCGTCTGATTGCGCCCACCCGTTTGATAATCACAGCTTAGGTTTAAGTCACTAATCGTCACCGCCACGTCACGCAACTGATTGTTTTTACAACCCTCACCGAAAATATCTAGGCAGTTAATTTCACCGCTCACGGAGAATAATTCAGTTTGCTCTACAGCGGTGGTCACCGTCACGTCAATCGCGTCACTAAAAGTACTGTTTGCATCACTTGGCTTGGTCGCCGCACTACCTATAACTCCCGCGTTGGCGCCTAGTACGCTCATCGCAATCGTGGTAACACCATTATCAAGTGCCTGCACCCGGCCGCGGCTGTAGGTGCCGTAGTAATCATTCTCAGGGTCAACAATGGTTTCTATCGGCTCATTGGTGACGCTCGCGACTGCGGCTAAACTCGTTTCCCAGTCACTTAACAAGGTCAAATTCACCTCATAAAATGGCACTAAGCGCAGAAAGTCTGTCGCGCCCGCTTGAATCGCATCCAACACTATTTGTTCATGTTCAGCGGTCATCTCATCCAAATAAATACCACGGCCGATTAACTGATAAGCACCCGGCGTAACTTGCATGTCACGATCCGGTGGTGGGCTTGGTAATGGATTGCCTAAAATCATGGCTTTCACCGCCGCACGCACGTAATCCTCGTAAGTTGCTAAGGTACTCGCCTGGGTTAAATAAGCCGCACTCATAAGCGCGACACTTTCTAATTGCCAGTCCGTAAATGCCGAGTAATAACCGTCAATCCGGCGCATCCGGCAGGCTTCCACGTATACGTCACCGGGGTTGTTGGCATCAATAAACTGCCCGTTCACGAGGTTATAATGACGATGATTGCCACTCGCTAATCGATCGTCTGTATATTGGTAAACTTGCCCTGTCTGCACCGTTTCGTTGCTATCGTGATGATCACGACAACATTGATTACACAACGCTGGCTGTCCAGCATCGGCACTAATGCCAGTGGTTTTTTGCACGTATTCACCAGCACTGGGATCAAGCTGCAGTTGGTTATCAATCAACGTCATCCGATTCGGCGTTTGGCCCTCGCCGGTACCACTAATGGCACAAGTGCAATTTAAGGTTAAAAAGTCTTCTATCCGTTGCGTTTGGGTAAGTTCATCGTAAGTGACGGCATCGAATGACACCTGCAGGTATTCACCGCTGCGCGATACTTGGGGAGTCGGCTTCGAGGTTTCTTTCACAAAATAGCTCGGTGCAGTATCGTCCTCGTCTAAGCGAATAGAGATAACCTCTGGCGCCAGTCCGGGTTGATAAACCACTTTAGGATCGGCACGCTCACTGGGTTCGCGAGCCAGGCGCTGCCCATCGCGCATTTGCAGAGCCGCAAACCATGCCGGCACCATGACCACCTCATTGCTGCCACTGGAATCGGTCCAACTCACCGTTAAAGTAGCCGCTTTTGCGTGTGGCGTTTGGCCTTGCAGGTTCACTGGCAGCGTAGGATCGGTGGCGGTTAGCCAAGCACCCGCGTAAAAGTAATCGGTGAACTGCCAGTTTAACGTGAAACTATGTATGTCCTGCGTGACACTCGCGCTGCCATCGGCCAAATCCTCAAAATCCTGCCATCTCAGCTGTTCTATTTGACTATAAGCGGCGTCTAAAGCTGCGTTGCGCTCTGCTGCTTGCGCACTACTGCGGACAAAAGTTGCTTGTAACGTCACCAAGGCAGCCACACCAATGCCAAGGATAAGTAGTGACACTAACAATTCAATAAAGCTAAAGCCTGCCAGCTGCAGCCGAGCAAGTGGCGATGGCTGTACTTGCAACTTATTCGCTTGCAAAGTCATGCCAGCTACCTCCAATCCGTGATACGCGACGGAAATTCTGATTGTTAGTGATGTTACTCAGCACCTCACCGTCAAACCGAATCGTTAAGGTTCCATTGGCCAAGCTTGCTGGATGATTCGCGAGTACCGCACCATTCACCACTGCGCCACCATTCATCGCCAATTCATAGGGTCCAGCAAGGTCTTCGGGCGTTCTAAAACTCAACACCATGCCATTGACTACCGCGCCACCGTTCATCTGTAAATCACCATCCTGCACGATCAACACCACCGGCTGCTCAGTCGAGCCCACCACGGTGCTACTGTTGACCGTACAGTCACCATTCACCCACAGCAGCCCCGAGGGTTGGCTAGCAATACTGTCGCAGTTGCTAAGTTCTGCCGTGGCTAAGTCGCGCAATTCACGCCAATCCACCTCAGCAATACCAAATAAGTAGTCGAGTAAATCAGCGGGGAATTCCGGGTCCTGATCGAGTATGTCGATACCATGTTCACCGCGTTCACTGAGTGGCCGAGAACTGCACTCGCCATTATTGAACTCCTGCTGACCACAGGTGGTGCCACTGCCGTTTACATCCACAATTTGGTCAGTCCAAATCGACAACGGCACACCATCACCGCCACCATTGGGGTTGGCCACCACCTGAAAGTTACCGGACACATTAATTCCGCCTTTAATCGCCAGCGGCACGTCAGGATAAGCTCGAATAATGGGCAACACCACCAAGCCTTGGCTAATTTGCCGTTGCGTGTCTTGCAATAATGCGGTGGCCGTGGCGCTCACCGTTGCCACATCAATATCGCCACGTGGCGTTCCGTTATAGCGGTTGCTGACAATGGTGGTGGTCGCGGTGCGACCTGCCAAAGTCACATTGCCATTGTCATTTAGTGCGGTATTTTCCGCTGCAGCTTGGGCAATGCGTTGTTCTAGTGCCGCTTCAGCACTTAAGTGCGCATCTAAGCTTGCGTGATAGTTACGTAAAATGCGCTGCTCTTGCAGCTTAAAACGCGCAGTGTAAAGCGTGACGACAATCACGATGGCAAGCAGTAGAATAGTGAGCGTAAGGGTTGTAAAGCCTCGCTGCTGGGGATTATATCGCCGCATTTCTCAGCACCACCTGTTGGTTCATTTCGCGTACCATGGTGGCATCCTGCTGAAGGCGCACGCGAAGGAAAATATTGAGCCATTGTTCGGTAATGGCACCCGTCACTTGCTCGGTTAAGGTGAAGGTTAACTGCTCCACCACCACCGCATCGGAGCTGGTCAAGCCCTGCCAGCCATTGTCGGCGCACACATTTCCACTTTGCCGGCGTTGTACTTGTTGATTGCGAATACGATAACCAAACCGCTCAATGGCGCCATCATCGGCGCCGTCACTATCGGCATCGTAACCAAACAACACACAACTGTTCGGCGCTTCATCCGGATGATTGGCGACCACCAGTGAATTTGCGAACGGATTCACATTGGCATCGGGGTCGACCACTATGACCTCGTAATTGGCGCTGTAGTTGGCACGGCGTAAGTCACTCAAAATCAATTGCATGGTTGCCACCGCTTCCTCTTGCAACTGCGAGGCTTTCAACGAGCGACTATTGAGCCCTAACGTATTGGTAAACACCGCGCTAATGGCGGCCATTAGCAACAACCCTAAGCTAAGCGTGATGAGCATTTCAACCAGTGAGATACCGCGCTGCTTTAACATGTCGGGTACCCCGCATTGGTATCCGCTGTTTGACACAAGCGAACCCGCCCTAAGGTACTCACTATCGCGCGCACTTCACTCGGTGGCGTATTATCGCGATAGCCGAAAGCAACCGTTCCAGCGTTCCCCTCGGCGAGGCCTCGCATACCGTCAAATGCGGTATAGCTACCACCAGCAAAAACTGCGCTCTGCAGACCGACAGTGGCGTAACCCGTTGCTTGCAGCACCCGTGCGACACCATTAATGGCGCAATCACTAGCTAAGCAATCACAATCCGCGGCCGTCGCCACCGCCGCACACCAATTCGCGCCAGCGCCTTGCCACACCACAAACCGCGTTTCGCCCGAAGCAATCGCATCACTACGCGCATATTGTAATAATGCGTAAGTATCTTGCGCCACGCCTTGTAATTGTGACTGTCGATAAAGCTGCAGCATACTCGGCACGCCCACCGCCACAATCAGCCCGAGCACGGCTAAAGTTACTAGTAGCTCCAACAAACTAAAGCCGGCCGCGCCAGCTAGGTGGCGCGCCCTTACTTTACCAAAAATCGTAAAAAAAGCCTTAGAATGTTGCGCTTTGACCATTGAGTATCACTACCAAATGTCGTACTTATATAACACTTACTATACTCATATTTTAGCTGGGGTCACCTATGTCAGGGCATAAATTTTCAACCGGGATGACATTAATGGAGCTCATGATCACCATTGTGATCATCGCTATTTTGGCGACAATAGCTTATCCGTCGTATCTGGATTATACCCGTAACGCCAAGCGGGCAGAGGCCATCAGCGGTTTACTGCAGCTCCAATTAGCGCAGGAAGAATACCGGGCGCGCAATGCGAGTTATGGCAATATTGCCGACTTAAATGTGAGTGTAAATTCTGATCATTATACGTTTTCGGCAGCTGACCTTGGGGCCAGTAGTTATACCTTAACTGCCACTGCGGTCGGCAATCAACAAGCTGACACCGCTTGTCCTACCCTCAGCATTGACCAAAATGATAGTAAAACGCCAGCTGAATGCTGGCGCTAATTGAAAACTTGCTAGCGGTGCCTAAAGTACCTCTTTTACCCGTAACTCAGGTGGAATTGAAAAGGTAACATTCTCAGGCCGCCCGTCACGCTCTTCAACTTGCTGTCCACCCCAGGCTTGTAACTGGCGAATCACGTTTTGTACCAATACCTCAGGCGCTGAGGCGCCGGCGGTCACGCCAACCTTAGCCACATCTGCCAACCAGGCCTGATCAATGCCTTGTGCATCATCAATCAAATAGGCTCTAGTTCCCATTTTTTCGCTTAATTCACGCAACCGATTCGAATTAGAACTGTTGCGCGCACCCACTACCAGCAACACGTCAACATCACTGGCTAAATCGCGGACCGCATCCTGGCGATTTTGCGTGGCATAGCAAATGTCATCTTTACGCGGACCTTGAATGGCTGGGAATTTAGCTCGCAATGCATCAATCACATCGGCGGTATCATCCACCGATAATGTAGTTTGACTCATATAATGTAAGTTCTGCGGATCTTTTACCGTCAACGAGTCAACATCAGCTACCGACTCGACCAAGTAGATCCCGCCGGCCGAATTATCATACTGCCCCATGGTGCCTTCAACTTCAGGATGACCATGATGGCCAATCAACACGCACTCGTGGCCTTTTCGGCTCGCCCGTGTCACTTCCATATGCACCTTGGTCACTAGTGGACAGGTTGCATCAAACACTTGCAAGCCACGCTGCTTCGCATTATTGCGCACCGCTTGCGACACGCCATGGGCACTGAAGATCACAATGGCGCCATCAGGCACCTCATCTAATTCATCCACGAATACGGCGCCGCGTTCACGCAAAGTGCTCACCACATACTTGTTATGCACTACTTCATGGCGCACATAAATGGGGGGCTCAAAAATAGCAAGCGCGCGTTCAACAATGGTGATCGCTCTATCCACACCTGCACAAAAACCTCGCGGGTTCGCTAAAATAATATCCACGCTTGCCTCCCCTGCGCCCGCCTATGGCGATACGCTAATAATCTCAACGGCGAACACAACTTCCTGACCAGCCAACGGATGATTGAAATCAATACTCACAAACTGCTCATTCACCTGCCGCACAATACCCGGCAGCTCAGTGCCATCGGGTTGGGTGAAGGTTAAAATAGCCCCCACCTCTGCTTTGGTATCATCTTTAAATTTAGTTGCGTCTACCTGATAAACATTGGCTGGATTCGGCATCCCAAAAGCATCGTCAGGCGCCAGCGTAAACTCTCGCTCATCGCCTGCCCGCAAGCCAATTAAACAAGCCTCAAAGCTCGGCGTAAGGTTGCCATCACCCATCCGAAATTTAGCCGGTTTACCCGCTACTTTGGTGCTGTCTGCCACCGAACCATCGGTCAACTTCAACGTAAAGTGCATGACAACTTCGTGACCATGCTCAATGCCTAATCGCTTCATTCTGGCCTCTACTGCTCGACCTGCAGGAAAATTTTAATTGCGCTCATCATCGCCGCTACCTTCAAAGAAGGCCTCAAGCAACATTAAAATGGCGCCAATAGTAATAGCTGAATCGGCCACGTTAAACGCTGGCCAATGCCAATCTTGTACGTAAACATCAATAAAATCGATGACATAACCAAACACCAAACGGTCAATCACGTTACCAATGGCACCGGCTAAAATAAGAGCAAAGGCCAAATTCTGGCGCCACAATTGGCGCGGATTACGTCGCAACCAAATCACCAACACCAGACTAACTACCACTGCAATGGCAGTAAAGAACCACCGTTGCCAACCACCACCGTCACTTAAAAAACTGAACGCGGCGCCGTAGTTATGCACATAGGTAAAATTAAGCGATGGCATAATTTGTACGCTTTCGTACAAATCAAAACTTTGCATCACCCATTGCTTAGTGGCTTGATCAATCACAATCAACACTAAACTCAACCACAAAAAAATAAGTCCAGTCTGGTTCGCCGGCAATGACGTATTGTTAGGCATAACGACGCTCCTCACCGTCACCGTCGACGTTAGTTACGCAGCGCTGACATAAGCTTGGATGCGCAGCAATGGTGCCCACTTCCGCGCGATGATGCCAACACCGATCACACTTCGCGTGAGCAGATGCCTTCACCTCTACCCACAAGCCTTCAATCGCTGTTTCCGCGGCCTCAGCAGGCGCCTTGGCAACCTCAACTACCGTAGCTTGAGAGGTCAACAACACAAACCGGAGCTCGTCGGCTAACCGAGTGAGCACCTCGGCGATATCCGCATGGGCATATAAAGTCACTTCTGCTTGCAGTGAACCGCCAATAACCTCTTGACGACGGGCTTGCTCAAGCGCTTTATTCACTTCATCACGGATGTCAATCAACTGTTCCCATTGTGCAAAGTCCACCTCACCCTGACCCGCATCTACCGCTAAATCAGCAAGCTCCGTGTACCAAGCCTCTGTGAACACATATTTGCTACGAGTTTCGCCTGTCGCCGTTTGTGCTGGCAATGCTTGCCATACTTCCTGTGCGGTAAAGCTACAAATAGGTGCAATCCAACGCACCATAGCTTCTGCAATATGATACAACGCCGTTTGACACGACCGGCGCGCATTCGACTCACGCTTCGCCGTATACTGACGATCTTTGATCACATCTAAGTAGAAACTACCGAGCTCAATAGAGCAGAAATGCATGAGTTTCTGCACCACGACATGGAACTGATAGTTATCGAAGGCTTCTAGTAACTCTGCTTGCAGTTGCTGAGCCCGCGCCACAATCCAACGATCCATTTCCACCATATCAGCAATCGCCACTGCATCCTTGGCAGGCTCAAATTCATTCAAATTCGCCAACAAGAAGCGCAAGGTGTTGCGGATCCGCCGATAAGCATCGGCTGAGCGCTTCAAAATTTCATCGGAAACTGTCATTTCACCGGAATAGTCGGTGGCAGCCACCCACAAGCGCAGAATGTCACCGCCTAATTTGTTCATGACTTCCTGCGGCGCGACCACGTTGCCGATAGACTTCGACATTTTGCGGCCTTGCCCATCAACGGTAAAACCGTGCGTCAACACTTGCTTGTATGGCGCTTGTTGGTACATCGCCACACCAGTTAGCAACGACGATTGGAACCAACCACGATGCTGATCAGAACCTTCTAGATACAAGTCAGCCGGCCAGCTTAATCCGCTAAACTCACGCAATACCGCGTGATGAGTTACCCCAGAGTCAAACCACACATCCAAGGTGTCGGTTACTTTTCGATATTGCTTGGCTTCGGCTTCGCCTAATAATTCCGCTGGTTCTAAATCAAACCAGGCTTGAATACCCTGCTGTTCAACCCGCTTCGCCACCGCTTCCATTAATTCTAAAGTGCGCGGATGCAGGGCATCGGTATCGCGATCGACAAAAATAGCAATTGGGTTACCCCAAGTACGCTGGCGTGAAATACACCAATCCGGGCGTCCGGCGACCATTTGCTCGATTCGGCTTTGGCCCCATTCAGGTACCCAGCGTACCGCTTTAATTTCAGCCAATGCCTTATTACGTAAGCCTTCTTTCTCCATGCTCACAAACCACTGCGGCGTCGCGCGGAAAATAATAGGCGTTTTATGGCGCCAGCAATGCGGGTAAGAATGCCGATACGCCTCATGGTGCATCAACATGCCAGCTTGTTTCAGCGCCTCGACAATTGCATCGTTCGCTTTAAACACATGCTGCCCAGCAAATAGCGGCGTTTCTTCTTTGTAAACCCCGTTATCGCCGACCGGATTATAAACTTCGAGGTCATAGCGCTGACCGACCAAGAAGTCGTCCACCCCATGACCCGGCGCCGTATGCACGCAACCCGTACCTGAATCCGTAGTAACGTGCTCGCCCAGAATAAGCGGAACTTGCAAATCGTACAGCGGATGCTTTAGCGCCACGTGTTCGAGTTCAGCACCACTGCAGAAACCTAATTTGTGGTACTGCTTAATATTCCACCGATCCATCACATCGTTGACCAAGTCCGAGGCGATGATCAAGCGCTCAGCCGCCTGCGCCTCACTGGCTTCAACCTGCACCAACGCGTATTCCAAACCAGCGTGCAAAGTAACAGCGCGGTTCGCCGGAATCGTCCATGGTGTGGTGGTCCAAATCACTACACTGATAGGCCCGTTGCCTGCATGTCCTTCCGGATGTGCAAAGCGCTCAGCGACCGCGGCATCAACCACAGGGAACCGCACATCAATAGCAGGCGAGGTTTTATCTTGGTATTCAACTTCCGCTTCAGCCAAAGCAGAACCACAATCCGTACACCAATGCACCGGCTTAAAGCCTTGCTGCATATGGCCGTTTTCGATGATTTTCGCAAGCGCGCGAATGCTATCGGCTTCTTGCTTGAAATTCATAGTCAGATAAGGATTATCCCAATCACCGAATACCCCAAGCCGCTTAAATTCCTCGCGTTGCTGCTCAACTTGCGTCATGGCATAGTCGCGGCAGTGCTGACGGAAGCTAGCCACATCTAATTTCTTGCCGGGCTTACCGAATTTTTTCTCAACCTGCAGTTCAATCGGCAGGCCATGACAATCCCAGCCAGGCACATAAGGCGCGTCATAATCGCTCAAGGTTTTCGCCTTCACGATCATGTCTTTGAGGATTTTATTTACCGCGTGACCGATATGAATTTGACCATTTGCGTACGGGGGGCCATCGTGCAAAATGAACGTCGGTTTACCTTGCTTCGCGACCCGAATCTGGCCATACAGATCATCTGCATACCATGCTTTCAACATCTCTGGTTCGCGCTGTGCCAAGTTCCCACGCATCGGGAAGCTGGTATCAGGCAAGTTGAGCGTTTGTTTGTAATCACTCATGTTCCGCGTTTTCCTTTGCTAACAGCTGTATCAACTATAGATTCTAGCGTTTTGCAGCCGCTTGGGCTACCTCAACATCGCGCTTAATTTGCGCTTGTAACGCCGTTAAAGACTCGAATTTTTGTTCCGCTCGAACGAAACCAATGGGCTCAATTTGCAGCTGACGTCCGTATAAATTGTCGTCAAAATCGAACACATGTACTTCAATCTGCGCCCGGGTGCCATTTACCGTCGGGCGTGGGCCAATATTAGCCACGCCATAGTGGCTTTGCGCTCGGCCATGGTGCGTAATGCCATGCACACGCACCGCATACACCCCGCGCAACGGCGAATGCAGCCGCTTCAACATAATATTAGCGGTTGGGAACCCCAACTCACGTCCGCGCTTTTCTCCGTGTACAACTCGCCCGCACAACATAAACGGCCGGCCTAGCATGGCCGCAGCCTCAGTAAACTGATGTGCCGTTAACGCCGCGCGAATGGCGGTACTGCTCACCCGGGTTTGCGCTTGCCGATAACTTTGCGTATCAACCACGGCAAAGCCAAATTGTTGCCCGGCTTGTTGCAGCATGTTGAAGTCGCCCGTCCGCCCGCGGCCAAATCTAAAGTCGTCACCCACGACCAAAAACTTCACGCCTAGCCGCCCCACCAAAGTGTGTTCGATAAAGGCATGCGGATCTTGTGCCGCAAAGCTGGCATCAAAGCGCTCAACCAAATGATAATCAAGTTGCTGAGCCGCAAGTGCAACATGCTTTTCGCGCAGATTAGTAAGCCGTGCGGGCGCTTGCATAGGCGCGAACAGTTCTTGCGGCTGCGGTTCAAAGGTCATGGCTACGGCGGGAACCTGCAGCTTTAGCGCCTGCGCACGCACCTGGGCGAGCACTGCTTGATGACCCAAATGCACCCCATCGAAATTGCCAATGGTGAGCACACAGCCCGTTTGCGCAAGGGCACGGTGTGCGTTGTAGATACCACGGATAAATAAGGTGTGTGGAGTTGTTTGCATCGGCCGACCAGTAACCACTCAAGCTCTTCAATAGCAAGTTTAATAAAGGACGGAGTATACGTGAATTTGTACTGGGTTTCGACTGCCTTCAGCGCCGCTTAAGCATGCGGCGCGCGTAACTGCGATAGCCGCAAGCCTAAGCCAACTTGTACCACCAAATAAGTTAGTGCTGCAGCGCCAACATATTGGGCTAAATACCAAGCCCGCTCTAATGCCGTCGCACTTAACCAAACCTCGCGCCCTGGCAGCAACCAGAGTAATAGCGCCACCATGACCGCCGTCGCCACCGCAGTCCGAACTAAAAAGCGAATGGTACCGGGTTGCCGTTGCAACACCCCATCTTGATACAGCGCATAACCTAACAACCCAGCATTTAGTAAAGCCGACAACGAAGTGGCGGCCGCTAAGCCCACATGACCAAACGGAATAGCGAGCAATAAGTTAAATACCATGTTGCTCACCATAGCGATAATGCCGAATTTCACTGGCCGTTTAGTGTCTTGCCGAGCATAGAAACCCGTCGCCAGCACTTTTACTAGCATAAAACTGAGCAACCCAAATCCGTAAGCAATTAGGCTATAAGAAGCAAGCCTGGCATCATCAGGCGTAAATGCACCATGCATAAAAAGTGTCATCAGCATAGGCTCGGCCAATACAATCAGCCCCGCCATCGCCGGCAACCCGAGCAGCACGACAGTGCGAATACCCCAATCTAAAGTATGACTAAAAGCGGCCGCAGATTTATCCACATGCCGCCCCGATAGCGCTGGCAAAATAACCGTCGCAATCGCAATCCCAAATAGTCCTAAAGGAAATTCAAGCAACCGGTCAGAATAATACAACCAACTGATTGACCCGGTGACTAGGAAACTGGCGATTAAAGTATCGAGCAACAGGTTAATTTGGCTTACCGAAACCCCAAATAATGCGGGGATCATTAATTTACGGATGCGCGTGACACCCTCATCACGCCAACCCCAACGCGGGCGAACCAATAATCCCGCGCGTTTCAGAAACGGTAACTGGAACACCAACTGAATCAGTCCACCAAAGAATACGCCCCACGCGAGCGCATATTCAGGCTGCGCTAATTGCGGCGCTAACCAGATGGCCGCTGCAATAATTGCAACGTTCAAAAACACCGGGGTGAATGCCGCAACCGCAAATTTACCAATGGCGTTCAAAATAGCGCCCGCTAAGGCAGTAAAAGTAATAAACCATAAGTATGGAAAGGTAATGCGGAGCAAATCACTCGCTAACACAAATTTTTCGCCCTGCGGACCGCCATGATACCAATCTAGGAACCACCCCATCCCAAATAAGGCAGTGACGACCGGGGATAAAATCACGCCGGCGATAGTAATAACCGTCACAATGGTGCCGAGCGTTCCAGCAACCCGAGCAATCAGTAGCTGTTGATCAGGAAGCTCACGGCCTTGCTTGTATTCAACCAAGACCGGCACAAAGGCCTGTGCAAAGGCGCCTTCGGCAAACAAGCGACGTAAAAAATTAGGAATTTTATTAGCGAATAGAAACACATCAGCGGCAGCACCCGCGCCCATTAGGTTGGCGATAACCACATCGCGTACGAGCCCCATCACTCGTGACAGCAACGTCATCAGACTCACCACAGCGCCGGAGCGTAATAAACGATTGGAGGTTGCGGACACAAGCATTCCTTGTCAGTCGCCGCCCGCCGTGGGCGCGCTTGCTAATAAACACACAGCAGCGTACATTTTGACACTCATTCTCGCAAGGAGCAAAACACCCGATGAGCATAAGATGGCGCTGGATCATCATCTTGACTGTATTACTAGGCGCCGTTGGCGGCTATTTCCTCGCCCGCTTGTTGTGGTTCAAACCGGTCACCATTGAGCAGTTTTACGACCGCGTGAATATCGATATGAATCAGCAGCCACCCGCGTGGATGACGCAGCTTGGGATTTTTGAACAATTTGGCTTACGCGAACACAATAGTCGCCTGAATGACCTTTCCCCTAATGCCCAGCTAGCCTATGCCGAGCTCCTGAGAAATACCTACGAGCTGTTTAATAGTTACGATACGAGCGGTTTGAGTGCCGCCGAGCGCACCAGTTATGCCGTACTTGAACATTATCTGACCACTGAACTCGCCGGTTTAGCTTGGCAGCGTCACGACTATCCTATTAACCCTTTTAACGGTGTGCAAAGCTCTTTGCCCGGTTATTTATTGCAGTTAGAAATCACCGATAGTGGCAGCGCCGAGCATTACGTCGCGAGTTTAGGGAAAATAAGCGAACAATTCACTTGGCTGCAACAAGATCTGCAAGAACGCGCGGCGCAAGGGTTAATCGCACCGGATTTTGTGCTGCAAGAGAGCATTACCCAAATCGAGAATTTTTTGGCCGGTGGTCCAGCTAGTAATTTATTGCTAAAAAGCTTTGAGCAAAAACTAGAAGCGGCAGGCATGAATTTTGAGGCCCGCTTGAGTTTTTATGACCAAACTCGCGCATTGTTACAAACTGAAATTTACCCCGCCTACCAAGATTTACTGCAAACCCTGCGCGACTTATTGCCACAAGCTTACCCCAATGCCGGGGTGTGGCAGTTACCCGGCGGCGCCGAATATTATGATTACCTGATCACCAAATACACGACGCACAGCTTAACCGCCGACGAGCTGCATCAAATCGGTTTACTCGAGGTAGCACGTCTACAACAAGATCTACGTGACCAATTGGCTACATTGAATATTAATGCAGATGATTGGGTGCAAGTGATGGCTGGGCTTAATCAAGACCCAACCCAATTATACGAGGATAGCGCGCTTGGTCGCGCCCAGGTGTTAGCCGATTTTGAAGCCATGTTAAATGAAATCAGCACCTATCTTGGCCCGGCATTACGACTACGGCCAACCGCCGACCTTCGCGTTGAGGCCATACCGAACTATGCTAGCAATGCACCGGGCGGCTATTATCAACCACCCGCCGCCGGAGAAAATTCATTTGGCACTTTTTATGTGAATTTAGCGCGGATGGATAATGTGCCAAGCTACAGCATGAAAACCTTAGCCGTTCATGAAGGCATTCCGGGACATCACACCCAGCTGGCATTGCAAGCCGAATTAGACAGCATTCCGAGTTTTCATCGGTTGCTATCAATCCCCGTATTTAGCGAAGGCTGGGCCTTGTACGCCGAACGACTCATGTTTGAACTCGGACTCTATGCCGATGATGACTTAGGCAATTTAGGCCGCATTCAATCCGAGCTATTTCGCGCGGCTAGGTTAGTAGTTGACACCGGCATTCATACCAAACGCTGGACTCGCGCTGAGGCCGTGGATTATATGTACAACGCCACTGGTTTACCGCGCCATGAAGTGCGCGCCGAAGTCATGCGGTACATCGTTCAGCCCGGCCAGGCTTTAGCCTACACCGTAGGGATGCAGGAACTCTTAAGCTTGCGTGATAAAGCGCGCCGTGAATTGGGCCCGCAGTTCGACTTGCGAGACTTTCATGATGCGATTTTACGCCATGGCAGCTTGCCAATACCGGTACTTCGAGAAGTGGTGAACCACTACATTGCCGAGCAGCTAGAAATTAGAAAAGCCCAATAAAGGGAGTTGACTTTTGTGAGCAAAACAGGCATATTCCTCGGCCTTTATAACACAGCGTCCTGTTAACGATTTTTAGGAGTTCACCTTGGCTAACATCAAGTCTGCGAAAAAGCGTGCGGTACAAGCGGAAAAAAACCGTCGCCACAACGCGAGCCGCCGCTCAATGATGCGTACACAATTGAAAAAAGTAATCACTGCTGTTGAAGCAGGCGACAAAGCGGCCGCTCAGCAGGCTTTTGCAACCTTAGCGCCAGTACTTGATCGCTATGCAAGCAAAGGTTTGATTGACAAGAATAAAGCAGCTCGTCATAAGAGCCGTTTGAACGCAAAAATTAAAGCTTTGGCCTAATCGCCAACGCGATGCCGCGTGCCTTGACGCGCTGCGCATTTGATTGCGAAAAACCCGCCTGTTGGCGGGTTTTTTGTTTTTGATTATTACTTGGTTGGTGCCCCAATAAATGATTCTTTCAACGGAACCCCAGCGGGAATATCACAAGCGGCAACCGTTGCAAGCACCTCGGGCAATCGCGTGGGCGCTAACCCCTGCCCACCTCGCAACGACTTTACATTGTCATTGGTAAAGGGTTCTCCAGCTTTCATTGGCCGTGATACAAACAAAGAACGCCGCCGTAATTTGTCTTTTTCTGTGACCGCATAGGTCACCTTACCCAATGCATGCTCGGTTTCACGAACTGCTTTCACCATCGCGGCGAACTCATCGGGCTCCATGGAAAAAGCGGCATCGGCGCCACCCAAACTTCTGTCCAGCACAAAATGTTTCTCAACAACTGTTGCGCCCAGAGCAACTGCAGTTACCGGTACAGCATGTCCAGCCGTATGATCAGATACACCGACCTGCACCTTAAATCGCTGCCGCATATCCACCATGGTCAGCAAGTTCGCATCCGCAATAGTGGCGGGATATTGCGATGTACACTTGAGTAGCGTTACATCATGGTTGCCTTCGGCAAAACATGCTTGTAATGCCAATTCAATGTCGCTATCCGTTGCTACGCCAGTCGAGATAATCACTGGTTTTTGAGTTGCGGCACAAGCTCGAATCAACGGAATATCAGTAATCTCAAATGAAGCAATTTTATAAATTGGATTACCAATTGATTCCAAAAAGGTCACGGCCTCAAAATCGAACGGACTTGAAAAACAAACCATACCTAGTTCATGCGCTAGTTCCATAAGTGGCTTGTGCCACTCATAACGTAAAGCGGCCTCAGCATATAAGTCCCACAACGTACGCCCATCCCATAAGCCTCCACTTAATGGTTTGCCAAAGTAGTCATTCTGCAACGGCAAAGTAAGGGATTCAGGCTTATACGTCTGCAGTTTAACTGCATCGGCACCAGCCTTCGCCATGGCGCGTATGGTTTGCTCCGCGATGGCAAGGTCGTTATGGTGGTTTGCTGATAGCTCAGCAACAATAAAGCAAGGTTTCATTGTCACCTTAAGCCTTGTTGAAGTAAGTCAGGACATCCTGAATAGTATTTAGTTTTTCGACATCCTCATCAGGAACTTGAACACCAGTCGATTGTTCTAGTTCAACAAATAAGTTAAATAAATCTAAACTATCTAAACCATTCTCGGTAAACACCCCATCAACGGGTAATGAAGAAATATCTGCTGTTACACCAGACTTCTTCATTGCGTCTCTTACATTTTGCTCTGTTAACATGTTATTTCTCCCGCTTCAAAATGGCCGAAGCCCATGAAAAACCAACGCCAAACCCACTGATCACAATATTCTTAATAGCTTGTTTCGATTGTCGGCGCTCAAGCATAAGAGGAATCGTAGACGAAACCGTATTTCCAATCCCCGCCAGCTCTTGTGGCACCAACTGCTTCTCGACCCCCAGCCCTCGCGCAATAACATCAACAATCGCAGCGCTGCCTTGGTGTACAAGAAATTCGTCTATATTGCTCAACTCAAGGTTTGCAGCGGCTAATAGTTTCTTGATATGCGGCGCAACGTTTAGCGCTGCAAAGTTGAACACTTGGCGTCCATTCATGTGTAACTTTTTCTCGCGCACACACAAATGCTCAGCACCTTGGCCATCGGTGCCATAGGCAACTGGGCCCAAACTGTACAAAGGATCTTTACCGACTAACGTGGCAGTAGCTGCATCACCGAATAGTAAAGAAGTGACGCGGTCTTGCCGATCAATAACCTTGGAATAGGGGTCTGCGGTGATCAGCAAACCGCAATTGAGACCACTTGCACTTAAGAATCCTTGCAGCACGTAAAGCCCGTAAACATAGCCCGAACAGCCAAGGCTTACATCAAAAGCAGCAACTGTGTTCGGCAATCCCAATTTATGCTGAACGATTGCTGCAGTATGCGGTAACCCTTCGCCATCACCATTTTGGGTCACCACTACAATGGCATCGATAGCATCCAAACTAATGTTGGAATTAACTGCGAGTAACTCTCTAACGGCGGCTACTGCAAGGTCCGAGGTCTCATATCCAGCATCTAACTGGGGGAGTTTACGACTACCTATCTTGGTATCAATAAAATCTGCGGTCTCGCCGAACCTTTGTGCCTGTTCTATATTATCGATACTCGAGGTAGGAACGTAACTCGCTATTTGCTTAATTCCAAACATCACCAGCCCCCACAATAAATCTAATGGTTCCAATTGGCTCACCATCGATTATTAATTGGTTTACGCTAAACTTTTCAGTAAATACACGCACCGATCTTACCGTTAGTTCATTATAAGTTATCGGCAACGCACGCTGTAACTCAAGCTGACCAAACAACCATTTACCCTGCGTGGGCTTCGCCAGTTTGTTATTCAGCATTTTGGTCAGTGCTACGGCCGTTTCTATCGTCGTAAATGGGTAATCAATTTCTACTTGCTGTACCTTTAGGGTAGTCACTTGGTCATTTGCGGGTATCGCGAAACGCTCAAGTTCGTCTTCAGGATAAGCATAGCTCTGTGTGACTACTATTTCCGTCGGTACGAGCCAGACCGAGGTTGATACTGTTGGCGATAGCAAGTTGGCCTCACAAGCGAACTGAGCATTCTCAGGCGGATGGTCAACGATTTTCAACTGATGCGCTGTCGGCTGTCTAAACGCCACTTTTCTCACCCATGCATCTTTGCCAAGCTGCTGTCGCGCATAAGTTGTTAAGGCGTTAAACATATCCGTGCCATGTACATATCGACGAGAACCTTTGAACTTAAAAGTCTGCATGTGAAACCTTATTTTATCCGGCGTGCTGGATTGCCGATCCATGTCGAATTCAATGGCATATCTTTCAGCGCGGCACTGCCAGCAGAAAGCGTCGAAAATGCCCCTACTTTGAGTCGATCTCGAACCACCGCATTGGGTGCAATATGTACACCTGTCTCTAGTTCTGCATAGCCACAGATTGTCGTATTCGGTCCTAAATCAACACAGTCTGCTATTTGTGCGTCATGCCCAACATTGGCTCCTGCTCGGATAAAGCAGTGATCACCAATCTTCACCATCGGTTGAATTGTCGCGAATGCACACACGACGTTACCTACGCCTAACACTACATCATCACTAATCGCACTATAAGGATGAATTAAATTCGCCCAACGCTCGTTCGGGATTTCAAGTTGTTGCAAACGCTCCCGCCGTTCATGCATTTTTCCAACGGACAGAATCGCTTGGACAAATAAAGTATCAGCGGGTAACGAGCGCCAGTTATCGGGTCTATCAATGACTTCAAAGTCACCAATTCGGGTTCCGCGCGGTAAGTTATCATTCAGAAAACCAACGACATTAATGTCGTCTCCCGCCATACGCCGAGCTGCAGCGACTGCTGCTGCTACCATACCGTTACCTGGCCCACCAATGATTGCAATGTTCATCTCTAACCTTAATCGTCAGTTGTTGTTGCCATGGTTCGAATGACATGCTCAAACCATGCCGGTGTCGCCAACGCGGGCATTAAATCTCGCATCTGCTCTTGCTGTTGCCCCCAAAGATTGGGGGCTGAGAGAACTTCACTAACACGCAGGGTAAGTTGCTCATGACCCAATGCCCCGAGCTCCCCAAGATAAAAAATACAGTTTCGCTCAGCCAGTTGCGCCGCTTGCTCAAGTTGATTCTCAGCAATCGCAATAACAATGCTGGGAAGGCGTAATGCGATTCGCTCCCAAGCCATCGTTCCGCCGGCGCCAATGGCAAGATCGGCCTGACGCATCAGGGTGGCTACATTGCTAATTTGACGATGCAGCCGAATGTTGTCAGCACTTGCTACCTTCTGCTTCAGCTCTTGCCAAAAAGGATAAGCAGCACCCACCACGATATCTATCTGTACCTCAATAGAAACCTGTTGTGCGGCATCAAGCAATGCAGCAAGACTGATTCCGGTTGCATTATCCGCGTCACTTCCACCAAACGCTATCAGGATGCGGTAGCCACTTTGCTTCGCCTCAACTTGTCTGGCGCCATTTAACGCTTCGTTGCCATAGAACTCGTCACGGAGCAGTACCTGCTGCGGACCCAAAAAAATCTTGCTTGCCAACGGTAATTTGGCACGCCAAAAATTCTCTCCATTGGGGCGTAACGTCGTATCAACTAAAACATCACATTCCAATGCACGATCACCAAGTCCATCGATCACGATAATTTTCGCTTGGGTCGCCTTTTTCACTAGCCTATGCCACTTAGCATCAATGGCGAAATGATCGACGAGTAGCCAGTGCGATTCAGCCTGGGAATACTGCTTGATGGCAGCAATCGTTGCCGCTGCATCATCCTCACGCGAAGCACCAAGCCAACCTGCATGTGCACACCAGTCAGCTTGATATTGATTCGCAACCGGCAGCTCAATGACCGCAAAACCTGCGGCACGCAGGACAGTGAGTTGATCGCCCAGATTCGGTCGGCTGATAAATACGACATCAACCTGCAGCTGGTTAAATTTTTGGGCAATAGCTAGACAACGCATAACATGCCCAGCGCCAATACTGCGGGAGCTATCTACTCTGACAAAAAGTAAGCGCGCCATTACTGTCGCTGCCAAGCTTCGAATAGCAGTTCGGCAAATTCCCAGTCCTCAAGAGTATCAATATCTTGAACCCGCTTTCGAGGGAGTTGATAAGCTAAACCATGCTCTGAAAACATCGGCAAATCTGTCGCAAATGCCGCAGCAGACCCCCAATAAAACTGACCTGCATCATGGTATGCTTCTATCAGATCCTGGGAACGAGTGCTCCGGTATTGCTCATTAAACATCTTCACCGAGCCATCATCTTCAAGTTGCAGCGCACGTTGAATGGGAAACGCATAGCTCGTGACTGAAAAGCAAAAACTCTTTTTGCTCGCGCGCCAGCGGTCAAATGCCTGCTTAACAACGTCTCCGGTTAAAAACGGCGCCGTCGCGTATATGCAACAAATTGCCGTTTGTCTATCGATGAGCGTCTCGTCTGCAGCTAAAATATAATTCACCGCATGATGCATCACGGCTCTGGTTGTCGCCGTATCGTTGGCTAATTCAGGGGGGCGAATGAAAGGCGTTTGGGCACCATATTGGCGAGCCACTGCCGCAATTTCCGAGTCATCTGTAGAGACAATAACGTCGCTAAAACAGCCACTAGCAAAGGCCGCTTCTATCGACCAAGCAATCATTGGTTTACCCGCGAAAAATTTAATATTTTTGCGCGGAATACGTTTACTGCCGCCGCGGGCGGGAATAACCGCGATGGCTTTCATAGCAACTCCAATGACCGTAACCCTTCCTCTATCATTCGGATCACGTAGTCTTGTTGGCTATCAGTGAGGGTTGGATACAAAGGCAGGCTAATGGCTGTTTCATAGTACTGAATGGCCGCTGGGAACTGTTCTGGTGTAAAGCCGAGCGCTCGATAATATGGCTGAGTGTGTACCGGAATATAATGCACATTCACACCAATATCCGCCTGCCTCAGCTTATCAAACAACTGCTTCCGAAGCGCAGTACCATTGGCCGCAGTAATACAAATGACAAATAAGTGATAAGCCGAGTGATACTCAGTTGGTTGATACTGACAACTTAGGGGCCAATCCTTAAATGCGCTCAAGTAGCGCTTTGCCAACTCATGTCGACGCTCAATATAGCTGGCTAACCGTTGCAATTGACTGAGCCCTAGCGCGGCTTGTAATTCTGTCATCCGATAGTTGTAGCCAAGCGTAAGCTGCTGATAATACCAATCACCCTCAGAGTCCTGCGTCATACGCTGCTGATCACGGGTAATACCATGACTACGAAGATCTTGCATCCGCTGAGCTAATAATTGGTTGTTGGTTGTGGCAACGCCTCCCTCCGCCGAGGTGATTATTTTCACCGGATGAAAGCTAAATACTGTGATATCGCTGTACTGGCTATTACCAATTGGCATATTTTTATAACGAGCACCAATCGCGTGAGATGCGTCCTCAATGAGCGCCACTTCATAGTCGGTGCAAAGTTCAGCAATAGTTGCCAGATCACAAGGCAAACCAGCGAAGTGCACAACAATAAGCACTTTAGGTAAAGTACCCGTTTGCTTAGCCTGTGCAAATTTAACTGCAAGCTGTTGCGGACAAAGATTAAAGGTGCGAGGACAGATATCGACAAAATCAACCGTAGCGCCACAATAACGAGCACAATTTGCAGATGCGACAAAGGTGTTGGGAGAAGTCCAGACAATGTCGTTAGGCCCAACTTCTAGTGCCATGCAAGCTAAATGTAACGCCGATGTCGCGCTATTTACCGCGACCGCATAGCTTGCATCAACCGTTTCTGCTATTGCTCGCTCAAACGATGGCACCACTGGTCCTTGCGTCAGCAAGTCCGATTCTAGGACGGCCACAACGGCATCAATATCTGCCTGCTGAATATCTTGACGCCCATAGGGGATGGTCATGGCTAAATTTTCCCAATCATGTCTTGGTTGTCATCTATCCATTGCTGTAACGCTGCCGTCGTCATCCACTCGGAGTTGTTATCGCTCGAATAGATAAAACCATCTTCAACCTTGGTTCCCTGTTTAATTCTTCGCGGGCAAGTTGCCCAGCTATGTATCGGCGGTAAAATTTTGAAGTAATCGCCATATTCGTAGGTGGTATGTGAATCTTCTTCGCTAATCATTTGCTCGTGCAGCTTTTCACCTGGGCGAATGCCGATGGTCTTGAGTTCAGCATTTGGTGCTATCACTTTTGCAAGATCGATAACTTTCATTGAAGGGATCTTTTTAACGTAAATTTCCCCCCCCACCATGTCATCAAATGCATGCCAAACTAATTCAACGCCTTGCTCAAGAGAAATCATAAACCTTGTCATGCGATCGTCTGTGATCGGTAGCTCACCTTTATCTTTTATCGACATAAAAAAGGGAATAACAGAACCACGCGACCCCATGACGTTTCCGTACCTAACCACTGAAAAGCTGGTTCCATGGGCGCCAGAATAAGAGTTTGAAGCGACAAAAAGCTTATCTGACGCAAGCTTAGTTGCGCCATATAAATTCACCGGACTGCTCGCCTTATCAGTAGATAAAGCCACTACCCGCTTGACGCCTTGATCAATACACGCGTCAATAACATTCATGGCGCCATTAATGTTAGTTTTAATACACTCGAATGGGTTGTACTCCGCAGTCGGAACAATTTTGGTTGCGGCAGCATGGACTACGTAATCAACGCCTTGCAAAGCACGGTACAAACGGTCTTTATCTCGGACATCACCAATAAAGAAGCGTACGCGTTTATCATCACCATAAAGCTTCGCCATTTCCCACTGCTTCATTTCATCGCGTGAAAATATAATGAGCTTTTCGGGATTATATTTGGCCAGTGTCATAGGAACGAATTTATGTCCGAACGATCCCGTACCACCGGTAACCAATATCGTTGAATTATTTAGCATAAGCGCCTCAAAGTGACTGGCTAATCTATCAAATTTTATTCAAAGCAATAACTATGCCGAGTTTGACGATGGTGGTTCCCAACCCATGGTACATTTCTCTAACCAGTCCTTTGCAAAATTTTGTCGTGCCGTTTCAATAAACTCTATCCACACCGCTAACGTTCGATTGAATGCCTCAACACATTGTTTTTCATCGTTGTTTATAAAAAGCAACGTGATAAGCGGACAATGGAAATACAGCAACTCACCCTCTAAAACATAATGCAGATGTGATAACCAAGTATTTCGATGTGAGTATAAATAGCGTGCTTGACGACGCAGGTTATCCAACGCCTCAGCCCGGGTATGGATCGGTTCTTGGCAAATCGTCAAAAGATCGACGCAGATACGCTCGAAGTGATCTAACCGGATGAAGCTCTCAAAATCATCGAATTGGAAGTGATCAAACCGCGATTTAATAAAATCTACAACTTCAGGCTTTTCGAAAGTCACTTGGTCAGGTAATACATTTTGTATGGCTACTGGGGTAGCGTGCTCAATTCTTGCGCCATCACCAACGTTGTAACAATGCGCATCAGCAAATGGCACCATACCTAATAAACGTCCCATCTGGCGACATGACATCGCGAGTAGTTTGGAAGTCTGTACCTTGCCACCAAAATTGCCGGGTAAATATTGAACCCCAGGCTTTGGCTGCCATTGATTGAACGTTCCAGAGTAATAATCGCTCTTCGCTGAATGGTGACGTCCATCCGGAGCATAGCCATTATCCACACCAAATAAATAGACTTGTTTGAAGCCCAAGCTCAGCACGAACGACAACGCGGTGTTCGAAACCATCGGATTACACAACGGAAGGTACCGCAACGTAGTCCGAAGTTGCTTATTCATTACGCGATTGAGTAGGTCCCCCCCCGCATCGACTCCCTTTCCAGCCATGCCAACCCAGCCATACAAGTCCACGGCATCAGGGTAAATTAAGTTTACTGTTAGTAAATTTAAGTCGCGATAGTACTCCACTGGGAGCGTATGCATTAGCACATCGTACGTAATCTTGGGACGCTCTATCAGCACATGGAAGTCCGCACGAATACCATAATTTACCAACGATTTAAGTGCCGTTCCGGCAGCAACAATAATTGCCTTATCTTGGCTATCTTTAAGAAACTGGGCAGCTTCATCAAGTGAGGGGCCGTTGCCAATAATGTATACCGGAACATCTGAGTAAGGATGTCGTTTTTCCGAACCATTTCTTAGCGAGTTTATACCTCGTTGGGTATTCAGAACCGTATGCGCCAGAGCGGTGGTTGAATCATTATAAAACCCATACCCGCCATGCATTTCGAATAACCGAGTACGAAACTCATTCACTAACTCTGCCGTTTCACGGTTTACGTAGTGCTGATAACAAAAACATTTAGTGACTGAATACGGACCAATATCCTGACTCACGCGATATAGATCGTCGATGAAGTCACGATAACTCGCACCTAAATGAAAAACTAAAACGCCATGCTGTTCATCAATAGTTTCAATCCAGGTGGCCCAATCGATGCAGAATAAACTGGCGTAAAAGTTCTCAAATTGCGGTTCAATAATATACCAATAGTCGAATTGCACACGGTCTGACAACAACGGCAGGTGATACCCTAACCCAACCCCAAACACCACCGCGGTAGGGAACCGAGAAGGCATTTCGGTTAACTTTTCATATTCTCCGGCTGATTTTATCGAGCTGCCAAGCTTACGCAGAAATTGCATATGTAATCTTTGATCGTCGCTCGGTGCATTCGCATAATGGGAGAAATCAATGTGCGTGATTTTTGGGTCTTGGATTGCCTCGTTAACCTGAGTCTCGGCATCACGCAGAGGGTTCTGGCTATATAGCGGCGCTTTGGTTGTTGCCTCTTTTATATTCCCATGCCCCGATTCCGTCACATATAACTCAAGCGGGCTTGCCGTCGTAAAGCTTTGGATTTCGTCAAAGATTTCTGGAAAGTACTGTTTGAATGCCGCTAGATTTCGTTCAAACCTTGGCTGCGCTTCACGGGAAAAAGCTTGTTCACGCAATACTTGCGCCTCAGCTTCGTTCACCTGTTTTAAAATTTCATCATACTTGTCAGTATCTTGGGACATAGTGTCTCTTTATTTATAGATTCAAATTTAACTATAACGCCAAACACAAAAAAGCCCAAGCAAGGCTTGGGCTAACCAATTAATTCTTCTGCACAACCATTCAAGGGGCTTTAGCGTGATGCTTTATTATGTTCCATATACTTGGCCAGCGACTGGCGATTCTTCTGTATCTTTTTAAGTCCGACGCCTAGCGACTCTACTTCGTCCAAAAACTTCTGCTGCAAACTTTCAATCACCCGTTGTGCTTGTCGAATAGCGCGTTCAGCTGGATCAGCTTCAACGCTATCATCCTCAAGTACGGCTTGCACGAGAGTAGGCAGGCGCCCGATCGCATCCTGAAGAAATTGAATGTCATCACCACGCTGTTCTATTGCGTGAAGCTGGTTTTCAAGATCTTGAAGGGCTTGCGCCACTATGCACCACTCGCAGCAGCAGGTTGCATTTTAACGAACGCCTCTTCGCGCGCGGCAACCGGTATCGCATCCCAACCCGTCTTAATTTCACGCATTAATGCAACCACTTCATCAATAATCTCTACATCATTATTTGCCGTCGCATCAACCAACCGGTCATACATGTACAAATAGAGATCGTTCAGGTTAGCTGTCGCTTCTGCGCCAATATCACTACGCAGACTGCTGCGAAGCGATTCAATAATCGCTGATGCTTTGGCAATTTGCTGAGCTTTCAATTCGAAATTCTTTTGTTGGATAGCGCCTTTTGCATAATTCAAACTATCAATCACACCACTCATCAACATTTGAATAATTTGGTATGGGTCGGCACCCGCCACTCGCTCCCGCATTGAGTTCTGCGTATAGCCTTGTAGTTTCTTATTCTGCATAAGGTTACCTCTTAATCTTTACTGGTTTTAAAGCCAGGTAAGTTCGCTAACTGTTGACCAAGCGCCGCTTGCGTTGCCTGCATTTGAGCCAATAGCACGTCTAAACCTGCATATTTTTGACGCAAGCTAATTTCTAGCTGCTCCATCCGGTACTGATGGTCTGCACGGTCTTCCGTCAGATCGCGAAGATTCTCATTTAACGTTTTCTCACGAAAAGTGATAGCACCATCATTATCGATGTAATTGCCCATGAGCTCTTCTAGCTTCGCGCCCACGCCGTCTTCACTTGAGAAGATTTTACCAACCCCAGCAAAGTTCAGATCCATCGCTTCTTCGAGACTACGAACTAAATTGTCTTTCTCTAACTTGCCATCCTTGTTTAAGGAAATACCGATATCAAACAAGGTTTCAAATGCACCGGCTCCGACAACGTCCGTCGTAAGCGCATTCACCATTTGCTGTTGTAACCCACGAATGGTCGAATCACTCTGCAGCGGTTGGCCAATAGCCGTTGCTTTGTCCATAATATCAATAACAGCGTTGTACGCTGCCACGAACTCGTCGATGAGTTTGGTGTTACCCTCACGATCCTGTTCGATTTTCAAATTTGCAGTTTCGTTATTTTCGCTTTGCTTCAAAGCCGTAATAGTTGAGCCCTGAATCACATCAGAAAATACGTTCGTTGTATTGGTTGCTGTAATGCCATCAATCTTAATGATTGCATCTTGTGCGACATCTTCAGCGGCAATACTCATACCACCAGCACCGCCAGCAAAAGACGTTGTGGTCAAACCGTCAAACTCATCACTTGTCGCAGTCACTGTCAGGTCGTTGCCTGAGCCCCCGGCTGAAGATTCTATAACTAGCTTTGCTTCACCACCGGTATTAATAATGTTGACTGAAACGCCGAAATTGTCTTCGTTACTATTTATCGCTTGGCGGATGTCCTCGAGCGTCGAATTTGCATCGATTGCTACGTTAAAGGTCTTGGTGCCAGCCGACAAAGTTAGCGTGCCACTAGTAGTATTTATGACTTGATCAGCGCTAGTAAAAGTACCGTCAGCTGAAATGGCTCTAGAGCCCTGCGCAAGCTGAATAACTTCGATATCAAAATCGCCCGGGGTCGCATCAGAATTGCTCGAAACGCGAATAAGATCGCCTGACTCTGGCTGAGTGATATTGGCCACTCGTTTATCAAAGCTTTTAGGGTCGGCTAATTTCTCAATGACATCGTTCAGTTTGGATAAGGCAGACTTCACCGCACCCAACGCAGAAAGTTGAGTTCTATTTTCTTGCTCAACCCGAGTAAATTGAGCCACTTTTGGTTGATTAGCGGCGCCTACGGTTGCCGCAATAATTGACTCTAGGTCTAACCCAGAACCGACACCTGCTGATGTAATCAAGGCCATACCACAGCCCCCCTTATTAGCTTAAATTTGCTTGTCGAATAGGAATCCAGCAAGCTCAGTATTGTTATCGGACAGTTCAGCAATAGCTTTAGCTAACTTCACCGCTAACTCCGATGGAATTTGGCGAATCTTTTCGCCATTAGATTTGTCGATCACCTCGACAACCGGCGGATCTGAACGCTCCTCAAACACAAACTGCAAACTGGTCGCTCGAATTGATGGCGCTTTATTTATTTCAGCGACTAATTCGGCAACGCTTGGCTGTGATTGTTCACGCTCTTTTTTAGCTTCGGTACTCGTCTCTTCAGAAACGCGCTTTTGTACATCCTTCACCGCTTCCATCACTTGTTTCTGCGATGCAGGATCGACAACTTTGTCGCGCCCATCAGGCTTAAGCAAGTTTTGTACCGAGCGGCTTTCAATAGACATTTCAGCCATTGTACTCACCTTAGTTTTCGAGGCTAAGCCTCGCCTTATTAGTTTAACTCATATTTGATATCGGCAGGCCTATCTATAAACTTTAGCATTTGATCGTGCTTTTTTTGTCCAATTTTAAAAATAATGTTAAAACAATGAGTTAAGCATAAAAGTAATCGATGCAAAGCAGATATAAAAAAGCCGAGATAAAAATCTCGGCTTCCTTTACTCGTATTACGCTTAGCCGAGTAACTGCAACGCTGCCTGCGGCCGCTGGTTAGCCTGGGCCAAAATAACCTGGCTCGCCTGCTGTAAGATCTGCGCTTGAGTTAACTTCGCAGTTTCCGCAGCAAAGTCAGCATCTTTAATGCGTGATTTCGCAGCTTCTAGGTTCTCCGCAACGTTACCTTGGTTACGAATAGTAGACTGGAAGCGGTTCTGCACAGCACCTAGCTCTGCACGCTTCTTATCTACCACTGCAATCAACGCATCCATACCGGCAAGCACAACTTGAGCGTTTGCTTGGCTAGACACAGAAATACCTGTTGCAGTAAAGATTGTTGCAAAATCTGCAGCATCCGCATCAGCTGAGAAGCTTGTGCCTGCTAACGTAGACACTTGGTCACCGGTTACCGCAGAAGCAACACTTGCAATACCTGACAGCGTGAAGCCACCAGCTGCGGTCAATGAGTTCGAAGAACCACCCACAGTTTGCATGTTGAATTCAATGATCTGGTTCGCGTCTGCACCTACTTGGAAGCTGGCTTCATAAGAGCCATCTAATAAGTTCTGGCCACCAAAAGTGGTGTCGCTGGCGATCCGGTTCACTTCTTCCATCAATACGCGGATTTCTTCTTGAATCGCTAAGCGGTCTTCGTCGGTGTTTGAACCGTTCGAAGCCTGCTGCGCCAACGTCCGTACCCGCTGGAATGAACGGGTCATTTCATCCAATGCACCCTCTGCAGTTTGCGCTAATGAAATACCGTCGTTGGCGTTACGGTTACCTTGGTTTAGACCCATAATTTGTGAGTCTAAGCGGTTTGAAATTTGTAAGCCTGCTGCATCGTCGGCCGCGCTGTTAATACGCAAACCAGATGATAAACGCTTGAAAGCTTGGTCGAGCTGACCACCTGAATTGATCAACTGACGCTGAGCATTCAATGAGCTGACGTTGGTGTTTACATATAATGGCATCTTCATGCTCCTCATTTAAATGGACGTCACTTGTGCTCATCAAGGGGAGCGAACCAAGCTTGGATTTATCGGTAAATCCTTCGTCATTCAAGCTATCGGCAACAGAAGCGGCAAGCTTTAGCCCTTTTTTACTATTTTCGGCATTTTTTTGCCGCTTTTATTTCAAGCTATTGTTTTATATGAGCTTTAGATACAAAAAAGCCAGAGCGATGGCTCTGGCTTTTAATATCTCTAAAAACGCTGAGAGAGGTTGGGCGATTAACCGCCCAGTAACTGCAACGCTGCCTGCGGCCGCTGGTTGGCCTGGGCCAAGATAGTCTGTGACGCCTGCTGTAAGATCTGCGCTTGGGTTAACTTCGCAGTTTCCGCAGCAAAGTCAGCATCTTTAATGCGTGATTTCGCAGCTTCTAGGTTCTCCGCAACGTTACCTTGGTTACGAATAGTAGACTGGAAGCGGTTCTGCACAGCACCTAGCTCTGCACGCTTCTTATCTACCACGGCAATCAACGCATCCATACCGGCAAGCACAACTTGAGCGTTTGCTTGGCTAGATACCGAGATACCTGATGCCGTGAATACGCCAGCAAAATCATTAGCATCTGCTGAAGCTGAGAAAACTGAGCCAGCTAAAGCTGAAACAGTATCACCCGTTACCGCTGAAGCGACACTCGCGATACCAGATAAAGTGAAACCGCCACCAGCTGTTAACGAGTTGGCAGTACCGCCCACTGTTTGCATGTTGAATTCAATGATCTGGTTCGCGTCAGCACCTACTTGGAAGCTGGCTGAGTAAGAGCCATCTAGCAAGTTCTGGCCACCAAAGGTGGTGTCGCTGGCGATCCGGTTCACTTCTTCCATCAATACGCGGATTTCTTCTTGAATCGCTAAGCGGTCTTCGTCGGTGTTTGAACCGTTCGAAGCCTGCTGCGCCAACGTCCGTACCCGCTGGAATGAACGGGTCATTTCATCCAATGCACCCTCTGCAGTTTGCGCTAATGAAATACCGTCGTTGGCGTTACGGTTACCTTGGTTCAGACCCATAATTTGCGAGTCCAAACGGTTTGAGATTTGTAAGCCTGCTGCATCGTCCGCTGCGCTGTTAATACGCAAACCTGATGACAAACGCTTGAAAGCTTGGTCGAGTTGGTTACCTGAGTTGATCAATTGACGCTGAGCGTTCAAAGAACTCACGTTGGTGTTTACATATAATGGCATGGTCGTGCTCCGCTAATTAAATCAAAAAGTAATTGCCTTGTGATTAAATTATCGGCGCCATCCTTATTATCTTTAGAAAAATAAAAGATCTTGCCAGAAAGCATCTAGCAAGATCTTTTTTATCATTATTAATCAGTTAGTTATATTAACTACCCGAGTAACTGCAACGCTGCCTGCGGCCGCTGGTTAGCCTGGGCCAAAATAACCTGGCTCGCCTGCTGTAAGATCTGCGCTTGAGTTAACTTCGCAGTTTCCGCAGCAAAGTCAGCATCTTTAATGCGTGATTTCGCAGCTTCTAGGTTCTCCGCAACGTTACCTTGGTTACGAATAGTAGACTGGAAGCGGTTCTGCACAGCACCTAGCTCTGCACGCTTCTTATCTACCACTGCAATCAACGCATCCATACCGGCAAGCACAACTTGAGCGTTTGCTTGGCTAGACACAGAAATACCTGTTGCAGTAAAGATTGTTGCAAAATCTGCAGCATCCGCATCAGCTGAGAAGCTTGTGCCTGCTAACGTAGACACTTGGTCACCGGTTACCGCAGAAGCAACACTTGCAATACCTGACAGCGTGAAGCCACCAGCTGCGGTCAATGAGTTCGAAGAACCACCCACAGTTTGCATGTTGAATTCAATGATCTGGTTCGCGTCTGCACCTACTTGGAAGCTGGCTTCATAAGAGCCATCTAATAAGTTCTGGCCACCAAAAGTGGTGTCGCTGGCGATCCGGTTCACTTCTTCCATCAATACGCGGATTTCTTCTTGAATCGCTAAGCGGTCTTCGTCGGTGTTTGAACCGTTCGAAGCCTGCTGCGCCAACGTCCGTACCCGCTGGAATGAACGGGTCATTTCATCCAATGCACCCTCTGCAGTTTGCGCTAATGAAATACCGTCGTTGGCGTTACGGTTACCTTGGTTTAGACCCATAATTTGTGAGTCTAAGCGGTTTGAAATTTGTAAGCCTGCTGCATCGTCGGCCGCGCTGTTAATACGCAAACCAGATGATAAACGCTTGAAAGCTTGGTCGAGCTGACCACCTGAATTGATCAACTGACGCTGAGCATTCAATGAGCTGACGTTGGTGTTTACATATAATGGCATCTTCATGCTCCTCATTTAAATGGACGTCACTTGTGCTCATCAAGGGGAGCGAACCAAGCTTGGATTTATCGGTAAATCCTTCGTCATTCAAGCTATCGGCAACAGAAGCGGCAAGCTTTAGCCCTTTTTTACTATTTTCGGCATTTTTTTGCCGCTTTTATTTCAAGCTATTGTTTTATATGAGCTTTAGATACAAAAAAGCCAGAGCGATGGCTCTGGCTTTTAATATCTCTAAAAACGCTGAGAGAGGTTGGGCGATTAACCGCCCAGTAACTGCAACGCTGCCTGCGGCCGCTGGTTGGCCTGGGCCAAGATAGTCTGTGACGCCTGCTGTAAGATCTGCGCTTGGGTTAACTTCGCAGTTTCCGCAGCAAAGTCAGCATCTTTAATGCGTGATTTCGCAGCTTCTAGGTTCTCCGCAACGTTACCTTGGTTACGAATAGTAGACTGGAAGCGGTTCTGCACAGCACCTAGCTCTGCACGCTTCTTATCTACCACGGCAATCAACGCATCCATACCGGCAAGCACAACTTGAGCGTTTGCTTGGCTAGATACCGAGATACCTGATGCCGTGAATACGCCAGCAAAATCATTAGCATCTGCTGAAGCTGAGAAAACTGAGCCAGCTAAAGCTGAAACAGTATCACCCGTTACCGCTGAAGCGACACTCGCGATACCAGATAAAGTGAAACCGCCACCAGCTGTTAACGAGTTGGCAGTACCGCCCACTGTTTGCATGTTGAATTCAATGATCTGGTTCGCGTCAGCACCTACTTGGAAGCTGGCTGAGTAAGAGCCATCTAGCAAGTTCTGGCCACCAAAGGTGGTGTCGCTGGCGATCCGGTTCACTTCTTCCATCAATACGCGGATTTCTTCTTGAATCGCTAAGCGGTCTTCGTCGGTGTTTGAACCGTTCGAAGCCTGCTGCGCCAACGTCCGTACCCGCTGGAATGAACGGGTCATTTCATCCAATGCACCCTCTGCAGTTTGCGCTAATGAAATACCGTCGTTGGCGTTACGGTTACCTTGGTTCAGACCCATAATTTGCGAGTCCAAACGGTTTGAGATTTGTAAGCCTGCTGCATCGTCCGCTGCGCTGTTAATACGCAAACCTGATGACAAACGCTTGAAAGCTTGGTCGAGTTGGCCGCCAGAATTAATCAACTGACGTTGAGCATTTAATGAACTGACGTTGGTGTTTACATATAATGGCATGGTCGTGCTCCTAAGATATTTCTGCCTCGTACTTAGTTATCGACACATGCCAAAAGAGCTTTAATGTTTCTGCGAAAATTAGCGTAAAAAATCAAACAAACTAAGGTTAGATATACGGCTAAACACCTGCTGTGACGCCGAATAAATAGTTTCGTTCTTGATCAAATCAGTCACCGCCACTGAATAATCCACATCACTAATGTCTGAACGTGCTTTTTTGTTCACAATCGCCAAATCTGCGTTGCTCAAGCGCGCACTTTCCATCACATTTAAGCGCGCACCCACCGAGGCTTGCACGTCAGTTAAGGTATCAATTGACCCAGTGAATGAATCCAATGCCGAAGCAATTTCCGCGCGATACAAACCTTTGTCATCCAGCGATCCCTCTAACGCATCAGCTAGGTCGCGGATTTGGGTTAACACATTGCGCGCCACTGGCTCGCCAATACTGTAAGCAATGGTATCACCAGCCACAGCATCTCGATTAGGTTGAAAACTTATACCGTTGAATTCAATACTATCGCCCGAGTTATAGGCCGTTGGTCCCTGCAATACGGTACCGTTACCATCCACAATCTCGTAACTGTTAGCTGCTAAAAAGTTAATGTTGAATTCCGTCGCGCCAGGGTCACCGGCATCCCAATTATTCAACTGAAAATCAATTGCTGCTTGACGATCGGTCACACTCACTTCGCGGACTAGACCGCCATTGGTGATCTCTAAATCTAACCGATAAGATTCAGTCGTAAATACACTACTGCCCGGATCGCCAGCTGGCATTTTCAAGGTTGGTGAGAGCTGTATGGTGCGTTGCCCATCATCCCCTACATACTCATAAACATCACGTAACTCATCGAATTCCATCGGCTGAATACGATTCTGAAAACCGGCAAAAATATATTCTCCCGATTCATCCTGAGTATTACTGAAATCAAACACCGCTTGCTCAATCTGGCGCAACTCTAACGCCAATGCTTCGCGGTTCTCTGCACTATATGAACCATTACCCGCTTGCACCGCTAACACGCGAGCACGCTGCACCGCGGTCACAATATTTGATAACACACTCTCTTCTCGCCCCAAGTTGTTCTCAAGCGTAATAGAGTTGCGATCAAACTGCTCGTTTTGTCCGATTTTCTCATTCAGGTTGAGCACCTGAGAGTTACCAATCGGATCATCCGCAGGGCTTAAAATTCGCGTCTGCTTGGTTAACTGTAACTGCACCTTATCGAGTCGCTGCTGCGAGGTTTGCAGGTTAGTTAAGCCGCGTAAGAACTGTAAATTAGTGCTAATTCTCATATGAATTACCTAACCGCGTTCAATAACGTTTCAAAAATGGTCTGCGCCGTCGACATAATGCGCGCAGATGCAGAGTAGGCTTGCTGAAACTGAATCAAGTTCGCCGCCTCTTCGTCCAAATTCACCCCAGATTGCGACTCATATAAAGCACGAGTCTGATCGCGAATGGCGATGGCAGAATCTCGTAATACCCGATTCTGACTCACCAAGCTACCGACGTCAGATACCAAGCGCGCATAGCTCTCGTTAAACGTCATCGTCGGATCATCGGCTTCGGCACCATCGCGCCGCACTAAGTTTTGGCGCTGTAAATCCGCCAGCGCCTGGCCGTTGGTATTGTCGTCAAAACCGTTGGTGTTATATTCAATACGGAATTCATCACCTACGGCTGGCTCACCGCGGATGGTCACATCATAATCAGGTGTACCACCCACAATTTGGGTCACAATATTACGTAAATCGGTTGCGCCCGTGAGCGTGCCGAGCGAGTTTCCGGCCACGTCAAATAGCTCCAGATCGTAGGCATTACCAGTTTGACCGGTAATTTCAATACGTGCCGGAGCCGCAGCATCCAAGGTATTGTTGGTGGTGTCATAGAATGCACCGGGGTTATTAATCTGGCTAATTTCAAATGCTGCCGAGCCTTGGTTATTAATATCACTAATCACCCGAATTGGGTTGGCCAGTGCAATATCTTCAGGTCGACGCGCAGTAAAGCGCACCTCAGAAGCCGCACTTTCCGCAGGTTTAATAATGTAACTGTCACCCGCAACGGCGCCTGCTGATACATCTATCTGTAGCCCTAATTCCGCCAAATCATCGGTGCCTGGCGCAGCGCCTACATCACCGGTGACGACCGCAGCACCGGCAATGGGTTGGCCATTGCTATCAACTGGCACCACTTCAAATTGGGTGGCGCTAGTCATGGTAATGCGTAAATTTTCGGACGGAAATGATTCACTATTTCCCTCCAGTATGCGCGCATTTATCGTGGCGGTACCGGCATTATCATCGTTGGCTAAGCCCGCCGCTTCCGTGAGCGATAAATCAAACAATTTAACCCCAAGCTGATTATCTAAATCCATACCGCGTTGGTTTTGCTCATTCACGGCATCAGCAATTCGCACCGCTAGTTGACCTAAACGGCGCTGGGCGGTCATCAAAATATCATCTCGATAGTCTAAGTAGCCACCTAGCGAACCCCCAACTTGATCATTAGGCACCAAGAAAGTTGCTTCGCCGCCACTACTGGCGAATTCTTTTTGTAGCACCAATTCTAAACGTTCAGTGTCAGGATTATTGCGCATCGTTAGCGCGTTAAACTCGTTGTTTTCGAGCACTAACGGCTGACCACTTTTTAAGTTCACCGAAATCGTGCCGTTCTTGTTCTCAATGGTGCTAAATTCAATCAATTCAGCCAGTTTACGCAATTCTTCATCGCGCTGATTCATCAGCGCATTCAAATCGCCATTATCATTATTGCGAGCACTTGCCGTCGATACCCGACGGTTCAATTCATTAATATTTTCCGCCAATGCATTAATACGATCTGTCGTTAAGCGCATCCGATCGTTAATGATCTGCTCTTGGTCATCAAGGTACTGAGAAAAGTCATTAAACTTAGTCACCATCGCGCCCGCATCGGCAATCACCAACTGCCGCGCCGTGACCGAACCCGGGTCATTGTTTGCATCTTGCAAGGTGTTGAAGAACTTCTCAATTGATGACGCCACATTGGTGGTGCTGTCACCGAGTAGGGTATCGAGCTGCTCGGCTTGCTGCAGATTCGCTTCGTAAAAACTGACTTTGGAAATATCGGTGCGCAGTTGCCGGTTCGAGAACTCGTCAATCATCCGTTGCACGCGCACGCGCTCAAGCCCACCTAAGGAGCTCTCCACGTACTCAGTTCGCTCACGCACGTAGCTTGGGGTGTTGGTATTATTAATGTTTTTACCAACAATATTTAAGCTTTGCTGATGCGCCAGCACGCCTTGTTTGGCGATATCTAATAAGCTGAAACTCATGCTTGTGTTCCTACTCTGCGCTTGCCGTTAGCGGCAATGCGGCTGCCGATTGGCCGTTAGCGGCGGCTAGTTGCCGCTGCCCAAGTAACTGCTCTATGCGTTGTTGTAAACGACTGATCTTGTCTGCATATTGCGGATCTGTTGCGTAACCGGCTTGTTGTAAGCCTGTCACAAAGGCCGCATCATCCTGACCAGCACTCACTGCTGGTTGATAACGAGGGTTGTCTTGCAAGAACCGTACAAAATCGTCAAAACTTTGTTCATAACCCGGATAAACCCGAAATGCAGCACGTTCCCGCTTCGCAATCCCATCTCGATATTCTAAGGTTTGCACATGAGCTTTCTCGCCTGACCAACGCTCATCGGCCTTAATGTTAAATAAGTTGTAACTCGAACCCTGCCGAGAACCGGGCACTAGCCGACTACCCCAGCCGGTTTCTAACGCAGCTTGAGCCAACAATACGCTGGGCGCTACGCCTAACTTTTCTGCAGCTTGTTGCGCCAGCGGTTGGAGTTGCTCAACAAATTGCTCTGGTGAGGCAAAGGCTTGATGTCGTTGCGCACCATAGTACTTTTCAATCACGCGCACAGGCGCGCTAGGTTGGCGTGTCTCGGCCGACAGCTCCGGTCGATGTGGTAGCTCCAGTTCAGCGCCAGCACGACCTTGGTCAGGTACCCGATGAATATTTTGCAGCCCACTAAACTGCTCAACTAACAAATCAGCGAGCCCTAAATTACCACTTAAACTTTTACTTAACTCACCGTCATACATGTCGCGGTACATTTTGCTATACCGACTGTTCAACGGATTATCTTGCTCAAAAACCGCGTTTGCTTCGCGCATACTTTTGAGCACCATACCCAAAAAGATTGACTCGAATTGCTCAGCTGCCTCGCGCAACGCCTGTGGGTCGTTTTTAAACCCGCGCTGCCGCAATTGGTCCATACTGTCGAGGCTTTGTTGCGACTGCGAGCGACGCAACTCAGCTGACATATCAACCGGCAAAGACATTGAGCTATCGGTCATCACAGCAGCCCTTTAAATCACGATCAGTTCGCCGGAAATAGCACCGGCTTGTTTGAGCGCTTCCAATACCGCCACAATATCGCTGGGACCGGCGCCAATGGCATTAATAGCACGCACTAGATCATCCAATGACACACCCGGATCAAACACAAACATCCGCGCATCATCTTCATTAATATCAACAATACTTTGTGGGGTTACTGCTGTTTCGCCTCCCGCAAACGGGTTAGGCTGGTTCACTTGAATATTCTCAGCAATAGTCACTTGAATATCGCCATGGGCCACGGCTGCCGGCCGTAACTTCACGTTCTGGCCAACCACTACGGTACCGCTGCGACTATTGACCACGATGCGAGCTGCGCCATCCGCCGGGTTAAACTCGATATTTTCCAGCATCGACATATAGCTAACGCGCTGACCTAGATCCCGCGGTGCCGACACTTGTACCGAAGTGGCATCTTGCGCAATCGCGGTGCCGGGTCCCATCATGTCGTTAATCGCTTCAGCCATCCGTTGCGCCGTCGTGAAATCGGATTGATGCAGGTTTAAGGTAAGGAAGTCACTATTGGCAAATGGCGAAGCCACTTCCCGTTCAACGGTCGCGCCGCCAGGAATGCGTCCAACCGTCGGCGTGTTGATCACGATTTTAGAGCCATCTAAACCTTCAGCGCCTAAACCACTGACAATGAGGCTACCTTGTGCCACCGCGTAAATTTCACCGTTAGCGCCACGTAAGTATGTTTGTAGCAAGGTGCCGCCAGTCAGACTATCGGCGCTGCCAACTGAGGACACCGTAACGTCAATGGTCTGGCCGGGCTTGGCAAAGGCTGGAAGATCAGCATGCACGGCCACTGCCGCGACATTATTGATTTTCGGCCGTTCGTTCGCTGGAATATTAATACCAAAATTGCGCAGCATGGTCCGGAAGGTTTGATCAGTGAACGGCGTCTGTTCGCCCGTGCCGGGCAAACCAACAACTAACCCATAACCGATGAGCGAGTTAGCCCGTACGCCCTGCACCATCGCGACATCTTTAATGCGTTCTGCGTGCGCGGGAGGTAAAGTTAGCACCAGGCTTAGTAGCGCGGTTTTGAGCAAAAACTTTGCGATATTTGTCATCTGCATGACTCCTTTACAACGGCCACCAAGAGCTATTGAAAAACTTCGTTAACCAGCCAGGCTCTTGCACCTGTGCTAACGAACCCGTACCGCTGTATTCAATTCGCGCATTCGCTACCCGCATCGATGGAATCGTATTATCCGCAGACACATCTTCTGGTCGCAACATGCCGGTCAGCCGAATATATTCATCGCCGGTGTTAATTTTCATCCACTTCTCACCGCGCACAATCAAATTGCCATTCGGTAACACCTTAATCACCGTTACCGTAATTTGGCCATTCAAACTATTGCTCTGACCAGAGTCTGCCTCACCACTAAAATCACGCGAACCACCTAAACTAGCACTCAACGGATTACCACCAATCGTAATTGGCCGCCCGAAAATTTCAGGAGCCGCAAGTTCTGCATTAGATTCTTTGGCAGTTTCAGTTGTCGCCGACTTGGAGGCCGTAGTTTGCTCTTCCAACACCACGGTAATGATGTCGCCCAAGCGCCGCGCTTTAATGTCGGAGTACAACTCATCTGCATATTGGGCTTGGAACAAGCTGCCCGTAGGCACCACAGGTTCACGGCGATCTTCGGGCAATACCGGCGCATAAAAAGGGTCATTCGGCATCGGTTGCCCCGCGTTATTGCTCGCACAGGCAGTTAAGCCCAGCGCAAGTAACGCTAACCCCCAATATTGCAGCGATTTAATGGCTACCGACATAAGCACCTCTACCTGTTTCGCTATAGCTGCTGAGTCGCAAAACTCAACATCTGATCCACCGAAGAAATTACTTTTGAGTTCATTTCATAAGCACGTTGGCTTTCAATCAAGTTCACCAACTCTTCAGTCACATTCACGTTAGACGTTTCCAGTGCGCCTTGCACCGTTGTACCAAAGCCATCAATGCCGGGCACACCTTCTAATGGCGCACCGCTAACCGCCGTTTCTTGCAGCAAGTTTTGGCCAATAGGCTCAAGACCTGCAGGGTTAATAAAATCAACCAGGTTTATCTGCCCCACCACGACGTTATCCGCATTGCCAGGCTGAGTAATCGATACCTCACCTTCTTGCGAAATCGTAATTGAGGTTGCATCCTCTGGAATCACAATCGCCGGCTCGAGCGGAAAACCTGCGCCTGGGGTTACCATGCGTCCTTCTTCATCGAGCTGAAACTGACCGTTACGACTGTACGAAATCTCACCGTCAGGCATTAAAATTTGAAAAAAGCCTTTACCCGAAATCATCACGTCTAGAGAATTATCGGTGGTGATCATGTTGCCTTGGCCATAATGCTTTTGCGTGGCAACCACTTTGGCACCGGCGCCAAGCATCAAACCCGATGGCATTTCAGTATCTTGCGCAGACACACCACCTGGCTGATTAATATTTTGATAGAGCAAATCTTCGAATATCGCGCGGCTCTTTTTAAAGCCGACGGTACTGGCGTTTGCTAAGTTATTTGAGATCACCGAAATATCGCGCTGCTGCGCATCTAAACCGGTTTTACTAATCCATAATGCTGGATGCATACGCACCTCCACTCATTGCAAATTACCGCGTGTTAGCCTTAACTAATCCGCATTAATGATTCAGACCGTTGCGCGTTTTCTTCAGCCGTCTTCATCATTTTTACGTTCATGTCGTAATTGCGCTGAAGCGCAATCATTTGGGTCATTTCTTCAATCGGGTTTACATTGCTTTTTTCTAATGCACCCACGGTCAGCCTAACTTCTGCTGCTAACACCGCATCGAATCCATCTTTACGTCGAAATAAGCCATCGGTGCCGCGCTCAACTTCTTCATTTGGCGGGTTCACGAGCCGAATCCGGTCCACAATTTCCATCGCTTGAGCCGGCGCACCTTGCGGTCTCACCATAATGGTGCCGTCACCGCCAATTTCTATTTTCTCTACCGGGATCGGTAAGAAAATCGGTCCGCCGTCGCCCAACACCGGTTGCCCAGTATTGGTTTGTAGCATGCCCTCAGCCGTCATTTGTAAACTACCATTGCGGGTATAGGCTTCATTGCCTTCGTCATCGGCCACCGCAATCCACCCTTGGCCTTGTACCGCAACGTCGAGCGACCGTTCAGTGGTCACTAGGCTACCAGCGGCATAGTTTTGCCCCGGACTTTCGGTGAGTGAAAACACCCGCGTCGGCAAACCATCGCCATAGGACTGCATCGCCCGGGCTTGTTGTAAGTCGGCTTTAAAACCGGTGGTATTTGCATTCGCCAAGTTATTGGCGCGCAAAGCAACCCCAGTCATATTCTCTTTTGCGCCACTCATGGCGATATATAGCATGCGGTCCATATTAGCTCCGTTCCTACCCTCAAGGTTTTCTACGTAGGCTTTCGGCAGAATACATTCAAGAACTGTGCCAAAGACTGGGAAAGCGGATGTGAGTGGCGTATAAGCAGGTTTTAGCCGGACATAAAAAAAGCCGCACCAACTTGCGCTGATGCGGCCAACCCTTCACTTACCCTATCGGATCTGCAAAATGGTCTGTTGTAAGGTTGAATTCACCTCAAGCGAGCGTGAATTGGCCTGGAAGTTACGTTGCGCTGAAATAAGATCAACCAGTTCCTGAGTCAAGTTCACGTTGGCGTTCTCTAATGCTGAGGCTTCAATAGCACCAAAAGTACCTGAGTTAGCCTCGCCAGATAAAGGTTCGCCAGAGTCAATGCTTTGACGCCACGAGGTGTTACCGACCTGGGTTAAGCCTTGCTCGTTAGAAAACCGCACCAGTGCGACCTGACCAAGATACTGAACATCACCATTTGAATAGGTTGCTGCCACTAATCCGGTTGTGTCGATGTCAACGTTAGTCAAACGACCAACCGTGGTTCCGTCTTGCTCTAGGGTTGATACCTCAAAGTCAGAAGCAAACTGAGTAGGCACCTCAGCACCGGTAATATCCTGATAATTCAATTGGATATCTTGGGTGTTGTCCGCACCGTTGGCAAGATAAGGGCCAGTCGGACCAGAACCTGCCAAATCAATGGTGGGCGGTGGGAATGTCACTTCTGGTGATACCACGTCAGGGTTACCAGCCGGGGTAAATTGGATACGCTGGCTCGCATAGCCTGCTGCTGAAGTAGCGCCCGCAGTGACACCTGCGCCCCCCATATCGATTTCTTGGCCATCAAAGGTGGTATAGATATCCCACGTATTTGGTGCCCGTTTCACAAAGTATTGCGTGACAATGTGCGACTCACCTAAAGAGTCAAACACCGTGGCCGAGGTTGATGCGTTGTATGAAGAAGGCACCGCTGGATCAAAGTTTGAACCTGGGGGTACTGCACCATCATCAGCCACAGATGCAACCCGCGCATCAACGTTAAAGGACACAAACACATTTTCGGTTTGCTGTGGTGCGCCCGCAACATCAGGGATCCGAATCGGTTGGGTCGTTGCTAAGCTGGTTGAAGTCGCGCCACCAGTATTGCGGTCAACTTGGTAACCCTGCAAGAAATCGCCATTGTTATTAACGATAAAGTTGCTGGAATTCAGTTTGAAAGCACCCGCACGTGTATAGGTAAAATCACGTGAGCCAAGTTCCGGCGATGTAGCAAAAAAGCCATTACCACTAATCGCCATATCTAGCGCATTGTTAGTAAAGGCTAACGAGCCTTGGCTAAATTGCTGCGCCACAGAGGACGTCAATACACCGTCGCCCACTTTGGTTTTGCCGGCGTTAAAAATACTGGTTGCATAAACATCGGCAAACTCAGCACGTGATTCTTTAAAACCTGTGGTTTTGACGTTGGCGATGTTGTTCGCGGTTACGTCCAAGTCTTTTTGTGATGCGGCCAAGCCGCTCAAAGCGATATTAAATGACATAGGTCACCTCGTTATTAACCGATTTCGGTCACATCGCCCAGGCCAATTCCGCCCAAGCCGCGTAAATTCAATACAATACCTTCACCACCACCCATGCTGACGCTATTCACATGAGCGCGCATTTGCACTGGCAACTGTTCATTGGTATCACCTAACCGACCATTCACTTTTACGGTGTAATTACCCGGTGTGACTGGTGCTCCGGCTTCGTTCAATCCATCCCACTCAAAATCGTGAACACCAGCGGGTAAGTCGCCCTTATTAATCGTGCGAATCACTTCGCCGTTGGCATTTTCAATCGTAATTCGAGTGTTAAAAGACGTCTGCCCGATAGCAACCGCGCCACGCGCCGTGCCACCACCGACAGGAATGTTAGCCTGGTCAGTCGGTACCAAGACTTCACGACCAACCAACGTAGACGCCTGCAGCGCTTGATTAGAGGTCATGCTTTCGGTGAACTTGGTAAATTGATCCGACATGTTGCTAATACCCTCAGCCATCGTGAAGCTAGTCATTTGGGCAATCATCTGATCGTTCTCCACCGGCTTCGATGGGTCCTGCATATTCAACTGCTGGGTAAGAAGTTTAAAAAAGTCTTCTTGCTCAAGCTGTTGCTCGTTGCCGTCGCTCACCTTAGTGGTTTGCTCTTCTTTCCAATACAGGTCACGAACCGCTGGGTTAATACTGTTATTCATCATGTCAGTGCTCTCTTGCCGTTGGCCGTTGTGGTAGCGTTACATCATTGCCACTGATTGCCGCTTTTCTTAGTTACCGGATCCTAATCGCAATAATCGTGCCACCATTGTTTTTGCCGTATCAGCAACCTGCACATTGGTTTGGTATGAGCGCGATGCCGAAATCATGTTAGCCATCTCCTCCATTGGGTTTACGTTGGGTCGGTAGATGTAACCATCAGCATCAGCCATGGGATGATTTGGCGAGTATTCAATGTTCAATGGCTTCTGACTTTCCAGGATACCTAACACCTGAACACCGGCAGACTCTTGCCCATTAGTTGCCGATGGCCGCCCTGCTTTGCCGCTATGATAGGCTTCCATATTCTGTTGTAGCATGGTGGCAAAAACTGGGCTTCGTGCACGATAGGTCTCATCCGCACTACTACTGACGGAGTTCGCGTTCGCCATGTTGCTGGCGGTAGTATTCAACCGCACCGATTGCGCGCTCATCGCACTGCCGCTCACATCAAAAATTTTGAATAAGCTCATAATTATTGTCCTGTTAAGGCCTTTTTAACGCCGGCGATGCGGGCATCAAGAAATGTCATGGTCATTTGGTATTCCAACGCATTCTGCATGTAGAGGTTTTGCTCTAGCTGCAAATCAACCGTATTGCCATCACCGGTATCTGGTTGGGTAGGAACGCGGTACATTTCGGTACCAGAGGGTTTTAACTCCACCGCAAAGTGCCGCTGATCGGTGCGATCTAAGCTGTAACTATCAGTGCCTCGACGCGCTTGCGCCAAAGCTTGCTGAAAGTTCATGCCTTGCGATTTGTAGCCAGGGGTGTCTGCATTCGCAATATTGCTCGCAATCAGCTCCGCATTTTGCGTTCGAACGCCAAGCGTATATTGGTGAACACCAAGCATTTTATCGAAGGTAATCGCCATAATTTTGTCTCCACTTACCAAGTAGGAGTGGCGAAGCAATTACCGTGCCAGCGTAGCCTGACGTTGCTCTGTAGCCTGACGTTACTACGTCAGGTGAGATGCTTGGTTTAGCTACGGTGGTTGCCCCTTGGATCGCACCTGATGCGCTAGCATCAGGCTGTACTGAATAAGGTTATTTGCGGCGGTAGATAATGCCGGGATTGCAGCGAACCATGTCAAAATCTTCGCTGATACCGGAAATAGACTCTGAGGCACCTAAGAATAAGTAACCTTCAGGATTTAAGGACTGTTTGAATTGCGCCAAAATTTTTCGCTTTAAATCAGGCGCGAAGTAAATAAGTACGTTACGACAAAAAATGATGTCGAACTTACCGAGCAACGAATAACTATCGAGCAAGTTCAAATGCCGAAACTGCACCAACTTGCGAACTTCGTCTTTTAACCGCGCTTGACCTTCATCAGCATTCACGAAGAACTTCTGCCGCCGCTCCATCGATAATCCGCGAGCTAACGACAGTTTGTCGTATAAGGCTTCTTTCGACTGCTCCAGCACTTTATTGGAAATATCAGTGCCGATAATTTGAATACCGCCTGGCAACGCCCCCGGATTCTTCGCTTTGAATTCCAAGTAAGTCATCGCAATGGAATAAGGTTCTTGTCCGGAAGAGCTGGCGGACGACCAAATTTTCAGCGGTGTGCGCTGATTTTTATACTCAGGAAATACCCGGTTAAAGAGTAATTCGAAGGGATAGGTATCACGAAACCAGAGCGTTTCATTCGTTGTCATGGCGTCGATGACGGCCGAACGAATGGCGCGCTCACTAATTTGCATCGAACGTTGCACGAGTTCCGCTAAGGTGGCGATACCGAACTTAGCCATTAATGGGCCAAGCCGGCTTTTCACCAGATATAATTTATTGTCGCCCAGCACTATCCCGCACTGACGCTCCAGAAATTCGCGAAACTCGTTGTAGGATCTACTGTCTAGGTCTTTTTCCGACACGGCGTTACAACACTATCCTTATTGACTACTCCACATTCAGCCATTTTTTCACGGCTCCGGCAAGCTCATCAGGGTGAAATTTTGCAATAAAATCATCTGCCCCAACTTTCTTTACCATGGCTTGGTTAAAAACGCCGCTTAATGAAGTGTGCAAAATAACGTGCATTTTATTTAAATCAGGATCGGCTTTTACTTCTGCCGTCAGGGTATAGCCGTCCATCACGGGCATTTCAACGTCAGAGATCATCAAGGGTACATACTTATGAACGTTGCTACCCAACTCTTCCTTCTTCTGCTTCAACCAATTCAGAGCTTCACGGCCGTCTTTCATGACTTCCATATTAATGCCCAACGGTTGTAGTGCACGTTTAATTTGGTTGCGTGCCACTGCCGAATCATCAGCAATGACAATCGAAATTTCTTCTTTATTTACATTCAGCGGGGTGGCGAGTATGTCCTCACTCACATCTGTATTCATTGGGGTAATATCTGACAAAATCCGCTCAACGTCGATAATCTCAACTAGCTCTTCGTCAACTTTGGTGACCGCGGTAAGATATGTTTCCCGCCCCATGCCGCGGGGTGGCGGTTTAATGTCTTCCCAATTAATATTGATAATGCGCTCAACGCCACCGACTAAAAAGCCCTGCACCGAGCGATTATATTCAGCGATAATAATGAAGCGGTTTTGAATATCGTCAATCGCCGGACCGCCCGTTGCCAAACTCAAATCGATTATAGAGATAGCCTGCCCACGAATATGAGCAATGCCTCGCACCATCGAGCTGCGCCTTGGCATAGCGGTTAACTTTGGGCACTGCAGTACTTCGCGAACCTTAAAAACGTTAATGCCGAAGCGCTGACGCCCGCTCAGTTTAAACAGTAATAGCTCGAGTCGATTCTGTCCTACCAGCTGAGTGCGCTGGTTCACTGAATCTAAGATGCCGGCCATGTATTTCTCCCGTTGAATTCCGTTTTTCCGTTATCGGCATAGCGCTTGCATAGCTTTAACCAAAGCAACGGAATTCGTCGACAATTTGACGAACGTTTCAGTTATAACGTGTTTTCAATATGCGTACCACCTTAAAGATAGCGCATATTCAGAGGAAAAGATCATGACAGTCGCCAAACCATCACACAAGTTTATTGTACTGACCTCGGGCTTGCTATTGCTTGCTGGCGCAAGCCTAGCTCGTGCGAACGAAGGTAATAGTTACACGCCACAGGCAGTTGCCAAGCAAGCGGAAGAATTCGTTGCCGGGCAAGTCGTCGCGCCCCCTGACGGTCAAGTAAAAGTTACCGCTGGTGGCATTGATAATCGCGTTCCTCCACGTTATTGCGCAGCACCGCTTAACGCAAAGCTCACCCCTAACGCCAATTTATCTCGCTTTGCAACGGTAGAAATTAGTTGTGATGTGGGCCAAACCTGGCGTACTTATGTGCCGACTCAGATTGAAATTCTGGTACCCGTTGTGGTCAGCAAGCGTCATCTAGGGCCGGGCGATATGCTCACCGAGCGTGATTTAAGTATTGAGTTGCGCGATATTAGTTCACTGCGCGGCGGCAGCTATCGCAGTATGGAACGAATTGTCGGGGCGCGCGTCAAAGGTCGCATTAGCGCCAATCAAATCGTGTTAGACCGAGATACATGTGTCGTGTGCGAAGGTGAAGCCGTGACTATTGTTGCCGAACAAGCCGGATTACGTATCACCGCTCAAGGCGTAGCGCTCAATGACGGTTTAATTGGTGAATCTGTAGCGGTAAAAAATTCCCGCTCAAACAAGTCGTTACGTGCTACTGTAGCGGCATTGAACGAAGTTAAAGTAAACTAATCACACCTGCGTAAAACGGACGTGGAAAAAAGCGGCAAATATTTGCCGTTTCTTTACAAAAAGCGCTAAAGTTCAGGCCATCGCGGCCGATAGTAATAGCGTAAACGGGAAAATTTCCCAGCACAGCAACACATACGTAGGCAATGAAAGGGCAAACACATGGCAATTAACAACGTCAATAATAAATCAGCAGTTGATGCGAAGCAGGTGCAAACTCAGCAGTCGCAACAACAGCAACAAGTTCAACAGCAAGCGCAAGCTCGCACAGCAGCAACGGCGCCTCCGGTTGCTCGCCAAGATGCCGTATCGATTACGCCGCAAGCGCAACAGTTAAACCAACTTACCCGTAAAGCGGAAAGTGAGTCGGCCGTGAATCAAGAAAAAGTGGAAAAAGTGAAGAAAGCGCTAGCTAACGGTAGCTACCAAATCGACTTCGAAAATTTAGCGAAGAAACTCGCTGAATTTGAACAGGATCTATTTGGCCGTTAATCATGACTGAGACTGCCCTTTCACTCACGAATTTAACGACCGCAGAGTTACTTGAACGCCTGCAGCAAGCGCTGCAGGCGTTGCTACATTTATTACCACAAGAGCGTGATGCCATTGTCCATCACCAGCATCAACGAGTAGCCGAGCTCACGCAGCACAAATCGCAACTACTCGATGACGTACAAGTGCTCGACAACCTGCTAAAGACTCCCGCTCATGCTGAACAATTAGCGCAGCAACACAGCGAAGCGCTCGCTAATATTGATGCACAACTAGAGCAACTAAAACACGATAGCCAAGTCAATGCACAACTAGTCGACGTGACCCTGTCGCGTATCGAAAAATTGCGTGAGCTTATTATTCGTACCCACAATAATGACCAAGTGACCTATAACGATAAAGGTCGAATTCGCTAAAGAAATTCCCCACGCCGCCGTTAATAAAGTAACTGAGTTCAAGTGAATGAAAGGAACTTTCCAATGCGCGGCATTAAACTTCCCATGTTATTCGTCAGCCTGCTTCTGCTCAATGGCTGCACTACTTTATATGATCAGCAATATGTTGAGTGGGAAACCATTACTCCGGCTGAATTTCCGGTATTAACCGCCGTAGGTTACGCGCCATTGCAGCAAGCCGAGAGCCAAACTGCTCAGCATCAGCAGCTGGCGGCTATGCGCGCCTCGAAATTAGATGCCTATCGCGAGTTAGCAGAGCAAGTTTACGGTCAGCGCATTAGTGGCAATACCGCGGTTGGCGACTGGCTTGTGCAAAACGACCAGTTTGTCGCTTCAGTTGATGGTGTGATCCGTGGCGCCGAAGTTGTACGCAGCTATCAAACTGGTGGTTTCTATGTCACCGAACTGAAGCTAGATTTCGAACAAGTACATTACTTGTATACCGCGACCAGCCGCCCGCAACGCGTCAAAGAAGTAATTTACTACTAAGCTTGGCACGATTACTGCTTTCTCAGTCATTAGCAATGTAGCGACTGAGAACCTGATATGCGTAAGGCCGTCACTTTAACTCTATTCACCCTGCTAAGCGTCATGATTCTGACGCTTAGCACTCCTGCACAAGCTCGTTGGGTAGAAGCCCAAGGCGATGCACTCATTATCGACGGCGACATTTCTGGCGCTCGCGCTCAAGCCATTGAAACCGCTCTACAACAAGCCCTAATGCTTGCCGGCGGTAACGTCTCTAGCGTTCAGCGCGTTGTCGATGGGGTAATGCAGAACACTCAAACCGAATGGCGCGGCCAAGGTAATGTCGACCAAGTCGATATCGTTCGCGAGGAAATAAACGGCGACCGTATTTTCATTACCATTCGCGCCGATATTTGGAATCGCGATGGTAGCTGCCCTTCAAGTGATTATAAAAAAGCCGTCACCATTGCGCCTTTTGAAGTCGCCGAGCGCAGCCAAGCAGTCTGGGGCCAAGTTTATCGCTTAGGCGAAGTGAGCGCCCAGCGCTTTACCCGCCAGCTCGGCTCGCGCGCGCAAAACCTTACTGTTAAACACACCCTCAAACGTGATGTTGGCGTTCAAGATGCCCTACGCCAGGTAGATTTACAGTATTTGGGGAAAATGGCGCGGGTATTAGGCCAAGAGAATGACAGCCAATATGTGATCTTTGGCTTATACGATGACTTGTCGGTGCATGTTCGCAGCACCGGTATTCTAGGTGATTTAATTGGAACCTCCTACGCCCGAAATTATGCGCTCACCCTGTACTTGTTAGATGCATATAGCGGTGAAATTGTGACCCGTGCGCACATTAATGATGCTGCCAACTGGGATTTTAGCGAGCAACAAGAAGTTGACGTTGCGGCCAATTACTTTTGGAACTCGCCGTTTGGGCTATCGCTGCAGCAAAGCCTAAATGAACTTGCCACCGGAATTGACGCCAAGCTTCGCTGTGAACCAGCACGGGGGCGTATCGTGCGTGTGAATGGACAAGAGTTACAGATAAACTTAGGTACGGTGAACGGTGTGAAAGCCGGCGATATGCTACGCGTGGTTCATGAAGCTAACTTTGTCGACACCAACCAAAACTTCCGTCAGAAGTGGGCGTTAAGCGACTATATTGTGCAAGTTACCCAAGTAAACCAAACCAGCGCCATTGCTCGTTTACCAACTGACGATTATTTAAGTAACGTACAAATTAACGATTGGGTGGTGCCTGCGGATTCACTGCAAGCCACCACCGAATAAGCTAGCGACTGGTGACGCTTGCTGCGTGCGGCAAGCATATACCGTCCTTTAATACAGGTCGTGGTTTGGGCAGCATCTCACAGGTCGACATCCGCCCGCTGCTGGCATGCTCTGCGCGCATCGCATCATTATACTGCTGCAGTCTCTCTGCCAGCGCACCAGCATCTAAGTCACGCTCAGAGTAGACCAAATATTGCGCGGGGCCTCCACAAGGCCGCACTCCCACTTCAGCCACTTGGCACTGGCCCACATGGTCGGCTTCTTTATGGGCAATTAACCAACTCGGCAACTGCTCGTTGGTAATTTGTGCCAATGGTGTTTTCGAAGCGGCGGCTGTACTTTGACAGCCACCAAGCACACCACCAACAAATGCAGCGCCACCAAAAATCAATAATGCGGTTACAGGATGCATAAAAAATCTCCGAGTTCAGTGTATAAGGTATCTAAGCACACTCCGACCTCGAAGGCGAACCCATCTTTTAGAAGCGATAACCAATCGACAAGGTATACACCATAGGATCAATCGTGATATCTGATACTTCACCGGCTGCACCATTCAAATTAAAGGTCGCAGAAGTGTCGATACTGATCCAACGGGCTGCCGCATTAAAAATCCACCGCTCACTTAACTGCCAATCAGCGCCAACTTGTGCGGCTAACCCAAAACTGTTATCGAGCGACAAATCCGCAAGACCAGCCTGCTCATTGGCGGCGCTAAATTGCTCATCGAAGAATATGGTGTAATTCAAACCAACGCCGATATAAGGACGCACTGTGCTATTCGTATCACCAAAGTGGTAGTTCACGCTCAGGGTTGGTGGCAAATGCGTGACGTCACCTAAATTATCGCCGGTGCCTAAGGGGTCGGCCACGCTAAAATTCACGTCGTGCTGAAACGGCGTTGCGGCAATAGCTTCCAAACTCCAGTTATCGGTTAGGAAGTAAGCAATAGTCGCACTTAACTGAGTGTCGTTTGCCACCGTTACGCCCACACCTAAATCAGCGCCCACCACAATATTCGATGAGCTGTCTTGTGGCACCACAGAGGTTAAACCGCCGCGCACTAACCAATCACCCGCTTCGTGGGCTTGGGCAAGAGGCATAACCGCCAAACTTGATAACACCGCACTAGCAACCGTACCTGCAACAAAAGACTTCTTCATAGCACTTCCCCTTTCAAGGTTTAAATAATGCAATGAAGTGTATGGAAAACCTCTAAACGGAATACCAACAGCAGATTAAAAGATGATTAAAAATTTGCGCGAAGCTAGCAAAAAAAAGCCCCGCAAGAGCGGGGCTTCAACGTTGTCCAGGGAGTGGATACGTTTATTAGAACGTGTGAGTGTACTCAACGTAATAGCTTGCACCACGAGACGCACCTGGGTATGCGAACTCATTGTAGTACGGCCATCCTGTTTGAGTGACATCACGCGGTGGACGCTTGTCAGTAATGTTAACGCCAGAGAATGAAATCGCTGAATTATCAGTGATTCGATACTGAGCGCTTAAGTTAAACGTTACCCAAGGGTGAACACGTGACACGCTTTCATACAGATCGCTGGCTGGATCAGAGTACTCTGCTGGTTGAATGTTGATTGGCGTAGAGCCAACACGACGACCAGTTAAGTAAACCGCAAAATCTTGATACTGCCAGCCAACTTGTGCTGTCAAGATAGTACGAGGATCACTGAACGACGCTAAGTTGCGATACTCGATGTAATCGTCTTCCGCAGTAGACTGGAACTTGTAACTCTGAGTATTCGTGTATTGAAGATTAGAGGTAAAGTCACCAATCTCAGTCGATAAACGATAATCAATCGACGCATCGAAGCCTGTGATCTGTTGACGCGAAGCATTGGTTGGCGTGATGTTTACACCAGCAAGTTCGCCAGCATTCGCTGCACCCTCAGCCGCACGGTCAATTTTGCTAAACACATTTTGACAGAAGCCGCTTTCAGGATCTCGACTGTTCAGACTGTAGTTACACTCGTACTCGTCAAAAATTAATCCTGAAACACTTTCGTCAGTTACGATGTTTTCAAGTTCAATTTTGTAGTAGTCAAGTGAGAAGTTCAAACCATCTGTAATTTCGTAGACGATACCGAAACCGTAGTTAGTTCCTTCTTCTTCTTCAAGTGTGGTTGAGCCGTTACGAGTACCACGGATATTCGCAATATTCTGGCTACAAGCTTCCCCACTAGGAATAAACTCGGCAGGGTCACCGCCACCCGCGACAAAATCCTCACGACACGCAGTCCAGTCATAAACAGAAGTGAAGAATCCGCTGTTTCCGGCAAACACATAATGCATGTCTGGTGCACGGAAGCTTTGACCATAGCTACCACGAATTAATAACGCGTCAATCGGGCGGTATTCAAGACCGACCATAGGTGACAAACGTCCGCCTACGTCAGTTGTATCGTCGTCATAACGGTCATAACGGGCTGCAGCAGTTGCTGTAATAGTTTCGGTTAACGGGAATGAGGTTTCTAAGCCAACCGCCCAACGGCTACGGTCACCACCACCTACAGTACCGGTCAAGCCATACCAGCTAACATCAGTGGTACTTAACGTCCGATCGTCCTGATTTAAGTCATAACCTTGTTTGTTATACTCAACAACAGCAGCAAACTGAGCCATACCTGCAGGCATTTCAAACAAATCACCGGCTAGACTCGCAAACAACGTGCGTGAGTATGAATCAGCCGTAATAACTTGGGTGCCTAACAGTTCATTCCGCATATCGTCGGTAATTGGCGCGTAGAAATCATACTGTCCAGCATTACCGTTTGAGAAACCACTTACAACCGCACCAAAATCACCATAGAAGTAGTCAAGTACAACTTCATTTTTCAACCATGAACGGCGACTTTCGAAATCTGCAGTACTATGGCTGTACGAAACTTCCCATTCGTAGAAGTTAGACAATGTGCCACGGAAACCAGTGGTAACGTTTAAGTTACGCTCATCAAACTCGGCTGATTTTGGCCCCATTTCTTCAAATGAGAATTGACGTTGCATCAACAACCGATTCGCTTGTCCGCCAAACAGGTTACCAGAACCATCTGGCGTTAAACCAATGGTGTCTTCAAAAATGAAGTGACGTGAACCGCGGTTTGACGCAAGTTGATCAGTAATCAACGCATCAACGAACCACTCTACATCAGGCGAAAAGTCGTACTGACCAGAAATGAAACCAGCAACTTTCCGACGCTCATTTTGAATCGAGTAGTCACCATTTGTGTTGGTTGCACAATAATAGCCAACACCTTCTCGTAACATACGCTCATAGCCTGAACCAGAGGTTTCACAACCAGTGCCTGGGTCAACGTTTTGACCAACGTACGGGTCCTGTACAACAATACCATAGGCTGGTTGACCAAGACCGTCTGGACGATCTTCATAGGAATCCAACCAATCACGATCGGTCGCAAAAATAGGATCGATTTGTTGGAATTCAAGACCGTAGGTAAACGAGTAATCGCGTTCAGTCACGCCTGATACGATTTGGAATCGATACTCGTCACCGCCGCCATCTTTGGTGGTGCCACCGAGCAAAGATACTGTCGTGTCGTCGACGTCTTGCTTCAAAATAATGTTCACAACACCAGCAACTGCATCAGAGCCATAAATAGCTGATGCGCCGTTAGTCAAAACTTCGATGCGAGAAATTGCCGCTACCGGAATTGATGACAAGCTAACGAAGTTACTCTGTCCATTGTACGGCGTCGGGTTTTCTGACAAACGACGACCATTCAATAGAATCAGCGCTTGACCAGGTGCTAAACCGCGTAATGAGATAGTTTGCGCGTTTGGTGTAAAACCACCTTGCGAACCGAATTCATCACCTTGAATAACACCAGTGTTTTGCGCTAGGTTTTTAAGCGCATCAAACGCCGTTGTGAAACCTTGGTTCTTGATGTCAGCTTCGCTAATCACGACGACCGGCGCTGCACCCTCAAGATCACTTCTTTTGATCCGCGAACCGGTAACGGCTACGCGTTCAACTTCTTCTGTTTCTTCTTGTTGAACTTCTTGCTCTGACTGCTGAGTACCGGCTTCTTGCGCATAAGCGACTGGGCCAACACCAACGCCGACAGAGAAGAGCGCAAGCCATAAGGCTTGATTTAATTTAGTTTTCTTCATCTGAAATTGCTCTCAATCGATTGTAGTTATTTTGTTACGACCATTTGAGTGTCGCAGTTACAAAATTACACAATTAAATACACAACGTAAACAAGTTAATGGGTAAAATTTACAGTTATTGTTATATATAGGCGTTAATATTGTATACCCGCATGTACAATCTTTTAACGAAGGTGGTTCATCGCTATTATATCAGTTTGAATGCGTTAACTTTTTGTACCGCGCCATGAGAAGAGAGAAAGACATGATTAGAAAACTACTAGTAACTTTGCTGATTTTACCCAATATCATCGCAGCGCAAGCAAGCGAAGGTAACGTAGAACCTGTTCCGCTCGAAGCATTTGCCGCGGCCCCGTCATTCAATTCGATGAGAATATCACCGGATGGTAAGCACTATGCAGCAACCTTTCCGATGGGAAATCAAATCCGCCTGGCGATTCTAGATGCCGAAACCTTTCAACCCGTCTATCAATATTTCTTCGGCGATAACGATCAGATCGCTCAGTTTTGGTGGGTGAACAACAACCGCCTGTTTATGCGTACCGCGGTCAAGTCAGGTCAGTATGCGCAACGCTTCCTTGACCCACGTGTTTATGCTGCTGACATCGGTGGGCGCGTTGAAATGGTTTATAACCATGGTGCCAATTTTAGCATTGAAGACATGCTTCCTGAGGATCCAGAGCACATCGTGATTGTCAGTAATCACGAACGTCGCCAATACTTTAACGTGTATAAGATGAACGTAAACTCGGGGCGGTTACAAACGCTTGCTCGTAACCCATTTCAGTATGCTCAAATGTTACTTGACGAGAATAACGAGCCCGTTTTTGCACTAGAGAACGATGTTGACTCAGGCGAGACCAGAGTATGGACCCGCTCAGCCGGTGGCGAGTGGGACATGTTAGATAGCTTTCCGCCGTTTAAAGGAAAATCCTACACTGGCAGCATCCGTCCCGTAGGCATCAGCCCCGACAAAACCAAAGTATATTTACTATCCGATCAAGAAACGGACACGATGTCCCTGTATACCTACGACCTTTCCACTAAGAAACGTGAATTAGTATATGAACACAAGGTTGTTGACGTCTCACCTGTATATGAACGTCTTCCTGGATGGGAAAATGCTCGCCTCGTCGGCGTAGCGTTTGACGATGGCCGTTCGCGACGCGCTTTTATTGACGAGGATGGTCCAGCGGCGAGCGAGTTTACCGCATTACAAGGCGCCTTCCCTAACCAGTACACCCGAGTCATTAGCCAAACCGAAAATGCGCAGAAAGTAGTGTTAGAAGTCAGTTCAGATAAAAACCCAGGCACCTTTTATGAGTTTGATCGCGAGGCGCGTGCGGTTCGTTTCCTTGCCCAGCGATATCAAAATATTGATCCTCAAAAAATGGCCTCGGTTCATGCCATTAAAATGAATGCTAGAGACGGCCTAGAGCTACACGGCTACATCACCCTCCCACCAGGGGTCGAGTCGTTAGAAAATGCTAAAGACTTGCCAATGGTTGTTTATGTTCATGGTGGACCTCACGGCCCGCGTGACTACTGGACATTTGACCCATATGCCCAAGCAATTGCCAGCCGTGGATATGCCCTATTGCAAATCAACTTCCGTGGTTCAGGTGGTTACGGCAAAGAATTCGAGCAAATTGGTTTCGGCAAATGGGGCCAAGAAATGCAAGATGATGTAACCGATGCAACCATGTGGGCGGTAGAGCAAGGTTACGCCGATAAAGATCGATTATGTATATTTGGCGGTAGTTATGGTGGCTACGCCGCACTTATGGGCGTAGTTAAAGAGCCAGACCTTTACCAATGTGCCGTAGGTTATGTGGGCGTTTACGATTTACCGTTAATGAAAAATACGGGGAACGTAGCCGAACGCTTAGACTGGGGACTTGACTATCTTGGTGAGGCGTTAGGTGATGACCCGAAAAAATTAATTGAAATTTCGCCCCATTACCATGTCGATAAAATCAAAGCCGACGTATTCATTGTGCATGGTGGTCGTGATGAGCAGGCGCATTATGATAATGCCCTAAATATTCGTGAAGAGTTTAAGAAGCACGGTAAAGAAATCACTTGGATGTGGAAGGAAACCGAAGGTCATGGTTTTGCCGACCCTGAAAATCGCCTAGATCTCATGGAAGCAATGGTAGATTTCTTCGATAAAAATATTGGAGAGTAGTTATGAATCCGCTAAAGCATTCGATGCTAGCAACCATAATATCAATGTCATTATTTGCCTACCTACCGGGCTCAGAAGCGTTCGCCTCACCTGAGGCGTCCAGCTCTGGCGCAGTTGTCATCGATGAATACAAATTGGCGAGCTTAAAAAAGCTCGCCTTAAATGGCGCACCGGAAGCACAATTCATTCTGGGTACCCTGTATGAATTTGGAACTGGGGTGACAGCTGACTCCGAAATAGCACTACGATATTATAAAATGGCGGCCGCTAACCGACATGCCAAAGCAATGTACCAACTCTCAGCAATATATAGTAATGGCCGCTTTGGAGAAAAAGATAGCCAAGCTGCAGCACAATATCTGCAGCGTGCTTCAGACCACGGTCTACCCATTGCTCAGGTACAGCAAGCCAAGGAGATGCTGGCTTATCATCCTGAGGATAAGGCCGATGCCGCATGGGAATTACTCCTCACAGCAGCTGAAAGAAACAATTATGAAGCGAAATATCTTACGGTGTTACTGAGTACTGATCCTAGTTTTCCACATAAGCTTAACGATGAAACATATGCAGAGTACTTAACCTTTTTAGCCAAACGCGATTACCAAGATAGCTACATGCTGTTCAGTAAACTTCGGGCGGCCCAAACCACCGCCAGTGAAACCGCTCGCAATGAATCAAATAATACGCCCGTAGAGTCGCTTGCAATGAGACTTCCTAAACTAGATGCAGACGTCGAGGTTATTACCGTCACCGCTGAGCCTATTACTTTTGATTTTCTTGTCGATTCAGCAATAGAGCAAATCAAAGATTTCGAGATTTATGATGGTAACTCCACCGGATCTCGAATTCCTGGTAAAGCCTGTACACGATATTCAAATCCGCCATGCAGCTACAGTAAACCCGGGATACTAACCGGCACCGCAGCAGGTGGATTAAGCGAACCGATTGGAACTTCAAACAACAATTGATAATAAAAAGCCCCGCAAATGCGGGGCTTTAACGTTATCCAGGGAGTGGATACGTATTTTTAGAACTCAATGCCAACGCTCAACTGAACGTAGCGAGGAGTTTGGTAACCAAGTGGCAACAAGAATGTATCACTTGGGTTACCCGGAGTACCTGCTTCTGCGAACTCGTCAACAGCTGTTACGCTTTGCGCATTTAGCACGTTGTACACGTCCACTCGAGCAAAACCATCGAATTCACCAACGGTGAAGTCATAAGTTGCGTTTAAGTCTAATTGCGCAACCCATGGCGTACGGCCAAAGGTACCGCGAGGAATCAACGACAACTCACCAGTATCGGCGTTAGTTACGTAGAAGGTGTCACCGTATGGAGGAACGCCATTCGGGTGACCAATACCAAACGCGTTAGTTGGACGACCTGACTGTAGTAAGAAATTCATACCCAGACGGAAGTTCTCAGACAACGCATATGCACCATACGCTTTAAAGGTATGACGACGGTCATTAGGTAATGAACCGTAGGCACCATCCATCAACTCAGGGAAGTCGAAGTCTTGGGTAATACCAGCATCAGTCTGGCCGATGTCAGATTTTACCAAACCTTCAGTGTTACCATAGCTCTTAGACCAAGTATAAGAAGCATTTAACTGCCATACTTCGTCCCAAGCTTTAGCAAGTGTTAACTCAACAGCTGAGTACTTACGCTCTGCAACCGGATAACCGATTTCAGACAAGTCGAAGGTAATGAATTCATCAACTTCAGCGCCAGGAGTACAATCGGTACGAGCAAAGATAGTAGTCTCTTCACCTGGGTTACCTAATACATAACCGTTACCGATGTGACATCCATAAGTTGCGTCAAGATAAGATGAAACTTCCATATCGTCGATAGCACCGTTAAGTACACGGCGGATACCACGAACACCCCAAGCCCAATCGTCATTAATCGCAGCTTCATAGCCAAGAATAATTTCGTCTTGATACATTGGGTCGATATCTTGGTCGACAATAGCGCGGGTATCTGGAACAGAACCGTCAGCATTTACACGGTCAGGTCCAACTTGTGGGCCAAGATCCAAAGTGTAGTTCGGACGACCAAAAGCTTCGCCTGGAGTCACACCTTCAAGCGTGAAGTAACGGAATACGTCAAACTCGTTACCAGATAAACGCACGTTAGTATTGTTAGCTACCGGTAAGAAGTAACGGCCAACGTTAACGAACGCCTTACGCTCACCATCACCGTCGATATCCCATGCAACACCAATACGCGGTGCCCACATGTTGCTGATTTCAGCAAAAGTTTCGCCAGCTGCGTTTTTGTTTTCAAAGGTTTCATTACGCAAACCAATGGTAGCCGTTACTGTTGGTGTAACTGACCATACATCTTCAATATAAAATGCTGAAGCGATAGTTTCAAAGTCACCACCTACAGTACGCTCGCGACGAGATACGAATACGTCTTCACCCGCTGGAAGCGTTGCACCGTTGGCAAGCTGGCCATTCTCAGCTGCATCCGCGATGATGTAGTAAGCGCCTTCAGGACCTGAATAAGCTTGGGTTGAACTTGAAGTGTTAACCTCGCGGTCCATACCGAAGCGTAACAAATGGTCATAACCAAGTGCCCATTCGAAATCGATACGCATTGCTTCACGTTCATCTGAACCAGTTTCACCGAAGTAAATAGAGGTATCAGCACAACCGATGTTCAATAATCCGAAAGGACGCGCATCACGCTGGTCTTGAATCAAAGTACAATCAGCGAACAACGAAGAACCTGAAGTTAACGAGTACTCGTTTTTACCGTAAAGGGCAGACACTGATAAATCAGGAGTTATATAACCAGTATATTTTACTGACCAGTTATCACCGCCACTCTCACCGAATGATTCACCTGGAGCAGATAGCGCGCCAGTGTCTTCATCACGAATGTAAGAGATGGTGTCGGTGGTGCTCGAATCAGAGAATGCTAATACTTCGATTAAATGGTCATTATTAATTTGCCAGTCAACCTTGGCACCCCAAAACGCATCATCAGTTTGTGCATTTTGAAAGCCAGTACCTTCAGAAGTAATCGCCTCATTCTCGATATCACGAGGGTTATACATTACATAGTAGAACAACTCGTCTTCAATCAGCGCACCAGACGCATAGATGTTTGCATCCATACGCGATGAGCTATCGCCTGAGTTATCGATTAGGACTTGGCCGTTTGAACGACGCACGGTAGGTGAATTCTCACGTAAACCTGAAGGCGTGAAGTAAACGTTCGCACCCGCTTTGAATTCGTTGCTACCAGATTTAGTCACGGCGTTAATAACACCACCAGTTGAGCGACCAAATTCAGCACTGTAACCGCCAGTCAATACTTGGAATTCAGAATAGAATTCGAATGGCACGTTAGAGAAGCCTAAACCGTTACGGAAGTTAGTAACGTTCAAACCATTGATGTAGGTTTGGTTTTCCGCGACTGATGAGCCACCGAAAGAAGCCAAATTACCGAACGCTGCATCACCTTTAGTGGTGCTTGGCGCCAATAAGGCTACGTCTGTCGCTGAACGTGGAACCGGAATACGGTCGATTTCAGCTTCGCCGATGTTAAGCGCAGTACCTGATGAACGAGTATCGATCATAGATACACGAGCACCTGAAACTTCAATACGCTCAGCAGAAGTATATAAAGGTAAAGTTACTTCAACGGCACCACCAGCAGAAACGCGTACGTTTTCGATAGTTTGAGTTGAATAACCATCTTTTACGATAGTTACCGTATACAGACCAGTAGAAAGATTACGAAGTGAAAACTGACCATCGTCGTTCACTTGAACTGAACGAGAAAAACCCGTTTCAGGGCTGCTGATCGTCACAGTTGCACCAGCAATAGCAGCTGTTGACTGAGTCGTCACGTTACCACGGATAGTACCCGTGGTTTCTTGTGCATGCACACTAACTGACATGCTGAGCGCGGTAGCGACAGCAGCGGCAGTGAGCGCACGTTTAAAATTAAATGTGCTCATTAATAAATCTCCCTGGAGATCATTTTATTAGAGTTATTTGGGTGGTCGAGTATGAGAGCTCGACAAACGTAAACGGGGAGACTTTCCCCGCATCCCATAGATGTAACAGTTATTAACAAGTAATGCAACCAAGCTAATTTTTAATCAACAACTATGTAAGCGCGGTATTTTGTGGCTCTTTATGCTTTGTAGGGTAGCGAACTTAGGCTAAAACGCATCGATTAACGCCGCCAAAAGGTTCACTCTGTGGGCGCTTCTGAGAGCTTGAAATGTACTTGAATCGTCAAACAGCATAAAATAAGCGACCAAATCATCATGATAATGACTCAACTGACATCATAATGGGCGCCGATTGGCATTGTTTAAGGCTACAAAAATATTGTCCCCGTGGCACAGCTGGATAGCGCAGCCCCCTCCTAAGGGGCAGGTCGCAGGTTCGAATCCTGCCGGGGACGCCAATAAAAACAGCAGCTTAAAAATAAATGCCACTCAAAAAACATTCGAAAAAAACTTTCATGTAGCATATATGTAGCATATTTACACGCCGTGAGCGCTTAAAACAGATGCAATGCAGGCCGAAAACTCAGAGTCTTTCTCAGAAAATTTTATTAGTTCATCGATAGCCTGTTGACGTAATCTGACATTTTGAAGGCGAAAACAAGCCGAAACTGCGTTATCCACATCTGTAATCTTCGCAACTCGCTTTTCTACAAGACTAACTCTATTTAATTTAACATCATTGATTGTTAGCATTGCTCGCTCACACCCTCTCTTTGCTAGCATTATTGCTCCACGCCATGCAAAATGCTCCTCAGGATTTTCTTCATACGGGTTAACGTAGGGTGTTTCAACGTCATATTTATCTGACTTATTGCTATTACAACATCGGCAGGAGTAGCCTAAATTATCCCATTCGAATGCTAGATGGGGATATTTGTCTTCAGCTTTTGGTTTGATATGCTCTATATCACCAAAATCTATATGTCGGATAGAACTCTCGCAGTACATACACTTGTCACTCGAGGCATTCATTAGCGCTAGTTTATTTCGCGGGTGCTTATAATTACGGTTTGCAAGAGCTTCAGGATGAGGGCATTCAGGACGAATAATTGAAATCATGTTTAATCCCTTAAATTTCTAGCTATTACCATTGGTATAAACTTTCCAAGACCAGCGGCTTTCAACTCCAAAATGATATTTTCGAAATTTGTTTCATCTATTTTTTTAGAATGATCGCCGAGGATTTTCTTAAGCTCATTCTCAGCCCATATAGGAATAGACACTGAAACACCTAAAACCTCATCTAATATCTCTGTCGCAGTTTTGGCCTCGTCATTAAAGTCTAATGATAACGCTTCCACTCTTCCAAGCTGATTATGGCGAAAAACATAAACCTTTGCATGCTGGAGAGAGCTGATAACTAGGGGGCTATGGGTTGTTACGATAAACTTCGCAGTTGGGAAGGCTTTGACTAAGTTTGGCAATATTTCACGCTGAAGCTTTGGATGTAGATGGTTTTCTATCTCGTCAATCATTACGGTAAATACCTCTCCATGACTGAGCGAGTAGAAATAAATTTGCCAAGCTATATTTATTATTGAACTAACTCCTCCAGAGGAGTTTTCCAAAATAAAGTCATTATTCTCCCCATGACAAACGAAAACAATTTCCATATTTCTGGCTTCAATAGATTCGAAACCTATCGATTCCGGAAGCAGCTTCTTCAAAACAGTTTGAAAACCTTCAAAATATTGCTGTTGAGACTCATCTGCCGGCATGATTTTTTTATTATTGTGACTTACTCCGTAACCCTGTATCAACCAACTTATCAACGCATTTTTCATTGAAAAACTGACTGAGCCATCCCTCCGAGAATATCCCGTGTAATGACTCTGACTTTCATTGGAAAAATCACGAAAAGCATCATCTGCATTCATTTTTTTAGTAGTAATAGCCTCTAAAGGCTTATATCTAAAAACTGGGCGATGGGATGGAATATAAACACACGGAACACCAATCATACCTGACAACTCTATTTCATATTGTGCAGAGTTCAAAGATGGAACCTCGATCTTCGCAGAAGCAGTTCCTCCGTAGTGCAAATATCCAATTCTATACAGTGAGTGTTTTGTAGCAATTGCAGGAGCGCGAGCTAGGAAATGGAAACCTCCCGATGCACTCAGCTTATAAGGTGTTGCCAAAGATTGAGGTGTCCAGCCGCAATGACGTGCAAGAAGATTCAGAATTGTTGTCTTTCCGCTCCCATTTGCTCCAGTTAGAAGTGTTACTCTCTCACTAAGATCAATATCAAGCGAGTGGAATTGCTGCCAATTTGAAATCTGCAAATTAAGAAAATGTGACATTCTATATCTTCTATAAAAGTGAGCTAATGACCTTTAAGGTACAGCTTTTTGGATATCAAATTTGAAAATAACAGCTTTCTAAAAACTTTTCATCCATACCAAGTACAGTTATTCCCAGTACTCCAAGTGAAGCGGTTATACCGCTTCATGAGAAGAAACCCGAGCCCAGTTATGCAGGCGAGTGATAAGGTTGGAGTGACCATTGGTGATGCCTGTTAAGCGTTTGACAAGCTCTTGATCGAACTTAGTGACCGACAGCTGCCCTGTCTCGGTATCAACAGGCGTATCATAAAGCGGTTTCACAGGTCGCTTGGCATGTCCCACGCCTACACCCCCCATAAGATGGGTATAAGCTGCCCAATCACCCATATCAGCGGCTTGGCGAATGGGTTCAAAAGGAGAGCTTTCAGGCAACGCTTCACGCCAGCGCCGCGCTTCTCGATATACGGTAACCGAGGGCTGTCCTAACGCTTGAAACTGACGAACGCCCCATGTCGACGCCCAAGCTGCAACATGCAGCGCTGCAACGTTCGGACACTCGCCATAAACACCAGCTTCTAAACCCATACCATCAATATTTTTAGCGATGTATTTAGCGATATATCCCGCTGCACTGCCGCGAGATTTATCAATTGGTTTAATGTCACAACGATTCTCCTTTGCACCTCTCTCGTTACTATCCTCTTGCAAGGCATACTCTCGAATGACCTCGCACAGTTCATCGGCCTGATTAGGACTCACAAAAAGCAGCATGTGCCAGTGTGGGGTTCCATCGTGTTGCGGCTCTACCACCCGAAACCCGTAAACCTGAATCGAACGGCGGTGAAGCTCAGCTCTTGCGCGCTGCCAGAGCGTATTGAGATACGCTTGCCCATCTTTGGGCATAGCGCCATTCCATTTATCATTTCGCATGCCGGAGCGAGCGTGAGTGTTGTGATATTTCGAGGGGCAAGTAATGGTGATAAACAAGCCTTTATCACCGCGCTCATTCGCGATTGATTCGGTTCCCGCAATACGGGTCATCAACTCGTTACGGCGGTTAATAGGATTTGCAACACTACTCATATGAGCATCGTATAAGGAAATCACCTCACTCCCGTTGGTGAGCATGTTGCTTTTCAAGTAATGCAGCGCAGCCTCTTGGTTACGCTGATAAGCCTTAACGGTCTCACGTCCTGCATAAATGCTGCGATACTTGGACACATCTCCAATCAGCGTCTCCACGTGTGCAGTCAACTGACTCATGATTTTTCGTAAACGGCGGCGCAAATACCCATAATTAAGCATTCGTCTTATACAGGCTGCTTGCGTGATTTTGGTATCAGGACGCGGTGGCTCAATATTCAGTTGTTCCATATACGAGGATAATTCCGTATACAGGATTTGGTCGGTATGAATCGAGCCACTATACGTATACGGGGTTTTGGCTCGGTTTTCGCGTCTCTCTCGTCTCCGTATATGTGTATCTATTCGCGAAACTCCCTGTATAAGAGTGTCTACCATATACGAGATATGCTCCGAGCTGACATCCACAGCTTTAGCAGACTTCGGCAGTTTAGCTTGGATATCGGTCACAAGATTTCGTAAAAAGGTGTTGCGCTCAAATCGCTCGTGATACGAGAAATATTTCCGCATGATGAGTTTTTGAAGTCCGAAACTAAAACTACTCAAATACTGCATCACAAACTTCACATCATCCATCACCAGAAAATCTGTATACGGTCTTAAAATCGGGTAGTACTCAGCGACCATAGCAGCCTGCGCTTTATTCAGCATGACTCACCTCCGCAACATCGCGTAGAGTGATTTGTGAATATAGGATGCCGCCCTCAGTATAGTAAGTGACGTTAATCAAGCTCTCTTGGCGTAGCTCAACCAGCGTGGCGAGGTTTACCGATAACTGCTCGCCCTCTGTGACCACATAACCAAAATATGGCGAGATTTCGATGCACACATGCAACGCTTTGCCTTGCTTGAGGTAATGCAGCACTTCAGCTTTATAGGTTTGAAATTTTTTACGCGCCATAATGCACCTCCGACTCTGCCAAGTGCGACGCACGGTAAAAGCTATCAAGCCACTGGTCTAAATCTTCGCGCAAATAACGAATGGAGCGCCCGATGCGAATAAAGCGAGGAGCAGGTTTGCGCTTCCCAAGCTGGCCGTCCATACGCGATTGACGCAGATAAGAGCGGCTCATGCCGATGTATTCAGAAGCTTCGATTTCTGTAAAAGCACGTTTCTCAACGTTCATGGGTTTTACTCCTTATTGGTGTTGACCTCTCCCCCAAGAATAGAACCATGACATCGATGAGATTTCCATTAAAATGG
>CAMPHF010000007.1 GCA_946885915.1 uncultured Idiomarina sp.
AATTATAAGGATCATCTCCGCCACTGCAAGATCTTTTTTGAATTATTTAACTGACCGAGCAAAAAACGAACAAAGCAGCCAAAAAAGCTGCTTTGTTGAACTCAAGCTGCGTACTTTCTAATCAGCTTGGCGCTCTGACTTCTTGTCCTGCTCACTGTCGGTCGCCGCTTTAGTTGATGGGTCAAAATCAGCATCATCGTCATCGGCATCACCAACAACATGCTCTAACTTTAATTTCTTCACATTTTTGATGGTTAATACGGGACCAGATAATGCATATAAGAAGAAAATGCTGAACAACACTAGTGATGGTTCAGTCGCAACAACCACGAATACCAACACCATCAGCAGCATCACGACAAATGGCACACGGCCACGCCAATCTACATCTTTAAATGAATGATAACGGAAATTACTCACCATCAATAAGCCAGCACAGATAGTCACCAGTGCAACCAAATAACTCATCAGCCCCGGCTCTGCTTCAGCTGCAGGCGTAAGCCCATACTTACTGCCAACCCAAACCATGCCACTGACGACCGCCGCAGCACTTGGAATCGCTAAGCCTTGGAAAAAGCGTTTATCGGATGTCGCTAAATTGGTATTGAAACGGGCTAACCGCAGTGCTCCACCGGCAACAAATATAAAGGCAGCCAGCCAGCCTAGTTTGCCCATATCGGCTAATGCCCAATTGTAAGCCACCAATGCGGGAGCCATACCGAATGAGACAATATCAGCCATACTGTCATATTCAGCACCAAAATCGCTTTGGGTGTTGGTCATGCGCGCTACCCGGCCATCGAGTCCATCAAAAACCATGGCGACAAAAATCGCAACCGCAGCAATTTCAAAATTGCCTTGCATGGATTCGATAATGGCAAAGAAACCCGAAAATAATCCGGCGGTTGTTAGCAAGTTCGGCAACAAATAGATGCCTTTACGTTTACCAGCTGCATTGTGCTGATCTTGGCTCATAGTACATTCCTGCAATAAAAGGTTTTGTGCGCTACGGTGATTCAAACTAAAAATCCCTAGCCACGCCCAGTTACAGGGTAACATAGCTAGGGATTTAGCTTAAATCGCTATTTTGCCGAGATCATTAATTGCTCTTCAGCAGCATCTACATGCAAGGTTTGACCCGGCTGAAACTCTCCCGCCAACATTCGCTGCGCAAGCGGATTCTCTAGCTCTTGCTGAATAGCTCGTTTCAAGGGTCGAGCACCAAAGACCGGGTCAAAGCCAGCAGCCGCCAGATGTGACAGCGCAGCATCAGTCAACTCAAGTCCATAATCGCGCTCTGCTAAGCGATCACGTAAACGCTGCAATTGAATGTTCGCAATATGCTTAATGTGGTCACGACCCAACGGATGGAACACCACAGTTTCATCGACGCGGTTAAGAAACTCAGGACGGAAATGATGATGTAACACGTCCATCACCATATCTTTCATCTCCGTATAACTGTGCTCACTCGCTTTTTCTTGGATCAGGTCAGAGCCCAAATTAGAGGTCATGATGATCACTGTATTTTTAAAATCTACAGTACGCCCCTGACCATCCGTTAAGCGCCCATCATCCAACACCTGCAGCAGAATATTAAAGACATCGGGGTGAGCTTTTTCCACCTCATCCAACAACACCACAGAGTATGGTTTGCGCCGCACCGCCTCAGTTAAATAACCGCCTTCTTCATAGCCAACATAGCCCGGAGGCGCACCGACCAAGCGCGACACCGAGTGTTTCTCCATAAATTCAGACATATCAATGCGTACCATGGCAGCATCAGTGTCGAACAAGAAGTGCGCAAGCGCCTTACATAACTCGGTTTTACCTACCCCTGTTGGACCCAAGAACAAGAAAGAACCAATTGGCCGATTCGGGTCACTTAAACCCGCCCGTGACCGCCGAATAGCATTAGCTACCGAGTTCACCGCTTCATCTTGCCCAATCACGCGCTCATGCAACTTATGCTCCATTTGCAGCAATTTCTCGCGCTCACCTTCAAGCATTTTGGCGACCGGAATACCCGTCCAACGCGAGAGCACATCGGCAATCTGCTCTTCTGTTACGTTATTCTTCAGTAACGTCATACCTTGCATTTCGGCTTGTGACGCTAAATCTAATTTCCGCTCAAGCTCCGGGATCCGCCCGTATTGCAACTCCGACATCCGATTCAGGTCGCCCGCCCGGCGTGCAATATCCATGTCAGTTCGCGCTTGCTCTAATTGTGCTTTGATTTGCTGCGTACCCTGTACAGCAGCCTTTTCCGAACTCCACACTTCATCAAGATCTTGATATTTACGTTCAAGCTCATCGAGCTCTTCTTGTATCAATTCAAGCCGCTTCTTACTCGCATCGTCCTTTTCTTTTTGCAACGCTTGGCGTTCTAACTTTAATTGAATAATGCGTCGGTCTAAGCGATCTAAATCCTCTGGCTTGGAGTCAATTTGCATCCGAATGCTAGAAGCCGCTTCATCAATCAAATCGATAGCTTTGTCAGGTAATTGCCGATCCGCAATGTAACGATGTGACAACATGGCCGCAGCAACAATCGCAGGATCGGTAATTTCAACCGAGTGGTGCAGCTCATAGCGTTCTTTTAAACCGCGCAAAATCGCAATGGTGTCCTCAACGCTTGGCTCTTCTACCAATACCTTTTGGAACCGCCGCTCCAGCGCCGCATCCTTCTCGATATATTGACGATACTCATCCAACGTGGTGGCACCCACACAGTGCAGTTCACCGCGGGCCAGCGCAGGCTTCAGCATATTGCCGGCGTCCATCGCGCCATCGGCTTTACCCGCTCCCACCATAGTGTGCAATTCATCAATAAATAGAATCACTTGGCCTTCTTCTTTAGAAAGCTCGTTCAACACCGCTTTTAAGCGTTCCTCGAATTCACCGCGATATTTTGCGCCGGCTAACAATGAGCCTAAGTCTAACGACAGCACTCGCTTGTGTTTTAACCCCTCGGGCACTTCGCCATTGACAATACGTTGCGCAAGCCCCTCGACGATGGCCGTTTTACCCACGCCCGGTTCACCAATTAGCACCGGGTTATTCTTGGTTCGCCGTTGCAATACCTGAATGGTTCGCCGAATTTCATCGTCCCGACCGATCACCGGATCAAGTTTGCCCTGCTCCGCTCGCTCCGTTAAGTCAACGGTGTATTTACTGAGCGCTTGACGTTGGTCCTCAGCATTCGCATCGTCAACTTTTTGACCTGAACGAATGTCAGTGATGGCTTTTTCTACTGCGGCTTTGTTAACTTGCGCTTGCCGCAAAATGTCGCCCAAGACACCTTTGTCTTCGGTTCCAGCCAAGACGAATAGTTCTGATGAAATAAATTTGTCATTGCGTTTTTGCGCGAATTTATCGCACAAGTTCAACAGGTTCGCAGTCGCATTTGAGAGCTGAACCTCGCCGCCGCTACCTTCAACCTGCGCCAACTGGTCAAGTGCTCTTGCCAAACCAGACCGTAAGGTTGCTAAATCGGCACCGATTAAGGTCATTAACGGACGCAGCGAGCCGCCTTGCTGATCAAGCAGCGCCTGCATTAAATGCACAGGTTCGATGAACTGATGGTCGCGACCTAATGCTAAGGATTGTGCATCAGAAATCGCCAATTGAAATTTACTGGTAAATCGGTCTAAACGCATTTTGTACCTCACTCACGCAAACCGTAAACTGTTGTTTAATAATGTGGGTACTGCTTAAGATTTATTCAAGTATAGCGTTGGATTTTAACGAGGGCTTGATGATGAAAACCAAATAATAGAAGCAATTCGTCCACTTTGTGGATCGCGTCGATGGGAAGACCATTGAAGATCATGATAGGTACACCAATCAGAACTGCGAACCTGATGCACGCCAAGTTCACGTAGCCATTCCTCAGCCATAGCCGGTAAGTCGGCAAACCACTTTTTACCCAAATCCTGTAATGAAGGACGGAAAAAAGTTTCAAATTGCGGTTTTTTCGCTAAAAACACGTCCCGCACATCGTGACCAACCTCAAACGCCATCTGACTAATCGCGGGGCCAATCCATGCATGAATGGGATTAGCGGCTCGCTGCTCCGGAGTTTGGTCGGCACGCAGCGCACTCACTGTTTGACTGAGTACTCCGCCCAGCAAGCCTCGCCAACCGGCATGCGCAGCCGCAACCATGTCACCGTTCTGACGGTACATGAAGACCGGCAAGCAATCGGCGGTTAAAACTGCACAAGGCACATTCGCAGTTCTACTGACACAAGCGTCGGCGCGGCGGCTGGTAACTGGCAAGGCGCTGTTAGTCAGCTCAACAACCTGAGTGCCGTGAACTTGCTGTAGCCATTGAATCGGGCGTACGCCCGGCATTAAGCGGTGCAATTGGCGACGATGCAAAATGACTTCAGCGGGATCGTCACCGACATGAGCGGCGAGATTACCAGGCTGTTCACGCGTGGTAACCAACGCATGAACATGAGCAGGTAAGCCCGGCACCCAATGTACCATCAGTTGTCACCAAGCTCGTGTAGCTTACGATCGGTACGTAATACCGCGATTAAAGCCTGCATATCGGCTGGCGTCGGTGCATGCCAGCTCATCCATTCCCCAGTAATAGGGTGGTGGAGTGATAACTGGGTAGCATGCAAGGCTTGGCGGGTAAATGCGCGTAACGTATCAAGCATTTCAGTACTTGCTTGTTTCGGTGGCCGCGGACGCCCACCATAAGTCAAATCACCAATGAGCGGGTGGCGAATGTGGGCCATGTGCACGCGAATTTGGTGAGTTCGGCCCGTTTCTAAGCGCAAGCGCAAATGAGTATGAGCACGGAACCGTTCTACCACGCGATAATGGGTAACCGCCGGTTTCCCCATCGCTACTACGGCCATGTGCGTACGCTTGGTTGGGTGTCGAGCAATAGGTTCATCAACCATGCCACCTGCGGTCATTAAGCCGTTGCACACGGCTTCATATTCACGGGTAATTTCCCGCGCCTGCATGGCTGCCACCAGATGGGTTTGCGCCGGCACAGTTTTTGCGACGACCATCAGGCCGGTGGTGTCTTTATCGAGCCGATGCACGATACCAGCTCGCGGCACTTGGTCGATAGCCGGATGATGATGGAGTAAGGCGTTCAGCAAAGTACCGTCGGGCTTACCTGCACCCGGATGAACGACCAACCCGGCGGGCTTATTAATCACCAAAATATCATCGTCTTCGTAGACGATATCTAGCGCAATCGGTTGTGCACCGAAGCGTTGCTCGGCCTCGATAGTGGCGGCAATCTCCACATCCATGCCGGTCAAAACCTTTTCTCGCGGCCGATCGACAACTTGCCCATCGATTTTCACGCTGCCCTCGGTTATCCATTCTTTAAGACGTGATCTGGAATAATCGGGGAACATCTCAGCTAAGGCTTTGTCCAAGCGCTGACCGTTAACTTCTGCGGGGACGGTGGCAGTAATATTAATTGCTTCGTTCATAATGTAAGGTTCGACTGTGAAAGCCGTTGCGCCTGCGTTAGAATGCAGCAGATTCGTATCAAAAGAATCCGCCACGGGGTATGTGTCATGCGCATAGTTTAACTGGTTTGGCGGATAGCACCAATGCTTGCGAATGGACAATTTGTTCGAAACAAGTGAAAAGCAAAGCAAAAGGAACAAAATAGTGAATACAACCCGTCGTTTAGCTTTGATGTTTGTCGCAGCGTTTAGTATTAGCGCGTGCTCAAGCTCACCCGACGAAGTGGACATCGCGCCGATTAGCGATGCAGAAACTGAATTCAATCGTGCTCAGGAAAGTCTTGGGTTTGGTAATTTCTCAGGAGCGCGAGACCGCTTAGATGCATTTTTGACCCGTTACCCATTTGGTCCTTACTCGCAGCAAGCGCAACTTGATCTTATCTACATCAACTACAAGCTTGATGATTTTGAGCAAGCATTGGCACAAATCGATCGCTTTTTATCGCTCAATCCGAACCACAAAGATATTGATTATGTGATGTACATGCGCGGTCTGGTGAACCAACGTGCCGAATATAACGCTATTCAAGCACTAGCGGGCATTGATCGTGCCGATCGTGACCCTAGCTTTGCGAAGCAAGCCTTCGCAGATTTTGCGGCATTATTAAGTGAGTTTCCAACTAGCCCCTATGCAGCAGACGCAAAGCAACGCATGGTCTGGCTACAACAGCGCTTAGCTCGCTACGAGGTTGCGGTAGCTGAATATTACATGAAGCGTGAGGCATACTTGGCGGCAGCTAATCGTGGCCGCTATGTGTTGGAGTACTTTCAAACCACACCGCAAGTTGAGCGGGCTCTAGAAATAATGATTGAAGCTTATGATTTGCTTGAGTTAACTGAGCTTGCCAACGAAGCACGCGCGACCTTAGCGCAGAACTTTCCTAACAATGAGTACATCGCGAGCCGCTAAGGGTTCGCGATGAGCTGTGAGGACGCTTACACCGCGTCCTCGCCTTCCTCGCCAGTACGGATTCGAATCACACGCTCTACGGCACTCACAAATATCTTACCATCGCCGATTTTTCCGGTTTGCGCGGTTTCCATAATAGCTTCTATACAGCGGTCAACTTGATCGTCTGCGACCACGATTTCAAGTTTCACCTTGGGCAAAAAATCCACCATATATTCAGCGCCTCGATACAGCTCTGTATGGCCTTTTTGCCGGCCGAAGCCTTTTACTTCAGCAACCGTCATGCCTGCTATACCAATTTCAGATAAGGCTTCGCGCACATCGTCTAATTTGAACGGCTTAATAATTGCTTCAATTTTCTTCATGACAGTTCCTTCTCGGAAATAATGGTCGCAATACCTAACTGCTGGTCTTATTGGTTTGGCTTACGCACCGCTTGATAGCGGAAATGATTAGTAATAGGTTGGCGTCTATCTTTACCAAAGTTTCGGTGGGTTACTTTAGGTCCCACCGCGCTTTGCCGACGTTTGTACTCATTCACATCAACCAGCGTTAGAATACGTTGTACTTCTTGCTGATCGTAGCCCAATGCACAAATTTCCGATACCGACCAATCTTGCTCGATGTAGAGCTGCAGCACGCGATCCAAATCTTCGTATGGCATTAATGAGGCTTCGTCTGTTTGATCAGGCGCCAATTCTGCTGAGGGAGGTCGGTCGATAACCCGCTGTGGAATCACTTCACCGGCACGATTGCAAAAGCGCGCTAACGCAAACACCAGCATTTTTGGCAGATCTTTGAGAGGCGCAAAACCACCACACATATCACCATACAAAGTTGCATAACCAACCGCCATTTCACTTTTGTTGCCGGTCGTCAGCACTAACTTGCCGGTTTTATTGGAGAGCGCCATGAGCAATACGCCCCGGCTCCGAGCTTGCAAGTTTTCGACCGTGGTATCGCCACCTGTGACTGGCAAATCGGCGAATAATGGCGCTAATTGTTGCTGAAACGTCTCAACCATAGGCGCAATCGGTACTACGTCATACTGCACGCCCAGCCGCTGCGCTTGCCGCTCGGCATCTTCAAGACTCATCGAAGAAGTATAGTGATAAGGCATCATCACGGCCTGCACCTTTTCAGCACCTAAGGCCGCCACCGCAAGTGCCAAGGTTAACGCCGAATCGATACCGCCGGATAGTCCGAGCACCACACCGCCAAAGCCATTCTTCTGCACATAATCGCGAATAGCTAATACAAGTATCAGGTAAACACGCTCAATCTCGTCTGGCAGCGGCGCCATCGCTTCATCGCTAAGGGCTTGCCAATCCTCACCTAGCGCTAGCGACATAGTACAAGGCTGCGCAATAGGTAAGCGCGCAACAAGTTGGCCCTGTTTATCTAGCACCAGCGATTGGCCGTCAAAAACGAGTTCATCCTGGCCGCCACAATTGTTGACGTAAACAATGCCAACATTGGCTTCACTTACCCGCTGCTTTAAGACGTGCAAGCGCTGCTCATACTTATCCATCTCAAACGGCGATGCGTTAATAGATAGCACCCAGTCAACACCAAGTTGTTGCAGTCGTTGCAGTGGCTGCTGATGCCACAAGTCTTCGCAAATTAAAAGACCAATACGCTGCCCTTTTAACTCAAACACGCAGCTTTCGTGGCCGGGAATGAAGTAGCGCTGCTCATCGAAAACGCCGTAATTAGGGAGTCGTTGTTTAAAGTAGCGCGCGATCACTTTGCCGGCTTGCAAAATAGAGACCGCGTTAAAACATTCGTCGCCAACGCGATGTGGATGTCCAACGACCACCGCAGCTGCGGTTTGCAAATTTGCCAACTGTGCTAAACCAGCCTCTACCGCACTCGCAAAATCCTCGCGATAAAGCAGGTCTTCCGGTGGATAGCCAGTGAGCGCTAATTCTGGAAACACCACCAAGTCATGGTCACGATGCGCCAAAATAGTTTCGCTCATGCGCTCAACGTTCGCCGCAATCGCTCCTACCGTGAAATCTAACTGAGCAATACAGACTTTTAACGGCGTCATTGTTGGTACCTACCTCTTACCGCTCGGCTGTGACAACCACAATCCAATTGATGCTGAACCTATGGCCCATGCAAATCGACCATAGCTAATGGCTGCTGATCATATAGCAGTGGCGGCGCAGCGGCAAATAACTAGTGGCGTAGGGTTTCTGGAATATCGAAATCGTCTTTCGGTGGCCGTGGGCGTTTACCCTGCCCACGCTGATACGCTTTCAACTGATAAACGTAAGCGAGTATCTGCGCTACCGCTAAGAATAGCCCTTGTGGAATTTCCTGATCGAGTTCAGTGGTGTGATACATCGAACGCGCCAACGCCGGTGAAGACACAATTGGGATGTCATACTCGTATGCAATTTCACGAATTTTTGACGCAATTTCATCAATACCTTTCGCCACTACAACCGGTGCTCGCTGCCCTTTATCATCGTATTTTAGGGCGACCGCATAGTGCGTCGGGTTAGTCACAATAACATCGGCTTTGGGCACCTCAGTCATCATCCGGCGCATGGCCATTTCCATTTGCAGGCGACGAATACGGCCTTTCACTTCAGGGCTACCCTCAGTGTCTTTATGCTCGTCTTTCACTTCTTGTTTGGTCATTCGCAAATCTTTGGTGTGCTTCCACAACTGATACGGGGCGTCTATCACCACAATCAAAAACACCGAGCAGCACAGCAACAAAAACATCAACAAGAATATATCTAGCGAGTCGCGCACCATAGCAGGCAACTGACTAGTTGAAAGCTGCATAATATTGTCGAACTGCCACCACAGCAGCAAAAATGCCGAAATGGCCACGACTCCAAACTTGGCAACCCCTTTCGTTAATTCAACCAGGGCTTGTAAGCCAAACATGCGTTTAAGCCCCTTCAGAGGATCCATTTTTGACAGCTTAGGCGCTGCCGCTTGCCAGCTAAAGTTAAATCCACCCAGCCAAATATTGCCGACAAAGGTTGCCGCTGTGATCAGTAAAAATAGCCACAGTAATGGCCACAGCAATTGGCCCAACACCGTTTCCCAAACCGCCAGAACTTTTGTTGAGTCAAACATCTGCTGCCGATCAAGGGTAAACAAATCTTGCATGATCTGGCCGATGGCAGTCGCTAAACTACCGCCAAAAATCATCAACCCGAGAGCCGCACTCACCAATACGAATGCAGTGCCCATCTCTTTCGAGCGCGGCACTTGGCCCTTCTCCCGGGCTTTTTGTAGCCTTCGGGCTGTGGGGTCCTCGGTACGTTCCTGATCGGTCTCTGCCATCTCAAATTCCTGCTAGCATTGCCGTTCTATCACTTCACACAACAAAGTGACGCCGCGTGCCCATTGATTCTCAAAGTGAGTCACGAAGCCACCGATAGTCAAATATAGGATCAGCAAGCCGGCCACCATAGTGATCGGAAAGCCAATAGAAAAAATATTGAGCTGTGGTGCGGCACGAGTCATGACGCCAAACGCAAAGTTTATCAACAACAGCGCAATAATCGCCGATAACATGGAGGCTAATGCTGCCGCATACATAACACCTCCCCACTCAATAATTTTCCACATGGCGTCGGTGGTAATGGTTCCCTCGCCAATGGGAATTGCGGTAAAGCTCTCCACCACAAAGCGGATCATGAGTAAGTGGCCATCCACCGCAAGGAACATTAAAGTGGCGAGCATGAGAAAAAACTGTGACAGTACCGGCACGCTTTGGCCATTCGTCGGGTCGACCATTTGCGCAAAACCCAAACCAATTTGCATCGCAATGGCTTGGCCTGCCAGTACGAAGGTTTGCAGCACCATGAGCGACACAAAGCCTATCGCTACCCCAATCAAAATTTGCTGAGCCGTAATCAGCATACTAGCTGGCGACACCAGCTCGTACTGAACATTCACCGCCGGCAGCATTGGCGATATGGCAAACACAATAGTAATACTGAGCAACACTTTCACCCGGGTATTCACCGTACTACCCGAGAAAATGGCCATGGAGAGAAACAACGAGGAGACGCGCGTAAGCGGCCACAAATGCTGTGCCAACCAATCCGTAACGGTGGTTAAGACAATATCCATTAGCCGACCACTTGAGGGATCCGATTAAACATCTCGATGGTAAAGCTCATCATAATTTCAACGAACCAGTGGCCACCCAAGCCAATTGCGGCAAGGGTGACCAATAAGCGCGGTAAGAAACTCAAGGTTTGCTCGTTAATTGAGGTAGCGGCCTGAAACACCGAGACCACTAAACCAATAATAAGGCTCGGAATAATAATCGCAGACACCAAAATCACCACGATCCATAGCGCGTCTTGGAAAATGTCGAGAAAAACCTCTGGTGACATGGGTCAACGCTCCTCGTCAGACGCCGAAACTGCCGGCTAAGGTGCTCATCGTGAGATTCCAGCCATCTACCAACACAAACAGCATGAGCTTAAAGGGCAACGACACAATCAGCGGCGACAACATCATCATACCCATTGCCATGAGTACGCTCGCCACCACAAGGTCAATGATCAGGAACGGAATAAATAGCATAAAGCCAATTTGGAACGCGGTTTTCAGTTCGCTAGTAATAAATGCTGGAATCAAAATACTCATCGGTACTTGCTCAGGCTCAGTAATACCTTGCTCGCCAGAAATATCGATAAAAGTTTCCAGATCCGTCACACGCGTTTGCGCCAGCATAAAGGCTTGCACTGGTGCCTTTGCCCGCTCCAGCGCCTCCATCGACATGATTTCTTCATTTAAGTAGGGCTGCAGCGCTTTTTCGTTAATTTCATCAAGCACCGGCGACATAATGAAGAAGGTTAAAAACAGCGTGATACCAATCAATATTTGATTCGATGGTTGCGACTGCAGACCCGTTGCTTGGCGAAGTATGGCCAACACGATAATAATGCGCGTGAACGATGTCATCATAATGACCATCGCAGGAATAAACGTTAGCGCGGTCATGATGGCGAGAATTTGCAGCGTCACAGAATATTCTTGTGAGCCGTCCGGGTTGGTCGTTACCGTAACCGCGGTGATGTCTTGTTGTGCGACTGCAATCTCAGGAGCAAGTACTCCGATACACAACCACAGCAATATCATTATTTTTTTCATGCTGGCTATTCTAGTTCTTCAATGATTCAGTGGTCCCAGACGAACCGACATCAGGTTTGGGTAGCTCTTTCAATAATGTGATTTGCTGCGCCGTTACGCCTAGAACTAACCGTGATGATTCAACATCAACCACCACCAACCGTTCTTTTGGGCCAAGCGCAATACTATTCACAATACGCCCATTTAGGTTGCCCGTGAAGCCCCCATAAAAGCGTTTATACAAATATGCCAACACCACAATGGTGGCAAGCACGATCATGAGTGACAAAATCATACTCAAAATGTCGCCGCCAGCCACTGCCGATGCTGATTGTCGCTCGAGCGTATTGACTTGCTCCGCGGTGGTGAGTGTCAGCATCAGCGTAGTTTACGAATACGTTCGATTTGACTGATGACATCCGTTAACCGAATACCAAACTTGTCGTTTACGACCACCACCTCACCATGAGCGATTAAGGTACCATTCACCAGCACATCAAGCGGCTCACCCGCTACGCGCTCTAGCTCCACCACCGAACCTTGGTTCAGCTGTAATAAGTTGCGAATGCTGATCTGGCTACGCCCGACTTCCATCGAAATGGTCACCGGAATGTCCAAAATAGCGTCCAGCTTGCGCTTCTCGCCTTTGGTCATTTCCGCTTCGTCTTCGCTTAGCTCTTCCAACTCCGCTGTTTTTACATCAGCTTGGTCATCATCGCCATCTTCACTTGCCGCTTGTTCAGCAAGTGCAGCTTCCCAATCATCCATTGCTTTATCATCACCGCTCATAGTCTCTCACCACTTGCTTAAATATCGATGTCTTCTTCGAGTTCTTGTAACTCAGCATCCCCACCGATCCGGCGTCCACCACGCGTTAACATGTGGATATCAGACTTCACCGTTTCGGGCCGTTTTATTTTGTCAGAAATTTTAAGTGCTACATTTTCTCGAGAGCGACCTAACTTGGCATGGAATGTCGGCAAATCTTCGACAAACACAGTCAAATCGTCTGGCATTTCAATCGGAATAATATCGCCTACTTCTAAATCCATTACCTCACGGAGCGACAACTCACAATCCGCAAGTTTCGCCAGTATTTCCACTGGCACATCCATAATTTCGTCACGCAGCGCTTTACTCCAGCGCATATCGGTATCTTCTTTGTCCGACTGCACACCAGCGTCTAACAATTCTCGAATGGGCTCTAGCATTGAATAGGGCAGCGCAATGTGGAAATCACCGCCACCACCATCAAGCTCGATGTGGAATGAGCTAATGACGATAACCTCGGTCGGACTGACAATATTTGCCATCGCGGGGTTTACTTCGGAATCTAGGTATTCAAAGCCAACGTCCATGACTGGCGCCCAGGCTTCTTTATAGTCTTCAAAGACTAATTTCAGCAGCATCTGAATAATACGGCGCTCAGTAGGGGTAAATTCGCGACCTTCAATTTTGGCATGGTAGCGACCATCACCACCGAAAAAGTTGTCCACCAAAATAAAGACTAACCGGGCTTCCATAGTGATGAGCGCGGTGCCTTTTAACGGTCTAAACCGCACCATGTTCAAACTGGTGGGTACGAACAAAGTGTGGACATACTCACCAAACTTAATCATCTGGACGCCGTTAATCGACACCTCAGCCGTGCGTCGCATCATGTTGAACAAGCTCACACGCATATGGCGCGCAAAGCGCTCGTTCACAATCTCGAGCGTTGGCATGCGCCCACGGACGATACGATCTTGCGAAGAGAAGTCATAATCAAGCGCAGATTCCGCCGCAGCTGACGACTCTGTATCCTCTTCTTCAACCTCGTCTACACCGTGTAACAGCGCATCGATTTCATCTTGTGATAATAAATCGCTAACAGCCATAATCGTTCACTTATTGCAGCACGAATCCAGTAAATAAGACCTCATCAATAACCGGCGTACCGGCCACTTCGGTCAAAACAGAGCGCACGCGCTCTAAACCAAGCGCTCGAATGCGTTCTTTACCCGCTTCCGTTTGTAACTCATCCGCTGTCATTGATGAAAACGCTTGCAGTAAGGTTCCTTCAATCAGCGGAATGTGGCGCTTCGATAATTCTTCATTATTTGTGCCCCGCACCAGCAGCTGCACTTTGATCTGCACCATTCGATCGCGTTCATCACCTGGCACATTAAACACAAATGGTCGCGGCATACCCACGTATATTGCATCACCCGCAGCCGGACCGGTTGGCCCATTCACCACCTCAGAGGTTTCTGCAGCGCCTCCTTCAGCGACCGGCGCAGCTGGCTCGTCACCACCCAACAACAGTAACGCTGCCGTTGCTAAACCTGCGACAACCACCACAGCGGCCACAATGATGATTAACTTCTTCTTACTCTTTTTCTCGCCATCGGTGGCGACTGCATCATCTTCATCAGCCATGAGTATTCCTTATCCTACACTTGGTCGTGCTTCGCACTACCGGCATTATGGCAACTTCCACAGGCGGCGCAACACACTATACAAAAAAGTCTACCCGGCCTGGTTCAAGAGGTTCGCCTGCGTTTAACGCCACTTCAACCTGCCAGTCAGCCTCAGCCTGTGCTTGTTGTCCGGCAGCTGAACCATCTCCTTCAGTGCCCGCATGACCACCTTTACCTTGTTCGCTCACATCGCTACCGGCAAGTTGTAGGCCCTGCTGCTCCAACATTTCACGTAATCTTGGCAGTGCTTGTTCAATGCTATCACGCGCCTGCGGATTCTGAACTTGAAAACTCACCTGGGCCTGATCGTTTTGAATAGATAGCCGAATGCTCATGGAACCAAGATCAGGCGGGTCTAACCGAATATCTGCCCGCTGAATACCATTGCCGAGCATCAACATAACGCGCTCACGTAATACTTGAGATGCTTGTTCTGCCACTAACGGCAGTGGTTGTTGCGCTTGACGTAAAGTTTGTTCAAATTGGGTCGGTTGCGTTTTTACGGTCTGCGCTGCCTCGCGGGCTTGTTGCAGCATATTTAGAAGTGCCGACTGCGGTTTAGTCTCTACAGCTTTGGTTTCAACCGCACTTGCGTCTGCCTTCAGCTCTGCTCTGGCGTCTTGCTTCAATTCTGCAGCGAGTTCTGGTTTCAACTCTGCTTTCAATTCTGGCTTCAATTCTGGTTTCACGTCAGAGGGTTTACCATCGGTACCCTTCAGCTCAGCGGTCTTGCCATCAGCAGCGCCATTAATCGCATTGGCGCCAGCACTCTTGTCCCCGTTTTGCGCATCTACCCCTTTAGCTTTCACTGCCGCCAACATAGCGTTATCGGCGGTTGCGGCCTTTGCATCATCAGCAGCTTGTGCAGCTTGTAATAATTGCTTAGCGGTTTGCTCAATTTGTTTTGCCGCATCAGTGGTTGCCTGACGCTGCGCTGATGCCTGCTCTTGATTACCCGTCATTGCCTGCAACTGAGCCAATAATGCAGCTAAGCGTGGAGATTCAACCGGTGCACCAGCTTTTAGCGGCCGTCCATCAACGGCTGCTGCTGTAGTTAAGCGCTGCTCACGGTTAAGTTGCGCCGCCAGTTCTGCTTGCTCCGCATCATTAGCTTGCGGTGCGGCTGTGGCGGCGCGCATTAATTCTTTTAAACTAGCGGTAAGCGCGGCTTGAGTGTTTAAATTGCCTTGCTCTGCATCCGCCGGCAGCAATTTTAACTGCTTGGCAGTGGCATCACTGTCGCCACTATTGAACTGTTGCCAGAGCATCGTGGTGGTCGCTGCCGCCGCAAGTTCTGTCGCTTTTAATTGAGGAAACTGAGTTTGCAAGTCGCGTAACATTGCAGCCCCTGACACCGCCTCGCCATTCTCAAGCTTACTCAAGTAAGGTGCCATAGTGGCGGCAAAAGCCTGCAGATCGAGTTCGGCAAAAACTTGCCGCAATGAACTTTGCACATCCTCCGGTAGTTCGCTAAACCATGCTTCAAATTGCTCCGCTGCATTCTTTGCTGCATTCTCCGCCACATTCTCCGCCACATTCTCTGCGGCAGCAGTATTTGGCTCCTCAGCGTTTTGTAATTGGGTTTGCATAGCCTCTACCAGCGCCAGCCAATCATCGCCGTCTGCCGCCACCGCTGCTGCAGCTTCTTCATCAGTTAAAATGGCGCGATTAAATAAATCCCGTTGCGCTGGCGCAGGTTTTACCTCTGCAGTAGGCGTAGCAAGCGCTATCGGCGTGTCAGTGTCCGATTTTTGACGCGCATTACGCGGTACCGATGGCGTGTTCGTGGGGGCCGCATCAACTCGCTCAGCCTGTTGATTGGCAAACATCGTCGCAAACTCGCCGGTATTGGCCTGCGCGGTTCGACTGGAGTTATCTCGCCCTGCGGCATCGCTGGCAGATGTTACCAATAAAGTTGTTGCTGATAGTTGCGTCATGTTCGCACTCACTTTGCAATAAAGTCTTATGAATTAAATCTTATCAATTACAAAGCAAGATACGTTCCAACTTTTCGAGGGGAAGGAAAGCAGACCAAAAGAATTTTTACGAGGAGCGTTGAGCCATACGCTGAGTAAAGCGTTGGCTGGCGAATTCATCCGCTTCACGTTGCTCTACTTTTGCTGCTTTTTGGGCCACCGCATGTGCTCGTTGCGCCAACAAATGACTGACGGCTTCACGCTTGCGGCGTTGCGCTAGCCATCGTTGCCGGCGTTGTTCGACCGCATTACGAATACCCACTAACTGCTGACTCAACTGCTGAATACCGGCATCAAGTTTACCAATAAAACCGTGATATTGACCGAGTTGTAGTGACACAATGCCGGCTTGCCCACGTGCCGTTGCTTGATGCAAATAATCACCGCGATATTGCTCAAGCCCGCTCAACTTTTGCAACTGCTGTTGCAAATGCTGTTGTGCTTGGGCAAATTCTTGTGCCAGTTTGTCTTCGCGCCGCTGCTCCAACTCAAGCAGTTGTTGTAAGGCATGATTAGCGGCCATGACGTGCGCCTCCCGCCTCAGCAGTTTGACTCCAGCCAGCACGCAGCGCGACTTGGCCAAGCTGACCTAAACATTCATCGTAAGGCACTACGTCGCGCATTCCTTGTTGGACAAAATTTTCGACCACCGGGCGCAGCGCAATGGCTTGGTCAATGCGCGCATCACTGCCTTTGCTGTATGCACCGATGGCTATTAGGTCGCGATTTCGCTGGTAAGTTGAAAACACTTGGCGGAGCCGCATCGCTTGCTGTAAATGCTGTTGCGATACCACTTGCGGCATCACCCGACTGATTGAAGCTTCAATATCCACTGCTGGATAATGGCCTGATTCTGCTAATTCACGGCTCAGCACAATGTGTCCGTCAAGAATAGCGCGAGCGGCATCAGCAATCGGATCTTGCAGATCATCGCCTTCGGTTAACACGGTATAAAATGCGGTAATCGAACCTTGGCCCCCGCCACCGTTACCAGCCCGCTCTACTAAGGCCGGTAATTTTGCAAATACCGAAGGCGGGTAGCCTTTGGTTGCTGGTGGCTCACCAATCGCCAGCGCAATTTCCCGCTGCGCCATGGCATAGCGAGTTAACGAATCCATTAACAACAAGACGTTTAAACCTTGATCACGAAAATATTCGGCAATTTGAGCTGCAGCTTCACAGCCTCGTAACCGCACCAATGGCGACTGATCGGCCGGTGCCGCTACCACTACCGCGCGTTCACGGCCAGCCTCACCTAAGATATCTTCAATAAATTCTTTTACTTCGCGACCCCGCTCGCCAATGAGCCCCACCACAATCACATCCGCGGTGGTGCCGCGCGTCATCATCCCGAGCAACACGCTTTTACCAACACCACTACCGGCAAACAAGCCCATACGTTGGCCTTGTCCCACGGTGAGCAAAGCATTAATAGACTTCACCCCCACATCCAGCGGTTGGCTGACCGGCCGCCGTGCCAACGGGTTAACAATTTGACGGTGGGCCAAAGTTCGTTCGACATCGGTGAGTGGGCCTTTATCGTCAAGCGGTTTACCATGAGCGTCGATGACGCGGCCTAACAACCCCATTCCCAAAGGAATGCCAACATCATGGGAGAGCGGACGCACGCGCGCACCGGGTAACACGCCGTGCGCGTCATCCGTTGGCATTAAATAGATAGTTTGACCGGAAAAACCGACGACTTCTGCTTGGATTTCGCCATTAGCGGCTTCCACCGCACACACGCTGCCGATCGGTGCACGGCAACCCACAGCTTCGAAGGTTAAACCAACCACTCGGGTTAGATAGCCAGATACCGCTGGGCGAGGGGTATGGATGCGCGTTTGATACTGTTGTAAACGCTCCGCTAACGGCGGCTTAGACGTCGGCTGCGCGGTCTTCATCAGTGTCTCCAGGCGTGGCTTCTGCGGTCATGGCTTGACCCAAAAAGCGACTAAATACATCTTGCATGCGTTTGCGCATGGACACATCAACGGTTGAGCTAGCCGTCGTTATTTCACAACCACCGGGTTGTAGATGCTCATCTTTCGCCAACACCCAGCCTTGCGAACTTATCGTCTCATCGCCAAATGCAGCGCGAACTCGCTCCAGATCGTCGGGGTGAAGGTTAATCATGATTTTCTGCTCTGCAATCGGCAACGCCTCTATACCGCTGCGTACCGCTTCACGAATAGAATCAGACGCAATGCTGGCTTCATGTAAACAGATGGCACGGGTCAACTCCATCACCATGCTCACCAATTGTTGTTCCAGCTGGTCATCAAGTTGCGATAAAGGTTGTTGCAATTGCTCCGCAAGCTTTCGCCACAGCGCAATCGTCTCCTCCACGGCTACTTTACCATCGGCTTCACCGGCAACCACGCCTTCCGCGTGCCCAGCTTGCCGACCCTCTTCTAAACCCACCTCGTAGCCAGCCTGTTTACCAGCTTCGAAACCTTCCTGTTTGCCTTCCGCAAAACCCTCATCACGCGCTGCTTGGCGAATTTCTTCTAATTGTTCCGCGGTGAGCGGCTCTAGCTCTTCGTCGGCAGCCTCGGCGGCAGTTTCAGGCGGCTCATACTGCCAGCGCACCGGCTTATTTAGCGCGTTGGTGCGGGCCTTTTGGGCGTCATGATCGGCTAAATCAGGATAGTGCCAGCGCTCGGTCGCAGTCGCCTCATCATCTTTATGCATAACAGCTCACTTGTGCTTCGGACCGCGCGCGACCTAAGTACTTACACGTACTCATCGCCACCGCCACTACCCAGCATAATTTCACCCGCATCGGCCAAGCGTCTCGCAGTGGCCAAAATTTCTTTTTGCGCAGCTTCAACGTCGGACAAGCGTACAGGTCCCATTGCATCCAAGTCGTCTTGCAGCATTTCCGCCGCACGCTTCGACATATTCTTGAAGATCTTATCTTTAAGTGGCTGGTCGGCACCCTTGAGGGCTTTTTGCAGCACTTCACCTTGCACTTCACGCAGCAAGGTTTGTAAGCCACGGTCGTCAACATCCACCAAGTTGCCAAACACAAACATGAGTTCGGAAATTTGTTGCGACATGTCTTCGTCTTGCTCGCGAATTGAATCCATCAACTGGCTCTCGATGTTGTTGTCGAGGTAGTTCATGATGTCTGCAGCGGCTTTCAGGCCGCCCATTTTCGCGGCTTGCGCGCCCGCTTGACCGGCAAATTGTTTTTCCATAATTTCATTCAATTCTTGTAAGGCCGCAGGTTGCACTTCTTCTAAATTGGCAATCCGCATCATTAAATCAAGCCGCACTTTCTCTGGGAACTGCGCCATGATTTCGGCTGATTGCTCAGGGTCCAAATAAGACAACACAATCGTTTGGATCTGCGGGTGCTCATTGCGAATAATAGTGGCGACCTGTTTAGAATCCATCCATTTCAATGAATCCAAACCTTTCGCGCCACTCCCCATCACGATTTGTTCAATCAGGTTACCGGCTTTATCTTCACCTAGCGCCGCCGTCAGTGCTTTACGCACAAACTCTTCACTGCGGAAACCAATACTGGTGAATTTCTGAATTTCTTCCAAGAACAAGTTATGCACGGCATTCACTTTCTCTTGACTGAAGTCATCCAGCGCTGCCATTGCCATCCCCACCTTTTGCACTTGCTTTGGCTCAAGGTGTTTTAGAATTTGTGCCGCATCCTCTTCGGATAAGCTCAGCAACAAGATGGCTGCTTTCTCTACGCCTTCCAGCTTGTTCACATCGAAGGAGCTCTCAGAGCGCTTCACTTTATTTGACGTTGCGATATCAGGCATCTTCGTTCAACCATGATTTGACGACTTGTGACGATAACTCAGGCTCATTGGCAACCAGTGCACGCACCGCTTTCAACAAGTCTTCATCTTTATGTAAGTCTGGTAATTGTAGACGACCATCCGCGGCAAAGCCGACAGATCTCTCATCAAATTCCGTTGACAACATGTCGATGGTTTCATCGCCCAAGTCATCCCGTAACAGCATATCATCAACGCCTTCACTGTCGACACTGGCTGGGTCAATCAGACGGCGCATCATCGGCCGCACAACGGCAACGATAAGAACAATAATAACTAAGCCACCAATCAACAGGCGAACACCACGCCAAAACCAAGGATCTTCCCAAATCGCAGGCTCTGGTACCGTAATCTCTGGTAACTCAGCAAATGGTACTGTCACAACTTCGACGGTATCACCGCGATTAATATCAAAGCCAATACCACCTTGTAATAAGCGGCGAATATTCGCTAACTCTTCGGCACTACGCGGGGTTGGTACCATCGCACCCTCAGCATTTGGGGTGTCTTTATAATCAATCGCGACAGACACACTTAAGCGTTTCACCACGCCGGTTTGCTGGCGTGAATAGCTCATGGTGCTATCTAACTCGTAGTTACGGGTTGTTTCAGAGTGTTGGCGACCCGGTTGCGCCGCAGCACCGGCACCGGTTCCAATCGCCTCTTCCGGAATATTGGCATCTAATGGCGGTTGATTACTTAAGGCACCTGGAATTCCAGCAGCGACACTACCAGTACTATTGTCTTCAATAATCATTTCACTGCGTACCGCCGGCATATCCGGGTTGAAGGTACGCTGGGTCTGTTCACTGGTGGTGAAGTCCATGGTCACATCGACCTGGGCGGTATAATTGTCATAGCCCAAAACTGGAATCAGAATACCGTCGATTTTATTTAAGTATTCACCTTCGCGACGTCGTTCAAGTTGATATTCGCGCGAGCTGCGTGCGGCAAACTCAGATTGCGACCCAGAATTTAATAAACGACCATTTTGGTCGGTAACCGTTACGTTCGATGGTTCAAGTTCTGGCACCGCAGAAGCAACCATATCAACAATAGAAGCCACCTCTTCCGGTGCTAAACTATTGGGCCCTGCAACATTCAACATCACCGCGGCACTTGGTTTTTTCTCGCGGCGGGCAAACACATTCTCTTTCGGTACCGCTAACAATACACGAGCTGAGCGTACCGCTTGCATCTCAGCAATAGCTAGCGCTAATTGCTGTTCACGCGCTAACATCAACCGTTGTTGTTCGAGCCGTTGGCTAACCCCAAAGCCTTGTTCCATTAACAACAGCTCTGAACCATCTTCCTTGGCACCATAGTTGACACCATTACGCGTCATTTGCAGTTTAATATCTTCATATTCGTGTTCAGTGACGAACACGGTATTACCCTCAACTTTGTATTCTTTATTATTTGCGTCGAGGTAATCCAAGGTAGCAATTAATTGTTCAGTATCCATGCGCCCAAGCGGACGATATTCAGGTTCTTGCGCCCACAACATAATGAACACAGCAATCGCGATACAAATCGAGAGCGCGAGGACCAAAATAATTTGGCGCAGCATATCGAAATCACCGAAGCTGCCAAGAAACCCTGACTTTTTGCCCTCTTCAGGTGCATATTCGTCTTGGCCTGGGTTGCCGGTGACCATTAAATCAGTTGACTCTGCCACTTGTTCTCTCCACTTGCACGCTTAGGTTACGCAGTCTTTTTTGGGGCTGGTGAATTACACCGGCATTGACATTATTTCTTTGTAGGCTTCGACGATTTTGTTTCGCACTTGCACGGTTGCTTCAAATGCAATAGACGACTTTTGTGCCGCAATCATGGTTTGCTCAAGGGTGACACTTGGGTCACCAAGCTCCACGCGCTCGCGCAAATCGCCTGTCGTTTTTGACAGTGAATTCACTTGATCAAGTGCGCCTTTCAGCATCGCGGAGAAGTCAGCTTGCGAGGTGTTACCAATCGCTTGGGTATTAAGCGATTGGTCGCCAGATGGCTGCAGTGGGCGGATTTGTTGCGCCATGCTTTGCATTTCAGCGAACATAGCGGAGGCTTTAATATTCATGTGCGACCTCGGTGTCAAATAATCATCACAATTGAGTTATTGACAGTTATGCAAGGTCAATGCCAGATCTTAACGACCCGGCAAAACCATGCCGTCTTCACGCATTTTTGCTAGTTTGTAGCGCAGTGTACGCGGCGAGATACCTAAGTGTTCTGCCACTGGCTTGCGCTTACCTTTAAAGCGTTGCAGCGCTTCGAGTATAATTTGACGCTCTTGCTGCCACAGCTCAGTGCCCAGCACATCGCCATTCTTAACTTGCTCAGGTAACACGCTCTCAACTGGTGTATGCAATTGCAGCGGCGCTTGTGCATCAAGCATCAAATCTGCCGCATCAATCACCCCACCTTGTTGCAAAATCAGCGCGCGTTGGATCACATTTTCAAGTTCTCGCACGTTACCAGGCCATTGATGTGCCAATAACTGTGCTTCAGCCGCCGCCGTAAAATTGGCGCGCAACACTCCAGAGCGTTCGCAATGGCGAGTTAATAAATGATTCGCTAGCGGTAAGATGTCCCCTACTCGCTGCGCCAACGGCAACCAGCTGAGTGGGAAAACGTTGAGGCGATAATACAAATCCTCACGAAAACGACCATCAACCACCGCCGTTTGTAAATCGCGATTACTGGTCGCAATCACCCGCACATCAAGCTGAATTAATTTACGACCGCCTAAGCGCTCAACTTGACGCTCTTGCAGCACCCGCAATAATTTTGCCTGTAGGCCTAAATCCATTTCGGTAATTTCATCGAGCAATAGTGTGCCACCCTGGGCTAATTCGAACTTACCCGGACAGGCTTGCACCGCACCTGTGAACGCACCTTTTTCGTAACCAAAGAGTGTGGCTTCCAGCATATTTTCAGGAATAGCCGCACAGTTAATGGCTACAAATGGCGCTTCTGCACGTGGTGATTGCTGGTGAATATATTGGGCTAGAACCTCTTTACCAGAGCCGCTAGGCCCGGTAATCATGACGGTAGCTTGGGTTTGCGCGACGCGCTGGGCCAAGCGCAACAAGTCTTGCGAGCGCGGGTCACCGACAACGGGCTCATCACTATGGGCTTCATGTGCCGGCAAATAGCGCTCAACTAAAGTCTGTAGTCGCTCGGTCGAGAATGGCTTACTGAGATAGTCAATGGCGCCTTCGCGCATCGCCACTACCGCGTCATCTACTTTGGCATACGCCGTCATCATGATCACCGGTACATCGATTTGCTGGACATTCATGCTACGCAATAATTGTAAGCCGTTTACGCCCGCCATTTGTACATCACTAATCACCAATTCAATCGGCTCAGCTTTTAGCTTCAGGAGCGCACTTTCGCCGTCGATGGCTTCTTCACAGTGATAGCCAGAGAGCGTCAAGGTATCGACAATCGCCTCGCGTAACGCCGCGTCATCTTCGACAACTAAAATGGTCCGAGCGGCATCGGCTGCTGAACGAGAGGCCATAGCTGACGTGGTCAGCGAAGCTTGAGTTGCGGTCATACGGTAGTTCCTTCAGAAGTTGCTGCAGGGTTTTGCGACCAGGCGGTGAGTGGCAAACGAACCTTAAAGGTGGTGCCCTGATCCACCTCACTTTCGACGCTTACCTGGCCTTGGTGAGACTTCACCACAGCATGCACCACGGCAAGTCCAAGACCGGTTCCGTGGGTTTTGGTCGTCACAAAAGGGGTAAATATTTTGGCTTGCTGGGCTGCGGACATGCCACAGCCATAATCTGTCACGTCAATACAGAGTTGTTCGGTGTCGAGGTAAAGTTTAAGCTTCACGGTCGCTCGTGCTTGGCTGGCTTGAATACCATTCATGACGAGATTTTGGACAGCACCAACCAGTGCGTTTAGATTACCGCGCAGCATTGCCTGTGGCGCTTGTAGCTCAATCTCTAAATGCGCTTGATGCTGTTGGATATAAGCTTCAGTTTGCTGCTCAAGCTGGGCAATCAGTTCTGCTGCACTAAAGGTTTGTAGCACCTGCTGCGAGCCACTTTTAGCAAACAGCAACATGTCATTCACCTGATGCTCGAGCGTGCGTAAACGAGCAGTCAATTTGTCAACAAAAGGTAAGCGCTGCGCATCAGTTAAACGCGCATGCTTTAAGTTGTCCGCATATAGCATTGCTGCCGCTAATGGAGTCCGTACTTGATGAGCCAAGGCAGCCACCATTCGGCCCATTTCAGACAGGCGTTGCAGTTGACTCATGCGCGCCTGTAATTCACGTGTTTCGGTCAAGTCCGTCAACACAATCAATTGCCCGGCATCGGGTGCTAGTGACGAAATATCTAGTCTTACGCGGCGGCCAGTGCGTAGCGATACCTCGTGGCCATCGTCTGCCCGCGGCGCAAATACTGCTGCCACTACCTCACGCCACAACTTACCCAGCAACGGCTGGGCTAACAGCGTTTCTGCCGCATGGTTGGCATGGTCGATCACGCCGCTTGAATCTAGCGTTAATACCGCTTGTGGCATTGCCGCCAAAATAGCATCTAAACGCCGAGTTTGGCGCACCACTGTGGCATCAATGACTTGTGCAGGTCCGCGCTTGACCTCAGCGGGGCTAAACACAACCGAAGATTGTAAGGAAGCAGTCATCGCACTATCTCGCTTATCAAATCCAAGAGCCAACCAATGGGCTCTATACGTGGATGAGCTATGCAATCAGCGTGCCATCAAGCAAATCTTTTAAAATCAGAGGGATAAGAGGCATTACGGGGAAATCTAGCTGCCAAAAAATTGACAGCTGCGCGAATTACTTCGACTTCATTGCAGGGTTTAATTGCAGGACTTAGTCGCAGAGTTTAGTCGCGGACTAATTGAAACTTCTTCATTTTCTCAACTAAGGTGGTGCGACGCATACCAAGCCGCTCCGCGGCGCGCGCCACCACCCAATCTTCTTGCTCGAGTGCTTGGCGGATCAAATCAACCTCCAAATCATTCAGCATTTCTTTCAAATTCATGCCCTGCTCGGGTAACTGCGACCAAGCTTTATCGTGGCCATTGGTTTTCACCAGGCTTTCCGCCGCAACAGGGGAATCGATTTCGTCGTCTTCATCATCTCGAAACATGGCGCTGAGTGCCTCACGTTCGAGTAATTCTTCCGGATATTCCGGAGGTTGCGCATCCACGTCCAAATGCCGATACTTCAGCGGTAAATCGGCCACATCGACAATACCATTGGGCATAATGATGCTCATCCGCTCTACCAAATTCGACAATTCCCGCACGTTACCCGGCCAATCATGTTGTTGCAGTGACAACAGCGCCTGATCGGTAAACCGCACCGACACTTTCTGCTCGGCTTGCACGCGCGCGCACAACTCATTAACAAGGAGCGCTAAATCATCTTGGCGTTCGCGCAAGGCAGGCATTTCAATCGGAAATACATTCAAGCGATAGTACAAATCTTCCCGGAACTTACCGTCGAGGATCATTTGCTCAAGTTCACGGTGGGTAGCAGCGACAATCCGAATATCGGCTTGAATACTTTTGTTACCGCCGACTCGCTCAAAGGTTCGCTCCTGCAGCACGCGCAGTAATTTCACCTGCATTGGCAGTGGCATATCGCCTATTTCATCAAGAAATAAGGTACCACCTTGCGCCAACTCAAAACGCCCTTTGCGGGCAGCCACCGCCCCGGTAAATGCACCTTTTTCATGGCCAAACAACTCACTTTCCAGCAGTTCTGCAGGAATCGCGCCACAGTTTACCGGTACAAATGGCCCCTTGGCACGATGACTTAAATAGTGAATATTGCGCGCTACGACCTCTTTACCAGTACCCGACTCACCCAGCACTAAAACACTGGCATCGGTGCTTGCAACCTGCCCGATGAGTTTGCGGACGGTGCCGATAGTACGGCTACGGCCAACCAAACTACGAAATAATTCAGCATTAGAATGGGCCGACTGTTTACCCGGCTTATGTTCGTGATAACTCTGGCAATGATGTAATAACTGGGTGAGCGAGGTGTAATTCACTTTGCTCGGCAGTTGCCCGACAACATTCGCCAATACCAACGCATCGGCATGCCGCTCATGCGCTAATAAAAAGGGAACCTGGGGTAAGGATTTCGCCAGCTGGGTAGCGCAAATATCGAAGTCACCAACAATCACACACTGTGGCAACTCGCGTTCACACGCCTGCGGTAGATGTTCTGGCGCAATGTCTTCTAATTGCTCACCAAGAAAATCAAGAACCGTGGCCAACGCCTGTTTGCGGGCGCTGGAGGCTTCGATCATCAATATTTTCTTAGGATTTTGCATGCGCGTTATTTGCTTAGCCACAACTTATTGACGAGAACTGTAGAGCCATTTTAACGAAGCATCGATCAGACGCAAGCACTACCTTTTGCAATTCTTTACCGAACCGAGTTAATCCCGAGCCGCAAAACAATAACGAGCATCATGGCTCAGCACATAGAGCTCGTCATTAATTTCTGCGAAACAAGGCGAATTTTGTTCCAGCGCCGCATACGCCCACTGGTAATAGACATTTCGATGTAATTTAGCGGTTAAGCCACGCCACAATTGAATATAGGGCATGTGCTCGCGGATAAACAGCGCGTGATCAGCGCTAATGGCAGCAGTATCCCCAACATTAGTGGTCACTTGCACAATGGGAGGTTGGTCCGCTTGTTCCGGTGCTACGATTTGCCAACTGGTCACCACAAATGGCGCATCAGCAACTTGGATCCGCACTTTTTCCGCTGGCGTCACCAGAAAATAATCATCGGCTTCCGTTACCAGCACCGAGGCAAACAGCTTGACCAACTCAGCTCTGCGGAGCGGCGAATCCTGATAATACCAATCGCCGTTAGCATCAATTCGCATCGGAATATCACCACAAAATGGCGGATTCCACTGCTCGGTTGGCGCATGTCGATGCTGTTCTAGCGACGCGACCAACTGGCTTAGATCCATGACAACCTCTAGCGTTAGTTAACCAATTTCTTCTGCCGCAACAAATACCACAAGGTAGCTTCAGTTCGGTTGGACACTTTAATCGCTTTGAATATAGCCGACAAATGCACCCGAATCGTGCCCTCCGTGATACCCAAAATATTAGCTATTTCCTTATTGCTTAACCCTTGAGCCAGTAACTGCATGATTTCAAGTTGCCGTGGCGAAAGGAAATTTTCGGCGCTGCCTTGGTGCGGCGACACTTCGCTCAAACGCGAGTCATCCGGCAAGTAACGGTCATTGTTCAATAATGCTTTTACTGCTAACTTGGCTTCCTCTGCCGAGGCATCTTTCGGAAGATAGCTGCGCACGCCGGCGGCGATGGCTTGGCGCACATCAGTAAGCGGTTTTCGCCAGGTGAATAAAACCACATGCGCGTTCGGTGCGTATCGTTTTAAGCGCTGCAATGCCGGACGAATTTCGGCATCGGGTAAATCCATCTCAATAAAGATAAGATTGAAGCTAGCGTCGCTGCGTAAATAGTCTTCAGCGATCGAAAAGTTAGTGGCCTCGTAAATTGCAATGTTCGAGGTATAACTGGTTAACAACTGGATCAGACCCGATCGGACAAAAAATTGTGGATCAATGATAAGTGTTTTCATGGGCGCGCTTCTTGCTTTTCTGAGAGCTGACCAAGCAGCTGTTCCTAAATTAAATCCTAGGCTGTTAACGCTAACGCCGCGGCGATAAGCACTTAAACAGTGTAGGTATATACGTAATGTTATTATGCACATTTAAAAAACAATAACAGTGTAACAAAAGCCTAAAGCATTTATTATTTTTTTCACGGTAAATTTACCGATTGTCTAAAAATTCATTAGAGTAGGCGCTTGTTATTCGAAATCACCGAAGCAATTACAAAAATATGACTAAAGAGTAACCCTATGAATCTCAGTTCTTTCTTACATTCTTTCATGCTCGCAAGCGCGTTGGTTGTTGGTCTTTCCTTTACTAGTCATGCCGCCGCTGATGATCACAAAGATGCGACCCAGCTCTACCACAATGCGAATGGTTATACGCTGGTTGGCGAGCCCGGTGCTGAAGCCAAATTACAACAATTCTCGGTATTAGTGGTAAGTGCTGGCAAGGTAGTTGCGATTGGTGATGAAACGCTGATTGCAAAGCACCCCGACGCGCAGAAGATAGACGTAAAGGACCAAACCTTGTTGCCCGGCATTACCGATGCCCATGGCCATGTCTTAGGTTTGGGTGACTACTTACGCCAAGCTGATTTGCGCGAAGCGAGCAGCGAAACGGATGCCGCTAAACGTGTGCAGCAGTTCGCACAGGCCAACCAAGACAACGAGTGGGTCATCGGCCGTGGCTGGAATCAGGAATTATGGCCAAGTAAGTCGTTTCCAACCAAAGCCAGCCTAGATGAAGTTGTTGCTAACCGCCCAGTGGTACTCACTCGAGTAGATGCGCATGCGGTGTGGGCCAATTCTGAAGCGCTCAAACGCGCCGGCATTACCGCCACAACCATTGACCCTGATGGTGGTGAAATTATTCGCGACGCCAATGGCGAACCCACCGGCGTGCTGATTGATAACGCCATGGGTTTAGTCGAGCGCATGATTCCGCAAGCCGACGAAGCACAATTGAAGGCATCCTTTAACGCCGCATTTGAACACTTATTAGCGCTTGGTATTACCGGTGTGCACGATGCCGGCATTAGCGCCCGTGAACTGAAGGTTTATCGCGAACTTGCAGAAACTGGCGAACTTCCGGTGCGTATTTACGGCATGTTAGCAGCAACCGAGCCGACTCTGCCTGAACTACTCAAGCAAGGTCATATCAATACGGCTGACGATAAGTTAAGTATTCGTAGCGTAAAAGTATATGCCGATGGCGCGCTTGGTTCGCGTGGTGCTGCATTGCTCGAACCATACAGCGATGCGCCGAATCAACGTGGCCTAATGGTGACTTCCGAGGAAGACATTCGCGCACTATACGAGCTCATCATTCCAGCCGATTTTCAAATCAACATTCACGCCATTGGTGACCGTGCCAATCGGGTGGCATTAGATGAGTTCGAACGTGCCTTTCCGCTCATTGGTGGGCGTGCACTGCGCCACCGAATTGAGCACGCTCAAGTCGTACATCCCGACGATTTAGCAAGATTTGCTGAACTCGACGTGATTGCCTCCATGCAACCTACTCATGCCACCAGTGATAAAAATATGGCTGAAGATCGGCTCGGTAAAGCGCGGATGGAAGGTGCTTACGCGTGGCAAACACTGCTCGATAGCGGCGCCATGATTGCCGCTGGCTCAGATTTCCCGGTTGAGTTAGCCAACCCATTTTTTGGGGTGCATGCAGCCGTTACTCGCCAAGACCGTGATAATCAACCGCAAGGCGGCTGGTATGCGCACGAGAAAATGACAGTGGAACAAGCACTACGCACCTTTACCCTAGATGCGGCCTACGCCAGTCATCAAGAGCAAGTGATTGGCTCGCTAGAGCCAGGGAAATGGGCGGACTTTATTATTGTTGACCAAGACCCGTTTGCTGCACAGCCAGCTATACTGTGGCAAACCAATGTAATGGCCACTTATGTAGCCGGTAAATTACAGTATCAACCTTAATCGCAAGTTGGATGCGTACTTATGACTGACGAGTTTTTATTTGCTGATGATGACGCCGCGCCCGCGACGGAAGAAGGACGCGAGCCTTATCACATCCTGATCATCGATGATGATCAGGAAATCCACGCCATTACCAAAATGGCTTTGAACGAATTTAAACTCGACGGTCATCCGGTGCGATTCACCTCTGGCTATTCCGGTGCAGAAGCGCGTGAATTGTTGTCGCAGCCAAATGAATACGCCATGGTACTGCTGGATGTGGTGATGGAGAACGATCATGCCGGGCTAGACACTGCTCGCTGGATCCGCGAAACCTTGAAAAATCACCTCATCCGGATTGTGTTGCGTACTGGTCAGCCTGGCCAAGCGCCGGAAGAAGAAGTTATTGCCAAGTACGATATCGATGACTACAAAGAGAAAACCGAACTGACCTACCGTAAGCTCGTGACCCTCATGTATTCGTGCCTGCGCGCATACCGTGACTTGTGTGCCATAGAGCGTAACAAAAAAGGGCTTGAGAAGGTCATTACCGCTTCGGCTGAAGTGTTTTCGGCACGCTCGTTACAGCAATTGTGCCAAGGTATTTTAGAGCAAATTGTCGCACTTATTACCCGCTCTGATGATGCTGCTTATGTGCGCATGACAGGTTTCACCGCTATCGGTAGCCAGCGCGATCCGTTTGAAATCATCAGTGGCACTGGCGATTATGCCGACAACGTGGGCAGTCGTATTAATGGCGATGTAGACCAAGCCGTATTGGCCAAATTACGGCAAAGCACTGGCCCAGCCTCAATATTGAGCGATGGCAACTACTACGGTATTTACACCACCTCACGAGGTAATCAGTACTTATTATTCGTGCGTAATATTCGCGAACTCACCGAACTTGACCAAAACCTACTCAATCTGTTTATCAATCACTCGTCAATTGCGCTCGAAAATCATAGCCAAAACAATGCAGAGTTAGAGGCGCAGCGTGACTTACTTTATAGCGTTGGCGAAGCGATTGATAAGCACTCCATTGAGGCCCACAGTCATCATGTGAAACGCAGCGCAGAAATGGCCGCACAACTCGCCATTCTAAGTGGCTGCTCACGCGAAGAAGCCGATCGGTTTAAAGCCGCAGCGGCCGTTTACGATATTGGTAAAATCACCTTGCAACGTGAGCTAGCGGCCACCACTGACGTGCTTACCGTTCACCAATATGAAGAAATTATGCGCCAGGTAATTAACGGTCATGATTACTTCAGCCAAGCGGACTCTGCATTAGCCGTGATTGCTGCGCGGCTTGCCCATGACTTCCATGAGCGCTGGGACGGAAGTGGTTACCCGCACGGTAAACGGGGTGTAGAGATTGACCATGGCGCACGATTGTTATCACTTACTAGTCACCTAGATAGTTTATTATCCGCACGTGGTGAACGCCCAGCGAAATCTGAAGATGAAGCCAAAGCGTATATCAAAGAAAATAGCGGTATTATTTTTGAACCCGAGTTGGTTAGCTTGCTGCTAGATCATTATGCCAGCATTGAACAAATCAGAGCTCGCTTTCCCGATTAAACGCCGAGGTGTATATGCAGTTACATGGCATTCGTCGCGATTATGAACAAGCACAATTGCGCCGTGAGGACCTAACCGACAGCCCGTTTGAGATGCTACAACAGTGGTTGCAGCAAGCCACTGAGCAGAACGCATCGCCGGACCCAACCGCGATGGTGATAGCCACAGTTGACGCCGATCAGCGTCCGCGGCAACGCACCGTATTATTGAAGGATTTATCCACCAGCGGCTTGGTGTTTTACACCAACCTTCATAGTGCCAAAGGCCAAGCGCTGGCTCATAATCCGGCTCTGTCAGCCCACTTTTCTTGGTTGCCGTTAGAGCGCCAAGTGGCGGTTGAAGGTGTTGCTAAACTGCTACCACGAGAACAAGTAGCGCGTTACTTTCACTCGCGGCCGCGGGAGAGCCAAATTGGCGCGTGGGTATCTGCCCAAAGCCAAGTGATAGATTCACGGGAAGCACTTGAACAGGCGCTACAGGACTTTCAAGCGAAGTTTGAAGGTGGCCAGGTACCACTTCCTGAGCACTGGGGCGGTTACCTCATTGAGCCTACTCGGTTTGAGTTTTGGCAAGGCGGCAAACATCGCTTGCACGACCGCTTTGAATACCTAAAAACCGACAACGGTTGGCGTATTCAGCGCTTGCAACCTTAACCTTGCGCCCAAGCCCAAACTCAAACTCAAACCTCAGTTACGCGGCAGGCAGTGCAATCTCGCACTGCGCCGCACATTTCTCCAATTGCCGCCACACCGCTTCACTGTAGTAAATGCCATTCGCCAACTGCTCGCGTTTGGCGGCTAACGCTTGCTGCCCAGGCACCCGCACCGGCTGCTGAGGATCAATCGGCGTGGCGCGCTGCAGCGCCTCTACCTGAGCTTGGCTCTCGGCTAGAAACGCTGTTTTATCGCCAAACGCCGCCGGGTCTAACACCTGAATAAACACGCTATTTGCATCACTATCAGCCAGCCCCTGCGCGCGTCCATAGTTACTCAAAGCCATGGTCCACAGCTCACTGAAAAGGGTAAGCCCCGAACCTTTATAACCCAGCTGTTCTCCGCCTAAACACGCTAATACGCTTGGCGGGGTTCCGGTAAAGGTTGTCGCATCCGTGGTGTACTCGCCGGTTGGCGTGATCAGAGCCGGATAAGGCAGTTCGCGCTGTTCAGCAATCGCGGCGCGTACTTTACCGGCAGCGGTCATCGACAGTGAAATATCTAGTAGGATAGGTTCACTTTGAGTCGGCACCCCAATCGCGAATGGGTTGGGTGAAAATACCGCTTGCTTGGCACCAAAGGGCGCGACCACGCTCTGCCCGGGCGTCGACGCCATCATCGTAATCAGCATACCTGCGTCAGTAGCAGCCTCTAGGTAACAGGCTAACGAAGCCACATGCTGCGCGCGGCGCACGACCACGGTGCCAGTGCCATAATCGCGTGCTTTTGCTACCGCGGTTGCCACCGCTTGCGGCAACACATATAAACCAGACAACAATTCCGCGTCCCAAGTCGCCACCGCAGCCCGTTCGGCAATTACACGTGGATTGCCCTCAGCTTTAGTTCGCCCGGCCACTAACTCATTCAAGTTGTAGCGCAACCGCAATAATCCGTGGGTACGAAACCCAAGTAAGTCGCCAAGCACCAGCTGCTGCGCCATCGCTGCAGCCACCTTTTCACTCGCCCCACAATGTTGCAGGCATTGCTGCGCCCACTGGGTCATTAATGTGGCATCAACTTGTTTTGCAAAACCAGCTTTCATCAGGGTTCCCTACCGTATTCGGGCGAAACTTCGCTTGTCAAACCGTACAACTTCGATAAGCTTACCAGACAACATTAAGAAGGAGTATGAGCGGTGACGCCAGCAAAGTTCGCCCACACCAAAAAACCAATCAAAACAATCGCCGTATTAACGAGCGGTGGCGACGCCCCAGGCATGAACGCCGCAATCCGAGCCGTGGTCCTTGCCGCCGAACATCATGGCCTTACTACCCTCGCCTTTCGGCATGGTTACCGTGGCTTACTGCAAAACGATGTCACCCCGCTAATAGCCGACGACGTACTGCATATTTTGCAGCATTCCGGCACCATTATAAAAAGTGCGCGGTGTCCGGAATTTAAAACCGCTGAAGCCGCACAGCAAGCCGCCGAAAACCTGAACAAAAATAATGTCGATGCGCTGGTCGTGATTGGTGGCGATGGCTCATTCCGCGGTGCTGATCATTTGGGCCAGTATTGGAACGGCCAAATCATTGGCGTGCCTGGCACCATCGATAACGACTTGTTCGGCACCGACGACACCATCGGCTTTGCCACCGCGGTGCACATTGCGATGGATGCGCTCGACAAGATCCGCGATACCGCAGAAGCCATGGACCGCGTGTTTATTGTTGAAGTGATGGGCCGAGAAGCCGGCTTTATCGGCTTGAATGCGACCATGGCGAGTGGTGCAGAGCGAATGATTTTACCCGAGCTGCAACGCGAAAAACCGCTCACTATTGCCGCCTTGGTGAAACACATTCAGCGCGTCAAAGAAGTCCGTGGCGACAGTAGTTACGTCATGGTGCTAAGCGAACATCAATGGCCAGGCGGTGCCGTGGCACTCTCGGAACAGCTAGAGGCAGAATATAACTTGCCCTGCCGCCCCTGTTTGCTCGGCCACATTCAACGCGGCGGTGCACCTTCGCCTGCAGACCGTATTTTGGCCTCACAATTAGGTGTTTATGCTATTGAATTAGCCTTACAAGGGCGCACTGGCGTCATGGCTGGGCTACAATCTAATCAACCCGTTGCGGTGCCGCTGCCGGATACTTGGCAGCAACGCAAAGTTCTGGACCCAAATTTAGTGCATATTCAGCATCGAATTTTTAATCCAGTGAAGAAAAATGCGGAGCCCGATATAGGTATGGAAGTTCGTGCAAAAACTTCCAAATAGGCCGATAATACGGCCTTTCGTTTTTCCGTCGCTAACCCGTGTGTTAGCGACACCATCTGACCCCGTTTGGAGGTGAATGACCTTGAGTAAGATTGCGCCATTACCGGTGACGACACAAGCACCGGTTCGTCCGTTTTTTGGGGCTGAGGCAGAGCGAGTGCTCGCGCCGCAGCATACTCATATCATCGGGTTTGGCTTCGATGGTACTGCTTGTTTCCGCAAAGGAACCAAAGATGGTCCTGACGGACTGCGGTCGGTATCAGCAGACATTGAATCTTACTCACCGTATCTTGATGCGGATATTTTTGATCACCCCTTCTACGACTTAGGTAACTTGCACCTCGGCGATAGCGCAGATGTAGAGCAACAGTGGCAACACGCCACCGATGACTTCAACACGATTTTTGCCAATGCTGGTATTGCCGAGAAACAAATTAGGGTGCTTACCCTAGGTGGCGAGCATTCTATTTCTTATGCGCCTATTACTACTTACTTAAAAGAATACCCAGATCTGGTGTTGCTACACTTAGATGCGCATGCCGATTTACGGGATGGCTTTTTGGGATATCACTTCTCGCACGCGTCGATTATTCGCCGAGTGTTAGATCACTTTGGTCCTGACCATCAGCTTATCCAATACGGTATTCGTTCTGGTACCCGCGATGAGTATAAGTGGATGAAGGCCAACGGTACCGTGCGTACCTCGCGCAAAGACTTTTTAGAGAGCGTGGCTAACATTGCCGCCGACCGCCCTATTTATTTAACGCTCGATTTGGATTATTTCGATCCTGCGTTTTTACCGGGCACCGGCACGCCAGAACCAGGTGGTGAAGATTTTCACTCGTACGTAAGTTTATTGAAATTATTGCGGCAGAAGAATTTAGTGGGTGCCGATGTGGTTGAATTGTCACCAGACATCGACCCGACCGGAAACTCTGACGTATTTGCCGCAAAAATTGTGCGTGAATTATTAATTGTTATGAACGAAAAAGGAGCCGCGTAATGGCAGATAACTGGACGATTGACGACGCTGAAGAGTTGTACGGCGTCAACCGCTGGGGTGCCGGCTACTTTTCGATAGGCGAGAATGGCAGCATTAAAATTGCCCCTAACCATCGCTTACCTGACGTTACCATTGATATGCAAGAAGTGATTGACGAAATTATTGCCGAAGGTATTCAGTTTCCGGCAGTTATTCGCTTTCACGATATTTTGCGCTCGCAAGTGGAAATTCTGAACGAAACCTTTCAGCGCACCATTACCGATGCGGAATACCAAGGCAAATATGTCGGCGTTTTCCCGATTAAAGTAAACCAAATGCGCGAAGTGGTCGAAGAAATTATCGACGCGGGCGAACCGTACAACTATGGCCTCGAAGCTGGTTCTAAACCCGAGCTTATGGCCGTAATGGCCTACAACGAGAACCCAGAAGCGCTGACCGTGTTAAACGGTTACAAGGACGAGGAATATCTTACCCTTGCGCTATTGGGGCGCCAATTGCAGCGCAAAATTATTATCGTAATTGAGAAGTTCAGCGAACTAGAAATGCTGATTCCGCTTGCGAAAAAACTCAAAGTTGAGCCCATGATTGGCCTGCGCAGCAAAATGATGGTGCGTAGCCAAGGTAAATGGGCTGGTTCAAGTGGCGATCGCGCTAAGTTTGGCCTCAGCATTACCGAAATTCTGAACATTATTGAACTGCTGAAAAAAGAAAACATGCTGCATTGTGCCAAGCTATTGCACTTCCATATTGGCAGCCAGTTATCCGATATTCGCAAAGTAAAAGAAGCGGTAAGCGAAGGCGCGCGATTATATGCCAAGCTCAAGCAAATGGACGTGCCGCTTGAATATTTAGATATCGGTGGCGGACTCGGCATTGACTACGACGGCACCAGTTCGACCACGGATTCCTCACGCAATTACTCCACCGATGAATATGTGGCTGACGTGGTGTACGGCGTTAAACAAATATGTGACTTAGAAGACGTGCCGCATCCTAACTTAGTGAGCGAAAGTGGCCGTGCTATTACTGCGCACCATAGCTGCGTGGTTACCAATATCGTTGGCGAAATTCGTAACACTGGCACCCAATTTGACTTGTCAGTTGAAGACGGCGAGCACATTTTAGTGACCAACATGCGCGAGCTCGTAAACGCCTCTGATTTGCACCCGCAAGAGCGTTACAACGATGCAGCATCATTTAAAGCTAGTGCCTATGAAGCTTTCAAACTTGGCATTTTATCGCTACCGGAAATGGCCAAGCTAGATACTATGTATTGGCAAATTTTGAGTGATATCCACAAGAATATCGACCGCGAGCAATTCGTGTTCCAAGAGCTAGAAGAACTCGAAGACATGTTGGCGAGCCAATATTTGTGTAACTTCTCTATTTTCCAATCGGCGGCAGATACCTGGGCTATTAATCAAGTATTGCCCATTGTGCCGCTGTCACGCTTGAATGAGCGCCCGGAAGTACGTTGCTCTATAGTCGATATTACCTGCGACTCGGACGGCAAATTAAGTAAGTACATTGAAGGCACCGAAATTAGCGATAACATTCCCATGCACACGCTGAAAAAAGGCCAACCCTACCATGTAGGTATGTTCCTAACCGGCGCCTATCAGGACGTGATGGGTGATATGCATAACTTGTTTGGGCGTCTAACCGAAGTGCATATTTATTGTCACGACGACGAGCCAGGCGACTTCTACATTGAGGAAGTGGTGCCCGGCCATGCTGCAGAGAAAGTACTTGAAACCATGCAGTACAATACTGACTTTATGGCAAAAACCGTGAAGAAGTTTATCGACAAAGAAGTACGCAAAGGCCATATCGCCCCGCGTGAAGGCGTGCGTTGGACCGACTTCTACGAACGTTGCTTGGCTGGTAGCACCTACTTAAAGGCGTAAAAACACCCAGTTTGCCTAATATCTGTGCAAACGCACCCTTTCGGGCTTTTTTCACCAAAAAAGCGGTTGACTCAAGCCCGAAAAAACCGTTTAATACGCCCCACGCCCAGATAGCTCAGTCGGTAGAGCAGGGGATTGAAAATCCCCGTGTCGGTGGTTCGATTCCGCCTCTGGGCACCATCATTAAGTAAAAAGCCTCGCAATTGCGAGGCTTTTTACTTTGTGGGCCTTACTAATAGCTAGCTTACTCAGCAAGATTGTTAACCATAATATTTAGCTCAACCTTGCGGTCACGGTCATTGCGGCCCTCTACTTCTATCCGTCCATCATCTTGAATTTCGAGTTCCGTTACCCGCAAAATACCGTCTTGCTTGGCAAGCTCAAGCACTTGATTCAGTTGCGCGAAGGTTAATCCCCACGGCTGCACAATAGTGCGTTGGCGCTTTTCTTCAAGAACAGTGGCGCCGTCAAACTCGGCTTCTAGGTACCAACCATCGGCGCCCCAACCTTCTACTTCAAGCTGACCATTTTGCTCGAACTCGATGCTTTCAATATGGGTAAAGCCAAAGTTCTCAGGCGCTGCCAAGTTAACCTTGGCCGAATTTGTGGTCGCAGCGAAGGTCGCGGTTGAAATAACTGCACCTGCGGCTACTAACATCATTAAACTAGTATTTTTTACGCTCATCATACATTTCCTCTCGGTTAGAAAAATATCGATACTTCGATAGTGCGAGGTCATCCTAACGCAGCCGATCTTGCCGCAATGTGAATAGTTTGTTCATTTACCGTTCATGTTGGTAGTGGCATACTTTGCCCATGAAAAAAGCTACTGTTATCGCGTTCATTACGCCCATCACCGCTGGTTATCTGCTGCTTACGGCAGTGATTGCGCATGCGCAATCACCTTATGAACTTGTGCAACAAGGGAAGATAAAGCCGTTAACGGAAATATTGCAGACACTCACCGATAGTTATCGAGGCGAGGTTATTGATGTAGAACTTGAGCGAGATGATGGTCTCTATATCTACGAGATTGAAATGATTGGGCCACAGGGGCAAAAGGCCGAGTTTGAATTTGATGCGGCAACCGGTCAGCTTATAAGTCTTGAGGGTAAGCGGTTGCAAGAAATGCGCAAACCAACAGGAGCTATTGAATGAAAATACTCTTGGTTGAAGACGACGCGGCACTCGCTGAGCGTATTCAAACTCTATTTAAGAACGATGGCTTTCGCGTAGACCATACCAGTACCGGCAGCGAGGCTGATTTTCTTATTCAGACCGAAGCTTACGATGCGTTAGTGCTGGATCTCGGCCTCCCCGATGGCAGCGGTGTGCAATGGCTACAGCAATGGCGCCACGCAGATATATCTTTAGTGACGCTTATTTTAACGGCCCGCAGCAGTTGGCAGGATAAATCAGAAGGCTTTAATGCTGGTGCCGATGACTATTTAACCAAACCATTTGAGCCAGCCGAGTTGCTAGTACGGATTAAAGCGCTCATTCGCCGCGCCAAAGGTCATGCACATCCCCAACTTACAGTTGGTGACCTCGTTTTCGATAGCCGTTTAAATCAGGTGCAATTAGCGGGTATGCCGGTGAAGTTAACCGCGCAAGAGTTGCGGCTGTTAGGTTATTTAATGCATGCGGCCCCTGCCGTTGTGAGTCGAACCGAACTGGCTGAACATGTGTACGATCGTGACCACGAACCTGACTCGAATGTGATAGACGTGCAAATTAGTCGACTCCGACGCAAACTCGGTGGCCGCTATATATTGACCGAACGAGGACATGGTTATCGAGTCAGTGATAGTCCTGCGAGCTGAACCATGATCAAATTGATGAGTATCAAACGCCGCACAATCCTCATTAATCTGTTCTTGATCATAATTGTGCTCCCTACTTTTGCTTGGACTCTAAATTACGCTTTCAGCAAAGCCGTAAGACAAAGTTTTGATGCCCGTTTAGTGGCGCTTATGAACGTTATCGTTGCTGATCTTGAAGTGATGCCCGATGGCAGTTTGAGTACCATTAATACCCTTGGCGAGAAGCGCTTTGAGCAGGTTTACTCGGGTTGGTATTGGCAACTTGCAACTGCGGACACGCAGCTAAATGCCTCACGCTCGCTCTGGGATTTTCGGTTAACACCAAGCCAGGACGGGCAAGTGGGGAACCTCATCGTACGCGATGGAATTGGGCCCCAAGCGCAGGCACTGCGGATTGCAGAGCGCGACGTGACCTTGCCGGGGTATAACAAAGTTATACACGTCATGGTGGGCGGTAATGCCGCTGAGATAAGACGTGAAGTAATTGCCTTTCAATCCATATTAGGCCCGGGAACTGTCATTATTGGTTTGCTATTGGGCATATTTTTATGGCTGCAATTACGCTGGTCGCTCGCACCATTAGCCATTATGCAAACACAACTCGCGGGATTAAAGTCAGGGCAGCGCCAGCGGCTGGATGGTACCTTCCCGGTTGAGCTTCAAGATCTTGCCGGCGCCCTGAACGATGTGCTCGAACGAGATGAAAAACTTATGCAGCGGGGCAGAGAAACCGCAGCTAACTTGGCACATAGTTTAAAAACGCCTCTAGCCGTGATTAAAACTCATATTGATGAATTACCCCAGGCGCAAGCCAAGCCGCTTAACCTTGAGCTGCAGCGTATGCAGCAGGTTATTCATTACCAATTGGCTCGCGCTAATACCCATACACCTCATGCACTGAGTCAAAAGATAGCAGTGGATGTTGCCATACAACCTGTACTTAATATGTTCAAACGCTTGAGTGAGCAGAATGGCAAAGAGTTTAATGTTTTCTCGGCTGCTGTATGGTGGTCAGTGCCTGCTGAAGATATTCAAGAAATCATCGGGAACTTGTTAGAAAACGCGCTGAAATATTCAACGTCAAGATTGGCAATTCGATTTGATGCCAGCACCAAAGCGGTGACCATCGAGGACGATGGCCCCGGCCTCACTCAAGAACAACGCCTTAGCGCATTGACGAGAGGCGTGCGGCTTGATGAACAGAGCCCGGGCAACGGTATCGGTTTGGCCGTAGTTGCCGAGCTAGTTGCTGCTTACGATGGTGAACTTAGTTTTACCGATTCACCATTGGGAGGACTTGCGGTTACCGTAGGCTTCAAATAACCGCAAGGACTAGAATCATTTAGTCCGGAACGCCTCACGGAAACTGTTGGCAAAGGCCATGAATTTCTCCTTCATGGTGCGCTTTACTTCAATCTCTAACGAGCCGAGTACCGAATAACCTTCAATAATGATTTGCGGCGCCTGACGCCCACCCATTGAAGGCGCTTTATTGCTGCTACTGCCAATAATATTGAACATGTTTGAGACCACATTCACATGCTCAGGCACGAAAATATTTAGGCTACCCAGCACATTTTTCACCCGTACAATTATTTTCTGATGCTGGAAAATTGCATCGGTAAAATCAAGCTCCACCGAGCCTAAACCGCAATATACGTTCATTTCGCTCGGCACCACCCACTGCCCGGTGTAATCGGACGACGACAAAATAGCGATGACTTTTTCATGCTGTGGAACGCTGTTGTCACTCGCCGCATAATTTGGGGTGAAACTGCGCTCACGCTGCTCCAAATAGGCGGTATCCGGTACTAAAGTTAAGTCAGCAACCAAATCGACCAGCACTTGATGATCATCAGTATTAGTCGCTTCGTCGAGTCGGCGCTCAAAGGCCTCGGCGGAAATCACGCCATGGCTATAGTTCATAATAAGTTGGTCGATCACTTGCTCACGAATTTGCGCGATGGGTCGGTCCTGAAGTGTTACGCCGCTAGTATCAATCGCCATTACAGTTTCCTTCTGAAATATATTGAAGCTATAGATTTTACGTTTTAATGATTAAGCAGCTTTTGTGCCAAAAACAAAACACATAAATAACAACAACTTACATCCATGCCGAAATTCTATTAATAAAAAATCAACTATTTGTTGGTGAATTTGACGATTGTTTTAGTTTTTTCGCACGCTGGTCTTCCAGCGCCTGCATAATATCTCGCCAACTAATAATGCCAACCGGATGCATGTCATTATCCACCACCGGAATACAGGAAACTCGCTCACGGTTAAACAACGCCACCGCATCGTAAATGCTGGCGTCTCTGGTTAAGGTTACTAGCTTGCGTTGCATGATCTGGTGCACGCGCTTGCGCAAAGTTGCTAAGTCGCGGCTGGTTTCTGCTGCTGTACCAAGGTTCGGGCTGATGGCTTTCAATACATCGCGGTCTGACACCACACCCGCCAACTTGCCTTTGTACAGCACCAATAAATGATGAAATTTATGTCGGGAAAACAGCTCGTTTAATGCTTCCATCGTGTCGTCTAAGCCCACGGTTACCAAGCTTGTGGTCATAATTTTTTCAACACTCATCCCTGCATCCTTGTCAGTTGCTGATTAAATGAAACTGCTGTTGGCGTCCGTGTAAATACTGCACCCCATAACCATCGAAGAACGCATCCTCTTCTAGCATGATCGCGACATTTTGCTGCCAACTCTCTACATAATGCACATTATTTAATTCAATTGAATGGGCGGTATCACGATAGAGCAAATACTCTCCGGCACCGGGAATAGGTTGTTGTTGATCCCAAAGGCCAATGGTTGGCCCTGAACCATGCCCGTAATAACCAATCGGATGAGTATAAATAGTCGCTTGCAAACCCGCCTCACGCGCCTGGCTTAAAGCTGCCATCAAGATCTGATTACCACTTTGGCGTGCCACAAACTTGCGAGTCAGAATATCTTGCAACTTATTACCTAGTAGCAATGCTTGTTGCAGGCCTGCAGGCGCTGCTTCCTCACCCTTTTTAAGCACGTAGGCGTGCTGCTGGGTATCGGTGTTTAAGCGCAAATAGGTAATACCAAAATCGACGTGCAGTAAGTCGCCCGGCTGAACAGTTTGTCCCGCTAACCGAAAGCCCTCTGCTCCCTTACGCTGTAAGGTCACGGTCGGTGGAAACCATACTTGCAAATTAAGTTCTGCCGCGCGCTCTTGCATCCACCATTCAATGTCGGTAGTGGTGGTTTCGCCTGGCGTCACCACTTGGTTGGAGAAGGCTTCGGCAATAATTTGCTGGGCGATGCCCACCGCCTGCTCGTAGTGCGGGATTTCTTCAGGAATACGGGTTTCCAGCCAGCTCACGGCTAACGGCTCGGCACTCACAATCTGCTTGGCTAAATCGTTACCTAAGGCCTCAAGTAACTCGGCTTTGTCAGTTGCTACTAAACCATCAGCTTGAGCAAAGGTAGCCGATTGGTTAATACCTATGCGCTGTGGCGCGCGCTCACTAATGAGTTCACGTAACCGCTGCCACTGATCAGGCTGTGTTTCGGGGTCCCAGGCTTGTTTAAATACCTCTCCGACGTTGTAACGCGCCACCGCCAGCGCTTCAACGCCGCGATCCTCACCGTCAATAATGCCACGATCAAAAAGCACCAAAATGGTACGCCGCCGTGCCGAGTACCAGTCACTTGGCAGCATGGTCCGCAAAATCGGATCTTCGTTGTATTCCCGCGAGATCAGCAACCACATGTCAATGTTGTGACGACGCATGAGGTTGGGCAACAAGCCTTGAATTCGAGCTTCGAGCAACTCATCCACGACTTGCGCGCGAGCTTTAAGCGGCAATGGTTCTAACTTTTCAGGTTGCGTTTGTAGTGCATGGCTGTGCGCACTCGCGCCCAACAACACCACTGCCAACAAGGTTCGGAACATTAATTTCGCCTGCATGCCTGCACTCTTCTGATTGAGTTGGAGATAGCTTGAGATTATCAGGTCAACGACTATTCAACAATCACTCCTAAATACTCAAATCAGATAACCCTTTTACCAATTTCTATGCCAATAAATGCGCTCAATATAATTCATGAAATAAATGGCGACAATTTAATTTATAAATTAGGTAAATTTAAGGTCTGCATCTAGGCTAGATTTTGTTAACAGACCGCTAACAAGTGAGCGATAAATGACCATTGATAGCCTAACAAAAACGATTCTCACCCCTGCCGCTACCAAGTTTCTGCAGGCGCTGGTGGTCGAATTTCGGCCACAACAACAAGAGTTACTCGCCCGCCGGCAATTACGCCAAGCGCGAATTGACCAGGGGCAGTTACCAGATTTTGATCCGGATACCGCAGATATTCGGCAAAGTGAATGGCGAATTGCATCATTACCCAACGATTTAACCAAGCGTCGGATTGAAATAACCGGCCCCACCGATCGCAAAATGGTGATTAATGCCTTAAACGCCGATGTTGATTGCTACATGGCTGACTTTGAAGACTCCCAATCACCCACTTGGGAGGGGGTTCTGCAAGGCCAAGTTAATTTGCGTGATGCTAACCGACCGGCAATGACGTACACCGACCCGAACTCGGGCAAGCACTATGCCGTGAAAGAAAACCCGGCGCTGCTCATTGCCCGGGTACGCGGTCTGCATTTGGACGAAAAGCACTTCCTGGTTGATGGTGAGCCAACACCCGGCGCCTTATTCGATTTTGCTTTGTACTTTTTTCATAACTACCAAGTTCGCTTACAACAAGGTACCGGCGTTTACTATTACTTGCCGAAACTAGAACATAGCGACGAGGCGGCCTGGTGGAGTGAGGTTTTCCACTTTACCGAACGCTACTTTAATCAGCCAACTGGCACCATTCGAGCCACTGTATTGATTGAGACCCTCCCCGCTGTGTTTCAGATGCATGAAATTCTTTATCGCTTGAAAGACCACATTGCGGCGCTGAACTGTGGTCGCTGGGATTACATTTTTAGCTACATCAAAACCTTAAAAAATTATGCCGACAAAGTGCTGCCAGATCGCCAAGTGGTCACCATGGATCAGCCATTTTTGAACGCTTATTCACGCTTATTAGTGAAAACCTGTCACCAGCGCGGCGCGCTCGCCATGGGGGGCATGGCAGCCTTTATACCGAGCAAAAATGAGACCGAAAACGCCGCGATTCTAGCCAAAGTGAAAGCCGACAAAACCTTAGAACGCGACAACGGCCATGACGGTACCTGGATTGCGCACCCGGGCCTAGCTGCCACCGTGCGCGAGGTATTCGTAGAGGGTTTAACCGGGCCGAATCAGCTGCATATCAGTCGCGCGGAAGACGCACCCATTAGCGCCACCGAGTTGCTGCAACCAAGCGCAGGCAACCGCACCGAAGCAGGCATGCGCACCAATATACGAGTGGCGTTGCAATACGTTGCGGCATGGATTTCAGGTGCTGGCTGCGTACCTATTTACGGCTTAATGGAAGATGCTGCCACCGCGGAAATTTCACGCACCTCTATTTGGCAGTGGATCAAGCACGGAAAAACGCTAGATAACGGCCAAACCGTGACCACCGCTCTGTTCGAGCAGTACTTAACAGAGGAAGCCGCAGTCGTGAAGCAAGAGGTTGGCGACCAGCGCTGGCAGGCTCAGCAATTTCCCAAAGCATTGCAACTGCTGCGCGACATTACCACGGCGACCGAGCTGGTGGATTTCCTCACCTTACCCGGTTACGCGTTACTCGATTAACAGATTTATATACCAACAATAACGACAAGGAACACCCGATGACTTCACTTACCCTGACCCAAGCAGCCCAGGCACTGCAACAAGATTGGGATACAAATTCCCGCTGGAACAACGTCACCCGTACTTATAGCGCCGCCGATGTCGTGCGCTTGCGCGGTTCGTTGCAAGTTCAACATACTTACGCCCAGCGTGGCGCTGAAAAACTATGGCGCTTAGTAAACGGCGCCGCCGCAGAAAAATTCGGTAAGCCGTACGTTAATGCGCTCGGTGCGCTCACTGGCGGACAAGCGGTGCAGCAAGTAAAAGCCGGCTTACAAGCTATTTATTTGTCGGGCTGGCAGGTCGCTGCCGACAACAATAGCGCCTGCAGCATGTACCCGGATCAGTCGTTATATCCGGTCGATTCGGTACCGACCGTGGTAAAACGCATTAATAGCTCATTTGCCCGCGCTGATCAGATTCAATGGTCGAAAGGCATTACCGCTGAACACAAGGATTATATTGATTACTTTGCGCCAATCGTGGCGGATGCAGAAGCTGGTTTTGGTGGCGTATTGAATGCTTACGAGTTAATGCTGGGCATGATTCAAGCGGGAGCGGCTGGGGTGCATTTTGAGGACCAGTTAGCATCGGTGAAAAAATGCGGACACATGGGCGGTAAAGTATTAGTACCTACCCAAGAAGCGGTGCAAAAGCTAATTGCTGCGCGGCTCGCCAGTGATGTGGCCGGCGTACCTACGTTAATTCTAGCGCGTACTGACGCCAATGCGGCTGACTTGCTTACCTCGGATGTAGACCCGTACGACCAAGCGTTTTGCACCGGCGAACGCACCAGCGAAGGCTTCTACAAAGTAAATGCCGGCATCGATCAAGCCATTGCGCGCGGGCTAGCGTACGCACCTTATGCCGATTTACTCTGGTGTGAAACGGCCAAGCCGGATCTTGATGAAGCCCGCCAGTTTGCCGAAGCTATCCACGCCAAATATCCGGGTAAGCTGCTGGCTTATAACTGCTCACCTAGCTTCAACTGGAAGCAAAAACTTGATGACGCGACCATTGCCAAGTTCCAGCGTGAACTCGGTGAGATGGGCTACGCGTTCCAATTCATTACCTTAGCGGGCGTGCACAACATGTGGTACCACATGTTCGAACTTGCCCACGATTATGCGCGTAACGACATGTCTGCTTATGTGAAATTACAGCAGCAAGAATTTGCCGCTGCAGACAAAGGCTACACCTTCGTGGCACACCAACAAGAAGTGGGTACTGGTTATTTCGATGATTTAACCAATGTCATTCAGGGCGGCAAGTCGTCGGTCACCGCCCTTACCGGCTCTACCGAAGAAGAGCAATTTAAGCGTCCCGCTTAAAGCGCAACTGTTGACCATAAGGAAACACATCCGTGACCACCCCGGCGCGGATGTGTTGTTGCTGTTGGCGCCAAAATTCTACTTGCACTAGCTCTGGGTGATGTTTCAGTAGCAGCTCACGCCATTCACGTTTCACCACCGCAAAAGTGGTCAGTTGCTCCGGAAACACATCGTCGGGACCGGCACCATTGGCACTCTCACTCAGTGGTCGAAAGTTCATGTCGAGCAAGGGCCGCACTTCATCGTAATCATAAAACACTACCCGACCATGACGGGTGACACCAAAGTTCTTCAGCAACATATCACCGGGAAAAATATTCGCCGCCAGCATATCCTTTAATGCTTGTCCGTAGTCAGCTAAAGCCGCCTCAGTCTCGGTTGCATCGGCATACTGCAGATAAAGGTTCAGTGGGGTCATTCGACGTTCAACAAAGAGTTGCTTGATCACCAAAGTGTCATTTTCAAATCTTAGCGACTGCCCGACCGTAGCAGTGAGCTCCTCCAGCAGATCGGGAGCGATTCGCGCTAACGGCAGTGCCACATCGACAAACTCCAAGGTATCGGCCATGCGCCCACCCCGATCGTGACGCTTAACCATTCGATAACGGTCAATCACGGTTTGCCGCGTCATGCTTTTGGTGCCACCAAAACTATCTTTAATAACTTTAAATACATAGGGGAACGAGGGCAGCATGAATACCGTCATGACCAACCCTTTTATGCCTGGCGCACTCACCAGCTGGTCGTTGCTGCTGCCTAAATGCTGCAAAAACTCGCGATAGAACTCCGTTTTACCCTGTTTGTGAAACCCAATGGCCGAATATAGCTCGGCAAGGGTTTTACGCGGCATCAGGTTTTGTAAAAACCGCACTAAAGCGGACGGCACGCGCGTGCTCACCATAAAATAGTTACGCGCGAAGCCAAAAATAATCGCCATTTGCTCCACATCGGTGATCAGCGCGTCCAACTGCAGCAACCCCTGTGCGTTGCGTAGCACCGGCACAATAAAGGGCGAATTCACCTCGCCATGGGCACTGTGGCTGACAATACGACCGACAATATAAGCGGCTTTATTACGGTAAAACACGCCCTTTAACACGTCAATCCGCATTTGATGAGAGGCTAAACCGTGGCCAGCCAGCTGCTGCCGAAACGCCAATCGCAATAACTTAATGTCGTCATTCAGATCAGCAAAGGGCGCCTGCAACTGCATGTCGGCAATAATGGTTTGCAAGGTCGTGCGAACCCCAGTCACCACCGGAAAATAAGAGCGATACTCGCTTTCCAGCGCCAGCTGCGGGCCGTCTTGCAACATTGAGTCGACAAAAATAAAGGCATTATTGAAATAGCGCCGATGAAACAAACGGCAGAACACCGAGTTATAGAAGGTTTCGGCCAATTCAGCTTGGGGATGAAACCTTAATAGCTCACGATATTGGCTTTTTACCTCTAGCCACAATGCTTCATGACAGGCATCGCGCTGCGCATGAGCGCTCGCTTGGGTAAACGACGTGCCTAACCGTTCGGCTAACGCTTGGGTAGTTTCCGCAACCCGCAAATCATAAAACTCGATGCGTTCGCTTGCAGCCGCATAAACCGCTTGCCAAGCACCATTCGCAAAACGCTCAGCAGCGGCCGCGGTGACTTCTTGATAGGTGCTGAAATGGCGCTGAAATCCGGCCAAAATAGTACGGGCCAACGCCATTGGCGTGGTTTCAATACAAGCCACTGAAGCTGCCACCCGCACTCCCCTTTGTTCTAAATGCATACCTGCTCTGACATGCATTGTTACACATCAAGGGCACAAATCTAGCGCGATTTTCAGCAGCGCTGTAAACCTTTTGCTCGGTTCGCGCGACTTTAGCTATAGCTTCAAAAATAAAGGCCGCATAAACCCAAAGGACTCCGGTTGTGATTAAAATTGCTGACACTAGCGGACAAGATGTCGTTCGCACTACCACTTCATCATCGCCCAAGTGGAAGCTTGGGTTGGGTATCGCTGTTCTGGTTGCACTGCTGATGGTGGCGATTCCCAGCATCTCTAAATGGTCCCAAGCAGAAGCTTCGGTGCCGCGCGATCGACTTCGGCTCAGCACCGTGCAAGTGGGCGATTTAGTCCGAGATGTGTCCATTCAAGGGCGGGTCATTGCCGCGGTAAGCCCCACCCTATATGCGCCTGCGCAAGGCACTATTACTTATTTAGTCGATGCCGGTGATGAAGTAAGCGCTGGCCAATTGCTGGCAACTATCGACAGCCCCGAGCTGCAAAGTCAGTTGGCACAAGAGCAAGCCTCCCTAGAGAGCGCCGTGGTGGCGTTAGAACGCCAGAAAATTCAAGCACGTCGTGACGCGCTTGAAAGCTCGCGCGCCATTGATATGGCCAAAGTTACGCTTACCGCCGCGGAGCGCGAAAAGCGGCGAGCTGACCGCGCTTGGGAAGACAAAACCATTAGCCAAATAGATTATGAAAAAGCCCAAGATGACCTCGAAAATGCCCGTTTGGTTTACAACCATGCGGTGGCAGATACTGAGCTGGACACCGATTTTCTGGCCTTTGAATTACAAACACGGCAGTTAGAAGTTGATCGGCAAACCGCGCTCGTCGCCGATTTAGAGCGCCAAGTGCATGCGCTTAACATGACCTCACCAGTGACTGGGATCGTCGGCAACCGCGAGCTTGATCAGAAAAATCAGGTCGCTAAAAATCAAGCAGTGCTGAGTGTGGTGGACTTAACCGCCTACGAAGTCGAAATAGCCATTCCAGAAAGCTATGCAGACGATTTAGCCATTGGTATGGCGGCTGAAATTAATTACAACGGCACCATACACCCTGCCACCTTGGTGTCTATTTCACCGGAAATTCGCGATAACCAGGTTATAGGTAACGTCCGTTTTGCGGATTCTATGCCAGCCGGACTGCGTCAAAACCAGCGCCTTACCACTCGTATTCTGCTCGAGCACAAACCCCAAGTGATGCAAGTACAACGCGGCCCGTTTTTGGAAAGTGGCGGTGGTCGCATTGCCTATGTGCTGAACGACGGTGTTGCCGAACGTCGCGCGATCACGGTTGGCGCCAGCAGTATGAGTGCGGTGGAGATCGTCAGCGGTTTACAGCCTTGCGAGCAAATCATTGTTTCGAGTATTGAACCATTTGCTGACGCTGCCACTGTGCGCGTCACCGACTAACGCTAAACGCACAAAAAATAATAAGGACTTCACCATGCTAGCTATGACCAACGTCACCAAAGTATTCCGCACCGAGGTGGTAGAAACGCACGCTTTGCGCGATTTTAATCTACAAGTGAATGAGGGCGATTTTGTCGCCGTTACTGGCCCATCTGGGTCGGGCAAAACCACCTTCCTCAACATTGCCGGATTACTCGAGAACTTCGATGGCGGTGACTACCAATTAGATGGTGAGAGTGTAAAAGGTCTAAGCGATAGCCGCTTGGCTCGCCTGCGCAACGAAAAAATCGGTTTTATTTTCCAAAGTTTTAACCTGCTGCCAGATTTAAATCTGTTTGATAACGTGGATGTTCCGTTACGTTATCGTGGCTTTTCAGCTAAACAGCGGCAGCAGCGTATCGAACAGGCGTTGGAAACGGTTGGCTTAGCGAACCGCATGCGCCACCTGCCTGCGCAGCTCTCCGGGGGTCAGCAACAACGGGTCGCCATTGCGCGCGCGTTGGCCGGGGAGCCGCGCTTCTTACTTGCCGATGAACCCACGGGTAACTTGGATTCAGAAATGGCAAGCAGCGTGCTTGGTTTATTAGAGGAAATCAACCAGCGCGGTACCACCATCATTATGGTCACTCACGACCCTGCTCTTGCGCAGCGTGCTCAACGCAATGTGTTTGTGCGTGACGGGCGCGTTACTGAGGTGGCCAAAGACACCTCTATTGCCGAATTACTGCAAAAAACCGCACAAGTCGGTTAACGGAGCGCCTTATGATTGCTTATTACTTTCGCCTTGCCTGGCTCAGTATTCGCAAGAATATCTTGCTCACCAGCCTGATGGTGGCTGCTATTGGCTTGGGTATTGGTGCCGCGATGACCACCATTACGGTGAACTACTTAATGGGCGCCGACCCTATTCCGCACAAAAGCGACCAACTGTTTTATGTGCAAGTAGATAGCTGGGACCCGAATCAACCCTACGAAGAGCCGAACGAACCACCGGATCAACTTACCTGGACGGAAGCCACTAATTTAATGGCTGCCCGCCAAGCTTTTCGGCAATCGGCAATGGCTTCAACCAGTATGGTCATTGAGCCGGCAGAAGCCACCCAAAAACCCTTTGTGGCCTCGGTCCGACTGGCCTTTAGTGACTTCTTCCCGATGTTTGATGTGCCGTTTTTATACGGCCGTGGATGGGACGACAGCGCAGACAACGATCGACGCCGGGTGGTGGTGCTTAGCAAAGCTATGAACGAGCAGCTATTCGGTGGGCGTGATTCAGTCGGCGAGCAACTGGTGATCGATAGTGAAAGCTTTACTGTGGTTGGTGTCCTGAATGAGTGGGAACTCACACCGAAATTTTTTGATGTGACCACCGGGCCGTTTAACGATATGGAAGATATTTATCTGCCATTTATGTTGAAAGAGTCCATGGAACTGCCCCAGGGCGGCAATAACAACTGCTGGAAGCCATTCGAAGGCGGCAGTTTTCAAAGCTTCTTACAATCGGAATGCATTAACTACCAAATGTGGGTGGAACTGCGTAGCGATGCCGAGCGCGAGGATTACCTGAGCTTTTTGAACAACTACGTCACCGAGCAGAAGAAGCTTGGGCGCTTCCCGCGGCCACTCAACAACCGTTTATCGGATGTCATGCAGTGGATGGAAAATCAAGAAGTGGTGCAAGACGATGCGCGCATGATGATGTATATGGCTCTGATGTTTTTGCTGGTTTGCTTGCTCAACACCGTTGCTTTGCTGTTGGCAAAGTTCATGGGACGCAGCAGCGAAATTGCCTTGCGCCGTGCAGTTGGCGCCAGCATGCGTACGTTATTCCTGCAACATAGCATTGAGTCGGCGCTGATTGGCATTGCCGGCGGCCTGCTCGGCATTGTGCTGGCATGGCTTGGCTTGCAAGGCATTAGTGCCTTATACGGCGATAATGTTGCACGCCTAACCGGGCTAGATTTACCGATGCTATTTACCGGCATTGCGCTGGCCATTGTCAGTGCCATTGTTGCCGGGCTTTATCCCACGTGGCGGACGTGCAGTGTGCCACCTGCCGGGCAATTAAAAGCACAATAACAGGAGCCGACCATGAGTGAATTAGGACCTATTTTCCGCGCCATGTTGCGCAACAAAGTCGGCGCCCTGCTATTGGCGCTACAAATTGCGCTTACCATGACCATTATGGTGAACGCCATTCATATGATTGAAAACCGCAGTAGCTTAATGGCTCGTGAATCTGGTTTAGACGAAGCCAATCAGTTTTACATCACCAGCACCGGCTATCGGGATGATTTTAATGAAACCCTAGTGGTCGATGAAGACTTGCGCTTGATCCGCCAGCTACCTGGGGTGGTCGATGCCACCCAAATTAACGCCATTCCATTAAGCGGTGGTGGCTGGTCTATGGGGTTGGCGACCAGTACCGATGATGACGCTTTAAGCGTCGGCATTGCGGTTTATTTTGTCGATGAACATGGGTTAGACGCATTTGCTGTGGACCTTACCGCGGGGCGTAACTTTGCGCCTAATGATATGAGTGTACGCACCCGTAACGATACCCAGTGGCCGCAAAACACCATCATTACGGCAGCTGCCGCCGAACGCTTGTTTCCAGACAGTGATCCGGCCTCAGCGGTTGGTAAAACGGTGTTTATTAACGAAGATGAACCCATGACCATTATCGGCATTATGGATCAGTTACAAGCGCCTTGGATTGGCTGGAGTCAGCTTGATAATGTGATGTTGGTGCCGCAACGTACCGAGTTTGGCAGCTCGCGCTATTTCATTCGCACCGAGCCTGGCCAACGCGATCGGTTAATGCAAGAAGTTGAAGCTTTGCTGCTCAGTCGCGACGTGGGGCGGCTAGTTCGTAATGTCACCACCATGACGGAAACCCGCGACGAGAGCTATCGTTCCTACAGTGCCATGCAAACTATTCTGTGGGTGATTGTGAGTACCTTAACGGCCATTACCGCGTTAGGTATTGTGGGCATGGTGAGCTTTAGTGTGAATCGTCGGCGCAAGCAAATTGGCACGCGCCGCGCCTTGGGCGCCAGCCAAGCCGATATCATCAAACACTTTATGCTGGAAAACTTTCTGGTGACCAGTATCGGCTTAGTGTTAGGCCTGGCTTCATCAATTGCACTGAATATGTGGTTAGTCGATGCCTTTAACTTACCGCGAGTGGGCTGGTATTACTTGCCGGTGGCAATGGTGGTGTTGTGGTTGGTCGGCCAGTTAGCAGTATTAGGTCCGGCGCGTAAAGCCAGTACCATCTCCCCGGCGCTGGCGACCCGCACCGCTTAACAGTGTTTAAGATGCGGGGCGCTTAGCGCTCCGCATGCTCTGCGGTTGCCGCCACTAGTTGGCGAAACCAGCGATGGCCAGCATCGTGTTGCAACAAAGGGCTCCAGATCATGGTGAGTGCTAAGGGTGGTATCGCAAACGGTGGCACCTTAACGGTTAACTCATTATCGTTCTGATACAACGAAGCAGCTCGGGTCGGCAATGTCGCAATCAAACCTTGCCGGGCTAAATACATGGCCACATGATAGTTCCGGGTAAACACCCGAATGTCACGCTTATGCCCTAAATCCGCCAAGGCTTCATCAACCCAACCTAACTTCTGGACATCGTGCGGGTCCATACCTACACCTACGCCGAAGCCGGTTTTGCTCACCCATACATGCTCAGCCTTTAAATAATTCTCCAGCGTATAATCTTGCAGTAATGGATGGTCGCGGCGCACCAAACAGGAAAAGTTATCATCCCACAGTGCTTTCTGATGAAAGGATTGCGGCAGTTTATCGAAGCGGTTAATAGCAATATCGACCTTGCCGTTTTCGACGTCGTGAAAGCTAATATCACTTGGCGTCATAATGTCTAGCGTTACCCGTGGTGCCTGCTGTTTCAGCGCCTCGAGTAAGCGTGGCATGAGGGTTGAAGCCGCATAATCGGATGCCATAATGCGAAATACGCGGGTTGTGGTTGCCGCCTCAAATTCCCGCGCCGGTTGCACCATTTCCTCAACGGAATACAGAATTTGGCGCACCTGCTCTTGCATGGCCAAGGCCCGCTCAGTGGGGATCATACCTTCACTGGTGCGTACCAGAATGGGATCATTTAACAAGTTACGCAGACGTTTCAAACCATTACTCATAGCTGGCTGAGTAATGTTCAACTGGGCAGCGGCTTTGGTTACATTACGCTCACGCAACAACACATCTAAATACACCAACAAATTTAAGTCGATATCTTTAATGTTATTCATAGAAAAAATAAATCCCGCTATACGAATATAGCGGGATTATATATGGCTTTTGCTGAGCACGCATTAGACCTTTGTCTTAGCGCACTCAGTAAAGGCAATTATTCCCAGAAAAACGGTGGCCGTTTTACCTGTGCGGGGAATATTTGATCCATAGTTTCAGCATTAAATAAGCGCCCATTGACCATGGTGTGGGTAACTCTATCCGTCACCCGAATATCAGCCAAAGGATCACCATCAATCACGATGATGTCAGCGAGCTTACCCACTTCTAAACTACCTAGCTGATGGTCCATCCCAAACTCGCGAGCAGGGTTAATGGTACTGGTCGCCAACGCTTCTAGCGGTGTCATACCACCTTGCGCCATCATCCAAATTTCCCAATGTTGAGCTAAGCCCTCGCGCTGACCATGCGCACCGGCAACTACCGGCACCCCAAGATCGGTCAGTTGCTTGGCAACTTCGGCATTATTGAAGTGGTTATAGTGATTGTGAGGTGCCTTTTCACGCCGCATCGAAGCGGCGGTCACGATATCTTGCGGCACAAACTTACTTAAGCGCGGATGCTTCCACACATCGGTTTCCGCATACCAATAGTTTTCGCCCCAAATACCACCGTAGGCCACCCCTAAAGTTGGCGTGTAATAAACGTCGGTTTGTGACCATAACTGACCAATATCATCATACATAGTCGCCACTGGAATGGAGTGCTCAATGGTTGTGTGGCCATCTACCACCATCGATAAGTTATGTTGCAACAAAGAACCACCCTCAGGCACCACCATCATCTCCAGCTCGCGGGCGGCTTGAATGATTTGCTGACGCTGATTCCGGCGCGGCTGGTTGTAACTCTTCACCGAGAACGCCCCCACTTTTTTCAAGCGCTCTAAATGAAACTTCGCGTCCTCTAACGAATCCACGTGGGACGTGTAACCCGGCCCATTGGCGCCATATAAAATGGTACCCGTTGAGAAAATACGAGGCGCATTAATCAAACCGGCCTTTTGCATTTCACTCGCCGCAAAAATTTCCGTAGTGTCGTTGGAAGGATCGTGAATGGCGGTTACCCCAAAGGCTAAGGTGGCATACTGCTTCCAGTTATGTTCTGGAATGATCTCATCATCGCCTTGCGGACCATGGGCATGACCGTCGAATAACCCCGGCATTACGGTTTTGCCGCGGGTGTCGATGACCTCAGTGCCAGCGGCTACCGCCACTTCGGCTTCCGGACCTACCGCCACAATTTTGTTGCCTTCCACAATCACCGTGCCGTTCTCATACACCACATCGCCATTCATGGTAATGACTTGGCCGCCCACAAAAGCCACGCGGCCATTAGGAATAGCGGCTTTAGCGGTAAAGCTAATGTTGGTGCCTGCCGCAACCGCAATCTCGGCGTCCGCGTTGGCATCAATATTAAATATCCCTTGCACATCGGCATGGTAAAGCTCAGGCCCCAACGACCAGTAAAGTTGGGTGCCCGCAGCGTTCCAAGAGATATTCTCACCGGCACGGACCGATAATTGCTCTATCGGCAATTGCTTGTCGGTCGGGCTGATTTGAATAGGCTGCCCCCGCTCAACAAACGGCGTCACGAACACTTTAAAGCGCTCAGCAAAGGCTAAATGTTCGCCATCCGGCGAGACTCTGAATTCCGTTGCGTGCTCTGATTTGTACAGGGTATGTTGCTGCTTGGTCTGCATATCAATGGCCTGCAGCGCAGGCATGCCATCGTAACCAAGCACATACACGCGATCATTGCGGGCGCCAAACATCGGCTGGCGACCCCGCTCACTCAGTAAGCGCGGCTCGGCATCGCTGGCCAGCGACAACGCATAAATGCCCGGATTCAAGCCAAGCGTATCTGGGGTAATGTAACCACCCGATATTTTGCGATACACCACTGTTTTGCCATCGGGGCTAAAGGTTGGTTCAACAAACTTGCCCTTCCCAGTATTCAGCACGCGCGCTTTATTGCTGCGTAAATCATGCAGCACTAGCTGCCCCTGTTGGGCATCATCCCAGGTTGCATAGACTAAATAACGACCATCCCGCGAATATTGTGGGTACAACTCCCAGCGCTCATTCTGCTTGGTTAAGCGCTCCGGCTCACCGTTAGGCAAGTCACGCACATACAAATGGCCAAGCGCTTCATACACCACCTGCTCACCGTCTGGTGCCACTTGTACCATGCGTAGCATTTTCACCGGAAACTCATTTTGATCTAAGTTTTGCTGGTAGCGTACAGCGGTTTGCACTTGCTTCTCGGTTTCAACCGAGAATGGAATAACTTTGGCACTGCGGCTTGCCACATCAAAGCGCATAATTTTGCCGCCCGCCCAGAACACCATTTGCTTGCTATCGGCGGACCAATCCATGGTCGGATACACCCCATGAATCGCCCAGGTTTCTTGCATGTCACGGTCTAAACCGTCGAATAACCGTGTTTTTTCACCTGTGGCAAGGTCATACAGGTACAACACACTATTGAAATCTTCGCGGCGAATATAAGCCAAATATTTACCATCTGGCGATGGCGTAGGCCGAATTGCACCACCGGTTCCGCCTAGCAACACTTCAATATCGCCGGTTTCTCGGTCAAAGCGCTTAATCGTATAAATACCCTCAATCGAGTCTTTACTGTAATGGAAGGTTTTACCCGGAGTATCGTCTTGAGAAAAGTAAATATAACGACCATCGGGCGAGAACGCCGGTTCGCCCAAGTCTTTCTGATCGTTCGGCCGCGCGGTCAATTGCACCCCGGTGCCACCTTGTACGTGATACATCCAGACTTCGCCAGCACCTAACGAACGACTGGCAGTGAAGTGCTTGCGCGCGACTAAATATTGTCCGTCTGGGCTCCAAGCGGGGCTGTTCAACAAGCGGAAGGTTTCATTTGTTACCGCGCGGGCATCACTACCATCGGCGCGCATCACCCAAATGTTATCGCCGCCACTTTCATCACTGGTGAACGCAATGTACTCGCCATTTGGTGAATACACAGGCTGCATTTGCCAACCAATACCACCACGCAATAGCTCAGCATCACCGCCTTTGGCGGGCATACGATAAATATCGCCAAGCAAATCGAAGACAATATAACGGCCATCAGGACTCAAATCGACATTCATCCAGGTGCCTTCATTTACCTTTATGTCAACAGTCTTAAATTCACCTTGGGGCGCATTTACATCCCAAGTGGCCGATTCGGTGGCGACAGATACTGTCGCTACTGACGAGAGAAGGCATGCCGATAGCGCGCTAGCGATACGATGACGCTTGTACATAAAATGATCTCTTCTGGTTAGCTTTACATATTTTAAGTATCTACCCATTGTTTACCGTGCCGCGTCTTGGTTGTCTAGCAACAACAAGACGAACACCGTTAGCGATACGGTCAAATACGTCGCGCAAAACCATTGGCGTTGTGCGGATTTATTGCTTATCTTTAATGAAGCTTTTAAATAATATGAAATTCAATTAGTTGCCGAGGCGAATACCTTTAAATGCGACAATTACTGGAAGACATACTGCTGCAAGTATCGAAGTCGGAGCACATCGACAGCGGCGATTTGAACGCAGCCACAGAAACCATTCTGTGTGCCGTTCGTGATGGTCTTGGGCTTGCCCGTGCCAGTATTTGGGTATTGAGTTCTGACGCTGCCGCCATTACCTGTCGGTTATTACTCGATATTAATAAGACCGAACGCAGCAGCGGCTTGGTGATCACCCAAACCGACTTTCCGAATTACTTTGCGGCGCTGTTAAAAGAGCGCGTGATTGTTGCTCATAATGTGCAAAAAAACGAGGCAACCGCGGATTTTTTTGACAGCTATTGCCAACCACTCGGCATTACCTCGATGCTGGACTCGCCGCTGCGCCACAAAGGCAAAATGATCGGCATTTTATGTTGTGAACATGTGGGCCCCATGCGCCAATGGCAAACCGATGAAATAACTTTTGCCAGCGCCATGGCTGATTTGTATGGGCGGGCGGTGAGCGCAGCAGAACGACTGCGCTATGAAGAAGAGTTACGGCGTCAAAATGAACGCTTAGAAGAAATCGTCGCGGAGCGCACTGAATCGCTGCAAAGTGCCTTACAAAATTTCCAACAAGCCCAAGAGCGCCTAATTGAAACTGAAAAAATGGCAGCCTTAGGTAAGTTAGTGGCCGGAGTAGCCCATGAGGTAAACACGCCGCTTGGTATTGCGGTAACAGCTATTACGCATTGTGAACACCGGCTGCAACAGCTACAGAAGCAAATTGATGCGGGCCAACTTTCAAAACGCGCCATGAATGAGTTTATCGACGAGAGTGATCAAGCGTATCGATTACTTTCGTCCAATCTTGAGCGCGCCAGCGTGCTCATTCAAAACTTCAAGCGTACCGCGGTTGATCAATCAAGCTTTGAGTTGGTGAATTGTGAAGTTAAGGCCTACTTAGAAGCCTTAATGTTTAGCCTGCGACCGTTGCTGAAGAAAAAAACCGCAACTGTTGATATTGATTGTGACGACTCGGTAAAAGTGCGGACTTATCAAGGTGCCATTGCCCAAATTATCACTAATTTAGTCGGTAACAGTTGTAGTCATGGTTTTGCAGACGCGCATGAAGATAATCACATTAGAATTCAAGTGCTGCGCTCGGAGCGCGGGATAGAAATAGATTTTGCCGACAATGGACTAGGCATGACCGCCGAGGTCCGTAAACAAGTGTTTGATCCTTTTTATACCACGGCTCGTCATAATGGCGGTTCAGGCTTAGGCCTTTATATTGTGTATAACCTCATTACCCAAAAGCTGAAAGGCAGTATTCGAGTCAGCACCGCCCCCAAACAGGGGGCGCGCTTTCAATTAATGATTCCTGATCTGGTCAACTAACGATTTACTCAAAGTGGGTAAGAGCTTAACCATAAAATCCAAGTTGCAACGTCTTGGCCATTCGTTAATCTCGCGGGCTGATACACCACGGAAACTTGCCCCTGACGTGCCACGGCCACGTAGCTATCTGGCACAGCCACAGTCCAAGCGCGCTTAGCACTGGTTTCTGTCATGTCTGGTCGCGCCGAGAAGAACACCATTTTGCCATACAGTGGCTCTTGTCCGTCCGCTGTATTAACCCGCACATCAAATGCGTTAGACCCCGCATTCACTGCATTTAATACGGCATTATAGTCAGTGGTGATGTACTGGGTAATGGGCGACATACCCTGCATCCGACCCGGCATGCCATCAATAAAGACTTGCTGTACACTGGCGTCTTGCACCACTGGTGGGAATGCGGTTTCGCCTGAGCGTATGCGCCACACGCCGCCAACTTCCTCAATACTGACGCCATCAGTAACCAACACCGCATGTTGTTGCATAACTGATGCCACCGGACGCCACTCAATCGATGTACAGGCCTGTAACAACAACACGCATAAACCGAAACTTAAGAGTTTTATTTTCATTATTATTTCCTTAATTAACAAAGGCTAAAAAGCGATAACCATCCAAGTTACTGCCAATCTTGTACGGCACTACCGTCGAAGAAACTAAGTGGGAATGGCAATGGACTGCGCAGTTGATAACCGAGCGCATCGTTGGGAGCTATGATACAAGCCAGCGTTTCTGCATCACCGCCTAATCGAGCTTGGTCTGCCGCACCGCCAACACGGGCTTGCTCCGCAGCACCACCCACACGTGCTTGTTCGGCAGCACCTCCTACTCGCGCTTGATCAGCACCGCCCCCGACTCGAGCTTGCTCAGCCGCCCCGCCAACACGAGCTTGTTCCGCAGCACCGCCCACCCGGGCTTGGTCTGCGGCACCACCTACTCGGGCTTGCTCAGCAGCGCCACCCAGGCGCGCTTGTTCCGCGGCACCACCGAGCCGAGCTTGCTCAGCCGCCCCGCCAATTCGGGCTTGCTCTGCCGCGCCAGCCAAACGAGCGCCACCGGTACAGGGGCAACTAAACACCATGTCATCGATCAGAAAAATATCTTGAAACTGGTTCGCTCGCCAGAGTGACCGCAATGCTTGCGGATTGGCGCGGGCATTACTTTTGTCGATGAGCACGCAAGAGTGCCATTCACCATCTTGCGCGCTCACGCGTGCTTGCTCTATTAAGCTTGCAAGATTGGGGCTAAGCCGAGGTGTGGCCTCGAACATGCTTTGGGTAGCGTTGGTAGCGGTAACTGTGAGTAAAGCTGTCGCCAGCGCAGCCGCGGCAACAACCTGTGGCAATACCAGATAAGACATAACCATTCCTTGTGTCGTGAACGACTATGAGAGCGCAGTGAGAAACACCTCAATTATTTAGCACAACAATCGAATTTCGGCGAGTGAAATCAGCCGCGCTAGCTAAACTTTCAAACGACATTTGCTTTATCAAACTATTTCAAATTTGAAAGCCAAATTCTGGCCTATACTCAGTTCGCCCTTAACATAATCTTTACTAGTTAAACCCAAGAGTAGGCCCTACCAATGACAACCATAAAACCTTTACTCACTGTATCGATAGCAGCATTCCTAGCGGGATGTATGTCTACGGCAGCACCGGTAAGCATGCCTCGCATGCCTGCACCAGAAGCGGACAAAGTATCTTTTAAAGTCACGCGGAACAATTCTGCGGAACTCGAAAACAACGTGGTTCAGAGCCGTGCAACACGTATTCCAATTGGCAGTTCGGTGGTTATTTCGGTACCCGCTGAATTTGTCCAATATCGTAACGAACGTCCCGATGTACAGTCTGAATCGTACCGCTCACAGGCATTCTTCGATAGCGCCGAGCAACAAATTGAGAAGGAATTACTGCGCGCAGGATTCCAAGTAAAAGACCGCTCTAAATTTGAAGCTATTTTGCGTGACTTACGCGACCAAACCCAATGTGATATCCGCAACATTGGCGACTGCCGTGATGTAGATCCGGCTGCACAAGCGATTGTGAAACAATTAAACGACAGCCTAGCATCGGGTGATTTGAGCATTGCTGACTACTCAACTCGCATTAAAGAAGTACAAGCCCAGTTCTTAGTCGGTTCACCAGGTAGCGGTCGTAAAGCCGGTGAGCAGGAATTGACTGACATTTCAGAAGTCATTCGTGCGGCAAGCGCCAGCGACGTGCAGGCTGATTACATTCTGCAAATTAATGAATTTAACACCGACCCGAAAGACGCTCGTACTGAAAACATTAACTTGTTACAAGTGCCAGAAGTACAAGATTTCATGGGTCGCCATCCAGACATTCGTAACGCCCTGACCCAACGTCAATGGTTCCAATGTCAGTCAATGGTGGCTTCGCTTAATGCTAAATTGATTCACGTAAAAAGCGGTGACGTGGTGTGGATTGGTAACCATGCAACCAGCGAGTTTCACGGCGCGAATTCAAATCTAGAGTTAGCGCTAGAATACCGTAAATACGTGAGCAATCAGCGTGAGCTGCAAGCTTGGGTACAAAATCAAAACTCAGAAGCGGTGCGAGCGGTTCGTGAAGATAACCCGACTCCACCACCATTCCGTTACGCGGTTGATTTAGTCGGCCCGATGGTTGTTGGTGGTAATAGCTGCGACTTAAGCCAACGCGTAGCCGCCGAGCGCGACATGATCCAAACTAATTTAGCGCGTGACGTGTCAGCGCAACTGATTGGTACCATTCGTACTGGTGACTGGTAAATCCCAGCCCATAGGCAATAAAAAAGGGACCGCTGGTCCCTTTTTTTATGGTTTAAACTGCTGTTTAACCACTAATGACAAACTTACCTGTCATAATGCTCCAGTGGCCCGGGAAGGTGCAATAAAACTCATACTCTTCGTCAGCACTTAAATCCGCCACTGAAAACGTAATTGAAGTAGATTCACCACCGCCAATCACGTCAGTTGCTGCAATGACTTTGTCAGAATCAGGCACGTACTGATTATCTAGACCCGCGGCAATAGCACCACCAGTCACTGCATTTTTGTCTGCAGCCTTACTCAACACCCAGTTATGACCCATCACATTTTTGGCCAACTTACCGCCGTGTTCGAGCGTTAAGGTTACTTCAGTACAACCAGCCGGAACGGTTAATTCGCTTTTATCGAAGCGCATTTGATCGTTACCACTAATGGTGAGCTCACATTCATTTGCTTGAACCTGAGCTGAACCTACCCACAACATTGCGCCCGTAAGCGCGAGTACTAACTTACGCATCATCATCTCCTCTTCGATGTTGATTATGCTTCGTTACTGCCACCTATTACGAACTATAGCCGCAGATGGATTAACGCCGAGCGATAATCCATACCGCATGCACAATGCCGGGAATGTAGCCGCATAATGTCAGCAAAATATTCAACCAAAAATGACCACCCAGCCCCACCTGCAGAAACACACCCAGCGGCGGCAAAATAATGGCGAAAATTAATCTGATCAAATCCATGATTGCTCCTTATGCGGCAGTTGGTTAGTACTGAGCAGGCTCGCCTTCAGCGGGAATACTGTTCAGAATAAACTGGCGCAAGTCTTCATTTGATTGGCGTAAATCATCACGACGCAAATACATCATGTGACCACTTGGATAACCTTTGAAGCTTAGCCGATCTTTCATTTTACCGCTCGGGTCTAATTGCCACATGGTGTACTTGGCATCAAAGTAATTAGTCGCACCATCGAAGTAACCCGCTTGCACCATCACGTTCAGGTATGGGTTTTGCGCCATCGCCTGCCGCAATTGCTCGCCGGTGTTGTTGTTACTGCGATCCCACGGATGCACCGGGCCAAACATGTTGTATTTAATATCGGTGGTGTAGTTCAACTCAGTCCGCATGTAATGGTTAATTGCAGGAGTAAACGAGTGCAACCATGAGGTCAGCTCGGCGTTGTAATCCGGGCGGTCACCCACGTCTTTCTTATCAATACCTAAATAACGCGAATCCAAACGACCAATGGTTTGACCGCGTTCACGTAGCAATTCTTTCCAGAAGAACCAGGTATCAATATCCAAGTTGCTCTGCAATACCACCTCGGTGCTCAAGCCCGAGTAACGCGCAACTTTCTCGGCAATCGCTTGCTTTTCAGCTGGGTCAATAAAGGCCCCTTTGGCAAGCGCAGGTAAGTATTCATTGATAGTGAAGTTCTCTACTTCTGGCAACATCTCTAACAAATCTTTACTTTGCAAATCTTCGGCTAACGCATCGTGATACCAAGCGGCGGCGGCAAAGTAAGGTAAGCGGTTTGCTGCCTCAACAGGACCTTGGCGTTCAATCCCAATTTCCGTCGGCGATACCAGCACTACGCCGTTCAAATACATCCACTGCTGGTTTTGCAGGGCACCGGCCAAGCCTGATACCCGGGTGGTACCGTAACTTTCACCAATCAGGAATTTCGGCGACTGCCAACGCTCGTTGCGGGTAACAAAGGTATTCAACCATTCCGCCAAATAATCCACATCGGCGTTCACGCCGAAGAACATTTTTTGTTGTTCATCGCGCGATGGCATGCTGCCATCTGCTTTCGGTAATACGCGTGAGTAACCGGTATTGACTGGGTTCACAAATACAATGTCAGCCACATCTAGCACCGAGAAGGGGTTATCTTTCACCCCGTAAGGTTGAATCGGATAGCCTTCGTCATCTACACGAAGCGATTTTGGTCCGGTGTACGCAATATGCATCCACACCGAGGCAGAGCCAGGCCCACCATTGAACGACATCAGCAGCGGGCGTTTTGCTTTATCTTCAACGTCGGTGCGCTGGTAATAAGTGTAATGTAAGGTCGCAATGGCATCGCCGTTGTCGTTGTAAACCGGTTGGGTACCGGCGGTGGCGGTGTAACGCACACGTTCGCCTTTAATCTCGACGCTGTGCTCAGTTACCACTGCCGAATCAATATCGAGCAAGCGCTTGTGCGGCGCAACGTCGTAATCTGCATGGGCCGTTGGTGCTAATAGTGCGGCAGAGCCAAGCACCATCGCCAACGCGGCTATTTTTAATGTTTTCATATCAGATCTCTTCCTCGTTATACTCGTAATAATGAATGTAACCACCATACAATAGTTCTGGCTTCGAGTGTAAGTAACGGGCGAAGCGCTGCAACTAAATTGCGATGATCGTGCACGGAAACGGGATATGTCATGACCGAAATGCTAGGCGAAACTGGGTTCAGTGAGAGCAGCTTGCGGCTCGGCATGTTTCTGGGCGTGCTGTTGCTCATGCTGGCGTGGGAATGGCGTCAGCCATTTCGCCACAGCCAACTCACTCGCCGCGCCCGCTGGCCCGCTAATATCGGAATTGTGGTGCTTGATACGCTGTTGGTGCGCTTGCTACTGCCGGCAGGCGCTGTAGGTGTCGCGTGGTGGGCGCAAACTGCATCTTTCGGGCTGTTGAATAGCGCGCAACTACCCGCATGGCTTGCTATCGCCCTGGCCATGGTGGCACTAGACATAGCTATTTATTGGCAGCACCGATTATTTCACCATGTGCCATGGCTGTGGCGCTTGCATCGTGTGCACCATGTGGATCAAGCGGTCGACGTGACCACCGGGCTGCGGTTTCACCCGCTAGAAATTATCCTCAGCATGCTCATTAAAATGGCGGTAGTAGCGCTTATCGGCGCGCCGGTCGCGGCGGTGCTGCTATTTGAAGTGCTGCTGAACGCATGCTCGCTATTTAATCACGCCAACATTCAATTACCTCACCGCGTTGAGCGTGCGCTGCGCTGGCTTCTAATCACGCCAACCCTGCATCGCGTTCATCACAGCCAGGAAACTATCGAAACTAACAGTAATTTTGGGTTCAGTGTGACTTGGTGGGACCGTTTGTTTGCTAGTTACCGGAGCCGGGCCAAGCAAGGCGATGACGGCGTCAGTTTGGGTATCCGTGAATTTCGCAACGCCCAGCAAACTAACGGTTTGCTCAATATGTTGAAGCTACCTTGGCAGCGTCCGCAAAAATAATCTGCTATTTTTTTCGATGTTTACAAATCCCATCTACACTGATGGGCGTAATCTGACATTGACAAATATTTGCAGGAGCAATAAATGAAACTCACTTTTGGTTGGATCCTCGTTATTCTGGCATTACTTGCCGCTATCGCCCTCGCCGTTTCAGGTCCGTTATATCAACAACAAACACTAGCCCTTGGCCAAGCTTTTACTATTTTGCGTTGGGCCGCCATTGGTGGTGGTGTACTGGCTGCCTTATTAGTGCTGTACCTATTCATTGTGCGGCCGCCTAAACTACTCGTGTTGGCCGGCATTGTTGGTATTGTGGCTGGTGCCGTGAGTTTTTACATTCCGTATCAGCAATATCAAATTGCGCAAAGTGTGCCGCGCATTCACGACATCACGACCGATATTGAAAATCCGCCAGAATTTGTTGCCATTGCCCCACTGCGTGCCGATGCGCCGAACCCAGTTGAATATGCCGGTCCTGAAACTGCCGAGCAGCAGCGTCAGGCTTACCCGGAAATTAAAACCGTAGAATTTGATGCGCCCGCCAACGAAGTGTTTGCAGCCGCCTTAGCACTGGCTGAGCAGCAACCAACTTGGGAACTGGTTGATCACAATGTAGTCGAAGGACGTATTGAAGCTACAGCAACCACAAAATGGTTTGGCTTCAAAGACGACGTTGTGATGCGCATTACCCAAGGTGAAAATTCGTCATATTTTGATATGCGCAGCAAATCGCGGGTCGGTTTGAGCGATGTGGGCGTAAACGCTGCCCGAATCAACGCCTTTGTGGCGCAATTACAAACGCAGCTTAGCGAGTAGTCTGTTAGCTAGCGCGTAAATTTCGAGCATATCGGAGAGGAACATGAAATTAAGCACTCGCATTCGACAAAAAGTATTAGCCATTGCAGGGTTTGGCGTACTCGCGCCAACTTTAGCATTATGGTCGTCGTGTGCGAGCGCTGAAGAAATTCCTGCTAGCGCCAGCAAAGCAACCTTTGCTGGCGGCTGCTTTTGGTGTGTTGAAAAAGCATTTGAAGACATTCCCGGTGTGTACGAAGCCATTTCCGGTTACACCGGTGGTGAGGAGCGCGATCCGACCTATCAGGAAGTCGCTGGTGGCCGTACCGGACATACCGAAGCCGTTGAAGTGTATTACGACGCTGAGCAAATTGAATACGCTGGGCTGGTGCAAGCACTGTGGCGGATGATGGACCCGACTGATTTAGATGGTCAGTTTGTGGACCGCGGGCAACAATATCGCCCAGCGATTTTTTACCACAGCGATACCCAACAGCAAATTGCAGAAGCGGTGAAACAAGAACTCATTGCCGCAAATCAATACGATGAGCCGGTGGTGATTCCTATTCAACCTGCGCGCCGCTTTTATCGGGCGGAAGGGTATCATCAGGATTACTATCAGAAAAACCCTATCCGCTACCGGATTTACACCAATGGTTCGGGGCGGTTCCAGTACGTTGAGTCGGTATGGGGTTCGGATTACGAAAGCACCGACTATCAACAGTTTAAAAACGTAGATTATTTGCCCGGCGCAGCAACCAGCGAAGCAACGAATGCGGCGCCAAACAATATGAGTGAGGCACAACCTACTATGAGCGCTAACGACAAACCTTGGGTGAATTTTGAAAAGCCATCGGACGCAGAATTACGTGAAATGCTCACTCCTATTCAGTACAAAGTGACTCAACAAGATGGTACAGAGCGGGCATTCAACAACGAATATAATGATGAAAAACGTGAAGGCATTTACGTCGACATTATTAGTGGTGAGCCGCTGTTTTCATCGGCGCATAAATATGAATCTGGCAGCGGTTGGCCGAGCTTTTGGCAACCGATCACCCCAGCCGCCGTTGAAACTAAAACGGACCGCAGCTGGTTTATGACACGTACCGAGGTGCGCAGTGTGCATGCCGATTCACATCTCGGCCATGTGTTTGAAGATGGTCCACGTCCAACTGGCTTGCGTTACTGCATGAACTCAGCGGCGATGCGCTTCATACCGCTGGAGGATATGGCGGCCGAAGGTTACCAAGATTACATTCAATATGTACGCACGCCCTAGGCGTGCTTTGCGGCCACTAACCCCACGCGCACAACCTTTCAGATAGGCAATTTCAGCAAGGTGTGATTAAATACTAAGCAACAACCCACAGGGGTTTTGCAAGGATTGAATCACACATGGATCGGTTGCCGAATACCAAGCTCACATTTCACCGTACCAAGCTACCGCGCCTATTGCAGTGCCTGGCGTTTGCCACCTTTGCCTGCATCATCAGTGCGCTGCCAACGTTCGCCGCTGCTGGCGAGCAACCAGTGCGCATTCAACTGCGCTGGCTGCATCAGTTCCAATTTGCTGGTTATTACCAAGCTATAGAACAAGGCTACTTTGCCGAAGCAGGGCTAAAAGTAGAGCTACTTGAGGGCGGACCCAATGCACTGCGCGCACAAGATGCGGTGCTAAAAGGTGACGTGGAGTTTGCCATCAGCTCCTCTGGCGTGGTGATGAGCCGGTTAGAAGGACAGCCAGTCGTAGCCGTTGCAGCTATTATGCAAACCTCCCCTTTAGTATGGGTAACCATGGCGGATTCTGGCATTACCACGCCGCAGGATTTAATGGGCAAACGGTTAATGACCATGCCGCCGCCAGAGAGCGCCGAGCTGCTCACCGTATTACGTAAAGAAGGGTTATCGATCAGTAATTTGCAGCTAATTCCCACCACCTTCAACATTATGGATTTGGTTGCCGGGAAAGTAGACGCCTACGATGCTTATGTGTCTAACGAGCCCTATGATTTGAAGCAACAAGGCTACAAATTTAATCTGATTAACCCGCGTGATTACGGCATAAATTTTTACAGCGATGTGTTAATTACCGCCGAAGCATTGGCAACTCAAGAACCCGAGTTAGTGATTGCGGTGCGCGATGCGGTGCTGCGCGGCTGGGCGTATGCGTTCGAACACCCCGAAGCCACCGCGCAGTTAATTCAAGAAAAATATGCACCAGAGAAAACCCTCGACCATTTACTGTTTGAAGCAGAACAATTACGTAGCCTAGTCATGCCGGATTTAGTGGCGATTGGCCACATGAACCCGGGCCGCTGGGACATGATTGCGCGTAGCTACTCAGACTTAGGCATGACCACGGGCAGCAACTCGCTGGAAGGGTTCATATTCAACGAGCCCAAGCGCAACATTCAAGGTTTGTTGATGTTGTTGGCCGGCGCGCTGGCACTGTTGATTATTGCCGCGGTTATTATTACCCGCTTTATTTACCTTTCACGGCGTTTACGGAGCGAAATTGAGCAGCGCAAAAGCGCTGAAGCTGAGCTTAAAAAGCTCAATAGTTCATTGCAGCGGCTGTCGATTACCGATCCGTTAACCGGCATTTATAATCGTCGTGGTTTTGCCGACATTGTGAATCGTGCCATGAGCCGCGCAACCCGAGAGCGCACTGAACTCGCCCTATTAGCACTAGATTTAGACCACTTTAAGCAAGTTAATGATACCCACGGCCATCCAGTGGGCGATCAAGTATTGGTGAGTTTTGTGCAACTGCTGCAAAGCATTGCGCGCCCTTACGACACGCTCGGACGCTTAGGTGGAGAAGAATTTGCCATCTTAATCGAGCGGGTTGATTTAGCCACCGCAACTAAAATTGCAGAGCGCATTCGCCAAGAAACCGAACACTTAAGCCTCACCCCAGTGGGTGCCAAACAACCCGTGCGTATTACCGTCAGCATCGGCATTACCACCAATCAATCGAGTGTGTTAGATATTTGGCGCGGGGTAGATGAAGCGCTGTATCAAGCCAAGAACAGCGGGCGTAACCGGGTGGTGGTGATTTAGCACAACGGCTAACCGCGGCGATTGCTCACCCGATAAATAACGGTACAGTTGCCGCCATCGTTACGAGCTTGATGCAAAGCCCGCTCGGCCCGGGCAATAGCTTCACGCTGGGAAATAAATTTACCGCCTTCGGTAAGCTCAGTAATGCCGGCAGTTAGCGTGTGCTGAATAAATACGCCGCGATAGCTGGTGGGTGAGCTCGCAAATTCTTCCCGAATTTGCTCCACTAATTCGTAGGCGGCACGCATACTGGCCGCCTCTAATAGCATCACAAACTCCTCGCCGGCATAGCGCACACTCACATCGCGCGCATTACTATATTCACGTAGCGAGGCGCCTAGGTCTTTCAGCACCGCGTCGGCGGTATCATGGCCATGGGAATTCAGGACATCATCGAAATTATCGAGCGCCAGCAATACTAAAAACTCAGGAGTAGCATCGCCGCTGAAACGGTTGCGCGCCTCTTCATAGGCGGCCTCAAGCTTACGTCGGTTGCCAAGCCCGGTAATTTCATCACTAAGCGCCTGCTGCGCCATTTCTACTCGATCTTTTTCCCAATTCATTAAACGCTCGGCCAACGCCACTAATAGCAGCACCGATTCCACTACGCTGCCAATTTGGGCATAAGCCAGCGGCGCCATACCCCAGCTGAAAATATTGGTGCTCGCACTTAGCACACTTAGCACTAACCCGACCGAGTAGATAATCCAAGCCAGTGCGTACCAACGTGCGAAAGTTTTACCCTTGCGATAAGCCACAAAGCCAATCACTGGCAAAATAACTAATGCGCATACGGCAATGTACGAACCGACGAGTGGCACCAAATAATTGCCGGCTAACCGCATTCCAATCAGCAATAACATCGCGGCTTGCATCACCACAATGACTTTATCCCAGTATTTGAGTAGCTGTTTGGTGTCTAAAAATATCCGTGAGAATTGCAAAGCGGTAATCGCAGTGAGCAAAAAAACAATATTGAAGCCTTCGTTATGCATCCATACCCAATTGGGCCAGAAATATTGGTAAGCAATACCGCTTAGCTTCGCCCACATTAGCCCGCTAGTGAGAATAAAAAACGCATAACACCAGTACACCCGGTCGCGCAGGGTAAAGCCAAAAATAATCGCCACCAACAAAAGTAATGCCATCACGCCCAAATACATGCCTTGCAATAAGTAATCACGTTCGGCTTGTTCTTGAAAATACTCAGGCGAGGATAAATAAAAGCTTAAGGTAACGGTTTCAGGCGTGGCAAAGCCCACTCGAACGTAAACATCGGTATAGCTTTCTGCCGGCGTCGCGTACTCCAGCGCCAACGTACGATGATTCAGTGGCCGCGCCGAAAACGGTTCACGATCACTCATATCAATAACCGCTAAGGTCTCGCTTTCGTTACGTAAAAACACCTGAATAGAGTCGGTGTAAGGGTGTTCATGACTTAACACCCATTCACGCTGCTCACGGGCGTTATTTTTTACGCGAAAGCGAAGCCAAAAGGCTTGCTCTGAAATACCCTGGCTGAGATCGTAACTCGTGAGCGGGCGAAATCGATAAATCGGCAGATTATCAATAGTGGCGCGAGGATCGGCCATTAAAAACTCAACCGGGGTGCGCAGCGGCATATGGTCAAGATCGGTGATATCAATCTCGCCCATTTGCACGCTTTCATAGCCATTAAAATCGCTCGGAATGGGTGCAGTTTGCTGTGCCTGTGCCACCTCCTGCACCGGCAACCATAAACTCATTAATACTATGAAATAACCTAGCAACCGAAGCATCCTGCAGCGCGTATCCCGTGGTGTGTATGTTGGCGGCAAAGCGCAGGTTTTGTTGCAACAAAACCCTTAGCATGCATACCATACATGATATAGTCATTCGTTATATTTGTATCAGTTCGTAACACCATTGACAATCACATTATGGGACAGGTTATGGCAATATTTGCCTTTCGCCATAAAGGTTTCAGTTCACAACCACAACAAAAGGAAAATGCACAATGATGGATTACAGTTTTACGTTTTGGGGCTTATGGCTCATCGTGACCACGGTGGTGGTGCAGGCGCTAGTGGCATCAGTGGCGCATCGCAAACAACAGCATTACGTACCGGGCATTGTGGATAGCAATTTAAGCCACGATTCGTTCGTGTTTCGTAGCCACCGCACCTTCATGAACTCTATCGAGAACATGTGCTTGTTCTTATTCCCTGCCCTGTTTGCTATTTGGCTGAATGTTGCACCTAGCGTGCTCGGCATCATCGTATGGGTGTACGCAGTTGCGCGCATTATTCACATGGTGCTGTATTACGTCATTGCCACCGAGAAAAACCCTAGCCCACGCTCGTATTTTTACATTATTGCGTTGCTGGCGAACTTGGTGCTGCTGGGTTATGTAGCGGCCGCGCTGGTTTAGTTGCTGAATCCTTGGCTGAGCGGCGAGCCAATGAATCGAGAGCTATTTTCGGAACTCGGATAACCGCAAGTGGCTGGTAATAACAGCAGCTAGCGCCTTAGGCACTTCATGCTCAGCCGCTAGCCGTGACCACTGCCCGACAGCTTCGATCACTTTATCAATAATCTCATCTATTTCACGCCGCGGTATTCGCGCTAAATGAGTATCCGCTAGTGCATAAAAATCAGCTCTTTGGTGTTGGCTTCGCTTACCATTTAACGACATCCAATGTTGCTCCACCCATGGATTACCGGGCTTGTAACTAAATGCCACATCGTAAGCTGGGCTTAACCGCCAACCCTGAGGTTCTAGGATAAAACTGAAGTTTTTGGAATGATCATCATGGTTAGTCGCTACATGGTTAAAAACCATACGGCGGAATAGTTCAAGCGCATCCTCGCGAGGTAACCCCAGCTCTCGTGCGACTAAAAATAACTCCTCATATGAAAATCCACCGATATTCTGATAATTGACATGTTTAATGGCCGTTAGCGTTTGCACATGCCTTTTCCTGGTTGCAACTCTATCAAAACGCTTGGTCACAAAATGCCGCCGCTTGCCCTCTGATAACAAAAAACATGGCATCATATGAATGCCGGCGGCGGTGGCCATTAAGAAGTAGACATATTCCATCGCGCTGTAACCCAACGGATCACCAAATGTTTGTTGGGCTGGGTCGCGTTCATGTACGCCATCAAACTTTAATAAATAGTGCTCAAATCCCTCGGGCACTTTACCTTGCCCGGAACGAACCTGAGTGAAGTCATGATTAAAAGCCAGCACAGCCTTTGGCCTTGCGCCGCCAGCGCTTGTGCCTACCGCCAACAAGTCTTGCATCATGGCGTTATCTTCTTGTTCGCCAAATTTGGTCGACTTCTGAAAGCCATTCCGCGCATCTAACACTTGTTGTGCAACCCGCATTAAACTCTCAAGTTCAATATCTTTATTGGCTGCAAAAGCTCGGCGTTGCTGTACCGGATAGTATTCCAGCGCGCCAATTCCGCGCTCGCCAGTGTATTGCAAACGCTCTAGCGGAGATAATGGTTCACGCCGTTGCGGCTGTTGCGCTAACCATTGATTTAATACTGCATTGCCAAAATCATCAGGGAGTGAGTCCGCAAACATGCCAGGCAACCCGCGAAAGGTATCCCAGTTTAAATTGGGGAACACAAAAATACGGCCTTTTTCGGCTGGCATCATGAGCGGTGCAAGCGCTATGTTTTGCTCAACAAAATCAGGAAAATACTCAAATCGAGCGGCGGGATCGCCTGCTGTATAGCTAAGCGCACCAACAGCTTGGCCGTTATAGCGTACTTCAATCGCTTCAATCACCAGTCCAGTTCCTTATCGCGGCTCAAGTCTATGGATTTCTTGCCGCTGGCACGCTGTTTCTGTCCGGTGCTACTCCTCAGTAACTGAACCGGGGAAACGCCATCATCAGGAAACGCCGCTAATAACCCATCGAGACGTCCTAACGCCGCTAGAATATCAACATAGGTTGCTAACGTACTTTTTCCCTGCTCGGCCGACTTAACTGCAGTTACCGAGATGTGGGCTAGATCAGCCAACTGCTCCTGCGTTAAGTCTTGATTGAGACGGTACTGCCGAACCCGATCACCAATGAGTTTAGAAATATGATTAGCGTTCATATAATAGCTTATTTATAATCCATAAATAGTTAAATATAAGTTTAGTAGATTATATATAATATGCAAGATTGGTATGTAATGAATGAGGGAAAACGCTGATCACCAGCTCAAGCGGGCGCAAACTTTATGCTCAACCACCTCGAATGAGAAGGTCCAGCCATTGCGCTCGCACAGGCGCTGCACAATGCCTAAGCCAAGCCCATAACCATGACCGTGGCCATTCCCATAGTAAGGCGAGCCCGCAGCTGGCGCGTTATGTTCGCTCGTTCCCACGCTCGCTGAGTTGCTAATCGTCAGCTCGTTACTTGAAAGCACAATGTCTATTTGGCTGTGCTCAGCCTCGGCATGCTCAAAAGCATTACGCACTAAATTATTCACGGCAATGGCAAAGGCTTGCGGATGCCCACTCACGTTGGGGCTCACCGCTGCCACTACTGATACATTCACCTGCTTGCCCTGCAACAAAGGTTGTTGTTGCTCTAACGCTTGGTTCAGCACTGGCTGAACCGGCAACTGCGCCTCGTACAAGCCATCGTCGGTTTCGCGTGCCAGTGCTAAAAACATCTCTATGGTGCTTTTCATTTCCTCGGTGGCGCGCCGCACCCGATCAAGCACCTTTACATCCGCCGCAGCCAGCTCGCGCTGAGCTAGTAGCTCTAACGCTCCGCTAATGACCGTAAGCGGAGTTCGCAATTCATGGCTGGCCGCACCGGTAAAATAGCGTTCGCGCAACACAAAGGCGCTAATACGCTCAAGCGTACGCTCAATGGTTTCTGCCAGCACCCCAACCTCGTCATCACCGAAGCGTTTGGCCTCAATGCGTTTGTGATCAACCTCAGACAGCCGCGCCAAATCAATATCGCCCACTGCATTGGCGAGCTCTACCACCGGCGCAACCGCCCGGCGCATCACCATCATACCTAGGCCAAACCCTGCCAAGCCAAGCGAGCCGACTACGCCCATAATCAGCAACAACCACCACCAATCTTGGGAGGATTCAGCTTCAATTTCACTTACATCGAAAACCACATAGGCGGGCTTTGCTTCGGCATCCGTTGTCGAAATAACCGCCACATGAAATTCTTCATCAACAAACTCATACACCCCAGCCGTCGGGTTGGTTTGCGCCCAAGCCTGCAAAGATTCCGGTAACTCACTGGCATCTTCATAGCCCTTTATATCTTCGGGCATTACCGGATAACTAGCCGCAGCGCGCTGTAACTGCTGCACCAGCACGCTGTCTTCAGTAAGCTTAATGGCTGCAAAAAAAGCAAAGCCCCACACTACGCTTAACACTGCCACACAAATGGCAAATGCAATGGCTACCCGGGTGCGAATGCTATGCCGATAGGTTCCTTTGCCAGCCGTTCTGGTGCGCGACATTCGTTCCTTGGGCATTTGTTCCTGAGACATCACCGAGGGCCCTCGGCCAAGCGATAGCCAATTTTGTGCACTGTATGAATAAGCGCCGTTTGGAAGGGTTTATCAATAATTTGGCGCAGCTTATAAAGGTGCGAGCGCAGCGCATCGCCATCGGGGCGCTCGTCAGCCCAAAGCAAGGTTTCCAGCTCCTCACGCGACACCACCGCTGGAGCTTCTTCCATCAGCTTTTGCAAAATGCGGGTGGCTGCGGGGGTGAGTTCAAGCAACTGACCCGCACGCTCAACCTGCAAGGTGGCTTTATTCAGGCTTAAATCTGCCACCGTTAACAGCGAAGTGGGTTTGCCCTGCGCGCGCTTGTAAAGCGCCTCTAAGCGCGCCTGTAGCTCCTGTAACGCAAAAGGTTTGGTAAGGTAATCGTCGGCACCAGCGGTAAAACCTGAAAGCTTGTCATTCAGTGTATCGCGGGCGGTTAGCATGAGTATGGGCGTGGTAAAACTAGGGTCGGCACGCAGCTGTTGGCACACTGCTAAACCATCTAGTTTCGGCAGTGTTAAATCCAGCACCAGCACATCAAAGCGCGCGGTAGTGGCCAAGTGCAGCGCACTTACCCCATCGTAGGCAAAGTCCAACACATAGTTGTAAGTTGCCAAGGGTTGCGACTCAAGGTACTCAGCAATATTGCCGCAAATGTCGCGGTTATCTTCCACAATTAAGGCGCGAATGGTGCTCGCCTGCGAAGTTAACATTTGCGGCAATCTCCTTACCAAGCGTAATCGAAGCGTAAGCCAATCAGCGGTTCGGGCTCGCTGTCGTCAACCACCACAATACCACGGCGATAATCAAACTCAGAATCATCACTAGAAGATGCCGCCGTCACGTTGATCACATCTAAGAACGCGGTAAAGTCGACCGGCCCAAATGCGCGGCGGTAATCTACCCGAATATTCACCACCCCAGAGCCGGGTTTACGCCCCACATTTGGCTCAATAATTTCTTTCGAGTAGCGCAGCGGCTGGCCTGCGCCCAACACGTCCTCGTGAATAATAAAGCTGTCATCAGGCCGACCCGACAAATACTTATAACGCCCCGCCACTTTCCAGCGATCGTTAATTTCCCAGGTAAGCCCAAGCGTGGCCACATGCTCACGATTGAATTCAGCCGCTACTTCGCCGCGGCCATCTTTCTCATCCACCACCGCATCGTTGTAGGAGTAAGTTGCAGTGGCATACAAGCCCTCACGGATAGTGCCATTGACCACCACATCAAACCCGTAAGAATGGCCATCGCCAAGATTGGCAAAAGTACCGTTGGCGCGATCTTGATCAACCACCAGCTTATCTAGGCTTTGGTAATAGGCCTCTGTTAACACCGACCACTGGCGGCTCGGAAAAAACTGTACCCCAATACTGGTGTGGGTAATTTCCTCGTTTTTAAGCCTATTGGCGTCATTGGCCGCTAACTCCAAATACCGGGGAGATTGATGGAACAAGCCAGCAGTCGCAAAATAGCGCACCGAACTGCTGGGTCGCCAATTGGTGCTAAACCGTGGCGACACCAAACTTTCGTCGGCAAAACCATCGCGCTCTAGGCGTAATCCAGTCGTAAAATCCCACTCGCCGTACTCAAACAGTTGCTCGGCATAACCGGCGTAGTTGGTTTCTTTTTGAGTGAGTGAAGCGTTCAAATTTTCAGGGGTAAGCACAATGTATTTTTGCTCAGGATCAGGACGAAAATCGTCTTCGTCGTAAATAAATCTGGTCCATTCGCCGTCTAGCACGGTGTTATAATCTAATTCAATTTGCGTCAGCCGCAGCCCGGCACTGAATATCCCCCAGCCGTTCAACTGCTCGTAATCGCTGCGCCAACCCAACTCAGTTTCGTTCTCACCAATGGTAATAATGTTCTCGCGCACCGGAAAACTCTCGGCCGGCGAACCAGGCGGCACTAAATCCGGAAAGGCCTCGCCCTCAGAGCTTAATTTGTCGCTCTTGCGGTAAAACACCTTGTTCGTGAGCGTGGCATTGTCACCAATAAAGGTGCGCAAGGTAAGCCCATACAAATCACTATCTTGCTCGGCTTCTTGTAACGCAACATCTTCAAAATTAGGCGAGTTAAATACGTGGGTAACATCGCGAACATAATCTTCATGGGTATCAATTAGCAGCACCTCTAGGGTGTTGTTACTATTCAGCGGCACCACAGATTTAATGATCACATCGCGCAACACCGGATTACCAATGTCTAACTCTTCAATGGTTTCGAACAACTGGCCGAAGTCTAACCGGCGGGCCGACACCAACAAAGTTGCGTCATCAGCAAACCCCGCAGGGCCATCGTACCCAATTTCATAACCTGCTAAATCGTAACGAAAACTCGCCGAGGGGCTGGGGTTGCCGTCGGCCACTTCTAATTTTAATAACGATGCCGCGCGCCCACCATAAGCAGCGCTCCAACCACCCGGTGAAAACTCCGCGCCGCTAATCACGTTTGGCGCAAAAATAGAGAACCGGCCACCGCCACCCACATCTTCTTCCTCGCCCAAAGTGGCATCGAAATGCACCGCCTTGTCGAACGGAAACTCATCCACAAACAGCAAATTATCGCGCGGGCCGCGGCCACGCACGCTAAAGCTGGCAAATTCACTAGGCGATGCTAACCCCGGCAAACCATCTAATGACAACAGCGGATCGGCACCACCGCCCACCGCACTGCGTAGGGCTTCGCGGTCAATGTAAGTAGTGCTACCCGAGGCGTAGGCAGCGGCACGCCGACCTTGCACCAACACTCGCTCCACCACTTGCGCAACGAGTTCGAATTCAATTTGAACATTCTTGCGCGTAATTACCCGTATGCTTGGCTCAAACGCCGGCGCAAAACCGCCTTTAGCTGCGCTTACCGAATATAAACCGGGATTAAGTTCAGCCACCACAATGCGCCCCTGGGCGTTAGTGGTTACAGTTTGAGTGGTGCTGGTTTCGCGCTCGGTAAGGGTAATTTCAACGTCGGCTAGGGGCCGTTCGGTGTTTTGATCTTTCACCAAAAACGTCAGCGCACCGGGCGCTTCAGCTGCATGGCTAATAACTGGGAAGCTGGCTAAAAGCCCCCACAGCAGCAAGTTTAGTACTTGGAATAATGGCCGACTCATATTCTTGTTCCTCTGGATATCAGCGCTAATGACTAGATATAGCGCTGAAACTCTAGCAAAGCGAATGTGACTAAAATGTCACTAGAATATGCGTTCCTTGGCGTTAAGCTGTATCGAAGCCAATCCAGATTTGAGCGAATACTTTGTGCTAGTAATTAATCTAAAGCAATGATTAATATCTGGAATATTTATATGCTTTTCGAGTTTTCCTCCAAATATAAAGCCCTCCCAACGAAAACAACGCAACAATGAAGGGGGTTAGTTTATTATCTGATTTCCACGCTTTCTCAGACTGAGAATACGAACGTACAACCTTTCCACCTACTTCTAGCTCAAAAAAATCATGATAAACCTTTGAGGAATAGATTGGCGAAGAAGTATCAGAAGAATCATATAAAATAGTCACGACCTGCCCCTTAGAGTTCACGAGAGATTCTTTGACGATACCTTGGCCGTCAGATTTTGAGGGGTAGTTAAAATTAAGGGGGTCATCAAGAAAAGCGAAGCGTATCCCATATTTGTATTCCTGAACCCAATCAACCAATCCACTTTTCTCAGTGAGATTATCTCTATACGGAAAGCCACTATTTTCCTGAGTTAGTTGCACTACACCAATACATAACCCCAGCACTATGCTGATTACTGATAAAGCTAAATTTCTAAAATACGTGAATTTTGACATTCCAAACCTTCTCAATACCGGCGCAGAAAACATGCAGGCGATTTCAAATATCTGCCAAAGAGCCTAAGCCATTTCTTACATAGCAACTCGCACACCAGCCCGATGAACCGCGATATACCAAAATACGACCGCGGCTACACCACCACACAAACTGCAAAACAACGCCTGTTGTAATAAATCCGCAGCTGAATCTAGCCCGAAGGGTTTAAGCGCATAAACAAATAGAAAACTGAGCACGATTGAAGCTAACACATACCATACGACACGCTGCCGATTGAGCCTCAGCAAGACAAAATGCAAGGGTATGGCAAACACTACCACCGCAAAAAGTGCCACTACAGCTGCAACGCCAGCGATGAGCAGAGAAATGAGAATGTCGTCGTATTCAGAGGCAATTGCGCCTATTGCGCTCGCCACCAACGTGATCACAAAAACGGCGAGAACAGCAGCTAAACTGGCAAGTATTAATGATTTCAACATAGAGTAGAGCTCGTATCCTTTCGGCAATAAATGCAACGGCAGCAGTAAAAACTAACTGTCAGTTTATGAAAGCTGCACGGAATAAACCATCTTTTGCCGAATCCCGCTTTTGGTTGGCAGTTTGCCTACAATTATTTAGGTTAACTTTGATTGCCGAACTGCTAAAGTGATACTATAGTATCACTTTAGCGTGAGTGTGGAGGTAATCATGAAAGTTGAGTTAGTAACCAACCTAAAACGCCAAGCAACCAAGATTCTGGCGGATTTGCATGTATCGAAAGAGCCGGTACTGATCACCGAGCATGGCCAACCCTCTGCGTATCTAGTTGATGTAAAGCACTATGAATTTATGCAGCAACGACTGGAGCTACTCGAAGGTTTAGCTCGAGGCGAGCGAGCGGTACTCGAGGGAAGAACTTACAACCAGAGCGAGGCCAAAGAGAAAATGAGCCGATGGCTGAAATAATTTGGACCGAACCGGCACTTGCTGAACTTAATGAATTAGCTGAGTACATCGCTTTTGATAACCCGCATGCTGCAAGAGCATTGGTTAAGCGTGTTTTTGAGAAAACGCAGCGTTTAGAAAACTTCCCAGATTCAGGGCGAACACCTCCGGAGCTCCCTAATTCAGTATATCGAGAGTTGGTCGTACCACCATGCCGTGTTTTTTATCGCCGAGCTGAGCAACAAGTTTTTATCCTGCTGGTGATGCGTGATGAGCGCAAACTAAGGGCGTTTATGCTCGGAGGAACATAGGCCGCCGCAAGACAAGGAGCGAGCACTCACTGCAATGAATCAATTAAATCTTCAGCCTTAATCGTCTTCTTTTCCCCGCCGATAGATTCGAGATGTTCACGTACTTTAGCAGCAAATTTTACGATGCTATCTACATCCTGCTGCTCTTCTTTGCTAAGCGGCGTGAGGAATCCTCTCGGTCCTTTCTGACTCTCGGCTATACCTGAAGCGACTAAAACCGCCGTGGCATCACCTCGAGTAGAGGTCACAAACACGAAACGCCCCTCTTTGCCATAGGATTCAGCCTTTTCAATAAGTTCTTGTTGAGAACAATCCAAGCAAGAATCGTATACAGACTCATTCACTGTTTCGGCGTGCGCCGTATTGAAAGCCAGGTGCGAGAAAAGACAAAAAATAGCGCCCGTGATTACCGTTTTCATAAAGTCTCCAAATCAAATCACAACAGAAAAGTAACACACTAGAAAATGAACTTACAACCGCTCTTCATTGCCGTGTGGGGATTCAGTCGATGGCTTGGAGCCGTTACGAGCGCCAACTCTCAAGCGGGATTTTTAGCATTCTCGGAGCTAGGCAGAGCCAAATAATACAGCACTATCAGCACGCCAAAAGGTACGAGGTACATAAGCTGCCACCAGACGCTTTGACCGGCGTCGATGAGTCTGCGAGTAGAAACCGCAAGAAAAGGAACGAGCAGAATAATGGTCACAGCGCTTGCGACTGCCAAGTGAATGGTTTCAGCGAGTGCTAAAATGAGTACAAAGAAGATAAAGAACCACCAAAACTCATAGCGATCCGCTCGGCTTTGGAAATCATCAAAGTCTTTCACGGTATTCAACACACTTATAAATGCCCGTTTCGGTGCTGGTGCTTCTGTATTGAGTAGCGTTTGTACATCAACTTCAAATACGGATGCCAACGCTTTCAAAGTTTCCTGGGAAGCAGTGCCTCTTTTTTCTAACCGCTGAATGGTTCTTAAGTTCACGCCACAAAATTCGCTAAGCTGCTCTTGCGACCAACCTTTTTGAACACGTATTTGTTTAACTCTCTCGCTGTTAATATTCATGCCACACCAACTCCTTGTTGCACTTGGCTACCTTTTAGCAAATTATCACAACCAAGAATTTGCGCTACGGCATTTATGCGGCAAGATTGCGGCACCCAAAAACATACGAATTAAGCGATCGACTTCACCTACGTTAGCCATACCTGCCTCCTTTTCGACCTGAAACTTTTAAAAGTGTGGCAAATTTTTGATATTTGGCAACTTGGAAAGGATTAATGCCGCCATTGCGTTAGCTTAGAGGTGAATATTACAAACTTGAGCAGCTGCTTTGTGCCAAGAGCGGACCGTGGTATCACCTGACCTCGCCGCTTTTTTGAAACCAAACGGCTTTGTTTGATGCAATGACAGACGCTCTTTCAAGAAAAACATCCACAAGGACTGTGAAATTGGGCACCTTAGAGCATTATGTCAGGTAAAGCGCCAAACTACCTTCGGCGCTTCAATTAACTTACTCGAGTACCGTAGTGGGAGTTATTTTGACGCGATAAATATCGCTAGTTTGTTCGATACTCACGCTCCAGTTCATAACTTTAGCGACGCGTTTTACTAAATACTGACCGTGACCCAAGCCCTGATAGTAAGGACGCTCTGAGGACTCCCCCAAACTATTTTCAAAAACAATCGCCCTACCATCACTTTGATGAACCCTGAGACCGCTAGCATCCCCATGGTAAAAAACGTTACTTATCAGGTTCTGACACAACAAACTGATTAAATGTTGATTACCGTATACTCTAAGTTGGGGTGGAAGATCGACATAACAGTCAAAAACAAGGTCCGGGTGCACACGATGAATTCCCAAAATCGCCTCCTCAAGCAGCGGCACCAAACTCAGTTCAGTAAAGTTGAGGTTTTCCTTGCGAGCCAGAGCAAGTAACACATTGATTGTTTGTTGGAGCTCACTCGTTGCATGCTGCAAAAGCTTCATCGTTTCAGGTGGTAGGGCGTCATCACGAGTGAGTGTCAGAGTGTTTTTAATTAACGTAATCGGTGTACGCAATTCATGGCTGACGTCGCGCGTAAAGTCTTTTTCACGTTGCAAAGCGCTCTGCAATTCAGAGTAGGTGTAATAAAAAGCATCCGCTAACTGGCCAATTTCGTCCTCACGAGATAAACGTTTAATCGACGCGTCAGAATTGTCACGTTGCCGAAGAACCTGCTCCGTCAGGTTGCGAATGGGCTGAGCTATTCGGTTCGCGATAATCCAAGTAGCAAGCAAAGCCAATACGATAGCAGCCAGCGCCAAACTCGTGTTAAATAAATTTAACACGCCATTAAACCTGGAAAAAGGTAAGGCCTCGGTTGCATCTAACAGTTTCCATACCGGGACACCTTGAGCGTCTTTGGCTGGGTAGCTATAAACCGTCTGCTCTGCGCATTCATAGACAGTTATCTTCGTATCATGGAGTAAAGACGTTGAGTTGCACGCTGGCAAGTCTACTTCGGAATACACTGTCGTTGTCATTCCGGGGGGGGCAGTTTCTAACAAGACTGACGCTGTAACGGCTTCAGATGTGGTGATCGCGAGATAGCTCAGACGCATGTAGACGAAGCTAATGATGACAACCAAAACGCCAAATGAGATGAATAACTTGGCTCTTATGCTATTAGCCCTCATCTTAATCCAGTCCTTTAAGTTGGTAGCCCACATTACTGATGGTAAACAGAAGCTGTCGCCCGCTCACATGCTCTAACACCTTACGCAAAGAATAGATATGGGACTTCAATGCATTACTTTCAGGTGGGTCTGCGCCCCAAATAGCACTTATCAGGTCGGAGCGACTCACTGGATAAGGATGGGCAACGAGCAACTCACTCAAAAGCTTTAAGCCGATGCCCGTCAGTGGTATTAGTGTCTGCTGCCAGTGTGCGGTCATCGCACGCATATCGACTCGCAAACCACCTTCGATTAATAAGCTGTCCCGGTGGAGTTCGGGGCGTCGAGAGAGCGCCTCGCAGCGCAGTGCTAGTTCACGTAAATCATATGGTTTCGTCAGGTAATCATCGGCACCATGACCAAAGCCTTTGGCTTTATCTTCAAAGGCATCACGCGCAGTTACCATTAATATGGGCTGATTGCGTTGGGCTTGTTCTTTGATAGCCTGACAGACGGCTAGGCCATCTGTGTCAGGAAGATTCAAATCAAGTAAGATTACGTTAAATTGCGCGTTTAATGCTAGTTTTATTCCTAACTGTCCAGAGGAGGCAAAATCCACGTTCCAACCCAACCCTTCGAGAAAGTCGACGACCTGTCTGGCAATCGCTAAGTTATCCTCGATCAGTAAAATTGAACGTTCTTTGGGCATGGTGTGCTCCTCTTAAAGACTTTCTTATTATGGGCCTTCGGCGGCAAGATTCAAAATAGCATTCGCTATCTCTGCTGGATATTCAATATGAATCGAGTGACCCCATTTGTCGGAACGAATATGCTGGCCAGCCCGAATTAAACTAAATAGCTCGTTATGCATTTGCATCCATAATTCTTTGCCAGCTTTAGTCTCCTCGATAAACATTGGCTCAGGGTGGAGCTGCGTCGAAGTATAAAGTGTCACACGCAGATCAGCAGGTAACGGTATCAAGTTTTCATCAGTGCTATCGAGTTCTTGCATGAGCAACTTATAGTGCGGCAATAGATGCGGTGGCATGTATTTTGCCATCATTTTGTCATCGCGTGCGACGCGCTCAGAATCAAGTTTTCGATAACGCACGCGTTGAACCTTAACTGTTGGTTCAATAAGCACCACGCCAAGTACCTGCGAGCTAGCCTCACGAATAGCTTCGGTCACAATTAAACCTCCATAGGAGTGGCCTACTACAATAACTTGACGCTGTTCACTCTCACGCTGAATCTTGTTTATTAATGAACTAACGTCTTGCTGAATAGTTGTCGGCTGAGTGTTTGCAGAGGCCAGGCTAAGGCGAGTTGGATTGATGACTTTGATATTGGTCGGTAGCTGTTCGATGACTGGGTTCCAAACTTCTCCGTCGACACCGAACCCAGATTCAAAAATAACAGTTACTTCTTCTGCCGCAACAGAGTAAGTCGGGATTAGTAAAAACAAACAATAAATAATTTTATGTAGACGCATGAATTGCTCCTTTGTGTAATTTCAAATGAAATTATCAGAGCAAAGGTGAAATAGCGGTCAAAAAAGATCGCTTATATCTGATAAAGCCGGATATTAGTAGTCGCATTTTCCTACGGAAAACATAGAGGCTAGAACTATTATTTAGTATGCGGCAGGGCAGAGCAAACCCAACGTCTGCTCATCGCTCATAGCAGACCAAATCCCTCTTGGATTTGAGCGAACATAGTTAAATACCCGACAATTATAAGCTTTATTTAATGGCTCTAAACGCTTGTAGTCTTCCCACGAACTCGATAAACCGCGATAAACCAAAACACACCAGCGGCTACAGCACCACACAGGCTGCAAAATAGTGCTTGTTGTAATAAATCCTCTGCTGAATCAAGCCCAAATGGCTTTAATGCATAAACGAAGAATACGCTTGGCAGTAATGCGCCCAGCACATACCAAACCAAATTTGGGCGATGAAACTTCAACAGCACAAAATGCAAAGGCAACGCCCACACCACAACCGCAACAAGCGCTACCACGGCAGCAACGCTGGCGATTAGCAGAGAGATAAGAATGTCGTCGTACTCAGACGCAATAGCGCCTGTGCCGCTCGCAACTAGCGTAATAATAAAGACGCTTAATACAGCGCCTAAGCTGGCAAGAAATAATGATTTCATCATAGTTTCGTTAACTGGTTTCTCAAATATTTTGGTTTACTCTAGGGGCATGAATAAAACCTTGCTATGAAGTAGGCAGCTTCTCAAATGTCGGAATATTGACAAGGTTTTGCTCCCATGAAGCTCTACTTGAATTAAAAATGTGCGCGGTTGGTGCAATGGATATTACAGTGTCTAAACAACCCGCTGGAATAGCAACAATATTGTTATCAAGAATGGTGGGTAAAGCGCTGCCACAATGCTGGCAGAAGCTTTTTACATGTCGCGTGTGAGGAAGATGATAGACGCTGACATTATCTGCGCCCGAAACCCACTTTAGCGTCGCTGACTGCGTGAATAAGTTTGCCGAGTGCGCCGAACCAGTATCTTTTTGGCAGTATTCACAATGGCATAAATAAAAGCTTTCCAGCTCTCCGCATAATTCGAACTTCACTCGACTACACAAACACGAACCATGGTAATCAGCCATCAGGTTATCCTTTTTACAGTAAACGAACGCGCATTGTGTTTATTGGACATTTGTCCGTTCAGCAACAGCATCCAATACCCACTCGCGTACAGGCAGCAAAAGCTCAGCAGCGTTCTTAATAGCAACATAAGGGTCCGCATTAATATCAAGCGCCGTAGTTATCTGTAAGTGGGGCGAAACAGGCATTTGCTGCTTAACTCCTGACTTTTTTAATGTTACCCAACAATCAAGCTTTCGCTTTCGGAAATCGTTCTGCTCATCAAGGCAAGACAGTGCCTCATCAAGAAGTAGCTGCCACTCAGATTCATTCAACTCGCTCAAGCTGTGCTTACTACCACCCACATATTGCTCTTTTATCACTGGCCGGGATGCTGCTTGCCATGCATCCCTCAGTATCGCCATGAAAATATTGGCATGATGCGAGCTTATATTTTTTAGCTCATTTACTGACGGCCTCGAGAGCAAAAAGTCGGTGATCAACATGCCACCTGTTTTTTGGGTCCCCTCAAGGTTTACGCCCAATTCAACCTGCTCTAGCTCTGTATTAATCAGTAAATTCCATTGAACGCCAACTACACCGTCACTAATGCCGAACAGTGGCTTATTGGTTTGTCCAAAAGGCTGTCCGAGCACGTTAAAATATTCATTAAACGCGTCTAGCCACCGCGCATACTCTTGATCTCTCAGTGAGTATTTTCGTTTGCACTTGCGACGCTTCGTTTTCATCGCCGCTGGTTCACCTTTTGCAAGCGGAAGAACCTCAACCACATCATCAAGGCGCTCCAATATTGATAGAACAGCTTTGTGGGCATCGTCAGGAGATAGATTGAAAAACTCACGCCGCTTCTGGCGCAGCGGGCTGAGTTGCTGATGAATGCATTTTTCAAATTTCACACAATCATTGACGTAAAATTTGTGAGCTACATCCCAGAGAAAGTCACCTGTTGCTCCTTGGTTGATCTCTTGCACTCGATGTTCAGGCGTCCGCGTGGTCATTCCAATTTTGCAAACCGGTAGCAGAATATCTCGCACTTCGAGAATGTAGACGTAACCTTGCATTTATTCTGCCCCCGTTAAGACAAAGGTGTTTTGCAACGAAAAATAAACTCAAACACGTTGGGATTAATGCTCAAGTTTTTTCATCTTTTCTCTATTCTCTCGATGCTCGCTAAAATCAACGACGTTTGGTGAAGACTTAATTGATTCCTTCATAGCGCTTTGGTCTTCACCTACCGTTACTTTTCCCTTTAATTTGTTAAACACTCTGCGCGGCAAAGAAATTAGAGTGGCCCCCAAAATCATTTTACCCAAATCATAGATGCCATTTTCTATATAAGGTTTATAGCTTTCATCTCCGAGAACTTGCACTGAAAAAGCGATGAATTCGTTGTAAATGCTGCCATTTCTTGCTTCCTTTAGCGCCCAAACAACCCCGCTATTCCCCTCGCTATATAAAGCAACTCCTAACTCCTCAGTTGTTTTTTCTAGCTCGTGTAAGGCTAGCAGTGTCACATCTAAAATATCTGCCGAAACAATCCCCATATTTTTAAGTTCAGAATAATAGCCAGTTGCGAGCAACGATTCTGGGGCGTGTTCATAAGGGGCATCTGTTTTAAAAGTGATACTTCCTAATTCAACTGCACCTTCGAGTGCAGCCAACTGCTCCGCACCATAGAGTTTAATATCACCAAACACCAAAGGAGACGGTTCTAAGTCTTTAGCTAGGTTAAGCGAATTCGCATTACCAACCCCTTTAAACTTCTCAACAAACGCCGACATCTTCTGAAACACCGTTTGCTTCTTGGTTCGGTATTCCGGGTTCAACGGGCTTAGTTTCGGCAAGGTAGAGTTGAGTTCGGTACCATTTTCGCTGGCGTACTCACGGCGCAATGAGGCTGCGATGTAGCGCTTGGCGGCGTCTTCGTTGAGGTTTTCTGAGCGAATAAGCTCTGCAGCTTCGCGATCACGTTCCGCTTGTGCGAACTTATAGAAATCATCAATGATTTCCGACTTGTCAGGTATCGCGTCTAATTCCGTTTGATTAATAAACTTAACCACTAAGCCCTCTTTGGCACGGTTGCCAAGGCTAGCTCGAATCAGACGGCGAACTTCTTCAATTAAATCGCCTTTGCTTTTGTTTTTCTTGTTCTGCTCGAATATCAGTTCAAGAATGTAGTCTAGGTTAATCTCCTGCGACTTCAGCAAGTCGATTTCAAACTCGATATCGTCCCAGTCAATCGTTGACTGTGCTTGGTTCTCGGCTGATTTTTCACGACGTATCCAGTCGCGAATATCGTTATAGGTCGAGCGATAATCCTGCACCTTGCGCTCAGGCGGTATGCGAATGGTTTGTAACGTCGCGATATCGTCGTCACTTAAGTGATGCTCAATCTTGAACGCTTCAACAGCTTCCGCATCGCTCGTATCAATGGTCTGCAACGCTTTTAAGCTGGCAAATTCATCGTAATTCTGCAAAATATTTTCAACACGCAAATACTCACCAAATAACTTGGCGAAGTCTTTCTTGTCTTTCTCGAGCTCAATTTCATCGGGGTTCGGAAAACGCTGCTCAAGCTCGGAAACCACTTCCATAAAACCGCGTCGCGCTTGCCCAGTGACGAGGTCAGTAAAGCCTTCCATGTACTCTTTATAGCTCTTCTCGAGCACTACATTCTTGGTATTCTTATCACCAAACAAAGTGATGGCATCAATCGTCGCTTTTTCTAAATCACGGAAGGTCACGATATTGCCGAAAGTCTTGGTGGCATCGTAAATGCGGTTGGTGCGCGAATACGCTTGAATAAGTCCGTGGTAACGCAGGTTCTTATCCACAAACAAGGTATTCAGTGTCGGTGCATCAAAACCGGTGAGGAACATACCCACCACAATCAGCAAATCAATTTCTTGGCTTTTCACGCGCTTGGCAAGATCGCGGTAATAGTTTTGAAAGCCGTTGCTATCCACACCATAGTTGGATTGAAACATGGCGTTGTAATCGGCAATCGCTGCGCTTAAAAACTCTTTACCGCTGCTATTCATGGCAGAAACTTCAAAGCTTTCATCGGGTATCTCACCGATGGAATCTTGCTCTTCATTCGCGGCGAACGAGAAAATGGTCGCGACGCGCAAAGGTCGCTCGGCATCTTGTTGCAGTTGTTTAAACGCCTCGTAGTAGGCTTTTGCAGCATCAACGCTGCTGACCGCGAACATGGCATTAAAACCTCGCCCACCTGCCTTCATGCGGTGCGTTTTTTGGCGAAAGTGCGTCAGTATGTATTGGGTGATTTCCCGAATACGTTCCGGGTGTAGTAATGCCTGTTTGTTCTCTGCGGTACTGAGCTTCTGCTCGTCTTGCTCCGTTTCAATGGCACGAAACTTTGGTCGTACATCGTTGTAATCAACTTTAAATTTCAGCACTTTATCGTTGCGAATGGCATCAGTGATGGTGTACGAGTGCAATTCGTGGCCAAACACTGATCTAGTAGTTTCGGCACCTAATGCGTTCTGCGGGAATATCGGCGTACCGGTAAAACCAAACTGATAATAGCGCTTAAATTTCCTCTGTAGGTTCTTCTGCGCTTCACCAAACTGGCTGCGGTGGCATTCGTCAAAAATAAACACCACCTGCTGACGATAAACCGGCAAATCACGCTCGATTTTCATCAGGTTATTCAGCTTTTGAATGGTGGTCACAATGATTTTGTTGTCATCCAAACTCAAATTACGCTTAAGGCCTGCGGTGCTATCCGAGCCATTCACGCTATCCGGCGAGAAGCGCTGATATTCCTTCATGGTCTGGTAATCGAGATCCTTACGGTCCACCACGAAGAATACTTTATCGATAAAATCGAGTTCGGTCGCCAAGCGCGCTGCTTTAAAGCTGGTTAATGTTTTCCCCGAGCCTGTGGTGTGCCAGATATAGCCGCCAGCATCGGTTGAACTCCATTGCTTGGCTTGAAACGCGCTCTTAATCTTCCACAAAATGCGTTCTGTGGCGGCAATTTGATAAGGCCGCATCACCAGCAAGGTGTCGCTGACATCAAACACCGAGAAGTGCAGTAATACTTTGAGCAGGGTCTCTTTTTGAAAGAAGGTGGCGGTGAAGTCTTTCAGATCTTTAATCAAGCCGTTGTCAGATTTCGCCCAGTTCATGGTGAAATCAAAGGTGTTCTTGTTACGCTTCACGGTGTTAGCAAAGTAGCGCGTGTCGGTACCGTTTGAAATGACAAACAGCTGCAAATACTTAAACAGTGAGCTCTCTGCATTGAAGCTCTCTTTGCTGTAGCGGTGCACTTGGTTAAAGGCTTCACGAATGGCCACACCGCGTTTTTTCAGTTCAATTTGAACGAGTGGCAGGCCGTTCACCAAAATGGTGACGTCGTAACGATTCGCGTGCGAACCCGTTTGTTCAAACTGCTTGATCACCTGCACTTTGTTGCGCGGAATGTTCTTTTTATCGACCAAGTAGATGTTTTGAATACGACCATCATCAAACACGAAGTCTTCAATGTAATCGTCGTGAATTTTGCGGGTTTTATCGGTAATGCTGTCGCTGGGCCGATCAAGGTAGGTCTCAACAAAGCGCGCCCACTCGCCGTCTGAAAACTCAACGTTATTCAATGCTTGTAACTGCACGCGCACGTTGGCAAGCATCGCCATTGGGTTATTCAGGCCGGGAACATACTCATAGCCCTGATTCACTAAATCTTGAATCAGCTCACGCTCTAAATCACTCTCGCTTTGGTAGCTTTCAGCAACTTCATATTGCTTGGTGTACTTATCTAAAACGATAAAGTGTTTTGACTCGGCTATGGGTTTGTAGGTGGTCATTCCTTTGTTTCCTTTTTCTGCAACAGCTTTTTCACTTCGCGGTCGAAATCCGACTCAATTGTCTGTTGCTTGTTAAACTGTTCGTATTCTTGGTAGGCCTTCTGCTTAGCAATTGCGCGCGACACGCTGCCGTACCCTTCCAGTATCTGGTATTCGTTAAAGGCTAAGAACTTATCCACACTGGCGGCAAAGGCTTCCATGGTAAAGGTATTGCGCCGTTCAATAATGCCCTCAATGTAATCAAAAAATGACGATACCGTGCGTTCTAGCTGTTTAATTTTGGTTTCTGATAAGTAGTTCTTAGCGATAACCGTATCCGACTTCAGCACGCGACCTTTGGGAGCATTCTTGTAAGTTGTCATTCCCATGAGCGGCTTACTGGCATCTGCTTTCAGGCTAATAATTTCTGCTGACGTATGCCCGGTAATGGCGTAGTGGAATTTATCTTGCACGTGGGCGTAGAACTGGCGCGTGGTTTCTGATTTTGGGTCGTAGTCGATACTGCACTCAGCAAAAATGTCGGTTATTTGCTGATAAATACGCCTCTCGCTTGAACGAATCGACCGAACGCGCTCGAGTAGCTCCTTAAAGTAATCTTTGCCAAAATATTGGCCATTCTTAAGACGCTCATCATCCATGGCAAAGCCCTTGATGATGTACTCTTTAATCAGCTGGGTGGCCCAAATACGAAACTGCGTAGCCTGTGCCGAATTCACTCGGTAACCGACAGAGATGACCGCGTCAAGGTTGTAGTATTTGACCTTTTTAGTTTGCGTTTTCCCAGGAATGGCGCCGTGTTCAGTGGTTGTTTCCAAAATGGAAATAACCACTTCTTGCTCTAGCTCGCCACTTTCAAAAATATTCTTCAAATGCTTGGAAATTGCGGGAACGCCAACCCCAAACAGTTCCGCCATACGTTCTTGCGTGAGCCAAATGGTTTCATCACTCAGCAATACCTCAACCTTGATGTCGCCATTGGGTGCGGTGTACAGCAGAAATTCAGAGGTTTGGTCTTTGACACTTAGCTTGTTAGTCATGGGGTACCTCCGCTGTAACGATGGCAGTCCGTGCAAATTCTGCACATACTGAATCACGCCTTAACTTGCTGTGAGTAAATTGGTAAATTTCAATACTATTGGTCATCGGAAACTCCTTTTCCTTGAACGTAATTAAATTGACTAACAATTTGAACGACTAAGAAATCCTTATCAGTTGCGGTTGCCCACGCACTTTCTTTGAGAGCAAGTGTCTCTGCCGCTCGGTCAGCAACGCTCAAAAGATTGATATTTCCGAGCGCCATCGACATATCAAGCCGCCTGCTCATTTGGCTTCGGAAAGCTTAGCAACAAATCTCGGTAATACTCGTACTGCTTTTGCCGCAGCTCGATCTCGCGCGGGAGGCCTTCGGTGATTGAGTTGGTTAGGGCGTCGAATTTGTCGAGTATTGCTACTATCTTCTCTTTTTCTGTTAGAGATGGGCTTGGAACGGGAATAGCTTCCAAGTTCTTTTTGTTCAGCTTCGGCTGAGCCGCACCGGAAATAAATGGAGTCAGATCGATGCTGTTTAAGTAATACTCAACGTATCTGCGCTCGGCATAAGTTTCAAACTTAAGTACATGAGCGTGATTATTTACCCACGTTTTACCGCTAATGCTGAAGGCAATAGGAGTGTTGCGGGCTAATAAGTTTGCTCCATCCTCTGAAATTAACAATAAATCTTCGTCAAAAATATAGTCCTGAACATAGTCGACAATACCCGAGGCACCATAATACGGAATATCTCCAGCAACTCGCAGCCCGCTCGTGATTGGTTTTCTTTTTGAGTTAAGGTTTTCTGCTAATTCCCCCAAAGGCTTCCACTCCACTTCACCCTCTTCAAAGCTGAGCAATTTAGCGCGGTAGTAGTTGTATTGTTTTTTGCGTGCGGTAAGCTCGGCGGTAAGCTCGGCGGTAAGCTCGGCGGTAAGCTCGGTAAAAGTATCTAAAATTCTGACGATTTCCGCTTGGATTTGCAGCGACTTTTCTGGCTTTTCAGGACATGGAATTGGGATTTCAATTTTCGCCATTAATGCATTTGAACTAAGGTTTGGCTGTGCGCCGCCACCCGCAATCACATAAATTTGCTCTACTTTGGAAAGAAGATAGTGATACAAATATCTATTGTTAAGGATTTCTGCCTTGGGTAAGAACTTACCTACTCGTTGATTCAGGTACGCGGGGCTCTCGTGAGCGTAAAAGCCAATTTTCCCTGTAGTAGCACCAGACATCGCAATTAAAATATCGCCTTTGCGAATTTCATAGGAGGCTGTATTTTCCTTATAGTCAGACGGGTCAAAATACTTAACATCGGCTAGGGATATGTTTTTCCCATCGACATTAGTAATTCTAATTATCGGTAAACCAGCTTCTTTAAATAAGCTACTTTTAAATGCGAACCCGTTCTTGAAGTCGCATACTTCTCCTAGCGCCTTCCAGTCAACGTCAACCCCATCAAGCAACTTCTCCATGTAGCTCAGACTACTCATCGTTCAACCTCCGCTCCCTCAATCTCCGCCACAATCGCATCAATATCCGCACGCAGCTGGTCAATCTTGGCAACGGTCGTTTTCAGCTCTGCGTTGAGTTCGGTAATGTCGATAACTTCTCGATTGTCTTTGGCCTCAACATAGCTGCTGACGGAGAGGTTGTAGTCACTTTCTGCTACCTTCTCGAATGGTACCGACTTGGCAAAGTGCTCAACATCCTGTTTGCTCTCGAACACTTTCATAATCTGTTCGATGTGCTCATCGGTCAGTACGTTGTTATTGGTTTCTTTCTTAAACAAGTTACTCGCGTCAATAAACTGCGTGGTGGTGTCTTGCTTATGCTTGGAGAGCACCAAAATGTTGACGGCAATCGTGGTACCAAAGAACAAGTTTGGCGCTAACGAAATCACAGATTCAACGTAGTTATTATCCACAAGGTATTTACGAATTTTCTGCTCAGCACCGCCACGATAGAAAATACCGGGGAAACAAACAATGGCTGCACGGCCTTTGCTTGAAAGGTAACTGAGTGCGTGCAACACAAAGGCAAAGTCAGCTTTTGATTTGGGGGCTAGTACACCCGCTGGGGCAAAACGCTCGTCGTTAATCAGTGTCGGGTCGTCACTACCTATCCATTTCACCGAGTACGGTGGGTTAGAAACAATGGCATCAAACGGCTTGTCATCCAAAAAATGTGGATTAGTGAGCGTGTTCCCTAACTGGATATTGAACTTGTCGTAGTTGATGTTGTGCAGGAACATGTTCATACGAGCAAGGTTGTACGTCGTGTGGTTAATCTCCTGCCCGAAGTAACCGTCCTCAATACGATGCACGTCGATGTGCTTTCTCGCCTGCATCAGCAAAGAACCAGAACCCGCTGCCGGATCATAAATTTTATTAATGCTCTCTTGCCCGTGAATTGCCAATAGTGCAATGAGTTTCGATACATGTTGCGGCGTAAAAAACTCGCCACCTGATTTCCCAGCATTAGCTGCGTAATTTGAAATAAGAAATTCGTAGGCATCACCGAACAGGTCGATTTGGTTGTCTTCGAAGTTTCCAAAGTCTAGCCCCGCAACCCCCTTTAACACGGCTGCTAAGCGCAAGTTTTTATCTTTTACCGTGTTACCCAAGCGATTGCTGGTGGTGTCGAAATCCGCAAACAATCCTTTGATGTCTTGCTCTGAGGCATAGCCATTCGCGGAGTTCTCAATTTCACCAAAGATGCGGGCAAGGTCGGTGTTCAAGCTCTCGTTATTATGCGCGCTTTTGGCCACGTTTACGAATAACTGGCTTGGGTAAATAAAGTAGCCTTTGGTTTTAATGGCATCGTCTTTGATGTCGTTGGTAACAACTGAGTCATCAAGCGATGCATAGTTGATGCTTTCGTCACCGGCTTCAATGTAGCTAGCGAAGTTTTCGCTGATAAAGCGATAGAACAAGGTACCGAGTACGTATTGCTTAAAATCCCAGCCGTCTACTGAGCCACGAACGTCGTTGGCAATCTGCCAAATTTGGCGCTGAAGCGCGGCGCGCTGTTGGGTACTTGTCATTTTTATATCCCTGCCTTAATCCATTTTGAGCGTGTTATTAATATGCTTTAAAAGATACCACAATCTTTAGCGTAGAAAGCAAAAGCTGGCCTTTAGTTGGCCATTAAATCGCGGCCTTTTTAATAGTATTTAATTTACCGCCGGCCAACGCTTAGGCATAAAAAAGCCCGCACAAGGCGGGCTTAAAAAACAAACCAAAAACCTACCGATAACTATCCACGGCTGGGCAGCTACAAATCAGGTTGCGGTCGCCATATACGTCGTCAATGCGGTTCACCGATGGCCAGAACTTGTTCACGGCAACGGCGGCCACTGGGTAGGCGGCGGTTTGACGGTCGTACGGACGATCCCAGTTGTTATCCACGATGTCCGCTAAGGTGTGCGGTGCGTGGTGCAGTGGGTTGTTGTCTTCTGGCCATTCGCCGGCGGCAATCTTGCTGGCTTCGGCACGAATGCTCAGCATGGCTTCAATAAAGCGGTCTAGCTCGGCTTTAGATTCCGACTCGGTGGGCTCTACCATTAAGGTGCCCGCTACCGGGAAGCTCATGGTGGGGCTGTGGAAGCCGTAATCTTGTAAGCGCTTGGCAATGTCCATTTCGGTTACACCGCACTCTTCTTTCAACGGGCGCAAATCAATAATACATTCGTGCGCCACGCGGTCGTTGCGACCTTTATAAAGAATGGGGTAATGCGCGCTAATTTTCTTCGCTAAGTAGTTGGCGTTCAAAATAGCCACTTCGGTGGCTTCACGCAGGCCGCGGCCGCCCATCATGGCAATGTACATCCATGAAATTGGCAAAATGCTGGCACTACCGTATGGTGCTGCGGATACCGCGCCATTGTCATATCCGGTACCCGGAATATGAATAATGGTGTGGTTTGGCAAGAAGGGTTCTAAGTGTTTCTTCACGCCAATGGGGCCCATACCAGGACCGCCACCACCGTGCGGAATACAGAAGGTTTTGTGTAGGTTTAAGTGCGAGACGTCGGCACCCACGTAACCGGGCGAGGTTACCCCTACTTGGGCGTTCATGTTGGCGCCATCTAGGTACACTTGACCACCGTAGCTATGTACTAGCTCACAAATGTCCTTAATGCCTTCTTCGTACACCCCGTGGGTAGATGGGTATGTCACCATAATGCACGACAAATTCTCGCCCGCTTCAGCGGCTTTGGCTTTTAAATCGGCCATGTCGACGTTGCCGTGCTTGTCGCAATCTACCACGACCACTTTCATGCTCATCATTTGGGCAGAAGCTGGGTTGGTACCGTGCGCCGAGCTTGGGATCAAGCAAATATTCCGGTGCCCTTCACCACGGCTTTGGTGATACTTCTGAATAGCCAATAAGCCAGCGTACTCGCCCTGCGCACCCGAGTTTGGCTGCATGCTAAGGGCGTCGTAACCGGTAATGTTAATTAACCACTGCGATAACGTTTCGATCATTTCCTGATAACCCGCGGCCTGCTCTAACGGGCAGAACGGGTGTAACTGACCAAACTCAGGCCAAGTTACCGGTATCATTTCGGCGGTGGCGTTTAGCTTCATAGTACAAGAACCCAGCGAGATCATGCTGTGGTTCAAGGCTAAATCTTTGTTTTCCAGCTGTTTAATGTAACGCAGCATCTCGGTTTCTGAGTGGTAGCTGTTAAACACTGGGTGGGTCAGAATTTCTGACTGGCGCTGTAACTCGGCCGGGATAGATTCTACTTCGCCAGCAGCTACGCGCGCATCTAGGGTCGCAATATCTAAACCGTGATCTTCGCCTAAAATGGCGTCGAACAACCGCGCCACGTCGTCACGGGTTTTGGCTTCGTCTAAGCTCACGCCAAATACGCCGTTACCGTCTACCCGTAGGTTTAGCTGGGCTTTATCGGTGCGCGCTAAAATGGCGTCGGTGTTGCCTTCAAGTTTAAAGGTTAAGGTGTCGAACCAAGTGCTAGTCAGCAGTTCAACGCCTTTATCTTTTAAGCCTAAGGCCACAATGTCGGTTAACCGATGAATGCGTGAAGCAATGGTGCGCAAGCCTTGGGGGCCGTGGTACACGGCGTAGAACGCGGCCATGTTGGCCAGCAATACTTGTGCGGTACAAATGTTCGAGTTGGCTTTTTCGCGGCGAATATGTTGCTCGCGAGTTTGCATGGCCATGCGCAGCGCTTGGTTGCCGCGTGAATCACGCGATACGCCAATAATACGGCCTGGCAACGAGCGTTTAAACTTGTCGCGAGTAGCAAAGAAGGCAGCATGTGGACCGCCGTAACCCATAGGTACACCGAAGCGCTGAGCAGAACCTAGCACCATGTCGGCACCCATTTCACCCGGCGACTTCAACAGTACCAAGCTCATGAAATCGGCCGCTACGGCGACAATAGCGTTGTTGCTTTGCAACGCAGCAATGGTTTGCTCAAGATTATGCAATTGGCCTTGGCGATCTGGGTATTGTAACAGTGCGCCAAACACGTCGTGCTGGGTCGCTTCGGCAACTGGCGCCACAATAACTTCAAACCCAAACATTTCGGCGCGGGTTTTTACTACGTCAATGGTTTGTGGGTATACATTATCGCCCACAAAGAACGCGTTTGATTTGCTCTTGCTCACGCGCTTGGCCATCGCCATGGCTTCTGCGGCAGCGGTGGCTTCGTCTAACAACGAGGCGCTGGCTAATTCTAAGCCGGTTAAATCAATGGTCATTTGTTGAAAGTTCAACAACGACTCTAAGCGGCCTTGGGCAATTTCTGGCTGATACGGGGTGTAGGCGGTATACCAACCTGGGTTTTCCAACACGTTGCGCAAAATAACGTTAGGCACCAAGGTATCGTAGTAACCCATGCCAATGAACGAGGTATAAATCTTGTTCTTTTTGGCAATGGCTTTTAACTTCGCCAAGGCTTCACGTTCGGTTTGTGGTTCGCCAACGGTAATGAACGGTTCGCGCAGAATTGAACCTGGCACCGTGTCTTTGGTTAAGGCTTCCAGCGAATCGGCACCTAACTCGGCCAGCATTGCGGCTTGCTCATCCGCGCTGGGGCCAATGTGGCGACCGATAAACTCGTCGTGATTTTCTAACTGCTGCAATGTGGTGGTCATGTACTTCATTTCCCGCTTCAACGTTTTGAAAAACGCAAAACCCCGGCAGAATGTTACCGGGGTCCTGTGGTATGCGCGCTATCCTTACTCTTCGTCGATAACTTCTTGATAACCCTCGGCATCAAGTAAGCCGTCCACTTCGCTCGGATCGTCAGCTTTAATTTTGAACAACCAACCGTCACCGTATGGGTCGTTATTTACGGTTTCAGGTGAGTCTTCTAAATCTTCGTTAATTGCCAATACTTCGCCAGCAATTGGGGCGTAAATGTCAGAGGCGGCTTTTACTGATTCAGCTACGGCAACGTCATCGCCGGCGGCCACGTTCGCGCCTACTTCTGGCAAATCAACAAATACCATGTCGCCTAGCAAATCTTGGGCGTGCTCGGTAATACCAATGGTGAATACGCCGTTACCTTCGTCACGAACCCACTCGTGGGTTGATGCATACTTTAATTCTGCTGGAATATTGCTCATGATGCTTCCTTCAATGCTCGTTAACTAAAAACTGTGGTGATTAAAGCACGGATTTGCCGTTACGGACAAATGCCGGGCGCACAATTTCTACCGTGACAAAACCTTTACGCATTTCTACTTCGGCGGTTTCGCCAAATGGCTTCGGCACGCGCGCCATAGCAATAGAAAAGCCCAGCGTTGGCGAGAAGGTGCCAGAGGTAATAATACCTTCGCCGCCTTCTACTTTCACTTTTTGACCATGGCGTAATACGCCTTTTTCGCGCATCACCAGGCCTACTAATTTGTCGTAGCCTTGCTCTTTCTGACGCTCTAACGCCGCCCGACCAATAAAGTCGCGCTCAGCCGGCTCAAACGCCACGCTCCATTCCATGTTGGCAGCGAGGGGTGAAATGCTCTCGTCCATGTCTTGGCCGTACAAGTTCATGCCGGCTTCTAAGCGCAAGGTATCACGCGCGCCTAAGCCACATGGCTGTACGCCAACATTTAATAAGGCATCCCACAATGCAGTTACTTTGTCGCCTGGCACGACAATTTCATAGCCGCGCTCACCGGTGTAGCCGGTAGTGGCAATAAAGTAATCGCCTACTTGCACTGACAAGAATGGCTTCATGCCTTTTACGAGTTCAAACTGCTCGGCATCTAGCACTAGCTTCAATTTTTCTTCCGCTTTCGGGCCTTGCAAGGCCACCATGGCAAGCTCTGGCTGCTCAGTAATGGTCACTTGGAAGTTAGCCGCGGCTGATTCAATCCATGGAATATCTTTTTCACGGGTAGCAGAGTTCACCACTAAGCGGTACGACTGATCGTTAAAGAAGTACACAATAAGGTCATCAATAACACCGCCGCGCTCGTTCAGCATGCTGCTGTACTGTGCTTTGCCAGCAATGCTGAGCTTGGCCACATCGTTGGCCAGCAAATAACGGAGGAAGGCTTTGGCTTCAAGCCCGGCCACATCCACAATGGTCATGTGCGATACATCGAACACGCCAGAATCGTTGCGCACGGCATTGTGCTCTTCAATTTGCGAACCATAGTTGAGCGGCATGTCCCAACCATGAAAATCGACCATTTTTGCTTTCGCCGCTAAATGCGCGTCGTAGAGCGGAGTACGGTTTGCCATGCGTGTTTTCCTCTGGGTGCTTGTCGCCGGGTTTGGGGTGGCGACAGGCCATCAAAAATTAGCCCGAATTATAGAACTCACGGGGGTGCGCAACAAATGAATATTACTAATAATTTTATTTATTTTATTAATACTACTTGCTGACATATAATATTTTGTTATGAAACAACTCTCTCTTGATGCCCTCCGCGCTTTTGTAAGCGTGGTGGAGCTGCAAAGTTATACGGCTGCGGGGCAACTTTTGGGTCGCTCGCAACCCGCGATTAGTTTGCAGCTACAACGTTTAGAAGAACAACTGGGGCAGCCCTTAGTACAGCGCCAGCGTGGCCGTATTGGTTTAACCACTGCTGGGCAAGAACTGCTCGATAGCGCCCGCCAGATGTTGGCGTTAAACGATCAGGTATTTGCGCGGTTCGAGCATCAGGGCGTGCGCGGGCGTGTGCGGCTTGGTATTCCCAGTGAATTCGCCAGTAAATTACTGCCGCGGTTGCTAGGTCAGTTTGCCCAGTCGTACCCAAATGTGGCGCTAGAAGTAACCTCGGCGCTAAGTAAAGACTTACTCGATGAGCGTGCCCAGCGCCGCTACGACTTAATTATTGCGCTGCAAGAGCCGTTTGCCACCAACCCGAAAACCCGAGTGCTGAAACAAGAGCCGCTGGTGTGGGTAGGTGCTGATGAGCGTTTTGCCGAGCGCTTAACGGCCAAGCAAATTGCATTAGTGGCAGCGCCGGATGGCTGTATTTATCGCAAGCGGGCGCTAAGTGTGTTGGCGCAGCACGATATTGGTGCGCGCATTAGCTTTACCAATGCCGACTTTGCCGGGTTAACCGCTGCTATTCGCAGTGGCTTGGGCATTACGGTGCTGGCCCAAAGCACGGTGCCCGATGATTTGTTGGTGCTCGATAAACTGCCCGAGAAATTACCGGAGCTGGGCACTATTAGCATTGTGCTGCAGCTCAATATTGCAGCCCATGAGCCCGACCATGCGGCAGTACAGTACCTGGCCGATTACCTAAGTGATTACTTACAAACCAGCGGCTTGTGAGCATGCTTTGCGAACGGCTTACGCCTCGCCTAGCGCAATTCGGGCGCACCACTTCCGCAGCGGATGCACGCGCTGCGCGGCGCTAAACCCCAGCCCACGCAATAACTGCCAGGCCGGCTGTGCGTTGCCAAACCCGCGTTTGAACGCCTCCATTGCCGCGATCATGGTTAAACTATGCGCTTTGCGCTCACGCTGATAATGACCCAGTGCGCGCTCCAACGCTTTACCCGAATGGCTAAACGCTTGCTGCAAGGCACGCACATCGGCAAAGCCTAAGTTGGCGCCCTGCCCCGCTAACGGATGAATACTATGCGCGGCATCGCCCACTAAAATCACGCCCGGCGCTAACCATTGTTGGGCGTAGCGCATCCGCAGCGGAAAACTGGCAATAGGCTTAGCGCCGGTATTGACCAGCTGCAGCTTGCCTAAACAGTTATCGGAAGCCACTTGCAGCGCCTTCATAAATTCATCGGTTGATGCTTTTAATAGGCCCTCAGCCGCGGGCATGTCGTATGACCACACCATGGAAACCTGATGCGGATCGGCCAATGGCAGCAGCGCCAGTGGCCCGGTGGGCATAAACACTTGGCGGGCGATACCTTGGTGTGGCAGTTCAGTTTGTAACACGGCCACTAAGCCGCGTTGCTCGTAATCCCAGTGGGTGGTGGGTAATTCGGCTTGTTGGCGAATGGTGGAATCTATGCCATCGGCGGCAATCACGAAGTCGGCTTGTAACTGATGCTGAGTTTGCTGCCCCTGCGCGTCGGTAACCTTAAAACTAAGCGTGCGCTCGGCAATAATGTCATTTGACAGTTTTAATGTGTCATTTGAATGACTTAGCCTGTCAATTGACATGACTCGTGTGTCATTTGACACGTTATAGGTGTCTTTTGACCTGCTTAGTTTGTCATGTGACACATAATTACTGTCATTTGAACGCCTTTTACTGTCAAACGACAGCTTTTTAAGTGTCAAATGACTGACTTTTTCATACAAGCGCACGCCTGCGCGCTCGGCAGCTTGCCAAAGCAATTGCTCCAGCGCGGCATTTTCGACAATAGCGCCCAAATCCTTAGCGCCTACTTCGGCGGCGTCAAAGTTCACTCGCGCAAAACTATTGGCTTCCCATACCTGCATTTGCTGGTACGGGCCTAGCCGGTTGGCCGGTAATTGCGACCACACGCCGAGCTGATCCAGTAACTCGCGCGAGGCATGGTTTATGGCACTTACTCGCAAACTGGGCGGCGCATCGGCGGCCAACTGGGGCGCCTCGCCTTGCTCTAATACCACCACTTGCCGGCGCTGGTTTTGGCTGGCCAGCGCCAGCGCGGTGGCCAAGCCCATCATGCCACCACCAACCACCACTATGGTTTGCTGACTCATACTGATTTTCCCATCGCGCGCTTGGCGAACGCATGGCGCGCCCCATCAATTTTTTCTAACGCCAACAAAGCAAGGTTACGCGGTGCCACCAGCAGCGGATGCCGATTAGAAAAACCATGCACCAGCCACTGCGTGAGCCCAATGGTGTGGGCGTAATCAGCCTCACGGGTTTGCCAATATTGGCGGATCAGTGCGTACCGGCCGGCATCTTCGGCGCTGCCGTTAGCTTCAGTTGCGCTATCGGTGCGCAAGCATTCGGCAATACTCATGGCATCCCGAACCCCTAAGTTAAAGCCTTGTCCGGCAATAGGGTGCAAGGCATGAGAGGCATTGCCCAATAAAATAACCCGATGATGAGTACTCTGCTCGGCAAGGCGCAGCTGTAATGGGTAGGCAATGCGGTTCTCAATGCCCACAAAAGTGCCCGCGCGATAGCCAAACGCCTGTTGCAACTGCGTCAGGAAAACCTCTTCAGGAGCTGCCAACATGGCCTCGGCATCAGCAGGGGCTAAGCTCCACACTAAGGAGGCAAAGTGGCGACCGGGCTGGGTGCTGTCTGCCGGCAGCGGCAATAGCGCCAGTGGCCCGGTTTCAGTGAAACGTTCAAAAGCCCAGCCTTGCAGAGATTGCGCCAGCTCAAGCCGGGCAATAATGCCCTGCTGAGCATAGTCGGTGGTGTGTAAGGCAATGCCAAGTAAGTCACGCACGGTGGAATGGTTGCCATCGGCCGCTAACACCAATTGTGCCGCAAGCGCCTCCGCCGGCTTGGCTAAATCCTCAGCTGCCGCCAGCTGCAGTACCACTTGCGCAGGTTGTAGCTGTAACGCGGTAACGGCTACACCGCCCTGCCAACTAATCTGGGCGTGGGCCTGACAAGCTTGATACAAAGCCTGATTCAACCTGGCCGCGGCAATGACTTGGCCTAACGCTGCCACGCCTTCTTGCGCGGCATGCAAGCGCGTCATGCCAGCAAAGCCACGATCGCTCACATGAATATGCTCAATAGCACAAGCCTCGGCCGCCAGCTCAGACCAAATGCCCAACTCCTGCAATAGCTCTACCGTGCCGGCCGCCAGCGCAATACTGCGCGGGTCTCGGGCCGGTCCGCCAAGTTGTGGCTCAATAACGGTAAGGGTTAAATCGGGGCGCGCACGAGCAATTAACAGTGCGGTTAACGCGCCTACTAAGCCGCCGCCGACAACAGCAATATGAGTGCTTGGGGTCAATGCAGAGTTTTCGAGGTCCGACACGGTGCACCTTTGGTCTGGCCCAGCTCGTTAAAACACAAAATAGCCGACACGCGCAAATATTCGAGAATTTCGAAGTAGGCGCGCTCGGCATCCTCTTCTTCCTCTATATCAACGTCTAATTTGGCAATTTCGACCAAATCTTCAATGGCTTCTCGTAAGTCGTCGGAGACATTAGCCAAATTCACTTGGTTCACACCAAACCCGACTAAAAACGATTGCACCCAGCCGGTTAGGGCTTGCAAACGCTCATACAAAGGGGCGTGATCGCTAGGTAACAAAGGTTGGTAGCCCAAATCCGGGTCGCGCAGTGCGGCGCAAATGTCTTGATACATTTGCGTAAGTTTTTCGCGCAACGCGGCATCGAACTTTTGCCCTTCGTTGGCAAGGTCGCTCAGCAACAACAACCATTCTTGGCCTTCGGTGGCGGCACCGCTGGCTATCATGCCGGTTAACATGCCCTGAATTTCAGCAGCATTAGGCAACAAACCGTGCTGCTCAAAAAATTCATTCAATCTATCGAAATTTGCCAAGTGGGGTCCTGCCATTCGATGGGTCTCTAATTTCGTCGTTTATGGGTGAATCCTAACACTCACTTGACACTTTCGCTAGCTGACAAGGCCGCCATAGGCATGCCATAATAGGCCAACGATTTGAATGAAAGTGCAAAAGGATGTCCTGATGTCAGCACGTGCAATGGATATAACGCTCCTGGAGCGCACCTACAAAGTGAGCTGTCCGCAAGGGCAAGAAGTAGCGTTGCAGCAAGCCGCCGATGTACTCAATCAGAAGCTGTTGCAAACTAAAGCACAATCGAAGCTGACCAACCCTGAGCAGGTTGCGGTCATGACCGCGTTAAACCTGTGCCACGAATGGATGCAACAAGAGCGTGAGCAGCAACAGAAAGTTGCGGCGCTTGAAGACAAATTGAAATTGTTGCAAGACACTTTAGAGCAAGTGATGGCCGAGCAACGTCCCGGCCGGAAGTAAACACTCACTTGTCACAAATTATGGTTGCCTGGGCTGTTTGCTAGCAGACTTATGTCCCTGAGCCGATGCTTTTAACCATGGGGTTCACTGACTGGCTATTGAGCAAGCTTGGCTCGTACCGAGAAGCCTACGGTCACGATTTGCGCCCCGCCTTGAACCTGTGGGTTCAAGGGCTACAGTCAGCGGCGGCAGTTTGGGTAACCACCACCTTTGTTTTATTTATTCCTCAGTTGCGCGGGCGGCTTTCTCGGCCGCCACAATGGCCCGTACGTCAGCCAGCAATTCCTTCACATCATAAATAATGCCGTCTTTAATGGTGTAGGTAATGCCATCAGTGCGCTCGGGCTCATTATTCTCGCTTAACTGGTAATGGCCAGTGCCGTAAAGCACTTTAAAGTTACGCAGTGGGTTTTCATCGACAATCACCAAGTCGGCCTTTTTGCCCGGTATCACGCTGCCAATCTCGCTCTCTAGGCCCAGTGCTTGGGCGCCATTTAAGGTGGCAGCCTGCACCACTTCTAACGCATTAAAGCCTGCTTCACGCAGCAACTCTAACTCGCGAATATAACCAAAGCCGTAAATTTTGTAGATATAGCCAGAATCCGAGCCGGTGGTTACCCGCCCGCCATTATTTTTGTAATCGTTTAAGAAGGTCATCCACAACTGGTAGTTGCGCTTCCAAGCTACCTCATCGTCGGTGGTCCAATCGAACCAATACGAGCCATGGGCGTAGCGATTTGGGGTAAAGAAATCCCACAACCGTGGCAAGGTGTAATCTTCATGCCAAATGGCCTGCCGCTCGCGCATTAAATCGCGGCTCGCCTCATAAATGGTCAAGGTAGGATTAATGGTGAAATCGAGTTTAATCAGTTCATCACGCACATAATTCCAGCGCTCGGAGCCGGGTTTGGCGGCTTGTTCCCATAACCGGCCGGCTTCACCAAATCTATCTTGCTCGTTGTTGTAGTTGTAATCGGGCGAGTAATTTTGAATGGTTTGTTCGGTAAACAATGCTTCCGGTAGGCCGTACCAGTGCTCCATAGTGGTTAAGCCTTGGCGCGCTGAATCCAATACGTTGGTTTGCATGACGTTTAGCTGAGCGTGGTGCATCATAGTGCCCAAGCCCTGCTTTTTGGCCTCGTCGAAAGCAGCTGCCATAAGCCGTGGGGTGGCACCGAAGAATTTAATGCCAGAGGCGCCTTTGCGCTTGATCATGCGCACCCAGTCTCGGGCATCTTTTTCGCTAAAAATAGGGTCTTCATAGCCTTGGCCAAAGCCTACGTATGGCACAATCCGCGGTGCCACAATATTATTTTCAGCGCTTTGCTGTTGGTGCCATTGCACCCAATCAAAGCCATTAAAACTGCCCGGCTCGCGCACCGTGGTAATACCGTGCGCCAGCCATAATTTCAGCACGTACTCGGCCGGAATGCCTTTGGCAGAGCCGCCAATATGGCCATGCATATCAACAAAGCCTGGCAAAATGTACTTGCCAGTCACGTCTAACTCGCGATCACCGGGCTGGGCTTTGGGGCGGTTGTCCGGTTTAATCGGCACGCCGGGATAGCCCACATTCACCACCTGCTTGATCCGGTCGTTCTCAATGACAATATCAACCGGGCCCAGTGGCGGCGCACCCTCGCCACTAATTAAAATACCACCGCGTAAAATTAAGCGTTGGTACGGGCCTTCGCCTTGTTCCCCGCGTTCGGGTGCCTTGGGCGGTGCTTGCAGCGCCTGCGCGGGCACAAACAATTGCGCGGTAAACAGGGTAATAACAGCGAACAACACTAGCTTTGGTAGTTTTAATTGTGGCATGGTGAGTGCTCTCGTCGAGTCGAATAGCAAGAATGTATGGTTGAGGATAGCAAGCGCATGACAGCACAGCAATCAACTCGCATCCCGAATACTGGCGCATTGGTCGCAACTCAGCAGCCGTGGTTAGATGTCACTGCTCAAGCCGCGCGCGCCGAGTTGCGCCAAGTGCTAAAAGCGCGACGGGCGGCGTTAACCGACTCTGAGCAGCAGGACGCAGCAGCAGCGGTAGCGGCGCACTTGCAGACCCTACCCGAGTATAAACAGGCCAAGGTCGTTGCGGGCTATTTAAGTGTGCGCGCAGAGCTTGGCACCCAAGCCCTGCTCGCGCAGGCCCTTGCGCAAGCTAAAACGCTTACGTTGCCGTGTTTGCATCCAGTGGTAGCCGGGCAATTACTGTTTTTACGCTATCAGCAGCAAGCAGATCTGGTGCTGAATCAATATGGCATTCCGGAGCCGGTACTGGCGGTACCTAATATTATCCCGATTGGCCACATACAACTGCTACTGGTGCCGTTACTGGGCTTCGATGCCCACGGGCAGCGCCTGGGCATGGGCGGTGGATTTTATGATCGTACCTTGGCGGTATGGGCGGCGGGTAAGCTGCCGCAGTTATTGCCGGTGGGTTTAGCGCACAACTGTCAGCGAGTAGAGCAGCTGCCGAGCGCGCCTTGGGACGTGCCACTACCGGTCATTATTACGCCCGATAAGGTGTGGGATTTCCGCCCTTAACGCCGTATACTACTCGGCCATAACCCACTCTTCAAAGCGTTGGAATTATTGTTATGGCAACCTCCCAAGATGAACTCAAGCAGCAAGCCGCTCAAGCCGCTCTAAAATACGTTGAAGAAGGCACGATTGTCGGGGTTGGCACCGGCTCCACCGTGAACTTTTTCATCGATGCTTTAGCTACCATGAAACACGATATTGAAGGTGCGGTATCAAGCTCTGAAGCCTCTACTGCGCGCTTAAAAGCGCATGGTATTGAGGTGATGGAGCTGAATCATGTGAGCAATATTCCCGTGTATGTGGATGGCGCCGACGAGCTAGATAAGCACTTGCGCATGGTAAAAGGCGGTGGTGGTGCACTCACCCGCGAAAAAATCGTGGCCGCGGTCGCGCGCAACTTTGTCTGTATTGCCGATGAATCCAAATTAGTCGGGCGCTTAGGCCAATTCCCGGTTCCTATTGAAGTGATTCCTATGGCTCGTTCTTACGTGGCGCGCGAAATTGTGCGCTTAGGCGGCGATCCTGTGTGGCGTGAAGGGTTCGTGACCGATAACGGCAACCTCATTTTGGATATTCACCATTTAGATATCCTTGACCCTGTACAACTTGAGCAGGCATTCAATAATATTGTTGGCGTTGTCACCAACGGCTTATTTGCGAAGCGCGGCGCAGATGTTGCCATTCTTGCCGGTCGCGATGGCCTGCAAACACTCGGTCAAATGAAAGGATAACCATGTCAAATGACGCGCTTTTGAATGTTTCTTTGTCAAAAGACAAGATTAAAATACTGCTGCTGGAAGGCGTACACGAGAGTGCGGTGCAAGTATTCAAGCGCCATGGCTATGCCAACATTGACTATGTGAAAACCTCGCTGAACGAAGCGGAACTATGCAAACGCATTGAAGATGCCCATTTTGTTGGTATTCGCTCACGCACCCAACTTAGCGCCAAGGTGTTTCAGGCGGCGAAAAAGCTGAATGCGGTAGGCTGTTTTTGTATTGGTACCAATCAGGTTGACTTAGAAGCCGCCCGCGAACATGGCGTGGTGGTATTTAATGCGCCCTTCTCGAACACGCGCAGCGTGGCCGAGCTGGTGCTCGCTGAAATTATTATGTTGTTGCGCCGCATTCCGGAAAAAAATACCGCCGCTCATTTAGGAGGCTGGGATAAAGCCGCCGCCGGCTCCTTTGAAGCGCGTGGCAAGGTGCTAGGTATTATTGGTTATGGCCACATTGGCAGTCAGTTAAGCGTGCTGGCTGAGCAATTAGGCATGCAAGTGCGGTTTTACGATATTGAGGACAAGCTTCCACTTGGTAATGCCCAGCAAGAGCACAGTTTAACCACGCTGCTGCAAACCGCAGATGTGGTGACTTTGCACGTGCCGGAAACGCCGCAAACTCAGTGGATGATTGGCGCGAGTGAATTACGTCGAATGCGCCCGGGCAGCATTTTGATCAACGCCTCACGCGGTACGGTGGTGGATATTGATGCCCTTGCATCGGCACTCACTAGTGGCCATTTAGCCGGCGCCGCCATCGACGTATTTCCGGTTGAGCCAAAGGGTAACGACGAGGAGTTTGTGTCGCCGCTGCGGGGCATTTCCAACTGTATTTTAACTCCACACATTGGCGGCTCTACCCAAGAAGCGCAGGAAAATATTGGGGTTGAAGTGGCAGGCAAACTGGTGCGCTACTCGGATAACGGTTCGACTTTGTCGGCGGTGAATTTTCCTGAAGTTTCGCTACCGGCACATGAAGGGTCGCGGCGCTTACTGCACATTCACGAGAATCGCCCTGGCATGCTCACCCGCATTAACCAAATTATGGCGGACCATAACATTAACGTGGCGGCGCAGTATTTGCAGACCGACAGCAAATTTGGCTATGTGGTAGTGGATATTGAAACGCCAGCGAAGAGCCATCAAGCCGATGAAATGCTGACCTTAATGCGAGATATTCCGGGCACCGTGCGGGCCCGGGTTTTATATTAAGCAGTGGGTATGAGCAGCGAGGCCGCGCTTACAGCGGGCGGCCTCGAACTGTTTCTTCCATAGATGCGGCAGAAACGTGGCGCACATCTTTACCTTTCACAAAGAAGATAATGTACTCGGCTACGTTCTGGCAGCGGTCACCAATCCGCTCCAGCGAGCGCGCTGACCACAACACGTTCATGACTTTTGGAATGCCACGTGGATCTTCCATCATGTAAGTCATTAATTGGCGAGTTAAGGCTTCGTATTGGCGATCAGCCGTCGCATCTTGTTGATGCACTTCATAAGCGGCGTCTAAATCCATCCGCGCAAATGCATCTAGCACGCGGCGCAACATGCCCAGCACTTGCTGACCAAGGTTTTCTAAGCTCACCAAGAACTGCTGCTGATCGTTGTTAAAGCTTTCCAGCGCCACTTTAGCAATGCGCTCCGCTTCGTCACCAATGCGCTCTAAATCGGCAATGGTTTTGAAAATCGCAATAATTAAGCGCAGGTCGCTCGCCGCAGGCTGACGTTTGGCAATAATCTGGACGCATTGCTCGTCAATTTGCACTTCCAGCTTATTAATTTTGTGGTCGCTTTCCAGCACCCGTGCGGCCAACTCTTGATCAGAGGTTTCAATGGCTTGCAAGGCATCGCTAAGCTGTTGTTCAACTAAACCGCCCATGCTCAATACTTTGTTCCGCACCGCCTCGAGTTCTTCATTGAACTTGCCCGAGATGTGCTTACTCATGTTCATTTTATCCATTGCGGGCGCTCCTCTTAGCCGTATCGGCCAGTAATGTAATCTTCAGTTTGTTTCTGCTCAGGGGTAGTGAACAGGGTATTGGTGTCGTTATATTCAATCAGTTTGCCCATGTACATAAAGGCGGTTTGATCCGACACCCGGGCGGCTTGCTGCATGTTGTGCGTGACAATCACCACGGTATATTTGTCTTTTAACTCAGTGATCAATTCTTCAATGGTGAGGGTAGAGATTGGATCCAAAGCTGAGGTTGGTTCATCCAGTAGCAATACCTCTGGCTCAATGGCAATAGCGCGGGCAATCACCAAACGCTGCTGCTGACCACCAGACAGGCTAAAGGCCGACTCGTTCAAACGGTCTTTTACCTCTTCCCACAGTGCTGCGCCTTTTAACGAACGCTCGACCACTTCGTCTAGTACCCGGCGATCGTTCACGCCTTGCAAGCGCATGCCGTATACCACGTTCTCATAAATAGATTTAGGGAACGGGTTTGGCCGTTGGAACACCATGCCGACGCGGCGCCGTAAGGCTGCTACATCAACATCTTTATCATAGATGTTTTTGTCGTGCAGACGAATTTCGCCGCTGGTTTTACAAATCTCGACCAAATCATTCATGCGGTTAATACAACGCAGCAAGGTAGATTTACCGCAACCCGAGGGACCGATAAACGCGGTCACCCGGTTGGTCGGGATTTTCATCGACACGTCATAGAGCGCCTGCGCCTGCCCATAGAACAAGTCTAGGTTGCGAATTTCTAAGGCGGTCTGCTCTGGCGCTAAATTGGCCAAATCTAATGTATCTGCTTGTGAATTTGTCGGGGTTACCGAAATCATATTGAGGACCCTTCGTTACCAATTAGTGCTCAAGCGAGCGATATTTTTCACGTAAATGATTACGTACGCCAATGGCTGTTAAATTCAAGCCGACAATTACCGTTACCAGTAAGAATGAGGTGGCGTACACCAATGGTCGTGCCGCTTCCACGTTCGGGCTTTGGAAGCCAACGTCATAAATATGGAAGCCTAAGTGCATAAATTTCCGATCTACATGGAAGTATGGGAAGTTGCCATCTACCGGCAGCATAGGAGCTGATTTCACCACGCCCACTAGCATCAGTGGTGCCACCTCACCGGCCGCGCGTGCCACCGCCAAAATCAAACCAGTCATAATGGCTGGTGATGCCATTGGCAGAATAATGCGCCAGATGGTTTCCGCTTTGGTCGCCCCCAAGGCCAAACTACCCTCACGCAAGGTACTCGGAATTCGCGATAAACCTTCCTCGGTGGATACAATCACCACCGGTAGCGTCAGAATGGCCAAGGTAATGGCTGACCACAACACCCCCGGCGTACCAAAAGTTGGGCTTGGCAACGCTTCTGGGTAGAAGATTTGATCGAGCGAACCACCCACCATGTACACAAAGAAACCTAAGCCAAATACGCCGTAAACAATAGATGGCACCCCGGCGAGGTTGATGACCGCAATTCGAATAAGCCGCGTGACCGCATTTTTACCGGCGTACTCGTGTAAGTAGACCGCGGCAATCACGCCAAACGGCGTCACAATTACCGACATTAACAGCACCATAAATACGGTACCGAAAATGGCCGGAAATACCCCGCCCTCAGTATTGGCTTCTCGCGGATCTTCGGTAATAAATTTACCAATCTGAACAAAGAAATGTGCCGTCTTCTCGAGAATGTTCATGTCGTTCGGGAAGGTTACATCCAGCACCCGATACATGGGCAAGATAACTTCCTCGCCACGCATATCACGCACCACCACCGAGTCACGGCTGGCTTCATCGCGATAACCAAATAGCTCTTTCTCGAGCACTTGATAATCAGCACGTAAGGCTTCTTCCTGAGCTGTTAATTCAGCTTCAGCAGCCGCCGTTAACTGATCATTTAACGCCAGTGCGCGTCGCTGGAGACGTAACTGCTCCAGTTCATAATTTATCGTGCCGATTTCGTTGTTTTGCAGCTCTAACGCTTTGTCGTTCAGTGCCACCGCCCGCTCAATGCGTTCGAACAACACCTCCCGCAAATCCTCGCCACTACCCAGCACAGATTCGCCATTTTCCCGCACGTCAATCGGGTAACCATAGAAATTACCGTCTTTTGAACGCTCAAATACCGCCAAATCTGCAGGGGTTAAATCGGCAGCAATGGCCGGTTCTAGCACCCAAGTAAAGTCCAGAGGTACGTATTCCCGGTTACCAATTTTCACTAAGTAGCGGGTAAGCGTATCGGCGTCATAATTGGGGGCCACGTCACTCAAATCTATGCCAGCTTCGCTTAAGCGAGTGACGGGAATTTCTTCACTATCGTAGAATTCACCAATTAACCGTTGCGATGAGCCATCTGCGGCACGCACCTCAATTTCATGAATAGGTGCCGGCCAGAAGAAGCTCAATCCACGCCAGGCGATCATCACCAAGAGACCGACAACGGCAATCAAGCTGACACTCACGGCACCGGCAGTGAGCCAGATCCAAGGTTTGCCCGATTTAAACCAAGTATTCATCTATCGACCTCTTACATTGAGCTGTATTTATCACGCAGGCGTTGACGCACTATTTCTGCCAGCGTGTTAAAGAAGAAGGTGAAAATAAACAGCACGAATGCCGCCAAGAACAAGATCCGGTAATGGGTACTTCCCACCGCCGACTCCGGCATTTCAACCGCGATATTGGCCGACAAGGTGCGCATGCCTTCGAAGATATTCCAATCCATGATTGGTGTGTTACCAGTCGCCATTAACACGATCATGGTTTCACCAACCGCGCGCCCTAAGCCCATCATCACTGCCGAGAAAATACCTGGGCTGGCGGTTAGCAACACCACTTTCGTGAGGGTTTGCCAAGTAGTCGCACCAAGCGCCAACGAGCCATTGGATAAATGCTTAGGCACACTGAATACCGCATCTTCCGCAATCGAGAAAATCGTGGGAATAACGGCAAAACCCATCGCAATGCCCACCACGATTGAGTTGCGCTGATCGAAGGTGACGCCCAACTCATTGGTGATAAAGCCGCGCACGTTGCCATCGAATAACCACTGCTCTACCGCCGGACTTAAACTGAACGACATCCAGCCAACCAGCACGACGAAGGGGATCAGGATAAGTGCAGCACGACCATCGGTCATGCGTTGGCGAATAGCTGCAGGTAACACAGTTGACATAGCAGCTACCGCGATAATCGCCAGCGGCACTAACAGCAACACGGCAACCACCCCGGGTAAGTATTGTTCAATCAGTGGTGCTAGCCATAACCCTGCCAAGAAGCCAAGAATAACGGTTGGTAGCGCTTCCATAATTTCCACTGTTGGCTTGACTACTTTGCGCACTCCCGGCGACATGAAATAAGCAGTATATACCGCAGCCGCCAAGCCAATGGGAACCGCAAACAGCATGGCATAAGCTGCGGCTTTAATCGTGCCAAACGAAATCGGCACTAAACTATATTTGGGTTCAAAATCATCTGAGCCTGAGGTTGACTGCCAGGTGTAGGTTGGCTCTGGATAGCCTTCGTACCATACTTCCTGCCATAACCCGCTCCAGGTAACTTCAGGGTGCTCGTTCTCTAACGTGAACACATGATACTTACCGTTGCTTTGCGCCAGCAGTTTGTTCGCACGCGGGTCAATCACACCGCGCTCAATAGGCACGCCATCCGGCACTTCCTGTAACAACTCAGCGCTAGATGTGGTGTGAAAAATGCCAATTTCACCGGCACTATCAATAGTATAAAAAGTGCGCCGATAGTACTCAGCGATAATCTCTTGAATTGGCGCGGATGCTGATTTGAACTCACGAATATATTGATACAAGCGCCCATTTTCTGAGGTCACTTGGAACCACTGGGTTACTCGACCATTTTCATGGCCAAGTACCAACGAACTAGCGCCAGCCAACAGCTCCATGGTCGTAATTGGGCCATAATCTTTGCGACTGACACTTAATTGTTGAAGTTCACTCACTCGGCCATTAGCAGCCACTTCATAAACCGTGATCCGCTGCCCACTGCGCACGAATACTTGACGTAAATCTGGGGTCACGCGAAGCTCATCTACTGCCCCATTCACGCTGATTTGCTGCGGGTTTGCCTGCAATTCAACTGCCCCAGTAATGAAATTTGCAGTGCCTGCAAACTTATTTATGACCAGTCGACCATCGGCAGTCACCGCGGCAAATAACATCGACTCATCTTTATACTCGTAGGCTAGTTTGGTAATTTCGCCGCCTTGCGGATCTACCACCACCCCAGCATTCATAATGTCCATGTAGGGCGCAATGTTACGCACGTTGTCCGGAAAGCTAACTCGGAATTTGGGCTGCACCGTAGTAACCAACCCTTCGCCATAGGCAAGGGCATAGCGCTGGTTTTGTGGGGCCGTGGCTGCCAATGCTGACGGCGTCATTGGAACAACTTGCTCAACCAACAGCAGCTCACCTGCGGTACGGTCTAGTGAAGGCACATCTTTAGCCGCAAAAAATACCACTTCGCCAAGGCTATTAAAGCGATAGCCTACCTCACCTTGCTCTTCCATCCCCATCGCGAGTGTAGTGCCCTCGCCAGGAACCGGAAAATCATGGCTCTTTTCTAGGTCAGCCGAGCGGAATATTGGCTCCACCACGTACAGTAGATAAAAGAAGATAAGCAACAACGCGAGTAGGACCATACAGCCGCCGAGCGTAACGCCCCAGCGAGCGGCCTTATCCTTGAACAAGCGACTGCGGTTAGCAGCGAGCTGTTTTTGCATAGCGGTGGACATTGACACCTCAAACACTGATGGATTTTAACTGCGCGAAGTATAGCGAAGAAAAATGACAGTAATGTTACAGCGCTGTCATATTTCTACATTTTTCTGCAATAAAAGCGTCATTAAAGTGTCATCTTAATCACTTCCCGCTAAGTTAAGCTAGGCTTTATCAAACGCTATCGCTTATTGCAGTTTGCAGCGGAGATTAGCAGTGCAAAGCTATCCTATTATTGCCAAAGAACTGAGTTGGCTCGCCTTTAACGAACGCGTGTTGCAAGAGGCACAAGATGAGACGGTGCCACCGTTAGAGCGCTTGCGATTCTTGGGTATTTTCTCGAATAATCTTGATGAATTCTACCGTGTGCATGTGGCAGACGTGCGGCGTCGAATGCAATTCTCAGCTTCTAGCGACGAACGTGCTCAACATATTCAACTGTTACAGCAAATTCAGGTTCGGGTGATCGGGTTACAGCGGCAATTTGAACGCACTCGGCAACAAGTGATAGCCGCACTCGCCAAAAAACATGTGCACTTTGTGTCTCATCTAGAGCTAAGCGACACTGATAAAGTCTGGCTCAACCAATACTTCCACGACCATATTAAAGCCGACATCGTGCCGATTTTTATTCGCCATGATCAAAATATTGTTCACGCCATCGATGATGACTCTCCGTATTTATGCGTGCAATTAAAAACCGGCGAGCAAGCCCAGTACGCATTAATCGAATTACCTACCAAAGTGCATTCAAGGTTTCTACTGATGCCAGTGGAGGGTTCCAAGCGCAAGAAAAAAGTCATTTTGCTCGAGCATATTATTCAACTATGTTTGGCGGATTTATTTCGTGGCATGTTGCAGTTTGAGTCGGTTCAAGCCTGGTCAATGAAGCTCACTCGTAATGCCGACTTTAGTGTGTCCGATGAAATTGATCAGAGCCTTATGGAACAACTCGAAGAAGCTTTAAAACAGCGGGATCAGGCTGAACCGGTGCGGTTTGTCTATGATGAACAAATGCCACCAGACATGGTGGAACTGCTCACTCAAAAGCTGGGGCTAACGAGCTTTGACTCTATCGTGCCAAGCGGACCTTTTCGAAATTATAAGGACTTCATAAAGTTTCCTCACATTGGGCGTAAATCGCTAAATTACGCCCCGATGAAACCGCTACAGCATCCGCAATTTACCCAACATGCAAGCGTATTCAGTGCCATTGCTGCCGGTGATATTTTGCTGTACTACCCCTATCATCACTTCGGCCAGTTTACCGAGTTTGTGCGCCAATCGGCCTACGATCCACAAGTCACTCATCTCAAAATATCGATTTATCGGGTGGCTGCGCAGTCGCGAATAATTGCGGCGTTGCTTGATGCCGCGCGCAACGGTAAGCACGTTACCGTGGTGGTTGAGCTGCGCGCGCGATTTGATGAGGAAGCCAATATTGAGTGGTCACGCATTCTGACCGATGCTGGTATTGAAGTGTCATTTGGTATTCCAAATCTTAAAGTACACAGCAAAATTTGCTTAGTGCAGCGCAAAGAACAAACCGAAACCGTCAACTATGTGGCCATTGGCACGGGCAACTTTCATGAGCAAACCGCCAAGCTGTACACCGACTTTATGCTGTTCAGCCGTCAGCCAGAGCTGAGCCTTGAAGTTGAGCGCGTGTTTCAGTTTATTAAACATAGTTACCGCCCTCCCCACTTTAGCTACTTGCTCGTTTCGCCATTAAACACGCGCGATCGCATACTTCGCCACATTGACCAAGAGATTGCCAATGCCAAGGCAGGCCAGAAAGCTTGGATTAAGATGAAGGTGAACAATCTGGTCGATGAACGGGTCATTGAGCAGTTATACGAAGCCAGCCGCGCCGGCGTTAAAGTGCACTTAATCGTGCGCGGAATGTGCTCATTGCAACCCGGGGTAGAACCGTTCAGCGAGCACATTGAGGTGATCAGTATTGTGGACCGCTTTCTTGAGCATCCGCGAGTGTACGCTTTTGCCAATGCTGGTGAGCCGCTGGTTTATATTGGCTCGGCTGATTTAATGCGGCGCAATTTAGATACTCGAGTAGAGGTTTGCGCCCCCATTGTTAACCATCGATTACAGCGAACCATACTTGATATATTCGCGCTGCAATGGGCAGATAACACCAAAGCCCGAATTTTGGATGCGGCACAAACTAATCGTTATCGTAAGCGTGGCAATAAAAAGAAAATCCAGGCGCAAGCCGCCATTTACGACTACTTACGGAAACCCTTAGAATGACGCACGACTCGGTTGCTCAATGCTTTGCAGCATTAGATTTGGGCTCAAATAGTTTCCATTTGCTTACCGCCAGAGCTCACGATGGCGCTTTACAACCGTTACTGAAACTGAAGCAAACGGTGCACTTAGCCGCGGGATTAGATAAACAACAACGTCTAAACGAGACGGCGATGCAGCGCGCCTTAGATGCCTTGCAAATTTGCGCACAACGCTTGCAAGGCTTTACGCCCGACCATGTGCGGGTAGTAGCCACCCATAGTTTACGGCAAGCGACTAATGCCGACGCCTTCATCCAACGAGCGCGGCAAGTACTTAAATATCCAATTGAAATTGTCTCCGGCCACGAAGAAGCTCGGCTGATTTATTTAGGCGTAGCACAAACTCATGCCAATGACGCGCCGCGGATGGTCATTGATATTGGCGGGGGCAGCACTGAGTTGATTATTGGCGAAGGCTTTAGTCCCCGCTTCATGACCTCACGCAGTATGGGCGCGGGTAGCTTTACCGAGGCTTATTTTAAATCTGGCAAACTTACCGCCAAGCGCTTTCAAAAAGCGGTGGTGGCAGCCCAAGTCGAACTCGAACAAGAATTGAGCCAACTGCTCCGTCAGCGTTGGCAAACGGTACTGGGCACTTCCGGATCAATTCGCGCCATGGCAACGCAAGCGCGTAGTTTATTAGCCGGACCGACCGACGAACTGTCGCGCGCAGACTTAGAAGCGCTGAAGGGATGGCTGCTACAAGCCGGCCACACGCAAGCCCTTACGCAGGTGGTGATAGCGCCGGAGCGCGCCGAACAACTGGCGGCTGGGGTCGCTATTTTGACCGCCATTTTTGATGAGCTACAACTGACGTCGTTACAGCTGAGTGACGCGGCATTGCGCGAAGGTGTGCTGTACGAATTAGCGGAAGCCCACTTTGCACGACAAGATATTCGCTCCCGTACGATTGACTCTATGGTTAAGCGTTACGCCATAGATACCGAGCAAGCAAGCCGGGTGCAAGACACCGCGCAACAACTATTTGCACAAGCTCAGCAGGCTTGGTCAGCTTATTTACAGGGCCCATGCTTGGACCTCTCGCCAACGGCGTGGTCAGAATTACTAGATTGGGCCGCGAGGCTGCATGAAATAGGCTTGCATATACATAGCTCTGGTAAACACAAACATGGCGCTTATATTTTGCAGCATATTGATATGCCGGGCTTCAACCGTGAGCAACAGCAGGCACTGGCGGTGTTGGTCAGGTTACAGCGTAAGAAGATCCGCCTAGAGTTAATACCCACGCTGAGCTTATATCCGCGCGAAGGATTACTGCGAGTGATTGCCCTGTTGCGACTGGCACTATTACTGAACCAAGACCGGCAAAGCCAAGCAGCACTCGCGCATACACTAGTCACCGATAATAGTATTCGGCTTACCTTAAAACCTGAATTCGCAGATGATGCGGTGTTAATTGCGGATTTAATTGATGAGGCGCGGCAAGTACAAAAACTCGGCTTACAATTAGATTGGTGGGTTAATCAAAATCAAGCTGGCAAGCCATAAAAAAGCCGAGCGCTAGGCTCGGCTTCTATTACAACAGGCTCGCTTAGTTCAAGCCAAGGCGCTGTAGTTCTTGCTCAACAACCGCTTTCGGTACTGGAATATAGCCGTCTTTATCGACGATATCCTGACCTTGCTTTGATAAAATCATTTTCAAAAATTCAGCAGTCGCTGGGTCAAGCGGACGATTTGGGTGCTTATTCACATACACGTACAAGAAACGTGCAAGTGGATATTTGCCTGCCAACGCGTTCTCTGTGCTGGCTGAAATAAACTCACCACCTTCAGTCGCAGCAATCGGCACCGCTTTCACCCCAGAGGTGACATAGCCAATACCTGAGTAGCCAATCGCATTTACCGAGGTAGACACTGACTGAACCACTGATGCAGAACCTGGCTGCTCGTTGACGTTATTTTTGAAATCGCCATCACACAAGGCAACTTCTTTGAAGTAACCGTAGGTGCCTGATACTGAGTTACGGCCATACAACTGTAAGTCACGATTTTCCCACGCACCTGTCAATCCTAAGTCACCCCAACGCTCAGCACGCTCAGTTTTGCCACAGGCCAGCGTTGCTGAGAATACGGCATCAACTTCTGGAATGGTCAAACCTTCAATTGGGTTATCTTTGTGGACAAACACCGCTAACGCATCGATGGCAACGCGAACTGCGGTCGGCTTATAGCCATAACGCTTTTCGAAGGCTTCAATTTCTTTCGATTTCATCGCCCGGCTCATCGGCCCGAAATTAGCGGTGCCTTCAGACAATGCCGGTGGCGCAGTAGAAGAACCTGCCGCCTGAATCTGCATGTTCACATTCGGGTACATGCGCTTAAATTCTTCTGACCAGAAGGTCATCATATTCGCCAGCGTATCAGAGCCGACAGAAGACAAGTTGCCAGATAATCCTGAAACTTTCTCATACACAGGTAAATCATCGGTGGCAGCTGACGCGCTGAACATGAAACCAGCGGCGGCGAATGATGCGATCAGTTGTTTTAATTTCATTGTGTTGCTCCGTTTAGCGTTACACATGTAGTGACACGCTACGCAGTGTACGTAGCCAATATGACACTTTGATGACAGCCGACTTGTTTTTGTCATCAAAGTGTCATGACATTGTATTTAAACGGGATTTTTTGTGCGTTTGGCTAGATTCTTGATCACAAGTTCGCCCGGCACGCGGAAGTAAAAATGGCTACCACGACCCAATTCTGAGTCGATATGAAGCTTACAATGATGATGGTCGAGGGCCTGCTTGGTAATCGCCAAACCCAACCCGGTGCCCCCGGTACTAGAGTTTCGATCGGCGTCCACCCGATAAAAGCGCTCGGTGAGTCGGCTTTGATGTTCGTTAGCGATACCGGGGCCATTGTCGCGCACACTAAATTCCATTTGATCACCCACTTGGCGCCATTTCACGTCAATAGCCCCCCCTGCTTGGGTGTAATGAATCGCATTAGTCACTAAGTTGATCATCGCGGCGCGAATCTCATCTTCACGGCCATGCATCCAGATGGGCGCAACGTTAAATTTCAATTGCTGCTGTTTTGCTTTCGCGAGCGGTCGCACGTCGGCTTCTATTTGTGCCAACAATTGTGGAATTTGAATGGTCTGCTCAAATAGGTTGTGCGCTGGTGTTTCCATGCGTGACAACGCCAACAGTTGGTCAACTAAGTTACGCATCCGTTCCGCTTGCGCACTCATATCGGTGGTCGCTTTATTCAGCATCGCCGGAGGCAAACTGCTCGGGTCCTCTAGCATTTCCAGATAACCCTGCATGACTGTGAGTGGCGTTTTAAGCTCGTGCGACACATTGGCGACAAAGTCTTTGCGCATCTGTTCTAGCAGCTTTAACTGGGTTACATCACGGGCAATCAGCAAATACTCATTATCGGAGTAAGGCATGATGCGGATTTCCAATTCAATATCATCGCGCACTGGCGATGGGATCGTAATATCCACACTAAAATCACGCCGACTTAAGTAGCTGACAAACTTAGGTGAGCGGATCAGGTTTGACAGCCGGATGCCACTATCGCCTGGCCATTTCAAACCAAAATAAAATTGCGCGAGTTTATTGCACCACAGCAGTGAGCCGTCTTGGCGGAACACCAGTGCGGCATCAGGAATGGCTTCCGCGGCTTCACGAAAGCGGCGTAATAATCGCGCTAACGCGCGGCGGCGCTTTTGGCTGCGGCGTTGGCTACGATAAATGCCATCGAAAATATAACTCCAGCTACCAGGAGCGGTGGGTGGCAGCAAGGTACGACTTTGCCAAAGCCAACGGATAAGCTTGAGTTGGTAGTGGTAATGCCAAATCATTAAGCCCAGTAAACCGAGCCCAATGCAAAGCCAGAAGCGACCGGTCAGTAATCCAAGCGCAACAAAAGGCGCTAGAAAAACCAGCAAGCTTCGCAATATAAAAAGTACCGAATATTGACGGTCCATGCGCCCTTATGCCAACACTAACGAGATGAGAACCGATAACCCACGCCGCGAACGGTTTGGATAAAGCGCTCATACCCTGAGTCTGTTAATGCCTTACGTAAGCGTCGAATATGCACATCAACTGTGCGATCTTCAACATACACGTTGGTGCCCCAGACGTGATCGAGTAATTGCTCACGACTATACACGCGATCAGGGTGAGTCATAAAGAAGTGCAGTAACTTAAATTCAGTCGGCCCCATATCAAGCGGCTGACCTTCAGCACTAATACGATGTGACACCGGATCTAGTTTCAAACCTTCTACTTCTAGCGGTTCATCGAGTGCGGTTGGTGCCACGCGGCGAAATACGGCGCGCATGCGGGCCATTAACTCTTTTGGTGAGAATGGTTTGGTAATGTAATCATCGGCGCCCACTTCTAAGCCGCGAATTTTGTCTTCTTCTTCACCACGCGCCGTTAACATAATAATAGGAATATTGCGGGTAAAGTCTTCGCTTTTAATCTTCTTCGCTAACTGAATTCCTGAGCCGCCTGGCAACATCCAATCAAGCAAAATCATATCGGGAAAAGGTTCTACGATTTTGGTTAGCGCGCTTTGGTAGTCGCCGGCTTCAATGGCTTGATAGCCATGTTGCTCCATCACAAAACTGAGCATTTCGCGAATAGGCGCTTCATCTTCTACGATTAGTATTTTTCTGGACATCTGCTAGTTACCCAATTGTTTCTTCACGATGTCATTATGGTGTAACTATATGACACTTTTATGACTTTGATACAAAAATGTGATCAAAGTCACAAAAGCATCACGCAACGGTCACAATAGGACTGATTGCACTAGCGCAATTCGATGTCGAGCCATACCAAACGGTGATCTGAGGTTGCATCACGCGTGGCAAATAGATGTGCCAACTCGTTATCCAACGGCCAAAACACCCCACTTGCTTGCACTTTAATGCCGTATAACGAGGGTAATAAGTAATCGGCACGTTTGCCCCAAGTAGCCGTATGTTGCGCGGCATAAGGGCTGTTTGAGTTCGCCATGCCACCCTCACTGGTGGGAATAGGCTCGGCTTGGATCAACGGATGCTCAAGCAGCTGCTCAATGGTACCCGGCACGTTGGCTGTGCCTTCAATGGAGGCATTCAAATCACCAGCAATGATAAACCGTTGATGTGGTTTTAGACCGCCGCGCTCACCGTTATCGTCATAAATGTAGTTCGCTTCGGTTTGATTAATATAATCCGCCCAAAACCGCACCTCATCATGATTCTTTATACCATTGCGATTCTCTGGGCCATCGAATACGGGCGGCGTTGGATGGCTCACGAGTACGTGAACCGTAGTGCCGTTAATATCAATTGGCACATCCCAATGGCTTTTCGAACTTAATGGCATTTTTTCCATTACGTCGGCGCTGTACCAAGGCTCGCCTGTGGTTGGAATTTTGGGAACTAAATGACCGGGCATATCCTGCCATTTAAACTGCTGGAAAGTACGCACTGCCGTGGTTTGGATGGGAAACTGTGACAATACCACCATGCCATATTGGCCGGGATAATAACCGAAGCCCCAAGCATCATTCTCAAAAGCGGTCACTTTACCATCGCGATTTAAATCAAATCCTGATGGTTGTCCGGTATTCACCGGTGCCAGATACACATAGGGGTAATCAATCGGCGCTTGGCCGTCTTGTGCCACTTGCAGGTAATCGCGCAGGAATACGTCAATGCCTTGCTCGCGCGGCAGATAATCAAATTCGTTTAGCACCAAAATGTGCGGTCGAGTTCGTTGAATAATTTCAGCAATGTTACGCACCTGGTGATGTTGTGTCTGCAACGCTTGGCGCAAGGCTTGCGAACCTTCGCTGACCCATTTGGTAGGCGGTAAGTAATTGGTCGCATCCATACTCACATTGAAGGTAGCAACTCGTACATAGTCCATTTTAGCTTCCTCTAATTGCGCGGCAACTACACCCGGCGCCATCCATACCGCTAACATAAGCATTGCACACGTAAACGTTTTGCGCAGCTTACGGATATGTTGGATAAATAAACCTCTATTGACCACAACCCACTCCAACCATTGATGACTGATACAAAAAGCTGAGATAAAAAAGCCCCGCATGGCGGGGCTTTAGCATAACGACAATACCGTTCAATTAGAACTTGTATTGTACGCCTAATTTCACTTCCCAAAGCGACGGTGCAAGTACACGGCTTTGCGGATTAGGGCTGATGAAGTCAGTTAACACATACTGGCCTTGTGCGTTCGTTTCAGTACGCGCAACACCTTGGTATTGTGGGAAACCGGCTTGATATAACACGCCCCAGTCTTTGTTCAACAAGTTGCCCAAGTTCTCAACCACGAAGAATACGCTTGCTTTGTGGTCTTTGTGGAAACCAGGTAACTGTTGCTCAACACGGAAGTTGAACTTAGTCCACCAGTCGCTGTAGAACGCATTACGTGGTGCGATACCGCCGGCGTACTTGTTCAAACCTGAAGACTCAAGGAACGAGAAGAATGCATCAGAATCAAAACCTGGTGCGAACACCACGTTGTTGTCATCCAGACCAGTCGGTACGTACAACAACTGACGACCACTGTATGAATCACCGAAGATGCTGTTCTCTTCTTCTAAGTCACGGTTTTCAGCAAAGGTGTAGCTGTACGGACGACCTTTGTTCGCAGTACCGAACAAGCTGAAAATAGTTTCGTAACCATCGAAGAACTCTTGACGATAAGTCGCACGTAAGGTGAAACGGTGCGGGATTTCGTAGTTAGAGGTACCAACGCCAGGCATACCAAGGTCAGTTAAGGCTGCCTGACCGTAGTTAGAGCCAGCAGTAGAGCTTGTCATAGGTGCCGCATCAGTCGCATCAGTGTACGCGTATGCGAATGACCAATCTAAGCCCCAATCATAACGCTTGCTTACCGAGGTAGTGAATGACAATGAATCGCCACCATCTTCCAAGTTGGCTAACTGGTAATCTTGGAAGTAACCATTAGTAAAGGCGTACTGTGGACGACCATCGGCAAATTCACCGACCAACTCAGAAGCCAAGTTACGCACGTAAGGTGCATCTTCACGCTTTGAGTACATCAAATCAGCCATCACCACATAACCAGTGTCAAACGTGTAGGTACCACCTAACGCGTATTTCCACTCTTTTGGCAGCTTGAAGTTTGGTGCAATTGATTGAATGTCAGCATCACGCGGTTGTGCGTTAGCAGCGTCATCAAAGGCTTCTTGAGGAATGTCATACAATGGACGACCTTCGCCGCTCAATTGCATATCAAACACGCTCATGCCATTCGGGAAGTAGCGGTTCTGGAACTGGGTAAAGCCGTTATTCTGATAAGCGTTCACTACCCATACGTTCGGATTGCCACCAGAGTACAAGCCAACACCACCACGCATTTCTAACTCAGGTGTTGCCATCCAGTTGAAACCAACGCGCGGTTGCAACAAACCTTTACCGTCAACCGATGCAGCGTTGCTGTAACCATAGCGCTGTTCAAAGAACGGGTTTTCACGTGGAATATCATCAGTTGAGTACCAGTCATAACGCAAACCAGCAGTAATGGTTAAGTCATACTCGTAGAAGTAGTACTCGTCTTGAACATAAGCAGTGTTAGTGGTGTACTTGAACGAACCAGCAGCATCGCGTGGGTTGTTAGTACCTGCACCAGTACCGTACTGGATGTAATCGGCTACGCCAGCTTCAAAGTCAGCAATGCTTTCAAAGCGATATTCACCGATTGAGTGCTGGACGAACATGTTGAATACGTCAACAGTTTCAGACTCTAAACCAGCCAATACAACGTGATCGCCTACTGAGTAAGTACCCGCTAATTTGAAGAAGGTGGTGTCGTAGTTCAAGTCGTTAGACTGACGTGAATCGTCCACACCTAAGTAAACAGTGGCTTCGTTATCACCAACAGTAGTAATAATTTGCGCTTCAGGGAAACGCTGTGTGCCAATGTTTTCTTGGATGTTATCTAACTTTGAGTAACCGGCACGGAATTCAGTTTGGAAGTTGTTAGTCCAGTTTGAATATACCTGTGCTGCATACGAGTAGTAGTTAGCGCCACTGTTGTAGTAGTGGTTAGAGAACTCGTACTCATCGTTATCGCCGTCAGACTCAGCAATAGAACCGCCTGAATTGTAGTTATAAGTTAAGGCTAAGCGATGGTCATCGTTAATGTACCAGTCGATTTTCATTAACAATTTTTCATCTTCAACAGGTGAAGAAGCAATCGGCGAGCCTGGCTCATAGCCATATACGTCACGCGCGATACGGGCGATTTCGTCTAACTGTGCTTGGGTTACACCTAATACTGGAACACCAGCGTTAGGATCATCACCAGCGCCACGAGCGAAACGGTCAGCGCCTTCATATTTCTCGTAGGCGGTGAACAAGAACAAGCTGTCTTTGATCAACGGGAAGCCAACGTTGAAGCCATAGCGCTTCTCGGTGTAGTTGCCGTTGTCTAAAGTAGTATCTTCAATTTCGTCACCGCGGAATGAATCGCTGGTGAAATCATAGAACACGCCACCTTCTAGCTCGTTCGAACCAGATTTAGTGACGGCGTTGATGTTACACGCGGTGAAACCGCCGTATTTTACATCAAAAGGAGAGAATTCAACCGCAACCTGCTCGATTGCGTCGTAAGAGAATGGCATCCGCTCAGTTGGGTAACCATTTGAGTTCAAACCGAAGTTATCGTTAGTACGCACGCCATCTAGGGTTAAGCTGTTGAAGCGTGGACTAGCGCCAACACACTGCACGCCATCACCAAAGCTTTCATCAACGTAAACACGCGGATCGATCGCGATCAGGTCTTTCAAGTCGCGGTTTGCTGCAGGTGCAGTCTCTAAGTCGCGTAGGCTGAAGTTTGCTGCAGGTGCTTTACCACCGTAGTTAGAATTGCTCACCAAAGTACCAGTTACCGCAATACGCTCAACTGACGAAGCACTTAAAGCTACGTTAATGTTTTGCGTGTCACCAACGGTTAAGTAGATGCCAGTGATAACTTCACTGTTACCATCTTCACTTGTTACCGTTAGCGTGTACGGGCCGCCGACAGCTAAGTTACGGGTTGAGAAAGTACCAGTGTCATTGGTTTCCAATGTGGTAGAGGTACCGTTACGCGTATCCGTCAGTGTCACTGTTGCATTTGATACAACCTGGCCTGCTTCTGTGGTAACAACACCACGAATAGCAGAGGTGATCTCTTGCGCGAACGCTGGCGTAGACAAACCAATAGCCAAAGCTACGGCTGCTGCGACGCTGTTCATTTTAATGTTGAGCTTCATTTTCTCGTCCTAGATGGTTAGCAAAAAAAGACACGCTGTTTGTTCCTACGGCTTTGAACAAGCAACGAACCTTAAAAGAAAACGTTTTAGAAAACTTTTCGAGAGCTTTTATAGCGGGTAATTGTGACAATTTGATTAAACAGGGGAACTTTTCGGTCATCGACGTATTGAAGACTTGTTTCGCGCTGAGACGAAAACGCCACGCGGTTTGCTGAGCATACCATTCCGAGGAATTGTAGCTACGCCACGCGTGTTGGTCGATACAGCCAGTGTTTAGAGAAAAAGACATGGCATGTCACAATTACGTTGGATAAGAATTGAGCGCAATTTTACGTCAGTGATCCAAAAAATGAAAGTGATGTTGAACTTTTATTGCAGTTTTATGTCGTACTGCGCTGTTGAGTATTCTGTCAGCGCACGCCCACTATGGCTTACGCTGAAATTGCGAGGATTCGCCAACAGGATCCTTCCTGATCGTCACTCGAGTTGGTTATAATCCCAAGTTATGAATCATGAATTTTTTATGCAACGAGCGCTAGAGCTCGCTCAGCAAGCAGAACTCCATGGCGAAGTGCCCGTTGGCGCGGTATTAGTGCATGGAGGCGAGATAATTGGTGAAGGCTTTAATCAAGTGATTAGCCAGCATGACCCTTCCGCCCATGCCGAAGCGGTCGCCATTCGTGCGGCTGGCAAAGCCCTGCAAAACTACCGATTAGTCGACACCATTTTGTATGTGACCTTAGAACCATGCGCAATGTGTGCCGGGCTCATCACTCATGCCCGCATCAAAATCTTGGTGTTTGGTGCGCCTGATCCCCGCACGGGCGCGACTGGCAGCGCCATTGATGTGCTCAATCACGGCTCCATGAATCACCAAGTTGAAGTGATTAGCGGCGTATGTGCGGAACAAAGCGCACAGCTGTTAAGACAATTTTTCCGCGCCAGACGAAAAAGCCCGCAACCTTAAGTTGCGGGCTTTAATTCAACTGCTCGTTTAGCTACCGCGCCTTAGGCGATAAACACTCGCGCGTTGCGGAACATCCGCATCCACGGGCTATCCTCGCCCCACTCATCTGGATGCCAGCTGTTGGCGACCGTACGGAATACCCGTTCAGGGTGCGGCATCATAATAGTTACCCGCCCATCGTCATTGGTTAAACCGGTAATTCCCGCAGGTGAACCGTTTGGATTCGCCGGGTAAGTTTCGGTCACTTTGCCCCAGTTATCCACATAGCGCAGTGCGACTTGGCCAGCAGCTTCAAGTGCGGCTTGCTGTTGTGCTGCCTGTTGCAACGCAAATTCTGCGCGACCTTCGCCATGCGATACGGCAATTGGCATCCGCGAGCCAGCCATGCCTTGTAAGAAGATCGAGTTATTTTGCTGCACTTCGACCATCGAGAAGCGTGCTTCAAAACGCTCAGAGGCATTGGTGACAAAATGCGGCCAATGCTCGGTGCCCGGGATCAACTGCTTTAAGTTCGACATCATCTGGCAGCCATTACAAACCCCTAAGGCGAAGGTTTGTGAGCGCGCGAAGAAAGCTTCGAACTGATCACGAGCGCGATTATTGAACAAAATTGACTTCGCCCAACCTTCACCAGCGCCTAAAACATCACCATAGGAGAAGCCACCGCAAGCCACTAAGCCTTGGAATTTATCTAGGCTGATCCGGCCGCTTAAAATATCACTCATGTGCACGTCGACCGCCGCAAAACCAGCACGATCAAACGCTGCTGCCATTTCCACATGAGAGTTCACGCCCTGCTCGCGCAGAATCGCAATAGATGGGTCACGGCCCGTATTAATGTAAGGTGCTGCTACATCTTCTGCAGGGTCGAAACTGAGCTGGGCATGCAAGCCCGGATCGTCCAACCGCTCCTTGGCTTTGTGCTCCTGTTCAGCGCAGACCGGGTTATCCCGCAAGCGCTGCATCTGATAAGTAGTCTCTGCCCAACGGGTACGTAAATGCGAGCGTAAATCTTCGAACACGGTTTCCCCTGCCCGACTAAAGCGCACCACATCGTTGTTGCGTAATGGCCGACCAATGTCGTGCACACAATCCGCTAAACCTGCTTCGGCATACACGCCAAGCACCGCGTCAACATCTTCGGCGGCCACCTGAATGAGCGCGCCTAACTCTTCGCTATACAGTGCGGCTAAATCATCCTCACCCAGCTTGTCTAGGGCAATATCTACCCCACAGTAACCCGCAAACGCCATTTCAGTGGCGGTCACAAATAAACCACCATCAGCACGATCGTGATAGGCAAAAATGCGCTTTTGCTGCAACAAACTTTGAGTGGCGGTAAAGAAGCCTTTCAATAAAGCCGGCTCATCTACGTCAGGCGTTACATCACCGAGTTGGCCATACACTTGTGCTAGTGCAGAGCCACCTAGCCGGTTCTGGCCCCGACCTAAATCAATCAGCAACAGGCGGGTGTCGCCTTTGTCGGTGCGCAGTTGTGGGGTCACAGTTTTACGCACATCGCTAACGCGGCCAAACGCTGTGATAATCAGGCTCATTGGCGCCGTAACGGTTTTGTCTTCGCCATCTTGCTGCCATTGAGTCTTCATCGACATCGAGTCTTTACCGACCGGAATGGTAATACCGAGCGCCGGGCATAACTCTTCGCCAATAGCTTTCACTGCCTCGTATAAACCGGCATCTTCACCAGGGTGGCCAGCAGCTGACATCCAGTTGGCTGACAATTTGATGTGCTTCAAGTCGGCAATCGCGGCGGCACTAATATTAGTAATCGCCTCGCCCACCGCCATCCGCGCTGAGGCGCCGAAATTAAGCAGCGCCAATGGCGTACGTTCACCCAGTGCCATAGCTTCACCAGCATAAGTATCATAACTTGCTGCCGTTACCGCCACATCAGCCACCGGAACTTGCCACGGGCCAACCATTTGATCGCGTGCGACCAAACCAGTAACGGTGCGATCCCCAATGGTGATCAAGAAGGTTTTCTCCGCCACGGCTGGCAATGCTAATAAGCGATAGGCCGCCCGGCTAATTTTAATGTCTTCGCGTTGCAGCGGTTCGCCTTGCGCACGCTTAGACTGCACGTCGCGGTGCATTTTCGGCGGCTTACCAAGCAGTACGTCGAGCGGCAAATCAATTGGTTGATTGTTAAAGTGGGCATCTTTCATGCTCAGCACTTGCTCGGCGGTTGCCTCACCAATGACCGCATAGGGCGCGCGTTCACGCTCACATAAACTCGCAAATTGCTCGAGCTTATCCGCCGCCACCGCGAGCACGTATCGCTCTTGGGATTCATTACACCAAATTTCTAACGGCGACATGCTCGGCTCATCATTAGGCACCGCGCGCAATTCAAACTTACCGCCACGACCACCGTCATTCACGAGCTCAGGCATCGCATTCGACAAGCCACCCGCGCCAACATCGTGAATAAAGGCAATCGGGTTGTCTTTGCCTAATTGCCAGCAGCGATCGATGACTTCTTGGCAACGCCGTTCCATTTCTGGGTTATCACGTTGCACCGAGGCAAAATCTAAATCTTCGGTTGATTCACCAGACGCCATTGACGATGCAGCACCGCCGCCTAAGCCAATGTTCATGGCTGGGCCGCCAAGCACCACTAATTTGGCGCCAACAGGAATTTCGCCCTTTTCCACATGGGATTCGCGAATGTTGCCCATACCACCGGCAATCATAATCGGCTTGTGGTAACCCCGAACTTCTTCACCGTTATGGCTGTTCACTAAGGCTTCGTAGGTACGGAAGTAACCGGTAAGCGCCGGGCGACCGAACTCGTTATTGAACGCCGCACCACCAAGTGGACCTTCCAACATAATATCAAGCGCGGTCACAATGCGATCCGGCTTGCCATAAGGTTCTTCCCAAGGCTGTTCGAACCCTGGAATACGTAAATTAGACACACTAAAGCCAACTAAGCCGGCTTTAGGTTTGGCGCCTCGACCGGTCGCGCCTTCGTCACGAATTTCACCGCCCGAGCCTGTAGCTGCGCCTGGGTATGGCGAAATAGCCGTGGGGTGATTGTGGGTTTCTACTTTCATTAAAATATGAATAGGTTCATGGAAGTAGCTATATTCGCCGGCAGCAGATGTGCCTTGGGGATGGGGATAAAAGCGCCCAGCTTCTGAACCAACCATCACAGCCGCGTTATCTTTATAGGCTGACAACACATGCTCAGGGGTCTGTTCAAAAGTATTTTTGATCATTTTGAACAATGATTTAGTTTGCGCAACGCCATCTAAGGTCCAGTCAGCGTTGAAAATTTTATGCCGGCAATGCTCAGAGTTGGCCTGCGCAAACATGTAAAGCTCAATGTCATTCGGGTTGCGGCCGAGCTTCTCAAAACTGCTTAATAAATAATCAATTTCATCGTCTGCCAGCGCCAAGCCTAAGTTCACATTCGCCAACTCAAGGGCTTTGCGGCCTTCCGCTAGAATATCAACCGACTGCAAAGGCGCAGGCTCGGCATGGGCAAACAAGCTCGCCGCCGCATTCAGTTCATGGAGTACAGTTTCGGTCATGCGGTCATGTAAAAATGCCTGTGCTGCACGCACTTGCTCGGCGGTTAACTGAGTTGGCAAGTAATAAGCGATACCACGCTCAATCCGCCGCACTTCAGTTAAGCCACAGTTATGCGCAATGTCGGTCGCTTTAGAAGACCATGGGGAAATCGTGCCTAAGCGCGGCACCACCAATACCAACTGGCCTTCGGGAATGATCTGGGAGCGACTTGGACCATAGGTCAGCAGCTGTTTCAACACTTCACGCGCTGAATCGGCTAAACCTTGGGTATCCGTCTCAACAAAATGCATAAACTCAGCGTAAACCGAATCAATCGCAATGCCAGCTTGCTGCAACCGGTCGATCAACTTGGCATGACGGAATTCTGAAAGGGCTGGGGCGCCGCGTAAAATCTCCACAGACAAATCTCCAAAGTTGGGAGCTAGTAGTAAATTATAAGGTCGCTAACTGCGACTTAATCTTCTTTTTGAGTGAGTCGGAACCATTTAAAACGCCGCTCGGTAAGCAAGTGTTTGCGCTTACGCAATAGCGCCCGACGCCGTTCTTTATTGCCAACCCGAGGTCGTTTGCTCATGGCTCTACTCCATCTCCGCTACCCACAGGTAGCTCTAAATTTAAGGGTAAACTTGGAATTCTGCCGCGTTCGTCCAGCCATACCAGGGTATCGTAATAACGCCGAATATTACCCACGTAGGTGACAGGTTCATCGCCGCGAGCGAATCCGAACCGAGTTTGCCGGTAAAACTTTTTCTGCCGTAATAAAGGTAGTCGTTTTTTCACGTCCAACCAGCGATCAGGGTCAGCTCCCTGCTGGTCGGTTAAGCGCCGCGCATCCTCAACATGACCAAAGCCAATATTATAAGCGGCTAGCGCAAACCATAAACGATCTGGATGCGGAATTCTGGCCGGTACTCGACTCAGCATCCGCTCTAGATAGCGAGCGCCACCACGCACACTTTGGGCGGCGCTCAAACGGCTCTGCACACCCATTTGTTTGGCGGTTGGCAAGGTCAGCATCATCATGCCGCGCACCCCCGTTGGCGAGATTGCGCGCGGATTCCAAAGTGATTCCTGATAGCTAACCGCAGCTAATAAACGCCAATCAAGGCTACCCGCATGCTCACGGAACAATTCAATGTAGTTTGGCAGCGTGGTTTGTACCGCATCAATAAATAATTGGGTATCGACGTAATTAAACTGAGCCACGTGACCAAAGTGTTGGTCAATAATATGCGCTAGGCGGCCGTTATCGCGTAATGAGCCAAAGTAATCAATGGCTGCGGCATACAATGAGTCGTCACCACTGCGCCCAAATGCCCACGCGATGGGAACCTCTTCTCGCAGCGTAAATGCCACCACTAAATCAGGGTAGTAGCGCCGCTTCACGTCTAAAATATTGGAGTCGGCAATGGTGAAATCGAGTTCACCTAGCATGACCATTTCCAGTAATTCTTGGGCATCATGCTCCGTAGTGGCTCGCCATTTTAGCTGCGGATACTGTGGTGCAATTTGCTGCAAATATTCATGATGACTGCTGCCAGCCACCACCATAATCTCGCCATCTATCTCGGTGAAATCACGTGGCCGCTCGCGTGAAGCTTGGCGATAAATCAAACGCTGATCGACGGTAAAATAGGCCGGTCCAAACCGAAACTTTTCGTCCCGTTGCGGGGTTCTATCTAAACCCGCGGCAATAAAGTCAATTTCGCCACGTTCCAGCAGCGTTAACAAATCTTGCACGTTATAGCGTGGCACCATGGCCACTTCCACTTGCAGATACTCAGCAAACTCTGCCGCTAACCGATACTCAAAACCGCTTTCACGATCGTGTTGAACGTAATAGCTAGTGGGTGAAATTAGCGTGCCAACGCGTATTTCACCCCGATCATGGGTTTGCGTAATTTCCGCCGTCGGCGGTTCGGGGGTGCAGCCCAGCAACAGCAGAGCCAACCACGCTGTTACTAGGCGCCGCATTATTCCCACTCAATCGTTGCAGGTGGCTTACCGGAAATATCGTAAACCACGCGGGAGATACCATCGATTTCATTAATAATACGATTGGAGACTTTTTCTAACAGCTCATAAGGCAAATGCGCCCAGCGAGCCGTCATAAAGTCGATAGTTTCGACCGCGCGCAGCGCAATGACCCAATCGTATTTGCGCGCATCGCCCATAACTCCGACCGAGCGGACTGGCAAAAATACCGCAAAGGCCTGGCTTACATCATGATACAAACCAGCATTGCGCAATTCGCTGATGAAAATGTGATCGGCGCGCCGCAACAAGTCGCAGTATTCTTTTTTCACTTCCGCCAACACGCGCACGCCAAGGCCTGGACCCGGGAATGGATGGCGGTACAACATGTCGTATGGCAAGCCAAGCTCAAGCCCAATTTTGCGCACTTCGTCTTTAAACAACTCGCGCAGTGGCTCAACCAATTTCAGCTTCATATCTGCTGGTAAGCCACCCACATTATGGTGCGACTTAATCACGTGCGCTTTGCCAGTTTTGGAGCCCGCAGACTCAATTACGTCTGGGTAAATTGTGCCTTGCGCCAAGAAGGATACGTTCTGAATATGGCTCGCTTGCTCATCAAAAATCTCAATGAATACGCGGCCAATAATCTTGCGCTTCGCTTCTGGGTCATGTTCGCCCGCTAGCGCATCTAAAAAGCGGTTCTCAGCATCGACATGAACAATGTTAAGGCCAAAATGATCGCCAAACATTTCCATCACTTGCTCGGCTTCTTGCCAACGTAATAGTCCGTTGTCGACAAATACGCAGGTGAGCTGATCGCCAATCGCACGGTGCAACAACATTGCCGTAACCGAGCTATCCACACCACCAGACAAACCGAGCACCACTTTCTCTGTACCGACTTGTTCACGAATACGTGCCACCGCATCATCAATAATATGGGCAGGCGTCCAATTGCGTTCGCACTCACAAATTTCGACCACGAAGTGCTCTAACATGCGCATACCTTGACGGGTGTGCGTTACTTCCGGATGGAACTGCACGCCATAGAAATCGCGCTTGTCATCGGCCATTGCCGCAATTGGGCAGGTTGGCGTTTGTGCGACCACAGCAAACCCCTCGGGGGCTTCAATTACTTTATCGCCATGGCTCATCCACACATCGAGTAGTGGGTTACCATTGCCATGCACGGCGTCTTCAATATGGTGAAACAACGGGCATGGTGCAATGCGTTCGACTTGCGCATAACCAAACTCGCGCTCGAGCGAGCCTTGCACTTTACCGCCTAACTGCTCGGCCATGGTTTGCATGCCGTAGCAGACGCCGAACACGGGAACGCCCGCTTCAAACACATACTCAGGCGCACGCGGCGAATTAGCTTCGGTCACTGACTCAGGGCCACCTGACAAAATAATACCGTTCGGCGCAAACTCTTTAATGTCATCGGCGCTCACGTCCCACGCCCAGAGCTCACAATAAACCCCAAGCTCCCGCACTCGGCGCGCGATGAGTTGGGTGTATTGCGACCCGAAGTCGAGAATTAAAATACGATGCGCATGAATATCTTGTGTCATGAATACTTAGCCTAATCGGTAGTTTGGAGCTTCTTTGGTGATTTGCACGTCGTGCACGTGGGATTCGCCCATGCCAGCCGCGGTCACTTTCACAAATTGTGGCTTGGTGCGCAGCTCTTTAATGGTTGCACAACCCGTTAATCCCATTGCTGAACGCAATCCACCCATTTGCTGATGAATAATGTTGGCGATAGGGCCTTTGTAGGCAACCCGTCCTTCGATACCTTCCGGCACCAACTTTTCCGCCTCGTTAGTGGCTTGGAAATACCGGTCAGAGGAACCATTGCGCTGATTCATGGCGCCTAAGCTACCCATGCCACGATAGGACTTGTAGTAACGCCCTTGATAGAGCTCTACTTCACCTGGCGCTTCTTCGGTACCCGCCAACATGCTGCCCGCCATGACGCAATCTGCGCCCGCGGCAATGGCTTTGGCGATATCACCAGAGAAGCGAATGCCACCGTCAGCAATCACTGGAATATCAGTGCCTTTCAGTGCATCAACAGCATCGCTAATTGCGGTGATTTGCGGCACCCCACAGCCAGTCACAATCCGCGTAGTACAAATTGAACCTGGGCCAATACCCACTTTCACCGCATCAACACCGGCATCGGCAAGCGCTTTGGCGCCAGCACTGGTGGCCACGTTACCACCAATAATTTGCAGGTTTGGATAGGCTTTGCGGGTTTTCGCCACGCGATCAAGTACACCCTGCGAATGACCATGCGACGTATCGATCAACAATACATCAACGCCGGCCTCCACCAGTGCGGCGATCCGTTCATCAGTACCCGGACCTACGCCAACTGCTGCGCCCACACGTAAGCGCCCAAGTTCATCTTTACAGGCGTTGGGTTTGTTTTCGGCTTTGGCAAAATCTTTAAGGGTAATCATGCCCTTGAGATGGAAGTTGTCATCTACCACTAGGATTTTTTCAATCCGGTGCTTGTGCATCAGACCGAGAATTTCTTCGCTTTGGGCATTTTCGCGCACGTACACTAGCTTTTCTTTCGGGGTCATCACTTCGGCCACGGTTTTATCGCCGTTTTTCTCAAAGCGCGTGTCACGACCGGTCACAATACCAACCAGTTCGCCTGACGCTTCAATGACTGGAAAACCATGAAAGCCATGTTCCGCGGTGAGTGCGTTAATATCGCCAATAGTTGTGGTTGGATTCACGGTTACTGGGTCAGACACTATCCCACTTTCGTATTTTTTCACGCGTTTTACATGGGCGGCTTGTTCCGCAATCGTCATGTTTTTGTGAATAAAGCCGATCCCACCCTCTTGCGCTAAAGCAATCGCGAGCGCAGCTTCAGTCACGGTATCCATTGCTGAGGAAACCATGGGAATATTGAGTTCAATGGTGCGGGTTAAACGGGTACGCAAATCGGCTGTGTGCGGCAGCACCGTTGAATGTCCGGGGAGTAGTAATACGTCGTCGAAGGTTAGCGCTTCTTGAGCAATTCGTAGCATGGCAACATCTCGCAGGCTGTCTTAATGTTGCGGGCAGATTTTACTCGCAAACGCCTTTTCAGTAAACTGTTTTTTATTGATTTCCCCAATTTGAAGGCCAGCATGGAATCTGCACAGCGCACCATTTTTTCCGTATCCCGATTGAATGCCGAGGTGCGTCAATTACTTGAACAAGGTTTTGGTCAAATTTGGCTCGTTGGCGAAATTTCCAACCTTGCCATGCCGAGCTCCGGACATTGGTATTTCACCTTGAAAGATGCCGGCGCGCAAGTGAAGGCTGCCATGTTCCGCAATGCGAACCAACGCGTAAGGATGCAGCCACAAGCGGGCTTGCAAGTGATGGTGCGAGCCAAACTTACGCTATATGAGCCGCGCGGAGACTACCAATTGGTGGTTGAACACATGGAACCGGCTGGCGAAGGCCTGCTGCAGCAACAATTTGAGCAACTGAAAGCTAAGTTGCAGGCGCAAGGTTGGTTTGCCGCAGAACACAAGCGGCCGTTGCCGACTGCAGTGAAAAAAGTCGGTATTATTACCTCACCCACCGGCGCTGCCGTGCGCGATATGATTGCGGTATTGAAGCGGCGAGCACCGCAAATTGAAGTGATTATTTATCCAAGCGCGGTGCAAGGTGAAGCCGCCACTGCCAACTTGCGACACATGCTAGCGACCGCGCAGCGCCGCGCCGAAGTAGATGTGCTAGTGCTCACCCGCGGTGGTGGTTCGTTAGAAGACTTATGGTGCTTTAATGATGAACAGCTAGCTGGGCTTATTTACCAGAGTAATATTCCGATCATTAGCGCGGTAGGTCATGAGATTGACTTTACTATCGCGGATTTCGTCGCCGATGTGCGCGCGCCAACACCATCGGCAGCGGCAGAGCTAGTGAGCGGCGATCAGCTGCAGCAATTACAGCAGTTTAACCAACTACAACAACGCCTAGGTCGCGCGATGCAGGCCAGTTTAGCGCGTCAGCAGCGCGACACCATGCACTTGCATGCTCGATTGCAACGGCTCCACCCGCAGCGTCAGTTACAGCAATTTAATCAACGCCTCGATGAATTAAGCATGCGCGCTGAACAAGCCATGCAACGCTATCATAAGCAACAACAGCAACGCCTGTTGCCGCTGCAGCAGCGGTTAATGCAACAGCATCCAGCGCGCCAGTTGCAGCAACTTGCCCAGCAACGCGCACAAGCCTTGCAGCGCGCACAACAGGCGCTGCGTAGTCAATTGCAGCAAGCGCAACAACAATTCGCGCGGCATGCCCATGCGCTGCAAATTGTCAGCCCTTTGAATACCGTAGGCCGCGGGTACGCGCTGGTGCATACCGCACAAGGGGAGCTAGTTCGGCGCGTCGCGCAAGTGGCACCCGGCGAGCAAATTCAAGTGCGGGTGAGTGATGGTGAGTTTAGCGCCAAGCGCATTAACGACGACGGTTGACGGCAGCTTACTGCGGCAACTCATGCCGTTAGTTGTTGCAACGCTTGCAGCAGCCAAAACCATATCGGCAGGGTGACAAAACATAAAATCACCCCATAGCCGATAATGGCTGCCGCCAAGGTTGGTGCTAATCCCGCCATAATTGCCAAGGCGCCGGCGGAAATCATCGATGGCATCGCCGCCTCCATTAAGCTCACTTGGGTCACCAATGAATCAAAGCCAAACCACCATAACAAGGGCACCGCAATTAGTGGCATTAAGAATAACTTGGTGGCTAGCGCAAACACCAACGGACCGCGCTCATGTTGGGGCAAGCGGAATTTCAACTGATAGCCCACCGCGACCATAATCACTGGCACTAAGGTACCCGCCAGTGAGCCAATAATTTGATCCACTGCGGCTGGCCACTGCAGCGACCGTGTAGCAAGTGCCAAAATGAGTGCAATAAACGGCGGAAAGAAGACTATTTTGCGAACGATTTGGCTGGCCTTCGGGCGTTGCGGCTCGGCGCCTTCGGCAGACGCTCCATGACTATGGTGTTCGTAACTAAAAAGAGTGGCAATAATAGTGCCGACAATCGCTAACCCTAAAAATGACCCCAATTGATCATAAAGAACCGCGACCGGAATGCCGGCAGTGCCAAAAAACGCTTCAATCATGGGAAAACCAACGAACGAGGTGTTGCCCAGCGGAATAATAATCAACAAGGCACCAGTAGTCGCCCGTGACCATCCGCGCCAGCGTGCAAACCACCAAATAAATGGCAACATCAGCCCCATCAATAGCCAGGGTAGCAAGGCCGGAATAATAAGGTCAGAACTAAACCTCAGGCTGGGCACTTTAGCGAGCACCAAAGCTGGCAGTGACACATAAATCACATAGGCATTGAGGACCTGCCCGGTATTCTGGGGAAACTGGCTCACCCGCTGTAACAGCAAGCCAATCACCAAATAAACACCTATCGCAATGAAGTTTTCCATGTCACCTATCTAGCTTAACTCGGGAAGGCTGAGCCTGTATCTACCGAACACAGGGTTGCATGGCGGCAAGTCTAACTTGGCCATAAAAAAATGGCTACCCAACCAAAGTCGGATAGCCATTTTGAAGTTGTTTTAGGTAAGCCGGGTTAGAACGCGTACTGAAGGCGGAAAGCAATGGCTTTTGGCTTCTCATCGACGCCGTTCGCGCCTTCGATGTCAGCAAGTACAATATTACTCATAAACCGCACATTGGCACTGGCATAGTAGTTCAAACCAAGCGTAATCGCTTGTTGTTCACCACCAACGATACCTTGGTCGTTTAAATCAGTTTGGCTAAACCGAGCCGCTACTTCATATGCACCAGCGTCGCTTTTCGGCTTGATGCCACCGAAACCGCCGCCTTTGTAGCTACGTGACTCACCCGTTAATACGTAACTGGCTTGTACATGGTAACCGTTGAAGCTGTAATCAGGGCCTAAGTTACTTTCGGTATCTGCCGTAATATATTCAGCTTCTGCCGAAAATGGACCCTGCTGCACCGCAAATTCAAGCCCCACACGGAGCAAGGATTTCACATCAGCCAATGCCCCAGTATCAATCAAACGGACATCCGGATCGATACGAATTTCCATCCGCTCACGGAAGCGCGCATCGTTAAAGTCGCCCAAGTTCTGATAAGACACCGCGCCGCCAACGTGCACCAGCATGTCATTGATTTTCGGGTGGAACACGAGGCGCTGTGCAGCACCATAAGTTTCATCAGCACCACCAACAGCACCGCTATCCATGGTGCGACCATGTAGCATTGATTGGCTGGTGATATCGCCGGTGGTAAAATCGTAACGCGCACCAACCATCCGGTCGATGGAGAGAGCTGTGACTGGGCTCGAGCGCTCCATGAAGGTAATATTGTTGGCGCTGGTCAATAAGTTATGGCTGAACGGCACGCGCACATGACCAAGCGTTAAAGTACCGCCAGCTAATTTACGGGTAAGCTTTACATCGGCCGGTGATGCATCACCGCCTTCCGCCCAATCGTACTCAATCACGAATGACCAAGTATCGTCTAAGGTACCTTCTAAGCCTAAGCGGCCGCGACGCACGTTAATTCCGTCACCGAATGCGGACACATCTTCGTCGTAAAAACCACCATCAAGATGCAAACGACCACGCGGTTCGACGGTAAGGTCGGCGGTAGCTGCTGTTGAAAAACCTGCAGCAATCAGCGCAGGTAAACAAGCTAACTTCAGGGACGAGCGAACTTTCATCGACATTTTGGGCTTCCTTTATCAGGTCTATGCCACATGCATAGCACAGGTTTATTAAGGTTGCCCAATAATATTATCTTTTTATGACAGTTTTATGACTTTGTGGCAGATTTTTGAAATTAATATGTCGTTATTGTGTCAGTAAAGTGACCGACATATGACTATCGGCCAATTTACCGCCACTCCGCGCATCGTCACAACAGCCGTTAAGAGCGCAGCTCAGCAAGCACTTCCGCTTGTTGCTTCTCGCTTTCGGCATAACGTTCCCACTGACGTGCCATGGTTCTTGCATCTTCAAACTTTTTGGCTTCGGCAAAAGCCTGCAATGCGTCGTTAAATTGCAATAAGTTCAACTTTGCCATGCCGATAACTAAGTGCATGGTGCCGGGCGATTCTAAGCCACCTTTAGCTAGTGCTTGTTCGGCGGCGGCAATCGCCGCTTCATTTTGCTCAGTGTTGAGTAAAATTTGGGCGCGCTGCGCATCAAGCTCGCCACTTTCTTCCAACGCTGAAGCCTTGGCTAGCACTGCCGCCGCTTTATCAGACTCGTTCGCAGCCACCCAACTTTGCGCTAGCATTTTCAAGTTACGCAAATTGGCCTCAATTCTACCTTCAGCAATGCCACGCTCCATGACTTGTCCGGCTTTAAATGGCACATCATTAAAAAAGTAGGCTTGCGCTAAGTTCTGTAAATCACGGCCCTCAGTTAAAAACCCTTGTTGATAAGCCGTTTCTAACATCGCCAATTGCAATTTATCGCGCTCTAACTGGCCGTAAACACCAGCTAATTGTAACCAATACTCGGGTTTGTTAAAGGCACGCACCATGGTCTCAAGGACATTCGCGACTTGCTCGGGCTGCTCTAATTCATAGTAAATAGCCCGGATCAAGACATACCAATTTTCATCACCAAACTCGCCTTCCGCTTCAGCTCGTTCAATAGCGCGTTTAATAGGTGCTAATGCCGCTTTGAAGTTGCCCTGTTGGTACAACGCTTGCGCCCGCAGCACATCAGCTTTGTTCGCTTGCTCGTCGCCCACTAATGCTTGCCAGCGCTCTAAATAGCTCAGTACTTGATCATAATTACCCTGCCCAAGCGACAATTGCGCCAAACTATAAAGGGTATTTTGCTCCAGCGATTCAGGAATTGGGCTCTCATCAACCACCTTACCGAAGTACTGAATAGCGTTGCTCATATCGTCTTGTTCGTAATACAAGTAGCCGTAGAAATTCCATAGCATGGCACGCTCATAGCTATTCATGCTGTCGGCTTTATCTTCAACTGCGCGTAAAATAGCCAAACCGTCTTGCACTTGGCCATTGTCGGCGGCTTCTTGCGCCCGCGCTAATTGCGAATAGACTTGTTCACGCAAGGCCGGGGTGCGCTTGCGTTCTTGCGCGGCAACCGACACCAAGCCTTGCGCCAATACGGCACTGAACAATACCCCGCTGATGACTAATTTTGACCAGGTTTTCATCGCTTGTTACCCATCTATTTCAAAGGTGATGCGGTTTTGTACGCCGCCAACTTCCACAGGTTCGCCATCGACGACTCGTGGTTTGTATTTAAACTTCAATACCGCATCCATGGCTGCTTGATCGAAAATTCCTTCTGGATTCGCTTCAATCACATAAGGGTCGCGGACCGTACCTTGGCGGGTAACGGTAAACTCGACCACCACGTAACCTTCAATACCCCGTTGCAATGCGCGACGTGGATAGGCTGCCTGTACTTTCACAATCGGCAAATACTCGCCATCGCTGGCATCAAGCGATAACCCGCCAGACAATCCAGCATCGCTATTAACGTTGGCAGAAAAGTCATAACCACTGGCATCCGCTTCTGCTTCATTGCTCTGTTGCAATTGTGGTTGGGGCATGTCGGGTGGTGGTTGCTCGGGTTCTGGTGGTCGCTCCGGTTTGCGTTCTTTTTCCTGCACCGACTCGTCTTGCTGCACCCGCACAAAATCCAACACGCTACCTTGAGGTGGTTCGGTCACGGCCCCCTCACCACCACTAATGAGCGACTGCATCAGATAAAATAAGCCGACCGTAATTGCAATCGCACCTACTGCTGCTGCCAAATACCTCATCTGCTTTACTCTTCGTCGGTGGCAATAGAGACATCAAACACACCGGCTGAACGCGCGGCGTCCATGACCTTAATTAAGGTTTCGGTGGTGGCGGCTTTATCGGCTTGAATGACCACGGAACCTTGGGGGTTCTCGGCATACAAGCGTTCGATATTTGCTTGTACTGCACGCGCATCGACTTGGCGCTTGTTGATCCAGATTTCACCGGTTGCACTAATGGCGATCAAAATATTGGCCCGGTCTTTTTGCACCGCGGTCGCCGCTTCCGGACGGTTGACGTCAATTCCCGACTCTTTCACGAAACTCGCCGTTACAATGAAGAAGATCAACATGATGAACACCACGTCCAGCATTGGCGTCATATCTATCTGGGTATCTTCTTCGTCAATCAAATTTGCAAAATGTTGTTTCATGGGTTGCCCTCCACAGGCGAATTAGTGCTCTAACAGCAAATGATCTTCGAGCTTCTGCCGCTCACGCTTTGCTTTACGCTGTAACCAAGTGGCGGCAAATACGCCTGACAAGGCACCGACCATTCCCGCCATGGTTGGAATCGTGGCTTTAGACACGCCCGAAGCCATGGAGCGGGCATTACCGGTACCGGCAATCGCCATCACATCGAATACTTCAATCATGCCGGTCACCGTGCCCATTAATCCGAGTAGCGGACACAGTGCCACCAACGCTTGAATGATCGGCAGGTTGCCACTCAGACCAAGGCTGACTCGTGAAATCATGGCTTGGCGGATCTGCTCTGCATGCCAAGAGCTTTTATCATCCCGAGCATGCCAGCGGCGCATGCTGTCGCGCATTAACTGGCGGTGGGTTTTCAGGTAGTAAAAAATACGCTCGAGAATCATCAACCACATCACCAGGATCAGGATGCCGATCACCAGCAGCACTTGGCCCCCGGTGTCGATGAAATCCTGTATGGCCGTTATAAATTCTGCGAAAAATAGCACTGGCTTAGCTCCGTTCAGAACGCTCAGCAATAATGCCCGAGGCTTGCTCTTGCAGAACGTGTACAACGTTCTTCGAGCGTGTGTTCAAGGTCGCAAACAGTAACGTCATTGGAATCGCTACCACCAAACCTAGCACCGTGGTGACCAAGGCTTGCGAAATACCGCCCGCCATTAATTTCGGGTCGCCCGTACCAAACAAGGTAATAGCTTGGAAGGTGTTGATCATGCCGGTGACCGTACCGAGCAGACCCATTAACGGAGCAACCACCGAAATGATTTTAATGAAGGTCAGGTTGCGGGTAAGCTTCGGCACTTCGCGCAGAATGGCTTCACTTAATTTCAGTTCCAAAGTTTCAGTATCCGCTTGTGGGAACTTCTCTTTCACCATCATCACGCGGCCGAGCGGGTTATCGTCACTCACTTTTTCCGTTTTCAACTGACGCTGTACCTTGCCCCCAATGAGGGTGAGAGAAACAAAGCGTTCCAGTGCTAACAGCAACCCAATCGCGCCAATCGCCAGAATGATGTAACCCACGGTGCCACCTTGATCGATACGCTCGCCTAAGCTTGGCGCTTGCACTAACAAGCCCAAAATAGAACCGCCGGTTGGGTCTAGGGCAAAAGCCACTAAACCGCTGCTGGCGTTGAATAGCTCGGCAGCGCTATCGCGGAACCGTCCGCCAGGCTGACGTACTAGTTCAGCCACGGTGCCAGTGCCGGGAATAAGCTCGAGGTATTTGTCATCGTGGATGAGGTTGAAGCTACCCACCCGTAACACATCTTGCTGCACTTTCTCGCCATCGGCTTGCGTAACTTCCGTCGCGAACCGAGCCAGCTTGCCAGATTCCGTCATTTCTTGTTGCAAGGTGAACCAGACTTGCTCAATTTCCTCAATAGACGCCAAGCGCGAGGTTGAGCCCATTTTCTGGGCGAGGGCATCGAGTTGCTCACTACGACCTGGGTACTGCGCCGAAATCAGCGAGTTTTGCAGCTGCCCAGAGGTGTCACCGGCGACTTGCTGTAAGACGCCAAACAACTCACGTAATGAACCCATGCGCTGCGTCAACGCATCGGTTAAGCCTGCAAGTTGAATTTCGTTTTGTTCAAATTGAGTTTCAAGTTCAGCGCTTAACTGCTCTAACCGATCTCGCTCCGCAATCGCTTCACGCAGAATCCGATTTTGTTCGTCGGCGCGTGCTTGGAACTCCGCTTCGCGCTCACGATTTTGCTGAGTTTGCTGATATTGGCCTTGCTGTAGCTGCTTTAATAATTCATCAAGATTTACTGGTTCTTGCGGTGCCGCCGTTGCGACACTGCATACCAAAGCGCTGGTCGCGACTGCAAGCTTAGCTAGCCAGTTATGAGTACGTTTGATCATCATGGTTACTGCCCTCCCGCTGCAGCGGCTTGCACTTGGGTAATTTGTTCTGCAAACAATGGCATCATTAACAAGTCTGGTGCGAGTTGCTTACGTGCGATCCGTAATGCTTCATTCATATCGCGCAAGTAATCTTGCGGTAACGGCTCCCAGCTACGGCTGCTTTGATTCCAAATACCCATGGTGCTGCCATCGCGAGTTTTGTAAGCGAGAACCACCCGGCCGATACGCAAAAACTCGACGTCTTGCGGCTGACCTTCAATCGCCATTTCACCGCTGTAGACTTCAATCGTGCGACCGTATTCGGTTTCAATTTGATAGGCTTCCATCACCCGCCGGAATTTTTCGGATACATCTACATCAGCCCGATCCATCAGCTCCCGAAGCCCTGCTACGCGGTCGTCGCGTTCACTTGGCAAAAACGGTACATCAAGCTCCACAAAGGCCTCGAGGCCATCAATCATGCGCATCATTAATGGCGTAATTTGACGCTCGACCACACTGACTTCATCAATAGATAAATTCAGCTGTTGTGCTTCTTGCTGTTGGTTTTCGATTTGGCGTTTGAGCTGCTCGGTATAAACCTGCAAGCCATCAATCTGCTTGTTCACTTGCTTATATTGCTGCAACCGCGCTTGCGTGGTTTCTGCAATATTGTCGATGGTGACTTGCGATTGGCGCGCGGCCTGATTAATCTTTTCAGCCGCGGTAACGACCGGTTCGAGAGGTTCTGATTGGGCCCACACAGGGGTACTTGAGACCACCGTTAATGTGAGCGCGCTCACTACGAGAAACTGCCGCATAGACATGACCCTAATGGTTTAATGAATTTGACTGCGGCAGCGTAGTCAATTTTCGTGACAGCTTAGTGACGGCAATATTGCATTTTTATGTCAGCAAGAACTTTTTATGACGCCCTGATGAATTTATCTCGACTGTTTTATGACCGTCATCAGTGCCTTAGCGAGCTTCTCCCTGACTATGCCCGACCTATCGCAGCTGTTGCCTTCTGGGTAAAGCTGTATTAACTTGAACGAAACTATGCAACGGAAGCGTTTATGGCAACGTCGAGCATTTCACGTTCGCTACTGACTCGTGTCTTATCAGTCTATTTTATTCTTACTTTCATCGTCACATGTGTGCAGGTGACTGCAGACTATTACGACACCAAACGCATGCTCGTTGAAGAATTGAAAAACCAACAACTCACCTTTAATGGCTCGCTCACCCGCTCCTTGTGGGAATTCAATAATGATCAAATTGAAGCCATTGCCGATGGCCTCATTGGTATTCCGGCCATTTCAGGCGTGGTGATCCGCTCAGACACTGGCGAGGTGCTGATTCAATTAGGTAATGTCGACTTATCGCTCATTCCCAATGGCACCCGCGAAGGCTACGAATTGCCCGAAGCCAACGGCATGTTCGGCTATTTCTCGTCGTTAGTATTCGAATTTTCAGGTCACTCCACTCAAGTTGGCGACGTGACCTTATTTACCACCCGTGATATTGCCATCGATCGGATCAAAGTCAGTTTGTACTTCATTATTGGTAACGCCATTATTAAAAGTACGTTCTTGTTATTGCTGTTTACCTTGGCATTTAGTCGGTTGCTCAATCGACCATTACGCGACTTAACCGATCAAATTCGGAATTTCCGTTTAGATGACCTAAAACACTCGCGGGTGCATTTGAGAGATCAACGTAACGACGAGTTTGTGATGGTTGAGCAAGCTTACAACCAACTGCTTGATAGCCTAGAAGAGTACCAACAAGACCTCGACCGCACCCAAGGACAGTTGGTAAAAGCCAACCGTAAACTAGACGAGCAAAATGCCATCCTCGAGCAAGAGGTGGCGCGCAAAACGTCAAGCTTGAGTCAGGCGATGGTTGACTTAGAGCAACGTAAAAATGAGCTAGAGCAGCGCCAAGACAAGCTGGCCCGAGAAATTACCCAACGGCGGGAAATGGAAGCCAACCTGCTGCGCACCAATCAACGTCTTGAGCAGTCGTTAGAAACCCTCCAACAAGCCCAAGATCAGCTTATTGAATCGGAAAAATTGGCTTCGCTTGGCGGCTTGGTAGCGGGTATTACCCATGATGTAAATACGCCCATTGGCATTGGCGTGACGGCCACCTCATTCCTGCAAGAACGCTTAGCCCAACTTGAGCAGGCACTGGCACAAAAGCAACTCACTCAAACCCAGTTGCAGCAATTTATGGCGGAGTCACACGAATCCTTGGCACTGCTTGATAACAACTTAAAACGCGCCTCGGAGCTTATTGGCAGCTTTAAGCAAGTCGCTGTGGACCAAACCTCGGAAGCTGTCCGTGAGATAAACTTAAAGCAATATTTAAGCGAAGTTGTGCAGTCGTTACATCCCAAACTGAAGAAAACTCAGCATCAGGTGCAACTAGAGTGCCCAGAAGATGTGAATATTCGCTGTCCGGCGGGTGCACTCTCGCAGATCTTTACCAATCTGATCATGAACTCACTCATCCATGGCTTCGAGAATATCGTGGCAGGTCAGATTAAAATCCATGCGGAAGCCCGCAAAGATGGAGTGGCTTTTACCTATACCGATGATGGTAAAGGCTTAACCAGCGAGCAGATGGAAAAACTATTCGACCCGTTCTTTACCACCAAGCGCCATATGGGCGGCAGCGGTTTAGGTACACATATTATTTGGAACTTGATCACGCAAAGTTTAAAAGGCGAAATCAGCGCGCAAAGTGAGCCGGGTAAAGGATTGCAATATACGTTTTTTATCCCTGTCACTTTCATCTAAAGCTCGGTAACATGACGCCTCGATTTTAGCTAGCTGTGGTTAGGTAGATTATGTGGTTTAAAAATCTTCGCTGTTATAGATTCTCTGACACTTTTACCCTTGCGGAAAATTTTGACACTTTGTTGGCCGAGCAGGCCTTCCGCCCTTGTGGACGAACCGAAGTGACTAGTTTTGGCTGGGTTTCACCCTTTGCCGCCAACCGCCATGGTGCTGAAGCTACCGCCGCACCGGTATTCAGCCACCGTATTGGTGATAACGTGTTACTGTGCGCACGCAAAGAAGAAAAAGTGCTGCCCAATAGCGCCGTTCAAGCTCAATTAGACGAAAAAATTGAGGCCATTCAAGCTGAAACCGGGCGCGTGGTTGGCCGCAAAGAGAAGCAATCACTAAAAGAAGATTTAGTGCACCAAATGCTCCCGCAAGCTTTCAGCAAATATCAGGCGACCTGGTTATTTATTTCACTATCCCAGCAAGTGGTATTTGTCGATGCTGCCAGTGCTAATCGTGCTGAAGATGTCTTGGCATTGCTGCGCGGTAGCTTGGGCTCGCTACCGGTGAAACCGCTGTTGGCGGAGCAGCCGTTGGAAGGGCTATTAACCGAATGGCTGCGCAGCCAGCAATTGCCAGCCGGGTTAGTGTTTGGTGACGAGATAGAACTGCGAGCGGCGGCCGTAAAAGGTGATGATGCGCCAGCAGTGATCCGCTGTCGGCAGCAAGATTTAAGTAGCGACGAAATGCAAATTCATTTAGCGCACGACAAACAGGTTACTAAACTTGGTCTGGTTTGGCGTGACCGGTTAAGCTTTGTGCTGGATACGGATGTGGTGTGTAAACGGCTACAGATGACGGATGTGCTAGCGGATAGTCGTGACGACTTAGTCGACCCAAGCGCAGAGCAGAAACTAGATGCAGATTTTGCCCTGCTCGCGGGGGAATTGAATGCGCTTTATCCGGAATTGTGCCAGTGGCTAGCTGAGCACGCTTAACACTTCTTGAAACCGTTGTTGGGTGGCAGGCCACTGCCACACATCATCGGCTTCGATTAAACCTAACTGCTGATAGGTCGCCAATGAGTTAGTGCGGGTCTCGCCAGCGTAGCCAGTCAAAATGGCGGCAGCATGTACGACATCGCCATAACTAATTTGCTCGGCGCGGGTAAGTGCATGTTCACGGCCTTGCTGCCAGCAACTTGGAACATCAATGAGTGCCGCGGCAAATTGCCAATACTGCAGTACTTCACTGCCAATGCGCGCATGCAAATGCTCAATCGTCGGACCAATAAAACTAGGGTTGGCGAAGCTGTCTGAATGTTGATCTACCACACTTAAAATAGGCAGCGCGCCAATCGGTGCGACTAAACCGGCCAATAGTGCTACATCAGGGTGCAGCCGCTTCACTACCTTGCGCTCAATAATAGATTCGGTGAGCACGACGGTCGCAGCGGCGAGTTCACGACTGCGCCGCCAGGTTTCATCCAAAAAGCTTCGAACGATAGAGTTCTCCGCCACATACAGCTGCTCAACCGCAAGTGCTACCGCGAGATTACGAATACGCCGTAAGCCAATTCGGGTCAGGGCCTGCATTAATGTTTCGGCCTTACTACGGCCACCTAAATAAGCGCTATTGGCAAGCCCTATTAAGCGCGCCGTTAAGGCGGGGTCATGCTGAATAATGGTCGCGAGTTGATTTAAATTGCAATCTGGGTCGGCGGTGATTTGGCGTACTTGCTCCGCCGTGGAGGGCAATGCAGGGAGTTGCAACGAATCGCTTTCTAACTTATCCGTGACAATCAGGTAAAGCGCTTTTTCCGCCGACATAATGACAAGTTTCCATAATGAATCGTTTGCACAGTGAGCCACCCGTACTGAAGTATTGCAGCACTGCCTATCTCCAAGTAGATTACCTTAGTTTCTCACAATTTAGCAAAAGGCGCGTTATGACATTTAACCTAGTTTCTCGACCACTCAAAGCATCCCTACTCGCCACTGCCATCTGCAGTAGCTTTTGGTTAACGGGCTGTACTGACTCGGCGCCAGACGCCAGCGTTGATAACGGCAACGCGCCTAGCTTAGTGGTAGGTGCTGAAAACCGGCTTAATATTTATACCCCGGTTACCTTAAGCGCAGATTTAAGCCACCTTAGCGACCAACAAAAGCAACTGATCAGCACCTTAATTGACGCTTCCAAGGTTATGGACGAGCTGTTCTGGCAGCAAGCATTTAACGGCGACAAAGCCTCTTTTTTAGCATCCATTGCCGATCCGCAAGTACGCCAGTTCGCGGCAATCAACTATGGCCCGTGGGATAGATTAAATGGCAACACGCCATTTTTAACAGGCTATGAGGCTAAGCCGGCAGGCGCGAATTATTACCCCGCCGACATGACCAAAGCAGAGTTTGAAGCTGCACAGCTTGCCGATAAAACCAGTTTGTATACGCTGGTACGCCGCAACGAGGCCGGTGAACTTTATACCATTCCCTATGCCACTTATTATGCTGATGAACTTACCGCCGCCGCCGAGTTATTACGCCAGGCCGCGACGCTGGCTGAGCACGAGGGGTTCGCTGACTATTTAAACCTCCGCGCCGACGCCCTGCTGTCGAATGAATACCAAGCGTCTGACTATGCGTGGATGGATTTAGTCGATAATCCAATAGATGTGATCATCGGGCCGATTGAAACCTACGAGGATCAACTCTTCGGTTATAAAGCAGGCTTTGAAGCTTATGTGTTGGTGAAAGACTTGGCGTGGAGCGAACGCTTAGCCAAATACGCGCAGTATTTGCCGCAATTGCAGGCCGATTTACCCGTTGGCGCTGAATATAAGGCAGAACAGCCTGGCTCCAATGCCCAACTGAACGCTTATGACGTGGTGTATTACGCTGGCCACTCGAACGCCGGCAGTAAAACCATTGCGGTGAACTTGCCCAACGATGAAGAAGTACAATTGGCCAAAGGCACTCGCCGCTCGCAACTGAAGAACGCGATGCGCGCCAAGTTTGACCAAATACTGGTGCCTATTGCTGAACAACTGATAGTGCCAAAGCAGCGTGAAGACATTACCTTTGACGCCTTTTTTGCCAATACTATGTTCCACGAAGTGGCTCATGGCTTGGGGATCAAGAATTTGATCAACGGTGAAGGTACGGTGCGTGAAGCGCTCCAACAACATGCATCACCGTTAGAAGAGGGTAAGGCCGATATTTTAGGTCTGTATATGGTCACCCAGTTGCTTGAACAAGGCGTACTCACAGAAGGTGAACTAGCCGATTATTACACCACTTTTTTAGCTGGCATTTTCCGCTCCGTGCGCTTTGGTGCGAGCAGTGCGCATGGCAAAGCCAACATGGTGCGGTTTAATTACTTTGCCAATGCTGGGGCGTTTACGCGCAACCAAGCCGGCCAATATGCCGTGGATATGGATAATATGCGGCAAGCGGTAGATTCGCTCTCGGCGCTTATTCTTAAACTGCAAGGTGATGGTGACTATGCTGGGGTAGACGCACTATTTGCCGAACTTGGCACTATTGACGCGCAGTTACAGGCGGATTTGGACCGGCTAACGGCTGCCGATATTCCGGTAGATATTACCTTTGCTCAGGGCAAGGCTGAACTTGGCCTGTAAGATAGAAAGCTCCGGTTAACGCGCGGAATGCGGGCGTGTAAGCGCCCGCTGCCGTGCGAATACAGAGGTTTTGCTCAACTGTTCCTTGCTCAACATGGTTTTGGTGAACCGGGTTAGCCGCCTCATGGCGCTGTAATTGCAGCGCTTGCAGATAATCAGCTTTGCGTTCCGTGGTTCTTACCTTGAGTCGGCAGGTGAGTTGAAACCCAGCATTAGCTGCCACGTCGAGTAGCTCCGCACTACCCGCTTGCGGATACACCAATACCAAATACCCTTCAGGCTGCAACCACCGTTGGGCTTGCGCGAATAATGTTGGCAAGCTCAGCTGTTGTTGCTGCCGCGCCAGCCGTCGTGCACCTTGTGCCTGCGCAGCCCCGCTAAAGGCAGGGTAATACGGCGGATTACTAATCACTAAATCATAATCGCCCTGTTGCCATGCCTGCGCTGCGCTATGAATGACGGTAATTTTGTCAGCCCAGTCGGACGCCGTGACGTTATCTCGAGCATCGGCCACCGCGCCCGCGTCAAGCTCTAGTGCATCAATCTGAAAAGCTTGGCCCGCCTGACTCAGCCGCTGCGCCAGCATTAGGCTCAAAATACCGCAGCCAGCGCCCACATCTAACACCCTTAGCGCCGCGCTTGCCGTGGGTAATGGACACCAACTGCCCAAGATCAGGCTGTCAGTGCCAACTTTCATCGCACAGTGCTCGTCTTTGAGGTAAAATTGCTGACATTGAAAGCCCATAGTGATGCTTTACACTCCGTTAAGCTGTGCTTTGACGCGTTGTGGGCCCCGCCGGAACCTGAATAAGTAGGAATATCGATGACGCCAGATTGGGAAGTGCTTGAACTTGACGACACCTTAATAGAGGTGTTGCGCGCGCATCAGCTTAATAAACCAGCGAAAGTTCAGCAAGCAGTGATTCCACTTGCGCTTGAAGGTCGCGACTTACTCATCAATAGCCCTACTGGCACGGGTAAAACCCTGGCCTTTTTATTACCGGCGCTGCAACACCTGTTAGATTACCCGCGCCGTAAGCCGGGTTCGGCTCGAGTATTGATTTTAGCGCCTACCCGCGAACTAGCCCAGCAAATTGCAGAACAAGCTGAGGCGTTTAGCGATGCAACTGACTTAAAAACTGTACTCATTACCGGTGGTATCAATTACGGCACCCAGCATGAGTGGTTAGGCGCTTCGCACGACATTCTGGTGGCGACGCCTGGACGCTTGATTGACTTACTAAATGCCGAGCAATACGAGCTCGATCAGCTTGAATGGCTCATTATTGACGAAGCCGACCGCATGTTAGATATGGGCTTTACCACTAGTGTGAAGCAAATTGCGTTGGCGGCCCGCGATTTAAAACAAAAACTACTGCTTTCGGCAACGTTGGAAAGTGCAGGCGTAAATCGCTTCGCAGCAGAGCTATTAAATGAACCTGAACAAGTGGTGGTGGATCCGCCCAAACGCGAACGCGGCAAAATTCATCAGCGCATGTACCAAGCTGATGATACAAACCACAAATTTCAACTGCTATTGCGCGTGCTTGGCGAGCACCCAGGCCGTCGCTTGATTTTTGTGCGGACCCGCGAACGAGTTGAGGAGCTGGCCGGAAAGTTAACCAGTGCCGGCATTAAAACCATGACCTTACGGGGCGACATGCCGCAGGCTGATCGGCAAAAAATCATCGCGCGAATGGAAAAATTTGCCGATAGCGTGATGATTGCCACCGATGTAGCGGCGCGCGGCATTGATATTGAAGATATTGAGTTGGTCATTAACTACGATATGCCTAAACAAGCCGACGTGTACTTGCATCGGATTGGGCGCACCGGCCGGGCGGGTAAAAGTGGGGTGGCGGTAAACTTGGTAGAAGCTCATGACGCATTATTACTCGGTCGCATAGAGCGTTATCAGGACAATAAAATTGAGCGCCGGGTTTTCGCTGACTTACGGCCGCAGTTTAAATTCCCCAGCACCACCAAATCGAAAAAGAAGAAAAAAGCCGGTAAAAAAAGCGCGAAGCCCCGTAAATAGGGGCTTGCGTTAGCGGGTGGTAGCCGTTCGTTGCTGCCACTTTACCCATACCGCATTAGTCGCGTAATAGCCTAATACGCCGGCCGCATCCGCCACTAAATCCCAAGCCTCAGCCGCTCGATAGGGCATTAAGCTTTGCGCATACTCAATCGCCAACCCGTATAAAGTCAGAATAAGTACGCCTGCCCAGAGCGGCAGCGGAAACGCACGATGAAAGGTAAATGCGAGAATAAAAAACGCCCCACAATGGGCAATTTTGTCAAAATACGGGATACCCGCAGCTTGACTAGCATCAACTTTCCACAAAAACAGCACCGACAGTAACACGAGTACTACGGCAAAGATAACTCTTGCGCTCATCGCGCACTCCTTGCATAAACGGCCACATTTTGGTGTTCCTGCTGTTACAAGTAAAGCACTTGCAACTAGCCAGCCACACCTGATTCATACCCTTGTAGATAGGTTTTATTCGCCGCAAGTTCCGGAAATTTTCATTGAAATAAAAAATGGACTGCGCAAGCTGATTGCGCCGAGCGGTTTGCAAAGTATATCGGTAACAGCTAGTCGCTGCCAGTCGCCTCTATCGGCGCAGACTCTTTTGCCTTACCTTGCATAATGGCAATTTCAACACGGCGATTGCGCTGCCGGTTTTCTTCGGAGTTGTTTGGCACCAATGGCCGCGAATCGGCGTACCCCATCACCAGCATTCGATCTTCGCTAAAGCCATCGACTTGGCGCATTTCCTCGGCAACCGCAACCGCACGGCGACTCGATAAGTCCCATTGCGAACTGTACATTTCCGAGGGTTCCCATTGATTATCGGTATGGCCAGCAATGGTGATCTCGCCCGGAATATTCACCAGCACCTCTGCCACTTCGCGCACTATTGGCCGAAACTGCGGCTGTAAAAACGCCGAACCAGCAGGGAATGAGCCTTGCTCTTTGATCCGGATCAAAATCTGTTGGCCGAGCTGCTCGAGCTCCAAGGCGCCATCTTCAACTTGTTCTTGCAGCTGCTCGCGAATACGTTTCATCAGCTCGGCAATTTCTGGCTGCGCCTCGGCCGACGATGAACTCTCGGTTTCCTGCATCACGTCTTCTTCTTCCGACGCCGAGGAGGCTCCCCCCCGCTCAGACATTGGTCCACCGGCAAAATCAGACTCGCCATCTTGGAACTCCAACATTTGCTGGGTCATGTCCATGGTTTGCTGTTGGATAGTTTCAATTGGGGTGGGGTCAGGTCGACCGGGCCGAAACTCTTGGGCAATTACACTGGTACCCTTGGGAATATCTTTCACTTCAATTTTGTTTTGCACACCGAGCGCAAACTTCATTGATCCCGCAATTTGCTTGAACTTCAGCACGTCCATTTCAGAGAACGATAGCAGTAGCACGAAGAAACACATGAGCAAGGTCATTAAATCGGCAAAGGTCATAACCCACGCGGGCAGGCCCGGTGGTGGACATTTGCACTTTTCTTGTGGTTCAGCGGCTGCCATGGTGATTAGGCCTCAGCAGCTTCAGGGTCTATCCGTTTCGATTCGGATAAGTAATTGCGCAGAATACCTTCAATAACGCGTGGGTTCTGACCATCTTGAATACCCAAGATAGCATCCAATATTAAACTGCGATTAAGCTTTTCTTGCTCCATTCGTAATGACAGCTTGTTGGCAATTGGAATACAGAACACGTTGGCAATAAAGGCACCATACAAGGTGGTTAACAAGGCCACCGCCATGGCCGGGCCGATAGCTTTGGGGTCATCCATGTTTGATAGCATGGCCACCAAACCAATGAGCGTTCCCATCATCCCCATAGCCGGTGCCACATCACCCATAATTTTGAAAATACGCGCGCCTTCTTCGTGACGCTCGGTGGTCATGGTGATGTCTTTTTGCAACGTGGTTCGCACCACGTCCGCGTCATGGCCATCGACTAACATGTCGATGCCCTTGCGAAAAAAGCTGTTGGATACTTCGGCTTCTTCTAACGCTAAGAATCCGCCTTTACGGGCTGAATCCGCAAGCTCAACGGCTTTGTCGATTAGTTCTTGCGGGGTTTCAATTTTGAACATAAAGGCTTTGACGGCCACTTTGCCGGCACCGAGAAACTGCGCCAAGGTAAAGTTAGATAAGGTAACGAACAAGGTCCCGCCGAACACGATGAACACCGATTGAATGTCCACAAATAGCATGATGTCGCCACCGAGCACCATTGCAATTACAAGCGCTGCAACCGCGCCAACAATGCCAACCAGCGTTGCTATATCCACAAAACTCTCCTCTGTGCAGTCAGTCGATTGCCGACACCAACAGCCATGCAGTTATTCTTCACGATTGTGTCAAGACTGACAAGCCTGACACCAAAATAAGCGTTATACGTTAGTCAAGTTGTCGGCATTCGTGCGATAATCTTTATTACTATCTGCAGCAAATAAACCGAATAACAGACAGGAAGCCCGCATGACAGTATCACAATCTAGCACCGAAATGAGCTTTGAAAGTGCCATGCAGCAACTCGAGCAAATCGTGCAACAACTTGAACAAGGCGATTTACCATTAGAGCAAGCCCTCGCACAATTCGAGCAAGCGGTGAAATTAGCCCGGGTGAGCCAACAAAAACTGCAACAAGCCGAACAAAAAGTAAGTGTGTTACTGCAACAACAAGGCGAAGAACAACTTGCCGAGTTTGACCCTCAATCGGCTGCAGGCCAAGCGGAATAAGGAAGTCCTTGTTGATGACGACGCCAACGCTGAGTCTGGGTGAATTTCTCCAGCCCTATCGTCTGCATATCGACAACAATCTACAGGCCGCGGTGGCTGACGCCGCTGAACCTGAGTCGTTGCGGCTTGCCATGCAGCACGCGTTGCTGTTAGGCGGCAAGCGCGTGCGCCCTTGCTTAACTCTATTAGTGGGTGAGGTAGTCGGTGCGCCCCAACCACCTGTGTTACAGGCCGCGCTAGCGGTTGAATGTGTGCACGCCTACTCGTTGGTACATGACGATCTTCCCGCCATGGACAACGACGCACTGCGGCGCGGTCAACCCACGGTACACATCGCTTTTGATGAAGCAACCGCGATTCTGGCCGGCGATGCCCTGCAAACCCTCGCTTTTGAGCTACTAAGCAAGCCGGTACCAAAGCTAGCCCCGGCGCAACAGCTACACATGGTGCAACTGTTAGCGCGCGCCAGCGGCGGACGTGGCATGTGCGGTGGCCAAGCCATAGATTTAGCGGCAACCGGTCAGCAACAATCCGAGCCTGAACTTGCCCACATGCACGATTTAAAAACCGGCGCGCTCATACAAGCCGCTGTCCTGCTGGGCGCTTATTGCGGCCCGACGCCACCGAGCGCAGCAGAAGTGGCTGCTTGGCAAGGCTTTAGTCAGGCGCTGGGCCTCGCCTTTCAGGTACAAGATGATATTTTAGATGTGACCAGCTCCACCGCAGTACTTGGTAAACCGCAAGGTTCAGACCTGGCGGCCGGCAAATCTACCTATGTGCAATTGCTAGGTTTAGCGGGGGCGCAAGCTCGTGTGCAACATTTACATCACAAAGCGCTTCAAGCACTGGCAGCTATCCCGTACAATACTGATTCATTAGCGCAACTCGCTGAACTGCTGTTAACTCGAGATTATTAGTACCATGAGTCAAAGCTCTTCGGGGGCAACCCCGCATACATCTTCAGCCTATCCGCTGCTCGATCTGATTGATACGCCGGCTGATCTACGCCAACTGTCAGTGAAACAGTTGCGTCAACTCGCGCATGAAGTTCGCCAATTTCTACTTACGTCGGTAAGCCAAAGTAGTGGTCACTTGGCGTCTGGCTTAGGTACCGTCGAACTCACCGTGGCGTTACACTACATTTTTAATACCCCGGTTGACCAACTTGTGTGGGATGTAGGGCACCAAGCCTATCCGCATAAAATTTTAACCGGTCGTAAGCATCAGCTCGCCACGATTCGCCAAAAAGATGGCTTACATCCATTCCCATGGCGCGAAGAAAGTGAATATGACACTTTGTCTGTCGGCCACTCGAGCACTTCTATTAGTGCCGCGCTAGGTATGGCCATTGCTGCCGAACGCGAACAGCGTGAACAACGTGTGGTTGCTGTTATTGGTGATGGCGCGATGACCGCCGGGATGGCCTTTGAAGCGCTCAATCATGCCGGCGACATTAAGCCCAACATGCTCGTGATTTTAAACGACAACGACATGTCGATTTCGGAAAATGTGGGCGCGTTAAATAACCATTTTGCCCGTATTTTGTCCGGCAAAATGTATACCTCGTTGCGGGAAGGCAGCAAAAAGCTATTGCGCGGTATGCCAGCGATTTCACATCTGGCGAGTCGTGCCGAAGAACATGTTAAAGGCATGGTGGCGCCGGGTACCATTTTTGAAGAGCTAGGCTTTAATTACATTGGCCCCATAGATGGCCATGATATTGATGTGTTAATTGACACCCTACGTAATATGCGGGACTTAAAAGGCCCACAATTACTGCATGTGATCACCCGTAAAGGCAAAGGCTATGCGCCTGCTGAGCAAGATCCCATCGGCTATCATGGGGTGCCTAAGTTTGATCCAAACACCACAGCCCTGCCGCATAAAGAAGCCAGCACCCCTTCCTACTCGAAGGTGTTCGGTGATTGGTTGTGTGAGATGGCTGCGACGGATCCCAAGCTGATGGCCGTCACGCCTGCTATGCGTGAAGGCTCAGGCATGGTGGAATTTTCTCAACGGTTTCCCAAGCAATATTTTGATGTCGCCATTGCTGAACAGCACGCCGTGACTTTCGCGGCGGGGTTAGCCATTGGCGGTTATCATCCAGTAGTTGCTATTTATTCGACCTTCTTACAGCGCGCTTACGATCAACTCATTCATGATGTAGCGCTGCAGAATCTGCCGGTGCTGTTCGCAATTGACCGCGCCGGTATTGTGGGTGCGGATGGCCCCACTCATCAAGGCGCATTTGACTTAAGCTACTTACGCTGCATTCCCAACATGGTGATCATGACGCCAAGTGACGAGAATGAATGTCGCAATATGCTCTACACCGGGCACCAATTTAACGGCCCCGTTGCGGTTCGTTACCCGCGTGGCAACGGCATCGGTTGTGGTTATGATGCGCACATGCAACAGCTTGATATTGGTAAAGCACGAGTGCTCAAGCGTGCTGCTGAACCAGACGCCATTGCGCTGTTGAATTTTGGTACCTTGTTGCCAGAACTGACGGAAGCTGCGGCAGAGCTAAATGCCACCATCGTGGATATGCGCTTTGTGAAGCCACTAGATACCGAATTACTAAACGAGTTACAGGCTACCCATAGCCACTTTGTGAGCCTTGAAGAAAATGCGGTGCAAGGTGGTGCAGGAAGTGCGGTGATTGAGTATTTCCAAGCCCAAGGCTACCGCAAACCAGTGCTTACTTTGGGCTTACCAGATGCCTTTATTAAGCATGGTACCCAAGCTGAAATACGTGCGGAACTGGGTTTAGATGGTGCGAGTATTCTACGTCGAATTAAGGACTTTATAAGCGCTAACTAAGACTTGGCGGAAGTTGTATTCAGAAACGACCCGCTAGCACCCATTGCAGACTGGCCATACAACCGAGTGTGGCCAGACCCGCCAGCACATCATCCAGCATAATACCAAGCCCACCGTGGAACTTTCGATCGCACCAACCTATCGGGCCCGGCTTCCAAATATCGAATAGCCGAAACAGCACAAAGGCAATGGCTAAATTTTGCCAGGTGGCTGGTATCGCAAACATCGCAATGGCATAACCGACGATTTCGTCCCAGACAATGGCGGGATGGTCATGCACTCCCATGCGGCGCGCACTCCAGCCACATAAATAAACGCCAGCTAGTGCCGCCAGCGCTAGCACCAAAGCGTAATAACCAAGTGGCAACTCCGCTAACCACCACACCAAGGGTAGCGCTGCTAAGGTGCCAACAGTACCTGGCGCTTTCGGTGCAAGACCACTGCCGCCGCCGAGCGCGAGGAAATGATAAGGGTGCAGTAAATGGCGAACACTAGGTTGTTGATGAGACATAAGACGTAGTTATCTTGCCGCTTGCTGAAAGTGATTAAAACCCAGATTTGTTGGCAACGCGTAAGGTTCGCCATGCAGTCGCAGTTGGAGCGTTGGTGAGCGCTCGTGCGCCGAGGTAATGCGCCCGATACACACAGGTTTAGCGCCGGTATGACTTAAACTGGTTTCCAGCACCGTGCGCTGCGCCTCTGGTACCGTAAAGCATAATTGATAATCGTCACCTGCGGTTAACGCCAAACTCAGTGCCTGGTCAAAATCCACCGATTCAGTCAGCGCTAACGACAACGGCAGTTGCTCTAAGCTAAGCTGAGCCCCTACTTTCGAGGCGCGCAACAAATGCCCTAAATCGGCAATTAAGCCGTCAGAGATATCAATACAAGCACTGGCAATACCACGCAAAGCTTGGCCTAAAGCCACTTGTGGATAGGGTGTTTCGAGTTGTTTGCGAGCGCTCGTTAAATGCGCCTGATCAAGTTGAAAGCGTTGCTGTAATGCGCCAAGCGCCAAACCCGCATCACCAAGTTCACCACTTACATAAAGCCAGTCACCGGGTTTTGCGCCACTGCGCAGCAAGGCCTGGCCATTTGGCACCAAACCATGGGCAGTGAGCGTAAGGCTTAAAGGCCCGCGGGTGGTATCTCCACCCACTAAACCACAATGAAAATACTGACACATGCCATGTAAACCAGCACTGAACTCACTCAACCAGTCTTCATCGTAGCGCGGTAAGGTAAGCGCAAGACTTAACCACGCAGGCTCGGCACCCATCGCGGCTAAATCGCTTAAATTCACCGCCACCAGCTTTTCCGCCAGCGCTCGGGGCGCGACATCGGTAAAAAAATGGACGCCCTCTACCATGGTATCGGTGGTGACGGCTAATTGATAACCGGCCGGCACATCAAGCAGCGCACAGTCATCACCAATGCCAAGCTGAATATCCTGACGCGCTTGGCGGGTCCGGCGAAAAAACGTGTCGATTAAGTTAAACTCACCGACAGCTGGACGTATATGGCTCATCTGTTACTGGCGAGTTGGACGCAGCGTATCGATAGCTTTGTCGAGCACGCCGTTGACGAACCTATGGCTATCGTCCGCACCAAAGGATTTCGCCAGCTCAATGGCTTCATTGATGGCTACTTTGTACGGTACATCTGGACGTCGACTTAGCTCATACGCCGCTAGCCGCAGTACCGCGCGCTCAACATGGTCGAGATCTTTAGCTGGGCGATCAAGGAAGGGCTCAACCGCTTGGTCGAGCTGCTTAGTGTTACCGGTAACGCCGCGAACTAAATCTAAAAAATAGTCGACATCGACTTTACTCACATCGTTATCGGTTAGAAACTGAGCTTCGATATCCACCACACTATTCTCAGATAACTGCCAAGAATAAATGGCTTGCACAGCAAGTTTACGGGCTTTTCTGCGGGCTGCAGGCTTCATGAACGACTCCTTACAGCTGTTCGAATACGTTGACCATTTCGAGTGCGCTAAGCGCCGCTTCAGCACCTTTATTGCCAGCTTTGGTGCCGCTGCGCTCAATGGCTTGTTCAATGCTATCGGTGGTGATGATCCCAAAGGCCACTGGCAAGCCATACTCAAGGGCGACTCGACCTAAACCACTGTTGCTCTCACCGGCCACAAAGTCAAAATGTGGTGTTCCACCGCGAATGACCGCGCCAATTGCAATAATGGCGTCATACTTACCGCTGGCCGCTAATTTTTTCGCGGTCACCGGAATTTCGTAGGCGCCAGGAACCTTCACCACGGTAATATCTTCATCGCGTACTTGGCCGTACTGCTTTAACGTGCCCACCGCGCCTTGCAACAGGCTGTCGACAACAAAATGGTTAAAGCGCGATACCACAATCGCAAATTTTTTGCCCGGGGCGGCAATTCCAGCTTCAATCACGTTCATAGGTTAGTCCTGACTTGTGCGTTCATTCGACGCTTTGAGATAGCAAACGGCGGCGATAATAGCACAAAATTGATAAAAATACTTATGGCAAGCGGAGTTGGTAAAACAGGGTTCGGCTTTCTTCGTCACTCGCCACTGGCAACAGTTCGGTTTGGTTTAACAAGGCAATCGCCGCATCATGTTCAACATAAACCGGCACCAAAATTCGCTGCAACGATTGCGACTGCTGCAGCCATTCGGTTAAGGCCAACCAAAACTCAGCATATTGCTCATGGGTTTGACCTTGTGGGTTAATCCACCAACTAAGTTCGGCATCAAATGCTCGTACCTCAAGACCTTGCACTTGCTCACGTTCCGGCAGTACCGGCACTAAATAAACCGCACCAACCAAGCGTTTCACCTCACGCCGATCTTGGCTGACAATTAAATAAGTATAGCCCTCACCCGCAGCGCGTTGGCGTAAGTGCTCATTTACCATATCGGCGTTCTGTTCGGGCGAGGGTAGCAGCGGCGGCCAGCCCCAGCCGAGGCGCTGGCGTAAATATGCGGTATCGCCCTCATAGGCAGCCAAAAACGCGCGGGCGTCTTGCTGGCTAAGCGGCTTGAATTGATAACCATGGCCCTCGTAAGAAGCTAGCTCCAAACTTTGTGGCCAGGCCCAAGCCCATGGACTCACCAGCAGTAATAGCACTAAATAGCATGCACTCAGCAGTAAACTTGCCACTTGCTTAAGCTGCATCTGGATTTTTTCCTTCGGCATGTGCCACCGCCTGTTTTACCCGCACTAGTTCTGCTGTTATATCGGCACCAATGAGGAGCGGTTTACCAATATCTACGCAGCGGCGAGAAAAATCCATGGCGACCGGAATGACCGGCACTTGAGTTTGATGAGCGATGTGCAAGAACCCCGTTTTCCACTCACTGACTTTCTTGCGAGTGCCTTCCGGCGCCAACGCTAAGATAAGCTGGTCACGACGAGCAAATTCATTCACCATTTGCCCCACCACCCCAGCTGCGGCGGAACGGTCCACCGGGATACCGCCAAGCCAACGCAGCAGACCATTCACCGGAAACCGGAAGATAGTGTGTTTACCGAAAAACGATAGCCGTAATCCCAATGCCAGCATCACAAACACACCGACAAAAAAATCCCAGTTTGAAGTATGTGGCGCCACCGGAATGATGGCTTGGCGGAGCGCTGGCAGTTCACCGCGGATCTGCCAGCCACCCAATAATTTGAGCCCTAAGCGGCCAACCCAGCGCGAAAAGCGGTTGCCCCGCCGCGGTAACTCACCGGCAAGGTGTTGAGGGATAACGCCCGGCAACTCACTCATGGCCCGAGCCTTTTAGCGCGCAAGCAGTAAGGCTTTTAAGTCGCGTAGTTGCGCCTTAATTTTAAGTACGTTAGCAAGCCCAGTGCGCAACAATTGCTTTTGAATTGGTGGCAGCGACTCAAGTCGAGCATCGGCAAACCGATACATGACTGACTCATCCGTGACTTCAATCATGCCCTCTACTTCGGGCGTCGCAAGTGCGACATCAATAGCCTCTAGCAAGGCTTGATCAAAGTTACCATCAGGGTAACCAATTTCAGCAAAAGCCTCGTTAAACAGTGGCTCAAAATCTTCGAATAACGCCACTAATGCTGCAGGTTCCATACTTGCAAACCAAGTGCTAATGGCGTCATAGCGGGCGAAGCTGCGCTCATCAATGTAGAGCTTCTGATCTAACTCGATAACCGCAAACCGCCCGTCAGGCCGCGCCACCACCGCATGATCTGTAGCCGCTAAGCCTTGTCGCGCATTGTCAACAAACACCACCAGATCGCGAATCACATTGCGACTCGCAACCGGCCGCGTGTTTAATGAAGCGGCATCGGCGCGTTCTAGTACGAGTGCATTGCTCTGCCCAAGCGGCGGTAATTCAAGCGCTGGCTCGGGTTGCGGTGCAACCGTTGGCGCCATATCAGGCGCTGGGGTTGGAGCTGGCATGTCCGGTTCAGGTTCAGGTTCCGGCTCAGGCTCTACCGTTGGAGTATTCAGTTCAGGTAAGGGCTGCTCCGGTTCAGGTTGGTTGCGCGGCTCTGGCTCTTGCAGCATCCACACCACCACCGCAATCACGACAACTGCGGCCACGGCTAGGCTAATCCATAAGCCACGTTTAGATTCAGTTACTTCCATATCTGGTTGCTCAACCGCCATAATTCACCTCTAAAGTATTAACCGACGCTGCCGCTATTGACCGCTTACTGGTCTTGCTCAGCGCGTGTAAAAACCAGTTGTTTTGAATCAGATTCAGCCGCCGAAAACCGGTATCCACCTAGATTAAATGCACGCAAGTCATCAACCCGCTGTGGCTGCTCGTTTAAAATAAAGCGCGCCATCATACCCCGTGCTTTCTTCGCCCAAAAACTGATCACTTTGTACTGACCATTTTTCTCATCTTTGAACACCGGTGTCACAATATCGGCCTGCAAAGATTTCTTTCTCACACTACTAAAGTACTCATTTGACGCCAAATTAATCAAGATGTTCGATTCAATCTGCGCTAAATCTTCATTAAGCAAAGCTGTGATCTTGTCATCCCAGTACTGATAAAGGTTATCGGCGTTAGCGGTAGCAAACTTAGTACCCATCTCTAAGCGATATGCTTGCATCAAATCAAGTGGTCGCAGCACACCATAAAGGCCCGATAAAATCCGTAAATGTTGTTGAGCATAAGCGGTTGCCTCGGCAGACAACTTCTCCGCCGCCAGTCCCGCATAAACATCACCATCAAAAGCATAGACGGCAGGACGCGCATTGTCAGGCGTAAATGGTAATTGCCACTCGGCAAAGCGGGCCGCGTTCAAGCCAGCGAGTTTATCGCTAATACTCATTAATGACGACAAATCAGCTGGGCTCAACTGTTTGGCGTAATCGACGAGCTCCGCGGCCTCATCTAATAGGCGCGGCTGGGTGTGCTCGGCGGTTGGTAATGGCGATTCGAAATCTAAATTCTTGGCTGGTGAAATAACGACTAACATAGTTTTACCTCTTCCCAAACGCAAAGCGCGAGTCGATAGCTCAAACTCGCGCTTTTCTTTTATCTTGAAAGCTTTTTACTCATTGTCTTAATAGGTACGTGCAACTACGGCAAAGGATCTAAATCCTCACCTTCCTTCTCGACTTGCGGCGGCATTAAGTCTTCACGACTAACACCCAGCATTAACGCCACACTACTGGCGATGAAAATAGAAGAATATGTACCGATAAACACGCCAAACAACAGCGCGGTTGCAAACCCGTGAATGAGCGCTCCGCCTAGGAAAAACAGTGCCAAAAGTACTAACACTGTGGTTAACGAGGTAATCACCGTGCGACTCATAGTATCGGTAATCGCCATATCGATAATTTCTTCTGACTCGCCCTTGCGGAACTTTAAGAAGTTTTCTCGAATACGGTCACATACCACGACCGTATCGTTAATTGAATAACCAATCACGGCCAATAATGCGGCTAACACGGTTAAGTCGAATTCAAGCTTTAAAAACGAGAATAGACCTAAGGTAATAATCACGTCGTGGGCCAAAGCACCCACCGCACCGACCGCTAAGCGCCACTCAAACCGAAATGCGATGTAGGCCAAAATACAGATAAGCGCAGTGAGCATGGCAAGACCACCCTGCTCCTTTAACTCATCTCCTACATTCGGACCGACAAATTCAATCCGACGCATTTCAATGCTATCGTCAGTACTAGCCTGCAACGATGCCAAAATTTGATTGCCTAGATCTTCCGCTTTAACACCCTCGCGAGGCTCCAGCCGAATCAGCACATCTTGCTGAGTACCAAAGTTTTGCACGATGGCATCACCGAAACCATCAGCGTCTAAGGTTTGCCGGATTGCACTCAAATCAGCGGTTTGATCGTAACCCAACTCAATGACTGTGCCCCCAGTAAAATCTAAACCCCAATTCAGCTGGTTTACTGCCAATGAGAAAATAGAGGCGATCACGAGAATAGAGCTAATGATGAGCGCCGGGATCCTCACTCGCATGAATGGGATTGTTGTTTCCGTTCTTAATAATTCACGCATGTCGTAAGCCCCACTAAATCGACAATTTCTGGAGGCGCTTACCACCCCACACTGAATTTACCACCGCACGGGTGCCCACAATCGCTGTAAACATCGAAGTAATGATGCCTATGGCTAGAGTTACCGCGAAGCCTTTCACCGGCCCGGTGCCAACTGAAAACAAAATCAGCGCGACGATAAGCGTGGTAATGTTGGCATCTGCAATGGTTGATAAGGCGCTGTCATAACCATGATGAATCGCTTGCTGAGGACTACGTTTAGCTTTGATTTCCTCACGAATTCGTTCAAAAATCAGCACGTTGGCGTCAACTGCCATACCAACGGTTAAAACAATGCCCGCCATACCTGGCAAGGTGAGCGTTGCCCCTGGGATCATCGACATGACGCCGACGATTAATACCAAGTTTATCGCTAGCGCCAAGTTGGCAACGAGGCCAAACTTTTTGTAGTAGAACAGCATAAACGCTAGAACTAGGATGAAGCCCCACATAATGGCCTGCATGCCTGCATTCACGTTTTCTTGACCAAGGCTTGGGCCCACGGTGCGCTCTTCAACAATTTGAATCGGCGCGATCAAGGCACCTGCGCGCAGTAATACAGCAAGGTTTTGCGCTTCCTGTTGCGAACCAACGCCAGTGATACGGAAATTCTGGCCTAACCGCGATTGGATAGTCGGCGCACTAATCACCTCAGCATTTTTCTCAAAGATGATGTTACCTTCAGCGTCACGCTCACCCGTGGCTTTGTATTCAATAAACACCGTCGCCATTTGCTGGCCAACTGCGTCACGTGTGGCTTGTGACATTTTATCGCCCCCCACGCCATCAAGCGAGATGCTGACCTGCGGCGAGCCATTTTCGTCAAAACCAGTGCTGGCGTTCACAATATGGTCACCCGTCAGAATCACATCTTCACTCAAGAGGATCTGGCCACCATCGCGTAATGGGAATAATTCTGAACCGAAAGGTACGCGGCCAGCAATGGCATCACGTAAATCGTTCTGGATATCCACTAAGCGGAATTCCAAGGTAGCTGTCGCACCCAAAATTTCCTTCGCTTGAGCGGTGTCTTGCACACCCGGCAGCTGCACCACAATGCGGTTTGCCCCTTGGCGCTGAACCAGTGGTTCCGCTACCCCAAGCTCGTTCACCCGATTACGCAAAATCGATACGTTTTGCGCAATCGCATAATCTTCTGTTTCTGCCAGCTTTTGATCCGTCATCCGCAAAGTAACGGTTTGCTCGCCTTCGTCATCGAGGTCGTTATAACCCTCGTAACGGTTGTTGACGAAGCTTTGCGCCGCGGCAAAATCTTCGGCGCTACGCAGCGTAATGACAACATCGTTGCCGTTTGCCGCCACATTGGTGTAGCGGATACGCTCTTCACGCAAGTCATTACGCAAGGTATCGACCATTTGGCCGGTGATTTTGCGCATGGCTTCTTGCATGTCCACTTCCATTAAGAAGTGCACACCACCGCGTAAATCAAGCCCGAGTTTCATCGGTTTGGCGCCAATCGCGTCAAGCCAGTCTGGTGTTGCCGGCGCTAAGTTGAGCGCGACCACATAATTGGTACCGAGCTCACGCAAAATAGCATCACGACCTTGTAATTGGTCGGCATCAGATTGGAAACGCACCAATACTTGGTCTTCAATCAGCGCGACACTTTTCGGCTCAATACTGGCCTCGGTGAGTGCTTCACGCACTTGATCAATGGTCGCGGTTGAGACTGTGGCATTTCGACCTGCGGAAACCTGCACCGCAAAATCCTCACCATATAGGTTCGGTAATGCGAACAGCGCAGCAACGGCCACAATGAAGATGACCATCAGATTTTTCCACAACGGGTACTTGTTTAACACGTTGCTATCCTTTCATTGAATGAACAACTAACGAGGCCCGAAGGCCTCGTCAGTGCAGAACCAATTACAGTGACTTCATGGTGCCTTTTGGCAGCACCGCGGTCACGGCCGCTTTTTGAACCGTCACTTCAATCGCGTCGGTTAAGGCAATCACCATAAAATCTTTATCGTCAGAAATTTTCACAATGCGACCAACCATGCCGCCTTGCAGCAAGATTTCATCGCCTTTGCCCATGCCTGACACTAGTTCTTTATGTGCTTTCACACGTTTAGCTTGCGGACGGTAGATTAAGAAATAGAAAATCAAACCGAACATCACTAACATGAAAATTAATTCCATGAAGCCACCTTGCTGTTGGCCACCGGCGGCTTGTGCGTGTGCATTGCTGATTAAAAAGTCCATAATTTCCTCTATCTGTTATTTGTTATTATGCTTGGGAACTTCAGCTTAAGTGGGGGCGTAATTGTGCTTCTCAAGCCCTACCCGTGCATAAGTTTCCAGATTCTCTTACAAGTCGTGCCGTAGTGTATCGAATTCAGCAGCAAATAGGGAGTTTTGTTCCATTCAAATCCATGCGAAACTGCAGCAATCGTCTCGGCATGGAGTCGCCGTTTATGGACAATATGACCTTCATTTTCTACCTCGTTGACCATCTGGGCGTCGCTGTGTTTGCAGTGGCCGGCACCTTGCTAGCGTTTCGTAAGCACATGGATGGGTTCGGGGTGGTGGTGTTAGCCTCAGTCACCGCCATCGGGGGCGGCACCACCCGAGATTTAATTTTGGATGTGCCGGTATTCTGGATAGCGGACCCGAGCTATTTGTACACCATTTTAATCGCCGCCATTTGCACCATTGTTTGGTTACGGTTTCGTGCCTACATTCACACCACCACTTTACTTACCGCCGATGCCATCGGTGTGGCTTTTTTTACCATTATGGGTGCACAAAAGGCCCTCGACAGTGGCGCGCCACCGATTATTGCGGTGGTGATGGGCACCATGACCGCCTGCTTCGGCGGAATGCTCCGTGATGTGCTGGCTCGCGACGTGCCACTGGTGTTAAAAAGCGAGTTATACGCTACCACCTGTATTATTGGTGCTGGCGTATTTGTGATTTTACAACCGCTCGGCGGTTGGTATGCACTACTGGCTGGATTCAGCGCCACCCTGCTCATCCGTTTAGGGGCCATTCGTTACCATTGGTCACTACCAGTGTTCCGTGATAGCGCAAAAGAAGGTGGTGATGCTTAGCGTTTGGGTAACGCTAGCCGTTGCTAGCGCCTATTTAGTGCTGCTCTTCACCATTGCCTATCGTGGTGATCGGCAAGCCCCAAATCAAGTGAAACCCTACCGTTATGCTCTCGCCCAAGGCGTACACTGCACCACTTGGGCGTTTTACGGCACTATCACCCAGTCGGCCTTCTATGGCTGGTCGTTCGCGCCAACTTATGTGGGTGCGATTGTGGTATTTTTATTCGCTCATCGTCTCCAACTCAAATTACTACACGTCTGTAAAACCCAAAACATCACCTCGATTGCCGACTTGATCAGTCATCGGTTTGGCGGTGCTCCGGTATTGGCTGGGCTAGTCGCCCTCATTACCTTAGTGGCTGTGGTGCCTTACATCGCGCTGCAACTACGAGCGGTTACCGCTAGTTTTGCTGCAGTCACAGGTATTCAAGTACAGCCTGAATATTGGTTTGGCGACATCGCCGCATTGGTTGCTATTGCCATGATCGGGTTTGCCATTTTGTTCGGCACTAGGCGCCTCAGTTTAGCTGAGCAGCACTCTGGGTTAATGGACGCCGTTGCGTTCGAGTCCGTCGTCAAACTCGTGAGCTTCGCCGCGATTGGTATTTTTTGTACTTATATTTTGTTTGATGGGCTCGGCGATTTAATGCTCCGCGCAGCACAAGACACCGCCGCACAGGCGGTATTACGAGGTCAACCTGAGGGCGTGTTTGTTTATCTCACACACGTGTTACTTGGGGCGCTATCGATGTTTTGTTTACCCCGCCAATTTCATGTTGGATACATCGAGAACACTCATCCCGATGAATTGCGGACAGCGCGCTGGGCATTCCCCTTGTATTTATTCGCGATTAACTTTTTTATTCTGCCGATTGCGCTGGCCGGCACCCTGATTGTGCCCGATGCGCGTGGTTCAGATACCTTTATGTTGGCTATATTTGCCGCTGTAGAACGCCCAGATATGGCGTTAGTCGCCTTTATCGGCGGATTATCCGCAGCAACAAGTATGGTGATCATTGCGACCTTGGCACTCAGTATCATGATGTCTAACGACGTATTTATGCCGTTATGGATCCGGTTGACCCGTCAGCGCCTAAAGCAACTGCAATTCAACTCTAAGCATATTTTAACTGTCCGCCGGGTTACGGTATTGCTGATCATCTCGCTGGCCTACGCTTATCATGTCGCGACTCAAGCGACCATGCCACTGGTCAATAGCGGCTTAATTGCGCTGGCGTTACTTGCTCAATTAACCCCCGCCATGCTGCTCACCCTCGTCTGGCGACGCGCGAATAAATTTGGCGCATCACTGGGTTTGATTATAGGTACCGCACTATGGTTCTCGCTGTTGTTGTTGCCAAGCTTACAAACCACACGAGGACTCTCTGATATTGAAATTAGCCATGGCTTGCTGATTAGCTTAGGCATGAACCTTGGCTGTTTTATGCTTGGCTCTTGGTGGTATAGCTGGTGGCGTCCCGCTCCTACCATGACGCTCGCCGAGCTACCTAACGAAGCTGGCACACCTGCTGAAATCGCACTGACCTGGGGCCGATTGCGGGGCACCCTCGCGCAGTTCTTCGACCAAGGCGAAACCGAAAAACTCGCCCGCCGCTTGCAATTAGATCTAAACGCAGCCCCCGCCGACGCACTGGTACCAGCACCGATTATCGAACGGGTCGAGCGCGAATTAGCAACGGTCATTGGCAGTGCTGCTAGCCGTTTAACCCTGCAAACCGTCGTGCAACAACCGGGCGTCCCCATCAGCCAAGTGGTGAGCTGGGCAACCCAAGCTTCGGAAGTTTACAAATTTAATCGCGAGTTATTACAAGCGTCGGTAGAGAATATTCCACAGGGTATTAGTGTGGTTGATCAAGACTTACGCTTGGTGGCTTGGAACAGACGCTACCTTGAAGTGTTTCAGTATCCGGACGGCTTTTTGCAGGCCGGCATGCCAGTAGCCGAATTGCTGCGCTACAATGCTGAACGTGGATTATTTGGGCAAAGTGCTGCCAACCTTGATGATGAAGTTGATAAACGGCTGAATTATCTGCGCCAAGGCAGTAGTTATCGTTATCAACGTGAACAAGGTGAGCGCATTATTGAGTTGCAGGGTTCACCGATGCCCGGCGGCGGTTTCGTCACGACGTACACCGACATTACCGACTTAGTTCGATCGCAACAGGCGCTGCAGCAAGTAAATCTAGAACTCGAACAACGGGTGGCTGACCGCACCCAGCAATTGTTGTTAGCGAAGCAAGCCGAAGAGCAAGCCCATCAAAGTAAAACCAAATTTTTTGCCGCCGTTTCCCATGATTTGATGCAGCCGTTTAATGCGGCTACGCTATTTTGCGAAATGCTGCAACAACGCCTACATGGTGACCAGCGGCAACTCGCGCAGCAGTTACATCATTCACTGCAACACGCTGAAGAACTCATCACGATGCTGCTGGAAATGACGCGCCTTGAAGCCGGAAACTTACAACCAGTGTGGCAAACCTTCTCATTACAAGCGCTACTCACGCCGCTGATCGATAGCCATCGCGCGCTTGCTCAGCGTAAAGGTATTCGGTTAGCGCAAGTGCCGACCTCCGCGTTAGTGCACAGCGATCGGAAACTCCTCACCCGCATTATTCAGAATTTACTCGCCAACGCGGTGCGCTACACCGACGATGGCAAGGTACTCGTGGGCTGCCGACTGCGTGGGTTGAACACTCAGCAGCCGCGTATTGTGCTGTGCGTGATGGATACAGGAGTCGGTATTCCAAGCGACAAGCAGGCAGATATTTTCCGTGAGTTCCATCAATTACAAACTCAAGCCGATAACCCCGGGCTAGGCTTAGGGCTAGCTATTGTAGAGCGAATGTGCCGGTTACTTCATATTCCACTCACGCTGCGCTCGCTCGAGGGCCGTGGCACAAGCTTTATGATTGAGCTGCCGTTCCGCGGACGTCAACGCGTGAGCTCCCCCAGCCGCGATGAAGTTGTAGCGACCGAGACCTTTTTGCGACAAACCCGGATGCTGGTGGTGGATAATGACCCTGCGGTACTCAGTGCCATGAGCCAGTTACTTGAAAGTTGGGGCGCGCAGGTATGCGCAGCGGCCAATTTAAACGAGGTGCAAGCGCAACTCATGCACAGCGAGGCGCCACAGTTAGCTTTAGTTGATTACCACCTTGACCACCACCGCACCGGGATTGAAATTGTGCAGTGGTTACAACAGCATTTTGCTGAACGAGCGCCAGCGATTATTTTAAACTCAGCGGATTCCGATGAAGACATTCGTGAGGCTGCCATACAGGTGGGCGCAGCATTTATTCCCAAGCCAGTTAAACCTGGGGCATTAAAGCGGCTACTTAAACGCGCACTACAACAACAGCTGAGCGACAAATCCTAACTGGCTAGTTAGCCCAGTTCATCGACATCGGGTGTTGCCAACATCTGCTTAAATACCACTCCTGCTTGAGTGCGATTAATCACCCCTAATTTGCGCAGAATAGCCGACACATGCTGTTTGATTGTGGTTTCTTGAACGTGCAACTGATGGGCAATTTGCTTGTTCAACAAGCCATCCGCAAGACATTCTAAAACTTTATATTGCTGCGGTGTAAGCTGTTCCAAGCGGGCGGCAAAATCGACACTGGCGCTATCTAAAGTCACTTGGTTGATGTCGCCTAAGCGCTCTGGAATCCAACTGTCCCCGGCCAGAACCGCATTAATTGCTTGCTGAAATTCTGGCAGCGGTACTGATTTGGGAATATAGGCACTGGCCCCAAACGCCATTGCTTGGCGAATGACACTTAACTGCTCGTTGGCCGACACCATAACCACCAACACATCCGGATACTGACTGCGTAAGGAGGTTAAGCCAGATAACCCGCGGTTACCGGGCATATTCAGATCCAAAAGTACCAGCTCAACCTGAGTGTGCGTTTGCAGCAAGTCTTGGAGTTGCGCAAAACTAGCGGCCTCAGCAATATCGCTGGCAAGCGTTTCAACTAGGGCCTGTTTTAAAGCGGCCCGAAACATGGGATGGTCGTCGGCAATAATGGCACGCGGCATAAAAGTTCTCGCTGAGTTACGCGTGGTAGATGCCAACATGCTAGCGGGTTCTCCAAGAAAAGTCAGCGCTAGTGAGCCGTTACACTCAACTAGCGCCGAAGGGAGGTAAACAACAACTTTAGAACGGTGTTGGTTAGAACTTGTAGCCAACAGTTAGCGACACAGTCCGTGGGTCACCATAGTAACCAACAATCGTATCTTCACCACCTAAGCCCGGACCCGTTACCACGCCGTTTGCGTCGCGCGGGGCGGCAAAGTTGTAGCCGGCCAAGCGATACTCTTCGTCAAACAAGTTCTTCACATGTAAGCCGACGTTCCAGTTTGAGTTCGCCGCATACCACATCAAACTAGTGTTGCTAATGGCGTAAGCATCCTCATCTAACAACGAAGGTACTTCGAAGATTTGGGTATCATCGCGATAGGCGGTGTTACCGGTCCACACTAAGCTGCCACCAAAGGCCTCAAACTCTGCGGTAAAGCCGATATTTGCACTAACTTTAGGTGTATTCGCAAACGACCACACGGCAGAAACGTCTTCAACTTGTTGGGTGTTCGGGTTAAAGAAGTTCACCTGATCGAATTCGGCATCAACATAACCAAGCGCGGCGTTTAACGTGAAGTTATCGGTAACCGCAAATAAGGTCTCTACTTCGAAGCCCTGCACCGTCGAGTCGGCCGCATTCAACACTTGTGATGCCACACCGGCAGCCACTGCGCGCTGCACGGTCACTTGCATATCGGTGTAGTCAGAGAAGAACAGCGCCGCGTTCAAGCGCATCCGATCGTTCAGCAACTCACTTTTCACCCCAAACTCATAGGTATCTACAACTTCTGGATCATACGGATTGGCGGCATCTGGATTCAGCGAGACATCGGCACGCATGTCGACACCACCAGACTTAAAGCCGTTGCTATAGCTGCTGTACAGCATCACATCATCAGACATTTGGTAACTAACGCTGGCATGGGGCGAGAACTTGCTCCAATCCGCCTGCGTGTTGAAATCTGAGTTAATGATGAGCGGGTCGCCTAACGGTTGGTTAGGGTATTTTAAGCCTAGATAAGTGAAACGATAGACTTGGGCATCTTTATCGTCACGAGTATAACGACCGCCTAAAGTAACCGCCCATTGGTCGTTCAATTGATAAGTACCTTGACCAAAAATCGCTTCGCTTTTGGTATCGACACAACCACCATTTTCAACACTTAAGCCAAGCAAGCCTAATAAAGTACCAAACACCCCGCATGCTTCGCCATCGTATAAGTACAGGCCACCAATAAAATCAAAATTAGCGCTGCTGTAGCCTAATTGGAATTCCTGGGTGAACTGCTCGTCTTCATAAATGGCAGGCACCAATAACACGGGGTTTGGCGTTGAGTCGAAGTCAATATTGGTATCGGTAAAGCCTTCCCGGCCCGCGGTCACTGACTTAAAGCGCCATGCGTCATTGATATCCCAATCGATGGTCATTGAATAACCTTCGGTTTCTACCAGGTTATCTACCGGCAACGCCGTATTAGAATCATAGACGCTGTCATATGGCTGTTGACCTGTGGTCAAGCTGGGCGTTAAGCGATAACCACCTTTCGAATTAGATTCATCTTTAGTCTTGTCATAAGCGAACTTCACTCGAATATCATCGGTTGGCAACCACATCGCACTTAGGCGACCGGTCATCAACTCTTTGTTATAGTTTTCATCGCCCGTATTCACGAATTCGCCAAAGCCATCGCGGTTAAGCGTTGCGAAAGCACCCCCGATATAAAAATTATCGGCCAGCGCCGTTTGCCCTGATAGTTTCAGGTCGCGCTGATTGAAGCTACCAATGGTGCCTTGCACGGCAAACTCGTTATAACCGGTTAGTTCTTTGGTGACATATTTCATGGCACCGCCGATCGTATTTTTACCGTACAGCGTGCCTTGTGGGCCGCGTAAAACCTCTACCCGTTCCACATCAAACACTTCAAGTACCGCGCCTTGTGGGCGAGCGACATAAACGTCGTCAATATAAATACCAACGCCAGGCTCAAAGCCCCATAACGGATCTTGCTGACCAATACCGCGAATATAAGCGGTAAGTGTAGAGTTCGTACCACGACTTACTTGCAAGGTGGTGTTCGGAATCCGCTGTTGGAGTTCAGTAATATCCTCTAGTCCCACTTGCTCCATATCAGCGGCACTGAAACTAGTCACTGCCACCGGCACTTCTTGCAGGTTTTCAACCGTGCGGCGCGCGGTAACTTCAATCCGCTCAAGCTTGGCATCATCGTTTTCAGCCGCAGTGCCAGCTGAATTATCTTGTTGCGCAAAAGCCGGAGCACTCGCTAGTAGTGAGGTAACCGTTAACGCTAGTAACGAACGGCGAAACTGTGGATGACTCATGGGTTGCTTCCTTACTTTTTTATTGTATTCGCGATTAATATCGGCGTTTGATTATTCGTTGTCTTATCAATTTCTAAGGTTTCAACTGCTCCCATAAGGTAGTCGAAAGCGATCATAAATAAACCTGTACGTTAGTACTATGTTAAAACGGCGGTTGATATCGCACACTGGCACCACTAAAAATAACAGCGTAGTTTGCGCGCTAGCTCTCACAATGACCGAGGAACACTATGCTCAGCATGATAGGACTTGTAGGTGGGTTAACCCTCCTCATCATACTTACCCTACGCGGCATGAACTTATTTATCAGCGCGCCTTTGTGTGCGCTATTGGTGGCATTATGCAGCCAAGTGCCTATTTTTCAGGGTGACATTAACTTCGTCAGTGCCTATATGAATGGCTTCGCTAGTTTTGTGGCCGCTTGGTTCTTCATGTTTTTACTCGGTTCACTATTTGGTAAATTCATGGAAGACACCGGCGCGGCAGACGCTGTATCACGCTGGATAATTGGCAAACTCGGACGCCAACAAGCCGTGTTAGCGGTGGTGCTCGCTTGCGCCATTCTTACCTACGGCGGTGTATCGGTGTTCGTGGTGGCATTTTCTGTATACCCCATGGCGTTAAGCTTATTTAAAGATGCCGACTTACCGCGCCGATTTATTCCAGCAGCGCTCGCCTTTGGCTCGGTCACTTTCACCATGACGTCTGCCGGTTCGCCTGAAATTCAAAACTGGATCCCGATTCAATATTTAGGCACCTCTCCTTACGCCGCTTGGGAAGTAAGCCTAGTAGTCGCGATATTTATGGCCACGTTCGGCTACTGGTGGTTACGCAAGCTCATCTTGCGAGCAGTGGCCAACGGCGAACGCTTTACGGCGCGCAAGGGCGATCCTGAAGTGCCTGAACGTGAGTTACCACACCCTATCAGTGGCCTCATTCCATTGGTTGTCGTGTTAAGTTTAAGTTTTGCGTTTCATACCGAATTGAAACAAAACGCGCTCATTATTGCGCTTGCCGGTGGGGTGCTCGCCATCGCGCTGATTAACCGCAAACATTTTCAACACGTTGGCCGCGCCATTAGCGAAGCATCAACGGGCGCCTTAGTTGCTATCGGTAATACCGCTGCCGTGGTTGGCTTTGGCAGCATTGCCAAGGTCACCCCCGCTTTTGATGCTGCGGTAACCGCCATGACCAATCTGCCTGGCAATGAACTCGTCGGCGCAGCCGTTGCAGTGAGTGTAATTGCGGGCTTAACCGGGTCAGCATCCGGCGGACAGGCTATCGCGTTACCAGAAATTGGTCCCCACTATTTGGCGGAGGGCGTGAACCCCGACCAATTGCATCGCATTGTCGCCATTTCATCGGGCGCGCTTGATTCACTGCCGCACAATGGCTATGTGGTGACCACTATTCGCGCTATCTGTAACGAAACCCACCAAGCCGCTTACTGGCCGGTGGCTGCCGTCACAGTTGTCGTTCCAATGGTCGGCTTAGCATTGGCTATTGGCCTGTTTATTTTCTGGTAAGGAGCAAGGTTGCATGCAACAGATGTCTGTCTCCACAATTCCCTCAGCGCCGGCGTTAGCCGGGCTGATGCAGTCTCAACCACTGTTAATTTCTGAGTTGCTGCAACATGCCCAGCAACGTTATCCGCAACAACAAATTGTCAGCTTCCGGGGCTTTGATGCGCAGCAGCAGCCACAATTTCATCGCTATAGCTGGCGCGACTGTGCCGCGCGCAGTGCTCAACTTGCGAACGCGTTACTAGCGCTCGGGGTGCAGCCAGGCGATCGAATAGCCTCCATGGCGTGGAATAGCTACCGTCACGTTGAACTCTATTACGGGGTAAGCGGCATTGGCGCGGTGCTACATACGGTAAATCCGCGTTTATTTCCCGAGCAGATAGCATGGATGCTCGAGCATGCAGAAGACCAGTGGTTATTTGTTGACCCCGAATTTGTGCCATTGCTCAACCAAATAGCGGGCACTGAGCATGCCGCCGTACTTCAACAATTACGTGGCATTTTTGTGCTTGCCGACGCCAGTGAACTGGCCGCTCTCGAGCCCCAGTCACTCGCCCTCGAAGCTTATGAGACCTTGCTTGCACCGCACTCTGACCAAATAACATGGCCATCATTAGCCGAGGAGTCGGCAGCGTTACTATGTTATACCTCAGGCACCACGGGGCATCCCAAAGGTGTCCTGCAATCGCACCGCGCGGTAGTGCTGCATGCACAGGCCACGGTCGGCCGCGAGCTGCTTGATTTAAATGATGGCGACGTATTACTGCCGATGGTGGCGATGTACCATGTAGCCGCATGGGGCGCGCCGTATGCAGCACCGCTCGCAGGTTGCAAGCTCATGCTGCCGGGCAGTGGCATGAGTGGCGCAGCGATGGCCGCGATGATCGACAGCGAACAAGTGACTGTGGCGCTAGGCGTCCCCACCATTTGGTCTACTTTACACAGCCATTTACAAAGTCAGCCGACAGCAAAGATTGCCAGCTTAAAGCGAGTTTGCGTGGGTGGTGCTGCTTCACCAATGGGGTTAGTGCAAGCCTATTGGGAGCATTACCAGATTTATTGGCAGCCAATTTGGGGCATGACCGAAACGGGACCGCTGGTCTGTTCTGCGCCACCCTCGCCAGCATTAATGGCGTTACCGCTCGCCGAGCGTTATGCCTTACAAACTACCGCCGGACGGGCTTGCTTTGGCACCCAGATTGAAATTTTTGATGGCGCAGATCGACCGCTGCCTCATGATGGCGTTAGCCAAGGTGAATTGCGGGTGCGCGGTGGCTGGATTACCGCTCAGTATTATCGCCGCCCGGAAGTCGCTTGCTGCATCGATGGCTGGCTCGCAACGGGCGATATTGCGGTGATCGATGCCCAAGGTTACATGAAAGTCGTCGACCGCAAAAAAGACGTGATTAAATCCGGTGGCGAGTGGATCAGTTCGCTGGATATTGAGAGTATCGTGAGCCAGCATCGGGCCGTACGAGAATGTTGCGTTATTGGCGTGAAACATCCGAAATGGGATGAACGACCACTGTTACTAGTGGTTTGTCAACCCAATCAGACACTTAGCAAAGCTGAAGTGCTCGACTTTTTGCAAGGAAAAATCGCCAAGTGGTGGACGCCAGACGACGTATTGTTCGTCGCTGAACTCCCTCATACTGGTACCGGTAAGCTGCTTAAAAATGAGCTCCGCCAGCACTATCAAAACTACTTATTAACGCCTGCAGAAGAAGGAAAATAGGCATGTCGAAACTATCATTTCATGCGCTCATAGGCGGTGTTTTGTTACTCATGAGCAGCGCTTGGCAAAATACTTCGATGGCAAATGAAAGCGCGGAGGCAGCCAACGAGAGTCTACCGCTGGTCACCAAGCAAAAATTCACCATGACTGACTACCAAACCGTCGGCGGTGAGACCATTGCCGAAGTGACCGTTGGTTGGGAAAGTTACGGTGAGCTAAATGTCGCCAAAGATAATGTCATTCTGATCACTCACTTTTTCAGTGGTAACAGTCATGCTGCTGGTAAATATCAAGCCACCGACGCGCAACCTGGCTATTGGGACGCAATTATCGGACCTGGCAAAGCCATCGATACCAACCAATATTTTGTTATTTCATCTGACACTCTAGTGAACGCATTTGCCAACGACCCGAATGTCATCACCACGGGTCCGGCCAGCACTAATCCAGCAACGGGTAAGCCCTATGGTTTAACCTTTCCGGTGGTCACGATCAAAGATTTCGTGCAGGTCCAACGGGCCTTACTCGACAGCCTTGGCATCGACAAATTGCATGCCGTTGTGGGCGCGTCAATGGGCTCGTTGCAAGCATTAGAGTGGGCCGCCACCTACCCGGATGATGTCGAGCGCATGGTGTCAATTATTGGTGCCGGTCGCTTAGACTCTTGGAGCATTATGGGCTTAGAGCATTGGGCGCAGGCCATTAAAGGTGACCCAAACTGGCAGCAAGGCAATTACTACGATAGCGAGCCGCCACTCGCAGGCCTCACCCGCACACTTGCCATGATCACTCAAGATGCCATGCATCCACAAATCGTAAATCAGCTAGCACCAGCGCAAGACGTGTTACCCGCGAAAGGTTTAGCGAGCGTCACCAACGGTCTTCCAGCCACCGACTGGTTGTTTGGTGCAGCCGCTGCCCGCGCTCCACTAGCCGATGCTAATCACATTTTATATCTGGTACGCGCGAATCAATTGTTCGTGGCCGGACATCAACAGGACTTAGCAACAGGTTTAGCGGCGGTTAAGGCTAAAACACTGTTTATGCCAGCGACGAATGATTTACTGTTAATGCCTTATCTAGCCGAAGAAGCTGCCGAAGTATTGCGTAGCCAAGGCAAAGATCCGGTATGGGTTGAGTTGGGCGGTCCATGGGGACATCTGAATGGGGTGTTCAATATTCAGAGCCAAGCTCAAGCGTTGAGCGACTTTTTAAACGCTGAGTAGTTTGGTACGTTCTCACTGGGCTGTAGAGAATAGCTTGCACTGGGTTCTAGACGTCAGCATGGGTGAAGAGTAAGCGTCACAAATTCCACACCTAGGCACACGGTTGCAGATGGCCTAATTTATCACCACGTTTCAACCAACGAGGTGATTTATGAGTCGTACCCATCGC
>CAMPHF010000008.1 GCA_946885915.1 uncultured Idiomarina sp.
TGCTTAACAGTTAAAAACTATCAGCTACAAAATCAAAAATCATTAATCTTTACATTTAACGCGTTGCTCTTTGCACCAATCGGATTGAATAGGCTTATAAGACAGCAAGGTTTTAGCTACATTAGTTAGCTAAAACCTTGCTGTCACTTTTTTACTTAACCCCCGCCGAGGCGCTCTAACAACTTATCTTTCAATTTGTCTTTCAGCTGGTCTTTCACTTGCGCTTCCAGTAACTCTTGCAAGGAACCATCAAGGTTTTCGCTGAGTTGCTCCAAGTTCACGACACCCTCAAGTTCTGGCGCAATCGCCGCAAGTTTCGCATCCACTTTTTCTTGCAGTTGCGTTTGTACTGCCGCTAACTTAGTTTTTGCCGCATCCGTCGCAGTGCTGGTGAGCGCGTCACGCAACTGCCGATCAAGATCGGAAGCCAAGCTAATCGCGGGCGCCTGCATAGTGCCGCCGATATCAGCGCGAATATCTAACCGCTCTAACTTACCGAGCGCTTGCGCCAACAGTTGCGCCCAGCGGTCTTCGCCATTGGCGTTAATATCTAAAGCGGCCAAGCGCACGCCAGCAGTGCCGCTCAATGCACTATCGCGCAAACTAAGTGAACCCTCACTATCAAGCATAGTAGCGGCTAATGTGGCTTGAAATTCATCGCGCTGCGCTAACGCAAGGTCATTCAGACGAGCACCGCGTACTTGCCATTGTTGCTTCGCATCAACGCCAATCGGTGTGACCGATAGTTCACCTGATAAGTTAAACGAATCCCACAATTGGGCTTGATCGGCGCGCGCTTGAAAGGTGGTAGGCAACCCTAATTGCTCATGCTGATGGGTAATATTTTGCCAAGCGACTGCGACGACCGTATTGGCGATGGCAAATTCGGTATTGGCCGCACGGATCAAAAACTCCGGTGGAGCATCGGCTTCGGCAAAGCTAAACCAAACGCCCTCGCCGCGCGCCGGTTTCACCGTTTCAGCGTTGGCCGAGCGCGCTAACATTGGCGCCACTTGTTCATAAGCCAACATTAAATAGCGGCTCCACTGCGCTACTTGTTCACCAAAAATAAGCCCAGTAACGTTCTCAAGTCCTTGCGCATCAAGGCTAAAAAATGACTGAATGCGTTCAATATCTTGCCCCGGCGCCTCCCGTAGTGCCTTCACATCGGCACTCAACGTGGTTTTGGCCTCTTGCAGCGAATCTTTTAATGCCTTCACCGCATCTCGATCAGCGCGGAACTGCGCTTTCAGTTGCTCCAGTTGGTCGCGCACTTGGGCCAGTTGCTGTGGTGTTTTAATGTCAGTATCAAGTAAGGCTTTCACCTGCGTTTGATAGGCTTTTAGCTCATCAGAAGTGGGGACATTTTCGCGCTTGGCCGCAATATCCGCTTTAATCGCGTCTAAATGCGATTCAGCCTCAGCTAACAAGGTATCGGTTTGCAAATCTACCTGCGCCATCACTTCATCGAGTTCCGGCAGGTTTAGTTTAATCGATTCCCATTGTTGGGCGAGGCGGGCTTTCACCTCTTCATCGGTTGGTGCTAAATACACTTCACCGGGGCTTTGGCGCGGCTGATTCACCCGAATACCGGTGGCATCGAGTTGTTCAATAATCACTCGATTCACCAGTAACTCACCCAAGTTTAAATCGGCTCGTAACTCACCAATGACCACGCGATTGTGGGTCGGCTGCCCTGGATCAGTCACCTCTACTCCGGCAATGCGCAAGCGCAACGGCATCCAGCCATGTTCAACTTCAGCAATGTTCACCTCAGCACCGTTCAAGCGGCCTGCGGTCGACTCCAGCGTCCATTTAATAATGTTGTCGAGAAACAACCAGCTGAACGCCACCAATGCCGACAAAATGGCTAAAAAGACAATTAGCCCTGGCCACCGAATCGTGCTCGCGCGTACCTGTTTGGTTTCGGTCGTCATGGCTTACCCCCGTAACTCGGTATACAGATTCCAGAACTTCGATGCACGTAACCCCTGCACCACCTTTAATTTATAAAACCAGCGCTGCACCCGCTGGCGGTAATTCACCACCAACCAATAGCCGCCAAGCAAAACTACCGGGCTAAGTGCGACGGCAACCATGACACTGCCAAGCGTAATGCTGTGATGAAATTGGGTAAGCCGTAACCATGGCGAAGCATACAAAGTTTCCCAAACGCCCTGCCACGCTGGCGCACTCAGCCATGCCGAACCCAGCTCATGGAACAGCGGGTCGAGTAAATAGGCAAGCCCGGTACAAAGCGCAAAGGTTAATAAGAACGCCGATAAATTCACTCGGAAAACAAGGGCGAATAGCAAAATAAAAATATTATGCACCCGCCAAAAAGGCGTAAAGCCGACTATCATTCCCAACACGAACGCAAAAGCCAGCGCCCACGCGCCGGTCTCTGAGTTCAATGCTTTTAGTAACCGCGCCAGCAGGGTTAGCATGGCTTACTCCTTGTCATTCAAATGGTTGCTATTTGCTACAATAAATACTTGAATAAAGAATAGCTTAAAAGTTGCAAAGTCACTTGCGTTTTTAACAAAACATCGTGAAGATGCGCGCCATAGCGCATGTTATTTGCGCTGTTCGCACTACTTGGAGAATCCATGCAAAATTCAGCTTTAGTCATCCTTGATGATATCACCGACTGGCAGCCATACTATCCGACCCAGTCAACCGTTACGACCGACGAATATTTACTCCAACAAAGTAGCCGAACGCGCTCGCACATTATTAATTTATGTGGTGATTTAACCTATTTATCAACTGGTTATTATGTCAGCTTGCTGGCCGAAGCTCGCGATCAACGGGTGCTGCCGTCGGTCACGACTATTAATGACCTGTTGAACTTTAGCCACTACCAGTTACTACTGACCAACACCGACAAACAGCTCAATAAATATTTAGCCGACAAGCCACAACAGGAATCGGTGCGCATTTTGATTTGCTTTGGCATGTCACAGCATCCGCAGTTGGCGGCATTTGCCCGGCAAATTTTCGAGCGTTATCCATGCCCTATTTTATGGGTAGAGTTTTCTTACCAAGGCCGTTGGTTTATCAATAAGCTCCAGCCGGGTTCAATGGCTTCCTTAAACGATGAGCAGCAAACCTTCTTTGGCGAGTCACTCGACAACTTCTCTAAACGGGTATGGCGCAAAGCGCGTACGCGCAAAGATTATCGTTATGATTTAGCGATTTTGCATGACCCAGACGAGCCGATTCCAACGAGTGATAAAAAGGCGTTATCGCGCTTTATTAAAGCTGCGAAAGAAATGGATATTGAAGCGGAGCTCATTACTGCTGCCGACTTTAACCGCTTATTAGAGTTTGATGCGTTGTTTATTCGCGAAACCACGCGTATTAATCATTACACCTATCACTTTTCCAAGAAAGCTGAGGCCAATGGCTTGGTGGTAATTGATGACCCCTATTCTATTTTGCGCTGTGCGAACAAAGTGTTTTTGAAGGAATTGCTAGATAAGCACCATATTCCAACGCCGAAAACCGAATTGTTATTGTTGCAGCAGAATATAGATTGGGCGGCGCTCGGCCAACGCCTGGGCTATCCGGTGGTGTTAAAAATTCCTGATGGATCGTTCTCGATTGGTGTTGAAAAAGCTGAATCAGAAGCTGAATTAGCCGTGATTGCGACCAAGTTGTTTGAAAAGTCGACCATTCTGTTAGCGCAAGAATTTGTGCGCACCGACTTTGATTGGCGCATTGGCATTTTAAACAATCGACCCATTTATGCGTGTAAGTACTTTATGGCCCGCAACCACTGGCAAATATACAACCACAGCAGTGAGTTCTCGCGTGCCAAAAGTGGTGGTTTTGAAACCGTTGGGGTACACCAAGTGCCGAAAGAAGTGGTTAAAACCGCACTGCAAGCCACCAAACTTATTGGTGATGGCTTATACGGCGTCGATATGAAAGTAACCAGCAACGGCCCTGTCATTATTGAAATCAACGACAACCCATCGATAGATAGTGGGGTAGAAGATTTGCTGCTAGGCGATGAGCTATATCGGATTGTGATGGGCGATTTCGCTCGCCGCTTGGAAGAAAAATAGTGTCTACTGGGGTTGAGATCCGGCGTGCTACGCGCGCCGATGTGGCCGCAATGACAGCACTAGAAGCGGAAATCTTTGACTATAGCCGCATGAGTCGGCGCAGCTTTGTAAACGCGGTCACCAGTCCATCTGCGCATTGTCATGTCATGGTGGATAACACCAGTGGTGCTTTACTCGGTTACAGTATTTTGTTCACCCGGCGTGGCAGTCGGTTGTGGCGGCTATACTCACTAGCGCTTGCCCCCCAAGCCAGAGGTCGGGGTTTAGCCCGTCAACTACTTGAATACCTGCTCAGTTATGCTCGCACGCAGGGTGCCGCGCAGCTTGGTCTGGAAGTGAAATGTGATAATAAGGCGGCGATTAAACTCTACGAACAGCTAGATTTTGCGCTCATCGATGTGTTGCCGGGCTATTACGACGACGGCATTGACGGCTATAAAATGCGGCGCGGTTTATAAGCGCCGCCAATGAATGCTTCTCGCTAGCGACTATGGCGCATCGGTAAAGTAACCGTCTACACCGGCTTGCGCCAACCATTGCAAGAGCGTTTCATAATCAGGTACGCCGGCGGGTAAGTCGTCAGGTCGTAAGGTGTAAACATGCACCTTTAAACCGGCCTGTTTCGCGTGTTTCACTAAGTCAGTGAATTGCGGCTCACCGGTTTCACTTACTCCCGCCAATACATGCGGTAACCACACGCCAACGCCATGAGCCAAGTTCGAAATACCTTCCAGCCCTGCTGAAGTGCGCATGCTGTTGTAATCATGCGGCGTTTCATTCCAACTATTCTCGCCAATAAGTTGAATCAGCTCGGCTTCTAACTTGTAATCGCGATGCCAGCGCCGTAAGTCCTCACTATCAAAACTCTGCAAGTAAATCGGCGTCGCCAACTCATCACGATCATAACCATGGCGGGCCAGTACGTTCATTATTTGCGCCACCACATCATAGCCTTGTTGCTTATGCCAGCGACTGGCCTTTACTTCAATATAAACGCCTACATTCATGTCGCGTGCCTGATTCAGGCCCTGAATGAGCTGTAATTGTTGCGCTAGGGTGGTGATTTTAAACTGCCCGGTATGAATCGGAAAACGAGAGGGATAACGAGCCTCGGCGGTATAACCATGATACGCGTGCTGACGAATTTTAGGCGCGGCTACCTGGCTAGGTACTTTGGTATCGACTGCGGCAACTTCGCCGGTTATCTTGGCGGCAGGCGCGCCAGTCGTTTCAGCGGCGGGTGATGCTGGCTGTTCAGTGGCACTGCTAGCGTCTGCCGCCGGAGCTGTGGCGCTATCTGGTTGCGGCTTTGGCGCTGGTGGCACATAACGAACTCGCTCGTTAAGTTTCAACTGCTGCAGCTCAGCCAGGCTAAAATCCATCACATAAAAATGGCCATCAGGGCGGGTACGGCCCGGAAACACCTGCGCCACATTGCTAATGTAATCCAATTGAATATCGTGCAACACCACTGGCACGCTATCCCGCGTGAGTACTACGTCTTGTTCGATGTAATCAACACCACGCGCATGCGCAAAGGCGACACCCTCGGCCGTGTGCTCTGGTACAAAGGCAGGTGCGCCGCGGTGTGCAATCACTGTAAGCTCAGCCAATGGTTTCGCCAATTCGCGAACGGGAAGTTGCAGTGGCTCAGGAAGCTCAAGTTCTGGCTCAGGAACTGTTACATCAGTGGTGACCGGCTCTTCCTCTACCAATTCTACCTGCGGTGGATCTAACTCTGTGGGCTCAGTCTCTGTGTCCTCAGTCTCGGGCCGCTCTGTCGCAGTCGGCTCGTCCTGAGTGGGCTCTGTCTCGGATGGCTCTGTCTCTGTGGCCTGAGTCTCAGTTGGCTCTGCTTCAGTTGGCTCTGGCTCAGGAGATGCTACTTCAGTTAGCTCAGGCTCAGCGACATCTGCTTCAACAGGTTCCATTTCAATTGCCGGCACACCAACACCCGGCGGCGCACCGGGAGGCGCTGCTTGTGCGGCAATAGGCGACATTGCAGTGCACGCAAGCACCAAAACTGCGCACACAGACAATGACGAGCGTCGCATCAGCTTGGGAAGTTGTAACTCGAGTTTGGGAAAAGAAATCACCGCCATAGCGACTGTTTGATACCATCTTTACATAACATGAAAGGCAGTGTGCCATAGAATGTAAAGGTGGCCTAGCCACCTTCACATTTCTTTACATTCGCTATCGGCACACGCGATTTTAGCCGTTTATCGTCAGACGCTAAAACCGCGCTCAAGCGTTACGCTGTCGGTGCCGACAGGGGTAGCCTTTAGCGTCGCTATATTATCAGCCAATGATTGTGGCCGACCAAACCAGTATCCCTGCAACACTTCACAGCCCATTTCTTCCATCAACACCCGTATCTGTTCAGTCTCGACACCTTCTGCGGTTACTTTCATTTGCAAATCTTGCGCGAGTTTTAACGACGACCGGATAACCGCGCGTGCAGAACTGGAATCGAGAGCATCGCTCACAAAGCTGCGATCAATTTTTAATTCGCTAAAGGGAATGTCCTTTACCCGATATAGCGATGAGTAACCCGTGCCGAAGTCATCAATAGATAACTGAAAGCCATGCAAATGAAGACGAGCTAATACTTCCAGCAAATGAATGTGCTCGCTGGATAAACGCGACTCGGTCACTTCGATAATCAGTCGCTGGGGCGCAATGCCAAAACTCTCTACGAGTTTTAGTAACATGTCGGGCAGTTGCCGATTTTGTAGCGTATCGACACTAAAATTAACCGCCATCATGAGATCCGGCGTCACTTCATCTAAGCTGCGCATATCAGCAAGCACCGTTCTTAGCAGCCGCATGGTCAGTTCATCAATCAGGCCAAACTTTTCGGCTTGCGGAATAAAGCCAAAAGGCGCAATTAAGTTACCGTCCTCGCGCCGCCAGCGCGCCAACGCCTCAAACCCAATAATCCGATTTTCTCGACTACAAATTTTGGGTTGATAGAAGGCCTCTAACGCATTACCCCGCAGGCCTGCCAGCAAGGCTTTGCTACTTACCGTCGCGGCTTGAGCTTGCATGCGAATCGAGGTCGGCACATCACGCTCGCGCAGTGCCCAGCGCAATTCATCGGGACGAAGCGGCTTCGCCAACGCACCAAGCATAGTAAAGCCAAGTGCTTCACCAATCTGCTGCACGGTGGATAGCACGCGCTCGTCTGCGCCGCTCACCAACAGCAGATCGGCTGCTACTTGCTGCTCAGAGAATTCTCGGAGCAGCTTAAGGCCATCCATATCCTGTAAGCGTAAATCGCACACAATCAAATCCGGCTGATGTGATTTAATCCAGGTTATCGCCTCTGCGCCGCTGGTGACTGCGGTCACGTTCTGCACTCCAAGCTGACGCAATTGCTGTTCAACGAAGGTTTGGGTGGCTATCTCGTCATCGACTAATAACACCTGTTGATAGCGGAGCTGCTCCGCCGGCGGATTAGTCGTCATCTTCGAATGCCGCAACTAACGAACGAAACTCTCGTACGCGGGTTTCAACGCTTTGCACATCGGCCGCATTGCCAAGTGCAAGCTCATGAGTTTTCTTGGCATTTTCATCAACTGCATGCACACCATCACGAACTTCAACCACGGCAGTACTATGCTCTTCGGCAGCGGTTGCAATCTGCATCATTCGATCGCCAATATCATCAATAGAGCTAGCCATTTCGGTCATCTCGGCACGCGATTGCTCGCCAAGCTCACCACACTCTTCAGCGAGTGATTTTTGCGCTTGCATTTCGGTTTCCCACGCCTGCATCGCGCTTGCCATACCTGTAATGGTCTCATCAATTTCATCAACAGCTTGCTGGGTACGCTGCGATAACTGGCGCACTTCGTCCGCTACCACCGAAAATCCACGCCCGGAATCACCGGCACGGGCCGCTTCAATCGCCGCATTTAGCGCCAGCAAATTAGTTTGTTCTGCAATTGCATCTATTTGTTGGCTCACTTGCCGCACTTGCTCGGAGCGCGCGACTAAGTCACGAGTGGTTTCTGAACTAGTCGCCACTTGCGCCACTAGCTCTGTCATTTTGCCGGACGTGCCTTTAATAAAATCTACCGCTTGATGCACTCGCGTACGCGTCTCTTCAGTCAAACTACTGGCGTCTGCCGCACTATGAGCAATTTCCTGTACGGTCTGACTCATTTCTTCCATCGCGGCCGCCATTTGCTCTATTGCGGCGGCTGTGGTTTGAGTGGTATCCAGCGTTGATTCCGAGCGGCGACGGGTATTACCCAGCACATCACTTAACGCGTCAGTACCTTTATCTAGGCGTGAAGTAATTGCATTAATCGAGCTATCCCGTAACGCTAATTCATACAGCAGTGTGCCAACACTGGAAGGATCGGCAAACAAACGCCGTTGAATAGGACTGCGCTGCGCATCAAGGTGGCGAATTTGCTCGGCGTAGCGTCCTGCAGGCTGCTGCAACCACCAAACTAAGGCTGCGACCAGCACAATAGGCAAGGCACTCCAACTCGATATCAACCACGCACTTATCGCGGCGCTTGCGATCACAACGGCTAGGCTCGCCCAACCCCGATAATTAATTTGGCGCTGTAAATTTTTGTTCTGATAGAGCGTTTGCGCGCGCTCTGCTAGCTTTACATCGGCACGTTCTAATAACCACTGCGTGCCCGACACGCGCTGTTGACGGTAAGTCGCACGGACAAACACATCAAACCATTCAATGCCCTGTGCAGTCCGCACAGGCAAGATACCCCGCCAAGGCGCTTCCTGCTTGAGCACCGTTTGCTCTATCTCCTGCAGCACAAGCGCCGGCACATCAGCCACTAACTCTCGCCATCCAGCCCCTTTCAACTGTGCTTCAGTACGCTGGCACAGCACCTGAAATGAGGGCATCGCCGTGCGCAACTGCCAACGAGTATCTAGCGAAAAAACATATTGCGTTGTTTCAGTTAATTGTAGGTGGGGTAGTTCGGTTTGGGATTGACCTTCATGGTCTTGTACTTGCTTTATCTGGTCCTTGATCGATTCCCGCAAAAACTGTGTTTCGGGTAATTTGGTCATGCCAATCATCTCTTGTTACGGCCATGTCGGCCCGGGAGCTAGGTATAGCACTGACTGCAAGTTTATAACATTTGTTATATAAAAGCAATGACCTCTGACTCGTCTATCGCCAGGGCCATTACCAATAACATGAGGAATTCTACGGAGTTAATAAGAAATTTGGTTCACTAGCGACGCCAGAGATTTACATCGCCATTACGATAACGTGCATAAATGTCGTGAATAGGTTCGAGGGACAGACTTAACCCGCGTTGGGCTAAATAATCGCGGTTATAGAGCTTACTCGCTGAACGCTCACCCAAATCACAGGCAAAAGTCACAATGGTTTTGCCCGGACCAGATTGCGCGGCGGCGCATAATGCCGCAGCGAGGTTTAACGCAGAAGAACTACCTAACACGATACCGTCGTGGTCACGCACGTAGCGTGATACAGCCAGTAAATCTTGATCTGGCAAATTGGCCGCAGCATCAACCTGTGCTTGTTTAAAATTGTTCACCAAACGCATGATGCCGATACCCTCGGTCATGCTGCTACCGGAGGAGACGAACTCTCCTTTTTGTAAGTAGCTAAACAAGCCCGACCCATCGGGATCAGCTAACCAAATTTGCACATCGCGCGCTTGGCGTTTAAAAAATGCCGAATTGCCACCAATGGTCCCGCCGGTACCTGCCGCCGACACTAAAATGTCGATTTCACCATTGGTTTGTTCCCAGATTTCTGGGCCAGTATGCAACTCATGCGCCCGTGCATTACTCGTGTTTTCAAACTGATTCGCCCACCAACAATCATCGCGTGATTCAGCGATTTTGCGGGCGGTATGGTAGAAGTGATTGTCATCTTTAAAGGGCACCGGCGCTACTGTCTTCAGATCGGCACCGTGCAGGGTGATCATCCGCTCTTTTTCTGGGGTTTGGTCGTTCGGCATCACCGCTAGCATATTCAAGCCAAGCGACTTGGCAACCAGCGCTAACCCAATTCCCGTGTTACCTGCAGTGCCCTCAACAATGGTCATGCCCTTACTCAGCTCGCCGCTGGCAAGCGCATCTTGCACCAACTGCAACGCAGCACGATCTTTAATCGAACCGCCCGGATTCTGGAATTCACACTTTAAGTAGATGTCGCAGCCCGTCAGCTTAGATAACGACTCCACTCGCAGGAGGTCAGTTTGGCCAATCAAATCAACAGGACGTTGGGCAAGGCGCATGGCGATCCCTTAAAACCAGATTTCAGGTTGGTCGAGCGGTGATTTTTGCTGGGCAGATTGTTCCACTGAGGTTTTGTCGATTTGGTATCCGGTACCGTCGCACTGAATAGCCGCATCACATTGCTTCAAATCAACCCGCTGACAGTGCGTCAGCACCACGGCGTTGCCGCCCAGGTTATACACTTCGGCTTTCAGGGCCAATAACGCTTTGGTCTGATCGGGCTCGGGGCTACCCCAACCGCTTTGGCAATCAATACCCGCGGCTGCTCCTAAGGTTTTAGCTTCAAAATCAGCGTTATAAATTTCATACGGACGATAAAATTCGACTTGCTCCAATAATGCTTCATCTAGGGGAGCAGCTGCCGGCGCTTGCGCTTGAAATGGTAAGCTTTCACAGCCCACCAGCGCAGTCATCAAACTCGCCGCTAATAATACTCGAATACTGCTTTTCGACATCGTCAGCTCACGTCCGTCAATTGGGTGAAAATGACCCTAAACAATAGAGATTTTAGGGCAAAAAGTCCAGCGTTCCCCCTGCACCAAAGGCGTGCAATAACCCAATTATCTGTTCATTTGACGCACCACATGAGTGCAACAATTTAATAACAAGATAAGCCTTACCCATATATATCAGTTACTTATAACTTGGCACTGAAATTGATATAGGAAAATCGGGGTTTAGCACACCACTCATTCGTCAGTCGCTGGCTGACATTACTGTTCAGGGAGACGCTCATGATGAATCTCGTTACGGCACTGATAAAGCCGTTCAAACTTGACGATGTACGGCTGGCTCTGGCCGAGCTGGGTTGCCAAGGACTCACTATTACTGAAGTGCGTGGCTTTGGTCGTCAAAAAGGACACACCGAACTGTATCGAGGCGCCGAGTATCGCGTCGATTTTCTGCCGAAAATAAAAATTGAAGTTGCCGTAGCAGCAGCTCAAGTCGATGCCGTGATCGAGGCGATTGTCGCGGCTGCCCGCACCGGTCAAATCGGCGATGGCAAAATTTTTGTTACCGAATTAACTCATTGCGTCCGCATCCGCACGGGCGAAACCGACAGCGACGCGATTTAAGGAGTCAGCCATGAACGAAGTAACGGAACTTAGATTCGCCTTAGATACTTTTTATTTATTGATGTCAGGTGTGCTGGTGATGTGGATGGCCGCCGGCTTTTCAATGCTTGAGGCCGGTTTAGTGCGCGCTAAAAACACCACCGAAATCTTAACCAAGAACGTGGCCTTGTATGCGATAGCCTGCGTCATGTATTTAGCCTGTGGCTATGGCTTGATGTATACCGATAACACTGCGGGTGGCTGGCTGCCGAGTTTTGCGAGTGGCTTCGGCAATACTGCCGCGGATGCCACCCACGCTGCCGCCGCTGATTTTTTCTTTCAAGTGGTGTTTGTCGCCACAGCTATGTCGATAGTATCTGGCGCTGTTGCCGAGCGGATGAAGCTATCGAGCTTTTTGTGCTTTGCGGTGGTCTTAACCGGCGTTATTTATCCGGTGGAAGGCTATTGGACGTGGGGTGGCGGCTTTTTGAATGCCGCCGGTTTTGTTGATTTTGCTGGATCAGGCATCGTTCATTTGGCGGGAGCTGCCGCCGCTTTAGCCGGCGTGATACTGCTCGGCCCGCGCCAAGGGAAATACTTTCGTGATGGCACCGTTGCCGCTATTCCGGGCGCCAATATGCCATTAGCAGCGCTTGGCACCTTGATCCTGTGGATGGGCTGGTTCGGCTTCAACGGCGGTTCGCAGTTACGCTTGTCAGACGCGGAAAACGCTAGCGCGATTGCGCTGGTTTTCGTGAATACCAATGCGGCCGCCGCAGCCGGCGCGATTGCGGCTTTACTACTCACCCAATGGCGATTTAAGAAAATAGATTTAACCATGTTGTTAAACGGTGCCCTTGCAGGCTTAGTCGCCATTACCGCATCGCCCGCAACTCCCGAGCCTTGGCTAGCTAGCAGCATAGGCGCGGTAGCCGGGCTGTTGGTGGTCGTCTCTATTATTGTGCTTGATAAGGCCAAAATTGACGATCCTGTAGGTGCGCTATCGGTGCATGGCAGCGCGGGCTTGTTTGGTTTATTAGTGGTGCCGCTTAGCACGACTGAAGCTAGCTTCGGTACCCAGCTATTTGGCGCGGCGGTGATTTTCGGTTGGGTGTTCGGCGCCAGTTTACTGCTGTGGTGGCTGTTGCGACGGATACGCGGCATTCGCGTATCGGCAGAAACCGAATATCTGGGTGCAGATGCGGTGGAATGCGGTATTGCCGCTTATCCAGAGTTTACCGCCAGCGGCCCCAGGAACTAAAGCGGACGATAGCCTACGCGGAAGCCGCCCCAGTGTTTGCCACGAATAAAAATTGGCACCGACAGGTCGTGCATGACCTCGCCGGTGTCACGTTTATACGTTTGTAGCAACAACTTCTGGGTGTGCGCGCCACAGCGGCTGCCAGTTTTATCATCGAACAATCGCCGTGAGCGATTACCCACTAAATCTTTTGCATCATTACCGGTAAGCGGCTGATTATAAACATTGTTATGACGCGCCACATAGCCGTTAGGGTCCGTGGTAATGGCATAAACAATGTGCTCCTCCGCTTGCAATGCCGCCTCTTGTAGCGACGGTAGCAGCTCATCAAATAATTGGCTGTACGGGGTTTCGAATTTCTTCTGAGTAATCCCCTTTACTGGCTTATAATCACGAGAAAACAATTGCGTTTCGCTCAGCTGGTTGTCGCGCAGCGCTTGTTCGAGCTTGGCGGTAATATCATCGGCGGTACGGCGGGCTATCTCGTAGATATTCCGATGCTCGGACTGTTCATCCGAGGCCACCAACACGGCAAACACTTGCTCTGCTTGGCTTTCAAGCTGTTGCGCTTGGCCTGCCACCCGTTCTAGCTGCTGCTGCTGTGTACTCAATTCGTCGGCAACCTGGCGCAAGGATTCGGCATTAGCAGATAAGTCATGCTGGTTGTCCGTTAGGCTCGCCGCCATATTTTGCAACTGCTCATCTACTGCTTGCGCATGACTGGCAATCTCGGTGAGTTGGCTAGCCACGGCAATAGTGGTTTCGGCTTGCGCCTCTACCTGCTGGGCTAAGGTCGACATGGTGCTGGCAGCGGTATTTGCTTCGCGATGAATGGCTTCGACTAACTCGCCCACCTCAACCGTGGCGGTTGAAGTACGCGCCGCTAACGTACGTACTTCGTCTGCCACTACGGCAAAGCCACGGCCATGCTCACCAGCTCGAGCTGATTCAATGGCAGCGTTTAAGGCTAACAAATTGGTTTGATCGGCAATACTTTGAATCACTTCGGTAACGCTGCGAATTTTTTCCGCTTTCTCGCGCAAGCCGGCCACCTGAGTATGGGCGGCGCGACTGTCTTGTACCATCACCTCGATAGCGTCGCGCATGTGCAACACTTGCTCGCTACCGGTGTGACTTAAACTACGCATCTGCTCACCTGCAGCGGCCACTTCGCTGGTGTATTGCTGCATATCTTGCGCGCGGTTATTCACGTCCTGCGAACGGTTCACGGCACCGTCGAGACGCCCTAAGGTGTTGGCTAATACTTTATGGAGGGCACTGATGGCAAAACTAAGCTCAGCGGTAGAGATAGCATTGGTACCGGCATTTTTGGCGACTTCGGCAAGGGTTTCATGATGTTCATCGGCTTCGTCTTTGGCATCCTGATCAGCATTGCTCACGGCTACCGAAACACTAAAGTGCGCGGCCACCAATACTGCTCCCCAAATCAGACTCAACAAACCAAGGAGTAGCAAGCGCTGCTCAGCCAACCACCAAACACTGGCTAAACTCAATAGCCATGCCACCGACACGACAGCAAATAATTGTGCGCGGGACAACTGCATACGGCCGCTCCTTGTGCGTTGAACCTTGTGCTTTGAATCTTGTGCGTTAACACATGAATACTTCATAGACCTTTATCGGCCTTTACTTGCGTATTCTGAGCACAAATTGATTATTATTCCATCAGCAATTGCCGCGCAACGGTTATACCTTAGTCGTATCTTCGCCTGAATTCGCCGGTGCTGGCGGCTGATGTTGGTTGAACTCCCGCATAAAAATATCCCAGCACGCCATAAACAACGCCGCCACTAATGGCCCTAATACGAAGCCGTTAATACCGAGTAACGATAAACCGCCAATAGTCGAAAACAACACAATATAATCCGGCAGTTTAGTGTCGCGGCCAACTAATAACGGACGCAGTATGTTGTCCGCTAAGCCAATCACCACCGCGCCGTACACAGCCAATACGGTGCCATCAACCCAATCACCAACCGCAAATAAGTATAAACTCACCGGCGCCCACACCAGCGCCGCCCCCACCGCGGGAATGAGAGATAATGCCGCCATCACCACGCCCCAGAGTAACGCCCCCGGAATGCCGAGTAGCCCGAAAATAATCCCGCCAAGCGCCCCTTGCACAATCGCAACCACCAAGTTGCCTTTTACCGTCGCTCGGGTGACTTCGGCAAATTTCTGAAACAGCAGCGCCTCGCGCTCATCGCCTAACGGCAAGGCTCGAATCATCAATTTCAACAGTTTGTCGCCATCGCGCAGCAAGAAAAACGCTAAGTACAGCATGAGCGCTAAGCCCACTAAAAAACCGAAGGTGTTGGAACCAATAGAGACCGTCTCTCTGGCTAAATAACGACTCGCCGCAACGGCCCCGTTGTAGATTTTTTCGCGTAGGTCGTCCGCGTTAATGCCTAAGGTCGCCAGCACATCGTTAACCCATGGAAACGCCTCTCGGAAGCGATTCAACATCGCCTTAGGATCGATATCACCATTATTAATGGCTTGGTATAGCTGTACCCCCTCTTGCACAAAGGCGGCGCTGATCATGAGTACCGGAATCACCACAATAACCATGCAAATCAGGAGCGTAAGCGCCGCATTTAGGTTCGCATGGTCACCAAGCTTATGATTGAGTAGCCGTTGTAACGGATAGAAAATCACCGCAATCGCCGCAGCCCAAAAAATGGCGCTCCAGTAAGATTTTAATACCCAAAAAAACGCGAGGCTAACGGCCACCAGCAACGCGAGGAACATCCGTCGTTCTAGTTTTTCTTGTAATTGGGCGTTCATACCGCATTCCCTGTGTTAGTAAGCAAAGTGTTCATTGCTAATAAAGTATCTAGCATGAATATTGACACCCCGCGCCACGCGGGGCAAGCTTATCGACAAGACCTTACCGACGAGTCGGAGCCCCTAGCATGAGCGCAGCACGTAAATCGATTATCGACCATTTGGCACAGTACGCAGCTTATCACCGCAATAAAAAGAATATCGCGACGCATTTAGTTGGCATTCCGCTCATTGTTATCGCCATCATCACCTTATTATCGAGACCCGATTTCGCACTCGGCGCGGTTACCCTTTCGCCTGCGAATATTGTGGTGATTGCCGCGGTCATATTCTACGTGCGCTTAGACATAGCGCTTGGCTTACTCATGGCATTGCTGTTGTGGTTATGCCTAGGGCTCGGTACCTACCTAGCGTTGCTCCCCACCGCCGAGTGGCTCAGTTGGGGCATTGGCATGTTTGTGGTCGGTTGGGTCTTTCAATTTATCGGACACTACTTTGAAGGCAAAAAGCCCGCCTTTGTTGATGACATCATGGGACTAGCCATTGGGCCGTTATTTGTAGTGGCCGAAGTGGTATTCATGCTAGGGCTACGCAAACCGTTGAATCAGGCCATTGAGCAACGCTTTCAATGAGTCAGTCAGAGGCTTCAGAAAAGCTTTCAGCCGCGATCGGCGAATGGCTGAGCGCACATAGCCCAGCGTGGTATCAAACCTGGGCTGATTCCTTTCAGTATGCCAACACCATTAGCGCCCTCGTTATTTTGGTGGCGGTGGTGTATCTGTCGCAGCTTATTACCAAACAAATTTTGTTGCGTGGCATTCGCAAACTGCTTGCGCGTACCGAACTAGGTAGTGACCCCAATATTGGCATTGGCGTGGTTATCGGGCGCTTTGCGCAGGTGGTGCCAGCGCTGTTTTTAAGCGTTGGTATATACATGGTGCCGCAATTAAGCGACACCCTGACCACCATTATCAGCAATGTCTGTAATGCCTACGTAGCGCTCACTGTGGCGCGCGCTATCAGCGCCGCATTAAATGCCGCCAATGAGATTTATATTCGGCGTCCTGACGCGCAAGACCGGCCCATAAAAGGTTATTTGCAGGTTGGCAAAATCATCATCTATGTGGTGGCCGCCATTCTCGTCATTGCCTCTTTGATTGACCGTTCACCGGTTATTTTACTGTCCGGTTTAGGCGCCATGGGTGCGGTCATCATGTTGCTGTTTCAGGATACCATTTTGTCTTTTGTGGCCAGTGTACAAGTGTCGTCAAACGACATGGTGCGCGTGGGTGATTGGATTGAAATGCCGAAATATGGCGCTGATGGTGATGTGATTGATATCGCGCTGCACACCATTCGAGTGCAAAACTGGGATAAAACCATCACGACCATCCCGACCAAAGTGATGATTTCGGAATCGTTTAAGAACTACCGCGGCATGCAAGAAAGCGGTGGACGCCGGATCAAACGCGCGCTTTATCTTGATCAAAACAGCATCGATTTCTTAACCGATGACGCAAAACAGGCGTTACAAAAATTCTCGTTGTTAAAAGACTATCTGGCGGATAAACAGCAAGACATAGATGACTGGAATCAAAAACTGCAGGACCGTGGCGAAGACCCGATTAACTCCCGGCAAATTACTAACATTGGTACTTTCCGTGCCTATGTGAAAGCTTATTTGCGGCATCATCAGTATATTCATCAGCACATGACCCAATTAGTGCGCCAGCTAGAGCCTTCACCACAAGGTTTACCATTGGAGGTTTATTGCTTCACCAATACGACCAAGTGGGCTGAATTCGAGGCCATTCAAAGCGATATTTTTGACCATCTGTTGGCTATTTTGCCGCAATTTGGATTGCGCGTTTATCAGCAACCCTCGGGTCGTGATTTAACCGAACTAGGGCGCTTATTCGGTCATCATTAACCTTTGGTTGTAATCAACTTGTATTTTTTTGAATGACTTATATGATGGGCTCACCGACCACTACAAGGTGAAGTTGTCTATGCAAGTCACGCACCGTTTCGCCCGTTTCAATATTTGTGCTCATTCTGTCACTGCCCTGCTGCGCGTCAGCGCGCTGGGCCTTATGCTGGTTCCTGCTGCGGGTTTAACCGAACCGCGCCAAGTACAGAATGTCAGCTATCAAGCGGTCACAGAATTACCCGCCGCAGCGCCGAATCAAATCTTTCAATATGGCGCGACTGAAGATCAATTCGCGCAACTCTGGTTACCTAAAACCCAAAGCGCCCCAGCACCTGTAGTTGCTTTTGTGCATGGCGGTTGTTGGCTTGATGCTTACGATATTAGCCACACTCAGGCGTTTGCCAAAAGTTTAACCGAGGCGGGCTTTGCGGTATGGAACATTGAATACCGGCGCAGCAAAGCCAACCAAGCGGATAGTGGTTGGCCCATCGCGTTAAATGATATTGTGAGCGCACTGAACTATCTGAAATTACTCGAACACCCGCAACTGAACACTGAGTCGGTGCAGCTCCTAGGCCATTCCGCCGGCGGCCATTTGGCCTTACTCGCTAGCCGTGAAGTCGACGTCAATGGGGTTATCGGGCTCGCCGCGATCACGCAGTTGGCCGAGTATGCCAATGGCGAGGGAAGTTGCCAACGTGCAGCCCAACAATTTATGGGCGGTGCGCCAACAACACGAGCAGCTCAATATGCCCAAGCTGATCCGCTCCAATTTGATTGGCGTAATAAATCTGTGCAACTATTGCAAGGCAGCGCTGACACCATCGTTGGGCCGGAACAACGGCTACCGTCAGTGGCCACTAATACAGTAAATGGCGCGGGTCACTTTGATTTTCTTTATCCACAGACAGCCGCATGGCAGCAGGTTGTTGAGGCGCTCCGCGCGATCACGAATAGCGCTGAGGTAGGGGAAGCTACCGGCGCCACAAAGTAAATCAGCAAGTGAGTAACGCAGTGATTCAAGAAACAGATATTTTAGCGCTCGACGCCAACGACCCGCTCCAGCACGTTCGTAGCCAATTTCATCTTCCCGAAAACCTTATTTACTTAGATGGCAATTCTCTCGGCGCTATGCCGCTCAGCAGTCGCGCCCGGGTTGCCGAGGTCACCAACCAACAGTGGGGTGAGCACCTGATCACCAGTTGGAATCGTCATCAGTGGGTACAATTACCGCGTCAGGTGGGCGATAAAATTGCCAAGCTAGTGGGTGCCAAAGTTGGTCAAGTCATTTGCACCGACTCTATCTCGGTGAACCTATTTAAGGTGCTCGCCGCCGCTTTCTCGCTACTACGTCACACTGAGCGACGTGAAATTATCTCGACTAAAGATAATTTCCCCACTGATTTGTACATGGTGGAAGGACTTGCAGCACTTCTGCAAAACGAAGGTATTAAGCTCACCCTAGTCGATGAAGCAGAGCTTGAAGCGCATATTTCTGAACACACTCTGGCAGTATTATTCACCCAGGTAAACTTTCGCACCGGTCGGCGGTTAAATGTGGCGAATATTACTGCCCAAGCGCACCAACATGGTGCATTGAGCATCGTTGACCTTGCCCATAGCGCAGGCGTTATGCCCGTCGAACTGGACAACTGGCAGGTCGACTTTGCGGTTGGTTGTACCTACAAATATATGAATGCAGGACCCGGTGCGCCAGCCTTTGTGTATGTTGCCGAGCGCCATTTAGCGCACATTTCACAGCCCCTCAGCGGCTGGTTTGGGCATGCTCAACCCTTTGCGTTTGAACCGCACTTCACGCCAGCTACAGGTATTGAGAAAATGCTCACCGGCACGCCAAGCGTCATTTCAATGGCGGCGGTTGATGCCGCACTGAATGTGTTTGCTGAGCTCGATATGCAGGCCATTCGAAAGAAGTCCATGGCGATGGGCCAACTATTCGCAGACCTGATGCAACAGACCGGATTGACGGAAGCGATGACGCTGCAATCGCCAACTGATGCTGAGCAACGCGGCTCGCAGCTTAGTTATGCGCATCCAGATGCTTACGCGATTTGCCAAGCATTGATTGCCCGCGATGTCGTGGCGGATTTTCGCGCTCCTAACTTGCTGCGAGTGGGCTTCGCGCCCTTGTACAATAGCTATCTAGATGTATGGCGCGCGGTGCAAACACTCCAGCACATATTCCAAAGCAAAGAGTATTTACAACCGCAATTTCAGGCCCGCGCTCAAGTAACTTAAACGCGCTCGCTCGCCGCTTCACCCGCGCCTAGCGCGCGGGCTTTAGTTCCAGCATAGGTGAGCACTCGCCAGAGGTACTCGAGCGGTCCGTAACTGAAGCGCTGCACATACCAACGACTTACCACCAGTTGCAGCGCGAAACACGTCACCGCCATCAGCAGCAATTGCCACAGCGCCAATTGCCCATACAGCCCAAAACCATAACCATTGAATAGGGTTGAGAAAATAAGTGACTGTAAAATGTAGTTGGTCAGCGCTAGTTTACCTACGGCAGCTAAGCCAGAGATCACGAAACCATTGGCAGCCTTTACCCCAAGCGCAAACAGCGCAATATACGCAATGGCTAAGCCGAGCCCGCCAATATGGTGTAGCGTCATTACCGCAGCATTTAAACTATTCATGGCCCCCGCGGGCGTAAGCGCTTCAGCATTCATGGCGAAAAACGCACTTGCCGGCAAACCGACCACTAAGCCAATAACCAACGCACGTTTGAAAAATGATTGTTCCGTGTCCGGTGTGGTTAATTTTCCTGAGCGCGCAAAAGCTGAACCAATGAGCATATTAATCAGGATCATCGGGAACATGCCTAAGCCCGGCAAGCCGAATTCAAGGAATTCCTGCCAGCGCCATTCAACTAAAGCTTGATAACTCTCACCCTGATAGTAAGCCGTACCTTGCATCACTAAGTCGCGCATGGCCTGCATATTTTGCTGCGCGGCGGCGAGCTGCTCGGCCGGCATGTTCGGCGATGCCAACGCACCCGCCCAGATCAACCCGTACATAATAAAGGCAATAATAGCTGCCGATTGCAGTAACCCGCGGACCGACGCTTTACTCCAGAACAAGAGGAATAAGCCTGATAAACCATACAGCAATAAAATGTCACCGGCCCAAAGCAGCATGAAGTGGGCAAAACCAAACAGCATCAACACCAGCGTGCGCCGCAAAAACACCAACCGAGCGCTGGCGCCGCGCGCTTGAGCACGGTCGATAAATAGGGTGAAACCAAACCCAAATAACAACGAAAATAACACGTAGAATTTGCCCTGCACCAACCAATCCAGCACCCAACGCAGCGGCTCGCCCAAAGTACCGAGTTCAGCTGATATATTCATTGCATGGGCAAATGGGGTTTGTTGAAAGGCCACCATGTTCACCAGAATAATGCCGAACAAAGCGAACCCACGAATAATATCTAAGTGGGCAATACGCTGATTTAGCGCAGTAGAAGTCGAACTTTCCATAAACGTCCCTGTAACATGATGGGTAATATAAAAACGCAGCTTAAGCGCATTTTTTTGCTGAGGCTAGCCGATAATTGTTACTAATTCTTAACAAAAAGGCCAGGTATCGAAATACCTAGCCTTTGGTCGTGATTAGTGTGCCATTTCAGCACTACAGGAGTGGTGTTAACCGAAGATAAGGAAGTATGCAACCGCCCCGATTAACACTGGCGACAGTACGCCTGCGACAAAGCGGAAGATTTTAATACACCAATTCGGACATTCTTTTTCCAGCTCGCTGCGGATAACCGGCCAAATACGCCAGCCCACAAATACCGCGGCAAACATCCCACCTAGCGGCATCAGAATGTTCGAAGCCAAGAAGTCCATTGTATCGAACGGGGTTCGGCCGAATATGGATATATCCTCAGCCACGACCCCGAAACTAAGTGCCGCCGGTACGCCCAAGATCAGGTAATTCGCGCCAGCAACCACTAACGTTGCCTTTTTCCGCGCTACTTTATACTCATCAATCAGAAACGCCACGGCTGGTTCTAGAATTGAGATTGAGGAAGTAATGGCAGCGAATAACAACAATAAGAAGAAAATAATGGCTAAGAACTGCCCACCTGCCATTTGCGCAAATAACGCCGGCATGGTGATAAAGGTTAAGCCCGGACCCGCTGCAGGATCGACATCAAAAGCAAATACCGCTGGCAGAATCATCAGACCCGCCAGTACTGACGCCAAAATAGCTAGCAACGCAATCCACAATCCTGAGTTCACGACCCGGCTGTCTTTACCAAGGTAAGAGCCGTACGCCACCATTAAGCCAGCACCTACCGATAGTGAGAACACAGCCAAACCGAGCGCATCCAACACCATCCGAACCGATAACTTGCTCCAATCCGGCGTCAGCAGATACATCAAGCCGTCAATTGCGCCAGGCAAGGTTAAGCTGCGGATAACCATAACAATCATCAAGGCAAACAGGGTCGGCATGAGGATCTTACAAATCCGCTCAATACCAGCTTGCACACCGGCAATCACAATAGATGCGGTAATCGACAAGAATAAGAAGGTATAGACCAACGCCGGTATCGGGTCACCGATGAAGTCGGTAAATGCGGCCTCAAGTTCGGCGCCATCGGTGGTTAAAATATCCCCCCGCACCGCTTCGAACACATAGGCAATGGTCCAGCCACCCACCACTGAATAGAAGCCCAGGATTAAAAACACACAAAGTACGGATATCCACCCGGCATAGTGCCATTTACCGCCGCCTAGGGCGCGATAAGCAGAGGTTGCCGATTGATTTGCACGCCGTCCAATCATCATTTCTGACAACATCATGACCGCGCCAACTGAGAAGACACAGGCTAGATAGACGAGCAAAAATACGCCGCCACCATTGGCTCCGGCAATATATGGAAACTTCCAAATAGCACCTAGTCCTACTGCTGATCCGGCTGCCGCAAAAATAAAGCCGATTTTTGATCCCCAAGTACCGCGGCTATCTGTCATCACCGTCATAAAAACTACGCTCGTTGTTAGTGTGTTTTTTTATAATATTTATGGGCGTTATTCGCGCCACGACCAAAGTCGATGGAGCACTTTAGTGAATTTTGGCGCGAATGAACAGTGTTAACGACGCAGGTCGGTCTAGTTTATTAAGCCACTGACCGACTTTCTGTTACGTCAGTTTTACATCTGGCCGAGCGGTATCTCGGTGCCGTTTAACAAGGCTTTGCCGTCAGCTAGTGAAAAATCAAGCACATAGCGTTCGTCAGTTTCGACCAGTAAGCCTTGTTGTTGGTACATCTCGACCATCATCGGCGCTTGCTGCTCAGCCATTTGATTCATTTGTGCATCATCCCACTGCTCAGCCGGCACTTGCTGGCGCAGCGCGCTCAACATTTGTTGCTTCAACACCCACAACAACAACGGCTTATCTATCGAAGCCTCTGCCGCTGCGCCAGTGTGTTGCAACCAAAACTCGGGGTCTTCTAACGGCTCTGGTAGGGTGTCAACGCCAACCGCTTGTGCACGTGCAGCCATCGAGAAGGCGCCTTCAGGTAATACCGCACTGAATTCGGTAATGGCGATAGTTGGCTCTGCGCTTAGCAGTGTTAACAGATTTTGTTCTGCATAAGCTTGGATCATCTCGGCTTGAGCTTCTTGCGTCATGCTATCTTGGGCTTGCAATGCTTGCGTCATGCCATTAATAAATTCAACGCTCAGGTTCGCCATCGCCAAATCAAATCGCACATCACTCACCGCAAACTCATTCACGTTTGCTTTCGCAATACCATAACGAGCGCTAATAGCCGCCAAGTCTTTACTCTCGTTCAAACTACCAATCGCGACCATTTCGAGTTGCTCTAAACCGAACACTGATGTTGATGCGGCTGACATCCCAGAATTCGACACCTCGACTTGCGCCAAAGTTAGCACCGTCTCACTCGGATAGATGGCGCCGCTAAACATGGCGGCTAAATTGGCTTCGGCGGTAAATTTCAGTTTTAGATCGGCCACCGTAATATCAATCGCGCCAACCTTGCCGGTGAACGACTCGCTACCGCCCACATAAGTGAAGGTGCCGCCAGAGCTCTCGCCGACGCCTCGGTAACCACTGAAATCATAAGTGATATCTGCATCGCTATAGTTAAATGAGCTTACTTCATCAACATAAGAAACACCGCCGAGCAAACCCAGCACACCATTATTCACATACAAATCACGCTCAGCCGACCAAGTGATAGATTCGCGCAAACTGTCGCCGCCGGCGTCAATTTGAAAGCCCACTAACCCAACCCCTGGGGCGTGCTGCGTCAAAATAGGACCATGCTGCAAACTAACATTCAATTGGGTGGTTATTGGCTGTAATGGTGCTTCAGGATCGACCTGGCTGACATCAACCATAATTTCAATTTGGGCTTGAGAATGAAACCATCCGGCCTCATAAGACGTAATAGAGGCAGTGTAAGCGGGTTGCTGATTGAGCGCTTCAACTTGTGCGTTCACCAAACTTTCGGCGTAACTACCGATAAATTTGGGCGCTACCACTACAGTAGCAACAACCAGGGCTGCGCCCCCAATGATTCCCTTTTTTAACATGTGATTTCCTTCGCGTGCTTAGGTTTTAATATCTAAGAAAGTAGAGATAAACGGGTTGTATAAATAATGTTGCGCAGCATACCCGAATCATACTTGGCACGCCACCAAAATTAGACTAGGAGTAGCCATGAAAGCTGTCATTCTAGACGCCGCCAGCTTAGGTCACGACATTGATTTAAGCCTGATTGAAGCGCAGGTCACTGAGCTTGAAGTGTTTCAAAGCACCACGCCAGATGAGTTACACCAGCGCATTGCTGACGTCGATATCATTATTACCAATAAAGTGGTGATTGATGCGAATGCCATGGCGGCAGCGCCACATTTAAAGCTTATCTGTGTGCTGGCGACGGGTATTAATAACATTGACAGTGAAGCCGCCCAACAGCGCAATATTGCAGTGAAAAATGTGATTGCCTATGGCACCGCTAGTGTCGCCCAACACACCCTCATGATGATGTTGGCGCTAGCGACCAAACAAGCGCAACAACAGCATGCGCTTACTGCGGGGAAGTGGGAACAGGCCCCAATGTTCGTGATGCTGGATTACCCGATTATTCAGCTAGCCGGTAAAACCTTGGTCATCGTTGGTCATGGCGAGCTTGGCCAAGCCGTTGAAAAACTAGCGCTGGCGTTGGGCATGCAGGTGAAAATCGCGGCGCGCCCTGGCGCAACTAACGACTCACGCCCAGCATTTGAAGCGCTGTTGCCCGAGGCGGATGTCATTTCATTCCACTGCCCGTTAACCGACACCACTCGTGATTTACTCAATGCGGAACGCTTAAAACTATGTAAACCATCGGTGCTGATTGTGAATAACGCGCGCGGTGGAATCGTGAATGAAGCCGACGCAGTGGCGGCGTTACGCGCAGGAGATATTGGTGGGCTGGCAGCAGATGTGTTGACGCAAGAGCCACCGCGAGATGGCAACCCACTACTGGAGGCACTGCGCGATGAGCAGCCGCTGAACTTAGTGGTATCGCCCCACATTGCCTGGACATCGCCCGAGGCTCGGCAAAATATTGTGAAGTTAACCGCTGAGAATATTGCCAGCTTAGCGCCAGCAAATGCGTAGAGGTAATACATGCCAACTTTTATGAAACTAATGGCCATCGCATGGTTGAGCTTGCTACTAAATGCCTGCTCGAGTGCCGATTGGCGCAGTGCCTCGCGGGAGCCCGCGGGGATTGCACCTAACCCTGCGGAGCAACAACAAGCCGTGATCGAGTTTTACGCCGCCGATGCGTTCGGCTGGCGAGGTTGGTTTGCGGTTCACACTTGGATTGCGGTGAAGCCCGCAAATGCCAGCGAATACACCGTGTATGAAGTGGTCGGTTGGCGCGTGGAGCGTGGTCAACCGGCGCTCACCACTTATACGACCAAAACCCCTGACCGCTATTGGTATGGCGCACGTCCGGAAAAGGTGCTGTCGTTAAGCGGCGCTAAGGCCGCGGAATTAATCCCCAAAATTGCCGAAGCCGTGCAGCGCTATCCCTGGGCCAATGAATACGAAGCCGTACCCGGCCCGAACAGTAATACCTTTCCCGCTTGGATTGGCTTACAAGTACCCGAGCTGAAATTAGAGATGCCATTGAGCGCCATAGGTAGCGGCTACGCCGACAACGACTCTTAACTTAAAGTAGGATTTATGAAAGCCATCAAAATTGACATCGTATCTGACATTGCTTGCCCTTGGTGCGCCATCGGCTATGCCCGTTTAGAACGGGCCTTGCAGGGCCTTAACGACGAAGTAAGTGCTAACATTGAGTGGCACGCGTTCGAACTCAACCCCGAGCCGAACCTAACGCCCGAGCCTATTTTACCGGCGTTAGCGCATAAATACGGCCGCCCAGAAGCGGATATACAAGCAAGCCAAGCGCAAATGACCGATGTGGCAACGGCGCTTGGATTGAACTTCAGCAAGATGCAAACGCGCTACACCACCAACACCTTCGATGCGCATCGGTTGGTGAAATGGGCAGCTACGCAATCTACTGAGCACCCTTCGGGTAATGCGCAAACGGCCATGAAATTAGCTTTGTTTGAGGCCTATTTTGGTGACGCGTTGAACATGGCGGAACAAGAAACCTTGCTCGCCTGCGTGAAGTCTGCCGGTTTAAATGTGGCAGCAGCCACTGAAGTGTTAAATTCCGATAGTTACGCAGATGCCGTTCGTGCCGACGAACAAGCCTATCAGCAAGCAGGCGTGAATGCGGTACCCGCGTTTATTATTGGTCGTGACGATGGCAAGAAGTACCTGATCAGTGGTGCGCAAGAGGCCAAAACCCTTGAAAACGCCATTCGCGATATTGCCAATCAAGTGGCGTAAAGCCAATACCGCTTAGTTCCTGCCCCATAATTGCGATACAATGGCGCCCAATTTTTGGGCGCGGACGCAATTGGTATGGAAATTAAAGTTAACTTTCTTGATAACCTTCGACTTGAAGCTAAATTTGACGATTTTACGGTCGTTGCGGATCAGCCCATTCGCTACAAAGGCGACGGCTCTGCGCCCAGTCCATTCGACTATTTTCTGGCCTCCTCGGCGTTATGCGCGGCTTACTTTGTAAAGGTGTATTGCAACGCCCGCAATATTTCCACCGAAAACATTCGCTTGTCGCAAAACAATATCGTCGACCCAGAAAATCGCTATAACCAAATTTTCAAAATCCAAGTCGAGCTACCCGAAGATATATCGGATAAAGATCGCGAAGGTATTTTGCGTTCAATCGACCGCTGCACGGTCAAAAAAGTGGTGCAAACCGGCCCTGATTTTCAAATTGAGCAAGTGGCCGATCTGGATGCCGATGCGCAAGCCTTGCTGCTGGTTGAAACCGACGCTGCCCACGCCACGACCATTCCCGGTAAAGACCTGCCACTGGAGCAAACCATTGCCACCATGAGTGGTATTCTTGCTGACTTAGGCATGAAAATCGAGATCGCGTCATGGCGCAATATCGTGCCCCATGTGTGGTCATTACATGTCCGTGATGCCGCCTCTCCCATGTGCTTTACCAACGGCAAAGGTGCGACCAAAGAAGCCGCGTTATGCTCAGCACTCGGCGAGTTTATTGAACGCTTGAACTGTAACTTTTTCTATAACGACCAATACTTTGGCGAGCAAATTGGTAATAGTGAATTCGTTCATCATCCGCGTGAAAAGTGGTTCCAGCCGGGCCCGAACGATGCATTACCACAAGGCTTGCTGGATGCTGACACCCTCGAATTTTATAACCCCGATGGCGAACTAGGTGCATCGCATTTGTTCGACACTAACTCCGGCCGTCCGGATCGCGGTATTGTCGCGTTGCCATTTCAACGCTTAAGCGATGGTGAAACCGTTTATTTCCCCTCCAACCTGATTGAAAACTTATACCTGAGCAACGGCATGAGTGCAGGCAACACTATGGCTGAAGCTAAAGTGCAGTGCTTGTCAGAAATTTTTGAACGCGCGGTGAAGAAGTATGTGATTGAGCAAGAAATCGCCTTGCCGGAAGTACCAGCCGAGGTTTTGGCGCGCTATCCGCATTTAGTTGAGGGCGTACAAGCGCTAGAAGCACAAGGTTTTCCAGTGTTGGTAAAAGATGCATCACTCGGTGGCGACTTCCCAGTGGCCTGTGTCACCTTGATGAATCCTCGCACCGGCGGCGTGTTCGCCTCCTTTGGTGCGCACCCGAACTTCGCTATTGCGCTTGAGCGCAGCCTGACTGAACTACTGCAAGGGCGCAGCTTTGAAGGGTTGAACGATATTCCCAAGCCAACTTTTAATAGCATGGCGGTGACCGAGCCGAACAACTTTGTTGAGCATTTTATTGATTCAACTGGGGTGGTCTCGTGGCGGTTCTTCAGTGATGACGCTGATTTTGAGTTCGCTGATTGGGATTTTACCGGCGCCAACTCGCAAGCCGAAGTGGATAACCTACTTGCCATTTTGCGCGAGCAAGGTAAAGAGGTCTATGTGGCGGAGTACAACGATTTAGGCGCACCCGCCTGCCGCATTTTAGTGCCAGATTTTTCTGAAGTTTATCCGGTTGAGGATTTAATTTGGGATAACACCAACGTGGCATTGCAATACCGTGCCGACATCTTAAACCTGCACCGGCTAAGCAACGAGCAACTTCAGCAATTAGTTGACCGTTTAGAGGAAAGCCAGCTCGATAACTACACCGATATTGTGACCTTGATCGGCATTGAGTTTGATGAAAACACGGTATGGGGACAGTTAACCGTGTTAGAGCTGAAGCTGCTTATTTACCTAGCCTTGGGCGAGCATGAAGCCGCGCTAGAGCTGGTCGAAGCCTTCTTACAATATAATGACAACACCGTCGCTCGCGGCCTGTTTTATCAAGCCATGCAGGCGGTGTTAGAAATTACTCTAGACGATGAACTTGCGCTCGCCGACTTCGAACGCAACTTACGCCGTATGTTTAGTGAGGAAGTAATGGACGCAGTCATAGGCTCGGTTGTAGGTACGGTCCGTTTCTACGGCCTCACCCCAACCTCGATGAAGTTAGAAGGGCTGGATCGCCATTTGCGGTTATTAGAAAGCTATCAAAAGCTGCATGCGGCGCGCGCAAAAGCGGCTCAATAATTTGTTCCCATGAGCCTAGCATCCGGTCTGAAACAACATTTACAACAACCACGCTTTTGGCTGGACGTGACACTCGTTGCGCTGCTTTATCTGGCCGCGCAGTGGTATCCACTGGTGCGGGTGGTAGCTATTGTCGCGAGCCTCGACTTGCTCAGTTTTCTTCTGTTTCATTTGGTGGCCAATAAACATAGCCTGCGCTTGCAAGGCTTCTTGGGTGGCTTCGTCTCAAGCACCGCCGTGTTTGTACATGTGCTCAATGCAGAGCAATATCGCTCGGTGCCAAGCCCACTGATTAGCGCGACCTTGCTATACGCGCTGACCGCTATGCTACTGGAATGCGTGCTGATTATTTTGCTGCTGGCCAGCCATGCGCCACCACTATTTTACCTACCCTTTTTGGTGTCGATTGCTGTTTTTGTAGCGGCTGCCATATGGTTTGAACGCGGCAAAACATCCGCTATAGCCATGCCGCTCGCCCCACTCGCCTCGGTCAGTGAGCGCCCGGTGGCCTGGTTTAGCGTGGTGAAGTTTTCAGCCGTAATTTTAGGGCTGATCTTGTTGTTGGAATACTTGGCCGAAGAATTCATTTTCTCGACTAATCTCAGTGCCATGCTGATTGCGTTATTTGAAGCCCATGCCGTACTGGCCGCTTCAGTGAGTGAATGGTCACAAAGTGGCAATACCGATACGGTTATGACGTTGTTTTTGCTTATTTTGTTGGGTAATACCCTAGGAAAGTCATTATTGGTATGGCGCAGTCAAAACTTAACGCGGAAACTGCCTTTGCAAGCGGTACTGTGGGTGACTTATGCCGTCACCCTGGGCATGACTGTTAGTATTATTCGCTAACCTCGTTCGCGCGTGCTGCTAGCGCTTTTTTATAACGACTCTCACTAATCGCCCACATGGCGGCACCAAATAACAAACCGCCAATACACCAAGTCACAATATGAATAGACACGCTAGACAATGGGTTATCGCTCATAAATGGGTTATTCACAAAGCCCATCACCACCATCATTGGAATACCCCACGCGGCCAAGCCATTTTCAAAAATAAACCGCGCTTTGCCTTTTTGGCGGTAAGTGCTCCAGCGCTCAAACTCTTTATCCTTCATTTAGTTCTCCTTGTTTTTTAACTGCACGCCATTAGCGTTACTCGGATTTTGCTGCTACAAATAATAAAACATTTTAGTAACAAGCCAAGCGTTGAAGCGTAAGAAATTGTATCTGGCTAGCGCAAGACCACATCCTCAGGTATGTTGGAAAACATACTTTCATTGTTGCTAAAGGATATGGCGATGCGTGATCTGATGAAATGGTTGGTGGTACTCACCTGTGGTTTCGCCACAACCCCGTTGCTAGCGGGCGAAAACTGCGTTGATGAGTCAATCGATTATCTCGCGCTAGATTTTATGGCATTTGACCAAGACATGGATGGCGGCTGGCGGACCATTGCCGAAAATCCAGCTTGTGTGGCCGCCGCGGCCGACGTGATTGAGTGGTATCGCCTGCACAAACCAGAACTCTCTGCTGGAATGCAAAGCTCACTCGCCTGGCATGAAGGCCAATTGCGTGCCGCAGCTGGGCAAACCGCAACCGCTATCGAGCTATTCAAACAAACTTTCAAGCCCGCTGAAGCTGACTTTTTTGGTTGGAACTACTACGTTGCCGCAACTATTGCCTTTCTTGAACAAGACCGCGAGGCATTAATAGAGCAACGCACCAAGCTAGCGGCCCTTGAAAAGCCCAGCGATTTTAATCCAACTGATAGCGAGGGCAATCCAATGGATATTCCCTGGCCACCGAACTTGAACGTAGTCGATAGCTTCATTCAATGCTTCGGCAAGAGCTACCGCGAAGCCTATGGCGACTGCAAGCAAGACTAAGTTAGGGGTTCTCTTTCGGTGCACATGGCGGTATCTTGCTCAGGTTAGTAAGCTGCCGTACGAGAATTATTATGAAAGGCAAGGCCACGTCATTCGATATTGCGCATCAAGCCGGTGTTTCCCAGTCAACGGTATCGCGGGCGTTGCGCGGTAGCCCGTTAGTCAATGAGGAAACTCGCCGCAAGGTGGTCGAAATTGCGCGCCAGCTTAATTATAAAGTAGATAAAAACGCCAGCAACCTGCGCACCCAGCAAAGCTCAACGTTAGCTGTATTGCTGTTTGAAGACCCAACGTCCGATGACTCGCAAATTAACCCGTTCTTCTTATCTATGTTGGGTTCCATTACCCGCGCTTGTGCTAAAGCCGGTTACGATTTGCTGGTGTCGTTTCAGTCTAGTAGTAACGACTGGCATGCCGATTATGCCGAAACGCACCGTGCCGATGGCATTATTTTGCTGGGGTACGGTGATTACATTGATTACCAACCCAAGTTTGCCCGACTGCTAGAAACCGACACCAAATTTGTGTGTTGGGGCGCGACCGTTGATGGCCACCCTGAACTGACGGTAAGTTGTGACAACCAAGCCGGTGGCCGGTTGGTGGCTGAACATTTTATTGCGTTGGGCCGCACCGATTGTGCCTTTATTGGTGATATTTCCCACCATAGCCCTGAGTTTAGCGCACGCTACAGTGGCTTTAACTTACGTTTAGAAGGGCAAGGCAAGCATGTGAGCAGTCGCAAAATTGCCACCGCTATTTCTACCGAAGAATCCGGTTATCAAGCCACCAAGTCGCTACTTGCCAATAACAACCGCTTTAACGCCCTGTTTGGCGCCAGCGACTTAATTGCGATTGGCGCTATTCGAGCCTTACAAGAAGCCGGGTTAAGAGTGCCACAAGATGTGGCTGTGGTTGGTTTTGACGATTTAGCGGTCGCGCGGTTTTGCAGCCCAACGCTTTCTACAGTGCAGCAAAATACCACCCAGGCTGGCCAGATGTTAGTGGCCAACCTGCTTACCCTTATTGCTCATGACGCGGTGGAGGTGCCAAGTGGCGTCTTGCCGCCCAAACTTGTGGTACGGCAATCCAGCCAATGACTGCGCTAGCGTTTACTCCACCAAAGCCTGTTCCACGAGCGGATAATGATCCCACACTTGCTCATCATTCAGCGAGCGCAGCAACTTCACGTATTCAGCGTGGGTCCACGCCAGCGGCGTAGCGGAATTAGTACCTTCGCCCAACCCATAGCCAAAGGGATTCACACCTACCCCATCCCAAGCTTGCTCGGGAAGCATCAAACCTTGGTTGGCAAAGGCTTCCATGCCCAATACGTAAGTATTCAGAATTCGCTGGCGTTCGGCACCGCTCAATTCACCATCGTGAGCTGCCGCGGCAATTTCATAATGGCCGCGCTCACCCGTGAAAAACGGCCACACTCGTCCGCGTTGATCCGCGGTATTGTCGCCGCTCGCCGCATAGTTGGTACCAAGTACTTGATCTTCGCCATAGCCGTCGTTGCCATAGCGGCGCCAGCCCGGAAACTGCTCGCCAGCCGGCGTGGTGAAGGTGTATTTCACTCGCAGGTTATGCGCCAGACTTTCATCGTCATACTCGGGTAACGAGGCCAAAATAGACTCGGCATTCGGCTCGCGCACGCCATAACGCACCAACTCTAAAAAGCCGCCATCTAAAATAACCTTTTTATCCATACCCGGGCGGCCGTTGTTGGCGCCTAGCTGAGTGTCGGCATTTGGCTTTTTATCCTGCGCTATACGGACAAAATACTCGCCGTCGGTTTGCTCACTCGGCAGCGTACCTGCGGTGGTGAACATAATGGCTTCAATGTTCTGCTCATATTGCTTGGCCGTTGCTAAATAGCGCTCAGCATTCTCAGTATCGCCACTGAACTTAGCGATTTCAGCGGCACTAATCAGCCCCGCAATAACTGCCGCCGTAGTTGACGGCGAATAACCAGCCTGCTCTTCCCACCGCTCTTGTTGGGTGTAAGGTGGGTTAATCTGGGTATCGTTCCAGAGGATTTTGGCCAAGCCACCGTCGACTAAAAAGTTCGCCGCAGGCCGTAGCATGACCTGATAGGACGCCACTAATTCATCCCGCGATAACACCTCGGCCTGATAAAGCTTCCAAGCGAGCATTAATGGCATAGCGGTTTGATCTAACTGCACCGCCACCCATTCTAACTCGCCATCAACGTGCGTTTTTTGCAAGAACCAGCCGGTATCGCCCTGATTACCTGGGGTATCTTCACGCACTTGTACTTTAGGTAAGTAGTTATAGGCCGCTTTGGCGGTTTCAGTATCGCCTAACGCTAAAAACGCCATCGCCACCTGATAAAAATCCCGCACCCAAACGGCTTTATAGCCAGTGTGGCCTTGCTCCGCCTTCACCGTATCGCCCCAAGGGTTTGATAATGAGGCAATTAGAGCGCCCGCATAGGTTTTATCTTCCTGAGCTTTTAACACTAACGCACTGGTGTTTAATAGCTTGCCGCTATCGCTGGTGTCATCGTATAAATTCTCGAGCTCGAGGCTGGCAAGATAATCCTGCCAGCCAAGGTAATCGCCGTCGCCATTGTAATGCGCTAACACTTCATCATAACCGCGCTCGAGCGTGCGCTGCCCCTGCTCGCGCGCCTGCTGCTCGGTGGTACCATAACTCAGCACTAAGTCGTAGCTGCTGTTAGCGGTGATCTCGCCAAGAGTGGCGCTCATCGATACGTTGCCCGCAGTATCGCCCGTGCTGGTGTAGCGCGTAAACTCACCGCCATTTTGCAACTGAGAATAGCGATCGGAGCTACCGACAAAACCCACGGAGCCAGCTTGCAGCCCCTGCGCAGTTTGCAGCATCAAATAGTGATTACCCGAATAAGCCACTAAGCCATCGCTCACGACTTTCGCGCTATCGTGCAAGCCGTCGTTATTCACATAAGGATTCACCTGCACGTGCGCGGTAAGGCCCGGTTCATTCGCCTCAAAACGCACACGCAGCATGAGCGACTGCGCATCAGGATCGGTGAAGATGTCTTTAATAATGCGAAACCGCCCTTGGCTATCTTCGCTGGTAATACGATACGCCAATGAAGTCGGTCGGCCTTGCGCATCGGTGGCCAAATACTCAATGGTATGCGCCAGCTCATCGGCCTCACGCACCACAAAATCTTCGCCGCTAACTATAAACTGCAAATCACGGATCTGGGCTTGATGAATAAGCCCAAACATGGTTTCGGTGAGCATACCTTTTGCTATCGAAAACCACACTTTTGACACTGTGCCGGTCGTGCTTTCATCGGTATATTCGCCCGCCTGATAGGCTTCATAGGAGGTGCCTATCCCAGTTTTGCCAGAATACGCCCAATAAGGCGTGGCGCCCGGTGCACCCGGCGCAACTTTGCTGTCGGTGGCCAATGGCGCATTATCACAAGCGGTGAGACCAGCCACCGCAACGCCGGCCACCAACATGGCTCGTACAATATGATTAACTAGGTTCACGCGGTTTCTCCTTGTTCTGTTGCTAATGTCACCCGCGTAAGGGCTAATGCCGCGAACACAAAGGCCACGCCACCCAGCGTAAGCGCATAAATAGGTTGGTTAGCAAAACCATGTTTTAAAATCAGACCCAAAACACTCGCGGCAAGTAACTGGGGAATCACAATAAAGAAGTTGAAAATGCCCATATAAACGCCCATTTTGGCGCTCGGTAAGGCGCTGGCGAGCATGGCATAAGGCAATGACAAAATAGATGCCCAGGCAAAGCCAATCCCCACCATCGGCAGCATCAGCCAGCTGGGGTCTTCTATGACACCAAAGCTGGTTAGCGCCAACGCGCCCAGAATAAGGTTCACTGCATGTGCGACCCGAATACCAAAGCGCTTTACCATAACTGGAATAATGAGCGCAGCCACCGCTGCAAAGCCGTTGTACGCCGCAAACAACATGCCCACCCAATCGGCGCCATCGTTGTAGGCTTGGGAGGTGACATCCGCACTACCGTAATGAAAACTGGTGACCGCCGCCGTGGTATAAATCCACATGGCGAATAACCCAAACCAGCTAAAGAACTGTACCCAGGCCAACTGGCGCATCGCATTGGGCATGGTGAATACATCGTGCACCACGGTGTAAAAACCGTTGCGAGTATAGCCTTGTTGTTGCTGCCAGGCAGCGAGTGCCTGCAGTAACGCAAACGCCAGCAACAGCCCGCCCAACAAATACAATTCTTTCTCTAGGCCAAAACTCGCCACCGCCACAATAATGAGTGCGCCTAGCACACCGCTGCTCACCAGTGACCGAGCAAACCTGATGGCCGATTTATCGCCGTTGCCGCGGGTTTCCGCCTCATCGACAAAGGCAGCAAGTTGCTCGGGTGAATATTCTTTGGTGGTAAACACCGTCCACATGACGCACGCCAGCAGCAACACCCCACCCACATAAAAGGCGTATTGCACCGACGGCGGGATCACCCCAGCGGCGGCAGTATTACTGACATCAAACCAGTTGGTTAGAATCCACGGTAAACTAGAAGCGACCACCGCCCCAATCCCGATGAAAAAACTCTGCAACGAATAACCAAGCGCGCGCTGACGGTTCGGCAGATTGTCACCCACTAATGCCCGAAATGGCTCCATGGTGACGTTAATCGAGGCATCCATGATCCACAGCATGCCCGCCGCTATCCACAAGGTTGGCGAGTTTGGCATCACCAATAGCGCAGCAGTCGTGACTATCGCACCGTAGAAGAAATAAGGTCGGCGACGACCTAATCGACCCCAAGTTTTATCGCTCAAATAGCCGATAATGGGCTGCACAATTAAGCCGGTAAGCGGCGCTGCCACCCACAAAATCGGTATATCATCAATTTGTGCGCCAAGGGTTTGAAAAATTCGGCTGACATTGGCATTTTGTAACGCAAAGCCAAACTGAATGCCCATGAACCCAAGGCACATGTTCCAAATTTGCCAAAAGCTTAAACTGGGCCGTTCACGATTAAGTTCAGATTGCATTAGCGGGTGGTTTCCTCGATTAATGTTGCTGTTTCCGCTTGTTCGGCATCTTTCAATAACACCACACTGACGCCTTGATAGGGCAAGTTCAAGCCAATACCTGCGGGTGCAAACGTCGGCTTACTGCCAAGTAAGGTTTGCCCGCCTGCCACCATAAGCGGTAACTGCACCGTTTGCGGCGCTCGGGCAAAGTTCGCCACCACCAGTAGCTGCTGCCCACCTGCTTCGCGCATAAAGCTCACCACCTGTGCTGGCCGCGAATTAGTCACTGGAATGAGACTCCCATGGGCAACGACGGGCAGTTTGTTGAGCCCCATTAAGGCCACATAAAACTGTCTGAGTTGACGCTGCGCAGTGCTGAGTTTACCGCCATCAAAGGCGCCGTCATTCATCCACTGCTGGTGTGCCGGCACCCCTATATAGTCAAAAATACTAGTGCGCGTTGGGTCACCAAATCCTGGTTCTTCGGAGCCGTCTTCGCCCACGGTTTGGCCAAAATACAACATGCTGGGGCCACGGCTCACCAAAGTTGACACTGTCATGGCGGGTTTACCCCAATGCATATCTCCGGCAAAATCAGGGCTCGCCAAGCGCTGCTCATCATGGTTTTCCAAAAAGTGCAGCATGTGCGAGCTAATATCTGCCACTTCATCATGCACCGCTAATAATTCACTGGCCGGCGCACGGCCTTGAATAATGGCTTTTAAAGTGTCGTAAAAACCCACTTTGTCGTACAGATAATCCATTTTACCTAGCTGAATATAGGGCCGATACAACTCAGGGTTATACACCTCCGCTAACAAAAACGCGTCCGGATTGGTCATTTTGATGCTGGAATTTAAAAAGCTCCAAAACTCGACCGGCACCATTTCCGCCATATCGTAACGAAAGCCATCAACGCCTTTTTCCAGCCAATACTGGGTAATATCACGGAATTTATACCAGCTATCTGGCAGCTGTTTATCCTGCCAAAACGCATAGTGGGCGCGGTAATCAAGTTCGGCATAAGCTGCCGGTAACCGAGGGAAGTCATAGCTGCCGTCAGGTTTCACGCCATAATTAATTTTAACGGTTTCATACCAATCGTTGAGGTCAGGCTGGGCTTTGCGCGCACCGTTGCCGGTCCATTTTGCGGGGTTCTCACTGAACTCGCCATCTGCTTGAGGGTGCGGCAAGCCACCAAGCACTTCATAGGTGTCGGATTCTGGCACTTCAAAGGGCTGGCCTACCACGTAATAAAAGTTGTTGTCACGGCGGTAAGTAACGCTGGTGTCATCGTTCACCCCAAAATCTATCACCCCTGCAGGGGCTGATACCGATTCATAATCTCGCGCCACATGGTTTGGCACAATATCGATGATCACTTTCATATCGTGCGCGTGCGTACGCGCAATTAAGGCCTCAAACTCTGCTAAGCGCTGGGCGGGGTTTACGGCTAAATCAGGATTCACGTTGTAATAATCTTTAATCGCATAAGGCGAACCGGCACGGCCCTTCACCACATCAGGATCGTCGCTTGGTAAGCCGTACTCGCTGTAGTCGGTGACCGTGGCATGATGCGGCACGCCGGTATACCAAATGTGGGTCACGCCCAGCTCTTTAATACCTGCTAGGGCTTTATCGTTAAAATCAGCAAATTTGCCCACACCGTTTTCAGCCAAAGTGCCCCACGGCTTATTCGTCGTGTTGGTATTACCAAATAAGCGGGTAAACACCTGATACACCACCGGCTTTTGGCTTGTCGCCGGGGTTTGGTGTACCACTGCCATCGGCTCTGCTAGGGTTGGTGTCGTGAGTGTCACGACCACTAATGTAGGAAGCGCCACAAGCGCACAAAACCTTAGTCCTCGGTGCATAAAATAAACCTCCAAACTCGTACGCTTAGGTATAAAAAAGCCCCCAACCTTTGGGGGCTTTCTATCACCACCCGCTACCTAAACTACTTACAGTTTGTAGCGGAAGCCGAACAAGTAAGTACGGCCATAATCTTGGTAATCGCGAATTTGCAGATCGTTGTCACCTTGCAGTGAAATGAACGGCTCTTCGGTAATGTTTTGCACTTGGAAGGTCAGCTCTAAGTTTTCCAGCCCAGCAATACCTGAGTCAGCAAAACTATAGCCTAACTGCGCATCCCAAATGGTCTCGCCTTGAATGGCTACTTGATCAGTTGAGAAGCCCACACCATAAATGTCGCCACGGAAGTCACTTCGCTTACGCATGCTGGTACGCGCGCTGAATCCATGTTGCTCATAATATAAGGTGAAGCTTTGAATGCTATCTGACAAGCCTGGCAATTCAAAATCGTTACCGTTCGGATCTTGAATATCCTGCTCGACACCGGTGTGGCTGGCCAAAATACCAAAGCCTTGTAGTGATTCGCTGAAGATATCCAGTGGTAACGCGACTGACAGCTCATAACCCCACAGGTCGCCGCCACCGCCGTTGATTTTGCCTGAACCCGTACCGGTGCTATTTGGTGGAATTTCACCAGTGGCAGGGTTCGCAATACCTGTCATATCGATTTCGTAGTTCCCATCAAAAATCCACTCGTTCAGATCTTTATAGAACACCGCTGCCGAGAAATAACCCGCTGGGGCAAAGTAATTCTCGTAGCTTAAATCAAAACCAGTGGCCTCTTTGGGCTCCAGTTGCGGGTTACCACCAGAAACTGACCAGTAGTTACCGTTTTCATCTGGCTGGTTGGCGTTGTACACCGCGCTTACCGAAGCGTTCATTTCATCCAAACGCGCCCGTGACAGGGTTTTTGCCACACCTAAACGTAGGGTTTGCTGCTCATCTAACGCAAAGTTCAAGCTTAAGCTTGGTAAGAAATGACCATAACTGTGATCAATATCAGTAGGTGCTGCCACCACCAAACCATCAACTACGTTAAAGGCATTACCTTGTGATGATTGCTCCGTGCGCACATAACGCACACCCACATTACCGGTGACAGGAATATCGCCCAGCATGGCATTGATGTTGGCTTGCACGAAGGCCGCCGTGATCTGCTCTTGCACCGTCCATGAACGAGTTAAGTGCTTAGGATCGGTTAAGCTTTCGCGCAGCAAATTGTAGTAGCCGTCGGCCACTAAGCCCCGAGTGTCGTAGGCAATCATTTCGCCCATGCCAATAAAGCTTAAATCGGCCGTACCTAAACGATACTGATCGGGCACCGGCAACATACCGACGTTATCTGGGTAAGAGAAATCTGCCAACGTTAGGTAATAACCTTCCGACACCTTGGTTTTTTCACGGTCGCGATAAGACACACCAAAATCAACGCTGCTAAACATATCGCTGTTCAGCGCTCGATTGGCCGCCAATTTCAGGGTTGTGAGCCCATCTTCCACTTCTGGGGCGTTAATAAAACCATCTTGGGCGGTATTTTCGAACGGCGTGCCTACTAAGCCATATTCATTATTCAATGCCGCACTTGCACCCCAAGATAATGGGCCGCCTAACTGCATTAAATTGTAATCGCTGTAATCTAGCTGCGGTGAGAACACGGCGCCGGCGTTACCGCTGTTAAACTCATAACCAATGGTATCGGCAATACCATTGTTGTCGCCACGGCCAGTACCGGCATAGCTTTCGATACTCCACACTTGGCGTTCAACTTCAGAGCGGCTGGCATCGAACTCTAGCTTCCAATCTTGGTTCAGAATGTATTCAACGTTGTAGCCGAATTGAATCAGATCGGCAGCCCGTTCTTCATAGTCATTACGGATGACCACGCGTTGGCCTTCGGTAACTGCGCTGGTAACAAAGCCCGTAGCGGGGTCAATGGTGGCCGTCGCAGGGTCGATTGAACCTTGGCCCCAGGCAAATGGCACTTCGATACCGCGTAAGATTTTTTCATCAACAAAATCTACATGTAGCGCATCGAAGGTCATGCTAAGCGCGCTGGAAGGTGCATATTCCAACACCAACATGGTTGAATCACGCTCTAAGGTTGAGGTACGCACATAAGGCTTAGCGCCGCCTAAAATAGAGTAGGTGTCGCCTGCTTCGGTGGTAAATTCAGGATAACCCCACGCATTCCAGCGCTTTTCTTGGTTAGGCGAACTCATGCTGGTGTAAGCAAACGCCACCCCAAAGGTGTCGTCTGCAAACTGATCAATGTACGAAATAGTGCCGCGATAGCCTTTATCATCGCCATCAGGGTTCAGGCTACCCAAACTATTTTGCTCTAGCTGGCCGTTAAACTGAATCACTTGCTCGCCCTTGCTGAGCGGACGCACGGTTTGCAAGTCAATCACACCGGCAATACCTTCGGCATCTAAGCTCGCATTTGGGGTTTTATAAACGGTCACGCCGCTCATAATTTCAGATGGGTATAAATCGAACTCTACGCCGCGGTTGTCACTAATAGACACCTGCTCGCGACCGTTAAAGGTGGTGGCACTTTCGTTTTCACTAAAACCACGCACGCTCACGCGTGAAGCGCGACCATCTAAGCGCTGCGCCGTTAAACCAGGCAACCGAGCAATAGACTCGGCAATAGATGAATCTGGCAATTTACCAATATCTTCAGCCGAAATAGCTTCCACCACTTGGCTTGAAAAGCGCTTCACGTTAATAGATTCAACCACACTGCGGCGGAAGCCACTGCGAACCTCAATGACCTCGGCCGCTTTTTCTTCGTTGGCTTGTTCGTTTTGCTGTTGCTCAGTTTGTTGCTGTTGCTCGGCCGCTTGCACATCTTGTTGTTGCGCATAAGCCGCGTGGCTACCAATACCCGCGCTTAAAAGCGCTAGAGTGAGGATGCTTGGTTTGAACTTAGACATAGTATTTATCCTGGTTGACCGTATTTTTTATTATGGTTTGGTGCCCGTCTTTACAGCGGTTACGGCGGGTCCTTGTTGTTGTCGCGGAAAATACTAACGCTCGTCATAAAATTCTAACAAATTTATGCATACGTATTCAGTGCTAAGCACTCATCAAGTTGTCATAAAAATGTGTTCATAAATTAATCAGAAACCGAGGGTGATTGCGGCTTACCTGTCTACAAGTGCCGAAATAGCAGTTTATTCAGCCATTGCTGTAAACATTTTTGAACTCACCAAAGTAGGATAATTACGTTTCTTCTACAGCCCTTATGATGCAAGCCTCACAGCCCCTTTGCCTTATTTTATCGGCGGTGCATACGTATGCAGAATTTTTACAAGGCTTGATACCTTGCCTTATTCTTGGCGCCACAATAATTATAAATAGCGTTTCGGAGCAACAAATGGTGAATCCGTGGTGGAAAGGCGCAGTGATCTATCAGATTTATCCGCGCAGCTTTCAAGATACCAATGGCGATGGCATTGGTGATTTGCGCGGCATTATTAACCGCCTAGATTACATTCAAAGCCTGGGTGTAGACGCCGTGTGGATTTCGCCGTTCTTTAAGTCACCCATGAAAGACTTCGGCTACGACATTAGCGATTACCGCGACATTGATCCTATTTTTGGCTCCCTCGATGATTTCGATGAACTGATTGCCGCCGCCCACGCCCGCAACATTAAGATTATTATTGACCAAGTGCTGAGCCACACCTCGGATCAACATCCTTGGTTTTTGCAAAGCCGTGAATCACAGCACAACGATTTTGCCGATTGGTATGTGTGGGCCGATGCCAAACCCGACGGTACCCAGCCGAATAATTGGCTATCGATTTTTGGTGGTCCTGCCTGGCAGTGGGAACCGCGCCGCGGTCAATACTACTTACATAACTTTTTAACCGAGCAGCCCGACTTAAACTTTCATAATCCGGCGGTGCGCAAAGCCGTGCTGGAGAACGTCGAGTTTTGGCTGAAAAAAGGTGTAGACGGCTTTCGATTAGATGCCATTAACTTTTGCTATCACGATGCAAAGCTGCGCGATAACCCCGCCAAACCCAAAGAAAAACGTCAAGGCCGTGGTTTTAGCGAAGATAATCCTTACGCGTTTCAATACCACTATTACAACAACACCCAGCCGGAAAACTTAGATTTTATGCGCGATATTCGCGCTCTACTCGACCAGTATCCGGGCACCGTTGCTTTGGGCGAAATTTCTTCTGAAGATTCACTCGCCACCATGGCCGAGTACACCAGTGGCGGCGATAAACTGCACATGGGCTACAGCTTTGAGCTGCTCACCAACGATTACAGCAGCCACTACATTCGTAGCACTGTAGAAACCTTAGAAGCCAAAATGCAAGAAGGCTGGCCCTGCTGGGCCTTTGGCAACCACGACGTAGAACGGGTGGCCAGCCGCTGGTCGGCAGATGGCAAAGTAAACCCGGCGCAAGTGAAAATGCTAACTGCGCTGCTTGGCTCACTGCGTGGCAGCGTGTGCATGTATCAAGGCGAAGAATTAGCCTTAGGCGAAGCCGCAGTGGCCTTTGAAGACTTACAAGACCCCTACGGCATAACCTTTTGGCCGAACTTTAAAGGCCGCGATGGTTGCCGCACGCCCATGCCTTGGCAAACCGGTGACCACGCCGGCTTTAGTTGCGCAAAGCCTTGGCTACCCGTATGCGGCCGCCACAATATTGCCACCGTTGCCGAACAAGATGCCGACCCGCATTCAACCTTGAACGCCTTTCGCGAGTTTATGGCGTGGCGCCGCACCCAACCCGCTTTGGTAGGGGGCGATATTCGCTTTATAGAAACTGAAGAGCCAGTACTGGCGTTTTACCGCTCGCATGGCGAAGAGACGTTGCTGTGTTGTTTTAACTTAAGCGCTAACGCCGCATCGCTGCGTTTGCCAACTGAGGTGTCGCGCAGCTTTGCGGAGGCGTTGAGCCATCATAATGGTGAAGTACGCCACGGTGACTTGCAGCTGCCGGGGTTTGGGTGTTGGTTTGGGGTTGTTAACCGCTAGCTGGAAGATAAATAGAAGGTTAAGGAAAGTTGGTCTTACCTTCTGTTACGCTCCACTTGAATTTATATTTTTCAGCCGCTGCAGCAAAAGCTGGCTCTACATCATCTGGCGATAAAGCTGCAGTCTGAAGCGATATTTCAGTGTCTTTGTTTAATAGGCGATCATGAAAGTAAATTGTCATACGTCTTGGATTTCTAGCGTAATCGATCGCTTTTATTGTATTCCAGAAGAACTTTTTCTTACCTTCTTTATAATTGAAAACAACCCCAATACTATTGAGCAATATATAATTTGAAAATGAAATAATTTGATATTTTATTATCAGCCAAATAAAGTACGGCAATAGTGGTACAACCCCAAAGGCCAAATAAGCTCTCGCTCGAGACGGCACATAGCCTTCAAACAGGATTCTATATACTAAATCTGTAGCTAACCACATCATTCCCGCAAAAAAAATTAATCCAGCGGACATTAGAATAAAAGTTGAGTTTTTAATGTAGTGTTTCATTATTGACTTTTCTGCTACTCAGCGGCAATTTTGCCCGGGGTCGTAAAATTCCTTCCAAACAAAAATTAAAGGTATTGTATGAAGTGCCCACACTGTAAATCGGCGAATCAGCCTTTTACTTTTCTTTTTAAGACTAAAGCTGATTGCAAAAGCTGTCAAAAGCCCCTTCGCATGAAACTATCAACGAAGCGAATTTTCACAGTTGGACTGGCTGTTTTCCTGGTTTATTTCGTCATTAAGTACATATCAGGCATTGCCTTGCCAGCCTTCATAAACACAGGCGTTATAGTGGTTATCGCGATTCTGTGCTCGATGGAGTTGGTGCCGGTGGAAAACTCTGAAGAAAATGGTGGCCCCTCCCAGATTTGAACTGGGGACCAACCGATTATGAGTCGGCTGCTCTAACCACTGAGCTAAGGGGCCATTGCAATGGGCAATGTATGGCAATACTGGAAGGTAAAAGCGGGCGCAGTATACAAAACCTGCGCCCGCTTGTCATGCGTGTTGTCGCCCACATGCCGCCCAACTGGCGGCTATTTAATCAACTAGCCTTTTAAGCCGTAAAAACGGGCGGCGTTGCCAGCAAATACGGCGTCTACCGCTGCCGCGTTGGGCAGTGCATTCATGACGCTACTTATATCTAGCACGTTAAACGGGCGTTCTGCGCGCGTTGAAGGTAAATCGGTACCGAACATTAAGCACTCTGGGTTCACGGCGTACAAATCACGCACAGCGCTTTCTATTTTCACTTCAGTACGACCAAACCCACTGGCTTTAATTGTTAAGCCGGCTTCGGCTAAACGCTTCACCTGCGACAAGCCTGAACGCGCCATGCCTAAATGGTCAACTGAGGCTTTCGGTAACTTCACCAGCTTTGGCACAATCTCGTCTAGCTCGCGGCTATCTACATACATTTCTAGGTGCCAACCGGCCAGGTCGTATACTCGCTTACCGAAATCTACAAGGTTATCTAGGCCGCTTACCACGCCGCGCTTTAGGTTCACACGAATGCCGCGCACGCCTTGCTCGCGTAGCTCTAAAATACGCTCGTCCGATACGCTACTGGGCAAATTAATAATACCCACAAAGTTATCGCCTAGCTCGCTAAGCGCTGGTTTTAAATACTTTTGATCAAAGCCCTGAAACGAGCCTGATACCACCACGCCACCTACGATCGGTAAGTCGGCGGTGCGGTGCCGATAATCTTCAACTGAAAACGGCGGCGGTAAGTAGCCTTGGTTTTCAATGAGTGAATATTTGTCGTTATAGATGTGCATGTGCGCATCAATAATACGATCGGGTAATGCAAATTTTTCAGTTACGCTCATCATGTATCCTATGGTTGAGCGCCTTCTCCCCTAACGTCTTTGGCGCTGTGAATAAAAAGCCCGCAACGGAGCGGGCTTCTAATTGTGTACTTACTAAAAGCTACGCTTATTCGTCTAAAAACGATTTTAGCTGCTCTGAGCGGCTAGGGTGACGCAACTTCCGTAATGCTTTGGCCTCAATTTGACGAATTCGTTCACGGGTTACGTCAAACTGTTTGCCCACTTCCTCTAGGGTGTGGTCAGTATTCATATCAATACCGAAGCGCATCCGCAATACTTTTGCTTCCCGTGCGGTAAGCCCACCAAGTACATCACGTACTGCATTACGCAGGCTTTCTGCGGTCGCTGAATCCACCGGTAAATCTAAAGTGGTGTCTTCAATAAAGTCGCCTAAATGCGAATCTTCATCGTCGCCAATCGGCGTTTCCATTGAGATTGGCTCTTTGGCAATCTTCAATACTTTACGAATTTTGTCTTCTGGCATCGCCATGCGCTCTGCCAACTCTTCTGGCAGTGGCTCACGACCCATTTCCTGCAACATCTGCCGTGAAATACGGTTCAGTTTGTTGATGGTCTCGATCATGTGCACCGGGATCCGGATGGTACGTGCTTGGTCCGCAATCGAGCGAGTAATGGCCTGCCGTATCCACCAAGTGGCATAGGTCGAGAACTTGTAACCACGGCGGTATTCAAACTTATCCACCGCCTTCATCAGGCCAATGTTACCTTCTTGAATTAAATCTAAGAACTGTAAGCCACGGTTGGTGTATTTCTTCGCAATCGAAATCACCAAACGTAAGTTAGCTTCCACCATTTCTTTCTTCGCACGGCGTGCTTTGGCTTCACCAATCGACATGCGACGGTTTATGTCTTTCACCTTGGCAATCGTCAGGCCAGTTTCCACCTCAACTTCTGCTAATTTATGAATGCAACGCTCAACTTCTAAGCGCAACTCATTCAATGATTTTGAATAAGCTTCGCCGGCATTAATTTGTTCTTCAAACCAAGTGGTACTGTTCTCGTTGCCTGCAAATGCGCGCATAAAGTTACGCTTCGGCATGCCGGCTTGCTCAACGCACAGCTTCATGATCAAGCGCTCTTGCACACGCACCCGATGCATCATGTCGCGCATATCTTTTACGAGACGATCGAACTGCTTAGGCACCAAGCGGAATTGCTTGAACAATTCGCTTAAGGCATCAATTTCTACCCGCGCTTTCTTGTGGTCGCGGCCATGCTTGGTAATAGCGTTACGCGTTGCATCATACTGCTTGCGTAATTCATGGAATTTTTCGCGCGCAAATTCAGGATCGATACCGCCGTCGTTGCTATCTTCGTCGTCGCTATCGTCATCGTCTTCTTCATCTTCGTCTTCAAGCTGCTCATTGCTTAGCTCAGACCCAACGTGAGTGGCGCTTACCGGTGCGGCATCTACTTCATTCGGGTCAATAAAGCCCGAAATAATGTCGGTTAAGCGCATTTCTTCGGCTTCGTAAGAGTCCCATTGCTCCAACAAGAAGTTAATGGCTTCAGGGTACTCAGCAACCGAGCACTGTACTTGGTTAATGCCTTCCTCAATGCGCTTGGCGATGTCGATTTCGCCTTCCCGCGTGAGTAGCTCAACCGTTCCCATTTCACGCATGTACATGCGTACAGGGTCGGTGGTGCGGCCAATTTCGCCGTCTACGCTGGCAAGGGCTTGGGCTGCAGCTTCTACCGCGTCTTCATCGGCCGTGTCTTCGCTCATCATCAACTCATCGGCATCGGGGGCGCTTTCAAACACCTTGATACCCATGTCGTTGATCATGCTAATAATATCTTCAACCTGATCGGAATCGACGATTTCTTGCGGCAAATGATCATTCACTTCAGAGAAGGTTAAATAGCCTTGCTCTTTTCCTTTCGCAATTAGTAGTTTTAGTTGCGATTGCCGATTCTGCATACAGATACACCACCCGTGATCAAGCTAAAAATTTGCAGCGTGTTGGCGCTAAATACTGACGCCACATCGCTTACATTTGTACAAACGTCTACGCGCGTCGTTCCGGATAATTTGGCGACACGAATTGTTGACGTTCGAAATAAGACCGAAAATTATAGCACAAACAACCATTTTCGGCCAGTAAATAATCAGCCGCTAGCCGCCTGAACCCGCTCGTGCCGATGCTAAATGTTTGACCAACATCGCATACTCAAGTTTCTCATCTTTACTTAGTGGCGCGGTTTTTTCCTTCTGCAACAACTGATTTGCCCGCTGCTCCACAAATCTGTCAATGAGATATACAAATACGTCGGCAAACTCTTGCTGGATGTGTTGCGGGTCCATGTTGTGCTGCCACATGGCAAGTTGTCTTAACGCTTTCTCATGCGGATCGCCACGCCAGGTTTCTAGCAACTGCGCCGTCGTAACCTGCTCTGTGGCGGTGTATTCATGCAGCGCCAACAACAGGTCCACTCCAGGCATGTCTAGTTGGGCAAGTTCTTTGTGCACCGGTAACTCACGACCAAGCTCGGGGTGTTGTACTAGCATGGCGATAGCCCGCCGCATCGGCGTCATCTTCAGGCCTTGCGGCACATAACGGCTCTGCGTCGGCTGTTTAAAGTGGGAATCTAACTGCGAGCGCTCGCGCCGCAACAGCTGCGCTAATCGAGTGAGCATATTCTCGCGGTAAAAATCACTTCCCACCTTATCAATGAGCGGCTTGGCTTGCGCCAGTAAGGTCGATTGGCCAGCGTCGCTCGCGACATTCACGGCCGCTGTAATATGGCTGAAGAAATAATCGGTAAAGGATTGGGCTTGGCTTAACCGCGCGCGAAAAGCGTCGGCTCCCTCTTGCCGCACAATGGTATCTGGGTCTTCGCCATCTGGCAGGAACAAAAACTTCATTTCAATGCCATCGGTTAACAATGGCAACGCGTTTTCCAGCGCACGCCACGCGGCATCGCGGCCTGCGCGGTCACCGTCATAACAGCAAATCACTTGTTTGGTGGCACGAAACAGCATTTGCAGCTGCTCGGTAGTCGTGGCCGTACCTAATGATGCGACCGCCTCAGTCACCCCGGCTTGCGCCAGTGCCACCACATCCATGTAGCCTTCCACTATGACCACGTAGGGCAAGTCGCGTTGCGCTTGTTTGGCTTCATAAAAGCCATATAACTCGCGGCCTTTATGGAATAACCGAGTTTCAGGTGAGTTTAAATACTTCGGCCCTTGATCATCTTTTTGCTCGCCCGGTGCCGCAAATACGCGGCCACCAAAGCCGACCACACGGCCGCGTCGGTCGCGAATCGGAAACATCACTCGGTCGCGGAAAAAGTCGTACTGACGGCCACTGTCGTTTTGGTTAGTCAGTTTTAAATCGAGTAATTGCTGACGTGTTTTACCATCGCGACCAAGGGCTTTTAACACGCCGTCCCACTCGGGGGGCGCATAACCAATTTGGAAGGTTTTAACGATTTCGCCGCTTAGCCCGCGTTGCTTTAAGTAGGCAATAACCTGCTCGGAGTTGGCGTGTTTACGCAGCTGATGCGCAAAAAACTTGGCTGCTTGCGCCATAACTTCGTAATCGTCTTGGGCTTGGGCATGCTTTTTAGCATCGGCTTGCGGGTTTTTGCTCTCTTCTCGCGGAACTTGCAGCCCCATGATGCTGGCCAGCTCTTCTACCGCATCGGGAAACTCAAGGCCATCGTACTTCATAATAAAATCAAGCGCGTTGCCATGTTCGCCGCAACCGAAGCAGTGATAAAACTGCTTGTCGGGCGCCACGGTAAAACTTGGGCTTTTTTCATTATGGAACGGGCAACAGGCTTGGTAATTACGACCCGCCTTTTTCAGGCGCACGCGGGAATCGACCACCTCGACAATATCGGCGCGGTCAATCAGGTCATAAATAAAGGATTTGGGAATTAAGCCAGCCATGGCATCAATCCTAATCTATTCTGCGGCGTAAACAAGCTCGGCGGTTCGCGTTGCCAAAGAAAAACCGCACAATCCAAAACGACGAACGAGTCGTGCATAGATTTGTGCGGTTTCTAGGCCGCTGTCGCCAACGGCTTCGTATTCTTAAAGCGATTTAATGCAGTGTTGTGCCAGCGTATGCTGGAAACCAATACTGCGTACAGCCTTAATATAAGCGTGTACGACGAGCATTTTCACGCGATAATTTTTTCGCGTGACGTTTGACAGCTGCAGCTTTCTTACGCTTGCGTTCGGTAGTCGGCTTTTCAAAGAATTCGCGACGACGAACTTCTGACAATACACCGGCTTTTTCGCAAGAACGCTTGAAGCGACGTAAGGCTACGTCAAACGGTTCGTTTTCTTTCACTTTAACTACTGGCATTAAAATCTCACCTCGTTGAAGATATCTGGCTGATTTAATTACGTATTTGTAAGTTAAATCGCATAAGTTTAAAGCGTTTCCGATCCGAATTGGTTAAAACTTAACCAGCTCGAATAAATTTGGTGCTGAATTGTAGCGAGCGAAGTGGGCAAAGTAAACCCCCATTTGATCCTTTTGCCTTTAAATGCTTTGCGCTATGATGCTTCATCCTCACCGGCTTGGTTGCTAAGGACTCGCACCATGTTAGAAACCTTTCTGTTTCAATTTACGTCGTTATTTACCATGATCAATCCGATCGCTGCGATCCCTATTTATATCGCACTGACCGAGGCGATGGCGCCCAAAGCTGCGCGTTGGGTTGCGATGCGCGCTTCTATTACAGCGTTCATTGCACTTTCGGTGTTTGCCTTAGTCGGTGAGGCTATTTTTAGCTTCTTCTCGATTTCGGTAAACGGTTTGCGCGTCGCCGGCGGTATTTTGTTCTTCGTCATGGGCTTTGAAATGCTGCGCGGTCGCACTGTACCTAAACGCGTTGAGGGCGAAACGGAAAGCGATTTCGGCTCAGACGTGGCGGTTACCCCAATTGGTATTCCAATGATTGCCGGGCCCGGAGCGATCACCATGGTGATCTTGATCATTCAAGAGAGCAAAACAGTCACGCAATCGATGAGTTTATTCGCCGCCATTTTTGTGGTGTGCGTACTTACCGCGATTGTGCTCGCCAGTGGCCGCCAAATGCTAGCGAAACTCGGCCGCAGCGGCTCGAAAATTTTAATGCGGCTAATGGGCTTAATTGTGATGCTGATTGCCGTTGAGTTCTTCTTCTCGGGCATTAAGCCTTACGTTCTGGATATTGCGCGGGCTATTTAGCCCGCACCCGCCTCAATTACCCTGCCGCCGTTTAGTTAAGCTAACGGCGGTACCGGCAAGTCGCGCTTGGCATAAAACTCGGCCACATGCGCGTCTAACCGCCCCGCAGCAATGGCTTCACGCAAATCACGCATTACTTTTTGATAAAAATGCAGGTTGTGTATGGTATTTAACCGCCCACCAAGCATTTCATTGGCGCGATCTAAATGGTGCAAATAGGCACGTGAGTAATTTTTACAGGTGTAGCAATCGCACTCAGGATCGAGCGGGCCAGTGTCGGTACGATGCACGGCGTTACGAATTTTCACCACCCCAGTGCTGATAAACAAATGGCCATTACGCGCATTGCGGGTCGGCATTACACAGTCGAACATATCGACGCCACGGCGCACTGCTTCGACTAAATCTTCTGGCTTGCCCACACCCATTAAATAGCGTGGTTTATCAATTGGCAGTTGCGGCGCGGTGTGGTCCAAAATGCGCATCATGTCTTCTTTTGGCTCACCCACCGAGAGACCACCAATGGCATAACCATCGAAGCCAATATCGGTCAGCCCCTGTAACGACACATCGCGTAAATGCTCATACATACCACCTTGCACAATGCCGAATAACGCACTGGGGTTATCGCCGTGAGCGTCTTTTGAGCGCTGCGCCCAACGTAGGCTCAGCTCCATCGACACCCGGGCTTCTTCAGTGGTGGCTGGATGCGGTGTGCACTCGTCAAAAATCATCACGATGTCGGCGCCTAAATCGCGCTGCACTTCCATGGATTTTTCCGGCGTCAGTAAAATCTTCTCGCCGTTAATGGGTGAGCGGAAAGTGACACCCTCTTCCGAAATTTTGCGCAGCTCGCCCAAGCTAAACACCTGAAAGCCGCCCGAATCGGTCAGGATAGGCTTATCCCAGTTCATAAAGTCGTGCAGGTCACCATGTTGCTTCACCACGCTGGTGCCTGGGCGCAGCATTAAATGAAAAGTATTACCTAAGCAAATTTCTGCGCCGGTGGCTTTTACTTCTTCTGGGGTCATGCCTTTAATGGTTCCGGCGGTGCCCACCGGCATGAACGCTGGGGTTTCTACGGTACCGCGTTCGAAGGTCATGCGGCCACGACGTGCTTTACCGTCGGTAGCTAGTAATTCAAATTTCATAATCACTCACTTTGAGTTGAGAGTTGTTGGCGGGTCACAAACATGGCATCACCGTAACTAAAGAAACGGTAGTGCTGGGCAACGGCATGGGCATAAGCATTTAGCACATACTCACGACCAGCAAAGGCCGACACCAACATAATCAACGTAGATTCTGGCAAATGGAAATTGGTGATCATGGCATCGATCAGCTCAAATTCGTAGCCTGGGTAAATAAAAATATCGGTTTCTGCGGTGTAAGGTTGCAACTCTTTACCCGCAGCTTTGGCGGCTTTGGCCGCTGATTCGAGCGAACGTACCGAGGTGGTACCCACCGCTACTACGCGCTTACCTGCGGCTTTGGTGGCCTGAATCGCCGCCACCGTTTCCGCCGGTACTTCGGCATACTCACTATGCATTTTGTGCGCTTCAATATCATCCACGCGCACCGGCTGGAAGGTGCCGGCGCCCACATGCAGGGTGACATAGGCAAATTCCACCCCTTTGGCACGCAATTGCGCCAAAATGTTCTCGTCAAAGTGCAACCCGGCAGTAGGTGCGGCTACTGCGCCCGGCTTCTTATTATAAACGGTCTGATAGCGCTCTTTATCGCTGTCTTCGTCCGGCCTATCAATATACGGCGGTAACGGCATATGGCCGTAAGTTTCGAGTAATTCTAGCACTGGACGCGGATCGTTAAATTGCAGTTCGAACAAGGCATCGTGGCGCGCAAGCATCTCGACATCGAGCGCATTTTCAAGCCGCAAATGGGCTCCGGGCTTGGGCGATTTGCTGCTGCGTACATGGGCCAGCACCCGATGCTCATCCAACATGCGCTCGACTAACACTTCAACTTTACCGCCGGTGGCTTTTTCACCCAGCAGGCGCGCGGGAATCACGCGAGTATCGTTAAATACCAACAAATCCCCCGGGTTTAGTTGCGCAACAATGTCGGTAAACTGGCGATCGGCCAGTGCTCCGGTGTTGCCATCTAAACACAACAAACGGCTCGCGCTACGCTCTGGTTGCGGATAACGCGCAATCAATTCATCCGGTAGTGTAAAGCTGAAATCTTTTAGCTGCATGATTGGCTCAAATCTCTTCGTTCAACCCTTTGGGCGGCGTACTCTAACCCGATCCGCCGCAATTGAAAAGTGCATAAAAAAAGCGCCTCAAAAGAGGCGCCCAAAGGGATACTACTCGTGACAACCAACTCGGGGCGCCAGGGACCGCCCCATTTTGGTGACTAAAAATTATACGTAACGGCCTGCGAAATTAGTTCACTTCCATTTCCATTTTCACCACAATCGACCACATCATCCTTGCGAAAAACGTAGATTTTATCGTCGCCATCGGTGCCACCAAAACCCTCTAAAATAACGCTAATATGCTCATTTTCTGGCAGCGCCCGCAGGGTATTCCCGTACTTACAAAATACCTCACCAATTTTTTGCTCAAAGTTAGCGAGTAATGTCTGCCGCTGTTGTTGTTGCTCGGCGCGCGCCTGCTCGGCACGTTGTTTTTGCTCGGCCGTGGCTACTTCTAAGGCATTTTGCGCAGCTTTACGCTGGGTTTCTAATTCCGCTAGACGCTGTTCGGTGGCGGCAATTTCTGCCTGTAGATCGTCCTGATCGGGTTCGGGAGCATTGCGTAAACTGTATTGCAAATCCCGCAGTTCCCGCTGGGCATCGCGAATTTCAAAAGCGAGATCACGCACTTCCCAAGCTTTTTCGCGCATTTGCTCAGCCTGATCATGTGCTTCATCACTGCGCATGAGCCACACTTGGTCGTTACCAAACTCCACTCTCATATCACGCACGATTTCAGCAGCAACCGCCATACCTTCAGCGGCCGCTTCGCGCACCTCAATCTCCACCTCAGGCGCTAAATTCGCCAGTTCAGGCATGGGTGGCATTGGCGGAACCGGTACCATACTGTTCTCGCTGCGGAACATCAGTTGGCGCAACGGCCCACCCATACCTTGACTGCGATACACAACTCCTTGCCCCTCTAAGTAGGTGTAGGAAAGCTGCGCGCCGCGGGCAAAGAAATCACGTTCACCGCGCTCTTGTTTAAGCGCTGTATTCAAAATACTACTCATGATTTCCAGTTCTTGTTTCAGCGCAGTGCGATCTGCAGCTTGCGCTGATGAGGCAACCCATGGGCTTGCCACTAAACCGATAACTACTGCTAAAGCTGATACTTTCATAGCTTACTCCTCTTGCGCCGCGGCGCGATATGGCCCCAAGTCATAGCTACTGGTAGGTTGCCCCACGGTTTGCTGTAACTGGCGGATTTGATTCACATAGAACACTTGGTCGTCTTGACGTTGTGCGTTTACATACTCAATCAGGTCAGCAAAATCTTCTTGGCGTTCGGTGCGTGAGGTCGCCAGCACATAATTCACTAACTGCGCGTTAGCCAAGGTTAAATCGTCGCGAAACTCGTCCCGCACCGTGGTGGTATATTGCGCGAGTTGCTGTTGCTGAGTTTCAGCAAACTGCTGCAAGCGCGCGTCGAGTTGCGCATTCATGCTGTTCACTAAAGCGGTGGCTTGCGCTTCACCACCAAAACTAATGGCGGTACCAGCTGGGGTAACCTGAATTTGTAGCTGCAACAGCACTGCGGCCACTGCAAGCAATGAACAGGCCAGCGACGCTAGCGGTAACCAGGGCCGTTGCCACCAAGCAGTTGCCGGCGCATGGTAGGCAGGCTGCCAAGTGGACTCGCGGTTCCAAGCTGGCACTGGTGCAGCCTCATAATCCTCAGCCGCGGCCGTTGCAGCGGCTAGAACCTGCATTTGCTCCGCCAAGGCCGGCGCCTCTTGTTGCAAAGCAAGGAGCAATTGCTCTGCTTCGACAGCCGATAAGCCGCCATCGAGCCAACGCTCAAATTGCTGCTCAAGCTGCTTAGCTCGAGGCGAGGTTGTGTGTGTCATAGGCCACCTCCTAGATACTGCTTTAAGACATTTACGGCACTATATAATCTAGATTTCACGGTATTGGTGGGCACTTGCAGGCGCTGACCAATCTCGTCTAATTTCAATTGCTGAAAGAATTTCATTTCCACCACCACGCGCTGCTCCTCGGGTAGTTTTTGCATGGCCGCGAGTAACTGGCGACCGCGCTGATTTTGCTGATACTGATGCTCCGGTGAAGCCGCATCAGTAGCGACGGCATCGAGTTGTTCGTCGTCGGCATCGACCAGCCAATCGCGGCGGCGCCGGTAGTGCTCAATACAGCGGCGATGAGCAATAGTCATTAACCAATTTTTGAACGAAGCTTCGCCACGCCAACTGCCCAAATTACGAAACACTGAAATAAACACGTCTTGCATTAAATCGCGCGCATCTTCCGGGTGCGACACCATGCGCAAGGCATAGTTGTAAACTAAGCGTTCGTAGCGTTGGACAAGCTTTAACCATGCCTGTTTATTATTGGCCAGCGCTTTGCGCACCAAGCCTTCGTCACTTATAGCCAGCACATTGTGGTTCCTTGTTGAAGTTGCTCATAAAGTCGCAACGCAGGCCTAAAAAGTTTGGGTGAACGCGAAAAAAATATAAAAAAAGCGGCCATTCGGCCGCTTTTGCTGTGTTGTGATTAGCTTCTACGCTTAAGCGCCAAACGCCGCCTTTAAAATATAGAAGAAAATAATCGACATAATGGCACCGGCAGGCAAAGTCACCACCCAAGACACCACAATGTTACGCACCACACCTAAGTTAAGTGCCGCAATACCGCGTGCCATACCCACACCAAGTACCGCACCTACTAGCGTTTGCGTGGTTGAAATCGGTAACCCAGTACCTGAGGCCAATACCACAGTAGTAGCAGCTGAGAGCTCCGCGGCGAAACCACGGCTAGGGGTTAAGTGGGTGATACCTTTACCGATAGTTGCAATCACGCGCTTACCGAGCATCGCCAAACCAAGTACGATACCAATAGCGCCGACCGGTAATACCCACCATGCCAACTTAGCCGTGCTGGCAATTTCACCACCGCTGGACACAATGCTGACCACTGCCGCGAGCGGCCCAATCGCATTCGCGACATCATTCGAACCGTGAGCAAAGGCCATGGCACAGGCGGTCACCACCATTAACACCGCGAAAACCTTTTCAACGTTGTTATAGTGCATGGCGCGGTCGGCCGACACATCGAATTTGATCCGCGAGATAACCGCTTTACCAATAATGGCAACGACTAATCCAACTATGGCCGCTAACCCAAAACCTTCCATAGTGCCAATATCAAGGCCCACATGCTTTAAGCCTTTGGTAATGGTGACCAAGGAAATCATGAAGCCGGTCAGGAACATGTAAAAGGGCACGTAGCGTTTGGCCATGTCGAATGGCTTGTCGGTATCAAAAATTAACCGCTGCGCACTTAAGAAAATAAAGTAAGCAATTAAGCCCGCTATTAATGGCGTGACGACCCAGCTACCGACAATACCGCCTACCGCGCCCCAAGTGACTGAGTCGACGCTCACGCCAACCGCGGCAAAGCCCACAATGGCGCCAATAATAGAGTGTGTGGTAGAAACCGGCCACCCAAGGTAAGAAGCAATCAACAACCAGGTACCAGCCGCCAGCAATGAGCCGATCATACCGAACACCAAGAGTTCAGGTGTATCGACAAAGTAGGCTGAATCAACAATACCCTTGCGGATGGTAGAAGTAACCTCACCACCAGCTAAATAAGCACCCATGAACTCGAAAATCATGGCCACAATAATGGCTTGCTTAATGGTTAATGCTTTTGAACCGACTGAGGTTCCCATGGCATTTGCCACGTCGTTGGCACCGATACCCCATGCCATAAAGAAACCAAATGCGGCCGCGAGTAAAATTAAAATCGTGCCGTAGGAAGTAATGATATCCATGTGCTCTCCGCTATTTGCTCGTGGCGTTATACACGCGCCAGCATGAGTTCAAAGCGCGCACCGACACGCTCAGCTAAGTCAGCTAAATCGCCAACCCAATCTAAAATGCGATACAAGAACATGGCATCTAATGGATTCATGTCTTGCTCTAATTTGCGCAGTTGACGACGCAGTTGCACTTGCAATTGGTCGGTATCTTGCTCAATCGCATCGAGCTCAGAAATGAGTTTATCAACCAAGTTACGCTCGCGGCCACGGAAACCAGCTTCCAGTAAGTCGTCAAATTCACTGATGGTTTCTTTCGCCTTATCCGACGCATCCAAACAACGATTAAGGTAGGCATCGAAACCTTCTACCATTGAGCTTGGGATGGCCAGCTCGCGGCCTAAGACCAAGCCTGAGATGTCTTTGGCTTTATTCGCAATCCGGTCTTGTTGAGAAACTAATTCCAACAAATCCGTGCGCTCTACCGGCATAAACAAACCACCTGGAAGATTTAAGCGAATATCACGTTTGAGCGCATCTGCGGCCTTTTCTTTGGCAACAATTTCCTTGCGCACAGTTTCTGCGGTCGTCCAATTACCTTCATACACGGCTTGGAAAAAGACTTTTAACGTGGTGGCACAATCATGTACCTGCTCAATGTGCTCAATCATCGGCTTGATTGGCGACTTCGCGAAGACGCCAAGAAACGAGTTGGCAGACATATGCTTCTCTCTTGGTAATGAAACTGGTGCGAATGGTAACCAAAACTACTCGTCGATGGAACCGAAAAGTAACTTCGGCATCATCACTACCTATATAGTTGCGCTCGGCTATTGAGAGAATGCTTGGGAGATTCGTTCAGACTGGTGATTGACCTGAGTTTCGATTTCATCAAGTTGCTGAACCGCCTGTTCGAGTGCAAGAAGCATCTGCTGCATGTCATGCGCGAAAGATTCAGTTAGTTGATGTTGCTGTTGAATCAAGATGTTAGCTTGGTTAGCTGCATGAGTCGCTGTCGCGGATTCTTGCTGCACCGCCTGGCTGGTTGTCACCAAGCCGCTGGTTACCTGTTGTTGCGTGCGAGTAGCACCATCAAATGATTGCATCACTGCGTCAATAGCGCGAGTCACTGACGTTAATTGCTGTAAACGCGCTTGAATGTCCCCTAGTGATGCTTGGGTTTTCTGTGCAAGTTTGCGTACTTCATCAGCAACCACGGCAAAGCCACGCCCATGACTACCTGCGCGTGCCGATTCAATAGCCGCATTTAGCGCTAGCAAATTGGTTTGCTCAGCAATGGTGTGAATGACGCTAATGATTTTTTCGACATCTTGTACCGCACTCACCAGTGAGCTGGAGGCCTGATTGCCCTCACTCACAATGTGATAAGTTTGCTCAGCCGAAGCCATAAGTTGGTTAGCGCGCTCAACACTACTTAACATGGCTTGCTCGGTTTGTTGCGCATTGGCTTCCAACTCATGAGCGGCTTGTTGTACCTGCTGACTTAAACCGGTGACATCATGCAACACATGACCGAGACGATCGGCTTGGGCAGAGGTGGCGTTAGCGCCTTCACGAACCTGATGCAGCTCGGTCACTATAGTTTGCAATGCAGTTTGCACCACTTGCATTTGTTCATTTTTACGCGCCGACTCAGCCTGCGTTTGCGCTAGTAATTGATTAAAGTACTTCGCAATTTCACCCATTTCGGTGGCTTGATCGGCGCCCAATAATGGTTGCATTTTTTGCTGCTCAACTAAATTAGCCAGCGCACTGCGTAAGCGGCGCAGCGGTTGCAATACTAAACGTTGTAAGGCGGCTAGATTAGTTAACGCTAACACCGGCAACAGCAAAACTAGCGGCAACAGCAACCACTGCGCAGTGCGCATGGTTTGCCGGCGCAATTGCTTCACTTGAGCCTCGGCCTGCAGCACCACTTGCTGAAGCTGAGCGATGTCGGTTTGAATCTGGGTAAATGCCGCACTGCGCTGCTGAATCAGTTCTGCAGTGCTCGCAAGCTCGCGCGGATAGCGATTTGCCCATGAGCGCAGCTCGCTGCGGATTTCAACAATCCGATCTTTAGGGGCACGTTGAACCAAGCTAAACATGTCATCCGGTGCCGCTTCTTGTAAACCTAGCGCGGGCAGAGCTTCAATTTGTGCCACCACTTGTTGGAGTTGTTCCGCGGCGGTCAGCACACTGTCGCGGTCACCGTTGCCGACAAAGTAATTTTGCCGCGCTTGGCTCAGTTGAGTGAGCGCCGTTTGCGCAGAGCTAATCAGCGGTAAATAGCTCAATGGTGCTGCCATGTCGGTTGCGGTGTTGCTTAGTGCGTCGTTGGCGTAATCAAGTAATGCCGACAAATAATCGCTTAACTGACGCTCTGCATTCAACAATAATGCGGCTTCAGCACCGGCTAGTTTACCTACCGCTAAGTAAGTCGAGTTAGCTTGGCTTTGGATGCGTTCAAGTTCGGCACTTAAGGGCTTCGCCAATGCGGCTGGCAACTGCGGGATAACATCGTTGGTGAGCCGAGTCAGTAAATTGGTGACGTTGGTCAGATGCGTCGCATCACCACTTTGTAAATAAGCGCTCAGTTCGGTGCTGGTTTGCACCAGCGCCTCAGTTTTAAAAGTTTGAAAGGTTTCGGCGCGTTCGTTAAAGCCCTGAATTTGCCACCACACCCATACCAGTGCAGCAATAAAACACAAGCTAAAACAACCAAGAATGATCGCGGACCAACGTCCAAATACAGATACGCGCATGGGGCTCCCTTCATCAATGCGGCAAAGGGTACGCCATGCGCGTTACGGTTTTATGACATCCACCTACTGGTCTAGGCGCTTGCGATTAGAAGGTGTAGACAATCGTGACGGCGGTTTCAGTGTCGAGTTTTTCCACCATACTGTCTGCGACAAACGAGTTGTGGGTAGCACCTACCGACACTTTTAGCGCCAAGGCTTCATTAATGTTGGCCGACACACTGACTTCAGCGCGTGAACGAGTGTTGTCTTCGCCTACTTCGGTGGCTGCCAGTGCGGTAAACCGAGACGTTTTCGAGATATCCCAGTTTAAGTTACCCGCTAAACGCAAAATTGGGCTACTTTCAGATTCTTGTGGAATACCGTCAATCAGCGGTTTATCCACCGAATAACCAGGACCTGCCTCGTAATCGGCGTAAAGCGTTTCGCTATAACGATAACGGGCACCGTAACCAACAGCAACAGTGCCTTGATATTCGTAACCACTGAATTGGTCTTCTTCATAAGAGCCAAACACAAAGATGGACGACTTGGAATCCGCATCGAACTTATAGTTGCTCTGGGCCGATAAGAATAACCGATCGGCAGTTAAAATTTGCTCATCCGTCGATTGGTCAGTTTGCTCTGCACGGTAATAATCCACCATGCCTTTATGGCGCCATTGCACATAATCTTTGGCAAGATTCAATTTAGCCTTCAGCGATTCGGTGTCAGTGTTACCTGTGGTGTAGAGCAAGCCAAACTCGGCACTTGCCTGCCATTCCGATTCAACATCACCCGCTAAATCTTCGGCGTCATCGAACATTAACGTGGTAATTTGCGCGCTTGCCGGAGTGGCCATGAACCACAAACTTGCTAAAGAAATTGCTAGTAATGATTTTTTCACAGTCGCCTCATGCTGTAGTTATTTTACTTCCATCTACGTTAACAGCCTATCGGAGAGCTTCGCCCTCGTCAAAGCTGTTGAACGGTATTCAAGCTCTGTTAATCGCGTTAACCGCTCACCCGTTGGGTTAACTCACCGCGCTCATAACGCTCAAACATAGTGTCGAGTGACACTGGCTTGATTTTACTTGCCTGCCCCGCACAACCGAAGGCTTCGTAGCGGGCGATACAAATTTCCGACATGGCTTTAGTTGCCACCGCCAAGAATTTACGTGGGTCGAAGTTGCTTGGGTTCTGCGCTAAGTGGCGACGTACCGCGCCAGTAGACGCTAACCGTAAGTCGGTATCAATGTTTACTTTACGAACGCCGTGCTTAATACCCTCAACGATTTGCTCAACAGGTACACCGTAAGTTTCTGGAATTTCACCACCAAATTCGTTGATCACTTTCAGCCATTCTTGCGGCACTGACGATGAACCGTGCATCACCAAGTGGGTGCTTGGAATGCGACGGTGAATTTCTTTAATGCGATCAATCGCCAAAATATCACCGGTTGGTGGGCGGCTGAATTTGTAAGCACCGTGAGAGGTACCACAAGCAATCGCTAAAGCATCTACATCCGTCGCTTTGACGAAGGCTGCCGCTTCTTCAGGGTCAGTTAACAACTGGTCGTGGGTTAACTTTCCTTCTGCACCAATGCCGTCTTCTTCGCCAGCTTCACCGGTTTCGAGTGAACCAAGACAACCTAACTCACCTTCAACTGACACACCACAAGCGTGCGCCATCGCAACGGCTTGTTGGGTCACACGCACGTTGTAATCGTAATCAGCTGGCGTTTTGCCGTCTTCAAGCAACGAGCCGTCCATCATCACTGAGCTAAAGCCCAACTGAATTGAGCGTTGGCATACTGCCGGTGAAGTGCCGTGATCTTGGTGCATCACCACTGGAATGTGTGGGAATTCTTCGATAGCAGCCAAAATGAGGTGACGCAAAAAAGGCGCGCCAGCGTAGGTGCGGGCGCCCGCAGAAGCTTGCACAATCACGGGGCTGTCAGTTTTATCTGCAGCTTCCATAATTGCACGCATTTGCTCTAGGTTATTCACGTTAAAAGCGGGCACACCGTAACCGTATTCAGCGGCGTGATCGAGCATTTGACGTAATGAAATTAAGGCCATGTAAAACTACTCCTGTAAATTGAATAAGTCCTGCGGTTTGGCTTAACCGTGCTCGGCGCGTTCTTCTAAGATCGCCACAGCCGGTAGGGTCTTACCCTCTAAAAACTCTAAAAATGCACCGCCACCGGTAGAAATATAACTGATTTGATCGGCAATGCCATATTTATCAATGGCTGCCAATGTATCACCGCCACCCGCAATTGAGAATGCGTTGGAATTGGCTATTGCCTGCGCAATGGCTTTCGTGCCCGCGCCAAACTGGTCGAATTCGAACACCCCAACAGGGCCGTTCCACACAATTGTGCCCGCTTGTTGAAGCACTTGTGCTAACTGCTCAGCCGTGGCCGGGCCAATGTCAAAAATCATGTCATCATCGGCAAGCTCAGTTACCGCTTTGGTTTGCGCCGCTGCCGTTGGGCTGAATTCTTTGCCCGTTACTACATCAGTTGGCACTGGAATATCGCCGCCTTTGGCTTTTGCGGCCGCTTGCAAACGTTGGGCTTCTGCAACTAAGTCTTGCTCGTACAAAGATTTACCCACGTTATGGCCATTAGCTGCAATAAAGGTATTGGCAATGCCACCGCCAACGATAAGTTGGTCAACTTTGCTCGATAACGACTCTAACACCGTGAGTTTAGTCGACACTTTAGAGCCACCGACAATCGCCACTAACGGTCGCGCAGGGTTTTCTAAGGCTTTGCCTAGCGCGTCTAATTCAGCCGCTAATAATGGCCCAGCACATGCTACCGGCGCATATTTTGCCACGCCATGGGTAGAAGCTTGCGCGCGATGCGCAGTACCAAATGCGTCCATCACGAACACATCACATAACGCTGCCAGTTTTTGCGCCAGCGCATCGTCATTGTTCTTCTCGCCCACGTTAAAGCGCACGTTTTCAAATACCACTAATTCGCCGGCTGCTACGTCAACACCGTCTAAATAGTCACGTACCAAGCGTACGTTGATGTCAGGCAACTGCTGCGCCAACCAGTTTACCACTGGCTGTAGTGAATGCTCCTCGGCAAACACCCCTTCTTCAGGGCGACCAATGTGCGACATCACCATCACTTTTGCACCGGCCGCTAAGGCTTGCTTTAGCGTTGGTAACGCGGCTTCTAAGCGTGCCGCTGAGGTCACTTTGCCCTGTTCAATCGGCACATTCAGATCTTCACGGATAAGCACCCGTAAACCATCAATATCTAAATCATCCAAAGTAATGACGTTCATTCAGATTCCTCTGCTAATTGACGCTGATGCATTTGGTATGCGGTATCTAACAAGCGATTCGCAAATCCCCATTCGTTATCGCACCAGCACAGTATTTTCACTAAGCGCTTATGGCTCACCCGAGTTTGGGTTGCGTCCACAATGCTTGAGCGTGGGTCATGATTAAAATCAATCGACACTAACGGCTCATCGCAATAACCCAAAATGCCCTGTAAAGGCCCTTGGGCGGCGGCTTGCAGCACTTCATTCACACGCGCTAAGGTCACATCAGATTCTAGCGTGACGCTTAAATCCATTGCGGTGACGTTGGTGGTTGGCACCCGCACGGCAATTGCTTCCATGCGCCCGGCTAGATGCGGCAGAATACGCTCAATACCACGCGCTAACCGAGTATCCACCGGTATAATCGAACGACTAGCTGCGCGACTTAAGCGCAAATCGTTGCTGTAGGCATCAATCACTTGTTGATCATGCATGGCGGAGTGAATGGTGGTAATGGCGCCTGAATTAATGCCAAACGCGCTGTCGAGCACTTGAATAACCGGCACGATACAGTTGGTCGTGCAGGAACCATTCGACACAATCCGATGCGCGGCAGTAAGCTCATGCTGGTTCACCCCCATAATGGCGGTGAAATCGACATCTGGCGTACCCGGATGCGAAAACAACACCCGCGGTATGCCCAACTGCTGGTAGCGCACGCCATCGGCTTGGCTCCCAAACTTCCCCGTACAATCAATTACTAAATCTAGTTGCAAGTTTTGCCACGGCAAGCTTTCAATACTATCGGCTTGGCTCACCTGCAACGATTCACCCGCTATTTCGATTGCTGCTGCAGTGGCGACCACTTTATGCATAAAACGGCCATGGCTAGAGTCGTAATTGAGCAAATGTGCCATAGCTGCAGGTTCAGCCAAGTCGTTTAATGCCACAATTTGCAATTGCGACCACGGACTATCGGCATGCTCACGACCTTCGTACCATGCTCTAAGCACGCTGCGACCGATGCGGCCGAAACCATTAATGGCAATGCGCGCTTTGTTATTCATTCCTGCTACCTTTCAAGCTGATGGTTGCTCCCACTCCGGGCTCTGGTTGCATGCGCTTACGCCTACAGTAGCTCAGTTGCTGCGGCAATGACGTTGCTAACCGTAAAGCCAAAGTGCTCGAATAAAGCCGGTGCCGGTGCACTTTCACCAAAGCTATGCATGCCCACAATGCGGCCCTCTAAGCCCACATACTTGTACCAGTAATCAGCGGTGGCCGCTTCAATGGCTACCCGCTTGCGAATATGGCTCGGCAATACTTGCTCTTTATAGGCAGCGGTTTGCTTGTCAAAAGTATCCGGCGATGGCATTGACACCACGCGCACGCCAACCGACAGCTGGGCAGCCGCTTGCATGGCTAAGCCCACTTCTGAGCCGGTGGCGATTAAAATTAACTCTGGCTCGTCCTCACAATCTTGCAGAACGTAGCCACCTTTTTTGATATTGGCTAACTGCGCCGCATCGCGTTGCTGCTGCGGTAAGTTTTGGCGGCTAAACACTAAAGCGCTCGGACCGTCCGCGCGTTGTAACGCCACCGACCAAGCCACTGCCGACTCCACCTGATCACAAGGACGCCAGGTGCTTAGGTTCGGGGTATAACGCAAGCTGGCCAACTGCTCGACCGGCTGGTGGGTTGGGCCATCTTCGCCTAAGCCAATCGAATCGTGGGTGTACACGAAGATGCTGCGTTGTTTCATGAGCGCGGCCATTCGTACCGCGTTGCGGGCATATTCCATGAACATCAGGAAAGTCGCGCCATAGGGCACAAAGCCTCGATGCAATGCAATGCCATTCATGATGGCGCTCATGGCGAATTCACGCACACCGTAATAAACGTAGTTGCCGCTAGCATCGTCCGCCGTGATGCCTTTTGCGCCACCCCATAAGGTTAAATTCGAGCCCGCCAAGTCGGCTGAGCCACCGAGTAACTCAGGGAGTTTCGGACCAAATTCATTCAGCGCATTTTGTGAGGCCTTGCGGCTGGCGATATCCGCAGGTTTGGCTTGCAGCTGTTCCACATAAGCCTGGGCGCGTTCGGCAAAATCACTAGGCAAATCACCCCGCTGACGACGCTCAAATTCATCGGCTAAGGCTGGAAACTCGGCCTTATAAGCGGCAAATTTCTGTTGCCATTGTTGTTCAGTAGCCGCCCCACTTTCACGCGCATCCCACGCCGCATACACATCGTCTGGAATGCTAAAGGCCGGATGTTCCCAGCCTAATTGGGTGCGCGCAGCAGCAATTTCATCTACGCCTAAAGGAGCGCCATGACAGCTTTCAGTACCCTGTTTATTGGGCGCACCGAAGCCGATAATAGTTTTACACACAATCAGGGTTGGTTTGGTCGTTTCCGCTTGCGCCTGTTCAATCGCCGCGCGAATTTGTGCCGCGTCATGGCCATCAATGGCGGGAATGACTTGCCAGCCGTAACTTTCGAAGCGTTTCACCGTATCGTCGGTGAACCAGCCTTCTACTTCGCCATCGATAGAAATGCCATTGTCGTCGTAAAACGCCACTAGCTTGCCAAGGCCTAAGGTGCCGGCGAGCGAACAGGCTTCATGGGAAATACCTTCCATTAAACAACCGTCGCCCAAAAACACATAAGTAAAATGGTCAACAATGTCGTGTCCCGGACGATTAAATTGCGCAGCTAGGGTTTTCTCGGCCAACGCCATCCCCACACCATTGGCTATGCCCTGACCCAAAGGTCCGGTGGTGGTTTCAATACCCGGCGCATAGCCATATTCAGGGTGGCCCGGCGTTTTTGAATGTAGCTGACGGAAGTTTTTCAGTTCGCTTAACGGCAACTCGTAACCGGTTAAATGCAATAGCGAGTAAATCAGCATGGAACCATGGCCATTCGACAACACGAAGCGATCACGGTCGGCCCACTGAGGGTTGGTCGGGTTATGTTTTAGAAAGTCGCGCCACAGCACTTCGGCAATGTCGGCCATGCCCATAGGAGCGCCAGGGTGACCTGAATTGGCTTGTTGCACGGCATCCATGCTGAGCGCACGAATAGCATTGGCAAGATATTTGCGGTCGGTCGCAGGTGAAGCGTTCAGACTAGACATGAAAAACCCCGAATTGGTTGCGCGAAAAATGTGCGCGTATTGTCCACAATTCGGGGCTTACAAGCAAATTAGATATCAGCTTTTAACGCTTCGGCTTTATCCGTTTGCTCCCACGGGAAGCTATCACGACCGAAGTGGCCGTATGCTGCTGTGGCACGATAAATCGGGCGTTCTAAATCAAGCATTTTGATTAACCCATACGGACGCAAGTCGAAATGACGGCGTACCAAGGCAATTAACTGCTCCTCAGAATAGCGGCTGGTGCCAAAGGTTTCGATACTTAACGACGTCGGCTCGGCAACCCCAATAGCGTACGACACTTGAATTTCACAGCGCTCAGCTAACCCTGCGGCAACAATATTTTTTGCTACATAGCGCGCAGCATAAGCAGCACTGCGGTCGACTTTCGAAGGATCTTTACCAGAGAAAGCACCGCCACCGTGGCGCGCCATCCCACCGTAGGTGTCCACAATAATTTTACGGCCGGTTAAACCACAATCGCCCATAGGCCCGCCAATCACAAAGCGGCCCGTTGGATTAATGTGAAACTTGGTATCTTTGGTCACCCACTCTTGCGGCAAAACTGGTTTGATAATTTCGTCCATCACTGCTTCGCGCAACTGCTCAAGAGTCACCGCTTCGCTATGCTGGGTTGACAGGACCACCGCGTCAATCGCAACTGGTTTGCCATCTTCGTAAACAAAGGTTAGCTGGCTTTTCGCATCCGGGCGTAACCACGGCAAGGTACCGTTCTTGCGTACTTCACTTTGGCGTTGTACTAAGCGATGGGCATAGGTAATTGGCGCAGGCATTAACACGTCGGTTTCATTGCTGGCGTAGCCAAACATCAAGCCTTGGTCACCGGCACCTTGCAGCTCTGGAGCTTCGCGATCAACGCCTTGATTAATATCTGGTGACTGCTTGCCAATCGCGTTTAGCACGGCACAAGACGCACCGTCAAAGCCCATATCTGAATGGGTATAGCCAATTTCACGCACGGTGTTACGGGTTAATTCTTCAATATCGACCCAAGCAGTGGTAGAAATTTCCCCACCCACTAACACCATACCGGTTTTGACGAAGGTTTCGCAGGCCACTCGAGCGCGTGGATCTACGCTTAAGATAGCATCAAGGACGGCATCAGAAATCTGATCGGCAATTTTATCTGGATGTCCTTCCGACACCGACTCAGAGGTAAAAACGTGACGTGACATAGCGTGCTTCCAATTCAAAATTCAAGGCTGGGATAAAGTAAAGCCAGCAAAAAAGTTCGCGTATTCTAGCGAAGCTTTGCTGGCTTTTCCAGTTTTAGACGTCTATAGCTCTAGATGATTACGCCGCCTGAGCCTTTAAGCTCTTCATATCAATCACAAAACGATATTTCACATCGCTTTTCAGCATGCGTTCATAAGCGTCGTTGATGTAATCAATATCAATCATTTCAATGTCGGACACGATGTTGTGTTCGGCACAAAAATCGAGCATTTCCTGAGTTTCAGCAATGCCACCGATTAACGAACCAGCAATGCTACGACGCTTGAAGATAAGGTTAAACACCGCTGGCGAAGGATGCGGTTCGGCTGGAACCCCAACTAAGGTCATGGTGCCATCGCGTTTCAGCAAAGTGGTGTAAGCATCGAGGTCGTGCGCCGCCGCTACGGTATTCAAAATGAAGTCAAAGCTGTTGGTGTGCGCCGCCATTTGCTCTTCATCTTTAGAAATGACCACAGTGTCAGCACCTAAGCGCTTAGCATCTTCAACCTTGCTCGGTGAGGTGGTAAACAACACCACTTCGGCACCCATGGCTTTCGCCAATTTCACGCCCATGTGGCCTAAACCGCCAAGCCCAACGATACCGACTTTATGGCCTTTGCTAACACCCCAATGGCGTAACGGTGAATAAGTAGTGATACCCGCACACAATAATGGTGCAACACCGGCTAAATCTAGCTTTTCCGATACTTTTAAAACAAACGACTCTTTCACCACAATATTGTCTGAGTAGCCGCCAAAAGTAACTCCGCCAGTGTGCTTTTCTTCACCGTTGTAGGTGCCCACAAAACCGTTTTCACAATATTGCTCATAACCATCGTCACAATTTGAACAATGGCCACAAGAATCAACCATACAGCCAACCCCCACGGTGTCGCCGACCTTGAATTTGGTGACGCCTGAACCGACTTTGGTGACCTTACCCACGATTTCATGGCCTGGCACAATCGGGAAAATGGTGTTGTGCCACTCGTTACGTGCTTGGTGCAGATCTGAGTGACAAACGCCGCAATAAAGGATTTCAATTTCGACATCTTCCGCGGTCACATCGCGACGCTCAAACTTAAAATATTCGAGGGGTTTATCAGCAGCTTGAGCGGCATAACCTACAGATTTGATCATCTTTAACTCCGTTATTTGCGATTAGTTGTTTGCACAAAAGGTGTACATAATATTAGTCGCTAGCAGCCAAGGCTGCACTCACCGCGCTCTGGGTCAGGGGGTGATAACCGGCTTTGGCTTGGGCAAAAACCTCAGTCGCCCAAGCTTTGTCGGCAGGGTTTACTGCCAAGGCTCGGTACAGCGGTACCACTAGTTTGTTGCGACCAATTGTCATGAGATAACTACGCAAGCGATCTCGTGCTGGTTCATATTTTTTTGTAATGGCTAACTTTAACCAAGCGTGAGCGATTTCACTGTTCTGTGACTCAGTCAGCTGAAATTCCCGGTCTAAGCGCGCCATGTTAGACCGCGAAATATCAAGTGGCAGGTTAGTAATAAAGTGCAGCCATTCGTGGGTTGTCCACTCCGCGGATTGCAATACACCACCTTTAAGCCAGCGCTGCATTTGCTGATCAACTTCTTTAAAAGCGGTTGAGGTTGGTGTGGGTGCGTCCACCGGTAACCCGGGCTGATGCAGCCATTCATTAATTTTGCGCAGGTTCAGCACATCAGGGTGTTTGTTGATCAAGTTACGTTCTATGTAGGCTTTAAACATGGCGGTATCGATGCTTTGAAAGGCAAAGTCCGCAAAATATTTGCGTAAGAACGCATCGAAAATCTCACGCCCATATTGTTGTTCTAAGTAGACTAAGAATAGCTGACCTTTCACATAAGGTACTTGCGAAAACACATCATCTGGGTCGCGTTGGCCTAACTCAATATTCAATACTGTATCGTTTGGCGCTAAGCGGTCCATGTCGGCAATTAAATCTTGGTAGCCAAGCGCCAACTCCATGCGCGCGCGGCGCTCACCGAACAACGCTTCCATAATGCGGTTTTCGACGTAACTGGTGAACCCCTCATTAATCCACAAGTCACGCCAACTAGCATTCGTCACCAGATTACCTGACCAAGAATGCGCTAGTTCATGAGCAATCAGATTGACTAAACTTTTGTCGCCAGCAATGACCGTGGGCGTAATGAAGCTCAAGCGTGGGTTTTCCATGCCCCCAAACGGAAAGCTAGGCGGCAACACCAACATATCGTAGCGCTCCCACCGATACGGGCCATACAAGGCTTCAGCAATCTCTATCATCGCCGGAGTATCGGCGAATTCAGCGGCTGCTGCATCGGCAATATAAGCTTCAGCAAATACCGCCACGTTATCTGAAATTTCCCGCACCGTTAAATCGCCCGCCGCAATTGCAATCAGATAGGGCGGAATCGGTTGTGGCATGGTGAATTGGTACTCACCGTCGCGTTCAGGATTCAGTTCACTATTGGCACTCATCACCGCAATGACATCGGCTGGGGTGCGGATGGTGGCATCGTAAGTTAAGCGCACCGCCGGCGTGTCCTGAATCGGGATCCAACTGCGCGCATGAATAGCTTGGGATTGCGAGAACATAAAGGGCTGTTGTTTGCCCGCGGTTTGCTCCGGCGTTAACCACTGCAGCCCTGAAGCTGTTGGCGCCGAGTGATAGTGAATCTTTACTTTAGTTGTTGTGGGAGTTACCTCTACCACTAATTCCCGACCTAAAACGGGGTGCGGTAAACCTAACTTAAATTCGGTATCGCGCCAGTTATCCTCAATCAACATTTCCACTCGGCTAACGCTTAGTTCGCGAGTGTCAAACGACACTTTGGTCGCGTTGGTACCGGCTTCGGTACGCACCAAATCATAAGTCGCACTGCCGCTCACTTGCCGCTTGGCAAAATCAACCTCTAGATCGAGTGCTAAATGGCTGGTGCCGATTTCGGCCAGCTTTGCGTAACTGTGGACATCGGTTTCCCGGGTAAGCTCTAGTTCCGACACTTGTGCCTGTGCTGACGTTAAACTTAGCAGCCAGGCGAAAGTGAACATCAAGATCCACTGGGTTTTATTTTGCATTCGTTCATTCCTCACTCGAACACTCAGCTATTGTTGTCTTCATTATTGCTGGGAGGCTGTGGTTTAGGGAGTCGCCCCGCTTTGCGCAGGGCGTCACGCAGTACATATTCTATCTGCGCGTTCGCGCTGCGCAACTCATCGTCTGCCCAGCGCTGAACGGCTAGTAAAATATCTTCCCTAATTCGCAAGGGGTAGGCTTTTTTACTACTCATGTCCTCACCTGATTCTGCTGCATCGCTAGCTTAGGTTGCTGACAATAAAGGGGCAGCCGCAATCTAGTTATGCAAGGTGCCGGTGTTGATCACAGGTTGGATCTTTTGGTCACCACACAATACCACTAGCAAATTACTTACCATGGCAGCTTTGCGTTCATCATCCAGCTCAATAATTTGCTTGTGCGCAAGCGACTCCAGCGCTGACTCCACCATACCCACCGCACCTTCGACAATTTTGGCGCGGGCCGCCACAATAGCCGAGGCTTGTTGACGCTGCAGCATTGCACCGGCAATTTCTTGCGCGTATGCCAAGTGAGAAATACGCGCTTCAATCACTTCAACACCGGCTTTAGCTAAACGCCCTTGCACTTCAGCTTGTAGCTTTTCGGCAATTTCGTTGCTGTGCGAGCGTAGTGAAATTTGTGCTTCATCACCATCGTACGGGTAAGACGACGTTAAATTGCGCAATGCCGCCTCACTTTGAATAGCGACGAAAGATTCATAGTCGTCAACTTCGAACACCGCCTCAGCGCTGTCGACCACCTTCCACACCACCACCGCGGCAATTTCAATCGGATTACCATCAAAATCGTTCACTTTCAGCCGACCGCTTTCAAAGTTTCGTACCCGTTTGGACACTCGCACTTTGCTATAAAACGGATTGGCCCAGCGTAAACCTTCGCGATTTTCGCTGCCCCGATAAGCACCAAAGAGCTGCATTACCCGCGACTCGTTTGGGTTCACCATAAAAAATCCGAACAAACAGATAAAGCTGATCACTGTGGTGACAACGGCTACCAACTTTAACAGTGGGTGTGGCAATAGCACCACCGCCAATGCGCTGAGTATAAGTGCCACTGGCACCCAAACCAGGGCAACAAACCCCGAATGACTTTTAGCTGCGTACTCATTCATGACTCAATCCTCATTTGATATCACACTGATATCACATTTTTAGACGAAGCCAGTGATGAATGCAAATATTTCGTCCGGCTAAAATGTAACTAATTGTCAGCGGCAAGCAATATGCCAATGCTAGGCAAGCGCCATCGCCTGTGGGAGAATGAACGAAAATACAAGACCCGGATAGGACACTTGGGCCAAGGATAATCAGGATGCGAGTTCCCAGAATTTTTCACCCAACGAGTTTAGCGGCTGAAACCACCGTTGCCCTTACCGACGAAGCTGCGCAGCACGTTGGCAAAGTATTACGCATGCAAGTTGGCCAAGCCGTCGTGTTATTTAATGGCGACGGCTACGACTATGCAGCAGATATTGTTGATGTCGCCAAGCGCGAGGTGCAGGTACAGATTAACGCCAAGTTACCGAACCAAACCGAGTCACGTCTGCGTATACATTTGGGGCAAGGTATTTCACGCGGCGACCGCATGGATTTTGTATTGCAAAAATCGGTAGAGCTTGGGGTGGCCAGCATTACCCCATTATTTACCGAGCGCTGCGGCGTGAAGCTTACGGGCGAGCGCTTAGAGAAAAAGCGCCAACAATGGCAAAAAATTGTGAATAGCGCTTGTGAGCAATCGGGCCGCGCGGTGGTGCCTGAAGTTTGTGCGCCGCAAGCCTTAACCGATTGGTTAGCGCAACAACCAACAGCATCTGTGTGCGTGACGCTTGACCCCCGCGCGCCCCGAGCCCTGCGCGAACTGCCATTAAGTTCGCAGCAAGCCGTTACTTTGCTGATTGGCCCCGAAGGTGGGCTGAGCGAGCAAGAGATTCAACAAGCTGGGGTGGCAGAGTTTACCCCTGTGCGACTGGGCCCCCGCGTGCTGCGAACTGAAACCGCCGCGTTAACCGCCTTGGCGGTCTTACAATATGAATTTGGTGATTTAAGTTAACCGCCGTGGTGGTGGCTGCAAGCGTCAACCCTATTAAAACTGAGCGAGGATATAGCAATGAAATTAGCCATGATCATGGACCCCATCGCGACCGTAAAAACCCATAAAGATACGAGTTTTAGATTGTTGTTAGAGGCTCAAGCCCGCGGTTACGAGCTGTTTTACTTAGAAATGGCTGATTTATCTATTGTGCACGGCGAGCCGATGGCCAATGCCCGTACGGTGAAAGTGGTCGATACCCCGACCGATTTTTACCAGCTGGGTGAGGTGCAGGAAGTCAGTTTGGCGAGTTTCGACGTGATCATGATGCGCAAAGATCCGCCCTTTGATACCGAATATGTGTATGCCACTTACATGCTGGAATTGGCTGAGGAGCGCGGTGCGGTGGTGGTGAACAAGCCCCAAAGCCTGCGTGATTGCAACGAAAAGCTATTTACCTCTTGGTTTGCCGAACATATTCCGCCTACCATCGTAACTCGGCGCGCGGACCAAATTCGGGCCTTTCATCAAACCCATCAAGACATCATTTTGAAGCCTCTCGATGGCATGGGCGGCGCCTCTATTTTCCGAGTAACCGCGGATGGCAATAACCTTGGCGTGATTATTGAAACGCTCACCGAGCATGGTAGCCGCTATGCGATGGTGCAACGCTACCTGCCAGCCATTAAAGACGGCGATAAGCGCATTATTATGATTGATGGCGAGGCGATGCCCTACAGTTTGGCGCGAATCCCATCGGCAGGTGAAACCCGCGGTAACCTTGCGGCGGGTGGCAGTGGCCGGCCACAGCCCTTAAGCGAGAGCGACTGGGCATTGGCAAAAGCGGTGGGGCCAGAGCTGAAAAAACGCGGCTTGTTGTTAGTCGGCTTAGACGTAATTGGCGACCGGATTACCGAAATTAATGTCACTAGCCCAACTTGCATGCGCGAAATTGAAGCCGCCTTTGATATCAATATTGCGGCCAAATTATTCGAAGCTATTGAGGCACGCTTGCCTAAGGCATAAGTGTTAGCCGTCTAGCCCACCGAGTCAGCGTGAATTTTTTCATTCACGCTGACTTTAAATAGCGGCCATGCAACCTCATATCCGAATTAGCGTCTAAGCTATCATTATGATCCTAGTAGAGTCGTCGGGAGTCCAAATGGAAAGTTTATCGAGTTTGCAGAACCATTTTCTGATCGCCATGCCCAGTTTGGATGATCCCCTGTTCAAACGCACGGTCACTTATATTTGTGAGCATAATCAGGACGGCGCAATGGGTTTGATCATCAATCAACCCGTTGATTTAACCGTAAATGCGTTGCTCGAACAGCTTGAAATTGTGGTGCCAACATCACGCCCAGCACTGACCGGGCCGGTATTTGCTGGCGGGCCCGTTGCCCGTGACCGCGGCTTTGTGCTGCACCATCCGCAAGATGTGTGGCGCAGTAGCCTGCAGCTTAGCGACGACATTATGATCACCACCTCAAAAGATATTTTAGAGCAACTAGGTACTGATGCCGCCCCGGATAAATTTCTGCTCACTTTAGGCTATGCCGGTTGGGAAGCTGGACAGCTGGAGCGTGAGCTTGCCGAAAATAGCTGGCTCACCATTCCCGCAGATGCTGACATTATGTTTAACACCCCAGTGCAAGAGCGCTGGCAAAAGGCCACCGAAAAGCTTGGTATTGATATTTGGCAACTTGGCCCGGATGTTGGGCACGCATGAGTACACTGCTCGGCTTTGACTTTGGTACCAAAAGTATTGGCGTTGCCGTTGGCCAAACCATTACCGCGCATGCGCAACCGTTAGCTGCCCTGGCCGCGAAAGATGGGCAACCACAATGGTCATTAGTTGAGCAACTGGTCAAAACCTGGCAGCCCGATTATTTGGTGGTGGGATTACCCCTTAATATGGATGGCACCGAACAACCACTCACGCAATTAGCGCGTAAATTTGGCCAACGCTTGCATGGCCGGTTTGGCTTACCAGTGCAGTATCAAGACGAGCGGCTGACCACTACCGCGGCGCGCGAGGCGCTGTTTGCGGAAGGCGGGTATCGCAACTTAACGAAAGGCCAAGTCGATAGCGCGGCTGCCCAACTCATTTTAGCCGACCATCTGCGCGCGATTGACGTCAGCTAGTTGGCGAGATGGGAAAGTAAAGGTATAGTAAGGCGGATATTTCAACAGCCAGCACGAGGAACTGACTTTGTTTGGAAGTGAAGAGCCGTATACCCTAACGGGCAACACCATTACCCTAAAAGACGAATCACGTCAGCTACTATTGGTGACTAATGACCGTTACCCAAACATTCTCGTAAGTCGCTATGGGGTTGAACTCACCGACTGGGAGCCTATTCGTCGTCCTGGCGTAAAGAACATTTCATTACAAGAATTGTTCAAGCGCGAAAAGACCTACTTTTTTGTCCGCGCTGGCGGTACAGAATACCAAATCGACCTGAAGTTCACTGAAAATCCAGTGACTGAAGTGAAGTTCTAAAGCCATGCGACCAATAACCACGGCTGCCTGGCTGTTGTTTGTTGGTTGCAGTCTTTTGAGTGCGCCAATCCTTGCCGAAACGCGGTTAACCCGCGAGCGTAACGGCGACCATTACCAATTCCAATATGCCTGGCAAACGCCCACTGGTGCTGCTTATGAAATTACCATGGCGCAAGACATTGAAGCTATTCACCAATCTTTCCGTAAATACCGTGGTTATGAGCTAGAACGCGCCAATCGGGAGCTGCGCTATCGTTTATTACGCTATGCCAAGCAGCAAGGCTGGCGCGGCGTTGAGGTAACCTTGAGTGCGCGTGAACAGCAGTTGGATATTGTGCGCCGAGGGCGGCGAGCGAGTGACGCAGTGTTAGTTGATATGCATGCTGCATACGAGCGTTTGTTCAATGAGTATTTAACTGAGCATTACTACAATCGCATCACCGGGGTGGGTGGCCAAACCGGTATTAAACCCGACCATATTGCTATTGCCGAAGCGTCTAGCAACATTATTTTGCCGCTCGCTGATGCGTTTCGCGCAGTGCTTGGCGAAAACACTCAACGCACATATTTAGAAGCTGTTTTAAGCTTTATGCAAGGTATTCCCTATCAGGATTTGGCCGACCGGCTCGAAAGCGCAGGTGCTGGCTTCAATCCGCCCGCCCGTTTACTGCTTGAACATCAGGGCGATTGCGACAGCAAAGTAACCTTAATGGGGGCGTTACTACGTGAATTGATGCCCGACGTACCTGTGTATGCGGTGTATGTGCCCAATCATGCGTTTTTAGCCCTGCGAATGAGCCAACGGGATGGCGAACAGAGCATTATGATCAATGACCAAAGCTTATTAGTGGTAGAGCCAACCGGGCCGGCATTGCTGAAAATTGGTGAGCTTGGTGAGACCGCTGCTCGCTATGTGAGCAGCGGCCAATACACGACTGAGCGGTTTCGCTAAACGCGACTACCGAGTTAGAGGTTTTCTTCGGCGTATTGCGCCAAATTACTTCGCACTACGCCATTCAAGTTCACCGTAGCACTGCCCGGATAATCTTTAAAACGCTCCACAATATAAGTAAGCCCCGAGGTAACTGCGGTTAAGTAGTAGCTATCAATTTGCGCCAAGTTACCCGAACAAATGATTTTGGTGCCGGTACCACAGCGGGTAATAATGGTTTTTAATTGTGACGCAGTCAGGTTTTGCGCTTCGTCCAAAATAACAATGGCGTTCTGAATACTGCGCCCGCGCATGAAGTTAAGCGATTTCAACTGAATATTGGCTTTTTTCATGATGAAGTTCAGGCTTGATTCCATACTTTCATCATTTTTATGAAGCACCTCTAAACTATCGGTAATTGCCGCCAACCAAGGCGCCATTTTCTCTTCTTCGGTGCCCGGTAAATAGCCAATAGACTCGGCAATTTCAGGTGTGTTTCGGGTCACGATTATTTTTTCGTAAATGCCTTGTTCAACCACCATTTCTAACGCTGCGGCTAGCGCCAGCAAAGTTTTACCGCTGCCGGCCGGCCCCGTTAAAATGACCAAATCAATGCTGGTATCCAACAGCGCATTCATCGCCATCGCTTGATAAATGTTCTTCGGTTGCACGCCCCAGGCTTTATAACCCATCATGCGGTCATAGCCGAGGTCGAGTAAACGTACCGACTGGTCGTTGTAATCGACAACTTTACCGGCGAAGGTTTCATCTTCATCAATAATGTATTGGTTGCGAAATACGCTCGGCAGCGAACTGCGTGATACTTCATGCAGTGCATCACGCCCTTGCTGAATACTGGTGACTTCTCCCACATGATCCCAGAATTCGCCTTCGACCTCCAAAAAACCCTTACTTAAGAAGCGAATATCATCGATTAATTGGTCAGTGCGGTAGTCTTCAACATATTTAACACCCGCGCCTTTAGCCTTCAGACGCATATTGATGTCTTTGGTCACCAATACCACTTTGTGGCCGACATATTGTTTTTGTAGCGCTAACGCGGCCTGAATAATCCGATGGTCATTTTCAGTCAATGACAACGCCGATTCGGTTTGGCGCAGTTGATAATCGGGATAAATAGCCAAGGTGCCGGCGGCTTGCCGGTTACCTTCTAAACGATTGAGCGACACCCCCGCTAGAATCTGTTCCGGGGTAGCATCTTTAAGGGCATTTTCTAACGAGCGGATGGCAACTCGCGCATCACGACTGACATCTTTTTGGCGATCTTTAATGGCATCGAGTTCTTCGAGTACCACCATCGGGATCACCACATTGTGTTCGTCGAAATTCAAAAATGCGAGGGGTTCGTGAAGCAGTATATTGGTATCTAGAATGTAGAATTTAGTGAGTGTTGGGGTACTAGCTTTTTGCTTTTTGGTCATTTGACTGGCGTTGATGAGTGCGTGTTCGGTGACTTCAGCAGCAAGTTTATCCGGCATAGCGCAGCCTCGTTTTAATAGTAGATTATTATGGTAATTACTTGTCGTTCAACTGCACTTTTAGCGTAGCCTAGTTTTTGTGACATAGTGGTGACAGTTCGTCGATTTTTACAAAATATTTTTGGTCGCTAGCGTCTATGCTTGAGTTTCGCTAACATAGCGCCCCTTTGAAATAACGGTGTAACGAGCTATATGCAAACAAGTAGTCAGGCTGAATTTGCACTTGGCCAACGATGGTTGAGTGAAAGTGAGACGGAATTGGGGTTGGGCGTGATTACCCAACTCGACGGGCGGCGCATTGCCGTACTTTTCCCAGCGACCGAAGAGGTTCGCTACTATGCCAGCCATACTGCCCCCCTTGTTCGCTACCAATTACAGCCCGAAGAACGCGGGCTGCACGCCGATGGCTGGGCCTTTGTGGTTGAATCCAGCACTCTTGAGCAAGGCGTTTTAATCTATCGGGTTCGGCCTGAGCAACAGCCCGACCAAGTCAAATCGGTGGTAGAAACTCAATTAGCCCACCAAGTTGCCGCAGGCCAACCTTTAACTCGACTCATGGCCGGTAAAACTGATCATGTCGATATGTACCTGCTCCGCCGCGATGCCCAACAGCAATTGCAACGCTTACAGCAAAGCCCGGCAAGTGGCTTACTGGGCGCTCGCGTACAGTGGTTGCCGCATCAGCTTTATGTGGCAAATGAAGTCGCCAATCGCTACCAGCCACGGGTGTTACTGGCAGATGAAGTTGGGCTTGGTAAAACCATTGAAGCCGGCCTGATTATGCAGCGGCGCATCCTCAGCGGGCGCGCCAAACGCGTCTTGGTGGTAGTGCCCGAAGCGCTCACCCATCAGTGGCTAGTAGAACTGCAACGGCGTTTCTTTCTGAGCTTTAGCTGGTTTGATGAAGAACGCTGCGAACAGGCCGTAGAAAGTGGCGCGACGTCGGAAACTGTATTTGATACCGAGCAGTTGATTCTGATCAGCCAAGATCTGCTTGCTGATCCGCGCTGGCAACCCGGCTTACAAGCCAGTGAATGGGATTTGTTGATCGTTGATGAGGCGCATCACTTAACCCCTGAAACTTCTGCATTTGCGACCATTAAAGCGCTTTGCGAGCATAGCTTTGGCTTGTTGCTGTTAACCGCTACGCCTGAACAAATTGGCGCCGAGGCACACTTTGAGCGTCTACGCCTGCTCGATCCGCAACGCTTTGCCGATTTTGAGCAGTTTCAGCAAGACCAAGCACGTTACACTCAGTGGGCTCCGCTTGCCCAAGCCTTGCATAGCGATGCAGCGCTCAGTGAGTCACAGCGCGAGGCGCTTGCCAGCCTTACAGACATACCATTACCAAGCACCCCAAGCCGCGCCGAGCGTGACGCGGCCTTGAACGATTTATTAGATCGCTTTGGTACCGGCCGGGTGATGTTCCGCAATACGCGCCAGCATGTGGGCGGCTTTGCCCAGCGGCAACTTGAAGTGTATCCGTTGGACCCGCTCACGAATACTGCGGACAGTGCAACTACGAGCTGGTGGCAAACCGACCCGCGCGTGCCATGGTTGTTGCAACAGCTCAAGCAACTGAAGCCGGCAAAGGCGGTGTTGATTTGCAGCAGTGCGATGATGGCCCAAGATTTAGCCGAAGCATTGCGGGTGCAGGCGGGTATTCACGCGGCCCTGTTCCATGAGCACATGAGCCTGGTCGAGCGCGATCGGGCGGCGGCATTTTTTGCCAGCGATGAAGATGGTTCGCCACTATTGATTTGCTCAGAGATCGGCAGTGAAGGACGTAATTTCCAATTCGTTCAGCATTTGATTTTGTTTGACCTACCCCAGCACCCAGATTTACTCGAACAGCGCATTGGTCGCCTCGACCGCATTGGCCAAGCTGCACAAATTACTATTCATGTGCCGGTTTGCGCGGGCAGCGACGCCGCAGTGCTGCTGCCGTGGTACCACGAGGGCATGCAAGCCTTTGCCGCGCCCAATGCCTGTGGCCATCAGCTTTACCATGAGTTACAAGCTGAACTAGTGGCAGCGTTTGCCGATCCAGCAACACAGTTAGCGCCCTTGGTAGACAAAACGCGCCAGCGTGCTGCTGAGATTCGTCAACAACTCGCCGCTGGTCACGACATTTTGCAGGCTCTAAGTGCCTGTCGCCCAGCCGTGGCCGCGCAGCTATTAACCCAAGTACAAGCAGCCGAACAAGCCAGCGCATTAAGCGATTTCTTAACGCGTTTTTGTGAGCGATTTGGGGTTGAGCTGGAAGCCTTAAGCGAGGCGATTTACTGGTTGCGGCCGGGTGACCATATGCGCGTCCCGAGTTTAGCGGGCTTGCCCGACGAGGGCATGCAAGTCAGTTGCGATCGGCAGGTGGCCATGGCTCGCGAAGATGTGGCTTTGTTAAGCTGGGATCACCCATTTATTCGGGGGGCGCTTGAGCTGCTTAGTTCAGAAAGCTTTGGCAGCACCTGTTTGGTCACCCTGAATAATCACAAACTACCGGCTGGCGCATGGTTTGTTGAAATGTATTTCCGCAGTGATGTGACCGCCCCAGCCAAATGGGTTGCAGATGATTTTTATCCGCCACAACGCTATCGGGTGCTGCTCGACAGTCAGGGCCGCGAGTTAACCGACAAAGTGCCGGGGAGTTTGTTTGATCAGCAGGGCCAAGTGGTGGAGAAAAAACTGGCGCGGCAATTGTTACAACAATTACGCCATGCCGTACAACAGCGGCTGACCGATGCCTGGCCGCTGGCCGAGCGTGCGCAACAAGATTCGGTTGCGACGGCCAAGCAAGTGGTTGAGCAAACCTTGGCACAAACGCGGACGCGACTGCAGGCGTTGGCCGCGAAAAACCCGCTGGTGGATAGCGCCGAAATTGCGGCTGTGGATGCCCGCGAACAAGCGTTGTTGAGTGCGCTCAGACAAGCTCAGTTAAGCCTTGATGCGGTGCGGATTGTTGTGAATGCACCACAGTAGCAGCGAGCAGACGGCGTGACCTTAAGCCACTATCAACCGCCACGTGAACCTTTTCTGCAGTTGCTTTATGCCGATGCAGATATAGCCGTGGTCAACAAACCAAGCGGACTGCTGAGTGTGCCGGGTAAAGACCCTGCTCATCGTGATTCGGCCTGGACTCGGCTGCGCTACGTCTACCCCGATGCGCGCATTGTGCACCGGCTGGATATGGCGACCTCGGGCATTATCTTGTTCGGCTTACACAAACAGGCACAAGCCCATTTACAGCGCCAGTTTGAACGCCGGGTGGTGACGAAACAGTACGTCGCTATCGTATGGGGCAAACTGCCAGCTGAGCATGGCTTTATTGACCTTCCACTGCGCTGTGACTGGCCCAATCGGCCACGCCAAATGGTGTGCTATGAACATGGCCGCCATGCCCAAACCTTTTACCAAGTCGAGCAACAGCAAGGCCCGCAAACGCGGGTAACTTTGTATCCCCACACCGGTCGATCGCACCAATTGCGAGTACACATGCAAATGCTTGGTACTCCTATTGTCGGCGATAAATTTTATGCCAGCGCTGAGGCTTTTGCGGCGGCACCACGGTTGTTGCTGCATGCGGAAGCTTTAAGTTGCTATCACCCCAATGATCAGCGCCGGCTGAGCTTTGTTTGTCCGGCGGATTTTTAGCAAGCCGCTTTCACCTTTCCCAGTAACAAGGTTAAAGCCACAGCAAACCGCGCCGATATAAAACTATCTATTTGATTGCGGATATCGCGGTTGCCCCACATGAGCATTGCTACTGCCAACTTACCTACCTGCAGGCGCGCTATGAAAGCGCTCGGGTTTTGGCTATGTCTGGCCGTCAGCAGCATTGTTCCGGTTGCCGCACAAACCTTACCCACCGCAGTCCAGGATGATTTAGCCCATTACTTGCCGCCCGGCGAACATCGCTGGCTGACCACCGGGAACGATCGTTACCTGCTACTTGAGCGCGAAGCCTTGCAACCGCTTGAGCGAGGGGTGGTCATTCATATCGCGGATTGGGGCACGCACCCGCTGCAAAATCCGATCATGCGCACCCTTTATCAAGAATTGCCGCGCTATGGTTGGCAGACCTTTTCATTGCAACCACCACTCACCCCATTGCATACCGATATGCTGCAACAGCCACCGGTGGATGAGCGTTACCCAACCGCGGTCGGTGACGAAGTACTGGCACCGTTGCGGGCGCAACTGCGCGCGCGATTACAGTTGGTGATGGACGAACTGGTGGCCTATAGCGGGTTTGTGATTTTAATTGCGGAAGGGCGCAGTGCCGCGCTGTTGAATCAGGCGCTGTTAGCCGACCTAGCAAGTGATACTAATTTAGCTCAACCTGTGCGCCCTGATGCGTTAATTGTACTTAATCCACACTTGCCGCAATACAGTCTAAATCAGCAAGTTGCGGTGGAGCTTGCCCAACTGCCATTGCCGGTGTTTGACATTACCAGCGCCGATGCCAACAGCTGGGCACTAAGCACCGCCGAACATCGCGCACTGCAAGCGCAGCGATTTCAGCATCGAAGCTATCGAACGCGAACTTGGCCTGCCGCAGTGGCACCGACTTTGGCACTACAGAGCGTGCGGGGCTGGCTGCACTATCAAGGTTTCTAAAAGCTAGCTTCGCGCAGGGCTTTTAACAGCCAGCTTCGCGCCAGGTTTTCAACCGCCAGCGCCATCGCGCCTGCGGCTATTTCATTTGCCGTGCTTGTTTGACGGTTTCGTAAGCAGCTTGAATATTTTGGGCTTTTGCTTGCGCGGATTTTTTCATTTCTTCGGGCAAGCCTTGTGCTGCTAATTTATCCGGATGATGGCGTGCCATTAGTTTTCGATACGCCTTTTTTATCTCGGCATCGGTCATACTGGCCTGCACCCCAAGTACTTCGTAGGCATCGGCTAGTTCTGCACGTGGATCAGGTGCTTGCTGGCGTTGTTGCGAGCGACCTTGTTGCTGGTGAAAACGCCGTGATGCGCCTTGCATTTTCATCCATTGGTCCAACTCCATACGGCTAAAACCCAAAGCTTTGGCAGTGCGCAGCAGCACGTCATATTCGGCCTTATCGACGCGTCGATCATTCAATACATTGGTGATCAATTGCTCTAAAAATAGCTGCAGAATATCGCGCCGACTCGCAAATGCAGCGCGAAATTCTTTTACCGCCACTTCCAGCGGGTAGCCGGGATCTTTGCCTTCGCGAAAAGCCTCTTGCGCCTGTTTACGCGCATCACTATCAAGCTCAAAGACATCCATAAGCGTGCTGGCTTGGGCAATATCAGCCTTGGTGACTTGGCCTTTGGCTTTCGCCACGTGCCCCAATACCGCAAACATGGTGTAGACAAAACTAGCATCGTGGCCACTTTGCGCAGCGCCAAAAATAAAACGCCCTAACCCACCAGCGCGGTCAAAATCTTGAGCGTAGGCTTTGTCAAACCAATGACCAACGGCGAATCCCAATATAGCGCCCGGCCATTTACCGACTAAAAAGCCCAATCCGGCCGCAATCAGTTTGCCCCAAATCATCATGTTGCTGACAACTCCTCATCTAAGTTCTGTAGGCGCTCCGGCGTACCGACGTCGGTCCAGCGCCCCGGCCACACCGTAGCCGCAATGGTTCCGGCATTCAGTTGCGCATCAAATAACGGCCGTAGCGGCACAAAAGCCTCTGTTCCGGCGCGATAATCAGCGAAGAAGCGCGTGGCATAGCGCGCAATGCCAGCAAAGGTATAGCTGGCGCGCTGCTCGTTAGCTGCCACCAAGGTGCCATTTTCAATGCTAAAGTCACCCTGCGGATGTTGCGGCGGATTCTCGACCAGCACTAACTGGGCCAAATGCCCCGCCAGCGCTGGTAGCTGCGCCAACTCCAAGTCACAATAAACATCGCCATTGACCACCACAAACTGCTGCGGATCTAATAATGGTAATGCGCGAATAATTCCGCCGGCCGTTTCTAACCCACCTTCCGGCTCGACCGAATAATGAATGTGCAAACCATACGCTGAACCATCACCCAACACAGCCGGAAACTGTTCCGCCAGGTGCGCACAGTTGATCACCACTTCTCGGTGACCTGCCCGCGCTAAATTCTCTAAGTGATAAGCAATCAGTGGCTTGCCGGCAACGGTCAGCAGCGGCTTTGGGGTTGTGTCGCTTAACGGCCGCATGCGCGCACCGCGGCCCGCCGCTAAAATCATTGCGGTTGCGGCAGCCATATTATGCCGATGCTCGCAGGCGTTGTTGCCAAGCCGGTAACACGCGCGTCACTAACCAATCATGGTAGTCAGCCAATTGTGGATAAAGACTCGCGACTTGTTGTAAGTAACGCAAGGTCCGTGGAATATCATTCAAATAACCATCCTTACCATCGCGATGGTAAAGCCTTGCAAAAATACCTGCCGCTTTGGTGTGACGCTGCAGCCCCATCCAATCAAATTGGTGCTGCCACTGCTGGGCGCTTAACTGCGCAGGCAGCAATTGTTCGGCTTGCAATAACTGCCGGGCATACTGTGCTAACTGTTCAACTTGTTCGCGCGGCCAAGCGACATAGCAATCTCGTAACAGCGACACCACGTCATAGCTAATCGGCCCACACACGGCGTCTTGAAAATCAATGGTGGCCAGCGATTCATCGTCCAACACCATAATATTGCGCGCATGATAATCGCGATGTACACCTACTTGCGGCTGCGCCAACGCATTATCGACCATTAGCTGACAAAACGACGCCCACAATTGCAGCTCCGCTTCGCTTAACTCTAGACCCAAGTGGCGCGCCAACAACCAATCGCTAAACAGTGCCAGTTCCCGCCGTAACAAGGCTTCATCATAGGCGGGTAATGGGCCGCCCGCGGTGCGCGTTACGCGCATAATATTAGGTAACAACTGCAGCGCTTGTTGGTAATAAGCTTGCATGTTGTGCTCACTCAATTTGCTCAACAATAACGTGGAGCCTAAATCGCTTAACAACATGAATCCGCGTTTTTCATTCACTGCCAGAACTTCGGGCACCGGAACCCCTGCCGCCGCGTACGCCTCCGCCACCTCAACAAAAGGTTTGATGGGCTCTTGCTGGGGTGGTGCATCAACCGCAATGACACTCTGATTACCGTCAGTACCGCGAAAATAACGCCGGAAACTGGCGTCACCAGACACGGTTTGTAGCGGCCCCTGCGTGTAGCCTGTAGCGGTTTCCACCCACGCTTTTAATTCCACTTCACGTTGATTTTCCACTTTTCCCCCAAATCCTCATTTCAAGCGTGTATGCGCATAGCGACAGGCGCCGTTTTGCTTTATCATACCTGACAATTTATCACGTTATGAATCACACCCAAGGCATGAGCAAAAGAAAATTACGAATCTTTGCCCTCAGCGCTAGCTTGCTTAGTTTACCAAGTTGGGCGCAATCAGCGTATTCATGCGTGGCCAGTCAAGATCTGTTTCCCGTTTACACCCAGTCCATCAAAAACTTGGACGCGAACACCATTGGGGTTCGCGCCGACCGCTCAGTATTGGACGAAAACACCCAAGTTGCTTCCTTTTTTGGCAATGTCGAAGTGCAATTTAACGAGCAGCGGCTGTTTACGGATAATGCCGAAGTGAATCAATTGAGCGGCAACATTGTGGCGGCCGGCGCCACCTCATTTACCAACGGCTATGTACAAGTGGTGAGTGAGGATTTCCAATTTGCCAGTGCCGCTGAACAAGCCCAACTCGCTGACGCCAAATATTTGATTAACGCCAATGGCGCGCGGGGCCAAGCTGATGAATTGCGGCTGACTCCGCAATCGTTAGATTTATATGGTGCAACCTTTACCACCTGCCCCGAGCCAGTGCCCGCGTGGCAATTAAAAGCCGCGGAAATAAACATTAGCGAAGACGAAGCTTGGGGTGAGGCGTGGCACGCCCGTTTTGAAGTCTTTGGGGTGCCGCTGTTGTATTTACCCTATATTAACTTCCCCACTAGCGATGCGCGTAAGAGCGGCTTGTTGTTTCCGACCATTAGCTCGTCATCGAATCATGGGTTTGAGTTTGAGTTACCTTATTATATTAATATCGCGCCGAATTTAGACGCCACCATTACCCCGCGATATATGGCACGTCGTGGTCTGCAAGGGCTGCTAGAGTTTCGTTATCTAACCGAGCGCCACGAAGGTCAGTTAAACCTTGAATATTTGCCTGAAGATAAGAGTATAGACACTAATAACTCACGTTATTTGTGGCACGTTGAGCATACCGCTAACCTTAATCAGAACTGGCGTGGCTACGTCAATAGTACGGTCATTAGTGACGATGATTACTTGAACGATTTCGGCAGTGATTTTGCTGGCCGTGCAGACACTCAGCTGTATCGTCATCTGCAACTTGATCATGTGAGTGATGCTTGGCACAGCCGCCTGCGGATTGAAGATTTCGATGTGTTAGGTGACTTCCGTTCGCCCTATCGAACCTTGCCGGCAATTACCACTCGGTTTAGCAAAGGCGATCAGCACTTAAATTATGAAGTATTGGCTGACTTTACCCATTTTCGAAATCAAGCAGACAGCTCCAATTATGCCAGTCGCGTTCACTTACAGCCGACCTTAAGCTACAGCGATGAGCAACCTGCTTATGATTGGATAGCTGAGCTTGGCTACGCCTTTACTTATTACCAGCAAGAAAGTCGCGATTTAGCCATCGCCGACTCAACCACCCGTGCGTTACCGAACTTTCGCTGGCGTGGACGGGTAAATTTCGAGCGTCAGTTTAACTATGATGGCGAATCGCTGTTGCAAACCCTGCAACCACAAATTCAATATTTATATGTGCCTTACCGTGATCAGTCTAATATTGGCGTTTATGACACCACCTTAATGCAAGAAGACTATAACGGTTTATTCCGCGCCCGCCGGTTTACTGGCTTAGATCGGATTGCGGATGCTAACCAAGTCACTATCGGTGCGACCACCAGCGTGTTTAACGACCGTGCGCGGGAACTGTTGCGCTTCAGTTTGGCGCAGATTCATTACTTTACCGATAGCCGGACCTTGCTACTAGCGGAACAGAGCCGCGCGGAGAATAGTGCTTCCGATTTAGCGGCGGAGTTATCGTTTCGTATTAGTGACCGCTGGTCGTTCAATAGCGCGATTCAGTATGACGGGGAACTCAATAGCACTCGCAAGAGTCAGACTGCCGTAGAATATCGTAAAGATGCGCAAAATCTGATCCAAGTCAGCCACCGTAATGCCACTAATTTATTAGCCGAAGATATCGAACAGGTGGGGATGCAAACCGTTTGGTCGCTGAACGAACGCTGGCAAGTAGCTGGTAACTGGTACTACGACCTAAACAACGGCCGCACCAACGATGCTATTTTTGGCGTGCAATACACGAATTGCTGCTGGGCGCTAAGGGTCAGTGCTTATCGTCGCATTAATCGAAATCTTGAGCTATTCCCGGGCGCTGGCACTATCGGTCGCCCCGAATTTGACAATGGTGTGAGCGTTCAATTTATTATTAAAGGATTGGGCTCGGACCAGCGTGGATTAATTGATATGCTGGAGCAAAGTTTGTTCGGCTATCGTCGCCCTTTTTACCTGAGCAATTAGGTCGTAAATAACTAGGTTGTAATTATGATGAAGAAAATGATGCAAGCATGGCTGCTCGGTGCGGTACTTAGCAGTGCAATGATTGCAAGTAATGCTTTCGCCCAAGGTCAGATCATTGACCGAGTTGCCGTCATTGTAAACGATGGTGTGATCACCGAGAGTTCGGTGGCAGACATGATGCGGATGGTGAAACAACAAGCCACGCAAAGTGGTCAGGCTTTACCTACCGATGAAACTCTGCGCGTTCAGGTGGTGGACCGTCTGATCGCCCGTGAACTGCAGCTTCAAATGGCACAGCGCTATGGCATTGATGTGAGCGACGCTCAAGTTGAACAAGCGATTAACGGCATTGCAAGTGAGCAAGGCATGAACGTCGAACAACTGCGGCAGCTAATCGAAACCAACGGCGACAGTTGGTCAGCCTACCGCGACGACATGCGCCAGCAACTGATTGTGCAAGAAGTTCAGCGTAATGCGGTGCAGCAGCGCGTCTATGTTTCACCCCAAGAAATCGAGGGGCTAGTGCGGGTTATTGACGAATCTAACCAAGCTGAACAGGAATATCGCTTACGTCATATCTTAGTCCCCTTACCTGACGGCGCTTCGAGTGACACCGTAACCGAAGTTCGCGCCAACGCCGAAAATGTCATCAAATTAGCTCGTGATGGAACCCGTGAGTTTGCCGATCTGGCTATTTCTGTATCTGCCGGTAGAGAAGCATTAGAAGGCGGCGACATGGGTTGGATGAACATTAACGAAATGCCAAGCTTGTTCGCTGATGCCGTGAATAACACGCGCAAAGGTGACATCGTCGGTCCGCTGCGCAGCGGGGTTGGTTTCCACATCTTAAAAGTGGAAGATACTCGTGGTATCGAAACGGTTGAAGTCGAAGAGGTACTGGCACGCCACATCCTGATCCAGCCATCGGTGATTCTGTCTGATAAACGCGCCCGTGAAATGCTGCAAGGCTTTTACCAACAGCTACAAGCTGGCACCGCTGATTTTGCTGAATTAGCGCGGGAGCATTCAGCTGATCCCGGTTCGGCGGCAAAAGGTGGTGAGCTCGGCTGGTCACGTCCAGATGTGTATGCAGAAGCCTTCAAAAATACCATTAACCGGCTTGATGTGGGCGAATTGAGCGAACCTTTTGAAAGCCAATTCGGCTGGCACATTGTGGAAGTGTTAGACCGTCGCGTGCAAGACAACACCGAAGCCAGCAAGCGTGACCGTGCATATCAACTTCTGTTTCAACGTAAATATCGCGAAGAACTCGCAAACTGGCAGCAAGAGATGCGCGATCAAGCCTACGTTGAAATGGTCGCAGAATGATTCCCCGCCTGGCGCTCACAGTCGGTGAGCCCGCCGGGATAGGCCCTGACGTGCTGTTGCGCGCTTTGCAACAGCACGATTTAGCGGCGACAGCGGCAGAGTGGGTTATTATTGGCTGCCAACAAACCTTAACGGCACGCGCCGAACAGTTGCAAATTCCGTTACAGCTAAGTCCCTACTCAATGGCGACTGCTGAGCGCACCGCGCACCTTCCCGGACATGCATTCATCATTGATATACCTTGCCAGCAACCAGTGCAACCGGGGCAGTTAAATCCTGCCAACAGCGCCAGCGTGATGGCGATGCTTGAGCGAGCGGCTGATGGTGCACAACGCAGTGAATTCGATGCGATAGTAACGGCACCGGTGCATAAAGGTGTGATCAACGATGCCGGCTTCTCGTTTTCTGGGCATACAGAGCTCTTCCAAGCGCGCGCAAAGGTCGCTGAAGTCGTGATGATGTTAGCCACGGACAACCTCCGGGTTGCGCTAGTGACAACTCATCTCCCCTTGCAGCAAGTACCTGCAGCTATTACGCCCACCAAGTTGCGCAGTATTCTAGACATTTTAGTTGCTGATTTAGACCGCAAATTTGGCTTGTCGGCACCCCGAATTTTAGTCTGTGGACTGAATCCCCATGCCGGCGAACAAGGCCATTTAGGCGAAGAAGAGATCATGGTGATCACGCCGGTTTTAGAGGCGTTTAACGCACAATTTTCGGCTCAGCCTGCCGCCCAACGGCCAACCTTAATCGGCCCACTTCCCGCTGACACCTTATTTACGCCTAAATATTTAGCGCACGCCGATGCTGTGCTTGCTATGTATCACGATCAAGGCTTGCCTGTGTTAAAATATCAGGGCTTTGGCCGGGCGATGAACATCACCCTTGGGCTGCCCTATATTCGCACCTCCGTCGACCATGGCACCGCGTTGGATATGGCAGGTAACGCAGGGGTGGATGCCGGTAGTATGCAGGTGGCAATTGCCGAAGCCTTGCGCTTAGCTACTCGACGTACGGCTCAGTAATACCGATAGCGGCAGCACCGCGCTAACTTATTTTTGATATGGATATGAGTGAATGACTAAAGCACATCTTGGCCACATTGCGCGCAAACGTTTTGGCCAAAATTTTCTTCATGATGACCAAGTCATTGGCGACATCGTTGCTGCTATAGCACCACAGCCAGGTGAAGATCTGATTGAAATAGGCCCGGGCTTAGCGGCATTGACTGAACCTGTTACCGAGCAAATTGATCACCTTACCGTGGTTGAGTTGGATCGCGATTTAGCTGATCGGCTTGAACAGCATCCATTTTTATCGAAAAAACTCACGGTATTTCGTGGCGACGCCCTAAAAACTGATTTTCGTCAATTTTACCGCGGCAAACCGTTGCGCGTATTTGGCAACTTGCCGTACAACATCTCAACGCCGCTTATGTTTCATCTGTTGAGTTTCAGCGACATCATCAGTGACATGCACTTTATGTTGCAAAAAGAGGTCGTTGATCGCCTCACCGCCGACCCTGGGAGCAAAACTTTTGGTCGACTAAGTGTGACGGTGCAGCAAATTTGTGAAGTCTCGACCATTTTGCACGTTCCACCTGGCGCTTTTAATCCACCGCCAAAGGTGGAATCTGCGGTGGTACGGCTGGTTCCCTATCAACAGCCGCCGCATCCTGTTGCTGACCGCGCTTTACTGGCAAAAATTTGTTTGCAGGCCTTCAATCAGCGCCGTAAGACTATTCGTAATAATCTCAAAGACATTTTATCGGATGCGCAATTTGCAGCGCTTGGCATTGACCCGGGCGCTCGACCTGAAACTTTATCAGTGGCAGACTATGTCGCCATTACCAATTTGATTGCACGCGAGCATGAGGCGTGCTGAGCAGACGGAAGCAGTAACTATGTCAGACTACGACAACAGCTGGGTAGCTATTGAGGTGCGTACACAGTATTTGGCGGCGCAATCAAACCCTGAGCAAAACCAATATGTGTTCGCCTACACCATTACCATTACCAATCAAAGTGAACAAACGGTGCAGCTGTTGGATCGAGATTGGAAAATTGTCGATGCTGATCACAAAATAACGCGAGTCGCGGGTGATGGCGTGGTCGGTAAACAACCACAAATCGCCCCGGGTGAGTCATTCAGTTATACCAGCGGCACGGTTCTAGCAACGCCAATTGGCAGTATGCAGGGACATTACGGCATGCTCGCCGCGACCGGTGAAGCATTTAAGGCTGAAATACCGTCGTTTCGCCTTGCTGTGCCTAACATTCTGCACTAGCACGCTCGCCCCCGCGCATGGCTACTTATATTGTTGGTGACTTACAGGGTTGTTATCGCGAACTCTGTTCGTTACTTGATCAGGCCGGCTTTACACCACAGTCTGATCGGCTGTTACTAGTTGGCGACATTGTCGCTCGCGGACCAGATTCGAAGGCCTGCCTTGACCTAGTCATGCAATTGGGCCCAGCAGCACAGCCGGTACTGGGTAACCATGACCTACATTTGTTAGCCATTCTACTCGGTCAGCGCACACCCAAACCCGCCGACCACCTCTCCTCAATTGTGAACGCGAGTTCCGCGCAGCGCTTAGACTATATCGACTGGCTTCGCCAGCAACCGCTGTTGTACGATGGCCGCTATGACATTCGGCCATTTGTCATGACGCATGCGGGTATATATCCTTGGTGGAGTATGGAGCAAGCGGTAAGCTGCGCAACAGAGCTCAGCGAGCAATTGCGCGGCGATGACTTTGCCGCACTCATTGCCGCCATGTACGGCAATACGCCGACGAATTGGGACTCAAGTTTAGTGGGTTTCGACCGATATCGATTTAGTATTAACGCTTTTACAAGAATGCGTTTTTGTACGGCAGCGGGACAGCTAGATTTTAGCCACAATGGTGCCCCAGATGAGTGCTCTGATACCACACTGAAGCCATGGTTTGATTATCTTGAGCCGCAACCGCATGCACTTATTTTTGGTCACTGGGCAGCGCTTGGTGGGCGCACACAGCGCGCCGACATTATTGGTTTAGATACGGGTTGCGTGTGGGGCGAGCGCTTAACCATGATGAACTGGACTACACAGCAATTTTTGACCGCCGCCAGTAGGCAGGGCGACTAGCGTAGAGGATATACTATGAAATTAACGGTGGCACTTCGCGTTATAGGCGGTTTCGCGATCATCACGTTACTACTACTGGTGATCAGCCTTAGTTCTATTTTCAACACCAACACCATTGGTAATTCAGCTGAACGGGTGAACCAAGTAGCGGTGCCTGCACTAGACGCGGTGGCCACCATTAAAGTGGAACTCCTTGAGATTAGCACGATTAAACTGCAGGCCTACTACGATACCAACCTCGCCAGCGTACAGGCGTTACAAACCCGCTTTGAACAAGCGCGCGATACGCTCAATGCCGCAGAGGTAAAGCTACGAGGTGCACTTGCGGGCGAAGGCTACGACGCTCAACTTGATGAAAATCGCGAGGCGATTAATAACTATAACCAGCAAGTTGAACAGTTATTTGGCTTGCAACAACGTTACCTAAATCTGCGTGAAGAAATCACCAGCCGTGTTGAAACCATTGAGTTCGGCTTAGGTGACGCATCCTTCATGATGCTAGACATCATGGACAACACCGAAGAAACCCAAATTGAACTTGCTGCCGAAACGCTTGAGCGCGAGTTAAACGCGCTTATTTCGTTGCTATATGACATGCGCGCTGCCAGCGACATGGATCGTGCCAACGTTATCCAAAGTGAAATTGAAATCGGTATTAACGCGATGCAAACTCACATTAATACCTTAGATACACTTGCTGGTGACAATACCCGTGAGTTGGTCAACGATGCACTGGCTATGATCCGCACCAATACCGCCGCATTGACGGGGCCGAACTCTTACCCCGAGCTGGTCAAATCAAGACTTCAAGTACGCGCTGACACCCTAGCTCGTAGTGAACAATCCGAACAAACCATGAATCGGGTGATAGCGCTCACCGACGATTTGCGTATCCGCGTACAGACCCTTGCCAGCGACGCACAAACCTCGGTAAGTAGCACGATTTCGACGACTAGTTGGATGAACACTTTACTCACCGTTATTTCCATCGCGTTAGCCATTGTGATTGCCTATATTACCGTTCGGCGCGTTACCGTTCCGCTCAATAAAGTAAACGATATGCTGAACGTGATGGCTGCGGGGAACCTGACTAGACGCGTTGATTATGACAAACAGGACGAATTTGGCTTACTGGCCGACAATACCAATCAGTTAACCGATAATCTTCGCGATCTGATTAACGGTATCGCCAATCGCGCTACTCAGCTGGCTGCAGCAGCCGAACAGTCCTCGGCCGTATCAGAACAAACGACGCGGGCCATTGAAGACCAGCGTGGACAAATCGAGCAAGTGGCGACCGCCACCCAAGAGATGAATAGCACTTCATCAGAAATGGCGAATGGAGCGGCTGAGGCGCTCGAGCAAATCCAACATTCTGACGATGAAGCGACCCGTGTGCGGGAAATTTCTAGCAAAAATAAAGCCACCATTGAGGCGCTTGCAACAGAAATTAAAGCCGCTTCGGAAGTAATTAATCAGCTCTACCAAAATAGCACCAACATCGGCAGTATTTTGGATGTGATTCGCGGGATCGCGGACCAAACCAACTTACTCGCACTGAACGCGGCCATCGAGGCTGCCCGCGCCGGTGAACAAGGTCGTGGATTCGCCGTAGTGGCTGACGAGGTGCGTACGCTCGCGAGCCGCACTCAAGAGTCGACCGAAGAAATTCATCAGATGATTGAAAGCTTGCAAGCGGACGCGCAACGCGCGGTGACCGTGATGAACAAAGGCCGCGAACAAGCAGAAGTGTGTGTCGGCCAAAGTGATGAGGCCGCCGCGGCGCTCCAATCAATTACGGACTCGGTGCATCAAGCTGCAGATAGTAGTAACCACATTACCACCGCCGCACTGGAACAAAGCCGGACAGCGCAGGATATTAGCGAACGCTTAGAGCAAATCGTGGCAATTGCCGAACAAACAGCAGCCGGCTCTCAACAAACCGCAAAAGCCTCCAACGAAGTGGCGAAACTCTCCGAAGAATTACAGGATTCAATCAAGAGTTTCACCGTATAGCCGTTGCTTAGCGACCGTATCGCGCTGTCATTATGACAGCGTGATGCGCGCAAATTTACGTTTGCCAACCTGATAAACAGCCGTACCTGCACTGCATTCAAACTTAGTGTCAGTGACTCGTTCACCATCAATTTTGACGGCTTGCTGCTTGATCATCCGCAAGGCCTCGGAAGTAGAAGCTACCAACTCAGCCGCCTTTAAGATGTTCCCAATCCCGCTGCCGGTTTCCGCCAACTTTAACGCTAACTCTGGCATTTCATCAGGCACCGCGTTTTTTTGGAAACGCTGAACAAAATCTTGTTCCGCCGCCTCGGCAGCGGCTTCGTCATGGAACCGCGCAATAATCTCTTTTGCCAGTGCCACTTTCACATCACGGGGGTTTTTACCCGCTGCAACTTCAGCCTGTAACGCCTGAATGTCAGCCAGCGGCCGGAAACTAAGTAATTCGTAATACCGCCACATCAACTCATCGGAAATCGACATGATCTTGCCAAACATATCGTTGGCAGGCTCGGTAATACCGATATAGTTGCCCAGCGATTTCGACATTTTTTGTACGCCATCAAGCCCTTCAAGCAGCGGCACCATCATCACGGTTTGCGGCCGTTGTCCTTCGCTCTTTTGTAACTCACGCCCCATCAACAAGTTAAAACGCTGATCGGTACCACCTAGCTCTACATCAGCTTTCAGCGCGACGGAATCCCAGCCTTGCACTAATGGGTAAAGAAACTCATGGATGGCAATCGATTGACCATTAGCATAACGCTTTTTGAAATCGTCGCGCTCGAGCATGCGCGCTACCGTCTGCTGAGCAGCAAGTTTGATCATACCGGCGGCGCCGAGCTGCTCCATCCATTCAGAATTAAAGCGGATCTGAGTTTTGGCCGGATCGAGAATTTTGAAGACTTGGGTCTGATAAGTTTTAGCGTTCGCGAGCACATCTTCGCGTGTTAACGGCTTACGCGTTACATTTTTGCCGGTGGGGTCACCAATCATGCCGGTAAAATCACCTATCAAAAACACTACTTGATGGCCCAAATCCTGAAAGGCCTTTAATTTGTTAATGAGAACGGTATGGCCTAAATGCAAATCTGGCGCCGTTGGATCAAACCCTGCCTTAATCACCAAAGGCTTATTTTCTTTAAGCTTTTCAACTAGTTCGGACTCAAGTAGTACCTCTTCTGTACCACGCGTGAGTTCCGCAAGTGCGGCAGCTACTGCATCAGACATGTGTGATCCTCATTCATTATCGGCACCCAATTGGCGCTAAACCACGTATTGTAAGGCATTCTTTGCTCTGCTTTAAGTGTAAACAGACTGGCAAAACGCAAAATTTCATATTATTCTGCGAAATAGTCTGGTGATGCCAAAGAGCAATCACAGCGAGGTCAGAAACATGAAGTGCGCTAAATATGAAAGCAGTCTCTAAAAATATAACAACGATCGTCAAGCAGTTACCGAATTCTCACAAGGTACTTATTTCCTCAATAAGTGCCGCGGTGTTGCTATTGCTATGGTTGCCCTCGGACGAGGCCACCGCGTCGAAAAATACGCCGGCGGTAGACCAGCTTATTTTGGGTCAACGTTATCAATTAGAACTTGAGGTGCCCACACAAACCAGTGAGCAAACCCAAGCAGAGCAGCTGCGTTGGAGCGGTTACGAAGTGCGCACCGGCGATAATCTCGCTAAAATTTTTGACAAAGTGGGCCTAACCCCGCGCCAGCTTTATGAAATTACTGAAGCTGGCCCTAATGCCAAGCTATTACGTAAGATCCATCCGGGCGACACCCTCAGATTTGCCCGCGACACTGCTGGCAACCTTATTCAGTTGGCCTACACCCTAAGCGCCACTGAAACTTTATTGATCACCCAAACAGACGCCGGCTATGCGGCCGATATTGAAACCAAAGCGGTTGAAACACGAACTGCATTTGCGCGTGCCAGCATTACTAGCAGTTTCTGGAACGCCGGCATCGACGCTGGGCTAACCAACGGGCAAATCATGAGTCTTGCCAGCATTTTTGGCTGGGATATCGACTTTGCCCTTGATATGCGAGAAGGCGACGAATTTAGCGTGCTGTTTGAGAAGCAGTATGTAGAAGGTGAGTTTATCGGTTATGGCCGTATTTTGGCGGCTGAATTTATTAACCAAGGCCAGCCTTTTAGTGCTGTATTGAACGATAACGGCCAATATTACACGCCGGAAGGGCGCGCCATGCGCAAAACCTTCTTGCGCTCACCGGTAAACTTTACTTACATCAGTTCTAGCTTTAACCCACGCCGCTTGCATCCAGTGACTGGACGAGTTCGTCCACATAACGGTATTGATTATGCGGCCAATGTGGGTACCCCGATTATGTCAGCGGGTGATGGCAAGGTCATTGCCAGTAGCTATAACAACCTCAATGGTCATTACGTGTTTATTCAGCACGGTGAGCGTTACGTGACTAAGTATTTACATCTTAGCAAACGCTTAGTGAAACACGGCGACCGGGTGAAACAGGGCGAATTGATTGGCCGCGTGGGCGCCACTGGGCGAGTCACCGGCGCTCACTTACATTACGAATTTTTAGTCGACGGTGTACACCGCAATCCGCGTACGGTGGAACTACCGCAAGCGAAATCCTTAAGCGCCAGCGAGTTGCCTAGCTTTAGAGCCATCGCAGACCAGCGCTTGGCTATGTTGCAAGACAATAAACGTGTGCTCCTAGCGCTTAATACCAATAACGCTAATTGAGCATGAGGGCACCCGCCATGAGCACCAACGGTTATTATATTGGGCTAATGTCGGGTACCAGCATGGATGGCCTTGATGCCGCGCTAGTGGAAATGACGGCTGGCACACCGCGGCTAGTGGCCAGCCACTTACAACCCATTCCTACCGCGCTGCGCTCGCAACTTGAACAGCTCTGTCAACCACAAGCAGGCGAATTAGCTGCTTATGCAGATGCCGACCAAGCTTTTGCCGAGTTGTGCGCGGAAGCAGTCGCTCCGTTGTTACAACAATCGGGGTTAAGCGCCGCCGATATTGTGGCGATTGGTAGTCACGGCCAAACCGTGCGCCATCAACCTCACGCACCTCATCCCTATACGCTGCAGCTTGGCGATCCTAATCGGCTCGCGGCGCTCAGCGGCATTGATGTGATCGCTGATTTTCGCCGCATGGATATGGCACTGGGTGGCGAAGGCGCCCCACTGGTACCCGCTTTTCATCAGTTTTTGTTCGCCAGCGAGCATGAACCACGTGCACTGGTGAATCTTGGTGGGATTGCCAATATTACCTGGCTGCCGGGCAACGCGGATGCCGTCACCGGCTTTGATACTGGTCCCGCCAATACCTTGCTAGATAAATGGTATCAACTGCACCACCCGGCCGCTGGCTATGGCTTCGATGCAAATGGCGAGTTTGCGCGGCAAGGCAAGCTGCAACCAGAACTCTTGGAATGCCTACTGAACGACCCATTTTTTGCCCGGCAACCGCCGAAAAGCACAGGTCGAGATGACTTCCATTTGGGGTGGTTGCAACAGCAAGTAACTGACCTTGAAGCCTACGCTCCGGCTGACGTACAACATACGTTGCTGCATCTTACTGCAAAAAGCCTCGCGCAAGCATGCGAGCGCTTTTTACCTAGTATACCGAAACGGCTTTATTTGTGCGGTGGCGGTGCCTTAAATCCGCTGTTGTTGCAGACCTGTCAGGCCTACTTGCCGACTACCGAGGTGCTTAGCACTGAGGCCCTTGGGGTTGCCCCTGAATGGTTAGAGGCTATGGCTTTTGCATGGTTAGCATGGTGCCACGTGAATCAACAACCGGGTAATCTGCGCGCGGTTACCGGTGCGCGCCAGCCAACGGTGCTAGGTGGCTGGTACCGCGCACCACGAGCGCAATTTCGCGCCCGTTAACCACAACGACTTAAGCTAATGCGGCAAAGGCATCACGGCTTAAGTTTTCGTTGTGCTGCTCACCCACCACAATACTATCTTCAATCCGCACGCCGCCAAATGGCCGTAGTGCATCTATTTGCGACCAATTGAAATCCGCGTTACCGGCAAAAGGTTCAAGCAACTGATCAATCACATAAAGACCAGGCTCAATGGTAAAGACTTGGCCTGCCTCAACCGGACGTAGCAGCCGTAAGAACGGGTGACGCTCGTCGCGCGGATACATATTGCCACGCTCATCGCGCTGATGGCCGCCTACGTCATGCACCTGCAAACCGATGAAGTGACCTAAACCATGGGGGAAGAATGGGCTGGTATAACCTTGCTCATAAATAGCCTCGGCCGTTCCTTTCACTAAATCAAAATCCGCCAATACTTGCGCAATTTTTAAATGCTGGGAAACGTGCAGTTGGTAATAGTCGACGCCCGGTTTAATTTCATCAAGTAACGCCTGCTGAGCATTGTCTACCGCCGCCACGATGTCGGCAAAGATACCGCTTTCAGCACGACTATAAGTACGCGTAATATCAGCGCAGTAACCTTTGTAAGTAGCACCAGCATCAATCAAGAACGAGCGGCTTTCGGCCGGCGCGTTCACGTCGTACACATCGTAATGCAGCACCGCGCCATGCTCGTTCAACGCCACAATATTGTTGTACGGCATTTCACTTTCGCGAAACCCAATACTGGCGAGATAGGCATGCTGAATCTCGAGCTCGCTCTTGCCTGCGTAAAATGCGTCTCGGGCCGCGTTATGTGCAATCGCCGCCAGCCGGTTAGCATGCCGCATATTGTCAATTTCCCACGGCGTTTTAAGCGCCCGGTGATAATGTAAGTGGTCAATCAGCGCTTGTGGATTACGCTGCGCGACTGGCCATTGCGCCACTGGTTGCGCGAAATCTTCGCCTAACCAAGCACAATGTTGCAACTTATCACCAAGTTGAGTGGCGATTTCATCCACACTGCCAACCACTCTTAGGTCGAACTGCGCTTCCCATTCGCGGGTATCGAGGCGAATATCCGAATGCCAAAAATCACGCGGCTGATGCAAAAATAAGACAGGCTTTTGCCCGGGGCGATAATAAATCGCACTTTTCGGGGCGTTAGTCACGGGAACCCAGTATTTGAATAACGGGTTGACCTTGTAAGGTGCTGGGTTGTCGTCTAGAAAAGCGACCCGAGGTTGGCCCGCATAGACCAACACCGCATCAAAATTATTGGCTTGTAGCGCCGCATCGAAACGTGCGGCAACTGTCGAGATATGTTCTGCGTATAAACTCATAACGACCTCTGCAACGAAATGAGGCCATAGTTTACCTGATGTGCTGCTTAAACGCTAAAGCTGGCACCACAGCCGCAGGTGGTTGAGGCGTTGGGGTTGTCAACAAAAAAGCGCGCGCCTTGCAAACCCTCTTCATAGTTCACAGTGCCGCCCACGAGATATTGTAAGCTCATGGGGTCGACCACTAAGCTCACGCCGTTGCGCTCAACTTCCATATCACCATCGTTCACGGCTTCGTCAAAGGTGAATCCGTATTGAAAGCCGGAACAGCCGCCGCCAGTGACGTAAACACGCAGCTTGAGATTCGGATTTTCTTCCTCCGAAATAAGCGTTTTTACTTTGTTTGCAGCCGCCTCGGTAAATTGAATCGGCATTGGGGCGTCAGACATGATTACTCAACCTCGTTTGCAACTGTCGCTCGGACAGTTTAGTGATTTGATACTACCCGTCTATTGTCGCTTACCCGAGTAAAAGGGTCAAGTATTAGGGCTGGTGACTGGGCCGGGTTCGCGACTGGGTTCTGGGCTCTGCCGCAGCTGCTGCCAAAAGAAGCTCTGCTCAATGGCGTTACGCCGACCGGAAACAGCAACACTCACGTCAATCCGCTCGGGTAAAAAGCCCTCTGGCATCAAAAAGTCACCCGCAAATACATTAAAGTAGCGCATATTGAACGCCCGCGAGTCATTCTCAATCATCGCTAATTCAAATAGGTCATAGGTGGCGCGCTCACCATTACGGCGACCCACTAAGGTTAGACTTACGCGACCACTCACCAAATCCCGCTGCCGCTCTAAATGCACTAGTGCTAAATTAAAGTGGTAATGACCAGCCCGCTGATTAGCCGATACTTCTAGTGAGTCTATAATCACGCCGTTGGCTTCCAGCTCTGGCGCCATAATTTTCTGATAGAACGCGATTTCTCGGCGCAGCGCAAAGGTTTCATCCTGCGCCATTGCCATTTCTTGTTGCAAGCTGGCGTTCGCCGCTTTTTCAATATCCAACTCCACTTGTAAAATGTGGGTTCGATATTCAAGCTGCTCAATCTGTCGGTACATACCATCGATACGTTGGGACTGCCGCGCAGTTTCCGCGGCAAGATAATGCAAATGCCAGTGACCGAGGCCATAACCCGCCCACACTAAGCCGAGCAGTCCTGCCACAATCACTAACGTGACGGGGAGCTTGCCGTACTTGTGTTGCCAATACTGGATATTCAACTTCTCTTTCATCGCAACTCTTTCTATGATGGTGGCCGATGATGATCGCGGTTTAATCAATCGGCAATGCTAAGGGAGCACAGGCGCAGTGTCCATACTTTGGTTTAAAGCATTACACTTAATTTTCATGGTGGCATGGTTCGCCGGCATCTTTTATTTGCCGCGATTGTTTGTTTATCATGCGCAAACCACTGAGCCCAAGGTTAGCGAACAATTGAAGATTATGGAGCGCCGCCTGCTCTTGTTCGTCACCCCGTTTGCCATACTTACAGTGGTCTTTGGCGCGCTGCTGCTGTGGCAATATGGTACCGCTTGGTTAGCCCAAAGTGGCTGGATGCACGCCAAACTTGTGCTGGTGCTAGGGTTACTTGGTTATCATGGTTATTGCTTTAAGCTGCTGGCGGATTTTAAACACGACCGTAATCAGCGGTCGCATAAGTTTTACCGATGGTTTAACGAAGCCCCAGTACTCGCATTATTTGCGATTATTTTGTTGGCGGTCTTGAAGCCCTTCTGAGCACTTGCTGATGATGCTCAGCGATTCTCAACCGCAGCAGTTTTTGCTAGACTAGCGCCCCAGTGCAAGCAGACCAGAGCCAAGCTTGGTGGCGCACAACGGGTCATCTTCTCCTGCAAGGACATAACCTATGCTGCAATTCACGGGTGCCAACATACTCTCGGTTGATCAATTTGATCTCGACAGTATCGAATACATTTTTCAGGTCGCCGACACCATGTTGCCTTACGCACGCCGGCAAAAGCGCACGCGAGTTCTGGATGGCGCCATTTTAGGTAATTTGTTTTTCGAAGCATCAACCCGCACCCGGGTAAGCTTTGGCACTGCATTCAACTTACTCGGCGGCGAAGTTCGCGAAACCACCGGAATGGAATCGTCGGCTCTAGCCAAAGGCGAATCGCTATACGACACCGCACGGGTACTATCTAGTTACAGCGACGTAATTGCCATGCGCCACCCACGCTCAGGGTCAGTCGCGGAATTCGCCGAAGGCAGCCGGGTGCCAGTCATTAACGGCGGTGACGGCGCCAACGAGCATCCAACCCAAGCTTTGCTGGATTTATACACCATCAGAAAAGAATTGGCCTACCATGGGCAAAGCGTTGATGGCATGCATATTTGCATGATTGGCGACCTAAAATATGGCCGCACAGTACATTCGCTGTCACGCCTACTCGCCATGTATAAAAATGTGCGCTTCACCTTAATTTCACCACGCGAATTGGCGATGCCGGAGAGCGTGTTGCAAGCACTTGACCAAGCAGGACACAGTTTTACCGTTACTGATCAACTGAGCGGTTCGTCCGATGCCGACATTGTCTATCAAACCCGAATTCAACAAGAAAGGTTTACCTCGCCAGCCGAGGCCGATCTTTATCGCGGTAAATTTCGTTTAAATAGCGAAATTTACACCAAGCACTACAAGCCCAATACCGTCATCATGCATCCGTTACCGCGAGATTCGCGCGCGGAAGCGAACGAATTGGATAACGATTTAAACCACAACCCGAATCTTGCCATCTTCCGCCAAGCGGATAATGGTGTATTGATTCGTATGGCGCTATTTGCTCTCACCCTCGGCGTGGCCGACCAAGTCCGAAATTATGAGTGTGAAGTGAACTGGTATAGCGACAAACGTAACGTCTAAGAGGTAACTGATGTCTCGTTCGGAAGATTTATTTACACAAGCCCAACTTAGCATTCCTGGTGGCGTCAATTCGCCTGTGCGCGCATTCAATGGCGTTGGCGGGCATCCTATTTTCATTGAGAGCGCCGATGGTGCCTATATGTTCGATGCTGATGGGCAGCGTTACATCGACTATATCGGTTCCTGGGGACCGATGATTCTCGGCCACAACCATCCAGCTATTCGCGAAGCCACCATTGCCGCCGTACAACGCGGTACCAGCTATGGCACCCCCACCGCCATTGAAGTGACCATGGCGGAAAAAATTAAGAGCATCATTCCGTCGATTGAAAAAGTACGGATGGTTAATAGCGGCACCGAAGCCACCATGACCGCGATCCGCTTAGCCCGCGGTTATACCGGCCGTGACAAAATTTTGAAGTTTGAAGGAAATTACCATGGCCATGCCGATGCGCTATTGGTCAAAGCCGGCTCTGGCGCGTTAACTTTAGGTGTTCCTAATTCACCGGGGATTCCGGCTGATGTCGCAAAACATACACTCACGGTCACCTATAACGACCTAGATTCAGTCGCCGAAATCTTTGCTGAAGTCGGTGATCAAATTGCCTGTATTATTGTTGAACCTGTGGCCGGCAATATGAACTGCATTCCGCCAGTACCTGGGTTTTTAGAGGGCTTACGGCGTATTTGTGACGACTACGGCAGCGTGCTGATTTTTGATGAAGTCATGACCGGCTTCCGCGTAGCGCCCGGTGGCGCACAAGAGCGTTACAACGTGCTTCCCGACCTGACCACCTTAGGTAAAGTTATCGGTGGCGGTATGCCCGTCGGTGCGTTTGGTGGTAAACGCGAAATCATGGATTACATTGCGCCGGTAGGTCCGGTCTATCAAGCGGGCACGCTTTCCGGTAATCCGGTCGCCATGGCCGCGGGTTTGGCCGCGTTAACTCAGTTGAGCACCCCAGGCTTGTACGAACGCCTGTATGCGAATGTCGATCGGTTGCTAAGTGGCTTACAACGTGAAGCGGATGCGGCGGGAATTCCGCTCACGACCAATCGTGCTGGCTCGATGTTCGGGTTCTTCTTCACCGATGCAAAGCAGGTGACGACTTATCAGCAAGCCACCGAGTGCAATATGGCGCAATTTAAAGCCTTCTATCACCACATGCTGAAAGCGGGCATTTACTTAGCGCCATCGGCGTTTGAAGCCGGCTTTATGTCAGCTGCGCATAGCGATGCCGACATCGATGCCACCATTGCGGCAGCGAAAGCGGCGTTTGCCAAGCTCTAAGCGTCTCATTAAGCTTGTCAGTGTTTAGCTAACTACACAGCAAACCGGCAGCGCGTTAGTTTCCAAACACGCGCTGCCACCAAGATTTTTCTTCCAACTCACCTTCGCAGTTAATATTTTCTGGCAATGGCTGGGCTACCGCCGGAAACCGCCGGGCATTATCACAAGTAAGGGGTACTCGCTCACCCGTATCAGACTGATAAGCTTGCATACTAATAGTGGCCGGAGCCTGCGTGCGCAACGGTTGTACGCCCACTTGCTGGTAGTAATCTCGAAGTACTGGCAAAGCACCTGAGCTACCGGTTAAGCCCATCGGTTGATTATCATCACGTCCCAGCCATACGGTGGCGACATGCTGTTGATCAAAAGTAACGAACCAGCTATCACGAAAGTCGTTGGTGGTACCGCTTTTACCAGCGAGTTGATGCTCGCCAACGGCGGCCGCTAACGCGCGGCCCGTCCCCTCATTAATGACCCCTTGCAAGCCGTGCTGCACTAAATAGCCGGCTTCCGCCGGTAACCAACGCTCACCGCGCGCTAGCGGGCGGTCATAAATACGCAGTCCATCATGGGTGGTGATCGCTTGTATCGCGCGCAGTGGCCGGTAGTTACCTTGCTGGGCAAAACTACTATAAAGTCGGGTAATACCAAGCGGTGACATGGAAACTGCACCAAGCGTGAGCGACGGGTACATCGGGATTGGGGTGGTCACGCCGTTGTGCTCTAACGCTTGCGCTATTGCTTCTAATCCCAGCGCCAGCCCCAGATGCACCGCCGGTAAATTGCGCGATGAGACAAAGGCGTCATAGAGCGCCATCGGTTCGCCGTACTCGCCACTATAATTCTGGGGAGTCCAAGTTTTACCGTTGGCTTCGGTGAGCGTAAGCGGCGCATCACTCAGCGGTGTGGCAAGACTATATTGCTGGGGCTTTGCTAAAGCGAGTCCATAAATAACTGGTTTAAGCAAAGAGCCCACCTGCCGCTGAGCATAAAGCGCGCGATTAAATCCCGCTAACTCGCTATTACGACCGCCGACAATTGCACTAATACCTGCCTGTTGATGATCGGCAACCACTATCGCCGCTTCTAATGCCTCGGCTTGGGGTAATTGTGGCACGATCCGCTGCAGTGCTTGCTCAGCCGCCACCTGCCGGTGTGGATCAAGATAAGTGAAGACCCGCAAGCCATCCTGCTGCCACTGTTTGGGAAGCGGGATTTGCGCCATTTCTGCTGCGACCAGATCCATGTAATGAGGCCGCACGCGAGTCACTAACCCACTCTGTTCATAGGTCGGTAACGGCGACTCTAGTGCAGCTAAGTAATCGGGCTTGCTGATCATATTTTGGCTGAACATCAGTTGCAGGATCATATCGCGCCGCTGCTGTGCTCGCTCAGGATAACGCCGTGGATCGTAATAAGACGGGCCTTTAATAATACCAACCAGCAGCGCGACTTCAGCGGCATCTAATTCTTGTACCTGCTTGCCGTAATAGAACATGCTGGCCAAACCAATTCCATGAATAGCAGAGCCGCGATCCTGGCCAAAATAAACCTCGTTTAAATAGGTTTCGAGGATCTCATTTTTGCTAAAGCGATAATCAATCACCAAGGCCATTAATGCTTCCCGTGCTTTGCGCCAAAGATTCTGCTCCCGGGTGAGATACAGATTTTTGACTAACTGCTGGGTGAGCGTGCTGCCGCCTTGTACCGTGCGGCCTGCGGCTAAATTGGCGAGTGCTGCTCGGCCAATGGAGGTGATTGAAATCCCTTGGTGGTGATAGAAATCTTGGTCTTCAACCAACAATAAGGTTTCCACCAGCAAATTCGGGATCAGCTCTAACCCAACCAATAAGCGGTCTTCATTATTACTGGGCGTGAGTCGACCAACTAACGGCGGCTCGAGTTTAAATTCGGGTAACTGACGGCCATCGGGCCAGCTAATGACTTGAGTGATTGCGTTGTCGTTAAAGCGTACCTTCACTTGGCGCGCCATCGCCGGGCCGTCAGCAAAATCGAACGGGCGTCGATAAATGTGCAGAATAGCCGTCTGGCCATTACGCTCTAGGCTAAACTGGCCGGTATCCGTAACCCGTTCGACCGGACGATAACGTAATTGGGTGAGTTCTTGCTGTAGTGCAGCAGGACTAATATTGGCGGCCGGATGCAACATCAGTGCACGGCCATAAATAATAGCGGGTGCCTGATAACGATTACTGGCAAAGCGCTCAGATAACACGCCATCCAAATAAATGACATAAAAGCACAGCAACACCAGCACTGCCAAACCCAGCTTGATGCTGGTCCAAAACAGATAGCCTAACCCCTGCCGCCAATTCATTGCTAACTTCATTTGCTTTCTCTATTAGTGACGCTATAAGTAACGCTATAAGTGACGCTTGGTTTTATGGGTTGCCACCGCCGTTAACGGATCATCAGGCCAAGGATGTTTCGGGTAGCGACCCCGCATTTCCTTTTTCACTGCGGCATACCCATTGTGCCAGAAACTGGCTAAATCTTGGGTGCGCTGCAACAGCCGCCCTGCCGGTGAGAGTAACTCAAGTGTCAGCGGCACCTGCGCTTGCAACAATCGAGGCGAGACGGGCGTGCCGAACACCTCTTGCAACTTAATCGCCGCGACAATGGCATCGTCGCGATACTCAATGCTGACAGCGCGACCACTTGGCGCCAACCATTGGGTTGGACAGGCTTGCTGCAACTGCTGCTGCCGACTATATCCCAAACGCACTTGCAAGGCGTCAAGGGCTGACCACTGCTGCAACTGCTTCACACTGCCGATCTGTTGCCAATAAGGTAACGCCCACTCGCGCAACTCTGCGCTGAGCTTCGCAATCGAAAAATCAGGCCAATCCGTTGGCTGTAACACCCTCTGATACCAGTTAACGCGCGCGAGCCAAGCCGCCACCGCTGGTTGCTCTAACCATGTCGGTAGTGCTGCCGTTGGCGCAATGGCCAGTAAAGCCTCCGCGACCTCCGTCGCGGTCACCTCACCGACCAACGTCTGCTCTTGCCATAAGGCTTGCCCCAGCCACTGTTGCTTTACCTTCACCAGGCGCTGTTGTGGGCCTTGCCAAGTTGCGCTGGTGCGGGTGGTTAACGACACCGCAGGATGCGCCAAGGCTTGCTCGGTTAAAGGTAACCACCAGCGCCACGTTGCATCGACCTGCTGAGCTTGTGCGCTCAGTATCGGTACCAGCACCAACCGCGGCCAAGTTCGCGGCGCTTGGCTGCGCTCGCCGGCCTTGGCGCCACCACCATAGGCCATTTTATACAGCGGCACGCTCCCAGCACTAACCTCATCGCTACGCTTCACACCCAAGCGGTCGGGATATCCCCAGAGCAGCAGCTCTGCCACTTGCGCCGCATCTATTTGCGCCCAATTGGGCGGTTGCTTAGTCGGCTCAACCTGTAACCGCCGCTGCCAGTATCGCCAGCGCAATGAGGCCGGCGGGTAACGGGATAAACCAAGCAATAAATCGTGCTCGGTTTGCTGTGGCGGTTGCTCTAACCACGCCAGCAAGTATGCGGCCAGTGTGCGGATTGGCGCCGACTGTTCCGTCACCTGTTCCGCAACAAATAATGCAATACGGGCTAGGCGCGGCTCCACGCCATATTGTGCCATCGCTTTGCCAGTTGCGGTTAAGCTACCCGTGTCAGTAAGCGCACCGAGCGCGTGCAGCTGTGCTTCGGCTTGGTGTAAATGGGCGCGATTAGGCGCACTAAAAAACGCTAGCTCACTCGGTTCAGCACCCCACAGTTTGGCCTCAAGCAGCAAGCCCGTGAGATCCTGCACCTCGATATCAGCAGGCGCATACTCGGCGCGACCATGCCAACTCGAGGCTGGCCAAACGCGAATACAAGTTCCAGGCCCTAAGCGACCGGCACGCCCAGCACGCTGGGTGGCTTCAGCTCGACTTACCCGCTTCGAGGTTAATTGGCTCAAGCCATGTTGCGGAATAAATTCCGCGCGGCGAACCTCGCCGCTATCAACCACCACGTCAATATTGGCCAAGGTTAAACTGGTCTCGGCCACATTGGTTGCCAACACCACCCGAACTTCTGTGGTTGCCGGCGCCACTGCCTGCCGCTGTGCAGCAAGCGGCAATTGTCCGTGTAATGGCCATACCGGCACGCCCGCGGGCAGATTTAAGCGTTCTGTAACGGCTCGAATTTCAGCTTGGCCCGGCAAAAACACTAACACCCCGCGTTCCGCCCGAGCCACTGCAGCCTCGGTAGCTCTCGCCCAGGCATTTATTCGTTCTGACCAGGGCGCAGTTAAATCAACCGGTCGGTATTCAAGCGTTACGGGGTGTTGCCGCCCCTCACTTTGCAACACCGCACATGGCGCTTCAGCGGCATCACTTGCCGTGGTTAACCATTGGGCTAAGGCCGTTGCGGGCAAGGTGGCCGACATCACTAACAACTTCAACTCTGGGCGTAATTGCATAGCATCCAGCAACATCGCCAAGCCTAAATCGCTATGCAAATTACGTTCATGGAATTCATCGAATATGACCAAGCCTACCCCTGCTAATTCGGGATCGGCTTGTAAATATCGCGTAAACATTCCCTCAGTCACGATCAGTAAGCGCGTTTTTGCGCCAAACTTTTGCTCGCCACGAATATGATAACCAACCTGTTCGCCAAGGGGAGACTGCAGTTGTTCTGCTAAAAAATGTGCAATATTGACAGCGGCAACACGCCGCGGTTGCAGTAATAAAATGCGTTGACCCGCAAATTGCGGGTCATTAAGCAGATGAAGTGGTAATTGAGTAGATTTACCGGCGCCGGGTGGTGCCTGCAGCACCACCTTACGCGTGCGCAGAAAGGCAGTGCTTAATTCCGGTAAGATAGCGGCAATCGGTAATTCAACAGATTGCGTTGCGGCAGCACTCACGCGTTATGACTGCCCCTGCGTCAAGCAGGCTGCGATAGTACGAACCCCCAGCGCCGTTGCGCCAGCTGCCCACATACTGTTGGCACTACCGTGGTAGGCAGCCGCGATATCGAAGTGCAGCCAGCCTTGCCCTTGGTTTGGCGCAAACCTTAATAAGAAGCCTGCAGCATTGCTGGCACCACCGGTGCCACCACCTTTTTGCGGCCGGCTGTTCGCGGTATCGGCAAATGGTGACGGGCAGGCATCCATATGGAAGCTGGCTAACGGCAAGCGCCACACCGCTTCTTGTTCTTGCGCCGCACACTGCAATGCTTGTGCAGCAAAGGTCTCGTCAACGCTGAATAAGGCGTTGTATTCAGTGCCCACCGCGACTTGCGCAGCACCAGTTAAAGTGGCGGCATCAATTACCCGTTGTGCGCCTACTTCGCCGGCATAAAGGAGCCCATCGGCTAGCACCAAACGACCCTCGGCATCGGTATTGACCACTTCAACCGTGGTGCCATTTTTATAGGTAATAATGTCGCCGAGTTTGTAAGCCGAGCCATCGACTAAGTTCTCAGCACAGCACAGTACCAGTTGCACACGTCGTTGTAGACCACGCTGAATCGCGAGTGCTAAAGCGCCAGCAACGGTAGCTGCACCGCCCATGTCGCATTTCATCGCCAACATGCCTTCGCTTGATTTCAAGCTGTAACCACCACTATCGAAGGTAATGCCCTTACCCACTAATACGGTGTCGATGGGAGCGTTTTTATCACCACTTGGGTTGTAGTCAATAATCGCCAGCAACGGTGGGCGCTTACTGGCGCGACCAACGGTGTGAATGCCCATCCATCCCTGTTCTAGGAGCGCATCACCTTTTACAATTTGGGTACTAACAGACTCGGGCGCGAGCGCTTCAAGCTTCTCGCTCACCCGCTCAGCTAATACTTCTGGATACATGTCGGCTGGAGCTAAGTTAATCAGCTCCCGCGTCCAACTTGCCACTTCTTGCAATTGCTGCAGACGGCTCGCAGCATCAGGCTCGGCCTCATGCCAGCTAATTTTATTAGTGCTCGCGGTATTGGTATAACCCTGTGCTAAGGCCCATTGGCGCGCTTCATCCCAGCCTTTCCCCGCCGGTTGAATGTGCTGTAAACCGAGCTGGTCAAGCTGGCGTCCCGCGGCTTGCACTTTACGAAGTAAGTCACGACCTGCCAAATCCAGGTGTAATTCGATGCGGCCTTCGGCAAATCGCACCACACTATTGGCGCGCCATGCTGAGGCGTTGGGCTCACTGGTGGCGGTAGTTGGAGCTTGTTTGGCAATTAAATAGATTGGCATAGCGGTAGACATCAGAACACTCCTTCGTATACTCAGCGGTTGCGCTTTGGTCGGTCACTTTTTTGCTGACAGCGCCTGCGACCAGCGTTCAACATCGTGCGGAAAAGTTACTCTAGCACTGTTTTTACATTAGCACAGGATATATGGATTAAAATGCGTTATCACAAGCCCCTCGCGAGCGCGATTTTGCAGCGCCGCTACCAACGTTTTCTAGCAGACGTACAAATAGCCGGGGCTGACGGCGAGCCCTTTACCATTCATTGCCCTAACACCGGCGCTATGACTGGCTGTGCCGAACCGGGGTATCGGGTGTGGTATCAAACCAGCGATAACCCCAAACGCAAATATCAACATAGCTGGGAATTAACCGAAACAGACCGTGGTGACTTTATTTGCGTGAATACGCAACGGGCCAACCAAGTTGCCGGAGAGGCACTTACTAACGGCTTGTTTGAAGAGTTCTACGGGGCGCAACTAGAATCAGAAGTTGGTTATGGTGAACAAAACGCCAAAGGTCGCTACTTAAGCCGGATTGATTGGCTGGCTACCCAAGCGGATGGCTCGCGCTGCTTTATTGAATGCAAATCGGTGACTTTACATGCGGGTGCTGGAATCGGGATGTTTCCCGACACCCGCAGCGAGCGAGCCCACAAACACTTACGTACGCTAATGGCGCAAGTGGCTGAGGGACATCAGGCTATGGTGCTGTATGTCGTGATGCATAGTGCGATTGAATCAGTGCAAGCCGCGGCAGAAATTGATCCAACTTACGCGGAACTCTGTAATCAAGCATCAGCCAGTGGGGTTCGCTTTAAGGCCTTGAAAGCCCAGCTTAGCCCCACTGAAATTATCCCTAAGCAAATCATTCCGGTACATTTTTTGTAGCGAATTGAGCGTTGCACGCTAGTTGCCTTTCTGGTATATGTAGCGGCCTTTTTAGGGAATAGACGTCTCAATAGGAGATCCACGATGCCTGAAGGCAATACACAAAAGACCCGCGGTATCTTGGCTTTAGCCGGTTTAGCTCCATATGAGGAGAAGGCGGGCGAAGAGTACATGAATGAGAAACAGCGTGCGCATTTCAAACGGATTTTAGAAGCGTGGCGCAACCAATTGCGTGAAGAAGTTGATCGCACCGTGCACCATATGAAGGACGAGGCCGCTAACTTCCCCGATCCGGTGGATCGCGCTGCGCAAGAGGAAGAATTTAGTCTCGAACTACGCACCCGTGATCGTGAGCGTAAGTTAATCAAGAAGATTGAAAAAACCTTACAAAAAATCGAAGCAGATGACTTTGGGTTCTGTGACTCGTGCGGTATCGAAATTGGGATTCGCCGATTAGAAGCGCGGCCTACCGCTGACCAGTGCGTAGACTGTAAAACCTTAGCTGAGATCAAAGAAAAGCAAATGACTGGCGCTTAAGCATAGCGCCAAGCCAAGTTGCGATTCTTTCAACTCAGGCTTGGATGACACCCAACGCCATGACCTCACAACCTTACGTTGGTCGTTTTGCCCCCACACCTTCGGGCCCGCTTCATGCGGGCTCTTTGGTGGCCGCACTCGGCAGTTACTTAGATGCTAAAGCGCACCAAGGGCATTGGTTAGTTCGTATTGAAGATGTGGACACCCCCCGCTGCCAACCGCAAGCCGCTGTTACCATTCTTGAACAACTAGCTGCGCACGGGCTGAAATGGGATGGAGACGTCATTTATCAATCCCAACAAACCGGTCACTACCAAGAGTATTTCGATCAATTATACGACCAAGGGTTACTCTACCGTTGTAACTGTACCCGCCAACAAATTAAAGCGGCTGGGGGTATATATAGCGGCCATTGCCGCGTTCATCCGCCAGCGGCAAACGCCCGCTGTGCTTGGCGCTACCGAAATAATCAGCCCATATTGCACTGGCACGACCTAGGTTGTGGCGCTACGGACATCGACCCGGCGTTTGCTCGCGAAGATTTTATCCTGCGCCGTCGTGACGGTTTATTTGCCTATCAACTGGCGGTGGTTGCCGACGATATTGCCCAACAAGTAACGCATATAGTTCGGGGCCGCGATTTGCTCACCGCCAGTGCTTGGCAACTCACGTTGTGGCAGCAACTCGCCGGGCGCTTACCCCAACTCTATCATTTACCGCTGGTGGTCGATGCCGACGGCCGTAAGCTCAGTAAGCAAAATCATGCGCCTGCACTGCGTCATGATGAGGTGGTGGCGCAGCTGCTAATGGCGGCACAGGCGCTCGGCTTGCATCTCCCTGCTCAGCTCACATCGCCAGCAGCAGTGCTTGAGTCTGCACTCAATGCATGGATAACACAGGGTTACTCTTCCTTCGCTCGCAGCAGCAAGCTACAATAACGGCTAGATTCTAGGCAGTATGTAGCGACAGCGCCTAGGTAGCCATATCAGCCCGCTTGGAGAAGCAGTTATTATTAAACGCATCAAGGACTTTGCCCGCAAAGCACTGACACTAGGTCAGCGCCAAGGTGAGCAGCGCAGCGCAACCGTTCAAACGCTTACTCAGCCGATTGTGATACCGCGCGACAAGCACCCTATCTCACGCAAAGACATCAGTCCAGAAGCGCTTAAAGTGCTGTATCGACTGCATAATAATGGTTTTGATGCGTACTTAGTCGGCGGCTGTGTTCGCGATTTACTGCTTGGCATTCAACCCAAAGACTTCGATGTTGTCACTAATGCTAAGCCCGAGCAGGTACAAAAATTGTTTCGTAACTGCCGCTTGGTCGGCCGCCGTTTTCGGCTAGCTCATGTGGTGTTTGGACGCGAGTTTATTGAGGTCGCAACCTTCCGCGGTCACCACCAACTCGATGATGACGATAGCCAAGATACTAAACGTGCTAAAACTAGTGATGCTGGCATGTTATTGCGCGACAACGTGTACGGCACCATTGAAGAAGATGCCGCGCGACGCGACTTCACCGTGAATGCGCTGTATTACAGCATTGCCGATTTTGCGATTTATGATTATGCCAATGGCGCCAAAGATTTAGAGCGCGGTGTGCTACGGATGATTGGGGATTGTGCCGAACGCTATCGTGAAGATCCGGTGCGGATGTTACGTGCGGTGCGCTTTGCCACTAAGCTCAATATGCGCTTAGATCCTGCGGTGAGTGGCCCCATTAAAGAACTTGCGTCGTTGCTTGCCAGTATTCCGCCAGCACGCTTGTTCGATGAAAGTTTAAAGTTATTTGCGGCGGGCAAAGGCTTGGCGAATTTCGATATGCTGAGTGAGTTTGGCCTATTCCAACAGCTATTCCCGTTGCTCAAAGTGTATTTAAAAGCACCAAGTGAGCCGCCGGCGCAAATGATCCGTCAAACCTTTGCCGACACCGACGCGCGCATTAAAGCCGACCTGCGTATTACCCCAGCTTACTTGTTCGCAGCCTTATTATGGTGGCCGATGCAAGCACGCCAAGAGCAACTCCTTAGTGAAGGTGGATTAGCGCCAGCGGATGCGATGAATTTAGCGGCGGCAGATGTGTTTGGTAAGCAAGTACAAACTATTGCTATTCCGAAACGCTTTAGTATTCCTGCTCGCGAGATTTGGCAGTTACAAAGCCGCCTAGCGCGCTATCAGGGTAAGCGAGCGCTTACCCTCGTTGGCCATCCGCGGTTCCGGGCCGCCTACGATTTCTTACAGCTGCGTGCCAGCACCGCCGCCAGCGATAAACCCACGCTCGACAAACTGGTGGCGTACTGGACCAAGGTGCAGCAGGACCCCAATGCGGCGGCACCAAGTTCTCACCGCGGTCGTGATCCTGATGCCGACAACGAGCAAGTAGCGCCTGCAGGTGACAAGCCCAAGCGGGCGCGCCGACGCGGCGGTCGCGGTGGCCGTAAGCGCCATAGTAGTTCGCGTAAACCTGATTCAGCATGAGCAGTCGGGTGTATATTGGGTTAGGGGGGAATCTGGGCGATGTTTGCCAAACCCTAACCGCTGCACTGAACGCCATTAACCAACTCCCGCACACTGCGGTTGAGTCGGTGTCGTCATTTTATCAAAGTGTGCCACTTGGACCTACTGATCAACCCGATTTTATCAATGCGGTAGCGTTATTGCGCACCGCACAATCGCCACTGTCGCTACTGCGCCTGCTGCAACAAATCGAGCTCGATTTTGGTCGAGAGCGCAAACGGCACTGGGGTGAGCGCACGCTGGATCTTGATATTTTAAGTTTCGACAATCTGCAGCAATTCGATCCTGTGCTAACATTGCCTCACCCAGGTATTTGTGAGCGTGAATTTGTGGTGTTACCGCTTGCTGAAATCGCAGCGGATTTGGTCTTGCCCGACGGTACTATGGTGGCAACCCTCGCCAACACGCTGGGTGCTGACCCAGAGCGCCCGCTGCGAATTGTGGCGCCGGCCCCCGACTTATCAAGAGGAATCTAATGGCTAAAATGACGATTTCCGGCTTACAGAAAATGAAAGCCAACGGCGAAAAGATCGCCTCGATCACCGCTTATGATGCAAGTTTCGCCAAAACTTTTGTCGCCGCCGGCATTGATTTTATGCTGGTTGGGGACTCGCTCGGAATGACCTTGCAAGGCCATGACTCTACAGTTCCTGTGACAGTGGCTGAAGTGGCTTACCATACCCGCGCTGTCCGCCAAGGTGCGCCCGAGGCGTTTGTGATTGCTGACATGCCATTTATGTCCTACGCCACCCCGACCGAAGCTTACCAGCATGCCGCTACGCTTATGCGCGCCGGTGCCAATATGGTGAAATTAGAAGGTGGTGACTGGTTACTCGAAACCATTGCCGGTTTGCAGCAACGCGGGGTACCAGTGTGTGCTCACCTTGGTTTACTGCCGCAAACGGTGAACGTGCTAGGCGGCTATAAAGTACAAGGGCGTGAACAAGCCCAAGCAGAAAGCACAGTGCGGCAAGCGCTAGCATTGCAAGAAGCTGGTGCGCAGTTGTTAGTGCTGGAATGTGTACCATCGAGCTTGGCTGAATTGATCACGCAAAAATTGCACATCCCCACCATCGGGATTGGTGCCGGCCCACAAACTGACGGTCAAATCCTGGTGATGCATGACATGCTCGGGCTCACGACAGATTACTTACCCAAGTTTGTGAAGAACTATTTGGCGCTCAGTGACAGCATTCAGAGCGCTATTGAGTTGTACGTTAGTGAAGTAAAAAGCGGCGCATTTCCGAGCGCTGAGCATGAGTTTGCCTAATGCGGATTTTATCGTCAGTTACTGAATTACGTGCTTGGCGTGCCCAGCAAGGTGAAGTTGCTTTAGTGCCGACCATGGGCAACTTACATGCCGGTCATTTACACTTGGTTGAACAAGCAAAAGTCCGAGCCGAGTGCGTGGTCGTCAGCATTTTTGTCAACCCCATGCAATTTGGCGCTCACGAAGACTTAGACAGATACCCGCGTACTTTTAGGGAAGACTGCGAACAACTCGAGCGTTTAGGTACCGATGCTGTGTTCGCGCCTGCCGTTGATGAAATATACCCGCGGGGGCTGGCCGAGCAAACCGCGATAACCGTCCCCCATATTTCCGACATTCTATGCGGCGCCAGCCGCCCTGGCCATTTTACCGGGGTTGCGACTGTGGTCTGTAAACTCTTTAATATGGTGCAGCCAACGCTAGCTTGCTTCGGCGAGAAAGATTACCAGCAGTTACAAGTTATTAAACTGATGACCCAAGACTTAGCGCTGCCGGTTGAGGTAGTAGGCATTCCAACGGTACGGGCGACCGATGGCCTCGCGTTGAGTTCACGTAATGGTTACCTAAACTCGACGGAACGTGAACAAGCGCCGGCGATTTACGCTGCCATACAAGCCGCTGCTCATGCAGTTCAGCAGGGACAAGCGGTTGCCGACGTTGAAGCACAGTTGGCTCAATTGCTAGAACAGGCGCAGTTACGGGTGGACTATGTGGCTATTCGGCGCCAGCTTGATTTGGCCGAGCCGCAGCAAGACGACCACCAGCTAGTGGTGTTAGTCGCCGCCTATGCCGGCACCACGCGGTTGATCGACAACCTGCAGTTTCAACGCTAATTCACCACTCTACTAAGGCTATCCGAAGTTAATCGCGCGGTAATCCGAGTTCGCGTAATTCAGTGTGCAGCGCGCCCATCAAGCTCGTCGCTTGGCGCGCAATATCACGTTGTTCGGCCAGCACTTCAGCCAGCATAGCTTCGGTCGTCAGCGGGTTCGCAAGTACCACCCGAAAGACCACGGTTGGCTCACGATGATATTGGGCTGGCGTTAATTTGGTTCGAGACACAAACGATTGGCCAGTTTCACGTTGCCGCTTTTGAATAAACCGCGTAAGCGCGTTTAAGTGTGGGGTAAGACGCTGCACTTGCTCCCGTGTTGCGGTCTGCAATGCTTGCTTGATTTTCTTCGGCACATAACGGTAGGTTAAAATGCACAATTCAGGGTCGGTAATCACCTCGAAGTCATCTTGCGCACGAATCAAATCGGCAAAGTAACGTGCTTTTGCCAAACTACCATCGATCAGTAATTCATAACCGCGCCGCCCCATCACGTGCAACGCAGAAAATACCATCATCGCCATACCCGGCCGCGAACCCTCGAGCGTGTGTGCGCCCAAATCTTTCGAGCCATGCCGAATGATGTACTCGGCATGATGTTCAATGGCCCGCACCATGGCTGGATCGCGAAATAAGACCATGCCAGCGCCCATCGGCACATACATTTGTTTATGCGCATCTATGGTGACGCTATCGGCTCGTTCAATACCTTGCAGTAGCTGCCGATGGGTATTCGACAGCAAAGTCGCACCACCCCAGGCAGCATCTACATGAAAATGCGCACCAATTTCGCTCGCCACGTCGGCTAACCCCACCAAATCGTCAATATGGCCCGTTTCTGTCGTGCCGGCAACGCCGACAATCGCCATCACTTTACCGCCTTCAGCTGCAACCTTAGCGCACGCCTCACGCAGGGCATCGATACGAATACGATTGTGACTATCGGTGGCCACCGCTACCAAGTTACGGCGCCCAATACCCAGCACATCAGCGGCTTTACTTAACGAATAGTGGCCGCGTTCGGACACCATGACGGTTAATTTTTGATAGTTATAGTGCGCTAAACCAGCGGCTAAACCATCGGCAGCGATGCCTTGGAACTCGCCTTGGGGGCGCAACAAACGATTCCGTGCCACCCACAGCGCCGTCAGGTTGGCCACCGTGCCGCCAGAGCACATGGCACCAAGCGAGTGTTCCGCACTATGCATCCAGCGCTGATAAAAGTCGCCCGGCTGTTGATACACCAAGTGGTGTAACATGCCGAGCACGTTGCGCTCTAGGGGTGTGAAAGCCTTCGAAGTTTCAATCTTGACCAGATTTTGGTTCAAGCCCACCATTAATTTGGCAAGTGGTAATAAAAAATACGGCAGCGCCGAGGTCATGTGGCCAATAAATCGTGGTGACGCGGTATGCACCGAATGCGCCACTAAGTTATCGAGCAAGAATTCGGTGTGATCCGACACATATACGGGTTCATCCGGAATCGCACTGCCCTGAAAGTTTTGCTCAATCTCATGCAGGGGCTTTTCTTTGGCCACAATATGAGCGCCGAGAAAATCCATAAGATTCTCGGACAAATGCCGCTCGATTTTCCCCAAGGTCGAATCCGGCGCTTCCGGAATGGTGAAAATTTTGAGTAAGGCTTCTTGGCTTACTTCCGCATACTGCGGTGAGGTCGGTTCGCTCATAGCACTCGCTAACGCACGATTAAATAGAAACGGCGCTTATTCTGCCTCGATCGCCGCAAAATAGCGACTATCGATTGGTAATTGCGCCGCTAGCTGCCACAACTGTTGGCCGCTGGCCTGATATTTACGTTCAAAAGGCGTGACTGGCTCATGTTGGGCGAGCAAAGGTTGTACTTGGGCGGCACAATTGATGAGCGCTAAACTTGCCGCAACCTCGGTTAAATAAGTAACCCAGTTGGAGCGCATCACTAACTCGCCGCCAAGTGCCATCACGTATGGCCAGACCGGAGAACCATGCCAGCGCCGACTCAAATGCGCGCTCTTCGGCCAGGGATTTGGATACAAAATATAATGCTTGTGGAGCTGCCAATTCGCCGCTACCGCCAGCCGCCAAAAATCGTTGAGGTCGGCCCGCACCAGCAAATAGCGCTGGCCTGCCGCCGCCGTTTGATAACTCGCGTGGCGCTGGAGCCGGTGGGATGATTTATCGACCCCAATCACCAGCGCATCCGGATACTGCTCTGCCAACCACGCCGTCGATTCACCAACCCCACAGCAAGAATCCAAAATAATAGGACCTGCCCACTCAGCCACCACGGCTTGAGCTTGGGCAAAAGCCTCTTGATTGTGGTCTTGCAGCGGCTTTTGAAAAGGCTTGCGCAAATGCCGCATCACTACCGCGGTTAAATCTTCATGATTACCATGTTGATTGGTGGTAACCGGCCGCGAGTTTTGCTTCACGAACGAATACCCACACCGCGATTCAATAGGCTATAGGCCACCGCAAAGAACAAAATATTGAAGCCGATAATAACCCCCATGGCGACGCCAATATTGACGTCTGAATAGCCTAAAAAGCCATAGCGGAAGGCATTCACCATGTACAAAATAGGGTTCAGTTTAGCAATTGTTTGCCAGACGTCGCCTAACATGGTGACAGAGAAGAATACGCCGCCAAGATAAGTAAGCGGTGTCAGCACGAAAGTCGGCACGATGGAGATATCGTCGAAGGTTTTCGCGTAGACCGCATTAATTAAGCCACCGAGCGAGAATAAGGTAGAGGTAAGCAGGACGCTCACAAAAAGAATGCCGGCGTGATGTAAGTGCACACTTTCAACGAACTGTGCGGCAACAATAGTCACGATCACGGCAACAATGAGTGAACGCGCTAAGCCGCCGCCCACATAACCGGCGATGATCACGGATGTCGAAACCGGCGCCACCAACATTTCTTCAATATTGCGCTGAAATTTGGCGCCAAAGAACGACGAGGCCACATTCGAGTATGAGTTAGTAATGACCGACATCATAATGAGTCCCGGAACGATGAACTCCATGTAGCTAAAGCCAGCCATACTCCCGATGCGTTCACCAACGATGCTGCCAAAAATCACAAAATAGAGCGACATAGTAATAGCAGGTGGCACTAAGGTTTGTACCCAAATCCGCAAGAACCGAGTGCACTCCTTGATCCAGATCGTTTTCAATGCAACGACGTTATATCCGCTCATGCTTTCACTCCTTGCTGTTCCTTTTGCCGGCCCTGCTCCACCATTTTGACGAACAATTCTTCTAATCGATTGGCTTTGTTACGCATCGACAGCACCTGAATACCTTGCGCACTTAATTGCTCAAATACCTTGTTAAGGCCAGCACTTTTTTCGACATCAACTTCTAAGGTGTGCTCATCCACTAACCGGTATTGATAACCTTGTAATTCCGGCTGAGGCTGTTCTGGAGCGAGATCAAAAATAAAGGTTTCCATATTCAAGGTCGCCAACAAGCGCTTCATCGAGGTGTTTTCCACAATTTGCCCTTTATCAATGATGGCGATGTTGCGACACAAGCTCTCCGCTTCCTCTAAATAGTGGGTGGTCAAAATAATTGTAATGCCCGACTTGTTAATCTTCTCGAGGTATTCCCACATCGACCGGCGCACTTCAATGTCCACACCCGCGGTCGGCTCATCCAGAATCAACAAGCGCGGTTCATGCAATAACGCCCGCGCAATCATCAAACGGCGCTTCATCCCGCCCGATAAAGCACGTGCGCGCTCATCGCGCTTCTCCCACAGCGCTAACTGCTTCAAATACTTCTCGGCACGCTCGTGCGCTAACTGTCGCGGAACGCCATAGTAGCCGGCCTGATTCACCACAATCTGCCGCACCGTCTCGAATTGATTGAAGTTAAATTCCTGCGGGACAATGCCGATTTGCTTCTTCAACTCTACTAATTGGGTGTCGAGATCGTAATCAAACACCCGCACCTTGCCCGCCGTTTTGTTCACTAGCGAGGCAATAATGCCGATGGTAGTGGATTTACCCGCGCCATTGGGGCCGAGCAACGCAAAGAAGTCGCCTTCATTCACTTCTAAATCAATACCTTTGAGCGCTTCAAAACCACCTTTGTAGGTTTTCTTCAAGCCTGAAATTGAGAGTGCTTTGGTCACCCCTAAGACTCCTGTGTTGTTGGGTTTTGGTCCGCCTGACTGTAGCCCCAGCGTGGCACTAAGGTTTGTGCTAAGCCGAGCTGGTCCAAAATGCGGGCCACGACAAAATCGATTAAATCATCAATGCTGCTGGGCTGATGATAAAAACCCGGCGCAGCTGGCATCATGGTGACGCCTAACCGGCTAAGTTTAAGCATATTTTCTAAGTGAATCGCCGATAGTGGCATTTCGCGCGGCACCATGATCAGCCGGCCACCTTCTTTCAGCACCACATCCGCCGCTCGTTCAATTAAGTTATCGCTGGCACCCTGCGCTACCGCGGATAAGGTGCCAGTTGAGCATGGCACGATCACCATTCGCTTGGGGGCGGCCGAGCCAGATGCGACCGGTGCAAACCAATCATCTTTGCCAAACGCTTGTAGTTGCGCAGGGCTCGTATTGAACCGCTCACACCATGCACTGGTTAAGCGCTCGGGGTGCGCAGGGAGTTGCCATTGCAATTCGGTGGCAAACACCACGCGGGCAGCACTCGACATCAGAACGTAGACGTGCTGCTGTTGCGCCAATAAACATTCTACCAAACGCAGTGCATAAGGTGCACCCGAGGCGCCGGCAATGGCGACCGTTACCGCATTGGACGCGTCAAACTTCATGGTTCACCCCTTTGAGCTCATTAATGAAGCGCTGTGATAAATTCTCAAAACCACCATTACTCATGAGCACCACATGGCAGGGTTGCTGCGCATCGGCTGGCTGTACTTGCTTGACTAGGCGCTGCAATAACTCCGTTACGGTTAACGCAACCTGCGCATTCGGTACATGGGTTTTCACATCCCACTGTAAGCCGGCCGGTTGTAACATATAGACGGCATCGGCGGACGCTAGGGCAGCCGCCAATTGATCCGCATGGACACCCGCTTTCATGGTGTTCGACCGCGGCTCTAACACCGCTATCACCCGCTCGTTACCCACCTTAGCGCGCAGCCCGGCTAACGTTGTCGCAATCGCGGTGGGGTGATGAGCAAAATCGTCATAAACCGCGCAATGATTCACCTCGGCTAACAATTCAAGGCGCCGCTTTGGACTTTGAAAATCACTCAGGGCCGCACAACTAGCACTTGCTAACACGCCAACATGATGGGCCGCGGCAATGGCCATCAGCGCGTTATCAACGTTATGTTGACCTACCAGCGACCAGCGCACCACACCTTGTAGTTCATCCTTCCAATACACTTCAAATTCACTGCCAGCCGCGTCACGAAGGCGCGCCTGCCAATGACCATCAGCGCCAGCGACGCTTTCTCGCTCACTCCAACAGCCTTGCGCCAGCACCTCCTGCACCGCGGTATGACTCGGATTATGGAGCACTTGCCCATGGCCGGGCACGACGCGTAACAAATGCTGGAACTGACGCTGGATTGCCGCTAAGTCAGGGAAGATGTCGGCGTGATCAAATTCTAAATTATTAATGATTAAGGTGGATGGACAGTAATGCACAAACTTGGAGCGCTTATCGAAAAACGCGGTATCGTACTCATCGGCCTCAATCACGAAAAAGTCGGTTTCACCGAGCCGTGCGGAACAGCCAAAGTTGCGCAGCAAGCCGCCGACCAGAAAGCCAGGTTTTAACCCCGCCGCCTCTAACAACCAGCTCAACATACTGGCAGTGGTGGTTTTGCCATGAGTACCCGCTACCGCCAATACCCAGCGCGATTGGAGGACTTCATCATGCAACCATTGTGCGCCCGACTTATATGGCATGTGCCGTTCGAGCACGGCTTCCACCGCAGGGTTGCCGCGACTTAAGGCATTGCCAATTAATACCAAATCGGCGGCAGGCACGTCCGCTGCAGCATAGCCTTCAGTTAATTTGATCCCGAGCCGCTCCAATTCAGAGCTCATTGGCGGGTACACTTGTTGATCGGCGCCCGTCACTTGATGACCAAGCTGTTTTGCCAACGCTGCAACGCCCGCCATAAAGGTGCCGCAAATGCCCAGAATATGTATGTGCATGTAACGCAAACCCTCGTCACGTATGAAATAAAAGCGCAGTGTAACATGTGTGCGAATGTGGGCAGCATTTTAGCTGAAATTGCGGTAAACTTTAGCGCGTTTTTTACACCCCTTTTGTTCAACCACGTCTGACGAGGATTGCATGCAACGTTTATTACCGACCCTACGCCGCGATGAGGTCGATGAAGCGCTCATTTCAGTCATTAACACGCTGCAAATTTGCGCCAAAGAGATATCCTTTCGACTGCATCAAGGTGCGCTGGCTGGTGTCTTAGGCTCAACCCTCGATGAAAACGTGCAAGGGGAAACGCAAAAAAAACTCGACGTAGTGGCAAACCAGCTTCTGAAAGATATTTTACTTGAAAACCGCCACGTTCGCGCTATCGCTTCAGAAGAAGAAGACGACATTGTATTGGGGCATGCGGATGGCGAGTATATGATTGCCTTTGATCCGCTCGATGGCAGCTCCAACATCGATATTAACGGCCTAGTCGGCACCATTTTCTCCATCCTACCGGCGCCAACAGATGGTCGCACGGGTGCCGATATGTTTCTGCAACCCGGTCGTGATCAGGTCGCTGCCGGTTATGTGGTCTACGGTCCATCGACCATGATGGCACTTACCACTTGCCGTGGCGTCAATATGTTTACCCTTGACCAAACCATTGGCGAATTTTTGCTGACCCACGCAAACATCCAAATTCCAACGACCACCCAAGAATTTGCCATTAACATGTCGAATCAACGTCATTGGTCGCCTGCGATGCAAGCTTACATTGCCGATTTACTTAAGGGTAAAGAAGGGCCACGCGGCAAAAACTTTAATATGCGCTGGATTGCCGCGATGGTTGCCGATGTTCATCGATTGCTTTGCCGTGGCGGCATTTTTACCTACCCATGGGATAGCCGCAAGCCAGATAAACCATACAAACTGCGATTACTCTATGAAGCCAACCCGATGGGGTTACTCGTAGAGCAAGCCGGTGGTAAAGCAACCACAGGCACAGAAGCGATTTTAACCATACAACCCACCGAGATACATCAACGCGTGGGGGTAGTTTTAGGTTCGGCAGAAGAAGTGGATGTGTGTTTAGGCTATCACCACCAAGCCTAACCAAGCACGACTTTGTCTTGGGCGCGAAAGCGCTTATAATCGCCAACATTATTATTTTGTGATTCACTTAAATTAAATAGGAACTGTCATGAGCTTAGGTGCTGTAGCTGCAGGCAAAAACTTGCCTGATGAAATTAACGTCATCATTGAAATTCCTGCGCAAGCAGACCCCATTAAGTACGAAGTCGATAAAGACACCGGTACCTTATGGGTGGACCGCTTCATGTCTACACCAATGTTTTATCCGTGCAATTATGGCTTTGTGAATCAAACCTTATCGTTAGATGGCGACCCGGTTGACGTATTAGTACCGACCCCATACCCATTGCAGCCTGGTTCAGTGATCAAGTGTCGCCCAGTTGGCGTACTGAAAATGACTGACGAGGCCGGTGCTGATGCAAAAGTTATCGCAGTACCCGTATCTAAACTGACGAAAGAATATGACCATATTCAAGACGTAAACGACTTACCAGAATTGTTGCGTGCGCAAATTACGCACTTTTTTGAGCGTTATAAAGAGCTCGAAAAAGGCAAATGGGTGAAAGTAGAGGGCTGGGGTGACATTAACGAAGCCAAAGCAGAAATCGTCAGCTCATTCGAGCGCGCGAAAAAGTAATCCGATGGCGAGCCGCCCCTGCATACGCATCCACAACCTACAGTTTGCGTGGCCGGGCGCGGCGGCGCCGTTACTCAATATTCCCAGCTTTGAACTCGCCCCGGGCGAGCGGGTAATGTTGCGCGGCCCCAGTGGCAGTGGCAAATCGACATTACTCAGTTTAATTGCGGGTATTGCAACACCACCACCAGCCAGCGTATTTGTGCTTGAGCAAGACTTAGCTCGTTGTTCAGCACGTCAACGTGATCGGCTTCGAGCCGACCATATCGGTTATATTTTCCAGCAATTCAACTTACTCCCCTATTTAAGCGCCCGCGCCAATGTGGAGTTAGGCGTGAAGTTTTCGCCGGCGCGCAGGGCGCGACTACACGCGAATGGCGAAACCGTGACTGCAGCCGCCATCCGGCTGTTATCAGGACTTGGAATTGCTGATGTTGAACAATCCGCTGCCGCTCTCAGTGTTGGGCAGCAGCAGCGTGTGGCAGCTGCACGGGCGCTGATTGGCGCGCCAGAGTTGTTAATTGCAGATGAACCCACCTCCGCACTCGATAGCGACCGTCGTGACGAATTTATCGCGTTACTGATGCAAGAGTGTGCCGCCCAACAGACCGCGTTGTTGTTTGTGACCCACGACCAGCAACTGGCGAAGCATTTCGATCGTGACTTGAGTTTGGCAGCGCTAACCGCAACTGAGGTGGCCGATGTTTAAGCTTGCTTGGGCCAGTTTATGGAATCGGCGCAGCAGTGCCTTACTTACCGTGGTGGCAATTGCTGTAAGCGTCATGCTGCTATTAGGTGTTGAACGACTGCGCGACAATGTGCGCAGCAGCTTTGCAAACACCATATCCGGCACCGATTTAATTGTTGGCGCGCGCACCGGGCAGGTGCAGCTTCTGCTTAGTTCAGTATTTCACATCGGCAACATGTCAAACACCTTAAGTGCCGACAGTTATGCCTATATTGCTGATTTACCAGCTGTTACCTGGACAATTCCAATAGCGTTAGGTGACAGCGTTCAGGGCGCACCTGTGGTCGCCACCAACACCACAATGTTTGAGCAGTTTCAGTATGGTGCTCGCAAGCCACTTAGCTTTGCCGCCGGCGTGCCTTTTGTTGCAGCCACCGACGCCGTACTTGGCGCACAATTTGCGCGTGAACATGGCTATCAGGTAGGTTCCAAATTAGTGGTTGCGCATGGCTCCGGGGGGATCAGTTTTAGTCAACACGACGCTCACCCATTTACCGTTACCGGCATTTTGGCCGCGACCGGTACCCCCGTCGATAAAGCTGTCTATATTCCACTGGCTGGGCTTGCGCAAGTTCATGGTGAGCTCTCGTCGGCAGCAGAATCGCCGCACGACCATGATCATGACGATCATGAACATGAACACGCGAGCACTGAGCCAATGGCGGTCACTACCTCGCTCAGCGCTGTACTCGTTGGCTTACAAGCCAAACCATTGGCTCTGCGCCTACAACGCCAACTCAACACCTACGATGGCGAGCCACTTACGGCCATTATGCCGGGACTCACCTTGCAACAGCTGTGGCAAACGCTGAATGTATTTGAGCAGGCATTGCTGGCCATTAGTGCGCTGGTGGTGGTGACCGGGTTAGTCGGTATGCTCACCAGCCTATTGGCAAGCTTGCGCGAACGGCGCCGCGAAATGGCGGTGCTAAGAGCGGTTGGTGCTGGCCCTAGCATGATTTTTGGCTTACTCGTGAGTGAGGCTTTGCTACTTACTTTACTCGGCTGCATCGCCGGGATTGCGTTACTTTATGCGACCACTAGCTTGGCAGCCCCGATAATCAACACCGAGTTTGGCATTCAACTCAGCCTAGGTGCGTTACAATGGGGCGAGTGGAAGTTACTCGGTTTAGTCTGCATTGGCGGCTTGCTGATCAGTCTATGGCCGGCCTGGCGTGCATATCGCAACGCCCTTAGCGATGGATTAAAGGTATCAATATGAAGTTGTTGTTAGCCCTCTTTACAAGCACATTATTGCTCAGTTCCTCTGTGCTTGCGCAAGAATATCCTGATACGAAATGGAGTGACTTAGTACCTCCTGGCTATGAACCACCACCGGTGCGCACCCAGGCTTATTATGATCAAAATCCTGATGAGGCCGTGCAGACTGAATTAGACGCGCCAATGGTTGAAGCATTAGATGGCAAGAAAATTCGTATTCCCGGTTATGTTGTTCAGCTGGAAGGTGACGCAGACAAAGTCACTGAATTCTTGTTAGTTCCTTATTTTGGCGCTTGTATTCATGTGCCACCACCACCACCGAATCAGATCATTTTAGTGCGTTTTCCTGAAGGGGCGCCTTATCAAATCACTTATGACGCAGTATGGGTTGAGGGAACGATTAAAGTAGAGCGTGATGAAGGCGAATTAGCCGTGGTTGGCTATCAGATGGACGCCGCCACTGTGACCTCCTACTACCAATAGCCAAGTGAGTAGCGCCGCCGCATACTTGGTATTAGCGGCGCTGCTTCAACCATTCTACTAAATCATCGGCCGGCATCGGCTTCGCGTATTTATACCCTTGTGCCTCTTCACAACCCAAAGCTTGGAAATAACTGGCCTGCTCATCTGTTTCAATACCTTCTGCCAAGGTTTTCAAGCCCAAGCGCTGCCCCATATTCACAATAGTTTCAATGATCACCCGGCCACTATCAGTATTGGAATCTTGGACAAATGAACGATCAATTTTCAGCCGGTCAAGGGGCAACTTCTGAATGTAACTGAGTGACGAAAAACCAACCCCAAAATCATCAATTGCCACTTGTATGCCGTGGCTTTTCAGTCGCCGGAGGATATCGGCCACTAAATCGGGATCTTCCATCACAATACTTTCAGTAATTTCGAGCTCCACCCGATCTGGCGCTAAACCGCAGCAGCTCAAGGTAGTGAGTACTTGCTCAGGGAATTGGCTTGCACGGAATTGCGGTACCGATACATTCACCGCAATACGTACTTGATCAAAACCGAGCGCATCGATTTTTTTCAACTCAACGCAAGCTTGATTTAATACCCACTGACCAATTTCAACGATCAGGCCTGAATATTCAGCCAGGGGAATAAATACTGCCGGAGAAATGTAAGTTCCATCGGCCTGTGGCCACCGCAATAAGGCCTCAGCGCCGACCACTTCATTCGTCGTAAGATTCACTTGCGGTTGGAACCAGACTTGTAAACGCCCTTCAGCAAAATCACTGCGTAACCGGCGGACCAAGTCTAATCGTCTTAAGGTTTCTTCTTCCATGCTGGGGTGATAATAATCATGGCGAAGTTGGGCACTGTTTTTAGCATTCTTCAGGGCAATATAGGCGTACTTTAACAAATGAGCGCCGGTCTTACCCGGATAGTTCTGAGTGAAACCAGTAGTGATAGAGAGCGGAATATAATGCTCCCCGGCGCGAAACGGTAGATGAAACAAGCTATCTAAATGCTTCGGGTTCACCTGCAACTCTGGCCCAATGACACCATAAACGTCAGCGCCTAAACGGGCCACAAAAACGTCGCTGGCTAACTGCGCTCGCAATCGCCGAGCCACTGAAATCAGTAATTCATTCCCGACATCTTGGCCTAAGCCGTCGTTCACATCAGAGAAGTGGTCAATATCAATAATTGCGGCCACCGCAGACTCTTCAGATTTGGTCACCCGATCCAAGTTGCGGATGAACTCGGCCCGATTCGGCTGCCCGGTGAGCGGATCTAGGTAAGCCGCTGTGCGCAATTCTTCAAATAAATTCGCGTTTTCAAAGCCAATCGCAATATTTGCCAGAAAGACTTCAATTAGCTCTTGATCAAACTCGCGCAACGGTTGGGCTGTTTCAATAAATGCCGCGGCTTCATGCTCCAAGCCGTCGATAAAAAATACTGTGGCATCATTTAATAACTGGTGCTTACGCTCACGCAAACAGGCCTCTACGGCTCGCACTACGCGCTCATCGTCAACGGCCCGTAACGAATTGTTAATGGTGCTTGCATAGCGCCCAGCGGCTCCTAGCACCACAATGTCATCAGCTTGTGCGTCATCGACCATGACTTTGTTGCGCCGTGCACCAACAATACCTTCCGCACGTAAACCAAGCAGTGACGCAATTTGGGTTACCACACCTTCGGAAAAGTTAATGATGGAATGGCGTTCCATTAAGTTCGCGGCAGAATGAATGATTTTACGTAAACCACGTCGATTTTCGTTAATGGTACGAATTTGCTGGTAGGACCGAATCGCAGAATAGACGGTGGTCATTAAGCGGCTACGTGTCAGCTCTGTTTTGGTTTTGTAGTCGTTGATGTCGTAATATTTAACAACGCTTTCTTCCGGAGCGTAGCCAGGCTGGCCAGTCCGCAACACAATACGAATTTCATCGTTTTCTAGGTCATCTCGAATGGCTTTGACGACTTTTAATCCAGCATCGTCGGTCTCCATCACGACATCAAGCAATACCATCGCCACATCGCTATGATCGCGCAGGTAGTCCACCGCCTCGACGCCACTATAGGCATGCGCAAAGTGAAGCGAACGACCAGCGATAATGACACCACTCAGTGCCAACTTTGTCACTGAGTGGATTTCTTGATCATCATCAACGATTAAAATGGTCCAAAAACCTTCCGACCATTCTGTCGCACTGGTTTCCTCGCCCTCGTGTAGAAATAGTAACTCGTCGTCAGGATTTGCCATTACACATCCTAGGGCAGGCACTCAATTAAAAGTGAATTTCGACACCCAAATATGGACCTTTAAAACTCAGGTCAGAATATAGGCTATCAACGTCCTCGAGTTCTAATGTTGCATCTCGGTATGCTAGTTGTACGTTCACATCGACCGCTAAGTTCTCTATCACTCGATATTCAATGCCAGCTTCAACATCTCGTAACGAACTATCATCAATAGCGAGGAAGTTTCCTTTGGCGTACAAGGTGACTGCCGTCGCTGGAATTCCCACCCGAACATGGCCATAAGCCGTTGGTACCCAACCAGATAAATCAAGCGAGTTCACACTGCCATCTTCGGCACGAACCTGCGCAAAACCATCAAAACGCTTACCCGTGACACCCAAGTCAATCGACAATAAATCGTTATCGAAAATCTCGTAATACAAAGTGTAATCTGTGTGCGATAAATCTAGATCGGCATTTAAATTGGTATTTGCGGTGTAAGTTTGGCCATTAAACTCAAACTCAGAGGTGAGTGTGGTAGCACCGCTAGTGATCAAATCTGATTGCCGCAGCATGACATTCGGAATCAATGGAATAGGGTGTTCAACTGCAATGTAAAAACTGTTTTGGTTCTCGTCGTTAAAGGCAAACCGCTGTTGATCGGTACTTGAACCGAATCCACCCTCTACTTCCGTGTCCCAATACTGCGCACCGCCGTACACGCCAAAAATGACATCGGCTTGTGCCGTCCCGACAGAACCGACGCTGGCTAGTACCAGACTCGCAGCTATTAACGATTTTTTCATAAAACTTCCTTTCACGCTTAGGCGTTGTGAACTCGAACAGTTTATAACTTACCCACCCTAACCCTGGGCGAGCAAGTCTTTTATGTCAATCAGAGCGGCATTGGCTCTTGAGACGTAATTTGCCATGACTAGGGAGTGATTAGCAACAAATCCAAACCCAGATCCGTTCAAAATCATAGGACTCCATACCGGCTGTTGGGTAGCTTCGAGCTCGGTGATGATTTGCCGCATACTAACTGCCGCGTTTTTATTCTCTAAAACATCAGCAAAATCTACTTCAACGGCTTTTAAAAAGTGCAATAACGCATAACTGGCGCCGCGCGCTTCATAAAATACATCGTCGATTTCCCACCAACTGGTTTGTAACGATAGCTGCTGGGTAGCGGGGTTTAACGCAATTTCCTCAGCGAGCTTAGCGTCAACTTGGGCCACGCTTGCGCTTAAACGCTGGCTCAGTGAACCGAGCCGCTTTTCAACCTCGGCAATCCAGCTGCGTAAATTATCTGCACGCGCATAAAACTGGGCACTGAAATTACCATCTAACAGCGCTTGGCGATACAACCTCAGCGAATCCACTGCATTGGCATACTCACTTTCGGCAACCGGCAGCATCCAACTCTCATGATCAATGTTGAGCGAAGTTTGTGCAGCTGTGAGTTGCGGCATTTGCAGCGACTGCGATTGCGAACGACTAAACTCACGACGCATGGCAAGCGCCAAATCGCGTGACATTTCAAGCGCACCAAATTCCCAGCTGGGGAGATCATCCAGCCAAACCGTGGGCGGCATGACATCATTCGATAAATATCCACCGCGCTTATGAAGTAACTCGTTAAGCACCTCTATCAGTGCGGTCGTGGTGTACACCCCAACTGGCGGTTGCTCAGTCGCCGCCGGATTAATACTTTGCACGCGCTCTGAAACACTAAAAACTGCCGGTTCTTCACTTACCCACCAACCCCAGACAAGCATGACTAACACCAATACACTGGCGCTCATGCCGACGATTTTGCCATTCCACTTCATCATGACTCCTTAATTCGAGTGTGTACGGTTAATTTTCTCGCACAATCACTTCAATGTGTTGTTCAGCACCATCGCTAAACCTGAGCGTTAACTGAAACCGCTCCTGCGCCTGCAACGGTGCCTTTAACCCAAACAGCATAAAGTGTAGACCACCGGGCTTAAATTCGGCGCTGTTATTGGCTGTAATTGTCAGTTCAGGCACGCGTCGCATCCGTAATTGCTCGCCCACCACAACATGTTCGTGGATTTCGGCCGCACGAGCCACGTCAGTGGCTACACCGACAATGGTCACTGCTGTCGTCGACTCATTACCAAACTTTCCATACGCAACCCCATTCGGGGCACCAGGAATGCTTGCTCGCGACCACACTTCAGTGGCAACTAGGTCCGCCGCAGACGCAAAAAAGCTGGCTAGAGTACTAGCCAGCAAGACAACCAGAGAGAGTTTTCGCATGTCATACCCCATCAATCTATATGATGGGGTTGATTCTACACAGTTTCGGGGCGCTTGCGAAAGATGAAGTACAGCACCGCAACCGCCAATAGCACTGGCCACATAGAGGACACCAAGGCAAGTAAGACAGCGCCGACGGTAATTGCCATGGCCAGCGCAACACTGCCACCGACCGCCACTACGATGCCAAAGATTGCCGCTCCAATACCAAGCAAAACCAAGCCCGTAATACCGATGCCAATAATGGCACCCAATAAGCCACCTAATAGGCCGATAAGCTGAGGCCCAAAGAAGACCGCCACTAATGCAATCACCACCACCCACGCTAATTTACTCATGATGTATGTCCTTCTGGAACCTATGATTAAGACTTACTGGCGGAAGCTGCCGCTTTACCAGTATGCTTTTGCTTCAATTCATTCAGTGCTTGGTCTAACTCGTCAGCTTGTTCCAACTTATCGAACTCTGCTTGCAAACTAGACTTCTGACCTAAATCATAAGCATCAACTTCGGCCTCGAGTGCTTCCACACGTGCCTCATAACGATCGTACTTGGCCATCGCATCTTGCACGACCTCGGTGCTTAACACCTTCTTCGCTTGCAGGCGCACATCGGCCACTTGTAACCGCTGCTCAAGTTGCTGCTGGCGAGCTCGCGCTTGGCTTGCTTTGGTTTGCAGCGTGCTAATGTCTTGATCAAGCTTTTGAATTTGATCAGCAATATGATTCAACTCATGCTCACGAGCAGTAACCCCTTGCAATGCTTGATGTTGCTGCTGCAGAGCCTGCTTAGCTAAGTCATCGCGGCCATGCGCAACGGCTTTCTCAGCTTTATCTAACCATTCATCAGCTTGTTGTTTCGCGTGCTGCTGTTCGCGTTGTAAACGCTTTTGCTCGGCAATAAATTTGGCTGCTTCGCTGCGTACAGTGACCAACGCAGCATCAATTTCCTGCACCATCATCCGTACCATTTTCTTCGGATCTTCGGCCTTATCTAATAAGGCATTTACTTCGGCTTGTACGATATCTGAAAAACGAGTGAATAATCCCATGGTTAATGCTCCGTCAATATAAGTTGATACTATCTTTTCTTTACAAGTGACGTGCCAACTTGGGATTTACGCTTATCACATTGATTTAAATGACTTTATTTGAAAACCAGAAAAACCAAAGGCCACCGAAGAAGGTGGCCTTTTCACTAACATTTAGTGTTTTTGACTAACTATTCACATTCAACACATTAGAAGGTATACGTCACTTCAGTGAAGTAATAACCACCATTAAAGCCGAATGGTGCATTGGTATTTGGATAAATGAAAATACCGTTAAAGCTATTTTCTGGGCGCTGCTCATCAGGATATTCGTCCAATAAATTTTGCACCCCAGCACGTACACTTAAGTTATCTGTCCATTGATACCGAGTCGACACATCGACCACCCATTTACCGCCAAAGGTGGTTCTATTACTCGTATTCTCTAAGGTGTAATCACCAAAATAGTTAAACCCTAAATGATGACTCCAAGCACCAATATCATGACTAAAACTCAGTGCACCACTGTGTTGTGGCACCGACTCGGTCATCCGAGTTTGCTCCACATTGTCGAATAGCTGTGCCTGCAAGCCATCTAACAGCGGTGGTAAATTAATGGCATCAATATCGGTGTTGTTATACCCATAAGTTAGCTGGGCCCGAAGTTGTCCATAGTTACCCAAGTCGAACGCTTGAGTAGCAACGATATCAAGTCCTTGCGTAGTGGTATCAACCGCATTAACGAAGAATCTGGCGTTGTCTGCACCGGTACTCGCTAGTGCTTGAGCCACTTCGGCGGAGTCTGCAGGCGTTACGTCGCCCGACAAAATGATCCGATCGTCAATTTGGATTTGAAAAGCGTCAACTGTTAAGGTGAAGCCCTCATAATCGTTGTACACAAAACCAGCACTTACGCTTTGCGATTCTTCGGGTTGTAACTGGCCGATACCTAGAGCCTGCGTGACCGGGCTGATATTATTGAAGGTACCTGATTGTTCAGGCTGTAAGCCTTGTCCATCACCGCGATCAACAAATAAGGTAGAGACGTTCGTGAAGTACAATTGCTGTACGCTTGGCGCGCGAAACCCAGTATTCACAGCCGCACGAAACGCAAAAGCATCAGTGAAATCATAACGACCCGAAAGTTTCCAACTGACGTTTGAACCAAAGTCAGAGTAGTCTTCATAGCGAATCGCAGCGCCCCACTGGAATTGCGTGGTCAGCTGGTTTTCGGCCTCAACATAAACACCGATATTGTCACGGCTTTGATTGGTTTCAGATTCGGGTCTGAAACCAGTAAAACCTTGGCTACCAACTGGCTTGCTAGCGGTTGGATTAGGTAAGCCTTGGTAACCACCATCTATATATGAAGCAGGTTCGCCAGCCTCAATTTTATAGCTATTTTCGCGATAACTAATACCTGCAGCAACGGCTAAGTCAGAGTTATTTACAAATGGAATAAAGGTTGACGCATCGAAGGTGACATTTGCTTCTTCGTTAATCAAAGTGCCTGCATCAAACTCCGTGGGCGAAGTTGGCCCAATAGAGGCGTTAATCGAATTTTCTACGCGATATTGGAACTCACTGCGACCATAGCCAGCACTTAAATCTAATTGCCATGAGCCCAACGCCCATTCGTAACCTGTGTATAGTGATTGATCTTGAGTTTCCGGTGTTAATAGCGGCAAAAAGCCATCAGGATAGACCTCAGGAATATTGTTGTCTTGTAACGCACGACGATAGAATGCGCCGGATTGTGAGGTTCTATCGCTCACCCCACCAAAGGCATACAAGGTACCGTCGCCTAGCGCGTAATCAGCATTAATGAAGAGTGAGAGATTGTCGTACTCTGCATCACCAACATGCCAACTATTACGGTCGAAAGTTGCTTCACGTGGATCAGGCTCACCATTGATCAGAGGGTACTGTTGACGCGGATCGATACCTGCCCGATTAGTTTTGTTTTTATGATGAAATTCGCCAGCGACGGTTATCTGGCCATCATCACCAAGCGCTACACTTGAGCTACCTTGAACTTTATATTGCTCACCATCGCCTTCATAAGTTTGGCCCGCAGTCACACCGATTTGGCTCGCATCGTTTTCATCTTTCAAAACAATGTTGATGACACCAGCAATCGCATCCGATCCATATAGGGCCGCAGCACCATCACGTAAAACTTCAATTCGCTTAATGGCGGAAATAGGAATAGCGTTCAAATCGGCGTTAGAACTACCACGCCCTGTCGTTCCGTTTAAATGTACCAACGCACTGCTATGACGTCGTTTACCGTTAATAAGTACCAACGTATGGTCGGGAGACAATCCCCGTAATGATGCCGGACGCACGGCATCAGAACCATCGGTAATTGAGGAACTTGGGAAGTTAAAACTAGGCACTGCGTACTGTAAAGCGCGCGCAGTTTCGGTAATTCCCGCGGCGGCTAAGTCTTCACCGCTAATAATATCTACAGGCGCGCTACCATCGGTCGCACTGCGTACGGCTAAACGGGAACCAACAACTGTAATACGCTCTTCCGCGTCGATGGCGGGTTGCTCTTGTGCAGATGCGGTATTCGTCAACATTTGGTGGGTGACTAATGAGCCCAACGCGGTCATTACCGCGACATTCAGCTTGTTATATTGCATCACTATCTCTCCACTTGCTTGTTAGTTATCAATATACCTACGCATATATTAATCAAGTGGACTTTAACTCGTTATAACCCTTTGTTCTTTAATGTATCCAGCGGTTATCTAACTCCACGCTACTGCATCGAATGAAGCGCCGGTGGTGTGAAGCGCTGCGCTATTCATTATCCCACCTGCCGTGATAACAGCAGGCTACCTTTGGCGCAGACATAAAAAAACCCCAGCCGCGAGGCTGGGGTTCTTCTAAATTAAAAGTCTGGCGGTGTCCTACATTACGCAGGGCTTCCTGCCCTGCACCCTCCGGGCCACCACGGTGTGGTGTTCAAAATCGTTCCAGACGATTTTGTCACATGTCCATGTGCGAGTAGAACAACACCAATAAAAAATCCCCCGCACCTGAGTGCGAGGGATTATTTTATTAAAAGTCTGGCGGTGTCCTACTCTCACATGGGGAGACCCCACACTACC
>CAMPHF010000009.1 GCA_946885915.1 uncultured Idiomarina sp.
AATTATAAGGATCATCTCCGCCACTGCAAGATCTTTTTTGAATTATTTAACTGACTGGTCAATTTTCATTCTTTTTGACGCTAATTGAGCGTCAGTTGTACACTTTCTATCCATTAGCTGTTATGTTCATATTTGAACTTCATACACAGAGTTCGTTGCACATGCTGTTTACCCTTATTTGGTTTCCCTAGGTGTAAGCAGCAGATGACATATAGATTGGCCAAAGCCAACAACACGGACTACCTTGATTTAGCGATTAGCTGAACGATCCCGTCCGCACATATACAGAACCATTGAGACTAGTTATGCAAAAAACGTTATTGATAACTCTACTTGCGACTCCGTTAACTATCTCAGCTGCAACATATAGCAGCGTAGTTGAAGCAAAATCATATGTTGCCGAGTTAGAACAACAGGCCATTACACAAGCGAATGCACAAACAGTCAGCAGCCCCCCTAACGAAACCGTGACAGATGGCGAGCTCGTATCCTCGTTTACCAAGGTAATTAAGCAACAAGAGCGGCATAACGTGAACGTCGTTCGCTCGGTGAGAGTGTTAATTGATCACTATCCAGAGCATATTCGTGAGATCCTTGTTGCAGCCTACCGCCATGAACCAAAACATTATCGCCACATCATACGAGCTGCTATCCATGCACAACCGGCGCTAACTCAAGACGTCGTAATTACGGCGATTCACGAACAAATGGCTTCAGCCGGTGCGATTGTTGAGATCGCCATTGATGCGGAACCTGGCTATATTGACGATATCGTATATGCCGCGGGAACTGCGGCGCCTGACCAGCTAGATATCATTGTAAAAACAGCAGTCGCAAATGACCCGCAAATGATAACTACAGTGCTTCGTTCCGCTAATGATTCCGAGCCTGGCGTTATCGCCAGCATGATCGATACCGCAATGACCGCTATCCCTGAGTTAGGCAATTATCTCGTTGATTCAATAATGCGAATTGTGCCATTTGTCGAACAACCAAAGACGACCAAAGAAATGGAACAAGAACGGCTTCGCAAAACGACCCAAATAGTAAAAGGCGCGCTTGAAGCAGGAATGACGAGAGAGGAATTGGAACGCTCAGCAATAGCTGCCGGCATAGATCCAAAATATCTAGAACCAGCGCTACTTGAACTGCAATATACTCCAAACTGACGGGCCGGAATATTGCTCAAATAACGGAAATGAAGTTATAAAAAAGCCGCTCATGAGAGCGGCTTTTCTATTCAAACACTCATATTACTCTTCGATTGCTTCTGCAACTTCAGTAACATCAGTTTCTGGACGGCCAACTAACTCAACATAAGCCATAGGTGCGTTGTCGCCTGAACGGAAACCGCATTTTAAAATGCGAGTATAACCGCCTGGGCGCTCTGAATAACGCGGGCCTAATTCGTTGAACAGCTTACCAACTACTTCACTGTCACGAGTGCGAGAGAATGCCAAACGGCGATTCGCTACGCTATCTTGCTTCGCTAATGTAATTAACGGCTCTACCACACGGCGGAGTTCTTTTGCTTTAGGCAAGGTGGTTTTAATCACTTCGTGACGAACCAAAGAACTTGCCATATTGCTGAACATCGCTTTGCGATGACTGCTGTTACGGTTGAGTTGACGACCACTCTTACGATGGCGCATAACTATACCCTTCTCAGTAATTCTATGTCTAAAGTCGCTTAATCGCGATCAGCCAGGCTTGCCGGCGGCCAATTTTCTAAGCGCATGCCTAGTGATAAACCGCGTGAAGCCAATACATCTTTAATCTCAGTCAACGACTTCTTACCTAAGTTAGGCGTTTTCAACAGCTCAACTTCAGTACGTTGTACTAGGTCACCGATATACTGAATCGCTTCAGCCTTCAAACAATTTGCTGAACGTACAGTCAACTCTAAATCGTCGACTGGGCGCAATAGAATCGGATCAAATTCCGGCTTCTCTTCTTTCGCTTCTGGCTCGCTCATGTCACGCAATTCAACAAAGGCTTCTAGCTGTTGAGCTAAAATTGTTGCTGCGCGACGAATAGATTCCTCTGGCTCTAAAGTGCCATTGGTTTCCATATCGATAACCAATTTATCCAAGTCTGTACGTTGCTCTACCCGCGCAGAATCTACGCTGTAAGAGACACGCTCAACCGGACTGAAAGAAGCGTCAACAAGCAGACGGCCGATTGGACGTTCTTCGTCATCTGCTGAACGACGAGCACTTGCAGGAACGTAACCACGACCACGCTCAACCTTAATACGCATAGCTAGTTCAGTATCACCAGTTAGCGTACAGATTAAGTGGCTCGGGTTAACGATTTCGACATCACCATCATGCGTAATATCGCCTGCAACAACAGGGCCCGCTCCGGATTTGAACAAGGTCAGCGTGACTTCATCTTTGCTTTCCATGCGTACTGCTAAACCTTTAAGGTTCAACAGAATCTCGATGATGTCCTCTTGAACACCTTCTTTACTGCTGTACTCATGCAATACACCATCAATCTCAACTTCAGTCACTGCACATCCTGGCATTGATGAAAGTAAGATACGACGGATAGCATTCCCCAGCGTATGTCCAAATCCGCGCTCAAGAGGCTCCAAAGTCACCTTCGCGTGGGTCGGGCTGATTTGTTCAATGTCGACTAGCCTTGGCTTAAGGAATTCGGTAACAGAACCCTGCATTGTGTCCTCTCTTTATGCTTAAGCTTTACTTAGAGTAAAGCTCTACGATCAACTGTTCGTTAATTTCAGCAGACAAATCTGCACGCTCTGGAAGACGCTTGAACTGACCTTCCAATTTGCTGTTGTCTACTTCTACCCATACTGGTTTCTCGCGTTGCTCAGCAAGCTCCAGTGCGGCAGCGATACGGGCCTGTTTCTTCGATTTTTCACGAACTGAGACCACATCATCCGGACGAACTTTGAACGACGGAATGTTCACCACTTGACCGTTCACAACGACAGCTTTGTGACTGACCAACTGACGCGCTTCAGCACGAGTAGACGCGAAACCCATACGGTATACGACGTTGTCCAAGCGCTGTTCCAGCAATTGCAGCAAGTTCTCACCAGTGTTGCCCTTAATTCGAGCAGCTTCTTTATAATAGTTACGGAATTGCTTTTCCAATACGCCGTACATACGACGAACTTTTTGCTTTTCACGTAACTGTAAACCGTAATCAGACAGACGGCCGCGACGGGCGCCATGCTGACCAGGTGCGCTTTCGAGTTTACATTTCGAATCGATTGCGCGGACGCCGCTTTTCAGGAACAAATCTGTTCCTTCGCGACGACTTAGTTTGAGTTTAGGACCCAAATATCTTGCCATGATCTTTCTCCAACTATCGTATGGCGCCTATTAAACGCGACGTTTCTTAGGCGGACGACAACCGTTGTGAGGAATAGGTGTCACATCGGTAATGTTGGTGATGCGATAACCTACCGCATTTAGTGCGCGAATCGATGATTCACGACCGGGACCAGGTCCCTTCACAAACACTTCCAAGTTTTTCAAACCATATTCCTTCGCCATTTCACCCGCGCGCTCAGCAGCAACCTGTGCAGCAAATGGGGTAGATTTACGTGAACCACGGAAACCAGAACCACCTGCAGTTGCCCATGCTAACGCGTTACCTTGACGGTCAGTGATGGTCACAATGGTGTTATTGAAAGACGCATGAACGTGAGCCATGCCATCTGCGACTTGCTTTTTAACGCGCTTACGAGTACGAGTTGGTTGTTTAGCCATTTCTCAACTCCCTACTTCTTAATTGGTTTACGCGGACCTTTACGTGTACGCGCATTAGTTTTAGTGCGCTGTCCACGTAGCGGCAAGCCACGACGATGACGAAGACCACGGAAACATCCCAGGTCCATCAAGCGTTTGATGTTCATTGATACTTCGCGACGGAGGTCGCCCTCTACAGCAAATTTAGCTACTGCTTCACGAAGTACATCCAGTTTTTCTTCTGACAAATCGCCAATCTTTGAGTTCTCAGCAATACCAGTCGCAGCAAGGATATGCTTTGAACGGGTACGGCCAATACCGTAGATCGCAGTCAAGGCAATGACTGCATGCTTGTTGTCAGGAACGTTAATGCCAGCGATACGGGCCACTAACACGTCTCCTATAGTTTATGGGTCACCAGCTGAAAAGCCCGTTAGGATACTCAACCGGAGGCCAGTTTGCAAACAAATCAAAGCCGCAGCCAAAATAAGCTATTTTGACCGCGGACTTCTTCTTCGAATTAACCTTGCCGCTGTTTATGCTTAGGGTCACTGCAGATCACGCGCACAACGCCGTTGCGCTTGATGATTTTGCAGTTACGGCAGATCTTCTTCACGGAAGCACGAACTTTCATTGCTACACTCCGTATCTATCCAACCTTAGCGGCCGTAGCCTTTCAGGTTGGCTTTCTTCAGGACCGAATCATATTGATGTGACATCATATGAGTTTGGACCTGTGCCATAAAATCCATGATAACCACGACGATAATCAGTAATGACGTTCCACCGAAGTAGAATTGTACATTCCAGGCGATCATCATGAACTCAGGAACCAGACAGACAAAGGTAATGTAAAGCGCGCCAGCAAGTGTCAAGCGAGTCATCACTTTGTCGATGTAACGAGAGGTCTGCTCACCCGGACGAATCCCAGGAACAAACGCACCCGATTTCTTCAAGTTATCTGCTGTCTCACGTGGGTTGAAAACCAACGCGGTATAGAAGAAACAGAAGAATATAATGGTGGCCGCATAAAGCATTACATACAAAGGCTGGCCCGGTGACAATGTCAACGACAGCTCTTGCAGGAAGTTTGCTACCATACCCTCGCCTTGGCCAAACCAAGTTGCGATAGTACCAGGGAACAAAATAATGCTTGAAGCAAAGATAGGCGGAATAACCCCTGCCATGTTCACTTTCAATGGTAAATGCGTGCTCTGCGCAGCAAAAACCTTACGGCCTTGTTGACGCTTCGCGTAGTTTACCACAATACGGCGTTGACCACGTTCAACGAACACTACAAAGTAGGTTACGGCAAACACAATCACACCAATTAATAACAACAACAATAAGTGCAAATCACCCTGACGAGCCTGCTCAATCGTCTGACCAATGGCCGACGGTAAGCCCGCTACAATACCGGTGAAAATAATAATAGAGATACCATTGCCAATCCCACGTTCGGTAATTTGTTCACCCAACCACATTAAGAACATGGTTCCGGTAACTAAACTCACTACCGCCGTAAAGTAAAACGCAAAGCCTGGATCAATCACCAGACCTGGCATTAAACTCGGTAAGCCAGTGGCTATACCGATAGATTGGAAAATCGCCAGGATTAAGGTCCCCCAACGGGTGTACTGACTGATTTTACGCCGTCCAGCTTCGCCCTCTTTTTTCAACTCAGCTAACCGTGGGTGAACCACTGACGCTAACTGCATGATAATTGAGGCTGAGATATAAGGCATAATACCAAGCGCAAATACCGAAGCACGTTCCAAAGCACCACCGCTAAACATGTTAAACATGGCGACGATAGTATCTCGTTGTTGCTCAAATAATTGCGCTAGTACATTGGCATCAATACCAGGAATAGGCACAAAGGAACCTGCACGGAACACAATGATCGCGCCAAGTACAAATAACAGGCGACGTTTCAGTTCCGACAAGCCACCTTGCGCTCTGTTTGATTCCAATCCTGGTTTAGCCATTTGACTTATCCTTCGATTTTGCCGCCAGCAGCTTCAATAGCTTCACGGGCGCCTTTGGTAACCTTGATGCCGTTCACGGTAAGTTTACGGTTGACTTCGCCAGATTTAATTACTTTGACGTTCAACACGTTTTTGCGAACCAGACCCGCTGCTTTCAGCGTTTCTAAGCTCACTACATCACCGTCGACTTTAGCGATCTCTGCCAAGTTCACTTCTGCAGTCACGAATGACTTGCGTGAAGTAAAACCGAACTTCGGCAAACGACGCTGAATCGGCATTTGACCGCCTTCGAAACCTGGCTTCACGGTACCGCCAGAACGTGATGTCTGACCTTTATGACCGCGACCACCGGTTTTCCCGAGGCCCGAACCGATACCGCGTCCAAGACGCTTTTTGCTCGTCTTAGCACCAGGTGCAGGAGCGATAGTATTTAAATACATCGGATTAACCCTCCACCTTTACCATGTAAGTGACTTGGTTCACCATGCCACGAACGGCTGGCGTATCTTCCAGCTCAACCGTGTGACCGATACGGCGTAGACCCAAACCACGTAGAGTAGCTTTATGCTTCGGTAAACGACCGATGCTGCTACGCGTCTGTGTTACTTTGATTGTCTTTTTCGCCATTGTTCATCACCCCAAAATGTCGTCAACGCGCAATCCACGTTTCGCCGCAACTTGCTCTGGCGACTTCATGTTGTTGAGCGCCTTGATAGTTGCTCGAACAACGTTGATTGGGTTGGTTGAACCATATGCTTTAGACAGCACGTTGTGCACGCCAGCAACCTCTAGTACTGCACGCATCGCACCACCGGCGATGATACCTGTACCTTCAGAAGCAGGTTGCATGTATACCTGTGAACCTGAGTGACGACCTTTAACAGGGTGTTGCAAGGTATCACCTTTCAACTCCACGGTAACCATGTTACGACGTGCTTTTTCCATTGCTTTTTGAATTGCAGCTGGAACTTCGCGCGCTTTACCGTAACCGAAACCGACTTTGCCTTGACCATCACCAACTACAGTGAGTGCTGTGAAGCTAAAGATACGACCACCTTTAACAACCTTCGCAACCCGGTTAACTGTAATTAGCTTTTCTTGCAGTTCACTTTGTTGAGCTTCTACATTTGCATTTGCCATGTTCGTCTCCTAGAACTGAAGTCCAGCTTCACGAGCTGCGTCTGCAAGAGCAGCAACGCGACCGTGGTATTTAAAACCACTGCGATCGAAAGCAACATCTTTGATGCCTTTTTCCATCGCGCGCTCAGCGATCAGCTTACCAACCACTTTAGCTGCATCAACGTTACCGGTCTTTTTGACCTGGTCTTTGATTGCAGTTTCAGCAGTAGAAGCTGAAGCAATGACTTCAGAACCGTTCGGTGCAATAAGCTGTGCGTAAATATGCCGTGGTGTACGGTGAACGACCAGGCGGTTAGCACCCAACTCTTGCATTTTCTTACGAGAGCGCGTTGCGCGACGTAAGCGAGCTGATTTCTTGTCCATCGTCTTACCTTACTTTTTCTTGGCTTCTTTACGGCGCACTTGCTCATCGGCATAACGAACACCTTTGCCTTTGTACGGCTCTGGTTTACGGTATGCGCGAATGTTAGCGGCAACTTGGCCAACTAACTGCTTGTCTACACCTTTAACGACTACTTCAGTTTGTGCAGGAGTTTCGATAGTGATTCCAGCTGGAATCTCAAACTCTACAGGATGAGAGAAGCCTAACGTTAAGTTGAGTTTGCTACCTTGTGCAGCTGCACGGTAACCAACACCAACTAACTGTAGCTTGCGCTCATAGCCCTGACTTACACCAACCACCATGTTTTGTAGTAACGCGCGTGCGGTACCTGCTTGAGCTGTTGCATTAGCAACGCCCTCGCGAGCAACGGTACGCAATTCACTGTCTTCTTTTACGATTTCAACAGCGTTGTTTACTACATGGCTCAATGAGCCTTTGGCACCTTTAATTGTTACTTCCTGACCGTTAAGCGTAACTTCAACGCCAGCAGGAATGGCAATGGGTGCTTTAGCAACACGTGACATTTCCTACCTCCTATTACGCTACGTAGCCGAGAATCTCGCCACCGAGACCCGCAGAACGTGCGGCACGGTCAGTCATCAGGCCTTTCGACGTTGAGACCACTGCGACACCAAGTCCGCCCATTACTTTAGGCAGTTCATTGCGCTTCTTATAGATGCGCAAACCTGGGCGACTTACGCGCTCAATCGATTCAATAACAGGTTTGCCTTCAAAGTACTTCAAAGTAATTTCCAGTTCCGCTTTCACGTCACCAGTTACATTGAAGTCCGCGATATAACCTTCAGCTTGCAAAACTTGCGCGATGGCAATTTTTTGCTTTGAAGAAGGCATCTTCACGGTAACCTTGTTAGCACCCTGAGCGTTGCGGATGCGTGTAAACATGTCCGCAATCGGATCTTGCATGCTCATATTTGCTTTCTCCCGTGACTCGTGGCTTACCAGCTAGCTTTTTTCAAGCCAGGAATTTCACCGCGCATCGCTTTCTCACGAACCTTGATACGGCTCATTCCGAACTTACGCAGGAAACCATGTGGGCGACCCGTTACGCGGCAGCGGTTACGCTGACGTGAAGGGCTTGAATCACGCGGAAGGCTTTGCAATTTAAGCACGGCTTCCCAACGCTCTTCGTCCGAAGTTTTCGGATCACTAATCACATTTTTCAGTGCGATGCGTTTTTCTGCGTATTTAGCTGCAAGTTTTGCACGCTTGAGCTCACGCATTTTCATTGACTCTTTTGCCATGTCTCTACACCTCTACTTCTTGAACGGGAAGCTAAAGGCAGAGAGCAAAGCGCGAGCTTCGTCATCAGTGCCTGCAGTAGTTGTGATCGTAATATCCAAACCACGTACCCGGTCAACTTTATCAAAGTCGATTTCAGGGAAGATGATTTGCTCACGAACACCCATACTGTAGTTTCCACGACCATCGAAAGATTTCGGGTTCAAACCACGGAAATCGCGAACACGCGGGATTGCAATCGAAATAAGACGTTGCAAAAAGTCCCACATACGCTCGCCACGCAGAGTCACTTTACAGCCAATCGGGTAGCCTTCACGGACTTTGAAGCCAGCGACAGATTTACGGGCAATAGTACGTACTGGTTGCTGACCTGAAATAGCTTCTAGGTCGGCGACAGCATTGTCCAAAATCTTTTTGTCAGCCAGGGCTTCACCAACACCCATGTTAAGGGTGATTTTTTCAATCCGAGGGACTTGCATGACGCTGTTGTAGCTGAACTGTTTAACCAGCTCAGGAACTACTGATTCTTTGTAAAAATCATGCAGTTTCGCCATCGTAAAACTCCAAATTAAAAATTAAATGATTGCGTTGTTAGATTTGAAGAAGCGAACTTTCTTGCCATCTTCATTCTTAAAACCAACACGATCTGCTTTACCAGTCTCTGGGTTAAAGATCGCAACGTTAGAAACGTGGATTGGAGCTTCTTGCTCCACAATGCCGCCAGCAACATTCAAAGCCGGATTTGGCTTCTGGTGTTTCTTGACTACATTCACGCCTTCAACGATCACGCGATCTGAATCGGTAACAACTTTAAGCACTTTACCGCGCTTACCTTTGTCTTTACCGGCCAGGACTACGACTTCGTCATCACGTTTAATTTTTGCCGCCATAACTGACTCCTTACAGTACTTCTGGTGCCAGTGAAATAATCTTCATGAACTGCTCAGAGCGAAGTTCACGAGTCACCGGGCCAAAGATACGAGTGCCAATCGGCTGTTGGTTGTTATTCAACAAAACAGCCGCGTTGCGGTCAAAACGGATGACTGACCCGTCTTGACGACGGACGCCTTTCTTGGTGCGAACGACCACCGCATTGACAACATCACCTTTTTTCACTTTTCCGCGAGGAATTGCTTCTTTCACAGAAACTTTGATGATGTCGCCGATATTTGCATAGCGGCGGTGCGAACCACCTAGAACCTTAATACATTGTACGCTGCGAGCGCCGGAGTTGTCGGCCACTTCCAGAGTAGTTTGCATTTGGATCATTGTAGTGCTCCGCTTGATTTAATAAACAGACCCTCTCGAGTCGATGTTTGCTTTTATTCATCGCTGCATAGCTAGGAAATAGTTACGAAATAACTAACTACTACCTAACAGCTACATGATTCACCCAATTCAACATCCGCAAACAAGCTTCCGTAAACCGCGATTATCACTTAACGATAATAAAAGACTTCCCCTTATAAAAAGGGCGGCGAATTGTAACAGATAAAAATAGGTGAAGATAGTACGTTTTCGAAAAATCTGTGGGGATTGTCAATTTGCGGGAAGACGCCATCGAGAGGCGAGCAAATTGAGGCGTGAGAGTATACTTATTTATAAGACGAAAGAACAGCAAACCGTTAAAAATTATCGGTAAATTACCGCTTTGGCGCGCTTTATAGCGGTAGCAATAGAAGCTGACAGGTGATAAATTCAATGGATAAATTGCGCGACTGACGCGACAGCACTTAAGGAAGATTATGAATCTGTTGCTTATTGTGTTTCTGCCGTTGTTCGGCGCCATCTTGCCGTTGCTCGTAAAGCAGCGCTCAAGGTTGGTCATTACACTTACCACGGCCGTTCCAGCACTTGTAGCTTTTGTACTGTTAATCTCCAGTGCAGACGCAACACTTAACGGTACATTCGATCAGGTCATGATTCCGTGGTTACCCAGCCTTGGGCTAGACCTGGCATTTCGCCTTGATGGCCTAGCGCTGCTGTTTGCAGGTCTCATTCTGGGTATCGGCTTACTTATTATTCTTTACGCACACCATTATTTAAGTGCCACCGATGATGTTGGTCGATTCTTCTCCTGCTTGTTGTTATTCATGGCGGCGATGCTCGGTATCGCGACCGCCGATAACCTTATTCTACTATGGGTATTTTGGGAGCTAACCAGTGTTAGTTCGTTTTTACTAATTGGTTATTGGTTCCATCACAGCGCGGCCCGACGGGGCGCACGAATGGCATTAGCAACCACTGGTGCGGGCGGCTTGGCCCTACTGGCTGGGATTCTGATTATCGGTGATATTGCCGGTGGTTTTGACTATGCGACGATTTTTGCGGCCGCCGATGAAATTAAAGCAAGCCCCTTATATCTAGTAGCACTTGTGCTTGTGCTCCTAGGAGCATTTACCAAGTCAGCGCAGTTCCCATTCCAGTTCTGGTTGCCTCATGCGATGGCGGCTCCAACACCTGTGAGTGCCTACTTACACTCCGCGACCATGGTGAAGGCGGGTATCTTTCTGATGGCTCGGCTGTTCCCAGTCTTAGGGGGCACCGAATATTGGTTCTATATCGTCACGCTCACTGGCTTAACCACCATGTTGGTGGGTGCTTACTTCGCTATCATTAAAACTGACTTAAAAGGGCTACTCGCTTTCTCTACGATTAGTCACCTTGGTTTAATTACTATGTTGTTGGGTATCGGCAGCCCATTAGCGTTATTAGCGGCGCTCTTCCATATCTTGAATCACGCGACTTTTAAAGCTGGCTTGTTCATGATTGCGGGTATCGTTGATCATGAGACGGGTACTCGCGACATTCGTAAACTTGGTGGTTTACGTAAATTCATGCCGATGACCTATGTGCTTGCACTCATTACCGCAGCAAGTATGGCCGGCATTCCGCTGTTCAACGGCTTTTTGTCTAAGGAAATGTGGTTTGCCGAAACGGTAGAGCAACATCTCTTTGGCGGTATGTCTTGGTTAGTGCCAGTACTTGCCACCCTTGGTGCCATGCTGTCGGTGGCCTACTCTATTCGGTTTGTCCACGGCGTGTTTATTACCGCGCCCAGTAAGCCGTTAGAACACCCACCGCACGAACCCCCGCTGATGATGCGAGCGCCGGTTATTTTGCTAGCAGCTTTATGTATTCTGGTTGGCTTATTCCCGATGACCTTTACCAGCAGCCTACTCACACCAGCGGTCGCTGCGGTTGCCGCCACTTCGGTCGAGGTATATATCTCAATCTGGCACGGCATCAACATTCCACTCCTGATGAGTGTCATGGCGCTCGTTGGTGGTGCTTTGGTGTACTTAAGTCGCCAAGAAATTTTCCAATTTAACCGCCAATTCGACCCGCGTGATGCCAAAGTGGTGTTTAGCCAGACAGTGGCGAACGTTTCCGAGTTTTGTGACCGGCTTATCAATCGACTGGAAACCGGCTCACTCCAGCGGTATATGGCTGCCTTGTTAGTTTTCGTCCTCATTTTGATTGTGCCTGAGCTCGCTCAAGTTCAGCAGCTCCAAGGCTCTCGTCCTATGTTGCCGATTGATACGGTGTCCATGGTCGGTGCCATCATTATCATTCTCGCGGCACTTGGGACTGCGGTACTGCATCGCCAGCGCCTAACGGCATTGATGATGTTATCAGTCGTCGGTCTTATGGTATCGCTGGCGTTCGTTCAGTTCTCAGCACCTGATTTGGCGATGACCCAACTCGTGGTTGAAGTGGTCAGCATTATCTTGATGATCTTGGCGCTGTTTTTCATGCCACAGAAAATTGTGCGTGCCTCAAGTGGGCGTCGAGTTGCGCGTGATGTGCTCTTGGCGGGCTTCATCGGCGGCATCATCGGCACCTTAAATTACGCGCTGCTGACGCGGCCAATCACCACTATTTCGGATTATTTTGTTGCCAATTCAATTCCAGGTGGCGGCGGTTCCAACATCGTCAACGTCATTCTGGTCGATTTTCGTGGCTTCGACACCCTAGGCGAGATCACCGTACTGGCTATTGCCGCGGCGGGGATTCACAAATTACTGAATAATCTACGCCCCTTCATGCCATCGAGCGATGTCGATGGGCGTCCATGGCACAGTATCAAACACCCAGTCATGCTCACCGTAGTCTCACAGTTTATGCTTCCACTTGCATTGATGGTGTCTGCCTATATTTTCTTGCGTGGCCACAACCTGCCCGGCGGTGGTTTTATCGCCGGTTTGATCACGGCATCAGCAATGATCTTGCAATACGTCGCGAATGGGGTCGATTGGGTGAAACATCGCTATGATACCAATCACCAAACCATTGCCTCTATCGGCGTTGGTATTGCGGCTTTAACGGGCTTAGGTAGTTGGCTGTTCGAACGGCCATTCTTAACCTCTTGGTTTACCTATTTAGATTGGCCAATTGTGGGTAAATTTGAGATTGCCACTGCCATTCTTTTCGATCTTGGTGTGTACCTCACAGTTATCGGTGCAACCCTCATGATCCTCGCGAACTTTGGCCAAATGACGACGCGTCACCGTCCGACGCAGGCAGGGAATTAGTATGGAAGCGTTATTTGCAATAACCGTAGGGGTGCTGACCGCCTGTAGTGTGTTTCTTATTTTACGGGGGCGGTCATTCTCTATTGTGGTGGGTTTGACCATGCTCTCCTACGCGGTGAACTTATTTTTGTTCTCAAGTGGTCGACTCGTTATCGGTGGCGTTCCTATAGCTGGAACTGATGCGGCGGTGACTGATCCTCTTCCACAAGCACTGGTCCTTACCGCGATTGTGATTGGCTTTGCGATGACTGCTTACTCAATCATCTTGGCGGTTAGAACCCGTGGCGAAATAGGCTCAGATGAAGTGAATGACCTAGATCATTCTAACCAAGAGGGACAACGCTGATGTGGCAAGCACACCTGACTATTGTGCCAATCTTGATCCCCTTGTTTGCAGCCTTACTGCAGTTACTCCCATGGGGCAACAATCCGCAGCCGAAACGTCGTCTGATCGGCGTCATCGCGACTATCGCGGCTATAGTCGTGAGCGTTTTGCTGTTAATACAGATTCTTCAGCATGGCATGCAAACTTATGCCCTCGGCGATTGGCAGGCGCCCTATGGCATCGTCTTAGCTGCCGACCAACTATCCATAGCGATGGTATTACTGACGAATATTCTGGCATTACCAGTCCTGATCTACGCCTGTTATGGCCAGGATAACCTCGGCTCCCATTTTCAGGCCCTATTCCAGTTCCAACTTATGGGTATTAATGGCGCGTTCCTCACTGGTGACATCTTTAACCTGTTTGTGTTTTTTGAGGTACTGCTCATTTCCTCCTATGCTCTGCTGATGCACGGCGGGGGGAAATTAAAGCTACGCGCTACCCTACACTACGTATTATTAAACCTTGCTGGCTCCGCCCTATTTCTATTCGCCCTTGGCGTAATTTACGGCACGCTGGGCACCCTCAATATGGCCGATATGGCAGTAAAAATAACTAGCCTTACCGGTGATGAGGCCTATCTCGCTCGCGCTGGCGGCTTACTATTGTTGGTCGTGTTTGCACTTAAAGCCGCATTATTACCGCTCTATTTTTGGCTACCCCAAGCCTATGCCAATACCACGGGTCCGGTTGCGGCACTTTTTGCGATCATGACCAAAGTGGGGGTATATGCCATTTTGCGCGTATTTACCTTGGTGTACGGCGAGCAAGCTGGGGCTGCAAGTTTACTTGGTTATGACTGGCTCTGGTGGCTTGGTCTGGCAACGCTCGCGCTTGGTGCCGTCGGTGCCTTGGGTGCCAAAGACTTACGCATGTTAGTGGCGTACCTCGTTGTGATCTCGATCGGTACTATGCTGACCACAATTAGTATCGGCAACGAGCGTTCAATAGCGGCCGTGATGTACTATATGTTCCACTCAACATTGATCACCGGTGCCTTGTTCTTACTGGTCGATACCATGGCCGCCCAACGCGGCAAAACCGCATCTCGTATTGTGCAAGGGCGAAAGTTAGCCCAGCATAGCCTATTAGCCTTCATGTTCTTTGCTGCAGCGATTGCCGCCATAGGCATGCCACCATTGTCAGGCTTTGTCGGCAAGCTTCACATTCTCGAGGCCGCGCGAGTCGGACAACAATCTAGCTTGCTGTGGCCAGTGGTGTTATTTGCGACGCTCATTGTCATGGTGAGTATGGCTCGCGCAGGTAGCCGGATGTTTTGGCATACCCTAGACGGCAAACCTGGCGACGTTAAAAGCCCCACCGGTCAACTTATTGCCATCGGTATTTTACTCGGTTGTAGCGTAGCACTGACGGTCTTTGCGCAACCAGTGTCGCAATTCGCGGCGGCGATTGCTGCCGACTTGTATGCGCCGGATCGGTATATTGAAGTTATGTTGGGAGGGGTTCGCTAATGTTTAAGAAACTATTCCCTTCACCTTGGCTAGCGCTCATTTTATTTGTTGTTTGGCTATTACTACAAAATAAGCTAAGCGCGGGTGTGGTCGTGCTAGGTATTATCTTAGCCTCGCTTATCAGTGGCTTTTGTCATCGAGGGTTAGACCACGGTCGGCGGGTGCACAGACCGCTGCAAGCGCTACAGTATTTCTTTATGCTGTTATACGACATTTTGGTTGCGAACGTAAAAATTGCCATCCTTATTCTGAGCTATAAACGCCGGCTTAAACCGGCACTCATTGAGTTCCCACTTGATCTCGAGGGGGCGCTGCCGATTACTATTCTTGCGAGTACTATCAGTCTAACCCCGGGCACAATTTCGGCTGAAATTAACAAAGAACGTAATCGTTTGTTGATCCACGCCCTAAATGTTGAAGATCCGGATGCCATGATCTTGGAGATTAAAGAGCGCTATGAGCGACGCTTAAAGGAGATTTTCGCATGCTAGAGTTCTCGCTTAAATTCGCTTTTGTGTTATTTAGCTTGGCGTTGCTAATGAATGTGTGGCGACTGGTGAAAGGACCGAGTAATCCCGACCGGATCTTAGCGCTAGACACGATTTATATTAACTCACTCGCACTCTTGGTGTTGTTAGGGATTTGGCAGAATACGGCATATTACTTTGAAGCCGCTTTACTTATTGCCATGCTGGGGTTTATTGGAACCGTCGTTGCCGCGAAGTTTTTGCTTCGCGGAGACATCATCGAATAGGAGATTGGCATGCTTACGACTGTTCCCGTTTGGGCAGAGTGGTTAATCAGTTGTTTTCTTATTATTGGTGCCTTGTTTGCTGTCATCGGCTCATTTGGCCTAGCGCGGTTACCCGACTTTATGACGCGTCTGCATGCACCAACAAAGAACACAACTTTAGGGGTTGGCGGAACCATTCTAGCGTCGATCATTTATTTCTCTGTGCAAAGTAGTATTTCATTGCACGAGCTTCTGATTGCTATATTTCTATTCATTACCGCACCAATCAGTGCACATTTGCTCGCCAAAGCTGCACTTCACTTGGAGCTCAAAATGATCCGCTCTACCCGTGACTTAAGGGATCCAAAAGGCTCCTTTAAAGGTGACATCGTCGATCACGATTAATTAGGGAATGGTGTGTTCGCGACGCTGCAGCACGCCATGTCCTGAAATTAACACCCAGCACACCTCAAGCACGACGACAGGCCAATTCTGCTCCAGCCATAATGCTGGGATAATAAAACCAGCAGATAGCATATTAAGCACATGGTATTGACGCGGTGTGACCCGTTGCGACAAGAATAGATAGTAGGCGAAACAAAAGTTAATCGCTGAAAACCATCCCACAATCACTAGCAATGAAGTAACGCTGCTGACGCCCACCATCAGCGCTAACACGAAACATGTTAATAATGCGCCCATGTAGTAGCGAAATGGTATGGGTAACTGACCAGGCAGACGTGTAAACACCAAAATAGCGAGGCTTGCGACCAACCAAAAGCCATTAACCAGTACCGCTTGCCATGATTCAAGTAGTAACGAGGTATAGGTTAAAATACCGGCCGCCACCGCATTAATACTGACGTAAACCCGTTCTTTGTAGGCGCGATAGAAGGTTAAATAGGCATAGGCCAATAAATACAAAAATGTGCCAAAAAATCCAATCATCCCTGAATCCTAATATGTAAATTTTTTACCTTGACCACTTTCCCTTGGTGCGGTCCATCAAGTAGCCGAACCGTGGTTTGCTCGGTCATTGCCGCAAATATTTGCTCATTGGTGGTGCTACCTAACATGGTTGGCGACCAGTTTAGTACCACCGCTCGAGTACCTGGCACTAAGTAAATAATCGCAGCATCACCCGTCGTCTCACTGTTTAATTGCGCAGTAATAATCGGATAGCCATCCGCCTCCGCGAGACTAATAATTCCGGCTGCCTTGCCAAAGATATTGGCATCAATAGCGGTATCAACCTCGGTCACGAGATCTTGTGCCACTTGCAAGCCACGATTAAATTGTGAAATAAAACTACGTCCAGCTACAGTTTTAGGCGCAATTAAGTGTACGCTGCTAAAGCTACTGTATTGCGGTAGCGCTTCAAGCCGATAATACTGATTCGGGAACTGCTTTAAGGTTAATACTTGCGCCACCTGTGATGACATCGGCGCATAATCGACCTCGCCGTCGAATAACGCCTGCAAGGCTTGCTGATCACTGGCAAAAACTCGTCGTTCACGAATGAGGTTATCGATCGTCTCACCATAACTATAACCACCAACGACGGCAGCAACGCCAGTAGCTAAATCTACCCCTTGAGGATACCGAACCCGGTCATAAAAAACCGAGTTTTCAATCTGATATACAGGGTCTGAAAATAGCACTTGGGGCGCCCGATTCGCTGTTTTGAAAAACGGAAATGCCGCGCTAATTTTGTCTTGTTCGGTAAACTTAAAGCTATGGTAATAATTCAACTGCTCCCACTGCGCTTGAATACCTACTTCGACCAGCGCCAAATCCACAATTTTTCTGACATCTTGCTGGGTGTGATCGAGCTCAATAAATGGCGCCCACTGATCGGTGTAAATCGATACTTGCCGATCGAAAGGCTCTCCAGCTGCGATTGGCGCAGCCGCAGTCAATAGCCATAAACACAGCCATTTATTTAAGTTTGACATAACTATACAACCCTAATAAGCCGAGCACAGTGAATAGACCAGATAACATTAAGACATCGGTGTTGATCCACGCGATAAAACTCAATACCGCGGAATAACTAGAATCTAAATAGGATAGTGTCGGTCGAAGCACAAACTCGCGGCTATAGGCCGAAAGCGCGACCACTAACTCCAGAATAGTGAGAAAACCGATAAAAACTAAGATTAAGTCAGTGTAAATCGAACTCCGATATTGTTGCTGGCGCTGCACGCTTTGAATCGCGTTCTGGCATAGGTCTTCTAAAGTATGGATAGACTCCGCTAGTTCAGCAAACTGCCAACCGCTCAGTATCGCTTCTACTCGTTGTCGTTTTGCTTGGGTAAAATATTTAATACTCTCGCGGTAATAAATATCGTTGGCGCGACTAAAGGTAGTTGCCGCTTTTAGTAAGCGCTCTGAAGCGCGCGTTTGCTGACGTAATTCTGCGCCTTGGGCTAGTGCGGCTTGCAACATTTCTATTGCACGTTGGCGAGCGGTATAGAAATATTGTGCCACCCGCATGGTATCTCGGAGTTGTGCTTGTTGGGTTAGATCTTCGCCAATAATGACATAGTTTAACCAGTGCATTGAAAACTGCCGCTCTTTACGCATAAGCGCATCGACTTCATCAGCTTTGCCGGTATTTGCCAGCCAACCACGCAACATCGGTTCTGCTTCGGTTAAATCGGCAGGATTGATCAATAAGCAACGACTCGTCCAGTAGGTCAGCTCAGACAGTACTGATGGCGCGCCATCAAGCTGCTTGAGTAAATCACGAGAAATGCCGTGAAAAAACTTATAGGTGTGTGCATCCCAGCGCTGAACCGCACCGAACCATGCCAGTAAATCAGGTAACCAAGCCTCTATTGCGGCATGACTGCGAGCAATCGTATCTTGCTCGGTAATTGCATCAGGCGCTATCTCAAACACCGTTTCAATAACCGCAACACCTCCCGGATAACAATGAAAGGTAAGGGTACAAGCTTGCTCGGCCAAATACTTCTCTATAGTAAACAGCCGACACTCCACACTATCCTTGCTCAAATCGTCATAGCGTTTATGCGCTTGGGTGATCCCCAATGGCGTATACCCACCAATTTGTTCAGGTATATGCTGCGCCAGTTCATCAATAAACGCGCGATAATGAGTAGAGTATTCGTTAATATCGGGCCGCAACGATAGCGGATTACGAATCGGGGTGTAGGTTAAAACTTGATAGGTTGGCAAGATTCCCTCCTCCGGCCAGTTCAACTAGACAACTGGTGCCATGCAAGGCCGTTATAGTGCCATAAAAAAAGCGGCACCACCAAAGTGGTACCGCTTTTTACATTGCTTTCCCGTTATTAACGACTGTTGCTAATCCAACAGCAATTAAATAACGATTGCGCGCTCTACAATCTCAACTAATGCCCAAGACTTAGTCTTAGATACTGGACGAGTTTCGCGAATGATCACGGTATCGCCAGCTTTGCACTCGTTGCTTTCGTCGTGAGCATGCAGCTTAGTAGTACGAGTGATGTACTTACCATACACCGGGTGTTTTACCCGACGAGTAACTGCAACAGTGATAGATTTATCCATCTTGTCACTGATTACACGACCTTGCAGAGTACGGACACGTTTAACTTCAGTCATTACGCACCTGCCTTCTGGGTTAAGATGGTTTTAATACGTGCGATATCGCGACGTACTTGTTTCATCATGTGAGTCTGGTTCAACTGACCGGTCGCAGCTTGCATACGCAGATTAAACTGCTCACGACGCAAACCTAATAACTCTTCTTGCAGTTGCTCGACTGTCTTTTCTTTCAGTTCGCTAGCTTTCATTACATCACCGTCCGAGAAACAAAGATGGTTTTGAATGGCAGCTTACGTGCAGCAAGAGTAAAGGCTTCACGCGCAATCTCTTCCGATACACCGTCCATTTCATACAGGACGCGACCTGGCTGAATTTGAGCTACCCAGTATTCCACGTTACCTTTACCTTTACCCATACGCACCTCAAGAGGCTTCTGAGTGATCGGCTTATCAGGGAATACGCGGATCCAAATTTTACCTTGACGTTTCACATGACGCGTCATGGCACGACGAGCCGCTTCGATTTGACGCGCAGTCATACGACCACGATCAACCGCTTTCAAACCGAAAGTACCGAAGCTGACTTTGTTACCAGATTGCGCCAGACCACGGTTGCGGCCTTTGTGAACCTTACGGAATTTTGTACGCTTAGGTTGTAACATTTAGTCTCTCCTTACTTACGGCCTTTAGGGCGTTTGGTTGGAGCTGCTGGCTTTTCTTCGGTCGGCATGCCGCCCAAAACTTCACCACGGAAGACCCAAACTTTCACGCCAATGATACCGTAGGTGGTGTTGGCTTCAGCAGTCGAGTAATCGATGTCAGCACGTAAAGTGTGTAGTGGTACACGACCTTCACGATACCACTCAGTACGTGCGATTTCAGCACCACCAAGACGACCACTTACTTCTACTTTGATACCTTTAGCACCAAGGCGCATAGCATTTTGAACCGCACGCTTCATCGCTCGGCGGAACATCACACGACGCTCTAATTGACTAGCAATGTTTTCAGCCACTAACTGTGCATCTAACTCAGGCTTGCGTACTTCTGAGATGTTGATTTGCGCCGGAACGCCAGTCAACTTAGACACTGCTTGACGCAGTTTCTCAACATCTTCGCCTTTCTTACCAATCACAACACCTGGACGTGCAGTGTGGATAGTGACGCGTACGCTTTTTGCTGGGCGCTCAATCACGATGCGAGATACTGAAGCAGCGGCTAGCTCTTTCTTCAGCATTTCACGTACTTGATGATCGCTGTGCAAGTTATTAGCGAAATCTTTAGTATTCGCGAACCAGGTTGCGTTCCAAGGTTTGGTGATACCTAGGCGAATACCATTAGGATGTACTTTCTGACCCATAATTTATCTCCTAGCTATCTGCAACAACCACAGTAATGTGGCTGGTACGCTTAAGGATACGATCAGCACGACCTTTCGCACGAGGCTTGATGCGTTTCATGGTAGGACCTTCATCCACCATTACTTTAGCAACTTTCAACTCGTCGATATCCGCACCTTCATTGTGCTCCGCGTTAGCAATCGCAGACTCAAGCACCTTTTTCAACAGACCAGCTGCATCTTTAGGGCTGTAAGCCAAGATTTCTAAAGCTTTCGCCACAGGCAAGCCGCGAATTTGGTCAGCAACCAAACGGCCTTTCTGTGCAGAAACGCGGGCAAATTTATGAATAGCAATAGCTTCCATTATCAATCTCCCTTAGCGTTTCTTCGCTTTCTTATCTGCAGCGTGGCCGCGATAAGTGCGAGTTGGAGCGAATTCACCAAGCTTATGACCAACCATTTCATCAGAAACGAATACTGGTACATGCTGGCGACCGTTGTGTACTGCGATAGTAAGGCCGATCATATCTGGGATAATCATTGAACGGCGGGACCAAGTCTTAAGTGGTTTCTTGTCCCCGGCTTCCAACGCTTTCTCCACCTTATTCAGCAGGTGAAGGTCGATAAACGGACCTTTTTTAAGAGAACGTGGCATCTTAAATCCTCAACTCTTATTTGTTGCGACGACGTACGATAAATTTATCAGTACGCTTGTTCTTACGGGTCTTATAACCCTTGGTCGGCGTACCCCATGGTGTTACTGGGTGACGGCCACCTGAAGTACGGCCTTCACCACCACCGTGTGGGTGGTCAACAGGGTTCATTGCCACACCGCGAACGGTAGGACGAATGCCGCGCCAGCGTGACGCACCTGCTTTACCAAGTTGACGAAGCATATGTTCTGCGTTGCCAACTTCACCAATGGTTGCACGACCTTCTGACTGGACTTTACGTACTTCGCCAGAGCGCAAGCGCAAGGTAACGTACGCGCCATCGCGTGCAAGAATTTGCACATAGGCGCCAGCTGAACGTGCCATTTGAGCACCTTTACCAGGCTTCAACTCTACTGCATGCACAACAGAACCTACTGGAATGTTGCGAAGCGGTAAGGTGTTACCTGCTTTGATAGGTGCATCGGCGCCAGATACGATCTTGTCACCAGCTTGTAAGCCTTTTGGTGCCAAAATGTAACGGCGTTCACCATCTGCATATAGTACCAATGCGATATTTGCTGACCGGTTTGGATCATATTCCAACCGCTCAACTTTCGCTGGGATACCATCTTTGTCGCGTTTAAAGTCGATCAAACGGTAGTGATGCTTGTGACCACCGCCGATATGACGCACGGTAATGCGACCGTTATTGTTACGACCACCGTTCTTGCTGTTTTTTTCCAGCAACGGTGCGTAAGGCTTACCTTTGTACAGGTCTTGGCCAACCACTTTTACAAGGTGGCGGCGACCCGGAGACGTAGGCTTACACTTAACAATAGCCATTCTGATTCCTCCTGTTACTCAGCGCCGCCGACGAAATCGATGTCCGCACCTTCTTTCAGGGTGACATACGCTTTCTTCCAGTCACTACGCTTACCAAAGCGCATGCCGGTCCGTTTGGTTTTGCCTTTGACGTTGACGGTACGAACGCCTTCAACTTCAACTTCGAACAGTTTCTCAACTGCAGCCTTGATTTCCGCTTTGTTAGCGTCTTTCGCTACTTTGAAAACCAAAGTATTGAACGACTCAGCAGTCATCGTCGATTTTTCAGAAACATGAGGTGCCAAAATGACTTTTAGCAAACGTTCTTCGCGCATCATGACAAGGCCTCCTCAATCTGCTTCACTGCATCAGCAGTCATCAACACTTTTTCGAAAGCAATCAAGCTGACTGGGTCGATGCCCTGTACGTCGCGCACGTCAACTTTGTACAAGTTGCGTGATGCAAGGAACAAGTTCTCATCTACTTCTTTGGTGACGATTAGCACATCGCTTAAATCCCACGCTTTCAGTTTCGCTGCCAAAGCTTTAGTCTTTGGTGAGTCAACTGAGAAGTCCTCTACCACGATCAAGCGATCTTGGCGTACGAGTTCAGATAAGATGCTTTGCATTGCACCGCGGTACATCTTTTTGTTTACTTTCTGATCGTGGCTACGTGGTTTCGCTGCGAACGTAGTACCACCGCTGCGCCAGATTGGGCTACGAATAGTACCTGCACGAGCGCGACCCGTACCTTTTTGACGCCAAGGCTTCTTACCACCGCCAGAAACTTCAGAACGTGTCTTCTGCGCTTTAGTACCCTGACGAGCACCTGCGGCATAAGCAACGACTACCTGATGAATCAACGCTTCGTTGAACTCACGTCCAAAGGTAGTTTCGGAAACCTCAAGAGCGCCTTTTGCGTCTTTTAATGTTAATTCCATCACTATTCTCCTCAGACGTTACGCCTTGACTGCTGGCTTGATGATAACATCACCGCCAGTAGCACCAGGGACCGCGCCACGAACCAATAATAGGCCACGCTCAGCATCTACACGTACCACGTCTAACGTTTGTACGGTGATCTGTTTGTTACCCATTTGACCCGCCATTTTCTTACCCTTAAATACGCGACCAGGAGACTGGTTCTGACCGATAGAGCCCGGTGCGCGATGCGACAACGAGTTACCGTGAGTTGCGTCTTGGGTAGCAAAATTCCAGCGCTTAACAGTACCTGCGAAACCTTTACCTTTCGAAGTACCCGTAACATCTACTTTCTTGGTGTCCGCAAACACCTCAACAGTTAGTTCAGCACCAACTGTAATTTCTTCACCTTCGCCGTCTTCTAGGCGGAATTCCCAGAGACCACGGCCTGCTTCGACACCTGCTTTCGCAAAATGACCTGCAAGCGGCTTGGTGACGCGATTCGCTTTCTTTTCACCAGTTGTTACTTGGAGTGCGCGGTACCCGTCAGTAGCCTCAGTTTTAACCTGAGTTACGCGGTTTGCAGTCACTTCAATAACAGTAACAGGTACAGAAGCGCCGTCTTCTTGGAAGACACGCGTCATTCCTACTTTACGACCGACTAGACCAATAGCCATTGTTAAAACCTCTCGTGTGTAATCCTATTACTGCCCGCTTAGCCCAGGCTGATTTGTACATCAACACCAGCCGCCAAATCCAAACGCATTAATGCGTCAACGGTTTTGTCAGTTGGGTCCATGATGTCAATCAGGCGCTTGTGGGTACGGATCTCGTACTGGTCACGCGCATCTTTGTTCACGTGCGGAGAAATCAACACAGTGAAACGTTCTTTCCGCGTAGGTAGTGGAATTGGACCACGAACCTGAGCACCAGTACGTTTTGCAGTTTCAACGATTTCTGCAGTTGACTGGTCGATAAGACGGTGATCGAACGCTTTCAGTCGAATCCGAATTCTTTGATTAGCCATAAAAAATCAAAGCCTCAATAAAAGAGCATTTAAAAAAGAGCACAGAGAAAAACCTACACCCTGGCACATACCGGGCGAGGTATTCTCTACGAATATCCATTCAATCCCCTATCGGGATTGTTGTGGTAACACGTTAGAACTCTCGGAAGAACTTTCGGAATACACCGAAGCGCCTGCTATTGAGAACCAACGTGGCCGCGAATTATACGCGCTTCGCGGCCAAAGTCAAATCTATTACTGAGCGGCGAAGGCTTCTACTTGCTGCCACACACGGATTAAGTTAGTACCCAAGATTTTTTCAATATCGGCTTCGCTGTAATCGCGATCAAGTAAGCCCTGCACTAAATTTGGGTAGGTCGAGACGTCTTTAAGTCCAACCGGTAAGGAATCGCCGACGCCATCGTAATCTGAACCAATACCAACATGCTCAATGCCAACCAAGTTAACCACATAGTCAATGTGATCGAGCACCTCATCGAGCGTCGCATACGGGAATGGATTGTTGGCTTCAACTTCAGCTATTTTGGCCTTCGCTTCTGCTGAATCTTCACCAAACTCTTCAACAACGGCATCGATTTGGCGCTGCATAACTGCGCGGTAGCGGTTTGCCTGCTGAGTCACAAAGGTCGAGCCGAAATTAATCATGATCACACCGCCGTTGTCGGCGAGTGCTTTAATCATCTCATCGCTCATGTTGCGCTCGAAACCTGGGGTATATCGACGTAACGAGGAGTGAGAAGCAATCACTGGTGCTTCACTCAGCTCCATCACTTGCCAAAATGCTTCATCAGAAATGTGCGACACATCGATCATCATGCCGATATCATTCATCGCCGCAACCAAAGTTTTACCAAACGGGCTCAAGCCGTTCCATTGCCGCCGAATATCGTAAGACGAGTCAGAAATGTGATTCGACTCAGAGTGGGCCAAGGTAATGTAACGAATACCGCGTTGGTAGAATTCAGCAAGGTTATCGAGACTACCGGAGATGGGCGCACCATTTTCCATACCTAACGCGATCGACATTAAGCCATCTGCCTGATGCGCTGCTAAATCCGCTGCGTCGTAGGCTAGCGCAAATTTCTCGGGGGCCCGCGCTACCAGCGCTTCCATGCTATCGATAAGCTGATGGGCTAACTGATAAGCCTCGCCACTGCGCTCCATAGCGGCCGGAATATAAATAGACATAAATGGCGCATTCAAACCACCGGCAACTGCACGTGGGTAATCGAAATCACCGCGTTGGGTTGCTTTAGTTACGTCTTCCCAATCGTTTACTAGGCGATAAGGCACATCAATGTGGGTATCAACGATTAAATGTTGTTGCGCTAATTGCCGAGCGCGTTCTGATGCTTGATAGGTTGATTCTGCAGCCTGAGTTTGCGAGGTGAGCCCTGCGCTCAAGATAAGCGAGCCAATAAGCCCTGCTAGAAGCGTTTTTTTCACAGCTTGCGTCCTTTTATTTAACTTGTCGTTAGATGTTGTGGACGCAGATTAGCACACTTAAAAACGCACGGCACCTGCCGCTTATCGCGTAAACAGGTGCACTTAACAACGTTGTTTGAATCGATAGAGCGTGACCATTGCACCGGCGACTACGGTACCCACAACCGGTGCGAAAATCAGCAAACTTGAGAATAAGGTGAAACTTTGCATGTTCACCTCCAGCATTATTCGCTGGTGTTTTCGATAACTTCCTCAGCTGCAACTGGAGCTACTACTGAAGCCGTTGCTGCATCCGAACCAACCAACTCACCTAACCAACTTTCGATGGTGTTAGCCATGTTTGCTTTGGCTGACGCTAAGCTATCAACGGTCACTTGAGCAACTTGTGCAGAAATCTCTGCAGTCAACTCGGCTAATACCGATTGCTGCTGGGCTTGTTGCGCCATTGCTGGACTTGCAGTGAAGGCTAACATTAAAACTGCGGCTGAAGTTTTGACTAATTTGTTCATGTTCATCTCCTGACGTGTTGTGGGTAGCATGGAGCGCTTGATGGTTGGTGCGCTTGCCATGCCAGTTAAGTCGAGGAGAGTAATTCAAAGGTTGTGCCAACTAGGTTTTATTATTTTAAACTATTGAAAATATTGGATTTATTAAATCACCAACTGAGTTGGTGCGTACCACGAAGCAATCTAAAGTAGTAAATTTAACCACGCTATTTAGCGTTTTTCACTACTAATTCGTTTATTCCACATTCACTTATTCTATCGGCTCAAGAATGTCTTGAAATGCTTCTACGGCAGCCAAAGCACCATCAAAAAGAGCACCGGCAGTATCGGCACGAGGGCCTTGTTGGCTAAGATATTGGCGCCAGCGTTTAGCCCCGGGTAACTGTTGATAGAGCCCCAGCATATGCCGCGCGACGTGCCAAGCGCGGCCACCGGCCGCAATATGGGCTTCGGTATAGGCAATCATCTGCTCGACCACTTCACGTCGTCCGGCCCAATCTATTTCGGTCGCCACAGCTGGTAATTCTGCGTTCGTTACCATCGCATCAGCCGCCGTTAGCAGCCAAGGGTTTTGATATGCTTCACGACCAATCATAACGCCATCAACATACTGCAAGTGTTCAGCTACTTGTGCCCAGCTTGTCACGCCACCATTTAAGGTAATGTGTAGTTCGGGTCGGCGCGCCTTAGCCCGATACACACGCTCATACTGTAATGGTGGGATCTCGCGATTTTGTTTAGGGCTCAACCCCTTCAACCAAGCTTTGCGCGCATGCAGGGTAAAATCATGACAACCACCAGCCGCGACCGTATCGATGAACTTATCAAGAAACTCATCGCTATCGAGCTCATCAATTCCTAGTCGAGTTTTTACGCTCACCTTTATATCGGCGGCTTGTCGCATAGCAGCAACACACCGACTAACGAGCTCCGGCTCTGCCATTAAACAGGCACCGAAACTACCATTTTGCACCCGATCAGACGGACAACCGACATTCAAATTCACTTCTCGATAACCACGCGCAGCAGCAAGTTCAACAGCTTGCGCAAGTGCAGCGGGGTCACTCCCTCCAAGTTGCAATACCACTGGTTGCTCGGCGGGGTGGAAAGCTAAGAAGTCCTGTTTGCCATGAATAATCGCGCCAGTCGTCACCATTTCCGTATAAAGCACGGTTTTTTGGGTTAATAACCGATGAAAGTATCGACAGTGACGATCAGTCCAATCCAGCATAGGCGCAACGTTCAGCAGTCGAGCGGAGGCAGAAGACAAGGTATCAGTGGCAGGCGTGCGCGTCATAACGACAACTCTTGGGTGACTCGTGGTTGGTTAAAATTCGCGCGTAGTCTAAAGAACTACACGCGAATTGCAAGCTCGTTAAGCCGCTAAGCGCTAGAATCCGGAGGCAGCAAACTGCGCATCCACGCGCGCTTGAGTGAGCTGTTCAAATGCATAAGCCGCCTCAATCAACGTCGCTTCACTACCAGCACCGGCAAAAAAGCTTAGCCCCACTGGTAAGTGACCAACCCGACCCATAGGTACGGAAATATGAGGATAACCCGCCACGGCTGGGCCCGAACTTGCTGAGCCTTGATAATGATCGCCGTTGATGTGGTCAATTTTCCATGCCGGCGCGGTGGTTGGTGCGATTAACATGTCTAAGTTATGGGTCGCCAATAACGCATCAATACCTTGCTCGCCGGCTAACTTGCGGGCATTGTCGCGCGCGCTCCGGTAAGCTTCCTCATCAGCCGCAGTACGGGCCTGCGCCATCACGAAAAGTTCTTGGCCAAAATGCGGCATAGCGCTGTGGGCGGTCGAGTTATTTAGCGCAATCAAAGCCTCCAGCGACTCGACTTCGGTCGTCGCTGTTGCCAGGTACTGGTTCAAATCGCGCTTAAATTCATGCAACAACACCGTAAACTCATCACCACCCCAACCTCTTCCGGCGGGATATTCGAGCTCATCCACTAACACTGCACCAGCATCGCGAAGCACCTGAAGTTGTTGCTCAAAGACCTGATCAGTGCCGGCATGGTAACCCGTTAAATCACGCAATATGCCAATCCGTTTACCTTTTAAACCGTCGCGATCTAAGTGTTGAGTGAAATCAACACCTGGCTCAAAACTACGACTATCACGGGTATCTGCACCTACCATCGCTTGTAGCATGTAAACCGCATCAGTAACGGTTTTTGCCATTGGACCTGCAGTGTCTTGGCTGTGTGAAATGGGGATAATGCCGTTGCGACTCAGTAAGCCTACGGTCGGCTTGATAGTCACAATACCGTTGACTGCAGCAGGACAAACCAATGACCCATCGGTCTCGGTACCCACCGCAAGCGTCACAAAGTGGGCCGCCACCGCACTGGCAGAACCAGCACTTGAACCACAAGTTGAACGCGTCACATCGTGGGGGTTTTTGGCTTGGCCACCCGCACTGCTCCAGCCAGAACTAGAGTTGGTAGAACGAAAGTTGGCCCATTCACTCAAGTTAGCTCGGCCAATGATCAGTGCTCCTGCCGCACGTAATTGTTTGACAATAAAAGCATCTTCGGCGGGAAAGTTATCCTGCAAATGAATCGAACCCGCGGTATTAGCAAGCCCATCAGCGCTATCAATATTATCTTTCAATAACACTGGGATACCATGCAACAAGCCCTGTGCTTTACCCGCAGCACGCTCTGCATCAGCTTGGCGCGCAAGTGCCAGTATTTGCTCACTAGGTAGTAAGGCGTTCACCGCATGTAACTCTGCCCCAGTATGATTATGCGCACCAATCCGGGCTAGGTAATATCGCACTAATGCTTCACTAGTGAGAGAACCTTCGGCAAACTGCGCGCGGATCTCAGTGACCGATGCGGTAAACGGTTGACGAGGATCTAGTGCATTTACATTTGCTGTAACTGCCGAAGTGTATAAGAATGTCAGACAGATAAATAAAAACGTATAGACACGTGGTTGCATGGCATGAGCCTTTTCTAAGTTGAGACCCAAACGGGTTGGAACTAAAAGTTAGACAAGTTCACAGTCTATGCGATAACCAGTGTGCATGGTAGACTCTTAAACATGAATGAAACAGAACGAAATCGCCTACTTACTAAAGCCGAGAAACTCTGTGATAAGCGCGGTGTACGACTCACCCCAGCACGCCGAGAAGTATTCGCGATCTTAGCGCATGAAAGTGGTGCGATTGGCGCTTACGACTTACTTGATAAATTGCGCGCAGCGGTACCAAATGCCAAACCACCGACCATTTATCGCGCCTTAGATTTTCTGCAGGAACAAGGTTTTGTGCATAAGATCAGCTCTAGTAACAGCTACGTACTATGCTCTCACTTTGACCATCGACACCCAGTCCAGATGCTCATTTGTGAGCAATGCGGTAATGTACAAGAGATTCAGTCTGAAGGTGTTTATGCGGCCTTGCTAAAACAAGCACAAGATCAGGGTTTTGTCGTGTCGGCACAAACCATAGAAGCACATGGACTATGTCGCGATTGTGCGACGGTAAATTAAGGATGTGGGAAGACGAAATGAACGCAGAATTTGTAAATCCATTTTTAAATGCGCTCAAAAATGTACTCGCCACCATGGCCAATATGGAATTAAAGGCTGGGGCTGCGGCACTAAAAAAAGATGAGCGCGCTCGCGGTGATGTATCAGGTTTGATTGGCATGGTAGGACCGCAATTGAAAGGTTCTTTTAGCATTTCATTTGAGCAAGGTTTAGCCTTCGAAATTATGCACAAAATGTTGGGCGAGCGCCCGGAAAGTCTGAACGAAGATGTGTGTGACATGGTGGGAGAAATTACCAACATGGTTACCGGCGGCGCGAAACGCGAATTGGGCGAAAAAGGCTTTGATTTCGACATGGCAACGCCGATTGTCGTATCCGGCAAAGAGCATACTATTTCACACCGCTCTGAAGGCCCGAAACTTATCATGCCGTTCAGCCACATTGCTGGTAAGGCTTATATTGAAATCTGTTTCGACCGCGCAGTATAAGCAAGAACACTCATCATTAGGCTGCTAACGGCAGCCTAATAATCATCATCACTCGCTCGTACAAAGTTATCAAACCGCGATAGTTGCCCGTGGAACTTCAACTCTAGACTGCCAATCGGTCCATTCCGCTGCTTACCAATGATCACCTCAGCCAAACCTTTCTGCGATGAATCAGGGTGATACACCTCATCCCGATAGATGAACATGATCACATCGGCGTCTTGTTCAATCGAGCCTGATTCCCGCAAATCCGAGTTCACAGGCCGCTTATCTGCACGTTGCTCAAGCGAGCGGTTGAGCTGAGACAATGCAACCACTGGCACCTTCAACTCCTTCGCCAATGACTTTAATGAACGCGAAATTTCGGCAATTTCTAAGGTCCTGTTTTCGCTCATGCCAGGCACTGTCATTAACTGCAGGTAGTCGACCATGATCATGGCAATGCCATCGTGCTCGCGGGCGATTCGACGCGCGCGCGAACGCACCTCATTAGGCGTTAATCCAGACGCGTCATCGATAAACATGTTGCCTTTATCATTCAACAAATTCATGACCGAGGCTATTCGCGCCCAGTCGTCATCTTCGAGCCGTCCGGTTCTAATTTTAGTTTGGTCAACGCGACTCAATGATGCCAGCATCCTCATCATGAGCTGCTCAGCAGGCATCTCCAAACTAAACACTAATACTGGCTTGTCAGAATTTAATGCGGCGTTTTCGCATAAGTTCATCGCAAATGTGGTTTTACCCATAGATGGGCGAGCAGCCACAATAATCAGATCAGAAGGTTGGAGGCCTGCCGTCATCCGATCCAAATCATGGAAGCCGGTGGACAGCCCCGTTACACCATTGTGATTTTTTATCTTACTTAAGGCTTCAATTTGCGCGATGGTCTTCTCTAGCACGCTACCGATACGTTGTGGACCGTCGGTGCCAGATACGCGCTTCTCGGCAATTTGAAACACCTTACGTTCGGCTTCATCGAGTAGCTCCGCACTCGTCCGATTCTGCGTATCAAAGCCGGATTCGGCAATGTCATTAGCTACCGCAATCATCTCGCGAACCACAGCTCGCTCACGAACAATCTGCGCGTATGCGTGTATGTTCGCCGAACTGGGTGTGTTTTTAGCAATTTCGCCCAAGTAGGCAAAGCCACCCACCGTCGCCAGTTCTCCTGAAGCCTCTAGCGCCTCAGATACCGTAACTAAATCGAGTGGTTGGGAGCGTTCGCTCAAATATTGCATAGCGGCGAAAATCTTGCGATGCGCACTGTGATAAAAGTCGTCGGTAATGACTTTACCAGCCACTTGATCCCATGCTTCGTTATCTAGCATCAAGCCACCGAGTACTGATTGCTCAGCTTCAATAGAATGCGGCGGGGTTTTGATCGCATCTAACTTCGCATCACCCGTAAGTTTTTGCCGACGCGATTTGGTTGCTTGATCTGGAGTCATGAAGGATGTCACCGTACTCGTTGCGATTCCCTGTGAAGAAGACTGTGACTATACAAAAACCGCGACCATTAAAAAAGCAGAACCGTCATTGGTTCTGCTTTTTTATCGCTGCTAAGCGGCCATTTATTTGCGAGTCAGCACGATATCTCCGCTTACAGTGGTCACGTTAATACTGCCAGCGCCTTCACCAACCCGAGTTTGTAACCAACGCGCGGGGCCATATTTAGCTTTTTCCGCAGCCGCAGGCGATAGCTGATTACGAATATCACCGCCCGCATTAGTACTTAAATCTAGCTCCGCATTAAGCTCGCCATAAAGTGCCAGCACCACGTTGCCACTGACGCTATTACCACGAATACTGCCGCCTTCAAGCAACGAGGTGGCAATGCTAATATCACCGCTCACTGCACGTATCTGTAATTGCTCGGTTGCCGCCAGCCGCAATTCAATATCACCAGATACCGCCTCAACTGATACGCGTTTTGCATCTACATCTACCTCTACTTCCCCACTCACCGATGCAAACTTCGCTTCAGTGTAGGTAGATTGACGATCGCTCACCTCGCCACTTACCGTTTGAAAATTAGCGGTGCCAGTATTTCCCCGACTCTCGACATCACCGCTAATACTACTTAAACGTAAACTACCTTGGCTATTGTCGACCTCGACATCACCCGAAATAGTCTCGAGCGCCAAATCGCCAACTATTCCACTCGCGCTGATATTGCTCGAAACCCCAGCAAAGTTAGTGGTGGTATTGGCTGGAATAGTGATGCGTAAATCTGAACCCGGCTCATCGTTCCATGAGCGTCGATCGGATGGCATTTTCACCACAATATACAAAGTATTACCACGCTGCTCGAACTCAAATCGCTCGGCGAGTGGATCAAGAGTGCCCGTGACGCTAACGCTGCGATCCGCACTTGCGGTTAAAGTGACCTGGCCCCGCATGTTTTCAATCTGAATTTGCGCGCTATCGGGGAGTGTTTTACGTTCATTAATTTCGGTCGCTGACACATTTGGCGTCATTGCGAGTGTCACCAGTAAGCTTGAACAGCCAAGCCAGAAGCCTTGGTTGAAGATAGATAAATTTCGCATAAGTACTTCCTCACTCATCCTGCAATTGTTTCGGTTTAGATGATCCCATCTCGGCGCTTAAATTTGTTGCCAACGAGCGGTATTTTGTAAATCAAGTCGCAACAACTCCAATTCTTGTTGATGCACATAGCGCAGCATATCTAACAGAGCTTTATTATCTGGCTCTCGTTGCAACGCCTCACTAATGGCGCTTGCTGCTTCACGTAACTGCACCAGCTCGGTCTCAGTTGCCGCACTTGGCGTGCGCGCCAAGTCGGCATAGCTAGCAAGCATGAGTTGTCGCTGTTGCTGCTGATGCGCATTTAAGACTTCCACCAGCGATGCCGGGGCAACCTCAGGCGTTACTGACCATTGCCACCATGACAAGCCACTAATAGTCACGACTAGTGCTGCTGCGATACCGTAATACCAGGCTGCTTGCGGTGGTTGTGAACCCGATCTTTGTACAATCGCATGCTCAACTCCGGTCCACAAATCACGCTTAGGCGTAAGATCCTGCGCCTGCTGTTGCATTAATTCATCTAATCGCGACATCGTTACGCCCCCTCGCCTAACCACGTTTCTAAACTTTGCCGAGCCCGGTGAAATTGCGCTTTACTGGTGCCCACTGCAATATTCAATTGACTCGCGACTTCATCATGGCGCAAGCCTTCTAAACCATGTAGAACAAATACCCAACGGGTCTGAGCCGGTAACTTTTGAATTAACCGATCAAGCTCGGTGAGATCCGCCGGCGCCGAATCAAGTGTGGCCGTATTATGCATGTCGAGTTCACTCTCATCTGATGAACTCACCAGCCGTCGGAACCAACGTCGTTCCTTGCGTAATTCGGATATTGCGACTCGGCTCGCGACCGTATGCAGCCATGTCGAAAATTTGCTCTCATATCGAAATGAACCGAGTTTTTGCCACACTTGCACAAACACTTCTTGCGTCAAGTCCTCGGCTAATGAAGTTTGCCCACACAGCCGCCACACCAAGCCGAACACACGCTTATGATGACGATTAAACAATCGCTGAAAGGCTAGCACTTGTCCTTGTTGAGCCAGCCGAACATCAACCTCGTCCGGATCGCTGAGCATGGGCGTTACATTCAATGGTCTTTCCTTCTACAACATTGGGTCAGCAACTTAGTTATGGAGTATGACGCAGAATAAAGATGAGAGGTTTACAGTGCATGAAAAAAAAGCAAAAAAAACCGCATCTAAAAAGATGCGGTTCTTATCAAGCAACAGCTTATAGACTTAGTCTTGCGCTACTACTTGTAATTTTACCGATGCAAATACGTCTGAATGCAAATGCAATTCGATGTCGTACTCGCCAACGTCACGTAAGGTGCCGTTTGGTAACAATACTTCGCTTTTCTTCACTGGCACGCCAGCTGCAGTCACCGCATCTGCGATGTCACGAGTACCGATAGAACCGAACAACTTACCTTCATCACCGGCTTTCGAGCTGATAGTCACCACGTCAAGCGCTTGTACTTTCTCAGCGCGCTCTTGTGCTGCAGCTAAATCTGCCGCTAATTTGGCTTCCAATTCCGCGCGACGTGTTTCAAACACTTCGATGTTCGCTTGTGTCGCTGGAACTGCTTTACCGTGTGGGAACAAAAAGTTACGTGCGTAGCCTGATTTTACCGCTACTTTGTCACCTAAGCCGCCCAAGTTGGCAATTTTGTCTAATAGAATAATTTCCATTGTATGCTACCTCTTCGAGATCGTTCGCAACGCTAGCTTACTGATGTGAGTCAGTGTAAGGCAGCAATGACAAGAAACGAGCACGTTTAATTGCTCGCGCCAACTGCCGCTGATACTTAGCTGAAGTGCCAGTAATACGGCTAGGAACGATTTTACCGCTCTCAGTGATGTAGTTTTTCAATGTAGCGATATCTTTGTAGTCAATTTCTTTTACGCCTTCAGCCTTGAAACGGCAGAATTTACGGCGACGGAAAAAACGAGCCATGATGGTCTCCTCAAATCTTTTGCAGTTGCTGAGCATGTAGTACTAGTTTTGCCAGACCATTTGCGTCGGCATGGCGATTTAAAAATCCGCCCACTCGTACTGCACAACCCTCTGTTAATTCATTCGCCCATTGCGTTGCGGCTTCGCCACTTATCACCACTTGCATTCGCACATAACTGTTACGAGGCAAATCGGCTTCTATTTGGGTTGAACGATGTTCAATCGCAAATAGCAAATGGTTTACACCAGCAGGACTGCGCTTTAACTTCACTGGTTGTGGTATCACACCACTTACTTCATACCAGTTTAACGCGAGCCCCTGGGCTTCGATGCGTTCTAATTCTTCCGAATTAGGCCGCTTCACTATCGTCTTGAGCTTCGTTACGGTCGCCGCGACGCTCATCTTTAGGCTTCAATAATGGTGAAGGCTCAGAGATGGCTTCTTTTTTACGCATAATCATGCTGCGTAAAACTGCATCGTTGTAACGGAAAGCGGTTTCGAGCTCTTCAACAACTTCAGCTGAAGCTTCGACGTTTAAGAGGACGTAGTGAGCTTTGTGCAACTTGTTGATTGGGTAAGCCAACTGACGACGACCCAAGTCTTCTAAACGGTGGATCGTGCCCTGACCTTGCTTGATCGTTTCGCTATAACGCTCGATCATGCCCGGTACTTGCTCGCTTTGGTCCGGGTGGACCATAAATACGATTTCATAATGACGCATTACTGCTCCTTATGGTTCATAGCTGGCAGTTGGCTCAGTCACACCACCGCTAGCAAGGAACGCTGATTAATAAAATAAACCGATAATGACTGATTTAAGCGGCGGGAGTCTAGCGGATTTAGTCAGTTAGTACAAGCTTTACTAACCGCTCGTGGGCTCGGTCGTGGCCTTTTTTACGTGACTGAGCAACGTCGACACCACCTGTTCGGCTAACAACGCACTCACTTCGGTAGTCCCTTCAACCTGCCATTGATGCTGTTGTCCCGTTGGGGTAGCTAATTTGGCTTGGATTCTTATCAGAGGTTCTGGCCTGAGACTCAGCAATTCGAACTCTAATTCCAGCCTAAAATGTTCGTGCCCCAATGGCACGAGCGCTGGTGGCCGAAGTTGAAATTCGTGACGAGGCGCCAGCCGACTATCAATATCTTGAGCGAGCGCAGTTAACAGTTTGCGCTGCTCGCTCGATAGTGACTCCGGTAGCCGCTCGACCACGACCAAATCTGGCTTTATCTGACGCTCAAGCGGCGTGAGCTGCGCCGTTGGCAGCCAAGCTAATGCTAGTAATAGCACCACCCCAAGCCCCAACCACACGGGTAACCAACGGCCGCTTTGTGGGCCAGCGTCAGAATGGTTAACCACCAAGGCGCTGCCGTACCGCTTCAAATAAGCACACCCCGGCCGCTACCGAAACGTTCAAACTACTCACCTGACCAGCTAAGGGGATGGCGATTAATTCATCACAAGTTTCACGTGTGAGGCGACGCATACCCTCGCCTTCAGCACCCATCACCAACGCCACAGGTCCGCTAAAGTCAGCCGCAAACAGGCTTTGCTGCGCTTCACCAGCAGTGCCGAGTACCCAAACTTGATGTTCCTGTAACAAGCGTAAGGTGCGCGCTAAGTTCGTCACTTGCACAAAAGGAACCGTTTCCGCAGCGCCACTGGCGACCTTACGGACGGTACCATTTAATGCCGCTGAATTATCTTTAGGAACAATAACGGCGGTTACCCCAGCTGCATCAGCCGTGCGTAAACAAGCGCCAAGATTGTGCGGATCAGTGACGCCGTCGAGCACCAAAAATAATGCTTGCCGACCGGCTTGTTCGCACAGCGTTGGTAAGTCTTGCTCGGTCAGTACGGGCGGCGCAACTGTCGTCAAAACAAGTCCTTGATGATTACCACCTTCGGCGCGTTTATCTAAACTCGCGCGCGGCACCCACTGTACCTTTAAGCCTTGGCTTTGTAATTGATTGATCAATTGCGTCAGCGCTTGATCACCACGCTCTTTGGCAGCATACACCTCAACTATCCGCTCTGGATGCTGAGTTAAAATAGCCCGCACAGAGTGCAGACCATAAACAGTAATTCGTTTACTCATCGACTTTTTCGTTTTCCTTTGCTACTGGATTTTCCGCCGGGCTTGTTCGCGCCAGATTTGTTCGCGCCGGTCTTGTTCGCGCCAGCCTTTGGGGAACTATGCTTACCCGCACCACGCCCACGTTTGGTTGGTTTACCTGAACGTTTTGGCTGGTCTGGGTCAAACCGTGCTTCGCCGGTTGGACTTGTCGCTGCTAATAAATCTAGATCTATTTTTCGGTCATCCAAATTCACGCCACGTACGCGTACTTTTACCGCATCACCTAATCTATACACGCAACGACTATTCTCACCAATTAACAAATGCCGTTTATCATCAAAATGGTAATAGTCATTGTCGAGATTACTAATGTGCACTAGACCGTCAATTTGCATGTCATCGAGTCGTATAAACAATCCGAAGCTAGTCACCGAGGCAATCACACCGTTGAACTCCATGCCAACATGGTCAAGCATGAACTCGCATTTCAACCATTCATCAACCTGACGGGTTGCATCATCTGCGCGACGTTCGGTCATCGAACAATGAACGCCTAAGCCATCTAGGTCTTTATCCGTATACGCAAATGCACCTTCCAGACTTGGCAACGGTCCCTGTTGTTTTTTCAGCTGGGCTTTTAACGCACGATGTAAAATCAAATCTGGGTAACGTCGAATTGGCGACGTGAAATGGGCGTAGGTACTGAGCGCTAAGCCAAAGTGACCTTCATTATCTGGGCTGTACACTGCCTGCTGCATTGAGCGCAGTAACATAGTTTGGATGAGTTCATGATCGGGACGCTCACCTATGGCTGCCAATAAATCTCGGTAGTCGGAAGGCTCCGGTTTCACGCCACCATTTAGTTGCAAGCCAAGCTCTGCTAAAAACGCTCGAAACGCAACCAGTTTTTCCTCAGACGGCGATTGGTGAACGCGAAATAGCGCCGCCATCTCTTCGTCCGCCTCAATAAGCCGCCCGGTCGCCACGTTAGCGGCAATCATACATTCTTCAATCAGCATGTGGGCGACGTGACGGCGCACCGGCTCAATCCGTTCAATTTTGCGCTGAGCATTAAAAATAAACCGGGTTTCGGTGGTTTCAAATTCTATTGCGCCACGTTGCTGACGAGATTTTTTCAGCACTTTATAAAGGCTGTGTAAGGTGTCTATATTCCCCAACACGGCATCATATTGCTGCCGTAACTTGGGGTCACCTTCAATCATTTTGGTCACTTTGGTGTAAGTAAGTCGAGCATGCGAGCGCATAACCGCTGGATAACAACGTACCTTGCTTTGCTCACCCCGCTTATCGATATGCATTTCGGTCACCATACATAACCTATCGACATCAGGGTTTAACGAACATAAGCCGTTGGATAATGCCTCTGGGAGCATAGGCACGACATGATTCGGAAAATAAACTGAGTTGCCACGCGCAAGAGCTTCTTTATCAAGCGGCGTATTCGGCCGCACGTAATAACTCACATCAGCAATCGCCACCAACAATTTCCAGCCATCGCCGACTGCTTCTGCATATACCGCATCGTCAAAGTCACGAGAATCTTCGCCATCAATGGTAATCAGTGGTAACTCGCGCAAGTCCTCGCGGCCTTCATAGGCCTCTGCGGGAACTTCGGCACCAAACTTTTCTGCCTCAGCAATAGCAGCTGGTGACCATTCGGTGGGAATATCGTGCTCACGGATCGCGACTTCAATTTCCATTCCCGGTGCCATATGCTCACCAAGCACCTCAACCACAGCACCTAGAGGACTAGTGCGACGGTTAGGTCGTTTGGTGATGCGTACCACCACTATCTGACCATGGCGGGCACCATTGCGGGCTTCCTCTGGAATTAAAATATCTTGATTGATTCGACCATCATCAGGCACCACGATGCCTAAGTCGTGTTCGACAAAAAACCGGCCAACGATATCGCCATCACGCGATTGCAATACCCGAACAATGCGTCCCTCGCGGCGCCCGCGAGCGTCAGTACCATGCTCTTTCACGAGCACTTTGTCACCGTGCATAACGCTATACATTTGATGGTGAGGAATGAATAGATCAGGCCCGCCCTGATCGAGCTGAATAAAACCAAAGCCATCTTTGTGGCCAATGACCCGGCCTTGCAGTAATTCCATTCGCTCCGGAAGGCCATAAGCGTTGGCTTTGGTGTAGACCAACTGACCATCGCGCTCCATCGCGCGCAAGCGCCGCTTCATGCCCTCATGCTGACGCTCGTCGGCAAGTTGGAAGCGGGCAATTAACTGCTCAAAAGTAATAGGTTTAAGTTGCGCGGTCACTGCCTCTAGCAAGGCTTCGCGCGAAGGGATTTCCACTTCATACTGTGGGGTGTCAGCAGCATTGCTGACCTTATTATCCGTCATAGTTTCTCTGTTGTTGTTGCAGTCGTTCCAAACGAACGCTGCGTTGATAGATGTTTAAACTTGAATGGGTTATATCATAGCGCAGATTGCAGCAGGATACCGATTAGTTATTGCACAACTTAGTTCGCCTTTGTCACCCTAGCGTAAATTAAAATAGGACATATCCATTAGGGTGTCGTGGACGCCCTTGATATTTTGAGGTAACCACTCTTCATACATCGCCACATCGCGATAGTCATCTAGCTTTATTTCTTGTTGTAATTGCGCGAGCGACTTGCCGGCTAAGATACCGTCACGAACCGCAGCGTAAAGCGTTTGTAAATATTGAAGGTAGCGTTCGACATCAGCTCGCGTTCCCATATTGGCGTGACCACCGACCAACACAGCAAACTCGGGTAACGCTAAAACTTCTTGGGTTGAGCGAATCATGCCGTGAATATCATAGCCCGGCAGATCTTGATAAGGCATGCGCCCAATCACAATCCAATCAACAACGTACATCACATTAGCGGGCATAAAACGCATACTCACCGAGCCACGCCCGTTATTCGGCCCATGGTAACGCAGCTCAACCCAACTATCAGCAAGCTTAACTGTCGTACGATCCATAAAAGTTTGGGTCGGCATTGCCGTAGGTGCGAGCGTCCAGGCGAGATCCTCGGCAGCATATTCATGGGCAAGCACCGCAACCTGACTATCGGCAAGATGCTCGCCACCAAGCGTATGATCTATGTGGTTGTGACTGTACGCAAGATATCGAATTGGCACATCGAATGTTTGTTTGATATACGCTTTTAAATACAAAGCCGCTTCTGCGCTAATAGGATCCGTCACAAAAGCGCCTTGTTCGGTGACCATAAACACCGAATGGTAATGGCCGCTAGTAAAGCGATAGACGTTATCTTTAACCCTTTCGATTTTATACTGGGAGGCAAAAGTAACCGTTGATACTAAGCAAAAAATCAATCCTAGCCATAACCGCATCATCATTTACCTCGGAATCTACTTATAGTTAGATTAACTGACCGAGCTAAGATTTAGATCAAGTGCGGGATGCCAACGCTTCGTACTCAGACGGGTAAATAAACCGTAACAGTGGTGCAAGATGCATGCCCTTTCAAGCTTAACTGAAGATCATGATTGCGGTTAGCGTTAATAACTGTGGAGCTTAAGAGTGATGGTGCCGAGGGGGGGACTTGAACCCCCACGCTGTTACCAGCGGCGGATTTTGAATCCGCTGCGTCTACCAATTCCGCCACCTCGGCAAAGGTGTACTGCAGTTGATGCAGCGCATTATACTCATGCCCTAAGTGGTTTCAAGCAAATTATGACATCAATTTGATTGTTTGCTCAAAAGCTACGCAACCACGCGCAAGATAGGCCATGCGCGAATGCCGTGTTAAACTCTCGGACATTGCAAATCGCCCGGGATTGGACCCACAATTAATGTCAGCAACAACCAACACCACTCATCTTCTGCATGCCCAATTTCCAAGCGCTAGTTTTTGGCGGCGCCTCGCAGCTTGGGTTTATGATGTGCTCGTCGCCGTCGCTATTATCATGCTTGCAGCTGCCTTGGCGCTTGGCGTTGCAGGCTTACTGACAACATTTGGCTGGGTAACCTTAAACGCCGGTGAGGATCATGCCGCTTGGCTGAACAACAGTTGGTGGTATCCACTTTATTTGTTGCTGGTGTTGGGCTTATTTTTTGGTTGGTTTTGGCATCGCTCTGGGCAAACCCTTGGGATGCGCGCGTGGCGCTTAAAAGTTCAGCAGCGCAATGGTGCGCGGATCACCAAGCGCCAAGCACTGATTCGAGTGCTCACTTGTGGTTTTGGCCTTGGTAACTTGTGGGTGTTGGTTGACTTCAAACATCGCCGAGCCTGGCACGATTATGCAGCGGGCACCGAGCTGGTGACTTTGTCCAAAGAAGCGAATCAACTCTACTACTGGAAAGATCTCTAAGCTTGATCTAGTGCTTAGCCACGATTGCGGCTAAGCACATAAAATGCCGCACCAGCGAAGAGTAAACTGGGTACCGACGCACCCAATACCGGCGGTAACGCATAAACCTGAGCCAACGGCCCGAAAATTTCATTGCTCACATGAAAACCGAAACCGGTGATGACGCCCAGCAAAATGCGCGCGCCCATGGTGGTTGAACGCAAGGGACCGAAAATGAATGATAATGCCACCAGCAACATGACTGCCACTGTCAACGGCGCTAACACTTTCCGCCACAGCGCCAATTCATAGCGCTCAGCCGCCTGCTGATTAGTCACCAAATAATCTAAATAGTCGATCAGGCCGCGAATCGAGAGTGACTCCGGCTTTACCGTCACCACGCCCAGTTTGTCCGGAGTTAGCGACGATTCCCAGGTATAGGAATTGAGCTGTTCAGAATCAATCCCGGCTTCCGTTAGCTGAGTTACGGTTACATTGCGTAAGCGCCAGCTTTGTCCGGTAAACACTGCCTGTTCACCAGCCACCACTGATTCTAAAGTGCGGGCCGCATTGAATTGATAAATAATCAAATCGGAGATGCGCCCAGTATCTTGCACTTCACCAATATTGACGAAGTGATAGCCATCCTTTGCCCACACGCCGCGTTGCGACGAGATAAGACTACCACCGGAAATCGCCCGTGCACGTAATTCGCGCCCCTCGGCTTCCATTTGTGGCGCGACCCATTCACCAATTGCCATTACCGCGATCATCATGATGACCGCGCCTTTCATGACCGCGCCAATAATATTTAACCGCGAGCGACCTGCCGCCAGCATCACCACCAGCTCCGAGTTACTGGCTAACATGCCCATGCCAATAAGCCCACCAAGTAAGGCGGCCATTGGGAAAAAAACTTCAATGTCGCGCGGCAAGCTATACAGCACAAACAAACCCGCCTGCGCGATGCTGTAGCTGCCCTCGCCGACCGAGCGCAGTTGTTCGACAAAGCGAATCAACGCCGACAAACCGGTCAATACCGCGAGACTAAGTAACGAGGTGCGAAGTACGGTTTTGCCAATGTATTGGTCGAGGATTGAAAACATTAGCGCGCCCCTTTCAACTTGGCCATAAAGCGCAATCCTGCTGGGCGACCTTTACCGATGAGCGCAACCCCAAACACCAACAGCACCACATGAATCCACCACAAGCCTATGGCTGGCGGTATCACGCCGTCATTGAGCGCTGAGCGTGCCGCCATTAGCAATAAAAAATATCCTAAATAAATTAATAGTGCAGGTGCCATACGGGCAAACTTGCCTTGGCGTGGGTTCACTCGACTTAAAGGTACGGCGATTAAGGTAAGCAGTGGCATCGCAAGTGGAATCGCAATTCGCCACTGCAATTCAGCTTGCGCTTCAATCGAATTGTCGGCGACTAACTCTAGGGTCGAATAGGCTTCTAACTTACGCAGCTGTTCGCTCGCTTCTTGTTCCCTAATTTGTAACTGATAACGATCAAATGACATGACTTGGTAATCGCCTGACGGGGTTCCGCCGGCATAACGATTGCCGCCCTCGAGCACAAGTTGCTGTGAGCCACTGGCTTCAATCAGAACCTTTCCGGCATCGGCCATGACCACACTACCGCCAAGGTTTTCACCATTCTCACCACGAAACGCTTGGGCAACAAACACCTCATCCAAGTCGCCGTTAGCGTCTAACCCCTGCACGAAAATTACCGCCTTGCCGTTACTGGCTTGCTGAAACCGGCCAGGCATAATCACACTTAAGCCGGTTTCAGAGCGTGCCCGTTCCTCGACTCGGCGCTCCTGTTCTAATGCCCAGGGCACTAAATATAAGGTTAACGCACCAGTCACCAAGGCAAGGATAGTGGCGAGCACTAAGGTGACGCGGGTGACATACCATTCACTCACCCCACAGGCGTGCAGAACTGTCATTTCCGAATCTGCGTAGATGCGCCCATGCGCAAGCAAAATACCTAAAAATAAACTTAAGGGTAAAATAAGGGCCGCTAGCGCCGGTAGATTCAAGGAGAGTAACTGAATAACAACTTGACTAGGAATATCGCCATCTGAAGCGTCTGCAAGCACTCGAACAAACTTTTGGCTGACAAATATGGTCATCAACACCGCTAAAACTGCGATTTGCGATTTGAAAGTTTCGCGAGTTAGATAACGAAATATGAGCACTATTTACCACGCTTAAGTTTGTATTTTGCTGGAAAAACCACGAATTTTAAGTAAACTTGCTATTTTGCAAAGAATTATTCTACGCACACCGCTAGGTGTCAACTCTAACCAAGCAACCAAGTGCCCTTAAAGCAGGGTCGCCCCGACGCTTGGTAGAGTTTAGCAGCTTTATTGACAAAACCTAGCTTCGAGAGGTTCAGATGGAATTTAGTGTAAAAAGCGGTAGCCCAGAAAAACAACGTTCAGCCTGTATCGTCGTGGGCGTGTTTGAGCCGCGCCGTTTGTCTGGCGTTGCCGAGCAGTTAGACAAAGTTTCAGATGGATATCTTAGTAATTTATTACGCCGCGGCGACCTCGAAGGTAAAGCTGGGCAAATGCTGTTGTTACACCATGTGCCCAATATTTTGTCTGAACGGGTGTTGTTAGTAGGTTGTGGTAAAGAGCGCGAACTCGATGAGCGCCAGTACAAGCAAATTATTGCCAAGACCATGCACACCTTGAATGAAACTGGCTCGATGGAAGCGGTGTGTTTCTTGAGCGAACTGCACGTTAAAAGCCGCGACACTTATTGGAAAGTGCGTCAGGCCGTAGAAGCAGCGCAAACCAGTTTATATACCTTTAATCAACTTAAAACCCGCAAAGAAGAACCGCGCCGGCCACTGCGCAAGTTGGTATTTAACGTTCCAACTCGCCGTGAACTGCCAATTGGTGAGCGCGCGATTACGCACGCCCTTGCCGTTGCCAAAGGTATTCACGGTTGCCGTGACGTAGCAAACATGCCACCCAACATTTGTACGCCAAGTTATTTGGCCGAGCAGGCCCAACAATTGGCCGAGCAGAGTGCCAATTTCAAGTTCTCGAAAGTCGATGCCAAAACCATGGCAGAGCTTGGTATGAACGCCTACTTAGCGGTTGGTCGCGGCTCTGAACATGAACCTGTATTGAGTCTGCTGGAATATCGCGGCGGGCCGGAAGACCAAGCGCCTATCGTGTTGGTCGGTAAAGGCCTGACCTTCGACAGTGGTGGTATTTCCATCAAGCCGGCGGCAAACATGGATGAGATGAAATATGACATGGGTGGCGCTGCAGCGGTATTCGGGGTCATGACTGCGCTTGCCGAACTGCAATTACCGCTGAATGTAGTCGGTGCCATCGCCGGCTGCGAAAACATGCCAGACGGCAAAGCTTATCGGCCCGGTGATATCCTCACCACCATGAGTGGGCAAACCGTTGAAGTGCTCAATACTGATGCCGAGGGCCGCTTGGTTTTATGCGACACGCTCACCTATGTCGAGCGTTATCAGCCAGAATTGGTCATTGACGTTGCCACCTTAACCGGTGCTTGTGTGATTGCATTAGGTGCACATGCTACGGGCTTATTCAGTGGTCACAATCCATTGGCCCATGAACTGTTAAATGCCGCCGACCAAAGTGGCGATAAAGCCTGGCGTTTACCGCTATGGGATGAATACCAAGACCAACTTGAAAGTCCGTTTGCGGATATGGCGAACTTAGGTGGTCGTGAGGCCGGCGCAGTGACAGCGGCATGCTTTTTATCGCGCTTTACTCGCAAATACAACTGGGCCCACTTAGATATTGCTGGTACGGCATGGCGCGGCGGCAAACATAAAGGCGCAACCGGTCGCCCAGTGTCTATGCTAACGCAGTTCCTGTTGAATCGCGCCGGCGTTGCGCAGGCGGATTAAGCAATGCGCGCCGACTTTATCTTACTCAGCGAACAACCGCTGCCGCAGCAACTGGCTTGGTGGTGTGAGCAAGTCGCCCAGTTGTGGCGTCAGCATCGAACCTTGCGCGTTTGGTGTTCGGACCAAATCGCCGCGGAGCAGTTTGATGAGTACCTATGGCAGCAACCCGTGGATGCCTTTATTCCGCACAATTTGTGCGGCGAGGGCCCACCAGGGGGTACACCGGTCGAGATTTGCTGGCCCCAGTGTAAGCAGTTACAGCCTCGAGGAGTGGCTGCGCACGTTAACCTAGCGGCCGACATACCGCTGCATTTAAAGGGCGCACGGTTTGTACTCGATCGCGTGCCGACCTCTGAACCAGACAAACAACAAGCGCGTGAACGCTATAAGAAGTACCGCGCGCTTGGCTTTGAACTACAAACAATTTCACCAACGAATTGAAGGGTGTTATGGACAAAACGTATTCGCCACAAGATCTTGAACAAGCTATGTATCAACGCTGGGAGCAAGCTGGTTACTTTAAACCGAGTGAATCCGGTACGCCCTACTGCATCATGATCCCGCCCCCCAATGTCACCGGCAGTCTGCACATGGGGCATGCATTTCAGCATACGATTATGGATACGCTTACCCGCTACAAACGCATGGATGGCTTTAACACGCTCTGGCAAGTCGGCACCGACCACGCCGGTATTGCGACTCAAATGGTGGTGGAGCGACAACTAGCGGCACAAGGTGAAAGTCGGCAAGCCCTCGGGCGCGAAGCATTCATTGATAAAGTGTGGGAATGGAAAGCCCAATCAGGCGGTACGATCACTGAGCAAATGCGGCGCTTAGGTGATTCTGTGGACTGGGATCGTGAGCGTTTTACCATGGATGACGGGCTCTCTAACGCGGTGAAAGAAGTGTTTGTGCGCTTGCACCAAGAAGGCTTGGTCTACCGAGGCAAACGTTTGGTGAACTGGGATCCCAAATTACAAACGGCTATTTCTGATTTAGAAGTCGAAAATAAAGAGCAACAGGGACACATTTGGCACTTGCGCTATCCGCTCGCGGATGGCGCCACCACCGCGGACGGTAAAGACTATCTGGTGGTCGCAACAACCCGCCCAGAAACTATGCTCGGTGATGTCTGTGTCGCCGTTCATCCAAGTGACGAGCGCTATCAATCGCTAGTCGGTAAATTTATCGAATTACCGATCGTGAAGCGCCGGATTCCGATTGTTGCGGATGATTATGTCGACGCAGAATTTGGTACCGGCTGCGTCAAAATCACACCAGCTCATGACTTTAACGATTACGAAGTTGGCAAGCGCCAACAGCTTGCCATGATTGCAGTCTTCGATGATCAAGCTCATGTGCTTGCCAAAGCCGGACTTTACACCCCTACTGGCGAGTCATTAGAAGCCATTGACGGCTTTACCGGTGAACTGCCAAGCCAATACCATGGCTTAGAGCGATTCGCCGCTCGTAAACAACTGATTGCTGAATTTGATGCACTAGGCTTACTCGATAAAGTTGAGGCGCACACCAACAAGGTACCTTATGGTGACCGCGGTGGCGTGCCGATTGAGCCTCATTTGACCGACCAATGGTACGTGCGGGTTGCCCCACTTGCTGCACAAGCTACCGCAGCCGTAGAGGATGGCCGGATTCAGTTTGTTCCAAAGCAGTACGAGAACATGTATTTTGCTTGGATGCGCGACATTCAAGATTGGTGTATTTCGCGCCAACTCTGGTGGGGACACCGTATTCCCGCTTGGTATGACGAACAAGGTAATGTCTATGTTGGTCGAACCGAAGCGGAAGTCCGTGAAACGCATCAACTAGCCGATAACATCGCGCTCAGACAAGATGATGACGTATTGGATACCTGGTTTTCGTCTGCCTTGTGGACATTCTCGACACTCGGTTGGCCAGAGCCAACTGCCGCGCTGAAAACCTTCCATCCCACCGATGTATTGGTGACGGGTTTTGATATCATATTTTTCTGGGTTGCCCGCATGATTATGATGACCATGCACTTCATTAAAGATGAAAATGGACAGCCTCAAGTACCCTTTAAAACCGTTTATGTCACCGGCCTGATCCGTGATGAAGAAGGTCAAAAAATGTCGAAGTCGAAGGGCAACGTACTTGACCCACTCGACATGATCGATGGCATTGACTTAGAAACCTTGGTTGATAAACGCACCGCCAACATGATGCAGCCTCAGCTAGAGGAAAAAATAGCCAAGCGTACCCGCAAACAATTCCCTGAGGGCATTAGTGCGCACGGTACCGATGCCTTGCGCTTTACCCTGGCCGCACTCGCTTCAACCGGGCGCGACATAAACTGGGATATGAAGCGGCTAGAGGGTTATCGCAATTTTTGCAATAAATTGTGGAATGCGAGCCGCTATGTACTCATGAACACCGAAGATCACGATTGCGGCCAACATGGTGGTGAGCTCTCCTTGTCATTGCCTGATCAATGGATCATCGAACGCTTCAACGACACGGTGAAACAGTTCCGTCAGGCGCTTGATCAATATCGATTTGATCAGGCCGCAACCATTGCTTACGAATTTACCTGGAACCAATTCTGTGACTGGTATTTAGAGCTGACCAAGCCGGTATTACAACACGGAACAGCTGCCGAACAACGTGGCACCCGCCATACTTTGGTAAGTGTGTTGGAACAATTAGTGCGCATGCTGCACCCGCTGCTACCATTTATTACCGAAGCAATTTGGACCCGCGTTGCGCCGCTTACTGGGATTGATACCAAGCAGCAGCCGACTATTATGTTACAACCCTATCCGCAAACCCAAGCTGCGCGTTACCCACAAGCGCTTGCTGACCTCGAGTGGCTGAAGCAAGTCATTGAGGGGATCCGTAATATTCGCGGTGAAATGGGGCTATCTCCAGCACTACCTTTACCGCTGTTGATCACCGGTGCAGATGCTGAGGCGGTTCGACGTATTGAACAAAACCAAAGTTTCTTAAGCACCTTGGCGAAACTGGAAAGCTTAGCTTTTGTGAGCAATGATGATGACCTGCCGGCTACCGCGACGGCGCTCGTTGGCAAAATGGAACTACATATTCCAATGGCCGGTTTCATCGACAAGGATGCTGAGTTGGCGCGCCTCGACAAAGCGATTGCTAAAGCCTCCCAAGAATTACAGCGGGTTCAAGGCAAATTAAGCAATGATAAATTTGTTGCTAATGCGCCAGCTGAGGTTATTGCCAAAGAGCGTGAGAAGGCGGCGGAAGCAGAACAAAGCTTAACTCAGCTGCAACAGCAACGCGCGCGGATTGCCAGTTTGTAATTCGCATTAGCGGTTGACGAAAAAAGCCCGCAGTTAACTGCGGGCTTTTTGTTTGGCTGATGCTGCTAGTATGGCGGCTGGCTACTCTTCTTCGTCGTAGCCTTCTTCATCATCCCCATCGTCATCACCCAAGTCACAACCCCAACCATCATATTCAACTCGACATTGCGCACTGATGTTAGCCACTGTTTCCACTTGCTCGCGCAACGCTTGTGCATCTAATGGCGCTGCAGTAATGGCAACACAGCAAAACCAGGTGACATCGTCATGGCTAAATTCGTCAGCATCCTCAACATGGAAGCCCGCCTTCACAAGTTCCACCGCAGCTTTTTCTAACTTGGCAAAATCTGGACTCGCAAGATGATGTTCAAAGTCATATTCAAGCTCAGGATCATGGCCATCGGCCAGCATTTCCGCGATAGTTTCATCGCTTTGCTGAAAAAGGCTAGTTAAGTCTTGGCTCATCAATTGTGCTCCCCTTGTTGGGTGTTGATACGATGGTTTCGAGCAAAGGTCACGCTTTGGCTCGTTCGCGTTGCTCTACTTCGGCATCGAGTTCGGCAATTTTTGCCGCCATCAATTGATGGCATTCGTCCATCAGTTCACGCGCTTGCTCAGCAGTATAACCGCTGGTCATAACTGGCGGGAGAATTTCAATCAGCAACACACCATTGTTCCAGCGATTGAGGTTCACTTTGTGATGCAAATTGGAGACACAAATAGGTACCAAGGGCACTTGGGCTGCTAACGCCGTGCGCGCTGCACCGGTTTTGAAGGGTAGTAAGCCTCGACCATAACTACGAGTCCCCTCAGGAAACAGTAGGATTGATAACTGACGCTTGGTGATGGCTCGCGCCGCCTGGCTTATCGTACCGCGAGCACGCCCACCGTGACCGCGATCGATCAGAATATTGCCAGACAACCAATAAAGCTGCCCAAAAAAAGGAATCCACTTTAGGCTTTTCTTGCCTATGCTTACCGTATTCGCTGGCATTGCTCGGGCCAACGTGAAAATATCATAAGTATTTTGATGGTTGGCAATGTAGACAAAGGGACCACCTTGGGCCGCCTCTGGGGCGACGCGGATCTCAAGTTTGAGCCCGAGCAGCCGATGCATAGTGCCGAATAAATGGGCGACAAACCGCGTATTATCGCGATGGAAAGGCCGCAACAGACAAAATAGACAGCCGCCCACGCTGGCGACAATGATAAATAACAATAAAAGTAGTAATCGAATTACAGCTAACATGTGTACTCCCAACTCAACGGCGACAGTATACCTGTATTGCGGGAAAAAAAGGAAACCTCTGGTGGCAGAATTTACAGTAGATTCGATAGATAGCGACGTGATGCAAGAGCTGGTTGAAGAAATTAATGAGCTTTATCAGCAGTGCGAAGCTGATCTTATTGCGCTGGAACGGGCGCCCAAGCAACTTAATCATCAACAAAGTTTGTTCCGTGCGGTGCATACCATTAAAGGCGACTTAGGTATTGTTGGTTTCACCCCCATGGTCACGCTTGTGGGTGCCGTTGAAGATTTACTCGAGGGGCTGCGTAGTTCGCGATTGAGCTATTCCAACCTCATTAGCGATGCGGTTTTTATCGTGCTTGATCAGTGCTTACAGTTTGTCGAATCCTGCCGTGCTAAAGGGAAAGCGGAGTACTCTGAGCAACGTCTGCAGCAAGCCTGTGAACTCAGTGTCAGTATTCTTGATGCGAGCCCCTTGCAACAATCTCAGCTACTCAATCAGCTGGTGGCCACACTCGACCCTAAATTAGTCCTGACGGAACGACTTGACTCCCCCCCAGCTGCCGATTGGCAGCAAGATCTGCGCTTTTTCCGCCAACTCATGGCCTCGGTGGAGGCACGTTCGCGCTATTGGCACGATCGCGCCGATCGTCAATTAAAGCTCGCTTTGCTCATTAATCGATTTGCTGGAGATGTAGTTGATCAGCAACAACTGACCGCAGCTTGTTACATTCACGATTTTGGTATGGGATTTATGCCGCTGGAATTGCTGCACCAAACGGGAGCGCTTAGCGCTGAGCAACGCAAGCTCATGCAAAGCCACGTCTACTGCTCAGCTAAGCTGTTAGAGAATATGCCACAGTGGCAAGCGGCTAAAATGATGGTGTTACAGCACCATGAGCAGCCCGATGGCAAAGGCTATCCGCTCGGCTTGCAGGATCGTGATATTGAAGCGGGCGCAAAGATATTGGCGATTGTCGATACTTTCGATGCGATGACCCACGAGCGAGCTTATGATCGCCACACCAAACGCCCCATTCAACGAGCGTTGGCAGAAATTACTCGGTTGGCTGGAACACAGCTGGACAAGTATTGGGTGACCGTATTTCAAGAGGCGGTCGCTCACCTGTTGGGTGAGCGACGCCCACATTAATCCTCGTCCACCTCGGTAGAACTTACTTCAACGCTGGCAGTGCTTGGTTCGGTTTGCAATTCAGCTTGCATGCCGTCTACGCGCTGCAGGCCGCGCGGCAATTTGTTCCCGCGTCGTCCACGCTCACCTTCATAATGCTCTAGATCAGCAGCTTTTAAAGTAAGTTTGCGCTTGCCAGCAAATAGCGTCAGCGCCGCACCAACTGGAAGTATGGTTAAAGCAGCCACATATTCCTCTCGGCTTTGCGCCCGCAAGGTAGGAATACTCATCATTTTGTTGCCTTTACCCTTTGCTAACTCAGGTAAATCCTGCAATTTGAAAATCAGCAAGCGGCCTTCGTTAGAGACCACGGCAACGCGATCATGCTCGGTGGAACTAATACGCTGTGGTGGCAACACTTTTGCCCCAGTAGGCAGGCTTAAAATGGCTTTACCATTTTTGTTACGGCTTACTAAGTCACTAAATTTGCAGACAAAGCCGTAACCTGCGTCCGATGCTAGCAGTAATCGCTGATCATCCTTAGCCATCACCACATGTTCAACAATCTCGCCCGCTACTAAACTAAACCGCCCGGTTAATGGTTCGCCTTGGGTTCTGGCTGAGGGCAATAAGTGGGCTTCGCAGGCGTAGCTACGACCCGAACTATCCACAAAAACGACCTGCTGATTACTCTTACCACTGGCAGCCGTTAAGAAGCTGTCACCGGATTTGTAAGCAAGGTTTGCACCGTCGACATCATGACCTTTAGCGCAACGCACCCAGCCTTTTTTCGACAGTACCACGGTAACCGCTTCCGCAGGTGTCAGTTCACGCTCACTCAAGGCTTTGGCTTCTTCGCGTTCTACCAACGGTGAACGGCGCTCATCGCCATATTTTTCGGCGTCCGCCAACAGCTCTTTTTTGATCAAGGTTTTCATCCGACGATCTGAAGATAACGTCAGTTGTAACTGATCACGCTCTTGCGCCAGCTCGTCTTGCTCAGCTTTTAGCTTCACTTCTTCAAGTTTGGCTAAGTGGCGTAATTTTAACTCCAGAATAGCTTCAGCTTGAGTGTCGGTGAGACCAAATTTAGCCATCAACACCGGCTTAGGTTCATCCTCAGTACGAATAATGTGGATGACCTCATCAATGTTTAAGAAAGCAATTAACAAGCCTTCTAAAATATGTAAGCGCGCTAAAATCTTGTCTAACCGATACTGTAACCGGCGGGTGACCGTTTGCTGGCGGAATATCAGCCATTCACGCAAAATGGTCAGCATCGGTTTCACCTGCGGGCGACCGTCTAGCCCCAGCATATTCATATTCACGCGATATTGCTTTTCGAGGTCGGTCGTCGCAAATAGGTGTGCCATCAGTTGCTCGACATCAATACGATTAGAGCGTGGCACGATCACCAACCGGGTTGGGTTTTCATGGTCGGACTCATCTCTGAGGTCGCTCACCATAGGTAGCTTTTTCTGCTGCATTTGTGCCGCAATCTGCTCCAGTACTTTCGCTCCTGAAGTTTGATGCGGCAACGCAACGATAACCACCTCACCATCTTCAATAATGTATTTAGCGCGCATGCGAATACTACCGCGGCCCGTTTCATACATTTTAATGATGTCGTCAGTTGGGGTGATCACTTCGGCGTCGGTCGGGAAATCGGGACCGCGCAAGTGGGTCATAATGTCAGCTAAGTTTGCTTGGGGCTGCTCCAGCAGCATGGCGCACGCTTGAGCCACTTCGCGCGCGTTATGCGGCGGAATATCGGTCGCCATGCCAACCGCAATCCCAGTGACACCATTAAGTAGAATATGAGGTAAGCGGGCAGGTAATACCCGCGGTTCCTTCATCGTACCGTCGAAGTTAGGTGACCAATCGACCGTACCTTGCCCCAATTCGCTTAATAGTACTTCGCTAAACCGCGATAACCGCGCCTCGGTGTAACGCATAGCGGCAAATGACTTAGGGTCGTCGGGCGAACCCCAGTTACCCTGACCATCAACCAGCGGGTGGCGATAGGAGAAAGGTTGCGCCATCAACACCATAGCTTCATAGCAAGCGCTATCACCGTGGGGGTGAAATTTACCCAGCACATCACCCACAGTTCGCGCAGATTTTTTATATTTGGCTAAGGCCGATAAGCCCAACTCGGACATTGCATAAATAATTCGCCGTTGCACCGGCTTCAGTCCATCGCCAATATTGGGCAATGCACGATCCATAATGACGTACATGGAATAATTCAGATAAGCGTCTTCCGTAAACTTCTTTAACGGGAGCTGTTCGACGACTTCTAGGGACATTGCACTGCCTCTTCGGTTATTGGGTCGTTCTAAGTATTCATTATTTTGCGCTGGTAAAAATTCAAACCATCACCAGCGCCTTCCAAGTGTGGTTATAATTCGGCCAAGTCAACCAGGTTGCCTTTGCTCTCAAGCCAATCACGGCGGTCACCAGAGCGCTTTTTAGCCAGCAACATGTCCATTAACTCATCGGTTTCAGCATCAGTGTCAATGGTCAACTGCACCAGCCGGCGGGTGTTCGGATCCATGGTCGTTTCCCGTAATTGCAAGGGGTTCATTTCACCCAAACCTTTAAACCGCTGAACGTTCACTTTGCCTTTTTTCTTTTCGGCCTCAATGCGATCCAAAATACCTTGTTTTTCAGACTCATCTAGCGCGTAAAATACTTCTTTGCCAACATCAATCCGATACAACGGCGGCATCGCCACATACACATGGCCAGCCCGAACTAAGTCACGGAAATGGCGAACAAAAAGCGCACACAATAGCGTTGCAATATGCAGCCCATCTGAGTCTGCATCGGCGAGGATACAAATTTTACCGTAGCGTATTTTGCTCAAGTCAGTTGAATCTGGGTCAACCCCAAGGGCTACCGATATATCGTGAATTTCTTGCGACGCCAGAATTTGATCCGACTCTACTTCCCAGGTATTTAAGATCTTGCCACGTAAAGGCATCACGGCCTGGAATTCACGGTCACGAGCTTGTTTGGCAGAGCCTCCGGCAGAGTCACCCTCCACCAAAAATAACTCACTACGAGCGGGATCCTGGCTGCCACAATCGGTAAGCTTGCCCGGTAAAGGTGGCCCTTGAGTCACCTTTTTGCGAACTACCTTTTTGCTGGCACGCAGCCGGCGCTGGGCATTATTGATACAAACTTCCGCTAATTGTTCAGCTTGTTCGGTATGCTCGTTAAGCCACAAGCTGAACGCATCTTTTACTACGCCCGATACAAACGCCGCAGATTGACGCGACGATAGACGTTCTTTGGTTTGCCCCGCAAATTGCGGGTCTTGCATTTTTACTGACAGAATAAAGCTACAGCGCTCCCAAATATCCTCCGGCGTGAGTTTTACCCCGCGCGGTAAAATATTGCGGAACTCACAGAAATCACGCATAGCTTCCAACAAGCCTTGGCGTAAGCCATTGACATGAGTGCCGCCTTGCGGTGTTGGAATTAAGTTTACGTAACTCTCAGTAACGCCTTCGCCGCCTTCAGGTAACCAGGTGACCGCCCAATCAACGGCTTCTCCCTGCGCTGCTAGCTGGCCAATAAACGGGGATTCTGGCAGCGTTGGGTAGTCCTTTACTGCCTCAATTAAGTAATCCCGCAAGCCATCTTGGTAACACCAGCTTTGCTCAGTCTGATCAACATGGTTAATAAAGTCGATGGTTAAGCCAGGACATAACACCGCTTTGGCACGCAATAAATGGCTTAACCTTAACACCGAGAACTTCGGCGAATCGAAATAATGTGGAGCTGGCCAGAAGTGAATAGAGGTACCGGTATTGCGCTTACCTACCGTGCCAGTGACGCTCAACTCGGTTACTTTATCGCCATGTTCGAACGCCATTTCGTAAACTTGGCCATCGCGTTTTACTTTTACTTGAACACGCTGAGATAAGGCGTTCACGACCGATATACCGACCCCATGCAAACCACCAGAAAACTGATAGTTTTTGTTGGAGAATTTACCGCCGGCGTGCAGTTTGGTCATGATCAACTCAACGCCAGACATGCCTTCTTCAGGGTGAATGTCGACTGGCATACCACGCCCATCATCGATCACTTCTAGCGATTGATCAGCATGTAAAATGACTTGCAAATGGCGGGCATGTCCGGCTAAAGCCTCATCGACACTGTTATCAATTACCTCTTGCCCCAAGTGATTTGGGCGGGTGGTATCGGTGTACATGCCGGGACGGCGGCGAACAGGTTCGAGACCGTTTAAGACCTCTATGGCATCAGCTTTGTAGTCAGTCATGATTGATTCTTATCGTTATCTTGAAAGCGCAGTAATGGAGCTAGATTTAGCATCCTCTGTTATATGATTTTTGACCAGTTAAATCATCAAAAACTTCAATAAGGTGGGCAAATAGCGCTCAAATCCGTCAAAGCGGTGATGCCCTCCTTGTTCAACCAGCATTCGTTGCGAATGATAGAACCTACGAGCACGTTGGTATGGTAGCGTTTCATCGCCAGTTTGCAACCACACCCATAATGCCACATCGTCACGCAACTTTGATTCCATAGCGGCCAAAGTCTCGAACGCGTTTTGCTCTAACTCGTAAGTTTGCTCGAGATAAGGATGCCAACGCGTTCCTCGGTAAGAAGCTAATGATTGGCTCGGCCCCACCGCAGGGTTTATCAGCACCGCACGCGCTGCATGGCCAAACTGACCTTGTTGCAAAGACACCATGTAATGTGCCCAAAACGCGCCAAGCGAGCTGCCAACAATACCTTGCCAAGGTTGCCCCACGAGCTCATCCAACAGCGCCTGAGTAGCGGCCATAGATGCCGGCAATTGCGGACAGTGCACGTCAATTCCATACAGTTTACAAAAAGCCTTTAACTGCGTGACTTTGTGCGACTGAGGGCTGCTCTCAAAGCCGTGTAGGTAAAGCAGCATAATGACCTTGGCTTAGGCATAACCCCAGCCACTCCGCTAAAAACACATTAATTTGACGCTTTTCATCCACTTGATGCATGTGCCGGTTTGGTTGCTTATAGCGGGCTAAAAAGCCTCTTTTAGCCTGACTCCGAACAACTTCAGCTAAGCGCGCATCATGGTACATCATGATATCGATATCGGTGCCAAGTTTAACGGCAGGCAGCGCTTCACCGTCGTCATGGCGTTGCTCACTCACATTGACGAGCGTGCTGTAAGCATTTTGCTCTAACACCGTCAACACATAAGCCAACGGACCAACGGCGACCGTGACTTGCTCATCAACGGCTAGTTCAGCCGGCAACACGCGGCTCAGCTGCGCATAATTCTTCGCGGCTAACTGCTGCAGGGCAGCTAAATCAAATTGATAGTTCGCTTTTCGAAGCGAGCTGGAATATCCCATTATCTACTCTTTGTTCAAGGGGTTGTCGCTACATTCACATCCGCAAATAGTTGCGCTTTATTGAGTGCGAACCATTGTAGCGCAATTACGCTAGCAGCGTTATCAATGCGTCCTTCCGCAAGTAATGTCATAGCCTGGTCAACCGAAATTCGATGCACCCGAATGTCTTCATGTTCGTCTTCAACGCCGCCAAATTCGCTCGCGCTTGCACTATCAACTTCGGCCACATACACGTAGATACGTTCACTCATGCCGCCCGGACTCGACAAATAACTTAACGCGTAATGCAGGCGCTGGGCGGTAAGCCCGGCTTCTTCTTGTAATTCCCGCGCCGCAACGGCCGCCAAATCTGCATCTTTTGCATCAACCATGCCCGCAACGAACTCCAATAGCCATGGGGTATCGCTGGTCGCCATTGCGCCAACGCGGAACTGTTCGAGCAAGATTAATTCTTCGCGTTTGGGATCATACGGCAGTACCACGACCGCGTGTCCGCGTTCCATTAATTCGCGTTGTATCACCGGACTCCAACCACCCGCAAACAATCGATGGCGCAGTTCATAGGCGGTAGTGGATAAAAAACCTTGATAGCGCGGATGGGTTGCAATGACTTCCACATCAGCGCGACTAAACTGCTGCTCGGTGAATGCTTTTTCAGTGAACTTTTGCACCAAATTTGCCTCTTTATCGTACTTCTGATGAATTTGAACCGAAGCAACTTGCCTCAGGCACTCTTTTCGGTCAAGTTGAACGCACTGACTAACTGCAGCCGCGCGCCTTGCTCATTGTAAAGTTCACAGGCCGCCGCTTACAAACTGTTACACTTGCGCAGTCAATGTTGCACAACTTTCGCTGCAGTTTTTGCGACCAATAGTTAAACTAGTATTCATTCAGCACTGTATGTAAAATACAGGCATTAACCTTTAGTGACGTGTCTGAGTCGAAGCACACGCAAATTAGGGACATCCTTGTAATGAAAAAGTGTTTAGTATCCATCGTAGTCGGCCTCTCACTGGGATTAGGCAGTGCAGCCGCGAAAGCCAACGACCTGACCACCATCTTTCAATTAGCGTTAGATAACGACCCTACCTTGCTGCGCGTGGCAGCCGAGCGTCGTGCCGCACAGAAGGGTGTTGATATCGCCAACGCGAGTTGGTTTCCACAAATTGGCTTCAGTGCCGGTTACGCAGATAGTATGCAGGAATCTGCCCAAGCGGGTGAAAGTGGCGGTTTGTTCGTTTTCAGTCGCGATACTTCAGGTTGGGATGCTGGCTTCAATTTATCACAATCGTTGTTCGACATGTCGGTTTGGCGCGACACCGATATTGCGCAAAAACGTGCCTACCAAGCCGAAGTTAGTTACTTAGCCGCGCGGCAAGCACTGATGTTACGGGTAGTGAATGCCTATTTCACCGTGCTCGAACGTAATGATGATTTAGCCTTTGCGCGCGCCGAAAAAGAAGCAATCGAGCGGCAATTAGAGCAAACCAAGCAACGTTTCTCAGTAGGCTTAACCGCCATTACTGATGTGCACGAAGCGCAAGCACAGTTTGACAACGCCGTTGCCCGCGAAATTCAAGCGCAAAATGCGGTAGAAATTGCTCGTGAAGGTCTGCGTGAAATCACCGGCCAATATCACCAAGAACTGGCGGCGCTCGACACTGATACCTTTTCTCCGAGTTCGCCAGAACCAAGTCAGGTCACCCAATGGGTTGCCACTGGCGAACAAAAGAATCTAGAGTTACTCGTCCAACGTGTCGCAGTTGAAATTGCTAACGAACAAATTAGCCTAGCCCAAACAGGCCACTATCCAACCGTTTCTCTTAACGCAAATTACTCGACTAATGACAATGAAACTACGGTCACCCGAGATGGTATAAGCAACACCACCAACTTACCTCGGCTTGATTCGCGCTCTATTGGCTTGAACTTAAGCGTGCCAATTTTCTCGGGCTTCCGCACGTCGGCGCAAGCCGAGCAAGCACGAGAGAACTTTGTGGCGTCGAGTCAGCAATTAGAGTTTGTCCGCCGCACAGTGGAGCGTGAAGTACGTAGTGCTTTCTATGACGTGGTTGCATCACTAAGTACGATTAAAGCGCTCGAGCAAGCAGTGGTATCTGCTGAAAGCGCTTTAAAAGCAACCCAAGCAGGATTTGACGTTGGTACGCGAACTATTGTTGATGTTCTCGACTCAACCCGTAACCTGTTTAATGCACGGCGCAACTTATCGACCGCGCGCTACGGTTACATCCGTCAGTCGTTAACCTTGCAACAGGCGTCAGGCTTGATCTCTGAGGCAGACCTAGCAGCGATTAACGCTAGTCTTAGCTTAGATGCCCCAGCCACGGCGGCAGATTAATTCAGCCCTGCTAGATTAATGTAAAAATCAACTTAACGGCCAGTAAGCGTTCACCTTACTGGCCTTTTTTTGTATGCTAAGCGCCATAACTTACCGACTCATCAGCAGCTGAAGCTTGTATAACAACAGGTTTTACGTCGCTGGATTAAGCAATCGAGTATAACTGTGATAGAACAACCTAAGTTTAAACTTCGTTTTTTGGCACCCAAGTACTGGCCTACTTGGCTCGGTGTTGGTGTGCTCTACGCCATTTCTTGGCTGCCGTACAGCTGGCAGTTGGGCTTAGGCAGAGGGCTGGGGCGCTTAATTTACAAGTTTGTCCCTAAACGCACTGCGGTTGCACGCCGCAATCTTGAGCTGTGTTTTCCGGAGCAGTCCAGTACCGAACGCGAAGCTTTGGTTAAAAAGAACTTAGAGAATACCGGTATTGCGATGTTTGAGACTGGTATGGCTTGGTGGTGGCCGAATTGGCGAATGCAACGCAAACTACATATTCACGGCGAGGAGCATTTACGGGCTGCGCAGCGCGAAGGTCATGGCATCCTGCTGTTGTTATTTCATTTTTTGAGCCTTGAAGTTCACGCGCGTCTGATGGGATTTGTACAGCCTTCAGTGGGCCTCTATCGCCCTCATAACAACGCGGTGATGGAATACTTGCAGACCAGGGGGCGCGCGCGCTCGAATAAATACATGATTCAGCGTACCGATGTGCGGGGCATGCTACGTGCGCTTGACGCTGGTGAAATCGCAGGCTATTTGCCGGATCAGGATTACGGCCGCCGGCGAACTGTGTTCGTGCCCTTTTTTAAGGTTGAAAAAACCAGTTCAACCACGGGTACTTTGCTATTTGCCGCGCAAGCCCGTTGCAAAGTGGTTCCGACAACCTGCTTTCGACGCGAAGATGGCAGCGGCTACGATATTTCTTTTTATCCCGCGTTTGAACAGTTTCCAACAGATGATGTCGAAGCTTCGGTTACCCGGGTAAATAAAATGGTTGAATTTGCTGTTTCCCAGCAACCTGATCAATATTTATGGGTACATAGACGATTTAAAACTCGTCCGGCGGAATCTGATCCAGATCTTTACCATACGGACATGCTGCGCCAGCGCGACGCATAAATTCATATTGGGGGGTGGCGTTGATGATGCAATTACAGCAGCTTAAATATCAACGCGGGTTAGCCCAGGGCTTGGTCGTGTTATTGGTGCTTATTGTCGCCAGCGCTCTCATTTTTTACATGTACCACGCCCCCACCAAGCGTCCGCGTGGCAGCAGCGACAATGGCAACACTTTTGATGTGCCTTGGAAACGACTACAGGTACAAGAGAGCAACATCCCCGATAATTTACAAAACAGTATTACGCGTTTTTTTCATACCATCCGCTCCCAATCTGAACCGCTCACCGATGAAGCTAGCCCCTACGTAATTGAGTTAGATAAAACACCCATAGAGCTGTTGGATGTTCTTAACCACCTCGCGCTTGAACAGCAAATACAGCAGCAAGCACCATTACCACCGGATTGGCGTGGTGCGCAGGAATTTCACCAGTTTAGCAGTGGTGAAACCGTTAAAACCCGGTTGGAGGAAATAGCTCTCGCCCAAAACGTTCATTTCATTTGGTGGCTCGACCGTGATTATGTGGTGAAATCGTCGTTCTCGAGCAATGGTGATTTTTTGGCATTAGTGAGCAAAGTGGCGCGGACTGTGAATGATGACTATCAAGGCCAAGTTGCCGCTTATATTTGCTACCCACAACATGCCTTGTTGTTGGTGACCGAACAACTCCAAAGCATGGTCCCCAACGACTGTCAGCTCATTGATGTGATGCGACAACCAGATGTCGATGGTCCCCCTAACCTCCAGCAGCAGGCCCCGCAAGACAATCCTTAAGCGTTAGTGTCGGCAGCCTGAAGAATGTCTTGCCACCATTGCCAAATGAGCGCTGATTTTGTCTTCACTGCAACCAAATCAGGGTGGTTATCTGCCAAGTTGGAAGCTTGATTGGATAATGCACAGGTGTGTTGTAGCGCCCGTAAATGTTGATAATGTTGGATAAGTTGCTGACTCTGAGTAATCGTTAGTGCAGCACAATCGGCGGCTGCCTCTAATATGCGAATGTTATCCGTATAGGTTGTTAACGCTGGCACTTCTGCGGCATAGGCAAGTACTAGGTACTGCACCAAAAACTCAATGTCGGTGATCCCGCCGTGGCTGTGCTTCAAATCAAACGCCACATTTACATCACCTAACTGGCTCCGCATTTTTTCACGCATGTCGCGTACTTGCTGCGCCAACTGTGCCCGCTCACGCGGCTGCTGCAACTGCTGCTGGCGCAACTGTGCTAACCATTGCCGATACTGAGGCTCACCATACACCGGACGAGCCCGCACCAATGATTGCAATTCCCAGGTCCACGCATCCTCCGCCAAGTACTTGGCGAAGGTTGGCGCTTGGGTTACCAGCAACCCGGCTTTACCTGCTGGGCGCAAACGCATATCTACTTCGTATAACACACCGGTAAGGGTACGGGTGTTGAATAGGTGCAAAATCCGTTGCGCTAAGCGTAGATAAAATTGCTGCACCTCAATCGGTTTAGGTCCGGTCGTTTGAGCTTGATAATCGGCAAAGCTGACAAACACCAAATCTAAATCTGAACCGTAGCCGAGCTCAAGCCCGCCTAATTTACCGTATGCAAATACCGCAAATCCGGTATCGGTAACGTTGTGCCCGGGCGGCTCGCCGTGTTTACTTACCAGTTGATACCACGCTAATTGTACGACATCAGCAATGATAGCTTCAGCAAGGTAACTTAAATGGTCACTCACTTTCATTAAGGGTAATAAACCAGCTATATCCGCCGCCGCGATCTTTAATTGCAATGCTTGCCGCGCTTGACGCAACACATCCATTTGGGTTTCTAAGTCTTGCTCCGGTATCCGCAGTAAGTACTCATCGAGTAATCGGGGATAATCACTAAATGCGGGCAAATCTTGTAAATGCCGCGGGTCAATTAACTCATCCAACAACAATGGGTAGGTCGCAATTTGTTGCGCGATCCATTCGCTCGCAGCGCAGAGTTTTAACAGCTGCGCCCGCGCCCCAGGGTTTTCCAATAGCAACTCTAAGTAGGCGGTTCTGCTCGCAATACGTGCTAACACCAAGAAAATGCGCTGCAACAAGGTATCCGGATCAGCACTGGCTAAAATATGTTCAAGTAAGGTAGGGACTAATTTCGCAATCGCTTTGCGACCTCGCGGCCCTGACTCGCGCTTACGTAAAGTTTGCCGAAACTCGTGAATACGCTGCCACAATACCGGCGCCGATGCTTTGTTCGCATCGGTTAGATGTTCCTGCAACAATTCTTCAGCCGCGCTCGTCTCGATTAGGTCTTGCCACAACAACTGCAACGGAGAGGTTGACTCCTCATCATCACTTTGCTGCCCAACAATGGTCTGAAAAATTTCATTAACCGCTTGGGTGTGGGTGCTGAGTTCTGCGATTACCTCAGCCCACGTCATGCCCATCGCCGCCGCGACTTGCTGCTGGCGTAATGGGTTCGTTGGTAAAGTTTGCGTTTGTTCATCGTCAATCAGTTGCAGTCGATGTTCTAACGTTCGTAAAAACTCATAAGCGGCCAATAAGCGCTCTACTTCCTTGCGCGACAACAATTCTAACTCAGCAATTCTGGTAAATGCCGCAACCAACGAACGCGTTTGCAAACGTCGTTCTTGCCCGCCTCGAATCAGCTGGAACGCCTGTGCAATAAACTCAATTTCGCGAATGCCACCAGGACCGAGCTTAATATTATCTTGTAACTGACGCCGACTCGACTCCTGCTGGATCAGGGCTTTCATTTTGCGAAGCGAATCAATCACACTGAAATCAATATAACGCCGATACACAAACGGGCGCAGTAATTCAGAAAGCTGGAAGTCATAGGCTTGACCCGCCCCAATCACCCGCGCTTTTACCATCGCATAGCGTTCCCAATCACGCCCATGCTCCTGATAATAGTGCTCCAGAGCATTGAAGCTAGCGACTAACGGGCCGGCTGACCCAAATGGCCGCAAGCGCAAATCCACCCGATACACAAAGCCATGTTGGTTATGACTATCCAACAGTTTCACCAGTGCTTGAACTAAGCGAGTAAACCACACATGATTCTCTAATTGACGCGGTCCACCTTGTGTTTCTCCTGCCTCTGGGTAGCAAAATATCAGGTCAATGTCGGACGAAAAGTTTAATTCATGGCCTCCCAACTTACCCATCGCAATAGTCAGTAGCGGTTGCGCCTCACCAGCGCCATTCACTGGGGTGCCGTAGTGCTGACAAAAATGTTGATAGAGCCAATCTGTGGCCACCTCAATCATCGCATCGGCGACGCTTGATAGATGCTCAAGGACGGTCGCTAAAGAGATTTGCTGTAATACATCTGCCGCCGCCAGATTCGCCAACCACAGCTGCCGTAAGCGTCGTAAGATCTCACCCACCTCGGCTTCGTTTTGTGCTGCAACCAGCGCCTCACGCACTAATGTCACATAAGTTCCCGGGGCCGGAAGCTCCACCTGTAAAGTCGCGATGTCGCTAAACGGTAGCTCATTGCAATAACGCTGCCAGGTCCGAAAAATAAACGGACTCATGGCTCCCAAAGTTTGTACTAACGGCCACTGGCGCCCCATTTGCTGTTGCCATCGGCTGTGCTGCGCTGCGCTCAGTTGAACCTCTTGTTGGGCCACTACCTCTTGCAAGGCTGGCAGCTGCAGTTGCCCCAGTTGCTCTAGCACCTGGGCCGGGCATAACTTTCTGGTGGTTAGCATTGGCGGTTAGTTTATCCAGTACGGTTCTTGCTTTAGCGCAGCCCGACGTGAGGTGTCGAGCGCAAACAACAGCGATTCCAATTGGGTTTGTTGCCAGTTAAGCAATTTTTCCTGATTGATATCATCAGTATCTTTAATGCTGTCTCGCAACAGCTTTAACGCGGTAATTTCACGAATTCCGCGTGCCATATCTAGCCAAGGCGCCCGGAATTGCTCACGATCTTCAGCCGCAAACAAATACCCTACGCAATAACCTAAGTGCAACGAGCTTTGCAGACTTGGCAGTAACTTCAAGTATTGCTCAGCGCGCAAAGGTTCATCAACATCAAAAGCATCCGCGACGTTTTGCCAATCTTGTTTTAATTGCTGCGCGGCCCAAATCACCATGGGGGTATCCATATGCTCATCCTGCGGTGCACGCTGAATGAGTTCGCCTAACTCGAGCACTGTCAATTGATAATCGTGTTGGGTGACTAGTTTTTGCATGACCTCTAGTTGGGCCGCATGCAATTGCAAATCGACAATATTGTCGTATAACTTTTGCTGCTCTTTCAGCACTAAGTGATAGGCGCCATCATCGGCAATAAGTTCGGCAAAGGCTTCAAAACGTTTCAGCCAACCGAGCTGATCAAGCAAGGGTTCGAGCCGCGCTAAATCATCTTGGGTATCGACGCCATGACTAGCTAACTGCTGCAACACCACTCGGCATAAGCGCATACCATTGGCCATGCCCGCCACCGCATGCACATCCGGCTGACGTAGTAAGCAAGCTTCATTATGCTGCCATTCGTTCAGGGCAAATGCGAGAGCCTGGTAGAGCCCAGAGGCAACGGTTGCGGCTGAACTTAAAGGGACAAAATCTAGCCGCGTGCGTGGCTGTAATTGTGACTTCTCGGCAAGCAAATAACCGCGTGCCGCTTTACTCAAATAGCCTACTTGGGCATTGGTGCGGGTAATTAAGCGGCGCGCCAATTTAAACGCATCCGCGACTTCGCCACCCTGTACCTCAATTTCTATCTCACAAATCGGCTGTTCATGCCCATTCGCACGCACCATACCCTCGTCAAACGCAATTTCTAGCTGCCCTTCACCACTAGCTAATTGCCAACGCGTGCGAACAAAGTCCGTCTGAAACAGGGCAATCAGCTCGCGCTGTAAATCCATATAAGGCAGTGACTCGGGCCAGATTGATTCGTCGTACAAGCTTAGATCCGGCGTTTTTTCCGTCACATTAACGTTATACTCAGGTCGTGAATGTAACCCACCCGTTGTCGTTCCCGCGAGCTTTAAGGTTTGCTCCAGCTGCTCCCCTGCACGACGAATACGGAGCCCAATATCATGCTGTCTCAGTTCTAATTCTGGGGTATCAAAATAACTGTTATCTAAGCGCTGTGCTTGGCCCGCTTGGCCATGCGCTGCCTGTTCGCAGAGCCGGATTGCGAGCTCACGTTGGTTGCTCGGGATTAACAGTTTTAACTCTACTTCGTGACTCATCGGAACCGACTTCATTATCGCCAAGGAATGGATGTCGACTAAGGTACTTAGTTATACGATTTGAATCAACTCAACTAGGCTTGACAGTTGAGTCTAAAAATTGCACCGTGGGCGCGCTTAAACAGGTAAATGTCGTGCAAAAAGAATGACTCAGGCAGAGTCGATAAAAAAAGCGATGGGTGACGACCTGTAGGTACTTTACGCGCGCCAAAATAGGCTTATACTTGCGCGCAAATTTAGTCTCAACAGTTGTTGAGTCAGTGGCGCTGGCGGATGTCGGCAGCGCATGAAGGAGTAACTATGTTCCAAGCTAGTGAAGTGCTTGCCAAATCCTACACAGGCGCTGACCTCGCTGATTTACAGCGTGCCATTACTGAGCATTACATTGTCGACGAAGACACTTATGTAAAAGAGCTTGTTGCGCTCATTGCACAGGATGACCAAACCATAGATAGCGTGACTCAGAGCGCGACCGACCTGGTTAAAAAGGTTCGCGAGCGTGCCGATGGTGGCGGTGTCGATGCGTTTCTACAAGAGTACAGTTTAGATACCCAAGAGGGTATTATTCTGATGTGTTTGGCCGAAGCCTTGCTGCGCATTCCTGACGCCAAAACAGCTGACGCCCTTATTCAAGATCGCCTCTCTGGTGGCGACTGGCAAAAGCACATGGGGCAAAGCGCGTCCTGGCTGGTCAATACTGGTTCGTGGGGATTGGCGTTAACCAATACCGTCATTAATCCGACCGGTAAACCTATGGTAACCCCGCGCGGCACGTTTCGTCGGCTCATTCGACGCTTGGGCATGCCCGTTGTTCGAAAAGCAACCTATACCGCCATGCGGATTATGGGGACCCAGTTTGTATTAGGGCGTACCATTGAAGAAGCCCTGAAAAATAGCCGCGCCAATCGCGACAAAGGCTACACCCACGCCTACGACATGCTTGGTGAAGCTGCGCTGACCATGGCCGACGCCAAACGTTACCATGCGGATTACGTCAATTCGATTAAGGTGGTTGCCGCCGAAAATTTCAATAATCCAAAGGCGCCGCGGCCAACCATTTCGATTAAATTATCAGCGTTGCACCCACGTTATGATGCGGCCAATCACGAACGCGTTTTAACCGAGCTCGCCACCAGCCTCACCGAACTCGTCAAACTTGCTAAAGAGGCAGATGTTGGGGTCACCATTGACGCTGAAGAAGCGGATCGTCTCGAGCTGTCGCTTGAACTGTTTGAAAAAGTGTATCGCAGCGGTGTCTGTAAAGGTTGGCCACGGTTTGGATTAGTGGTTCAAGCCTATTCTAAGCGTGCCTTGCCAACTTTATGTTGGGTAACGGCGCTGGCCAAAGAATGTGGTGATGAGATCCCAGTTCGGCTCGTAAAAGGCGCCTACTGGGATACCGAAATAAAGCTCTGCCAAATGAATGGTCTGCAAGGCTATCCAGTGTTCACTCGAAAAGCGAACACCGATATTTCTTACTTAGCCTGCGCCCGTTATTTGCTCAGCGATGATGTAGATGGCGCGATTTATCCGCAGTTTGCCACCCACAACGCACAAACTGTAGTCGCGATTCAGACGATGAATAAAACCTATGGCCGGCGCATTGAATTTCAGCGTTTACATGGCATGGGTGACGACTTATACGACACGTTATTAGAGCAAGACGATAAATTAACCGTACGCATTTATGCGCCTGTTGGTAAACATAAAGACTTGTTGCCGTACTTAGTGCGCCGCCTGCTCGAAAATGGTGCGAATACCTCATTCGTGCATAAATTGGTTGATCCCAATACCCCGATTGCGCAGTTAGTTGAACATCCGCTACGCACCGCCTCGGGCTTTGAGCGCTTCGCTAATACCAAAATTCCGTTGCCAACCGAAATCTTTGGCACTCGCAAGAACTCATTAGGAATAAATATGAATATTCATTCTCAAGCTGACGACTTCATTGCTGCAGTCGAGCAATACAAAGACAAGCAGTGGCAAGGTGGACCTATTGTCAATGGTGATGTTGTTGACACCCATCACCGCGTAGCCATCAATAGTCCGCAGCAGACCAGCAAATTAATTGGTTCAATTAATTGGGGTGACAAAGCACTTGCCGATCAAGCGTTACAAAGTGCCAATGCAGCCTACCGCCGTTGGCGCGATACCGATGTAGAAGTGCGTGCCAAAGCGCTCGAAAAACTGGCTGACTTACTCGAAGCGAATCGCAATGAGTTAATTGCGCTGTGTACCGTAGAAGCGGGTAAGAGTTTGCAGGACGGCATCGACGAAGTCCGCGAAGCCGTTGATTTCTGCCGCTATTACGCGATTCAAGCACGTGAAATGATGGCAGAAGGTACCAAATTACCTGGCCCGACTGGGGAAACCAATGAGTTGTTCTTGGAAGGCCGCGGTACCTTTATTTGTATCAGCCCGTGGAACTTCCCACTAGCGATTTTCCTTGGTCAAGTAGCTGCTGCGCTGGTCACAGGTAACTGTGTCATTGCCAAACCAGCCGAGCAAACCGGTTTAATTGCGTTTCGTGCTGTGCAACTGGCCTTAGAAGCAGGTATTCCGGGTGATGTACTGCATTTCATGCCGGGTAGTGGCGCCGAAGTTGGCTCATTTTTAGTTAGCCAAGAAGACATTGGCGGCGTGTGCTTTACCGGCTCAACCTACACTGCGCAAGCGATCAACCGAGCGTTAGCTGCACGCACACGGGCGATTGTGCCACTGATTGCGGAAACCGGCGGCCAGAATGCCATGCTCATTGACTCTACCGCGTTACCAGAGCAAGCGGTCAATGACATTGTTGCCAGTTCGTTCAAAAGCGCCGGCCAACGCTGTTCAGCCTTAAGGGTATTATTTGTCCAAGAAGATATCGCAGACCGAGTTATCGATCTGCTGAAAGGCGCGATGGCAGAGCTTCAAGTGGGCGACCCAATGCTACACGAAACCGATGTCGGCCCAGTAATTGACGGGGTTGCGAAGAGTAATCTTGAGCAGCACATTGCCGACATTCAACAAGCCGGTCGCTTGATTGCTCGCGCACCTATGCCTGATTACACTAACGGTGGCACCTTCGTGGCGCCAACTGCGATCGAAATCGATAATATTAATCAGCTGGTGAAAGAGAACTTTGGCCCTATCTTACATATTATTCGCTACAACGCGGATAACCTTGATGAGGTCATCGCCAGCATTAATGGCACTGGCTTCGGCTTGACCTTCGGTATTCATAGCCGTAACGAAAGCTTTGCCGCAGATATTGCGCGTCGCGTTGAAGTCGGTAACGTCTACATTAACCGTAACCAAATTGGCGCGGTGGTTGGGGTACAGCCATTCGGTGGTCGTGGTATGTCTGGCACCGGTCCAAAAGCTGGTGGTCCTCACTACCTCTCACGTTTTGTGACTGAGAAAACGCGGACTAATAACATTACCGCAGTTGGCGGCAACGCAACTTTGCTGTCATTAGGTGACTAACTAGTTACTGTTCTGCTAGCCAATAAAAAGCCCAGACCGACCCCGGCCTGGGCTTTTTTGATGAGTAGCGCACTTACTCGCTTAGCTCAATACTTAACTTAGCAAGCTGCTCGACACTTTCTGCATCGTACCAACAGACAACCTTGCGTAACCGGCGTTGCTTGGGCTTAAAGCTCAACAATAACAAGTCGGCATCAGCTAAGCGCTGTAATTGCGCGGGTTGCTCTACTAGCCACCGCCGCGGCGGCAACATGAAGCGCGGCGTGGTGACATGATTAGCCTCTACCCAAGCCGCAACTTGGCGCGGCCGCCAGATCATAATAACCGCCGCAAACAAGCCTAAACTAACGATGATACCGGTTGCGATAAGCCACAACGGCAGGGCCTGACCGATGTACAACAGCATCCAGGCAGCGGTGAAAAATAACGCCCAAAATTGGATCCGCTTATTATCGCAATAAAGCGCTACAGCCTCTTCAGCAACCTGGTCTGGACGTCTACTCGACACTAAAAATCCTCATCCGTAAAGCTATATAATGATGCGCTACCTGCGGTAATCGCTGGAATGAGCGCATAAGCTCGCGGGAGTAATTTACTGAAATAAAACTTCGCGGTTTTCACTTTGCTCGCAAGGAAGGGTTTAGCCTGCACTTGTGGTTCAGCTACTAATGCCATTTTCAGCCATACAAATGCAAAGCTCAAGTAACCGATGAGGTGCAAATACTCAACCGCGACACTATTGACCAAATTCTCGTCAGTGGACGCAGATTGTAATATTTGTTCAGTCACCCCTTCAACCTGCTGCATCAACTGACGCAAACTTTGTACTTCTTGCTGCCAACCGTGTTGTCCTTCAGCTTGCCCGCAGAGGGCTTCAATATCAGCAAGTAACGGCTGCAACAACGCGCCTTTTGAGCCGACAATTTTACGGCCTAACAAGTCTAATGCTTGAATACCGTTAGTACCTTCGTATATTTGCGCTATCCGCACGTCGCGAACCAGCTGCTCCTGACCCCACTCACGCACGAAGCCATGGCCACCGAGTACCTGTTGACCGTAAATCGTTGCCTCTAACCCGGTATCCGTCAAAAATGCCTTGGCCACTGGCGTTAACAACATCGCCAGCGCATCTGCGCGCTCGCGAGCCGCAGGGTCAGTTAAATATTTACTCCGATCGAGCTGTTGTCCAACATAAGTTGAGAACGCCCGACCGCCTTCAACAAAAGCCTTCATTGTGAGTAACATGCGGCGCACATCACCATGTACCAAAATGGCGTCAGCTTCTTGCTGGGTTTGTTGGGTTGCTTTGGCACCTCGCCCTTGTAACCGGTCTCGCGCATACTCTAAGGCATTTTGATAAGAGCGTGCCGCCCCCCCTAATCCTTGAATACCAACCCCAAGCCGCTCGTAGTTCATCATGGTAAACATAGCTGGTAAACCGCGATGTGGTTCACCAACTAACCAGCCTTTCGCACCATCAAAATTCATCACACAGGTAGCCGATGCGTGGATCCCCATTTTGTGTTCAATGCTGCCGCAACTGAGCTCATTGCGCTCGCCTACTTCGCCACTGGCATTCGGTAAAAACTTCGGTACCACAAACAACGAAATACCTTTAGTTCCAGCCGGCGCATCAGGCAGCTTGGCTAGCACTAAATGCACAATATTATCGGTCAGATCGTGTTCACCACCGGTAATAAATATTTTGGTACCGGTAATGGCAAAGGAGCCATCGCTGTTCGGTTCGGCTTTAGTACGAATGATGCCAAGATCAGTACCAGCGTGAGGTTCAGTCAGACACATAGTACCGGTCCACTCACCTGCCATCATTTTGGGAAGGTAAGTAGCTTTGAGGGTATCACTCGCATGCAAATCTAAAGTCATGATTGCCCCAGCCGTGAGGCCTGGGTAGAGTGAAAATGAGATATCGGCGGCACACAGCATTTCTTCGTACTGCACCGACACCGACTTTGGTAATCCCATACCACCATATTCAGGATTGCCGGTAACGCCAACCCAACCGCCGGCGGCTAATTGACGGTAATTTTCGCGGTAAGCGGCGGGCGTGGTAACCTCGCCGGCATTGAATTGGACGCCTTGTTCGTCGGCTTCACGTGATTGCGGCGCAACCAATTGCTCGGCTAGCTTCGCCGCCTCATCAATAATCGCGGTTGCGGTATCGAGGTCCATCATCTCGGCAAGCTCAGGCATTTGCTGCCAGTCATTTGCCAACTCAAATACATCATTCAGAAGAAACGCCATATCGGCGCGTGGAACACGATAATCAGCCATAGCCACCTCAACCCACTCGGTGAAACAACACGCTGCACAAGCAGCTTACATGGCCTTATTAAACCTTAGTTAAACGGTTATTTCAAACACCTGTTTTAATATTTTTACTCAGCACCCGTCCAGTCTGCTAAAGCTGGCTGACGAAAGCCTTGCTGGCCCAGCGCTAACAACACATGGCCAGGCTCTATTTGCACGACGGTTAGGCCGTTCAAGCGTTCGCCTTCGAACAAGCGCCGGTCATTGAGCATGACCCAGCGTTGGTCGCGCGCGGACACGTAATTATGAGCACCATAACTAAATGGCGGTACTTGGCGGGTAAAACTGCGTGGTAACTCGCTTAACAACGGCATGGCACTTTGATCGAACTTCGGCCGCTCGTCAGTTGCAGTGGCCGCCACAGCGTCCTCAAACGCCGCCAATAATTCCGGCGACACACTACTTAAATCAAATGGCGCTGGTTCGCGCGGCGGTTCAGCGGCGGCATTGTCTGCCAGCTCGGAAGCACCGTCGAATTGCTGCGTTGAAGCTGTGGTATTGCGTTCGGCACTAGGTTCAGCATTGGGATTGGCAATAGCCTCAGCAACGCCGGTACTAGGTGATGGCGCCAGCGGTTCAGTAGGCCATGTGACGGCCATAATATCTGTTGCGGCACCGAATTCAACTGGCGTGACTGCTACTGGATCAGACGAACTACCAACCCATTGCTGCAAAGTTGCGGTTACCCATGTGCTGTGCCAGACCAGCACCGCACATGCGATAGCCATGGTTATGCCCAGCCACCAAGCGCTCGCCGTTGTTGCAGGCGCTTCTACTGGTAGCGGCGCACGGCTAGAAACTGCAGCCGGTTGACGCGCGCCTGAGTCAGCCCGTAAATAATTCATTATTGACGCCATGCTTGTACCTCCGCGGAATCTAACAGTCCGGCCGGAAGTTGCGCCGCCGATGAGGTCGGCGCAACGGCTCGGGTAAGTTTGGGTACCCGATTATTCTGCCATTGACTGAGCCAGATAAGCGTTGGCGCGTCAAAAGTACCGGTAATAGGCAAGCCACTATCCGCTTGTAAAGTGGACCAAACATCCGGCGCAATTGCCGGCGGTAAGCTTTGTAAGCTGCTCAGTTGCGGATAAATTTGCTGCAACTGCTGCCACACCCAGTCGCGATAGCGCTCAGCTTGCTGCGGATAACCCACCGGCGGTTGCCAAATAACCAGCACCTGCCCAGTCCAGTCTTTGGGCACATCAGCGCCATCGCGGCTGCCAATAAAGTGCCAATCGCCAGCGGAACGTTGCAGCAACAATGGTAAATTCAGCGCCAGCGCTTCATGCAATCGCAGAGCACCTTGCCAGCAATTCATTCGATAGTTCTGCAGCCAGTCACACAAGGGCTCTCGACCTTGATATTGAGGCAATTGCCAGCGTTGTAGCAGTTGTTCAACCGCCGGTGGTTCCGGTGCTGGCGCCGCCGGCAACAGCATTAATCTAGTCGCGAGCGCCATACCGCCACCCACCAAGCCACCGAGCAACAGCGCGCGTAGCCAACCCTGCCACTTGGCCCCGGCCGCACGTGGTTCAATACTTGCGACATCGCCATCCACTTCAATAATGGCCAGCTGCATGTGTTTAGCAAATACTTGTTGAGCACCATCAGCCGCTGCTAACACCAGGGCGCGATGAGCAAGCACGTTAATCCGTCGAGGGATTCCGCCCGCGGCCGCAAATAGCTTTTTAATGGCGGCGCCAGCAAATAACGGTTGCGGCTGTCCAGCCACTTGCAGTCGATAGGCTAGGTAACGCTCTGTTTCTGCAATATTAAGCGGCAGTAAGTGGTAGCGCGCCGTAATGCGCTGCGCAATTTGCCGGAGTTCGCGTTGTTGTAACACACCGTGCAATTCAGGCTGACCAATTAAAATCACCCGCAGTAATTTTTCTTGATCGGTTTCTAAATTAGTCAGCAGCCGCAGTTGCTCTAACACCGAAGCCTGTAAATGCTGCGCTTCATCAATCAGCACCATGGCTTGGGCACCAGCTTGGTGGGTGGCGAGTAGGAAGCGTGAAAGTGCGTCGGTGAGTTCCTTCAAACTCGGTTGGTTGGTGCTTAATTCAATACCAAATTCATCGCACAAGGTAGCCAACAACTCATGCTCACTTAACAGCGGGTTCAAAATAAAGGCAATTTTCACTCGCTCATCAACTTGTTCGAGCAAAGCTCTTGATACCGTCGTTTTGCCAGTTCCCACCTCGCCAGTTAGCAGCACAAATCCACCGCTGCCATCGAGCCCTTCACGCAAATGCGTCAGCGCTTGTTGATGACGCTCACTCAAGAATAAAAAATGCGGATCAGGCGCAATCGAAAATGGTTCAGAATATAAACCAAAGTGGCGTAAGTAAGCTGGTTTGGTGTGGCTTTCACCGCTCATATTTTACAAGCACCCTTCAAACGTTGCCCATCGGTCTAGCCGATGAGGTGCGATAGTTAAAACCTGAGTGTACCGACTCACTTGCTAATCGGCTAGTGATTCGCCATCATTTGCTTTCATTCTTCATGGCTAGGTGCAAAGCACGGTGCAAATCTATTTAGTCGGTGGCGCGGTACGCGACAAATTACTCGGTAAACCAGTGCGTGAGCGCGACTACGTGGTGGTAGGCGCAACGCCTGCACAACTCATTGCACTTGGCTACACCCAGGTTGGCAAAGATTTCCCCGTGTTTTTACATCCGCAAACCAAGGCGGAACATGCGCTAGCGCGCACCGAGCGCAAGAATGGTCGCGGCTATACTGGGTTTAGTGTCTATGCGGCTCCAGATGTCACCCTTGAACAGGATTTGATCAGACGCGATCTGACGGTAAACGCTATTGCTGAGGCGCCCGATGGTACCCTCATCGATCCGTTTGGTGGTCGTGCTGATATCGCGGCACGGGTGCTGCGCCATGTCTCACCGGCATTTATTGAGGATCCATTACGAGTATTGCGAGTCGCGCGCTTTGCAGCCCGGTTTGCTGCAGATGGTTTTCAGGTCGCGCCAGAGACGATTGAGTTAATGCAAGAAATTGCGCGTTCTGGTGAACTTGACCATTTAGCCGGTGAACGTGTGTGGCATGAGTTTTATCGAGCGCTTTGCGGACCAACGCCTTGGGTATTTCTCACCACATTAAACGCGGCACAGGCGCTGACACCATGGTTCACACCCTGGCAAGACCCGCGTAATTTAGACCGCAGTGTGGCGTTGCTGCAAGCCCTACAACTGCCCCTTGATAGCTCAGACGAACAGGGCTTATTAAGGTTAGCAACGGTTGCTGCCCCACTGTCGACCGACACCATTAAACACCTCGCCAAGCTGCAACGCTGGCCGAATGATGCGCGGCGGCATGCGCTCGTCGCGAGTCAGTGGTTTGAAGCTGAACTCAATCTTGAAAGCCTGTGGCAATTGCTACAACAAAGTGGCTGGTTTAAACAGCCTGCTGAACTCGATAATTTTCGGCCGGTGCTTAACGCATTAGGCTATTCACCAGCATTCTTACAGGCGCTAGCGCAAGTTTTGAGCGATTGTGCTGACATAGATGTGGCGGTACTTATTGCTCAAGGTTTACAGGGCGCCGAGCTCGGTGCGGCGATTCGCCAGCAACAGTTACAACGGCTGGCGCCCCTCGTGAATGGCTCCGCGGCTTAAACAAACCACACAAATAACACCACCCCAAGCGCCAGTCGATAAATGACAAAGGGTAGCATGCCCATGCGTTCAATCACTTTCAAAAATAGGTGAATACAGGCATACGCACTCAAAAATGAGAGCACCACACCTAGGCCCATGGCTTGCCAATCGACCGGCGTTGCCGCCTGCGAAAGTTTTAATACTTGATAAGTGCCAGCGGCGGCAATCACCGGAATAGATAGCAAGAACGAAAAGCGCGCAGCCGCCGTTTTCGACAGCCCAATCATTAATCCCACGGTCATGGTAATGCCTGAACGAGAAGTGCCGGGAATAAGCGCTAATACCTGTGAAAACCCTATAATCAATGCTTGTTTAAGTGATAATTGCGCCATTTGCTGACGCTCACTCGCACGCGCATCAGCCCACCACAACAGTAAACCGAATAAAATAGTGGTAGTGGCTATCACAACAGTGGCTCGGGCAAAATTCTCAATCACCCCCGCGAATAGGAACCCAAAACCAAGTGCCGGGAGGGTTGCCCAGAGAATCAGCCAAGCCAAGCGGCTATGTTCGTTATGTTGACCACGCCAGCTGGCAAACCAACCCATTAATAATTGACCAACCTGCGCCCGAAAATAACTCACCACAGCCAGCAAAGTACCGACGTGAACTGCGACGTCAAAGGCTAAACCTTGATCTTGCCAACCCAATAATTGCGAAGGCAAAATTAAGTGCGCGGAACTCGAAATCGGAAGGAACTCGGTAAGGCCTTGAATAAGCGCGAGAATGGCAACTTCAATAAAACTCATAGTTAGGTCCTGTTACCGCCCGGCGTGCGCACGCGACGCAGGCGAAATAAATTCAAAATCAATTGGATGGAGCAAAGTACTACCGCTAAAAGCTTGCCACAATTGCCAATAGCAAAGGTTCTCAGTGGGATGCACCAGCAGCGGCGAAAGTTCCGCCAAAGGCCACAATACAAAGGCGTTTTCTAAAATTTCGGCGCGTGGTAACTGCGGGTCGGCACGGCGTTGCATATCATCGTATAGCAACACATCAATATCTAGAGTGCGTGGGCTATATTTTGGTGCATCGGGGTGATGTCCGTGCGCCATTTCGATAGTTTTGCAGATTTGCTGGACGTCTTGAACGCTTCGGTGGGTATGAAAACTTACCACTAAATTATAAAAATCAGAGCCTGCGAATCCAACCGCTGCACTCTCGAAAACCCGCGAACACCGAAAACTGGTCGCGCCCAGTTCAGTATCGAGCTGCAGCGCATTCACTCCCGCGCTAATGTGCCGCGCGCGATCTAAATTCGAACCTAAGCCTAAGTGCACTAATGCCATAGCGACAGTAAACCTAATTGTCCGCTGCGGCGCGGCGACGGGTCAGCTGTACCGCGACCGATTCAGCGCTTGGCACTGCACCGGGCTTCGCCACCTTCACGGTAACTTGCGTCACCCCGAATTGCTGTAGTACTAACGCACAGATTTCGGTCGCTACTCGTTCAATTAATTGCCGTGGCTCACGACTTACTAGTGCCGATACGGCCTCGCTCACAGCAGCATAATCTAGCGCATCGGCTAAGGCGTCGGTTGCACCTGCCGCAGCGCAATCCCTATCCATGTACAAATCGATCACCAACTGCTGTTTAATTTGCTGCTCCCACTCATACACACCGATAGTGGCAGCTACTTTCAATCCTTCAATTATCACCGTATCGGCCATAGTAATTCTCTATTAAAGTGCTTATGCTTAAGGCATGCAAACTAGCTCAACCGCAGGATAAGTCGAATCCTTACATGACTGCTCTTATTCTTCTGGCAATTCTGGTTGCCTATCTCATCGGTTCCATCAGCAGCGCGGTTCTTATTTGCCGCCTGTTTGGTTTACCCGATCCGCGGCAGAACGGTTCCAATAACCCCGGCGCGACCAACGTTTATCGTTTGGGCGGTAAATGGCCAGCGCTACTCACATTATTCGCTGATGTGTTAAAGGGCATGATCCCAGTATGGGGCTCATACTTTCTAAATATACCGCCATTTTACCTAGGCATGATTGCCGTCGCTGCATGCCTCGGCCACATTTTTCCGCTGTACTTTCATTTCCGCGGCGGCAAAGCTGTTGCGACCGCGCTTGGCGCTATGTTCCCAGTCGCTTGGGAAATGGCGCTGCTACTCATTGTCACCTGGTTGGTCGTGTTCAGAATCAGTCGAGTGTCATCACTCGCCGCGTTGTTGACCGTAACCCTTGCACCTGTATATGCGTTCTGGATAAAGCCACAATACACGGTACCGGTGATCATGATTTCGCTTTTGATCCTGTGGCGTCATCAAGCCAACATCGCCCGCCTATCGAGCGGCAAAGAAACTAGCTTTCGGCGCCGACCACCGGCGGATTAAGCTCATTCAAAGGCCAGCGTGGCTTGGTGACAATGGCTAACCCAGTCTGCTCACCCGCGGCTAAACGTTGCGCTCCCGCATAAGCAATCATGGCGCCGTTATCAGTACAAAACTCTTGTCTGGGGAAGTACACTTCACCACCGCGCCGCTTAAGCTCTTGCTGCAACTGTGCTCTTAATTCAACATTCGCACTTACCCCACCGGCAACCACCAAGCGCTTTAAGCCGGTCTGTTGTAATGCACGTTTACACTTGATCAGCAAAGTGTCGACGACTGCTGCTTGGAACGCTGCCGCGATATCAGCTTGGATTTGTGCGTCATCGGGTTGGTCAGCTAGTTCTGCTGCGATGGTATTGGCTGCAAAGGTTTTCAAGCCACTAAAAGAAAAGTCGAGGCCAGGGCGGTCCGTCATCGGCCGCGGAAAGTGATAGCGTCCAGGCCGCCCTTGTTCCGCGAGTTTCGCTAAGCGCGGGCCGCCGGGGTATGCGAGCCCCATTAATTTAGCCGTTTTATCAAAGGCTTCGCCCGCTGCATCATCCACCGATTCGCCCAAAATTTCATAAGCCCCAATCGCATTCACACGCACTAACTGAGTGTGTCCGCCTGAGACTAACAAAGCGACAAACGGAAACTCGGGGGCATTGTCCTCTAACATCGGCGCCAGCAAATGCCCTTCCATGTGATGCACCGCAAGCGCTGGTACATCCCAGCCGTAAGCAATGCTTCTGGCAACGCAAGCACCAACGAGCAACGCACCAACTAAGCCAGGTCCAGCGGTGTAGGCAACACCAGCAATGTCGTTAGGGCGCAAGTTCGCGGTTGTTAGCGCGCGTTCGATGAGGGGTAATAGTTTGCGAACATGGTCGCGCGAGGCAAGTTCAGGTACAACGCCACCATAGTCAGCATGCAACTTCACTTGGGAGTACAGTTCGTGCGCTAGCAACCCCTGCTCGGTGCAGTACACCGCTACGCCCGTCTCGTCGCAGGAAGTTTCAATACCTAACACGCGCATAACGACTTCGCCCCATGCAAAATGACTCAATAATTTTAGCCGAGTTTAACCTCAGCCAAACTCGGCAAGGGCGCTAGTTTACCGAGTTCGCAGCGGGTTTGCTACCGTCAGCAAGCATCAATTCTCAGGCGTCGTGGTCACTGGTGCTAGGTTAGCGGCAGGCGTTGCCTCGGCGGCAAGTTGACGTTCACTAATCACGCGACCATCAACATCTCGAGTGGCCAAAATAACCCGTGGCTCTGCCGCTTCCCAGGTCATCTCAATTGATGCATAACGGCTATCGGTACTTGCCGCACCACGGCGATAGCTATTGGCTGGAATAAACGGACTAGGCTGATTCACACTACCTGTTACCACTTCCCAAAGCTGCGCATCCTGCGCATAGTTAATCTCGCCAAAACCACGCCCACCGCTCACGATAACGGTATTGGTAAGTGGTGTTAACAGCTTCAGTAAGCGCTCCCGTTCCGCTGGAAATAATGCCCAACTATCAAAGCCATCCGCGTCATTTAGCACCGGCACTGTGGAGGCAATAATGCGCAACCCGGCGGGCTCGGCTAACTTCGCTGCTAACCACTGCCACTGCTGCTCACCCAAAAGCTCGCCAGTTGCGGCCACCGGCCAAGGCCCCCGCTCATGCCACCAATACTGCCACTGTGCGGCGAACCAGTTTTGTTTATTAAGTGGAGCCCGATGCCAACGAGTATCAAGCATTAACACCTGCACGTCGTATGGGGACTGACCAAACCGCAGCTCACCGTAGAGCGCATCAGTACGATAAAAACGTTCAGTCGTATAAGGTTCGTTCCAATAATCAAGGAAGTGATAACGCAGATCGGCTTTGTAGGCATTGCGGCGGTCGCTATAACCTTTCATCGAAAAATCTTCAGCATCCCAAATTGGCATGGTCAACGCGTTTTGTCGCAGCAAGCGCAACCCACGTACCCGAGTTAACACTTCATAAGCGCGATTCAGGTCGTCAAAATCGTCCGCATCGGCAGCTATCATGTTACCGAGCACAAGTGCGGCGTCTGGACCATAGCGCAACATTGCGTCAAAGGCAGGCCGAGCCTCACTCGGATCCATGCAGCACAAGGCCACAACCCGAACATAGTTCTTATGAGCGGGTTGAGCATGCGCCGGTTCGCCACTACCACTCCACAACAGCGCGCCTAGCGCACTAGCCCAAATCAACCGTTGCATTACTGAGCGTATCGCCGCCACTAATCCCTTCCCCACTTAATTTAATTTTTAAGCGCAGATCGTTCGGCGCATCTGCATGACGCAAAGCCTCATCCAACTCAATTTGCCCGCTTTTGTACAGCGCGAACAGCGCTTGATCGAAAGTCTGCATGCCAATCTCGGTCGATTTCGACATGATTTCCTTCAATTCACTTAATTCAGCAGTGGCTATTTTTTCTGCCACAATCGGACTATTAAGCAATACTTCTATAGCGGCAACTCGGCCTCCAGCTTTAGCCGGAACCAGCTGCTGTGCCACAATTGCACGTAAATTTAACGACAAATCAAACATTAATTTGCCGACTTTCTCTTTCGGCACCAAATGCATGATCCGCTCTATAGCTTGGTTCGCGTTATTGGCGTGCAGGGTGGCAACACATAAATGACCGGTTTCCGCAAACGTCAGCGCGTATTCCATGACTTCCTGCGAGCGGATTTCTCCCACTAAAATGACATCGGGGGCCTGCCGCAACGAGCTTTTCAACGCCGCCTCAAAAGATTCAGTGTCAGTACCAACCTCGCGCTGAGTAACCATACAGCCGCGGTGTTCATGAACAAATTCAATCGGATCTTCAATCGTCAGAATATGACCGTGTGAGTGCTGATTACGGTGCCCAAGTAAAGCCGCAAGGGATGTTGACTTACCAGTGCCGGTGCCGCCGACGACCAGCATTAAACCGCGCTTCGCCATGATCACTTTGCTCAGAATATCCGGCAATTTCAGCTGTTCAACGGAGGGAATGTCAGTCACAATTCGACGGATCACCATACCTGCCTGCTGTCGCTGCCAAAATGCACTCACCCGGAACCGACCGATACCCTCAATTGCAATCGCAAAGTTCGCCTCTTGCTGACGATGGTATTGCTCCCGTAACGCTTCTTTCATGCTGGATTCAACCAAAGCTAAGGCTTGGTCTGGGCTGAGTCGAGCGTCACTAAGCGGCATTAACTCGCCATCAATTTTAGCGCTTGGTGCAAGTCCACTGGTGATAAACAAATCCGAGGCATTGCGGCTCACCATTGTGGTTAATAGTTCATGTAACGACTCTGTTGCACTCATAAAAGCTCCTTAAAACGCGTCTTTATTGGACGCCCGCGAACGTGCATCTGCAGCTTGAATCAGGCCTCGATTCACCAGATTTTGTAAACTCTGGTCGAGGGTTTGCATACCATGTGCCGCACCGGTTTGAATTGAGGAGTACATCTGCGCAACTTTATCCTCGCGGATCAGGTTCTTAATCGCTGCCGTGGCGATCATGATTTCGTGCGCAGCCACGCGCCCACCGCCCACTTTCTTGATGAGGGTTTGGCTAATGACCGCCCGTAACGATTCCGACAGCATGGAACGAACCATAGGTTTTTCGTCGCCCGGAAACACGTCGACAATACGATCGATAGTTTTTGGAGCTGATGTGGTGTGCAAGGTACCAAACACCAAATGGCCGGTTTCGGCGGCCGTCATCGCCAGCCTAATAGTTTCCAAATCGCGCATTTCACCAACCAGAATCACATCAGGGTCTTCCCGCAGCGCAGAGCGTAATGCCGCATTAAAGCTCTTGGTATCGCGATGCACTTCACGCTGGTTCACCAAGCTTTGCTTATTCTTGTGGACAAACTCAATCGGGTCCTCAATGGTGAGGATATGGTCATGCCGATTCTCGTTAATATAATCCACCATCGCCGCAAGTGTGGTGGATTTACCCGAACCCGTCGGCCCGGTCACTAACACCAGTCCCCGCGGGTTGTTGGCAATATCTTTAAATATATCTGGGGCACCAAGCTGTTCAAGCGATAGCACCTCGCTCGGAATCGTCCGAAATACCGCGCCGGCGCCACGGTTTTGAATAAAGACGTTAACCCGAAAACGGGCTAACTCTGGTACTTCAAAGGAAAAATCACATTCGAAATTTTGCTCGTACTCTTTCCGCTGTCGATCATTCATAATGTCGTACACCAGCTCATGCACTTGTTTGTGCGCCAGCGGCGGAATATTAATTTTGCGAACTTCGCCATCAACTCGGATCATCGGCGGCGACTCCGCAGATAAATGTAAGTCGGATGCATTATGCTTTACACTAAAGGCGAGCAATTCAGTAATATCCATAATATCCCCTAGGTGGGCGACTCGTGGTGGTATAAATAGCACCGCGATTACAGGTTGGCTGCAATAGCAATTCAATGAACGACAGAGGGTTATCGTCTCGATGAATATTGATCGCGCGCACAACATTCGCACTCAATTACAACAGGTTCAGCAGCGCTTGCAACAATTAACCGTAGCAAGCCCCGTCACGCTTATCGCTGTCAGTAAAACTAAACCGGTTACCGCTATAGAGCAAGCCTACCATGCAGGGCAACGCGCATTTGGCGAAAATTACGTACAAGAAGGGATGGAAAAAACTCAAGCCCTAGCTCACTTAGCCGACATCGAATGGCACTTTATTGGGCCCTTACAATCCAATAAAACCAAAGAGGTGGCACAGCATTTTGACTGGGTTCAGAGTCTTGACCGGGAAAAAATTGCACGTCGTTTAAATGAACAACGGCCAGCAAATATGCCACCGCTACAAGTTCTCATCCAAGTAAATATTGACGATGAAGCAAGTAAAAGCGGCATTGAACCAGATCAGCTTGCGTCCTTTGCACAACACATTTCCGAGCTACCTCAGCTCAGACTTCGCGGTCTCATGGCAATCCCAGCTCCGGCAACAACCCAGGCCGACCAGGAGCGCCTAGCAAAGAGCTTTGCGCGAATGCATGACTTGTTTTTAACGTTACAGTCCCAATATTCCACTGTAGATACATTAAGTATGGGGATGTCTGGTGATATCGAACTAGCGATTACACAGGGTGCCAACATGGTCCGTGTGGGAAGTGCTATTTTTGGCGCTCGCACCTAGCCCCATCGCGCTGCTCTGAGCAGCCTTCCATTTAGCAAATAAAGGAACCCCGCAGATGACAACAACTCGCAGCATTGCATTTATCGGCGCCGGCAATATGACCCAAAGCATCGTCGGCGGTATGGTGGCTGGCGGCTATTCTGCTGACCAAATTCTAGTCAGTAATCCGAGCGTCGGAAAACTAGAACAACTTGCCCAGCGCCTGCAGGTGCAAACCTCTACCGATAACGCCAAAGTTGCCAGCGCAGCTGATGTCATTGTGTTGGCGGTCAAACCACAACTCATGCAACAAGTGTGTGCCGATTTAAAAGCGACTGTTACGGGGCTTGCGGATAAGCTCATTGTGACCATTGCAGCGGGCATTCGCTTCGAAAAATATCACCAGTATTTAGGTGCTGATGTAAAAGTGCTACGGGTGATGCCGAACACGCCGTCGTTGGTCGGCGCTGGTGTTTCGGGACTAGTCGCCGAGCCGAGTGTGAGTCAAGCCGATCGGGATTTTATTGAACAAGCTTTTGCTAGCGTGGGTCTTACCCAATGGGTGCAAGACGAAGACGAATTAGATATTCTCGGTGCTGTTGCCGGCAGTGGTCCTGCCTATTTCTTCGAGTTTATGGCGAGTTTGCAAGCAGCAGCCGAAGCGCTTGGCTATGATCGCGACAAAGCCCGCGCAATTGTTCAACAAACGGCGCTCGGGGCTGCTACGATGGCTCAACAAAGCTCGTTAGAGTTGGCTGAGTTACGTGCACAGGTCACCAGTAAAGGTGGTTCTACCGCAAAAGGTGTTGAAGTGTATCAGCAAGCGGATATTGAGGATATTTCAGCCCGTGCCGTAAAAGCTGCAGTATTACGTAACCAAGAAATGGCGAAGTTATTTTAGAGGAAACCTCACGCATGAATGCGATTCAATTTTTAATCACGATATTGTTCGATTTGGCCATGATGGTGGTCATTTTCCGCATTTGGCTGCAAGTCGTCCAAGCTGATTATTACAACCCGCTCTCGCAAGCCGTGGTGAAGATTTCTAATCCACTGGTACTGCCACTGCGTAAAGTACTACCGACCATGGGCAAACTAGATACGGCAAGTATCTTGTTGTTGTACCTACTTGCAGTTGCCAAAATTTTTGTCACGGCTACCGTCGCCGGTTACGCCACACCAATCCTGCCGGTATTGACTACCGCGGCATTAGCCTGTGTCGGCCAATTTTTACAATTGCTGTTCTGGATTTTAATTATTCGAGCGCTCATGAGTTGGCTCAGCCAAGGCTACAACCCCATGGAAGCAGCATTGGCACAACTAACGGAACCCATGTTAGCCCCAATTCGGCGTGTCATTCCTGCGCTCGGCGGATTAGATTTATCGGTACTGGTGCTGTTAATTGCAGTGCAATTTTTACGTTACTTAATTGGCGTGTAAATTAGGATAACGCTGAGCAGCAAAGTTCTGCAAAGCCAACAATAATCGCCACGGAGCTATTGCTATGACTCGTCTATTAATACTCGCTATTACACTTGTTGGCATACTTATGGCCGCTCCCAGCAGCGCCGGAGAACGCACCCTTGGCCAATGGGAAGTGCACTATAATGCATTACGCTCAACCTTTATCCGGCCTGAAATTGCCGCGCAATATAATTTGCAACGCAGTCGTTATCAGGCGCTGGTGAACATCGCTGTGCTCGATGCAACGCAACCTGGTAAGCCGGCATTGAATGCTAATTTAACTGGCTATGCATTAAACGGTATCGGCAATCGACTGCAACTTGAGTTCACCACTGTACGCGAAGGCGATGCTATTTATTATCTCGCGCAAGTGCCTTACACCAATCAAGAAACCTTGCACTTCGTCATCGATATTAGCGTTGCTGGTGTGACCCAACAGCTGAAGTTCTCTCAGCAACTCTATACCGACGCCTAATAAATTAAGATGCGACAGGCGTGAGTGTTTTTACCCCAACGCTCACGATGTCGCCACGTTCATCAAGTTGCCGAACGGTAAAGGCTACTTGCCCAAGCACCACTCGGTCACCCACCACCACTCGGCGATGAAACTTGTGCTCGATATAGTCGGCAAGTGAGCGAGTTCGCAATGACTCAGCCAATTCACCCACCGGATAGAAAGCGGCAACGTCCGTTAACGCCACATTTCCATGCAGACTAAAGTCACCGAAGAAGTCGGGATCACTAAGTTTCGGATCCGCACCAATAGATGCGAGTACCCGGCTAATCACGGTAATGTCATCAGCCCGAGCTGCCACTAACATTGCATCGCCTTCAATAAGGCGCGGCTCGCTATCGGCGGGTAACCAACGACGCTCTCGAATAACGCCAATAAATGCTGCGGGTGCCGGCAGTCGTAGTTCCTGCCACGTATGATCACAGGCTGGCGACAGTCTATCAATATCAAACTCCCACACTTCCAGGGCATCTTCAGAGGGAATAGCTTCCAACGGCATCCGCTGCCGCGGTTCAGGCTCAGGCGGTACTTCCAAGCCCAACCAACGGGCGACGGGGGCCAAGGTCCAGCCTTGCAAAATTAACGATACCAGCACCACGAAAAAGGCGATATCGAAGTAAATTTCCTCATCTGGCAGACCGCTCAACCAAGGAAAGAGTGCCAAAATGATAGGTACTGCACCGCGCAGCCCCACCCAACTGATAAACACCTGATCACGCGCAGGAAAACTAAAGGGTAATAGACAAATTAAGGTGGCTATTGGGCGGGCAACAAAGATCAGAATAAGCGCAATTGCGAGTGCTTGTGGCGCATTCTCAATTAAATGCGAAGGCGTCACGAGTAACCCTAAGATCAAGAACATCATGATCTGACTGAGCCATGCCAAGCCATCTTGCACTTGCAGAATATGAACTAGCTGCGGCAAGCGCGACTTACCTATTAAGAATCCCATTAAATAAACAGCGAGAAAGCCACTCCCACCTAGCCCTGCGGTTAACGCGTAGCAGACTAATGCACTCGCAGCGGCAAGCAGCGGGAAAAAGGTAAAGCTGACAGGAATTTTGCGCGCCATATAGACAAAACTACGACCGCCAATCCAGCCTCCGAGCAGCCCCAGTATGAGTTGCTGCGCCACTGAACTGGTGAGTAACCACAGGCTTAAATCTTGATTGTTAGCAATCGCAGCCGTTAAGGTCATGGTCAGAATGACGGCCATAGGGTCGTTAGTACCGGATTCTATTTCAAGGGTGGCCGCTACCCGCTGCTTAATTTTTATACCTTGAGATTGGAAAATACCAAAAACGGCCGCCGCATCGGTCGAGCTCAGAATAGCGCCAATCAATAATGCCGACATCCACGGCAGCTCAAACAACCAAACAATACTGGCCGCCAATATGCTACAAGTGAGCGCCACGCCTATCGTGGCCAAACTGATTGCCGGCCACAGCGCCACTCGAAAACGATCGGGATGGGTTCGCATGCCGCCATCGAAAAGAATAATGACCAGTGCCGCCGAGCCAATTACAAATGCCAGCTCGGGGTTATCAAACTGCACGCCGAGCAAGCCTTCTTCGCCGGCTAGCATACCGATAGATAAGAAGGTAAGCAGAATGGGCGCACCTAGACGTGCCGATATAACGCCGGCCAAAATACTTGCTAGCAGTAGTACTCCAAATAGCAACATTAGGCCGTTCATTGTATCCATCGTTACGCTTACGCTCCGCATGCTTACTTGATCAGTGGCTTCGATGTTACCATATCCTTATTGTTTTCCTACGGATTGCGCAACGAATGTCAGAATCAACCGCGATGAACGAAAAATTACCCCAGGAACTTGTGATTGCTAGCGGTAATATGGGCAAGTTAAAGGAATTTCAGGCCTTACTAGCACCAACTGGTATCCGTGTACGCCCACAAAGCGAGTGGCAAGTACCAGATGCCGATGAAACTGGTCTTACGTTCATTGAAAATGCCATTTTAAAAGCGCGTCATGCCGCTCGTTTGACCGGTTTGCCTGCGCTGGCTGACGACTCCGGTTTGGCCGTCACTGCACTTGGCGGCGCACCAGGCATTTATTCAGCACGTTACGCTGGCGAGCATGGTGATCATCAAGCGAACATTGCGAAATTATTAGCCGCACTCACCAACGAGACTGAGCGCGCGGCAAGCTTTCACTGCGTTTTGGCGCTGCTTCAACATCCTGAAGATCCGACTCCGCTTATCTGTCACGGCCGCTGGGATGGCTCCATTGCCCTGCAAGCTGCGGGGAATGGCGGATTTGGCTACGACCCAGTGTTCTGGGTTCCGGAGTATGAGTGCACCGCAGCGCAATTACCGGCGCAACAAAAGGCCGATATCAGCCATCGTGGCCAAGCCCTGCGGCTATTATTGGAGCAGCTCCGTTGAGTCAGTTACCCCCGTTATCGCTGTATATTCACATTCCGTGGTGCGTGCAGAAGTGTCCTTACTGTGATTTTAATTCTCATGGGCAAAAATCTGAGCTACCAGAGCAAGCTTACGTAAACCGACTCGTCGACGACCTGACGGCTGATTTGGAGTGGGTGCAGGGGCGTCCGATTCACACCATATTTATTGGCGGTGGAACACCAAGTTTATTCTCCGCAGCAGCAATCGCCGGCTTAATCACTCGTATCCGCGAGCGCGTTCACTTAACCGACGACTGTGAAATCACCATGGAAGCCAACCCTGGCACCTTCGAAGTTGAGCGGTTTGCGGGCTTTGTTGCAGCAGGTATTACTCGGCTTTCGTTAGGCGTGCAAAGTTTACAGAATGAGCAATTAACCGCATTGGGAAGAATTCACGATAGCGCACAAGCCATTACCGCCACTAATTATGCGAAACAGCTGCTATTGCAAAGCTACAACGTAGACCTAATGCATGGCCTGCCCGGGCAGTCAGTTGAGCTAGCGCTGGAAGATTTGCGCCAAATTATTGCCCTAGACCCACCCCATATTTCTTGGTACCAACTAACAATTGAGCCAAATACCCAATTTGCCAGCCGCCCACCCACGCTGCCCGATGATGATGTGCTGTGGGACATCTACCAACGTGGCCATGCTTTACTCGAAGCCGCCGGCTATCAACAATATGAAGTGAGTGCTTATGCGAAAGCTGGACATCAAGCTCGGCATAACCGCAACTACTGGACCTTTGGCGATTACCTAGGTATTGGCTGCGGCGCCCACAGCAAAATCACTCAGAAAGATGCAGCCAACGGCACCCTCACACTCACTCGCTGTGAGAAAATAAAGCACCCACAAGGTTACTTGGATATCACCAAGCCACTGCGCTATCGGCAGTGGCAAGTGCCGCTAGAAGAACGCCTGTTTGAATACTTTATGAACCGCTTGCGCCTGCACGAACCTATTCCGCACGCTGAATTTGAGGCGCGTACTGGACTCGCAACAGCGGCGGCGGAACAAGCGCTCAGTCGGGCGTACGCTCAGGGGTTAGTAACCGCCAACGCCCAAAGCTGGGAAACCACCCCAACTGGACGCCAGTTTCTCAATAGTATTTTGGATGAGTTAGTTTAAGCTAGCCGCTCAAACATTAAATCCCACACCCCATGCCCCAGCCGCTGACCACGTTGTTCAAACTTCGTCAGCGGTCGGAAATCGGGTCGCGGAACATAATCCTGGGTTGGTGAAAGGTTTCCCAACAGCGCCTCACCAGTTAATACCTCGAGCATATGCTCGGCATAGTTTTCCCAATCCGTAGCTAAATGCAATTTGCCACCGACCTGTAACTTAGTGCTCAACAAACGCACAAACTCAGGTTGAATGATGCGGCGTTTATGATGGCGCTTTTTGTGCCAAGGATCAGGGAAGTAAATCTGTACGCGCGCCAAACTGCCGTCCGGGATCATATCGCGTAGTACTTCTACTGCGTCATGTTCAATCACTCGTAAGTTAGTAACTTGCTGCTCTTCCGCTTCAAGCAAACAGGCACCAACGCCGGGGCGATGCACTTCGACGCCAATAAAATCAGCAGTTGGCTCTTGCTGAGCCATGGTCACCAGCGACTTACCCATGCCAAAACCTATTTCGAACACCACGGGCGCGGTGCGACCGAACAGCTCAGACAGTTCAAGCGGTTGCGCGTGGTAATCCAACCCCAGAGTTGGCCACTGACGCTCAATAGCACCCGCTTGCCCTTTGGTTAAACGGCCTTCGCGTTTCACAAAACTACGAATGGTACGAATATACTTGCCGGCCGCTGCTGCTACCTCTGGAGTCTGGTGTTTGGTCATAGCCACTCTCATTGTCTTAATTGGCGGCCATTATGCCAAAAATCACTTTCTAACAAAACGAAAAAGGCACGCCGAAGCGTGCCTTGGTACTCGAACCCTATTTGCCTAGTCGCGTTCGACTGGCACCCGATTAGTCACGGATAACTTGGCTTCAATACGACGGTTTGCTTGACGAGCTGAGACAGATGTACCTTCAACTTTCGGTTGCGATTCACCGTAACCTACGGTGCTCACCCGATTTGTAGCAATACCAAAGTCATTGATCAAGCTATCGCCAACCGCACGCGCACGACGCTCAGACAACCACTGATTGTAATCAGCGGCGCCGGTGTCATCGGTATGCCCCTCAATGACGATATCCAACTGTGGATGCTCGTTCATGAAGTCAGCCATATCTTTAATGTCACCTTTGGCGTTTTCGCGAATGATAGATGAATTGATTTCAAATTCTACCAACAAGGTTTCGGTCACGGTTTCATTTTCGTACTCGATACAACCATCCGAGTCTACCGAATAGTTAGCGGGTGTACCCGGACACTTATCAAGCTCATCGTTCACGCCGTCATTGTCGCTATCCACTGGGGCAGCCACTGGCGCTGGAGCTGGTGCTGGCGTTGGCCGCTGCACTGGCGTTTCCACACGACGAGGTGCTGGGGTCGGCTCTTGCTGCGCCGATTCACCGCCGAAAAACCATTGAACACCAATGTTAGTAAAGACTTCAGTCAGGTTTTCGCGGCTTTGATGTAGGTTGGTTTCCCAACGAAACGCGACGTTCTCCGACATAAAGGTACGATACCCTAAGGTGCCGCGGTAGAAGCTTGTTTCGAACCCTGCTAAATCTTCGCGCACCACACCTAAGCCACCGTAAAACCTCGGAGAAAAGCTATAGAGCATATCGATGCCGTACATATCACCTGATGCTGAGCGGCTCAGGTTATCTACGTCGGCTTTCACATCACTGTAAAAACCGCGCAATTCCCACTTCGGTAAAAAGCGATAACCGAGCTCTAACCCAAGCTCAAAGGTGTCTGCGCCGCCCTCGTAGTCGTAGGCTTGCCCTTCAATAATCGGAAACCGATCTTCATCAGTCCAACCAATACCTGATTTTAATCCCAAATACACATCGCCACTGCCGCCCTCACGGCTGCTTTGGGCTTGTGCTAGCTGCGGTAATGCCATAGGTAACGCTAAGGCAACCGCAACCAATGAATGCTTTAATTTGAACATATTTAGCTCCTTGTTCGACTTCTCAGTGAATTGAGTCTAGTTACACTATGTAATTTCACCCAATCCGATCACAAATTTCTTTACATAGTATAGGTCATACCAGTGCTAGGAGTACTAAATATTTGTTTTGGTTGCCAAGTTTTACCCAGCTTTACATTGTTAATAGATAGCATCGTTGAGCCGCAGCGCTAAACAAGGCACACTACGCCGTACTAACCACCAGCTTTAACCAATAACGAAGTTTGCCGTGCAATCAGAATTAACAGCCGCCGCGAGTGGCGACACTCAGTTACCTTCAGCGCCAGTGTTTGCGAGCATTCGTAGGCTTATTATTGATTGGCAACGTGAGCATGGGCGTCATCATTTACCTTGGCAGCAAGCGCCTCGCCCTTATCATGTGCTGATCAGCGAGGTTATGCTGCAACAAACCCAGGTCAGCACCGTTATTCCCTATTTTCAGCGTTGGCTGCAACGATTTCCCGACTTCACTGCACTGGCTCAAGCACCACTGGATGATGTCCTCGCCGAGTGGCAAGGGTTGGGATATTACGCGCGAGCCCGCAACCTTCATAAAGCGGCGCAATATGTGGTGGCTGAATATGGCACCGAGCTGCCCGCACAAGTGGCACAGCTGCGGGAAATACCCGGCATTGGTCCTTACACTGCTGGCGCCATCGCTAATTTTGCATTCGATCAGCCAGCACCTATTGTTGATGGCAACGTTAAGCGCTTATTTGCACGCCTGTTCAGGATTCCCGGCCATGTGGGTCTAGGTAGCTTTGAACGAGCTGCTTGGCGCTATGCTGAAGCCTTAACACCAGCGAAGAGTGAACCTGGGGACGCGCGGGCACTTGCCCAAGGTTTGTTAGATATCGGCGCGACGCTGTGTAAACCCAAGCAAGCAAATTGCGCAGCTTGTCCATTAACGTCTAACTGCGGCGCTTATCAGCACCAACAAGTGAACGCTTACCCAGCGCCTAAACCCAAACGCCAACAGCCAACCCGCGCTTGGCAATTTATTTGGGACCGACAAGGTGACCAATTATTATTAGAGCAGCGGCCGCATAAGGGCATTTGGGGCGGATTATGGTGCTTACCACAGTTGCAAGATACCCTTGCGCCCGATGCAGCCGAAACGCGTGATGCGGTTTTACATGGCGAGTTTTTGCATACCTTTACGCACTTTAAATTGCAGGCGCGGGTGCTTGATAGCGGCTTCATAACCCAACCACCGTGGCAGTTTAGTGCGAATGATAAGATGTATGTACCATTGGCAAAACTGGATGAATTCGGACTACCGGCTCCTATCAAGCAATATATTTCCGACCAGCTAGCGCTGGCTTGCCGTTAGCTTGCGCTCTACAATAGAGCCTAAACTGAATGATACGAACGATAGCCACGATTAAACGAGGATGATAATGAGCAGAACCATACATTGTGAGTATTTAAAGCGAGACGCTGAAGGCTTGGATTTTCAGCTGTATCCCGGCGAACTTGGCAAACGCATTTACGATCATATTTCGAAAGAGGCCTGGCAAGCCTGGCAAGCTAAACAAACTATGCTGATTAACGAAAAGCGTTTGAATATGATGCAACCGGAAGCTCGGCAGTTTTTAGAACAACAAATGGTCGCATTTTTGTTCGAGGGCAAAGACGTTGAAATCGAAGGTTACACCCCTCCCTCGCAATCTTAGTCTGGTCATTTCAGGCTTACCTCGGGCGCTCCTTTCAGCCGCTCCTTTGGCAAATATCGACTATAACTATAGTAGTCATAGGCCAGCAAAATAGAGGAGCGCTGGAGTTACCCCAGCAATTCTGTTAGTATACGAACTAATTTACGGCGTGCTGATAAACGCATTCTCGCAACAGTACCCGCTATCCCGCCTATGACGCCGAGCATTTGGAAGACAATTCTGATGCTGAAGATGCGTAAAGTAATAAACAAATTCAAAATTCAAGCAACGAAGGATTTTATCATCATGGATATGCCTAATTGGCATCGTGCTGTATTAAAAGTCGGTAGTGCATTAATAGCGCCAGATGCGGCCGGAACTAGTAGTAAGTACTTGCTCGCTATTGCGCGCTTTATTATTGAGTGCCATGAGCAAGGCAAAGAGATTGTTCTGGTTTCATCAGGTAGTGCGGCCGCTGGGCGCAAGCACATTGAGCACAACCCCGACCAAATTTCGGTGATTGAGAAAAAGGCCATGGCTGCGGTTGGACAAACCGACATGATGGCGAATTGGTCACGGTTTTTCGACTTCCCTTGTGCCCAGATCCTCATGACTCATGGCGACTTACGGGATCGAGCTCGCTATGTAAGTGTGAAGCGCACCTTGCACACATTGTTAGAACACAATGTATTACCAATCGTGAACGAAAACGATGCGCTCGCCACCGATGAAATGAAAGTAGGTGACAACGACAATCTGTCAGCAATGGTCGCAACTTTGGTTGACGCCGATGCGTTATTTATCTGCTCGGATATTGACGGCCTGTTCGACGCTGATCCGCGCATTAAACCTGACGCTAAGAAAATTCCGTTAGTCGAAACTATTGATGAAGAAATTTATGGTTTGGCCGGCGGCACAACCAACAAAATTGCCACTGGCGGTATGCGAACCAAAATTGAGGCGGCTGAAAAAGCTACGTCACATGGTATCGATACTTATATTGTGAATGGCCGCAAAGGCGAAACTTTTGAACTGATGCTACACGGTAAAAATCCGGGCACCTTGTTCCAGCGTCAACAAGACCCGATGAGCAACAAGAAACATTGGTTGCGGCATACGCTTATTTCGCAAGGTGAAATTTTGGTCAACAGCGAAGGTGTGAAACAGTTGACCGAAGATGGTGCCGCACTTACCACCGATACGATTGTTGACGTTCAAGGCGACTTTAACCGCGGTGATGCTGTGTTAGTTCGTTGTGCCGACAATGCCGATGCGATTGCTAAAGGTATTTGTCAGTACAGCTCACACGAGCTCCTACATATTAAAGGACAGGCGGTGGAATCAATTGCTGAGCAATATGGTTATAGCCCTATCTCAGAAGTAATTCCAAGCACCGACTTAATGATTTTGGAGGATATTGAATAATGCAAATGACAGCGACAGAAATAGCAAAACGCGCAAAACAAGCCGCTCATGCCGTTGCGAATTTAAGCACGGCAGAGAAAAATGCCGTATTACAAAAAATGGCGGATGCGATTCGTGCTGCCGAGGCAGATATCCTTGCCGTAAACAACGAAGATTTGGCGCAGGGTCGCGAAAAAGGCATTTCAGCCGCAATGCTAGACCGCTTGGAACTTAATCCAGAGCGCGTCGAGGGCATGGCAGCTGCCATCGAAGAAATTATTGAATTGGATGATCCAGTAGGTGAACGTCGCCCGTTCAACACCCGCCCCAATGGTATTCAAGTTGATAAGATGCGCATTCCATTAGGCGTTATCTGCATGATTTATGAGGCGCGCCCGAACGTGACCGCAGATGCTGGTAGCTTATGTTTTAAATCAGGCAATGCGGTAATCTTGCGCTGTGGTCGTGAAGCCATCGAAACCAGTAAAGCAATAGCGAAAGCGCTCCATAAAGCGCTGCGTGATAGTGGCTTACCAGAAGATGTGATCACCGTGGTGCCAACGCCTGATCGTGAACTGATGAACGACTTGTTGAAACAAGAGCAGTACATCGATCTTGTCATTCCCCGTGGTGGTGAAGGCTTGATCCACTTTGTGAGCGATAACAGCAAGATCCCGGTAATTCAGCATTATAAAGGCGTTTGTCACTTGTATGTGGACAAAGACGCAGACCTCGACAAAGCCTTAGCTATTTTGCTGAACGGCAAAACTCAACGCACCGGGGTATGTAATGCGCTCGAAGGACTCTTAGTGCATCAAGATATTGCTGAGAAGTTCCTACCAATGGCTGCCAAAGCTTTAGCGGAAAAACAGGTTAAAATTCATGCCTGCAAAAATAGTATTGGCTACTTTGCAGATGCCGATGAAATTGCTGACGACGCCTTTGGTGAAGAGTATTTAGCGCTGGAAATTGCGATCCGCACGGTGGCGGATATAGATGCTGCACTACAGCACATTCAGCAGTTTGGTAGCGGTCATACCGAAGTGATCGTGTCAGAAAATAGCGCAACCGCCGATCGCTTCATTCGCGAGGTAGATTCAGCGGTGACCATGGCGAACGCCTCGTCACGTTTCTCTGACGGCGGGCAATTAGGGTTAGGTGCCGAAATCGGCATTTCTACCAGTAAGCTGCACGCTTATGGTCCAATGGGTCTGCAAGCCTTAACCACGGAGAAGTTTGTGGTGACCGGCACCGGCCAAACTCGGGACTAAACGCCAGCGTAACCGTTCAGGAGCGTTTGCCAATCGGCATTCAGCTCCGCCGCAGCGGTACTAAGAGGTTGTGTCTCTGCAGCTTCTGCAGCAAAACAATAAAAGCTAGTGCCCGCGGCACTAGCTTTATTTTTTTCCTTCACCAACGATCGTAATAAGCGCGCCAAGTTAGCTTGTTGCCAAGCTCCGGCATCGCGTTCTTCGCATTTATCGAAATCCACAATCCACACTTTTTGGGTGCTATCAATCATCAAGTTATGGCAGTTTAAATCAGAATGATAAATGCCGGCTTGATGCAACTGCTTAATGGTTGCGCCAAGTTCACGCCACTGCTCAGTTGTTAACGGTTGCTGCTGCAAACTCGTGAATACATCAGTTGCCCCAGGAATGACCTTCACCAAGATATCCGCCCGATAACCCCACCACGGCGCTTTTTCAAACCGCGCAGCAATAGGTTCAGGTACTGGTAACTGCAACTGTCGCATGCGTTGTAATAGCGCAAACTCCGCCATCGCCCGCGATTGATCAATCGGCTCTCGTTTAAACCGATCTTTATTAATTTTACCGACTAAGCCACCGCGATAATAATGCCGCAATAACCAAGCTGATGGCGAAGTCGCAATAAAATAAGCCGAGCTGCGCCCTTTTGCTTTACCCGAGACTTTGCCTTGCTGAGCCCAATATTCAGGTTCAAACCATTGCATTTGTGGCACGTCGTTTACTTGGCTTTCATCATACCAAATGACCGTATTCTTGTTTGGCGTCATCGTTTTCATGGCCAGGCTATCCTCAACGCTATGCTGAGCCCAGCTCTCACGAGCTAGTGCCTCAACAGAAATTGGATCGGTAAGTAAATGATTCGCACAAGTGACCATTCGCAGCGTTGCTCCGCGCGCACTGCTAATTACTGTGCTGGCATGCTGACACTGCTCAGCGCGCTTGGCGTCGTGACTTAGCAGTTCAACCACAGTCGCCGTCAGCTGTGTCGCATCATGACACCAGCGTACCCCCTGCTGCTGTTCTATTTGGGCGTAAACCTGGGCAAAATTAAAAACATGAGGGCCGGATATCAATGCGGTGTCAGCAACAATCACCTCTAATGGATTGTGACCGCCACGCTCAATCAGACTGCCGCCCACAAAAGCCACGTCAGACGCTGCGTACCACCATTGTAAATCGCCCATAGTATCGCCCAACACAACTGCCGTGGAATCCTTCACGGAACGACCTGAATTTATGCTGTTCGAACATTGTGACCAGCGTTCAAATGCCCATTGTTGCGTCTGCAATTGCTCTGCCACCCGTTCAAAGCGCTCGGGATGGCGCGGCACAATCACCAGTAGCACTTCAGGTAGCTGCGCTTGCAACTGCCGAAATGCCGCTAAAATAATTTCATCCTCACCTGCATGGGTGCTCCCAGCAACCCATACCGGTCGCTGCAGTTGCTCCCGCCAAGCCTGAGCAGAACTGGCCAGCGCAGGATCGAGCTCAATATCTTGCTTTAAATTTCCGCTGACAAAAATGCGCTCACCGGGTACTCCCAGTGCAGCAATCCGGCGGGCACTCACCTCATCCTGAACACAAATTGCGGATAATCGCTGCCAAGGCTGCCCGAGCCATTGTTGGTGCTGCCGATAGCCGCGCGCTGAGCGCGCTGAAAGCCGCGCATTAATGAGTAGGGAGGGAATGTCTGCTTGCTGTAGCTGCGCCAGTAAAGCCGGCCATAGCTCGGTTTCCATTAGCACCACTAAACGTGGTTGCACCCGCGCCATGAAGCGCTTAACCGCCCCGCTGTAGTCCAGCGGCAAATATACACATAGTAAGCGGTGGGTAAATTCACAGTTAGCGAACTGACGTAAAATAGTGCGTTTACCGGTTGGGGTAAACGTAGTGATCAGTAACGGCGTGTCAGGGTGTTGCTGCGCCAGTTGAGTAATGAAGGGCTTTGCAGCAATCGCCTCACCAACGGAGGCGCAATGCACCACGATTGGCTTGGACCAATGCGCGGGCAAATCAATATGACCGGCCCGTTCAGCCCAGCCCTCACGATAACCTTTGTCTTGGCGTCCGCGCCACCAGAAATAGCCCAGCAACAGCGGTCGGCAAGCTTGCATCAGCCAGCGATAGCGCCAGCTCAGGGCGACTGGCTTCGCTGACGAGGACATGGTTATTGCCAATGATCCGCGATCCAGGTGGTAGGCAATACCTTGCGGTACCATTTACCACTACGCCCTGCTACCGCGTCATCTGGATGGGGCTTGCCGTGGAAAATAATAACTTTAGCATCCGTTGGAATGCGCGGTTGTTGGAAGAAGCTCAACGGGAATGGACGAATACAGTGACGCTTGAAGCTTCGGCACCAAGCAGCGGGCCAATATTTTAATTTGCCTTGGCGATCGACATATTGAGTGATGAACTCTTGTTCATTCCGCACATCTTTGCGCGAACCCACTGGGTCTTGTTTCAAGTATTCAAGTGCATCTGCATGGGCACCGATGTTGAAGCGGAACACTGAGGTGTTACCGGTCGCATCAGATTTATCCCATTCTTTGATGACAAGAAACTCACCTTCTGGCTCAAAGAAGCCGTCTAAACTGTCCACAATGACGATATCAAGGTCGAGGAATAACGTTGGCCCAGTTAAGTCATAAAGTTCGCTAGCGAATACCGTGAGTTTTAGCCAGCCGTGGCCAAAGGTCCAAGGCTTGCGCTCATCAAAGTCAGTAAAGCCGACCATCGGGATCGGTTTGACTTCTACCTGTTCAGCGATGCCCTCAGCATCATCGGTAAAACACACGAACCGAAATGGGCGTGACAGGTGACGACTCACCATCGAGTGCAGTTTATTGACATAATCTGCGCCGTATTTTTTACCCCATTTAATACATATCACATTGACTGGTTGCATAGTGTTCGCCTTTTTCCGATGTCGGGTGCTATCCCTGTTGTAAGGACAGAATAATGCCAAAATTTCACGCTTTTAGCTACTTTTGAGCAATCTGAATTACATCTGCTTGCGTAATCTTTACAGCAGCTAATCTGTCGCCACCGACGCGGCTGACAAGAGTTACCCACAATCAATGGATAGCACACCATGAAACTATTTACCGGCACCGATATAAACGCGTTCGAGCAGCGCCAGCGGGCTCGTTTTGTGAACAGTTTGTCGGGCTTTAAAAGTGCCAACTTAGTGGGCACTGCCGACCCACTCGGAGCCACTAACCTAGCCATCGTGAGCTCTGTCATTCATTTGGGCTCAAACCCGGCACTTATCGGCATGATCATGCGACCTCATGCCACCTCGCGGCACACCCTAGAGAATATCCAAGCGTTAAACCAGTACACCCTTAACCACGTGCATCGTAGTCACTATCGGCAAGCGCATCAAACGTCGGCACGCTATGCGCGCGAGCAATCCGAGTTCGAAGCCTGTGGCTTTTCGCCTGAATACATACATGGCTTTCAGGCTCCAGCCGTTGCTGAGAGCCCATTGCAAATGGGTATGGAATTACAAGAATTAGTCCCAATAAAATTGAATGGCACGATTCTCGTGATTGGCGAAATTAAATGGGTACATGTGCAAGAAACGGCGCTTGGGGATGATGGATATATCGATATCGAACGACTCGGTACGGTGGCCATTTCCGGCCTTGATGGTTACCACCTAACCGAACGGTTGGCCCGGCTGAGTTACGCTAAGCCTGACCAAGCCCTTACTGAGCTTGCCGGACCGCCACAAAATGCAGCCCCCTCATCGCTTGAACACATGCTGGCGGAGGCTATGGCAACGTCACCGACTGAGCCTTCTTAATGCCAAAAGGGGTTGCTAAACAGCACTTACCCACAAAAATCTGTCCGGTTTGCGAGCGCCCGTTTAGTTGGCGCAAGAAATGGGAAAGAGATTGGGATTCGGTGGTGTATTGCTCCACCAGATGTCGCCGTAACGCACCGCGGAGAGACTTAGCATGAATTTACCACAACCTAGCCAAACAAAGTTTCAAACGCTACGGCTAGTGCTTGGCGACCAACTCAATGCAAGACACAGTTGGTTTCAGCAAAAGCAATCTGACTGCCTGTATGTATTGGTGGAAGCACAACAAGAGCAAACCTACGTCCGTCATCATATTCAGAAGATTGTCGGGTTCTTTGCGGCGATGCGAAACTTTGCCCGGGCGTTGCAAGATGCCGGCCACCAAGTGCTTTATCTTTCATTAGATCACAAGTGGCAGCGGGATAGCCTCACCGCAACGCTTGATCAGGTGCTGGAACATTACCAGATCAGCGCTGTTCAACTGCAAGAACCTGACGAATATCGGCTCGATCAACAACTACAAGATTGGGCAGACTCAATACCTGCGACCGTTAGCTTTTGCAGTAGCGAACACTTCCTTACCGAACGCGACGCTCTTACCCATATATTTAAAGGTAAGAAATCATTTTTAATGGAAACCTTTTACCGTCAAATGCGGCGCCAATTCGATATTTTAATGGATGGCGACAAGCCGTTGACCGGTAAATGGAACTATGATCACGACAATCGAGAAAAGCTTCCCCTTGACCATCAAGTTCCGGAACCATTGCTGTTTGATAACGATGTCACTGAGATTGTCGCGCTACTGCGGGCTCAGCAGGTCGCTTGTTTCGGCGAGATCAATGAGCGCGCATTTTTATGGCCCATTAATCGTCAACAAGCACAGGATTTACTGCAGTTTTTCCTCACGCACTGCCTAGCGAACTTTGGCCGCTATCAAGATGCATTAACTCCCGCGGATTGGTCGCTTTATCACTCTCGCTTGTCATTTGCGCTCAATACCAAAATGCTCCATCCACTCATGGTTGTGCGCCAAGCGGTAGCCTACTGGGAGCAACATCAAAGCACCATCACCATTGCTCAAGTGGAAGGATTCGTGCGCCAGATCATTGGCTGGCGTGAGTATGTCCGCGCCATTTATTGGCATCATATGCCCGCGTACAAAACGCAAAACTTTTTTCAATTTAAGCGCCAACTGCCAGCTTATTTCTGGCATGGTCAAACCAAATTACGCTGTGTTCAACATGCCATTAAGCAGTCGCTCGAACATGCCTATGCCCATCACATTCAGCGGCTGATGGTTACGGGTAACTTCTGTTTGCTAACCGAAATTGCACCGGATGAAGTAGATGCTTGGTATTTGGGTATCTATATTGATGCGATTGAATGGGTTGAACTACCGAATACGCGTGGTATGAGCCAGTTTGCCGATGGCGGTATTATGGCCACCAAACCTTATATCAGTGGTGGCAACTATCTCAACAAAATGGGTCACTATTGCCAGGATTGTCATTACGACGTGAAACAAACTACAGGACCGCGAGCCTGCCCATTTAACAGTCTTTACTGGCGCTTTATTGACAAGCATCAAACCCAGCTTGGTAATAACCACCGCATGGCATTGGTATTTAAAAACTGGGAAAAGCGTGCGCCGGAAGATAAGCAAGCCATAGTGGCGCATGCCGACAACTTACTTAATAAGATTGACGAACTTTAGCCAAAAAAAAGGCGCCACCGGCGCCTTTTTTAGCTATTAAGCTTAGTTTGGACGAGCACGACGCTCGCCGCGCGCATCACCGCGAGGGCCACGTTTGTCCGCAAACTTACCGCCTTTACCGGCAAATTTACCTTCAAACTTACCACCACGAGGACGGTCACTTGGCGGTTTCCGCGTAATTTTCGCATCGACCAACTCAATCCCCATTTGCTGTTGACGCACACGGGCACGCTGTAACACTTTCATCACTCCAGTCGGCATACCTTTTGGTAATTCAACCAAACTATGACCATCGAATAACTGGATTTGACCAATGAACCGGCTATCGATATCTGCTTCATTGGCAATAGCACCAACGATATCTTGTGGACGCGCGCCATGCTCACGACCCACCTGAATTTTGTAGGTATCGAACTCAACGTTTTCGGCCCGATTTGGACGTTCACGACGCGGCCGTTCGCCACGCTCAGGACGGTCGCCACGAGCACTGCGCTCAGGTCGCGCATCACGCTGCTTGCGTGGTGCAGGATCGTCAGTAACGTAGAGTGGGCGCACTTGATTCTGCTCGGCAACTAACGCCGCAGCAAGCTGCTCCGCCGTATAGCCAGTAGCCGCCATCATTTGCTCAACCAAAGTTGCCATTGGTGCGATATTTGCCTGCTCAACGCGCTCTACCAATCGTGCTTGCAACTTGGCTTGGCGGTGTGCAGAGAGTTCTTTAGCACTTGGTACTTCAAAGAATTGGATCGTACTGTTGGTCAAACGCTCATAGTGACGCAATAAATGACGCTCACGCGGGCGGAAGAATAAAATCGCCTCACCAGCACGACCGGCACGACCCGTACGACCAATTCGATGGACATAAGATTCGGTATCGCTCGGTAAGTCATAGTTAATCACATGAGTGATTTCTGGTACGTCTAAACCACGGGCAACAACGTCAGTGGCAACCAAAATTTCGATATGGCCACTACGTAGCTGATTCACGGTTTGCTCACGCTGGGCTTGGTTTAAGTCGCCACTTAATGGTGATGCTTTAAAGCCGCCACCTTGCAGCTGCTCAGCCAAATCCATGGTGTCTTGACGAGTACGCACGAAGATCAGCACACGCTGATAAGTCATTGTTTCAAGTAACCGCGTTAAAGCAGTAAATTTGCTTAACACATTCACTTGCCAAGCTTTTTGGGTGATAGTCGCACGCTCTTTAGCAATCGCTGCAACTTGAATATTAAGCGGCTGATTACCTTCGCTATCGACCAAAAAGGTCTTCGCTAATTTGCGAATAGGCGCTGGCATCGTGGCTGAGAATAATGCCCGTTGCGAGGTCATCGGTACCGCAGCCATAATAGTTTCGATATCTTCGATGAAGCCCATGTTGAGCATTTCATCAGCTTCGTCTAACACGGCCAACTTCAGCCCATCAAGCGCTAAAACACCCTTTTTGAGTAGGTCAAGTAAGCGTCCTGGGGTACCCACAACGATCTGAGCGCCACCACGTAACGCTTTAATTTGTGGTCCAAAAGCGGCACCGCCGTACACGGTAGACACTTCTAAACCACGAACATCTTTACCAAAATCAGCCAGCGCATCGGCCACCTGAATAGCAAGCTCACGCGTTGGTGCAACCACCAACATTTGAGTTTGACGCACTTTCGCGTCCAATAAGCTCAGACCCGGCAGACCAAAAGCGGCAGTTTTACCAGTACCGGTTTGTGCTTCGCCCAATACGTTATGACCTGCCATTAAAGCTGGGATCGCTTGTACTTGAATTGGGGTTGGAGTGGTAAAATTAAGGTTTTCTAGGCGTTTTTGGACAGCACTAGGTAAAGCCATGTCGGCAAACGACATGCTCATAGAATCAGTAGACATGAATAAAGCTCACTTTCTTTCTGGCTTTGATTTTTCCGCGCGTTCACGGCTACAGCTATTGCATTCTACGCGGCAATCTAAAAAGCATTAATTAGGGGGTAAACGCCCAGCAACAGAAATCAATGAACCCAATTTCGTGTAAGCCTTGTTACACTGACTGAAATGACGACCGGAATTGGCGCTGCTACCCCATCGAATCAAGGGTGACCGCGCCCATCGTTGGCGGTTTTGACCTTGATGGCGCGCACTTTACGCGATAATCATGGTGCCGTCAATGCGTTGTTTAAAATTTAACCTATTTACTGCAATTCCCAAGATTTACCCTTTAAATTGAACTCTAGTGACCAAATAACACTACTAAGTTAGAGAGAAAACTAAGACGAAGAGTTACATTCTGCAACCCGAATTGGCACCAGCTGCCTGAGGAGCAAGCACGTTATGTCTTCACACTCGATGAAATCGTTGCTTAAGCCAGATATTTTTATTGATGGTCATTGGATTCCCAGTGAAAAACGTTTTGACGTCAAGAACCCGGCCACTGGCAAAACCATTATGGCAGTCGCCGATGCTGATACTCAACAAGCCGAGCGCGCGATTGATGCGGCCCATCGTGCGTTGCCCGCATGGCGCGCGAAAACACCGCAACAACGCGCGCAACTGTTACGCAAGTGGCATCAAGCGATGCTGCACAATCAAAGCGCGTTAGCTGAAATATTAAGCGCAGAGCAAGGCAAACCGGTAGCTGAAGCTGCAGCGGAAGTTGCTTATGGCGCCAGCTTTGTGGAGTGGTTTGCGGGGGAAGCAGAACGAGTTTATGGCGATGTGTTACCGGTGGCTAATGAGGCGCAGCGCAGTTGGACTATAAAGCAGCCCGTTGGGGTTTGTACCGCCATTACGCCATGGAACTTTCCGAATGCGATGATCACTCGTAAAGTCGCACCAGCCCTAGCTGCCGGTTGTACCATAGTAGTCAAGCCGCCGCAGTTGACGCCGCTGTCGGCACTGGCGATTGCGCAACTTGCCAGCGAAGTCGGAATTCCTGACGGTGTGCTCAATATTGTACCTAGTAGCGATGCCAAAGGTGTGGGCGAGGTTCTTACCCAGCATCCAAAAGTGCGTAAATTCAGTTTCACCGGCTCTACAGCCGTCGGCGAAACGCTAATGCAACAGTGTGCGGATGGCATCAAAAAGGTTTCTTTCGAATTAGGCGGGAACGCTCCATTTATTGTCTTCGATGATGCCGACTTGGATACCGCAGTTGAACAATTGCTGCTCTGTAAGTTTCGTAATGCGGGACAAACCTGCATTAGTGCCAATCGGGTGTTGGTGCAAGAGAGTGTGGCGGATGAATTCATTGCCAAGTTGCAAACAAAATTAGAAGCTTTGCAAGTCGGTCCCGGCACCGCAGACGACATCGATTACGGCCCGCTCATCAATCAAGCGGCGATTGATAAAGTACAACGGTTGGTAAGTTCAGCTGTAGATGCTGGCGCTATCTGCGTCACTGGCGGCAAATTACTGCATGACTTAGGTGAATTATTTTATGCGCCCACCTTATTGCGGGACGTGAATCCCAGCATGGACATTGCGCGCGAAGAAATTTTTGGACCGGTTGTGGCTATTTCTACCTTTACCGACGAGGCCGAGGGGGTACAACTGGCAAATGATACGCCATTTGGTCTTGCCGGCTATTTTTGTGCCCAGGATTATGCCCGTATTATTCGGGTTAGTGAGCAATTAGAATGCGGTATGCTCGGCATTAATGCGGGCGCTATCTCCCATGCATACAACGCCTTCGGTGGTGTGAAATCATCGGGTATTGGGCGTGAAGGCTCGCAGTATGGTATCGCGGAATACATGGAAATTAAGAATATTACCCTTGGCGGTGTTGCATGAGTACGCCTGTTGAGAAAATTAACATCCTGCGCGCGGGTTTTTCGAGTGGAAAAACCCTAGCTGTTGCGTGGCGCCTAAAGCAATTAGAGCAACTGGATCATTGCTTACGCAAACATGAAGGCGAGTTGCTGGCGGCACTGCATGAGGACTTAGGTAAGCATGCTACCGAAGGCTGGGTTACTGAGCTTGGCTATTTACACAAAGACATCGCCTACACCATGAAGCACTTGCGGCGCTGGATGCGTCCGCAGCGAGTATCACAACCCTTACTGACCTGGCCGGGGCGTAGTGAAATCCGCCCCGAACCGCTTGGGGTGGTGCTCATTCTCGGCGCTTGGAATTATCCAGTGCAGCTGTTACTAAGCCCCCTCGTTGCGGCGTTGGCAGCGGGTAATACCGCATTGCTCAAACCTTCGGAGTTGGCGCCAGCAACCGCGAGCCTAATCGCGAAATTATTACCGCAATACCTAGCGCAGGATGCGGTGCAAGTGTGTACTGGTGGTGCCGACGTCGCCAGCGAGCTGCTCGCCGAGCGCTTTGATCATATTTTCTACACCGGCGGCGAGCGAGTTGGCAAAATTGTCATGCGTGCCGCTGCCGAGTACCTCACGCCTGTCACCTTAGAGCTGGGCGGTAAGAGTCCTGCACTGGTGAGCCGCAATACCAACCTCACCACCGCTGCTAAACGCATTGCCTGGGGGAAATGGGTGAACGCAGGGCAAACCTGTATTGCACCTGATTACGTGCTGGTGGAGGACAGTGTTTATGAACCTTTGCTCGAAGCTCTAACTAGCGCGATTCAGGACTTGTATGGGCAGCAGCCACTCACTCATGCTAGTTACGGAAAAATAGTCAATCAACAGCACTTCGAACGTCTCACCCAAGCACTAGATACCAGTGTAAGTGAAGGCGCGAAAATTATTTGTGGTGGTGAACGTGATGCCGAGTCACTGCGCTTAGCGCCAACAGTTGTGAGCGACGTGGCCGAGCAATCAGCGTTGTTGCAAACAGAAATTTTTGGTCCAATTTTGCCAGTGCTTAAAGTAAGCGATATGAGTCAAGCCGAGCGGTATGTTCAAGGTCGCGAAAAACCGCTGGCACTGTATGGTTTTACTGATGATGCCGATGAGCTAGAACGCTGGCGCGCCATTCCGGCAGGAAATCAGTGCTTTAACGACACCCTCATGTTTATGCTCAACCCAGAATTGCCGTTTGGTGGCGTTGGCACCAGTGGCATGGGTCGCTATCACGGTAAGTTTGGCTTCTTAACCTTCAGCCATCAGAAAGCCATTATGCATCGCCGCATGCGGCCTGACCCCAGTTTCCGTTACCCGCCTTATAACGGGTGGAAAACGCGTTTATTACGTTGGCTCAGCGGTGGCTAACCAGATCAGGGCTTGTATTGACGACGCTCCCCCCCATATCAACAACCATGAATGCTACTACTAGCACAGACAATAGAAGGATAGTTCAGTGACAGCGCCGAACATTATCGACATCACGCTTGAAAATGCTCAGCAAGTTATTATTGAGGGCTCCAAACAACGCCTAGTTATCGTTGATTTCTGGGCTGATTGGTGCGAACCCTGCAAGCAACTTATGCCTATTCTAGAGAAGATAGCGCGTGAGCATCCAGACAGCATCACCCTAGCCAAAGTAAATTGTGATGAGCAGCAACAATTAGCTATGCAATTCGGCGTTCGTAGCTTACCAACGGTTGCCTTATTTAAGGATGGACAGCCAGTCGACGGTTTTGCTGGGGTCGAGTCCGAGTCCCAGATCCTCGCACGGCTACAGCCACACTTACCCAACCCTGCCGATGATGATTTACGCGCGGCAGAACAGGCGTTGCAGCAGGAAGATTTTGACACCGCATATGCGCTCGCTAAACAAGTGAATGATATTGAACCTGAGCGCGCCGACGCCAAGCTCATACTCGCCAGTGCGGCGGTTCAACTTGGGCGTCTATCGCAGGCCGAAGAGCTGCTAAATAGCATAGGTATGGCGGACCAACATGGACTCTATCAGCACGTTAAAGCACAAATTGAATTAGCGGCACAGGCGGCTGATTCGCCCGAACTGCAAGCGCTAGTCGCCGCGGTAGAAGCAGCACCAGAAGATGCGAAACAGCGCTTACAATTGGCGGCAGCTTTGCATCAAGCACACCGCAGCGATGAAGCGTTAGCGCATATTTTCTCGATACTGAGCCATGATATTAATGCCACCGAAGCTAAACAACAGGCGCTGAGTGTGATTAATGCGTTGCCAAGTGGTGATCCGCTGGCCGCACGTTATCGTAGAAAACTGTACAGCATGCTTTATTGATTTGCTGTAGCTAGTAACGATGTTTGGCCGGTTCCCTCAACCGGCCTTTTTTTATCCGTTAAGCTCACCTAAACTAGCCCTGCAATTGAGCCGCCATGTGAATATTGAGGATGTTTCCGGTGCCGAGAATTAGGTTATGAGCACGACTGAACTCAAGTCATTACTTCAGACATCACTACAACCATTGCTAGGCGAGCTCGCGCGAACTCAACAGCGCTGCGTCATCGTCTTGCAAGGTCCCCAGCAATGGCAAACTCAGTGGTTGCAACATTGGCAGCAACAGCAACCATTTTGTGCGCATATTCACAGCGTCGAGCAAAGCAAAAATTTCCGGCAATGGTTAGGGCAAAATCTACAATTCGTTTGCGTTGATTGGCGCGAGCAAGCGGTAAATTATGATGTACTTGCGGGTATGCTCGGCGCTATTAATGGTGGTGGCGCACTGGTGCTATGCTTACCGCCAGTTATCAGTCATAGCATTCAGCATTTAATCAGCACGACCATGCTTGGTATGATCTTGATCACCCCTGATAAGTCCGCCGCTGATGCCGTCGCGCCGTTGTTGTCATACTTAAGCGAGCAACCGGATTTCACCCCAACCGAACTACCAAATCAGGCGCAAACGCAATGGCTGCAACAAGTACATCAAGCACCGGATGGACTGCAGTTATTACTTGCCGACCGCGGCCGGGGGAAAAGTACCGCGCTGGCGCTCGCCATCAATCAACGATTACAAATAGACACCGAGCTGCGGGTCATCATCACCGCGCCGAAACGCACGCAAACCGACACTTTAATGCGCTGGTTGGCCCCTTCTGAGCGAGTGCGTTTCGTGGCTTGGGATAAGTTACAAAAAACGGCTCCCCATCCGCACGAAGTGCTGGTGATTGATGAGGCTGCAGGGTTACCCACACAGTATTTACTTGAGTTACTGCACCACCGGCGAGTATGGCTCATGGCAACCACCATACAGGGCTACGAGGGCTGTGGTCGCGGCTTTGCGGTTCGCATGAAATCTCAATTGGCACAACAATATGGCGCGCACATCAGTCAGTTCTCTACCCCGGTTCGTTTTACCCCGAGCGATTTACTTGAGCAGTGGTTACATCACCATTTATGTCTTGCTGAAGCTCAAGCACCCAGGTTCCGTGCTGGCCGACCGCTACAGCTAACCTTTCAGCATGCCAGCGAGTTGTCACAGCCGTTGTTGCAACAGGTGTTTCAGTTACTGTTAGCCGCGCATTACCAAACCGCGCCCAATGATTTGAAACGTCTGCTCGATGACTCGCAACAACACTTAGCACTGGCGTATTGCGACAACGACTTAGTCGGTGTGGCTTGGTTGGCAACCGAAGGTCAACTTGATCAGGATATCGCAGCGCAGGTAGTGAGCGGTAAACGCCGACTGCCGGGGCACCTACTCCCGCAACAACTAAGTTATGTGTGGCAGCAGCCACAGCTTGCAACCTTAAACTACTGGCGTATTGTCCGCATTGCTGTGGCACAGCCCTATCGCCGCCACCGAATAGGCAGCCAATTAATCACTGCGATTATTCAACAAGCGCAGACCGCGCAGGTTGATATTGTAGGGAGCAGTTTTGCCCGTCAATCCGAGGTAGAGGCGTTTTGGACTGCACAACAGTTTCAAGCAGTTCGGTATGGTTTAAAAGTTGATGCGGCAAGCGGCGCCACGAGCGTGATTTACTTATACCCAGAGCTTGTGCCTTCGTGGCGCTCCTATCTTGAACAGCAAGCGCAATATGCGGCAGCTGAACAACATTGGCTAGTCACTGGCAAGCTACCGAGCTTATCCCCACGAGCCGCTGTTTTAGCGGCTGTTGAGCAGGGCATACTGAGTCCGGCGCAAGCACGTTTGGACCTCGCACTGGCGCAACAATCGCATGCGTAACAGCTTAAATTGTGCTATCTTTTTGCCTTTATCGTTTTACCCTAAAAGCTTGTCAATATAAGGTTATTCATTCATGTCGAGAGTACTGATCATTGGAGCCGGCGGTGTTGCCGGTGTTGTCGTAAAAAAATGTGCGATGTTACCAGAGTATTTTTCTGAAATTCATCTCGCCAGTCGCACCCTCGCAAAATGTGAAAATCTACAAGCCGAAGTCGGCAAAGACCGCGTGGTTGGCGTTTATGCGCTAGACGCAGACAATGCAGATAACGTGGCCGCACTTATTCGCCAAATTCAACCAGCATTGGTAATTAACGTAGCACTGCCTTACCAAGACCTGCCAATTATGGATGCTTGTCTGGAAACCGGCGTACACTATTTAGATACCGCAAACTACGAGCCTAAAGACGAAGCTAAATTCGAATACTCGTGGCAGTGGGCCTATCAAGATAAGTTTAAAGAAAAAGGCATCATGGCATTGTTGGGCGCCGGCTTTGATCCAGGTGTGACCAACGTATTCACCGCCTACGCCGCCAAGCATTATTTTGATGAAATTCATTATCTTGATATCGTCGACTGTAATGGCGGCGATCATGGCCAAGCATTCGCCACTAATTTCAATCCAGAAATTAACATCCGCGAAATCACTCAGCGCGGAAAATATTGGGAAAATGGCGACTGGCACGAAACCGATCCCATTAGCGTACGCGAAGACTTAGATTATCCTAATGTTGGCGTCCGCCCCTCTTACTTGCTGTTCCATGAAGAGTTGGAGTCGTTGGTAAAACATTTCCCAACGCTCAAGCGTGCGCGTTTCTGGATGACCTTTGGTGACCAATACCTCACCCACTTGCGGGTGCTAGAAAATGTGGGCATGACCTCGATTAAACCAGTCGAATTCCAAGGCAACCAAATTGTGCCTTTAGAGTTCTTAAAAGCGGTGCTGCCAAACCCCGGCTCACTTGCAGAAGGTTATACCGGTTTAACCTGTATCGGTACCTATGTAACTGGTTTAAAAGACGGCAAAGAAAAAACTATTTTCATCTACAACAACTGCGATCATGCCGAGTGTAATCGTGAGGTAGGTGCGCAAGCGGTATCTTACACCACAGGGGTACCGGCAATGATCGGAGCAAGCATGATGTTGCAAGGGCACTGGATGAAGCCGGGCGTTTGGAACATGGAGCAATTCGATCCGGATTTATTCATGGAGCGTCTAAATATGTATGGCCTACCATGGCAAGTCGTTGAGTGCGACTCACCGTTTAAGCGCTAAGACCATGAGCAACCCTTATCTCAATCCAGCCATCCCATCGCCTTGTTACGTTTGTGACGAGGCGTTGTTAAAACGCAACCTGAAGCTTATGGAGCGGGTTCAACGAGAAAGCGGCGCCGAAATTATATTGGCTTTGAAAGGCTTTTCGATGTGGAGCACCTTTCCGTTGGTGAAGCAATACTTGCAGGGTTGTACGGCAAGTTCAGTATGGGAAGCGCGCTTAGCCGCCGAAGAGTTTGGTCGTGAGGTGCACGCTTATGCACCAAGCTACAAACCAGCCGATATCGATGCTTTGCTGCCATTGGTTAATCATATTTCGTTCAACAGCTTAACCCAGTGGGAACGTTATAAAGACCAAGTTCTAGCGGCGGGCGTGTCTGCTGGTTTACGCGTCAATCCCGAGCATCAGGAAGCTGAAACTGAATTGTATGACCCGAGCGCACCAGGTTCGCGTTTAGGTATTCGGGCAGAGACTTTAGTTGGCGCAGACTTGAGTGGTATCGAGGGTATACACGTACATAATTTGTGCGAATGTGATTCCTTTGCACTAGAACGCACTTTAGCGGCCGTTGAGGATAAGTTTGGTGAGTTATTGCACCAACTGAAGTGGTTAAACTTGGGTGGCGGTCACCTGATGACTCGTGAAGGCTATGATGTTGAGCATCTCATCAAACAACTGAAACGAGTTCGTGAGCAGTACAATATTGACATTATTCTAGAGCCCGGCTCCGCAGTCGCGTGGCAGACTGGCCCGTTGGTTGCGGAAGTTGTCGATATTATTGAAAATGATGGTCAGATTGCGCTACTCGACATTTCCGCCACAGCGCACATGCCTGATGTACTAGAAATGCCATACCGGCCTAATATTACCGGCGCCAGAGAGCCTGGTGTGTTGCCTCATACCTACAAACTTGGTGGCAACTCATGCTTAGCCGGTGATGTGATCGGGCTATATAGTTTTGCCGAGCCATTAAGCGTGGGTAGTCGCATTATTTTTGAAGATATGATGCATTACACCATGGTGAAAACATCATTTTTCAATGGCGTCGAGCACCCAGCGATTGGTATCTTGCGAGAAAATGGTGAGTTCGATTTGGTGCGTCAATTTACTTATGAAGATTTTCGCGACCGTCTCTCTTAATCAACCGCCGTTTGCGTTTCAACAGCGAGTCGTACAAAAAAGCCAACCCAATAGGTTGGTTTTTTTTATGTTCAACTCCGCCCTAACGGCTCTTTAGCCCGCTCAACAATATGCGGCGGCATTAATTGGGCCAGGCGGGTTAACCGATTATCAATTTGTCGATAAAGCACATCATCGGCAGTAACCGCATGATGCAGCCAGTGATAGGCTTGCTCCAGATCGTAAGGGCTACCATCACCGGCAATCAAAATATCAGCAAAGCGAAGCTGGGCTGCCATATTGCCAAGCGATGCAGCTTCGCGAAGGTAAAGAATAGCCTCATCAAGATCACGCTGTACCAAAATACCCTCGTGATAATAACGCCCTAATTGCTCCAGCGCTGCAGGTAAGCCTTGCTGAGCCGCAATTTTCATATACTCCAAACCTAGTGCTTCATTGCGGTCGTAGCAGACATTCCATGCCAACATATCACCATATAGAAATTGGTATGCGGGCCGTCGTTCAATTTCGGCTTGAGCTCGAATATCCTGCACAAGTTGGCATCTATCGGTCACACTTACACGTTGTAAATGGCTGTTTTGTCGAAACATATCAACCAATTCACCATCAGTGTAAAGCTGAACTGCCTCAAGCTCTTGGCCGTGCGCCGGCGCTGCCAAGCACAATAGGGTGGCGAGTATAGCTAACCACCTAGTTTCATGACCTTGAGCGCTATTGTTCGGTATTAGACGTAACATGTTCTACCCGTTTACTCGCAAATAAATAGCTGACGACTACCGCTGAGTGTCTACTCAACATTTCGAATCAGCGTCTTCCATCTATATCGACCACCACCGACTTTTCTATAGCCCGTTGGCGTATCTTGCGAGTCCTTCAAGGACCAGGTCTGGCCGCTCCTCGCCCCGCCGTTTAAGCTCTTGCGCAAATAAGGGGTAGGCCCCACCGGTTAATAGCAGACGAAAATCGGTCCAATCCAGTTGAGTTTCAGCCACCGCAATCGCTTGTTTCACCAATCCATTCAAGCTGTTTACGCAGCCATCAGTGACACATTCAGACGTATTATGTCCCAACTGACCGACTCGTCCTACTTGCGCTTCATCGACACTAATAAGTTTAGACTGTTGCATGAGTGTCGACTGCATGAGCGCTACACCTGGCACAATCCAGCCACCCAAGTGCTGGCCAGAGGCATCCAACCAATCAAGGGTCGTGGCAGTCCCTGCATCAACAATTAAAGTATGTTTGGAGTTTTCATTATGCGCGGCAACCATTGCTAACCATCTATCCACCCCAAGGGTAGTCGGATTTTCATAAGCATTGGTGACCCCAAAGGCGTGCTTTTCGCTACTCACGCGTTCCACGGTAAAACCACACTGTCGTAAATGGCCTAATAATGCAGCAACAATATCGGATGCAGCAACCGCACTGAGCCACACCGAGTCTACCTGGCCCCACGGATGGACGATAAAATCTTCCAGCGTGCCGATTAAAACCGGTTCAATGCGACCATTATCAGCCAGCAATGCCGCCTTTAAGCGTGTATTTCCGGCATCAATAAGAAGTTTCATGGCTACTACTCCTGTGCAGGGCGAAGACTCACTTCACCACCATATATCACCTGCTTCACCCCATCTATTTCGACAATTAAACCGCCCTGATCATCAATTCCAAAGGCTATGCCTGTGCGCGTCTGCTGGGCTGTAATGATCGCCACTGGGTGTTGATAAAACCGATCAAAACGTTGCCAATCCGCCCGTAATGGCGCCAAGCCAAATTTTTCGTAAGCCAATAGCTGCTGATAAATCTCGCTCAGAAAGGTGACTGCCCACTCATTCCTATCGACAGGTGCCGCGGTCGCTTGCGATAGATCAATCCATGCCTGATCAATCTGTTCGGCTACCTGACCCAGCTCAACATTAATACCAATGCCAATGATGGCGTGTGCGTACCCCGCAGATTGGCCTTCAAGTTCAACTAAAATACCAGCCAATTTCTTGCCTTGCACATACACATCGTTCGGCCATTTAAGTTCAACATCCGCAATACCGGCTTGCTGCAATGACCTCGCTATCGCGATACCGACCACTACGCTTAGCCCCATAGCGGCGCCAATACCTTGCTCCAACGGCCAATACACACTTAGATAAAGTGACGCACCATAAGGCGAATGCCAAACTTTTCCACGCCGTCCGCGACCAGAGGTTTGCGCCTCAGCCAACACCGTGGTTCCAGCAGGCGTAGTCGGCGATAACAATTGGCGTAGGACGTCGTTACTCGAGCCAACCACTCGCTGGACGATAACGTTCGGCGCCTCCCCCTGAAAGATTTGAGTTAGACCTGCGGTAATCTTAGTCACATCCAATGGTTGTAATACTTTGGCTAACTGATAACCGCGACCAGGAATACGAAATACATCCAGACCATAGCCCTCGAGCGCAGCAACATATTGATTAACTGCTGTGCGAGAAACGCCCAGGCGTTCGGCTAATGTTGCGCCGGAGTGAAAGTGGCCGTCAGCTAGTATGTCGATTAATGCTTCTATCCGAGCCTCGCGATTTTGTCTAGTCATGTCGGCACCTTTCAAAATCTTCGTTCAGCAGACCATGAGCGCCTATCAATCTGACCTCAGGTACTAACCAAATACCGAATTCGCGCCACACACAATCCTGAATGTACCGAATCATGGTAATTAAGTCGCTAGCTGTCGCCGTTCCGGTATTCACAAGCACTAACGCTTGCTGAGGATGAACTTGTATACCGCCTATTTCTAGGCCCTTTAAACCACACTGCTCAATCAACCAACCCGCAGCCACTTTTGCCTCCGTTGATGAGACGGGATAATGAGGAATGGTTGGATAGCGCAGCCGTAAAGATTCTACCTGGGTGATAGACAACAGAGGGTTTTTAAAAAAACTTCCAGCATTTGGCCGCAGTTTAGGATCGGGGAGTTTTTGTTGCCGTATAGCAATCACTTGATTGGCAATTTGACGCGGCGTTACATCGAATCCCAACTCCTTTAGTGGACCATAGCTACATTCTGGCTGCCACTGTTTCGGTAGCCGGAATGTCACAGACAAAATAATGTATCGTTCGGGGTGTTGCTTGAAGATACTGTCACGATAAGCAAACTCACAATCATGTTGGGACAGTTCCACAAAGCGATGCTGGCTTCTATCCCAAGCACGCACCGACTTAACGTAGCGACTAACTTCCACCCCATACGCACCAATATTTTGAACCGGCGCAGCCCCAACCGTACCGGGGATGAGTACTAAATTCTCTAACCCATTCCAACCCTGTCCGATACAGTGTTCAACAAACTCATGCCAGTTTTCACCTGCTGCAACCACGATATAATAGGCGTCTGGATCAGCGCTCATGTTTATTCCGCGTAGCGCATTATGCAAAACAGTACCTTCATAAGGCGCTAGGAAAATGGTGTTAGATCCGTCACCCATGACCAATAAATTTTGGTCCGGTAACGTCAAGCACTGGGCCTCATTAGTCAATGAAATGAGATCAGCGGCTGTCGCTTTTAATTGAAATGTATGTCGAGATGTTAAATCGTGGAGCACAGCTATTGTTCTTTTGTTTTAAGCAGTGGCAATAGCTTAACTGACCCACCGTATTACCGCTACATTAACTGCGGTTATCTTATGTTAACGGCGAGATAAGGTTTTAATTAAATGCCAACCAAAGCGCGTTTTTATGGGGCCATGAACTTCAAGCAAGGGTTTGTTGAACACGATTTTGTCAAAGGCTGGCACCATTTGTCCTCGCGAAAACTCGCCCAAGTCACCACCACGTTTGCCACTTGGACATAACGAATGTTGACGCGCAAGATCGGCAAATTTAGCACCTTGTTTAAGTTCACGAAGTATTGCTTCCGCTTGCTTCTGATCTTTAACTAAAATGTGTAATGCATGGGCTCTAGGCATAAAAATCTATTCTCCGCAGACATAAAAAAACCCCAGCCGCGAGGCTGGGGTTCTTCTAAATTAAAAGTCTGGCGGTGTCCTACTCTCACATGGGG
>CAMPHF010000010.1 GCA_946885915.1 uncultured Idiomarina sp.
AGCACCGCCCTTACAAGGCGGGGGTCACTGGTTCAAGCCCAGTACCATCCACCACTTTTTGCCTCAGCTCGCAATTCTCGTTTTTCAACTCGCAATTCCAAAACCAAATCTGCACGAGTCAAGCGTTAAACTTTATTAGTCAGTCTTCAACACCTTTTTATCCTGCTGTAGATCGCCCAGCAACTGCTGATATCTACGCCATTTGCGTGACTTCAACAAATACCACCCGCTCCACGCCCAAGCTAAAATTAACCCCGCTTTAATCGGTGAAAATGCCGGCCAATGTAATGCAATAATTTGCCCCAGCAGCCACGCATCAAGCACCCAACCGACCCACAAGCAATGGGTAGCATAGCACCAAGCTTTACCTATCCAAGCTGGGGCCGAGGGCCGGAGTAATAAATTGAGTGCAAGCACCCATAGGGCCGGTAACCCGACCAATAGCGCCAGTAAGAATTGCTCTTTATTACTGTAAAAAAAGCTTAGCAAGCGGCTTCTATCAGCACTAAAAGTAAGCGCGACCAACCACGCAATATAACCGCGTAATGCTAGCACTAGCACCCACTGAATACCCATCGGCAGCTGCGGGCGCCCATCGCCATCTAAAATATACTCATCGCCCGGTCGTAACACGAATTAACCCATCAATTTCAGCTGCTCACGCAGGCCATTTAGCTCATCGCGTAACCTTGCTGCTTCCTCAAACTCTAAATTCTGGGCGGCATTGTACATGGCTTTTTCCTTGGCCTGAATCAGCTGAGTTAAGGATTTAATATCGCGGATTTCATATTCGGCAGTGCTCGCGGCCACTTTGCTTTGGCCTTTACTGTTACGTTGCTGCCGACTACCGCCTAAGTCCATCACGTCGGTTACCCGCTTCTTCAAGGCTTGAGGCGTAATCCCATGGGCCTCGTTATAAGCAACTTGTTTCGCGCGACGACGATCAGTTTCTTCCATTGCCCGCTGCATCGAACCGGTAATTCGGTCACCATAAAGGATCGCTTTACCGTTTAAATTCCGCGCGGCCCGGCCAATGGTCTGAATTAACGACCGATCAGAGCGCAAGAAGCCCTCTTTGTCGGCATCTAAAATGGCAACCAGAGACACTTCCGGCATGTCCAAGCCTTCCCGCAGCAAGTTAATACCGACTAGCACATCAAATTCTCCGAGCCGTAAATCGCGAATGATCTCCATTCGCTCCACGGTATCAATATCCGAATGCAAATAACGCACACGAATACCGTGCTCGTCCAAGTAATCGCTTAAGTCTTCCGCCATTTTTTTGGTTAATGTGGTCGCCAGGACACGCTCGTTGCGTTCAACGCGCAAGCGCACTTCTGACATTAAATCATCGACTTGGGTTGCCACCGGACGCACTTCTATCGCGGGGTCAATTAAGCCTGTCGGTCGCACCACTTGCTCAATCACCTCTGAGCTTGATTTCTCTAACTCGTACTTACCTGGCGTTGCCGACACATAAATCGTTTGCGGGGCAATAGCCTCAAACTCACCAAACTGCAGCGGACGATTATCGAGCGCAGACGGTAGACGAAACCCATAATTGACCAGGTTTTCTTTACGTGAGCGGTCACCTTTATACATGGCCCCTACTTGCGATACCGTCACATGGGACTCATCGATGATCAGCAAGGCATCATCTGGCAAATAATCCATGAGGGTGGGTGGTGGCTCGCCCGGTGCACGTCCGGACAAATAACGTGAATAGTTTTCAATCCCCGAGCAATAACCCAGCTCTAGCATCATTTCGATGTCGAACTGAGTGCGCTGCGCTATCCGCTGCTCTTCCAACAGCTTATTCTGCTCTAACAGCACTTTACGCCGCTCAGCCAGTTCTACTTTTATCTTTTCTACCGCTTCAAGCAAGGTATCGCGCGGCGTTACATAGTGGGTTTTTGGATACACAGTTGCGCGCGCCACATCCGCATCTGTGACCTGCCCGGTGAGTGGCTCGAAAAAGCTGATGCGATCGATTTCTTGATCAAACATTTCCACCCGAATCGCCATTTTCTCCGATTCAGCAGGAAAAATATCGATCACCTCTCCGCGCACTCGGTAAGTTCCCCGCTCGAAAGCGGCATCATTACGCTTGTACTGGATCTGGGCCAACCGGCGCAAAATATCACGCTGGTCAACGATATCGCCACGGCGTAAATGCAACATCATTTGCATGTAAGAATCGGGGTCACCCAAACCATAAATACAACTTACCGATGCAATCAGCACAACGTCGCGGCGCTCTAATAAGGCTTTCGTTGCGCTCAGCCGCATCTGCTCAATATGGTCGTTAATTGAGGCATCTTTCTCGATAAAAGTATCCGTGGTCGGAACATAAGCTTCCGGCTGATAGTAGTCATAATAAGAGACAAAATATTCCACTGCGTTATTTGGGAAAAACTCTTTCATTTCACCGTATAACTGCGCCGCAAGCGTTTTATTGTGGGCCAAAATCAAGGTGGGCCGCTGCACTTCTTGAATAACATTGGCCATAGTGAAGGTTTTACCCGAGCCCGTTACCCCAAGTAGCGTTTGTTGCGCAATACCGGCGTTTAAATTATCGACTAAAGCGCGAATAGCTTCGGGTTGATCGCCAGCTGGCTGGTAATCAGACACTAACTGAAAGCTTTTACTCATGAAAGGTTGCCTACTGTGCTAGATGCTTGTGTTAACGTACGCTGAAACCATAGGTACGCAATCATCGCGGTGATCAGATTTGCCACAACGCCGCCCCAAAACAAACCCGGGATATCGGCAAGCCATGCTCCCAAGTATGACAAGGGTACAAACATCACAAACAATCGAACGATACTTAAACCAAGTGCATGCAAAGGCAGATGCAACGCATTCAAGCTCGAATTGGTTAATATAATCCAGCCCTGCAGACCATAACTTAGCGGCATAATATAAATAAACAGGCGAATAAGTTCAGCTACTGCCGGCTCTTGTGAGAACGCCGCTGCTATCCACGGCGCTAGCAGCACCAACACCAAATATATAAACGCTTGAATCCACAACACATGCCCCAGTGCGAGACGATAGGCTTGCCCTACCCGAGACATTTGCTGTGCACCAAAATTCTGGCTAATCAATGGTGGCAAACTCATCGATAGAGATAACACGATAATTGAAGCTAAAGATTCTATCCGGGTACCGACACCGAACGCCGCGACCGCAGCATCACCATAGCTGGCGATGATCGCAGTCATTACCGCCATCGCTAGGGGAGTCAACATATTAGCGCCAGCTGCCGGCAAGCCAATAGTGAGAATTTGTTGGCTCGCCCTTATCGCCTCAAGGCGCCGAGTTGAGCCAGCTGGAGGATGCCAACCAAGTAACTGTTTACGGATCAGGTAACTCAGGACTAATAGCACCCCAATTGCCCATGACAACACACTCGCCATGGCAGCTCCCTCAACCCCATAGGCCGGAATTGGGCCCCAGCCAAAAATCAAAATCGGGTCAAAAATAGCATTTAGCAGGCCGCCCGAAGCCATAATCAGCGATGGTGTTTTAGTGTCGCCAGAGGCGCGCAAAATGGCATTGCCAATCATGGGCGTCACCAACAATACCGCGCCGGCATACCACCAAGACATATAGTCATGGATATAGGGTAAAAGGTGTGACTGCGCCTGTAACGCAGCAAAAATAGGATCCATCAGCAAATAGCCAGCAGCGGCTAGGATGCCCATCAGCACTGCGGCAACAATGAGCGCAATGGTGCCGTCAAAGTGGGCCTCGGTATTTTTACCAGCCCCCGTTTTGCGGGCAATGACGGCGGAAGTGCCAATTCCCAGGCCTATCGTCAGGCTAATCAAGGTAAAAGTAACGGGAAAGGTAAAACTCACGGCGGCAAGCGGCTCAGTACCCAGCAGCCCGACAAAAAATGTATCCACAACATTGAAACTGATAAGCGTGGCGATGCCTATCACCACCGGCCATGTCATCCGCCAGAGTACACCTTGAATGGGCGCTTGTAGCATCGCTTTTGAACCGACAGTGGCGGTCATATTACCTCTCTATAATGAACGACAGTCGAACGTCTTGGGGTCGACGTTGTTAGCGAGACAAATAGTTGCCGATGCATTCTACGCTAAAGCGCCTACTCCCGACCACCCGATAGACTTTTTCCGGCGAAATTCTTATAGTATGCGCTTCACCACTTCGAGCACAGGACAGCACCGTGAATTATCGATTAACCCGCCGTATTAACGCCATCCAACCTTCGCCGACCCTCGCCGTAACCCAACGCGCAGCTGAACTGAAGGCAGCAGGAAAGGATGTGATTGGACTTGGTGTGGGTGAACCGGATTTTGATACGCCTGAGTTTATCAAAGCCGCTGCAATCGACGCCATTCATCAGGGACACACCAAATACACTGCGGTCGATGGCATTAAACCACTTAAACAAGCGGTTATTGCAAAGCTCAAACGAGACAATCAACTCGATTATCAACTTGATGAAATTTTAATTTCTGCCGGCGGTAAGCATTCCATCGCTAACCTGCTGTCGGTCTGGTTAGAAGCTGGTGACGAGGCTATTATTCCAGCACCTTATTGGGTGTCGTACCCTGACATGGTGAAATTGGTTGAGGCTACCCCGGTGATCGTACCGACGACCATTGACCAACGTTATAAAATGACGCCGGCGCAATTAGCGCAAGCCATTACCCCGAAGACCAAGTTGCTGTTCATTAATAGCCCATCGAATCCGAGCGGCACCGCCTATACCGCAGCGGAGTTGCGCGCGTTAGCTGACGTGCTCGTCCAACATCCACAAGTGCTCATCGCGACGGATGATATGTACGAGCATATTTTGTGGTCCACAGAACCCTTTGCCAATATAGCCATGGTGGCACCCGAACTGCGCGACCGTATTGTGATTTTAAGTGGTGTATCGAAAGCCTATGCCATGACAGGTTGGCGCATCGGTTACGCAGCTGGCCCGCAACCGCTTATTCGGGCAATGACAAAAATGCAGTCGCAAAGTACCTCTAACCCCGCGAGTATTAGTCAATATGCGGCATTAGCCGCGCTTAATGGCGACCAAAGCTGTATCGCGACCATGGTGAATGCATTCAAAGCTCGCCACGATTATTTGGTTGATGCGCTCAACGCCATTCCCGGCATTGAATGTATTGCAGGCGACGGTACTTTCTATGTATTTGCGCGGGTTCAAGGACTTATGCGCGCAGCCGGTGTGAGTAACGATATTGAGCTGTGTGAGCGCCTTCTGGTGGATGCCGGGGTTGCCTTAGTGCCAGGCTCAGCATTTGGTGCTGAAGGATATTGCCGACTGTCATTTGCGACCGATTTAGAAACCTTGCAGGCAGCCGTGGCTCGAATCGAGGCATTTGCCGAGTCTCTTTAAAGCACAAAACCTATAAAAACGACGGCTAGTTACACTTTTTCAGTGCAACTAGCCGTTTTTATATCTTTACCACGCTAAATCCGCCTCTTTCTTTCAAAAAGCCTAGTTTTAGGAAGTGACAAAGTTGTTACAACCAAACCTAAAAGTAGCCTTTTAAGCCATCAAATCGAACCTATTTGGCGCCTCTCCTGACTCAGTTTAAGAAGTAAAAATCATGGGCGAACAAATGAAATTTTGGAACGAAAATTGCTCGAATGAACTAAGATTTGCACAGTACATTTTTTGCCGCCAATCGAAAAAAGCTTATTGTCAGCATAATTCATGTCATTCACCGCAAATATAATAAAATACTGATAATTAACGGTTTATTTTTCTACACACACTTTTTAATCAATCCCGACATAGCCCTGCATCCATTGATTTTACTTAGCTCTAGGTTACTTTCCCACAAGGTTATCCACAGATTTTGTGGGTAAGATCGGCAAAGCCTTGAAACACCGACTCTAGCGCCGACTGTGGATAACCATGCTGACGATATTCTCATAACTAAAGTTATAAATGCGCTTTTGACAGTTGCTTGACAATGTTGCTGACGCATGTTCGTGAGAATTCACCGTCGAAATGACAATAAGTGGTTTTATTAACCAGTAATATGAAGCCTAAATACCGTGACTTAGCATGAATTGTTTGAATCTTCGCCAGTTATATTTCAGGCCGATGATAATTTGCGCAAACAGCCTGATAAACAGTTGACAGCCGTGCATCGGCACTTTAACATTCGCAGCCGTTGTCAGCTGTTCCCCAGTAGCTCAGTTGGTTAGAGCGGTGGACTGTTAATCCATGTGTCGTTGGTTCGAATCCAACCTGGGGAGCCACAGCAGCCTGACATCATTTCCCTTCGATTCCCCAGTAGCTCAGTTGGTTAGAGCGGTGGACTGTTAATCCATGTGTCGTTGGTTCGAATCCAACCTGGGGAGCCATCTCGTGCTCCAATCTGGTCGCTTGCCACAAACTTTTAGCTAACTCTTCAACAGCTGTCACTGCACCTTGTGCAAACCAACTTGCTAATGCACTTGCAACATCCGGCCAGGCAATCTGGTGAGCTACCGATGTCGTTAACCACTGCTGTACCGCCTGCTGATCTAAGTCTGTCATTGTCGCGGCTAATCCGGCCTGAGTTAACGCCTGCGCATTCGCGAATTGTTCAAATTGACCGCGCAATGGTTTCACTAATAGCCGCTTACCTAAACTTAAGGCCTCGCTTGCCGTTTCAAACCCAGCGTTAGCAATCACCCCGGCGGCACCCTGCATTGCTTCAGCGAAAGCTTGTCGTGACGGCGGTAAATAACGCGTATTCCCCACCTCTAGCGCTGTAGCTTGAGGGTGGAACACCACAAAAGAAGTTGGCGCAAGTGGCTGCAACAAGCGCCGAATAGCCGCCAGCTCTTCAAACGGCAAATACACTAAATAATATGGCGTTTCGGTCACGGCCGGTTGTGCGGCTTGCGCTCGGCGATGCACCACCGGTGGCAACCATTGCGGTAACAGCGGCTGCCAGTGCATACCAACCGCATCGGTAACCGGCACAAACCACTTCATACAACGTTGTTGCCACCAGGATACAGCTAATGGGTTGCGGGCTTGATAAAATGCAAATTGCCGCCCTAAGCCAATACAACGACGACCTTGCCAACGTGCTGCCCAAGCAGTAATTGGTTCGAAATCGGAAATGATCAGATCGTAGGAATCTAACTCAAGAGCTTTAACATCGGCGTAAAACTGGCGCCAATTATTCTGTCGCCAGGTGGTTTTCATATCTACCTTGCCAGCGCGGGTGAAGAATGTCAGCCCGGCCCGCCATTGATAGTCACCGAATACCTCCATATCAAATAATTGTTCACGTGGCCGCCCAGAAATCAGAAACTGCACCTCAACATCACCGCGCTTTGCAAGCGCTTCGGCTAATGCTGCACAACGACTAATATGGCCGTTGCCCGTGGCTTGCACGCCAATTAAAATCCGTCGTTTGGTACCCATTAATTGCCCTCTAAATATGCTTTGTCATGCGAATGAGTTTTATCCAACATTCGCTACCCAACATGCTATGGCCACCATGCTATGGCCACCACGCTAATACCACCACGCCCAAGCTTGCGCCCAACACCGCACCGGCTAAAATGTCGGATGGAAAATGCACCCCCAACGCCACCCGTGAGGTACCCACCCCAATCGCCCATGACAACCAAAGCGGCGCTAACAAGGGCAACCATTGGGTGAGTAACGTGGCAAATAGGAACGCGGCGGTGGTGTGTCCTGATGGAAAGCTAAATTGGTCGCTCGCAACATGAAGCGCATTGAATTGAATAAGAATATGGTAGGGCCGGCGACGTTTAAGGCTGTTTTTCAACGCCCAATAGAGCGGGAGTTCGAGTAAAAATGCGGCAACGAGGATACACAGCTCGGCGTTGCTTAAGACGTCGGTCATCGCAAAAACAACCGCAAGGACTAGGTAAGCATAGCCATCACCACTTGCCGATAGCCAGCGCCACCCTAATTGCAACAGTGGCGGTTGACCCCAAGCGCAACAACGACGTAATGCGCGTTCATCAAAACTTTTTAGACTCGCTAGCCAATTCATCATTGCGCTGTCTCATCATTGATGTACGCGCTCACCTTAGGCAGGCGATATGACGCTTAGATGACAACTGGATGAAGTGTTAATGACAGTTCATGACGAGTACTGCTTCCCTGCCACATATTTTTTACAGTGAATCCGGCCCTTGCGGTTGTGAAAACGCCCTGAAAAGCCGATAATATACGGCGTTCCGTAACACATAAAAATCAATCTTTTTAGCCAAGCTTGGGGCCTATTCATGGGTGAGTACCTGCTACTGTTGATCGCAACGGTATTGGTCAATAATTTCGTGCTCGTAAAGTTTCTCGGATTATGTCCATTTATGGGCGTATCAAGCAAACTCGAGACCGCCATCGGCATGTCGGCCGCGACCACCTTTGTGCTCACTTTGGCCTCTGTATGTAGTTACTTAGTGAATGCCTATTTGCTCGTTCCGCTCGAACTCGAAGCACTGCGAACCCTAAGCTTTATTTTGGTGATTGCGGTGGTGGTGCAATTTACTGAAATGGTGGTGCATAAAACCAGCCCAACGTTGTACCGCTTACTGGGTATTTTTCTACCGCTCATCACCACTAACTGCGCTGTTTTGGGCGTTGCCTTATTGAACTTGAATGAACAACACAATTTCGTCGAGTCAATTTTGTATGGCTTTGGTGCCGCGGTCGGCTTCTCATTAGTGCTTGTTATGTTTGCTGCACTGCGAGAACGATTAGTGGCCGCGGACGTGCCGCTGCCCTTCAAAGGTGCCGCGGTTGCCATGATCACTGCTGGGTTAATGAGTTTAGCCTTCATGGGCTTTAGCGGCTTGGTGACGACCTCATGAGTATCTTAACCGGACTCATTGCATTGGGCGTGTTAGCACTCCTATTTGGGATAGTGCTGGGCTTTGCGGCGGTGCGCTTTAAAGTTGAAAGCGACCCGATTGTTGAGCAAATTGATGCGCTGTTGCCGCAAACTCAGTGTGGCCAATGCGGTTATCCAGGTTGCCGCCCTTATGCGGAAGCTATTGCCAATGGTGATGCGATTAATAAGTGTCCGCCGGGTGGCGAAGCAACTATTAAAGCGCTTGCCGATTTAATGGGCGTGGAAGCTAAGCCACTTGACGCTGCCCACGGCGAGGATAGCACCAAAAAAGTAGCGGTTATTCGTGAAGATGAATGTATTGGCTGTACTAAGTGCATACAAGCCTGTCCGGTCGACGCCATTTTAGGTGCGGCAAAACAAATGCATACGGTCATTGCGCATGAATGTACCGGCTGCGATTTATGTGTAGAGCCTTGCCCAGTCGACTGTATCGACATGGTGCCAGTCGCGCCGAAACCAGAAACTTGGCAGTGGGACCTCAATAGCATTCCCGTTAAAGTCGTAGGGAGCTAATCATGCAACGCCAACAAGAACGCATTGAACAAGGCTATATTTGGCCACTCACTGGTGGTATTCATCCACCCGAACGCAAGTATGCGAGTGCGGCACCCTTGCAGCGCTTAGCATTACCCAAGGTGTTGCGCGTTCCGATTCGACAACATATTGGTGCCCCGGCGCAATTACTAGTCGCGGTTGGTGACCGGGTTCTCACCGGCCAAGCGCTCACCCGCGGCAATCAGCATGGCGTACTGCCGGTGCATGCGCCAACCTCTGGCACGGTGTCGGCCATTGCCGATATGCGAATTGCTCATCCGTCGGGATTAGCCGACGTCTGTATTGAAATTACTGCCGATGGTCGCGACGAGTGGTGCCCATTGACACCGGTTAGCGATTATTTAGCGCATGACCGTGCCACGCTATTACAGCACATCCAAGCGGCAGGTATTGCTGGCTTAGGCGGTGCAGGTTTTCCAACCGCGCAAAAACTCGCCACGCAAAAGCCGCTCGATTACCTCATTATTAACGCGGTGGAATGTGAGCCTTACATTTGTGCTGACGACCGGCTGCTTCGCGAACATGCGGCCGAGGTGATTCGTGGCACCGATATGCTGATGTATTTAGCGAATTGTCCGCGCGCACTGATTGGCATTGAAGATAACAAACCCGAAGCTATTGCCGCATTAGAAGCGGTGCTCGGTTCACGCCGAGATATTCAGCTACGCGTGGTACCGACAAAGTATCCATCCGGTGGTGAAAAACAGCTCATCCAGTTACTCACTGGTCATGAAGTACCAAGCCGTGGGCTACCAAGTGATGTTGGTTTGCTCATGCACAATGTGGGTACCGCCTATGCCATTCAGCGTGCCCTTGATCATGGCGAACCACTGATTGAACGCGTGGTAACGGTAACTGGCGAAGCCATCGCCAAACCCGGCAATTATTGGGTACGGTTAGGCACTCCGGTTGGCCATGTACTCGAACAGACGGGTTATCAAGCAAGCACTACTGACGCAAAGGTCATTATGGGCGGCCCGATGATGGGCTTTACCCTGCCAGATTTAAGTGTGCCGATTGTGAAGATAAGTAACTGTATACTGGCGCCAAGTGCCCCTGAATTACCCCAACCTCCGGCTGAAATGCCGTGCATTCGTTGTGGTGCCTGTGCTGAAGTATGCCCCGCATCGTTGCAGCCACAACAATTATATTGGCATGCAAAAGTCAGCCAACACGAACAATTAGAACAACAGAATTTATTTGACTGTATTGAATGCGGCGCTTGCGCTTATGTTTGTCCGAGCGCGATTCCACTGGTTCACTATTATCGCAAAGCCAAGGCTGAAATTCGTAATGCTGCGCGTGAAAAAGCCAAAGCTGAAGTGGCCCGTGAGCGCTTTGAAGCCCGCCAACAGCGGCTCGAGCGTGAGCAACAAGAGCGTTTAGAACGCCATCGGCAAGCAGCGGCTGCCCGGCAACAAGCACAAAAAGAAGCCGCCGCCTCGGGTGACAGCGATCCACAAGCTGCCGTAAAAGCCGCTTTGGCACGCGCTAAAGCTCGCAAACTCGCCCAACAGCGAGCAACTGATGCGAGTGCTGACCCTAAAGTGGACAATGATGTCGACACTAATGCTGCAGATGAGAAGCGCTAATCAGATGACCTATCTACTCGCCCCCTCACCCCATGCCAAACAACCGCGTAGCACCGCGCAAGTCATGCGGATTGTGCTGTATGCACTGGTGCCTGGAACCCTCGTTCACTACTGGGTATTTGGCCCCGGAATTTGGTTCCAACTGTTGTTGGCCATTGGTACTGCGCTTATTACCGAAGCGCTGATCATGCATGCCCGCCATCGCTCTAGTCGCAACGCGTTGAAAGATTACACTGCAGTGGTGACCGCCGTGCTGTTAGCATTGAGCGTACCGGCGTTGGCGCCTTGGTGGATTGTCGTGATTGCGACTATTGCCGCAATAGGTATCGCCAAACATATTTATGGTGGGGTTGGCCAAAACTTGTTTAATCCGGCCATGGTCGGTTATGTCGTCGTGCTGATTTCCTTCCCGGTACAAATGACCAGTTGGCCACTGCCGCAAAGCTTGTCGCAATTTGAGCTCAGTTGGTTTGATCACGCCAGCGTTATTTTCACCGGTTACAGCACCGATGGCTTTAACCTAGAGCAGCTGCGAGCAGGCATTGATGGCATGACTATGGCGACGCCGCTAGACGCTATGAAAACCGGTTTAACCCAACAGTTGTTGCCTAGCGAAATCGCCACAGGCGCAATGTTTAGCGGGCTGGCGGGCACCGGCTGGCAGTGGTTAAACTTGGCGTTTTTGGCAGGCGGTATTGCCCTGTTGTGGACTCGGGTGATTAGCTGGCACATTCCAGTAGGCGTGCTGGTTGGCATGACCGTGCCTGCCCTATTACTGCAAATGTTTATGCCGGACCAAAGTATTCCATTAAGTATTCATTGGTTCAGTGGCGCCACCATGCTCGGAGCGTTTTTTATCGCGACCGACCCGGTTTCGGCGGCCACCTCGCCGCGTGGCCGTTGGTATTATGGCCTGCTGATTGGCGCGCTAGTAGTGGTGATAAGAGCTTGGGGCGGCTACCCAGACGGGATGGCGTTTGCCGTATTGCTTGCCAACCTAAGTGTGCCGCTTATTGACCGTTATACGCGGCCACAAGTTTATGGCCATAGAGGTGACGCATGATTATTAACAGCATGCAGCGTAATGGGTTAATACTCGCAGCCTTTGCGTTAGCAGCCACATTTTTAGTGCTAGGCACCGCGTGGCTCACCGAAGATCGGATTCAAGCTCAAGCACAACAGCAGCTGCAACAAAATCTGGATGCCGTACTACCAGCTAGCGCTTATACCAACAACTTATTAGATCATTGTTTATGGGTGAGCGACCCGGCGCTCGGCAGCAGTGAACCACAACGGGTATTTTTAGCTTTTCGCGACCAAGCCTATGTGGGCGCTGCTATAGAAACCATAGCGCCCAACGGCTATAGCGGCACCATTGAGTTGTTGGTGGCGGTGTGGGCCGACCAAAGTGTGGCGGGCGTTAGAACCTTAAAGCATGCCGAAACCCCAGGGTTAGGCGATAAAATCGAGCGCCGTAAAAGTGATTGGATTGAGTCGTTTACCGGCATGCGGGTAAATAGCGACCCCGATCCGCGTTGGGCAGTGCAGCGTGAAGGTGGCGTATTTGATCAATTTACCGGAGCCACAATCACCCCGCGGGCGGTGATTGATGCGGTAGAGCGAACCGTGCGCTTTGCCCAACAGCAACAAGCGCAGTGGCAACAGCAACCTCCTGCTGGTTGTGCAGCCGCTGAAGCAGGAGCAGCATCATGAGTGAATATCGGCAACTCGCGGAACAAGGCTTGTGGCACAACAACCCCGCGTTAGTGCAACTACTCGGCTTGTGCCCGTTATTAGCCGTAACTGCAACAGTCACCAACGCGTTGGGGCTAGGCTTGGCAACGCTGTTGGTATTGGTCGGCTCTAACGTAACTGTTTCACTGGTGCGGCAATGGGTGCCGAATGAAATCCGCATCCCGGTATTTGTGATGATTATTGCCGCATTTGTTACGGTGATTGAGCTACTCATGAATGCGTACGTTTTTGAGCTTTATCAAGCGTTGGGGATTTTCATTCCGCTTATTGTGACTAACTGCGCCATTATTGGTCGTGCCGAGGCTTACGCGTCTAAAAACCCATGGCCACAAGCGGCAATGGACGGCCTGATGATGGGCGCGGGTTTTGGCGCAGTCTTGATCGTGCTTGGCGCGGTGCGTGAAGTGTTGGGCAATGGCACCTTATTTGACGGTGCCCAGTTATTGTTAGGCGAATGGGCAACCGTATTACGTGTCGAGCTTTTTGAGGTGGATTTCCCACTGCTTGTGGCCGTATTGCCGCCGGGTGCTTTTATTGTGATGGGCTTTTTGATTGCGCTAAAAAATGCGCTTGATATGCGTCGCCAAGCGCGCGCCGAGCGGCCTGTAAAAACAGTCACCCGCGCGAGGGTTACTTCAGCATCCTAGCGTGTGAACGATATAAGCATAACCAACAAGAGTGACCGATGAATAAACAAAAGCGGATCGAAATTCTCTCGCGGTTGCGCGCTGAAAACCCCGAGCCAACCACTGAGCTTGAATATACCAGCACCTTTGAACTGTTAATTGCGGTGCTGCTATCAGCACAAGCCACAGACGTAGGCGTAAATAAAGCCACGCGGAAGCTATTCCCTGCTGCTAGAACGCCTGCCGCCATGCTCGCGCTGGGGGTTGATGGGGTGAAAGAGCACATCAAAACCATTGGCTTATTTAATGCCAAAGCTGAAAACGTGATCAAAACTTGTCAGATTTTGGTGAATGAACACCAGGGTGAAGTACCCGAGGATCGCGCCGCACTAGAAGCCCTTCCCGGCGTTGGGCGCAAAACGGCGAATGTGGTACTGAATACCGCCTTCGGCTGGCCCACTATTGCCGTAGATACCCATATTTACAGAGTCGCGAATCGCACTAAATTCGCGCCCGGAAAAACCGTGAACGCGGTTGAACAACGGTTAGAGAAAGTAATACCCGCAGAATTTAAGGTAAATGCCCACCATTGGTTTATTTTACACGGCCGCTACACCTGTATCGCGCGAAAACCACGGTGCGGCTCGTGTTTAATCGAAGATTTGTGTGAGTTTAAGGATAAGACGGAGTAGTTAGAGTCCGCTGTGTGCCAATTGCGGACATTAACGCCCGCATTTGGGGCCGCAGTGAAGCGAAGCGGAACGAAGGTCCCAGCCCCGCAGGGGCGAACAATATGCGCTTGTTAGCTTAGTTTTTAGCACAGTACTGATATGTTTGAACAATAACATGCATTTGCCCGCAAAAGTTACATGAAAACTCTCGATCTTTCATAAGTTTTTGATCGCTTATTTCAAGCCCCTCACCACACTTATGGCAGTTGACATCACGGATGTCATAAGATAACTGGTACTTACTACCTCCTTTCGATTTTACTCGGTATGTAAATCCGCATGAATCACATATAACGACATCACCATCCTTAACCTGGCTGCGATTAAAAATCAGATCTTCTGAGCACTCCAAATAAGTCTGCAGCTCAATACCCGAGGCTCGGAGCCAAATACCATCAGTTACATACTGTCTTATTTCGCTTAGCACCTCATTTACACACCGCCGGATCTTATCCGAACTGGACGAATTACTATCTTTAGGTCTAGACAAATGAAGAAAATTTCCGAGCTTGTTGTAGTTTTTTGCAAACCACCGTACCGACGGAATTTTTTGTTCTCCAAGAGGGATCCAACCATCTTTTGGTGGGACATCTGAATTGCTCAGATTTAGTTCGATCGAACAGTTTTTATCAGCGAACTCGTCAATTTTGGTCAACATCCTAACAGCTTTATTTGGCTGCCAAGTATCTACAATAACCTTCGGAATATTGTCAAAAGCTGATAACTTTTTATAAACAATTGCCTCTATGCAGTATCGAAGCTCCAAACAACAGTATCGAAGGTATCTATCTTCTATATTCACAGAAAGCGCTTTAGCATTTTCAAAATGAACTTTAGGGGCTAAATAGCCCATGGTACCTCCGAGTGAAGCTAACGCCCATAGCAGGCGCATTTATGTAGGTGATTGTTTTTATGCAAGCGTAGCTGACCGGCATAAAAACGAGCGCCGGAATAAATGTCGCACTGGCTATGTTTGTTAGACAATTGTCCCCTCCAAGTGCATAGACGTACCATTTAAAATGGCATTGCCTATATCCGGTCTTTCTTTCATGATTATGTTCGAGAATACATGTTGAAAAAACGGCGCAACCCAGTATTGCGAATCCTCTGGTGGAGCCATATTGCACTCAAGATGATCTAGGTGGTCACTAGACATCATATAATGCTGGCAGATAGTGCAAATGTAAGACACGTGAAGAATAAATATAGATCTCACATCTTCCGACAGCTCATCTAGGGCGCGGGCTCTGCCTTTTACATATACCTCACTGTCGTTCAGTAGAACATTTTGAAAATAGTTGTAATGCGTATGATCATTGCATCGCTCTCTGACTTTTTTGTAAAAATCGGTAGCATATAATAGGTCGTTTACTTCTTTAAGATTAATACTTTGCCTGATGTACTGTGACATCACCCTGTATTCCGGAAGTTGCTCCTTTCCGTGAAGCCAATTATTGATTTTTTCTACTATATAGCTCTCGATGCTTCGATGGTCTTGGAGGTATAAGTTTGAGTAGACATTTATAATGACTGAATCAAAATACTTCCTCACTAGGCTGTAACAATCATTAATTCTTCCTTTTTCAAGAAGAGTCTTTATCGAATCAACCGTTCCCTGGATTGACGAGTAGACGTAAGTATCCATACTGATAAAAGCCGTAGTACCCATGGTGGCAAAGCTCATGACGGACATAGATAAGTCACGATAAAAATCGATGTATTCATCTAGCTCAGAAAACACTTTATGCCCGCGATACTTTTCTTCACTCACCATCATACGGTAGATACTCTTTTTTGAGCCTAACGTTGCCGCCACAGGCGCGCGAAGCGCGTCCAGCACACGAAGTGTGCGGTGTGCGCGGCCTTGTTATGCGATGCTATGGGGCTAACTATTGCTGCTTTACCCATGTTCCGCTCTGATTACTAAAAACATGTTTGATACCTTGAATATCAAGGGTAACGGTTGAATAGTCGCCAGCTTGATCTTTGTTCCCATGCTTTACTGCATGCCTTGTAACTGAAACGGAGCTGACGTTGCTTGCATAAATTTCTTGTACTAAATCTTCAATTTTCATGGTTTGTCCTCAATTGTACTGGTGATTATTTTGAAAGCGCATAACGCCAGAGTTAAGCCGCGCCGCGAAGCGGCGTCGGCTTGAATGAATTGTTAGACCGCTGCGCCAGCGACAATGGCGGCCAGGTGTGCAGTAGCGTGTGCGATGAAGGCCGATTCCAAACCCCAGCGCCAGTACGAGAAGCCGAACAGCGCACCTGGAACAATGTTGCCAATCAGCACGTAGGCGGCAACGGAGGGGGTGAGATTGAGCCCCATGGCCGCAACAGCAGGAAGATGGCCGATGCCGAAGAGCAATGCTGCTATCAGAATTGCGCCCCCCATGTAGCCGGGACGAGGACTGCCCTTGCGCTGCTGCAGGAATCGCCATGCCAGCCAAGCAATCAGTGTCATCAGCCCCCAGCGCATGAGAATTTCTTCTGTGATGCCGCCATAGAGCAGCTTGGCGGAAGCTGGAATGTGGAATGCGGATCCGGCGCTCTGAAGCTCGGGCGGCGCCGCCTGCATCGCAATGAGTAGTACAGCACCCGCAGCGAGACCTATCAAAACTCCGGGAATCAGCTGGGGTTTTGAAGCCGCCCAGATGCTAGAGCCGGAGAGTGCTGCCTCTGTTGCCGGGGCCCTGAGACCGAGCGGCCTCGAGAGAGTAGCGCCTAACCAGGCAGCCAGCGCCAAGAGCACACCACTTTGTACGAGGCTCGCCGTGACAGCCACGCTGAGCGGTACTGGGGAATGCAGCCCGCGCAAGAGTTGCGGGATCACGGTAAGTGTCAGCACGACAACGCCGAACATACCCGCTAACCACAGTGCTGCGCTCAGACGCAGATTTGACACTTGAATCATTGAGCCTCCTAGAAGCGTTCCAAGCGGTCTAACGCCCCGCTAACGTGCACCGCTTGCGGTGTCACCTTTCAGCGGTTTGTTAGCAGCTTCAGCCCGTAAACGCTCTACAAGCCAGACTTTAATAATCGATTGCCGAGTAACACCTATTCGAGCAGCTTCGCGATCCAGCGACTCAACAACCCAAGCCGGAAAATCAACGTTAATGCGCTTCGCGTCTTGGTTCACTCGTCTTGCACTCTTCACGTTCAAATCATCAATAATATCGTCGGCGCCTTCGTCAAATTTGGCGTCAAAATCTTTAGCTTTCATACAACTCTACCTCTCTCTTACGCGAGCGTCTTACCGAGATGAGACGAATCTTCTCCCCTCGGTAAGTGATAACAGCGGACCAGTGTTTGCTACCAATAAGGCCAATAACGAGGTAGCGAGGTTCATCGGCAGTCTTTGCTTGAATCTCAAGTAAATCCTGGTCATCCCATAAGGCCTGTGCGTCACTGAAGTCGATTCCATGCTTCTCTAGATTCGCTTGGCTCTTATCATTATCAAACTCAAAAATGTGCATGAGTATAAACTATTCCTTTTTTACTCATTTAGCAAGGAGGGTAGAAAAGTGCGATTGCTAACGCCGGCCAGCATGCGCGGCTGCGAAATGGAGGCGAAGCCGCAATGTAGTAGATGTCGCCGTGCCTGGCCTTGTTATGATCATCCTTGGTACTTGACCCCTTTGACGATGGCAACGATCAAAGCAACTATGCCACCAACGGCGAAGAATAAGCCTGGTGCCGCATTGAGCAACTGTCCCTTGATAGTTGTTGCATCTACGACGATGCTCGCTTCTCCAGTGACCCCCAGAAGGAAAAGCTTGTAACCAAGATAAATGGGAAGCATGGGAATTACTAAGCCTAAAATCTTGAATGTAAAAAACAATATCGTGGGAACTGGGTTTGTGCCTTTTGTGCTGTCCACCATCATTTGCATTGGTGGATTCTGCCGCCGCCCCCTCACATCCATAGTTATTCTCCAGATTCATAACGCCCGCAGCACGGGCAAATTTGTAGCGCAGCGGAAAATTTGTCCATGTGCCTGCGCTTGTTAAATGCCGACGCCAGAACCAAGTAAATGCTGGTGGCGCAAATGGCGACCCCGAGAGTGACGTAAGAGGCATGTATGAGCCAGTACCGTTTCGACTTGTACCTTTCATTCTCTTCCCAATGCTGATCCTCTTCGGGCTTCTCAAGCTCCTTTGCTAACGAGAAGAATCGCTTAGCATCTATGCGCAACTCATACAAGCATAGACCGACAGTAGTAACGAAAGCCAACAATGCAAGAACAAGCAACCATTTCTCAGGCGCAGACAAAGCTCGCTCACCGGCAGCAGTCAAGGCAAGAAAGAAAACGCCTGTAGCACCAGATGAAACCGACAAAATATATGAGCGAAGCCGATTCCCAGCATCCTTGGCCAGTTCATGGTACTTGATGATCTCGTCACGCTTACTCATAGGCATTTAACATTTGTATACTGTGCATGCTCACTTTGTCACTCGTTGAATAAGTAGTTACCAAGCTTTAACTTACTGAGGTAAAAAAGATTTCAGTCATGAAACGTTTTAAATGAGCCAAACTAATGTGAGCATGCTCAGTTACAATCTAACGAGCGCACAATATCTAACTTTGATTTTTCGTTATGTCATTGACAGTAAACGACTTAAATTCACAATACAATAACAAAACGCGCAATAACGCAGAGATAAATGTGCTGCGCCTGATTCGCGCTCGCACTTACTAATTACAAGGAGGCGAGTAACCAGTTAACTTAACGTCCGGTCCTCGCTCATAGCCGACTGAATTCGCAAAGTGTCACCTGAAAAAGTTAACTCACCCTTTCCCAGTTAAAATATCTAGTATCAGCTAAGGCAAGCATTTCGGTATCCTCTACGGTATCTCCGTAAGCATAAACATGCTCATACTCATCTAGGTTAGCTACAGCACGGATTCTGTCAGCCTTTTTTCCCGCCGTACAATCGCCCCCTGTGTAGCGCCCCGTCAGCCGCCCACACTTTTCCTCTAGGTTAACGCCACAGACTTCAAATCCCATTGCTTTGCACCACGGGTCAAGATAAACCTTGAGTGAAGCGGAGACAATGAGTATTCGGTCCCCTCGTTCTTTATGCCATTTTAAGCGCTCTACCGCTTGCGGGCGCAGAACCTTTGGTATAAATGAATCAGCGTATTGGTGGCCTAACTCTGCGAGGGTTGAAGCTGCTAAACCTTTAAAGCCAACTTGAATTACTTTTTGACGTACATGAGATGACGACACTAAACCGTATCGGTGACCAATAATTAATGGCGCTAAGAAAAACTGTCCGAAAAGCTTCCTACTGCGCGGCACAGCAGATTTTACAAACGGCGTAAAAGTATCGCAGTGCGTGATCGTGCCGTCAAAGTCGAATAAAGCAATGTCCATATTTTATCCAGTAATCATGTTTATGATTGGTTTTAACTCTCGAATGTTGTTCAACTAAAAAACGACTTATACCTTATGAATACAATACCAATAATTTCAATCTATTCGCACAAAACGGCAGGACTCACTGTTCCGCACCACAAAAACCACTATCAGCGATTAGGCGACTAATTCAATCCTCTGGACAGTCACCTCCTCGCTCCAAGCAGCGTATTTTAGTACACTACTCAACGTTTACAGCCAGCGTCATCCAGCTGGCCCACTATTGCCGTAAATTCCCATATTCACCGGGTCTCCAATCGCACCCAAATTTGCGCCCGTAAAAAACGTGAATGCGGGTTATGTGTAATCGAAGATTTGTGTGAGTTTAAAGAGAAGACATCCGACGCTTAAAGGAGTACCAAATATGCGCGTTTTACATACCATGTTGCGAGTGGGCGACTTAGATCGCTCAATTAAGTTTTACACTGAATGTCTTGGCATGAAGCTGTTGCGGCAGTCCGAAAATGCGGAATATAAATATACCCTCGCCTTCGTCGGTTATGGTGAAGAGCACGAACATGCACAAATTGAGTTAACTTATAATTGGGGTGTCGATAGCTACGATCACGGCAAAGCTTTTGGCCATATTGCTATCGGCTGCGAGGATATCTACGGCTTATGCGAAAAGCTCACGGCGGCCGGTGCTGATGTGTATCGTGCCCCGGGCCCCGTGAAAGGTGGCTCAACAGTCATTGCCTTCGTACGCGACCCAGACGGCTACGCGATTGAATTAATTGACCGTTCCGCCAACCGCTAAGACTATTCGGCCTCAGTATTGGCTGCCGCAGCTTCTGATGAGGTTGCGGTGGTCATGCGAAACCCGGCGGCAAAGTGTGGTTTGCTCAATTGCACCACTACCCGTCGGTTTTGCGCCCGCGATAATGCATCATCGTTCCCATCTACGTGGCGCCGCTCACCATGGCCAACGGTGGTAATTCGGTCCGCTGCAATACCACGCTCGGTAAAGAAACGCTTCACTGCCTCGGCACGTGCTTCAGTTAGCGTCTGATTCGGCTCGCGAGCACCATAAGCGTCGGTGTAAGCGTCCACCAGCACCAATTCCAGCTGATTATCGTGTGCTAAATACTGACCAATTTGATTCAACTTGCGCTGCGCTTCAAGGGTGAGCTCACCATCGCTTTCATTAAAATTTAAGACGGTGAACGAAATATCATCGAAGCTGAAGGGTAACAAGTTCGCGACGCAATCTAAAAATTCGTCATAGCGAGGACGAAACTTAGCTGCGGCTAAACCAACGGCAATTTGATCCCGCGGGTTGTACCAATCTTGGAAAAAAAATGTCGGCTGGCGACCTTTTTCAAGTTCACTAAGCAATGTCCAAGCTTGCTGCTGCTCTAATTGCCCTGGGAATTGTTTATACAAAGGCATCGAACTTAATTGATAGGAGTTCTGCCCCGGCCACCAACTTGGGGCAACGGACTTCACCGTCGCCATAGCATAATGATTGGGTAGCTGCTTAAACTCCATCAGCATGATCAAGTTGTTTTGCTTACTGGCTTCACTTTGGAAACTCACTTGCCCAAAGCGCGGAATTTCATGCACGAGTTCACAGGCCAATGGCGTAGCACTGGTCATTTGCCAATTAGCATTTGCCAAGTTAGCGCTGTAATGCCGAATGTCAGCACTGGCGCTGACACTAATAGCGCTACACAGCATGGCGGCAGCGAGTGGCTGAATGAATCGCATCAATGAATTCCTATGGTGCTTTTGCATACTTTAGTTATCGTCACCTAACGCCTAATCTTTAACCTTATTCTTCGCCTTCAGCTAGGTATTTTGGCATACTGTGCCTAACATTCAGAACCGCCACCATTCAGGCCAATAAGGTAACGCTAGACGCATGTCAGAAACACTCATGAAAACTAGATTTCGTGGCTATATGCCCGTCGTGATTGATGTGGAGACCGCGGGGTTCAATGCACAAACCGACGCTTTATTAGAAATTGCCGCCGTCACCTTAAAATTTGACGAACACGGCCAATTGCTACCGGATGAGCGCCACCACTTTCACGTCGAACCCTTTGCCGGTGCTAATATTGAACAAGCCGCCATTGATTTTAACGGCATTGACCCGCATCACCCGTTACGGGGCGCAGAACCGGAGGATGAGGTACTTAAAGCCTTGTTTAAGCCAATCCGTAAAGCGCAAAAAGCACAGGATTGTCAGCGTTGTGTGCTAGTCGGTCATAATGCCACTTTTGATCATAACTTTTTGATGGCAGCGGCTGCCCGCACACAAGTAAAACGCAACCCATTTCACCCTTTTGTGACCTTTGATACCACCGCCTTAGCGGCTTTAACACTCGGCCAAACCGTGCTGATTAAAGCTTGCCAAGCCGCTGGCATTGCCTTTGATAGCCAACAAGCTCACTCTGCGCTGTATGATACCGAGCGCACTGCCGAACTATTCTGCTGGATGGTCAATCGCTGGCAACAGCTTGGCGGCTGGCCAGCGCCAGATAATGAAACTTCTGCCGCGTAACCATAAAAAAACCGACTGCGAAACAGTCGGTTTTTTGTTACTGCTTAAACTCTTAAAACTTAGAGATTTGCAGCATTCTTGCTCAAGTAAGCAGCAACGCCGTCAGCATCAGCTTTCATGCCTTCTTGGCCTTCTTCCCAGCCTGCAGGGCAAACTTCGCCGTGTTGCTGATGGAAGTTCAACGCATCAACCATGCGCAGCATTTCATCAATGTTACGGCCTAATGGTAAGTCGTTAACTACCTGGTGACGAACCATACCTTCTTCGTCAATCAAGAATGATGCACGGAAAGCAACGCCAGCTTCTGGGTGCTCAACATCGTATGCACGACAAATGTTGTGCTTAGTATCAGCAACCAATGGATATTTCACTGCACCGATACCGCCTTGATCAACGGCAGTGTTACGCCATGCGTTGTGTGAGAACTGTGAATCGATAGACACGCCGATCACTTCTACGCCACGACGTTGGAACTCTTCCAAGCGCTTATCAAATGCAATCAGCTCTGATGGGCAGACAAAAGTAAAATCTAGTGGGTAGAAGAATAATACCGCCTTCTTACCTTTAATAGTTTCTGCGAAGTTAAAGTTTTCAACGATTTCGCCAGAACCTAATACCGCAGCAGCAGTAAAGTTTGGGGCTTTACGACCTACTAGTACAGCCATGCTTTATCTCCATTCGTAATTGTTAATGGTAAAGAGTTAAACTTATTCTTCGGTGGGTGCCGGATGGCGCGTCGCAACATCGTTAACGAGCGCTTGTAACTCACCTTTTTGGAACATTTCTAAAATAATATCGCAACCGCCAACCAATTCACCTTCTACCCACAATTGCGGGAAAGTCGGCCAATCAGCATATTTGGGAAGCTCAGCGCGAATATCAGGATTTTGCAAAATGTCGACATAGGCAAATGCCTGCCCGCAGCTCATTAACGCTTGCGAAGCTTGTGCAGAGAACCCACAACTCGGTAGCTTTGGTGAACCCTTCATATACAATAAAATATGATTTTCGGCGATTTGCTGTTTAATTTTCTCTACGGTTTCCATGCATCCCTCTTGAGCGCTGAGTTATCCGCCTCACGCCAATTGTGCTGGCGCATTAAGGCGCATAGTCTATCACGAAAGGCATAGCAAGGTGAATGTCCTACGCGAATGCCCAGCATTAAAAAACATGATGAATTAACCTTGAAAGCTAACCCGTTTGTCTCCATATCGGGTATATAATGTTGCAGTGTCGTCGTTTCAAGTAGCCGACGACTAAATTTTCGAATGCCAAGCAAGGGAGACTTAACATGGCTTTTGAACTACCAGCACTACCCTACGAAAAGAATGCACTTGAGCCGCATATTTCGGCTGAAACTCTTGAATACCATTACGGCAAGCATCACCAAACCTACGTCACCAAGTTAAATGACGCGGTAAAAGGCACTGAACTTGAAAGCAAAAGTTTAGAAGAAGTTGTTAAAGCCTCGAAAGGCGGCGTATTTAATAATGCTGCTCAGGTTTGGAACCATACGTTCTATTGGCACTGCTTAAGCCCAAATGGCGGCGGCGAGCCGACCGGTGAATTGGCCGCAGCTATTAACGCTAAATTTGGTTCATTCGCCAAGTTTAAAGAAGAGTTTACCGCACAGGCTGTGGGCAACTTCGGCTCTGGCTGGACTTGGTTGGTAAAAACTGCGGATGGCGGCGTTGATATCGTGAACACCAGCAACGCAGAAACCGCGCTTACTCATGCGAATGTGACACCAGTGCTGACCGTAGACGTTTGGGAACACGCTTATTACATTGATTATCGTAATGCGCGTCCAAACTACATGAATGCATTTTGGGCATTAGTGAACTGGGAATTTGCTGCGAGCAACTTCGCAGGCTAAGTCTTGGTGCCTAAGCACGATTAAAAAAGGGAGCTCAATGCTCCCTTTTTTATTGCCGCTGCGATTGTTACTCAATCAGATCGGCCGGAATATCGGCACGCATCTCTTGCCAAATTTTACCCGAGTCAATGCCGTATTGGCGTACTAATGCCACGGCTTCATTACGTTTGCCAGCCGCTGCTAATGCAGCTAAATCACGATAGTAACAACGCGCAAGTTCGCGCGCCTTAGGGTGCGAGAAGTAAAAATTACCAATGCGTGAATATAATCCTTTGAAACCATTTAGCACTAACACATAAATGGGATTACCTGAGGCAAGCGCTAAGTCATGATTCAAACGGTAGTCGTAATCAGCAAAGGCGCCAGACTGATCGGCGAGTGTTTCGGCTTCTTGTAAGAGCTCAACCACTCTATCTGCGTTGTTACGCACTGCTTGGCGAATATAGATGGCGCTAATATTGGTGCGCGCTGACAACAGCTGATCAACCAACTGCGGCATACCGTCTTCATCTAAACGCGCCAGCGTTTCTAAAATATTCAGCCCCGAGGTTTCCCAAAAATTGTTCACCTTGGTTGGTTTACCATGCTGAATCGTCAGCCAACCATCACGCGCAAGCCGTTGTAATACTTCTCGTAAGGTCGTTCGCGTCACGCCAATGAGCTCAGACAGCTCACGCTCCGCAGGCAAAATCGTACCTGGTGCAAAATGGCCGTTCCAAATCGACTTGACGATATATTCTTCGGCAAAGCCAGCAGGACTTTGTGCTTTAATGATCATGGTATCGCTCATATTATGCTCATGCGCAGCAGCTTGGTGACGCGCAACCTGCGCGCAAACTAGAAGCAAGAGTTTATCAGTGTTGGAGCAGGTCGGACAAGTTTTCCACTCGACAATTTATCTGGCCTTCGGTAAGGTTTTGCCGAACCCCTATTCCCGCCGACTGAAAAGGAACGAAATATATGCCTACTTGGCTTCTCGCACTACCCTCACAACCTCGTGCGTGGTTGCTACTCGCACTGTCGGCGTTTGGTCTGTTTGGCGCGGCGTTATATTTTCAGTTCGGGCTTGGCTTGGAACCTTGTGTGAAGTGCGTCTATCAACGCGTGGCCGTGCTAGGTGTTGGCTTAAGTGGGCTGCTCGGTTGGTGGCTTACGGGTAGTCGCTGGCAACCCGTAGCCAGTGTGGGCTGGTTAGTTGCCGCTGGTTGGGGATTACTGATTGCCTATGACCACCATAGCCTGCAACAGTCAGCCAATGCTTTTTTCGCGGTGTGCGAGAGTATTCCAAGTTTCCCGGCATGGTTGCCGCTACATCAATGGTTGCCGACACTTTTCAATCCAACCGGATTGTGTGGAGATATTGATTGGGCGTTGTTGGGGTTAAGTATGCCGGCTTGGATGGTCATTGTTTTTGCGCTATACAGTATAGTGGCAGTGGTTGTTTTCGCACTGCAACTCACAGCAATGTTGAAGCGCAACCACACGACTACATCAGTTTAATCAATATCATCTAGAGGCCAGCTGACGATGCAGTGCTCATCGAGCTCCGCAATGCTGGTCTCGCTTACCACTCGGCCCGCCGCGCTTATGCCAGCGGCAATCATAGCGGCTTGACTGCCTTCATGATAAAGCGGATGCCATGCTGCCAGGCCCCGGCCTTTTGCCAACCGACGATAAGCGCAGCTCGGCGGCATATAGTAAACTTGATGCAAGGTTGCAGGCGTAAGCGCAACACAATCGGGAACCCGACTTAATCGATGCTGATAATCGCGACAACGTGCTGTTGTCGTGTCAAGCAACTGACAAGCCACATCGGTAAAGTGCAAGGCTTCAGAGGTTGCGGGCGCATCCTCATCTAGTAATTTGTGCAGACAACATTTACCACAACCATCGCACAGGGCTTCCCACTCAGCGGTGGTTAACTCGGCTAAGGTTTTTTGTTCCCAAAAGCGCTCACTCAGAGTCATTTAGCAACTCTCGGTGGCTGTCACATCACTCTGCCACTGCCATTGCTGTTGGGCTTGGCTTAGTGTCGCTAACAGTTTATCGCCAACGGCTAAAGTACCAACTCCGGCTGGCGTACCGGTCAAAATCACATCACCCGCACGCAACGAAAAACGCCGCTGGATCTCACGTAATAAGGTAGTAAGCGGAAAAATCATATTGCGGGTATCACCAACCTGGCGCAGTTCGTCATTAATTGCGAACTGAAATTGTAGTGGGTGCTGCAGATCAATGCCCGCGCTAACAGGTACCCAAGTCGACATGGGTAAAGCGCCGACAAAGCCTTTTGCCCGTTCCCATGGCTGTCCCGCTGCCGCTAATTGCTGCTGGGTTTGGCGCAAGGTTAAATCTACGCCCAACCCTACCGCAGCTACCGCGTCAATCAGGGCTGCTGGGGGCATATCTTCGGTATGCGGCACATCACGGCCTATAAGTAATGCCAGCTCTAGCTCGTAATGCACCGGCTCACTCATCGTATACAGCTTAATGCCATCATTGAGCGGCGTAAAAGCCACCTCTGGCTTGATGAATAACAATGGCTGCGCAGGCACGTCATTATTAAGCTCTGCTGCATGTGCCGCATAATTTCGACCCACGCAGATTGCCTTAGTGACCGGCAGTGGCATGGGCTCGCCAGCCACTGTGAGATGCTGATACATATTATTCCGCGCGATTAAAACGAATTTTGTCGGATAGTAAGCCTACCGCGGCGACAAAATAGTGCGAGCGGTTCCAGCGCATCAACGCATCATAATTAGCATAGGCCAAATAGACGCGCCCTTGCTCATCATCTGGAATCACCACCGATGCCACAATATCATCACGATTAGGCAGTTCTTCGCCTTCATAAGTGCGCACCCCAAGGGCTTGCCATTGCGCCAACGACTTTTTCGTATCTAGGGTTGCTAAACTAATGTCAAAGCCACTAGGTAATTGAACCTGACGACCCCAAGTGACATCGTCACGCCAGCCGACCGAGCTTAAATAGTTGGCGGCAGAGGCAAATACGTCGGGAAAGCTATTCCAAATATCTTTGCGGCCATCGCCATCATAATCAACGGCATAGTTCATAAATGAGCTAGGCATAAATTGGGTTTGCCCCATAGCACCCGCCCACGAGCCTTTCATTTGGTTCACCGCAATATGGCCATCCTGAATAATGGTCAGCGCGTGCCAAAGTTCTTTCTTGAAAAAAGCCTCACGACGACCGTCATAAGCCAGCGTGGTGAGCGCAGAAATCACATCAAAACCACCGGTAAAACTACCGAAATTGGTCTCAATACCCCATAACGCCACAATAAAGCGTGGCTGCACGCCAAATTTCTCACCTACTTCTTCCAACAAGGGTTTGTGCTCGTTGTACATTTCTAGGGCTTTCTTTGACTTCCAGGCCGGCACCGCGCGCGGTAAATAAGTATCTAATGTCAACTTAAACTCAGGTTGGTTTTTATCTGCCTCAACCGCTTTTTTGTAATACTTCACCCCTGCGAAAGCCTGTTCGAGCGTGGCATCGGTAAAACCTTGTGCGCGGGCTTCATCCTTCAGCGCTTCCACGTAGTCGGCAAATTCAGGCTTTGCTACCTCTGCTTGCGTTGCATCCTGCTGCGCTTGCACCACGGGCGACGTCACTAATACGCCAGCAACCGATATCACGGAAGCAATAGCGGTGAGTGTAAACCAACGTTTCATATGCATAACCTTATCCTTCTTGATTCCCCATCGAGTCGATCTGCGCGCGATGTTGCGCTAACAAATTCTCGGTCGGTGGGGGTAAATATAGATAAAAACCCTGGCTAGTTAGGAGTGCGGACAACCGCTCTACCTCAATATGAGCCAATTTACGTCCGGCTGTTAATGGCACCGTCATCACTTTTTCAGGTACCCCGAATGCCGCAGTCAGTGCTGCTGGCAATTCTTCCCACGCCGCGCCTTTTGGTAAATACAAGTAAGCCCCAGTTTGTCGCTGGCTTTTAAATACTTCACAGATCATCATGGCGGCGGTCATGCGCGTCCTAACAGTGACTCTAATTCTGCTTCGAGCATAACGCCACGCCAACTTTGCAACAAGTCAGGCTGCGTTAAACGCGAGTAAAATTCAGTCGGAACTTGCCAGTACCAATGAATGGTGTCGTTAATTTGGCGCCGTGACCCAAGCAAGTTTGCGGCAATACCACAAGCTTCAGCATGTTTGTCGAGCAGTTCTTTCGTTGCCTTGAAGGCGGCCTTATAGCCGGTCATATCGGTTAGGCGTTGCAGCGATGGTAACGCCGGCGCCGCTAAGCCGCGCTCAATCGCGGCAATAATATCTGCACCTGCTACTTTACGAGTAACAACGGGTAGCTCCTCAAAGCCACGCAATTTATCGGTATGCGTCGGTGCACGTCGAGCTAATTCGAGCAACACATGCTCTTTCATCACAAAGCCAAGCGGGATGTTTTGTTGCTCTGCTCGCTGTTGTCGCCAGGCTGCTAATTCCCGCAGCACAGGCAATTGTTGACCACTGAGTTGCCACGCATTGCCAATAAACAAATAGAGTAAATCTGCGGGGGTTTGCTGAGCCCGTTTAAATGCCTGGAAATCCGACTCTGCCCGCACCAGATCAGCTCGCCCCTGCTCACTCACCGCTTGCTGTAAACGCGGATAAATATCGTGCAAGTAAAGCACATCGGTCGCCGCGTAAGTAAGTTGCTCCGGCGCCAATGGGCGTTGCAGCCAATCGGTACGCGACTGGCTTTTATCAACCTCAACTTGTTCAAAGTGTTGCACTAAAGCCGCATAGCCAAGCGCATCACCCAAGCCCACCATTGCTGCCGCAACTTGAGTATCAAACAATGCTTGTGGTAATTGCCCCATGGCTTGCCAGAAAATTTCGTAATCTTCACCACCGGCATGAATGACTTTGGTTAACTCAGGGTCAACCAGCAGTGCCCATAGCGGCGAGAGATCGAGGTCGGTGAGCGGGTCAATGAGTACCAGTTGCTCACCAGCTCGGGCTTGAATGAGACCTAAGTTTGCTCGCAACGTACGGGTACGTACAAACTCAGTATCTAGCGTTAAGTAGCTTTGCGCTTGTGCATGACGACAAAACGCGGCCAAAGCCGCGTCTGTCGTGATCACTTCATAGTTGATCATGCTTTACTTTTCTTCTCTTCTTCATCGCGCAGTTCACGCCGTAAAATTTTACCGACATTAGTTTTGGGTAGCTCACTGCGGAACTCCACTAATTTCGGAACCTTATAGCCAGTTAAGTTCTCGCGGGCATAATCCCGAACTTCACGCTCAGTTAGCGATTTATCTTTTGCCACCACAAATACTTTAACCACTTCACCAGATGCATCGCTAGGCACACCAACCGCAGCTACTTCTAATACTTTCGGATGGGCGCTAATCACATCCTCTACTTCGTTCGGATACACATTAAAACCGGACACTAAAATCATGTCTTTCTTGCGGTCAACGATGCGGAAAAACCCTTCTTCATCAACAGTCGCTATATCGCCCGTCGCAAACCAGCCATCTTTAATCGATTCCGCGGTCGCATCAGGCCGATTTAAGTAGCCAACCATAACCTGTGGGCCTTTTACCTGTAATTCCCCGGCTTCACCAAGTCCTAACTCTGCGCCAGTCTCGGTATCAATAATACGCACATCTGTAGATGGCACCGGTAGGCCGATACTGCCCGTATAATGCTCAATGTCAGTCGGGTTAGTGGTGACCACTGGTGAACACTCAGTCAGACCATAACCTTCCAATAAGGGTGACTTGGTTAACCGCTCCCATTCTTCAGCAACGCTACGCTGAACTGCCATGCCGCCGCCTAGCGCGACTTTTAAATGAGAAAAATCTAAATCCTTGAAGCCTTTGGTGTTTAACAACCCATTGAATAAGGTATTGACCCCGGCAATCATGGAAAACTGATGTTTACTCAGCTCTTTGACGAAGCCTGGCATATCACGCGGGTTGGTGATCAGAACATTCTTCCCACCATGCTTCAAGAACGTCAGGCAGTTAGCCGTCAGCGCGAAGATATGATAGAGCGGCAATGCGGTAATAATGGTTTCTTCACCGTCTTTCAACAGATGTGCGACAACCGCTGACACCTGCTCTAAGTTGGCCACCATGTTGCGGTGCGACAACATCGCCCCTTTGGCCGCGCCGGTGGTGCCACCGGTGTACTGTAAAAAGGCTAGGTCATCCCAACTCAACTGGGGGCGCTGATAGGTAGCCTGTTGGCCCTTATCTATAGCTGAATTGAACCACTCCACACTACTCAAGCGATAGCTTGGCACCATTTTCTTGACGTACTTAACAACCGCATTGACTAACCAGCGTTTCGGCGCAGGTAACAAGTCGCCGATACGCGTTAAAATGACATGCTGAAGCGGCACTTCATCACGAACTTTTTCCAAAGTCGCCGCGAAGTTCTCCAAAATCACAATGGCTTTTGCATCAGAGTCGGTCAATTGATGCTTTAATTCCCGGGGGGTGTACAACGGGTTAACGTTCACCACGACCATGCCAGCACGTAAAATGCCGAAAATAGCCACTGGGTACTGCAATAGGTTAGGCATCATTACCGCAACGGCATCGCCTTTTTGCAGCCCAAGAGATTGCAGATAGGCGGCAAAATCTTTGCTCTTTTGCTCGAGTTCAGCAAACGTCATTTCACGATCCATATTGACGTATGCAGGCTGTGCACTAAAGCGCTCAACACTCGTTTCAAAAATATCCATGAGAGAAGCATAACGATCAGGGTCTATCGTTTCCGGCACGCCGGTTGGGTAACGCTTCAGCCAAATTTTTTCCATGGTCACAGCTCCGTCATATTTATATCTTATTCTCAGCCATGTATTGTTTTATAGGTATCATCGTACATGGCTGTATACGAAAATTGTCCGCAATCATCGCATATCCGACCAGTTAATTCGAGCGCTTAAATCAACTCGTGGCGCTTGACAAAATCAACAAAATCTTTCCACAACCAAGCGCCCGCCTCCATGTGTACATGGTGTCCGCCGGCATGCTCAACGATTTCCAGTTGAGGCACGCAGCTTGCCCATTCATCGAGTTGCTGTAACACCGACTGATACCCCGTAGCGCCGCGCAACAATCGCATTGGACAGACAATTTCGCGCAACACATTGGCAACTTGTGGCGCGGTCATCCGCACCGCCGATTTAGTTCGCGCGGCAAGATCTGCTTTAAACTGCCATTGTTGCTCCGCTACTTGGCGCATCCCTCGCTGCACCAGTAAGGTGGCAATATCGCGACTAAAATCACCGGCGCCAGCCCGCGCCGTTACCCCTTGTTCAAAGCTAGAATAAAAGCGCTGCGCCTGCTCGCTTTGCAGCTTAGCTTGCGTATCAAACCGCGAGGCAAAGCCTTCACGTAAGTCGCCAACACTTTGTTCAGGCGTGGCGAGCAATAACCCGAACGCCTCAATACTATACAGCCCACGGACTAAATCCGGCGCGATGCCAGCGAGTAAATTGGCGGCAAAAGCGCCCATTGAATGGGCACAAATTAACGGCTGCCATTGCTGTTGCTGGCATATGTGCCACAGGTCGTAAACATAGTCTAGAAAGTAATAGTGATTACCGGCCGGTCGATGGTCGCTATCTCCATGCCCAGCCCAGTCTAATGCAAGCAACTGAAGTTGTTGCTGTGGACGCTCGCAAAACGCGCCAGCAAGGGGTAAAAAACTGTGCGCGTTGTCTAACCAGCCATGTAAACAAAGCACTGGCTGGGCATTAGGATCGCCCCAGCGCAAGCCCCGCACTTCACCCCACGGCAACCCAAATGAAACGGGCTCAGCTAATTGCTGAGCCCGTGCTATCCAATCCTGCTGCAAAATATATCCTTCATCTCTGCATCAATAATGTTGCTAAATTATTGGCGATTTTGTCTCGCGCCACCACCATCGCTTACTGTTTTACGGCCGCCATCGTGACTACGAATAATGACAGGCGCAGGGTAATGGTAGGGATAAGGTCCGTAAAAACTATGGCGCCACCATGCGGGTGAATAATCAATTTCAACATTGCTCTCACGTTTCTCTTTCCACAACTTCATACCAGTCACATCAAGGGTTGGGAACAAGTATTTATATTCATCTATTTTACCTTCCTGTGGCGTTTCTATCTGCCCGACAAAGGTAATAAACCGCCCTTTCTTGTATACTAGCGGGTCAACAAATTTATCAATTACCGCTAAAAATCGACCATCGCTTTCATCACTTGTATGTGGCCGTCCATAGTGAATGAGGTCAAAGTTAACCACTTCGATAATGGTGCCCGAATCGCTATTACGCACATCCGCAATCGCCCCGCCCCAGCGCGCCGTTTGTCCAATGACGGTTTGTGGCTGTGCCAACGCCTGCTGATAATTAACTAAATTAGTTTGCTCTGATACTTTCAATTCTTCTGGCACGACTGAACATGCACCAAGCGATAACGCTGCTGCACTAACGATCATCCATTTCATTCGTTGCAAATAGCTCATGGTTTTGCACTCCTCAGTTATATAACTAGGCGTATAGATCGACGCTAAACATAGCAGCGATATTATCTCTCTGTTGCGCCTGCGCAACGCCAGTATAGGCGGCAATTGCCGAGCGTCGTTCAGGTGCTGGCGCGTCATACTGTGCACGACCGCCGCCCTCACGATCGACATTAGCCAGCTGTTGTACGCGTGCTTGAATTTGCGCTGGGGTCGGCACTTCACGCCGAGCGTTCTCGGCGCTACCGCGCTCAGCCTGCGGAGTAACGCGCTGTATATCTACTCGCGCCGCACTCGAAGCTGCTGCCGATACGCTCACTAGCGCACCTGGCGTAGCGTTCATATTGCCTAGATTATTGCTAAGCGGTCCAGCATTCACGTCAATCGCTCCATATATTCTGACCTACTCACCCTAACTCTAGTTCAACTTTACCTGCGGCGTTATTTTTTGCCAAGTAACTTCATTACGAACATATAAGGGTTCAAGTTCATTAGCGCTTAATTCGCCAGCTAACTCCGCACCCTGCTGACGTTGCTGTAACTGGGCCCAACCAAGGGTTAAAAAATCTTCCGCTTGCGGCAGCGCGAGCTGTTCATGAACCGTTGCGAAAGCACTAAATGCCGAGGCATATTCGATACTGCCAGTACCAACCGCGACCAATCCTTCAGCTCCCACAAGTTGTTGCGCCAGCCAATGATGATCGGGTGGGCCTACCCGCGGCTCAACCACACATTTTAGTTGGCCGTTATCTAATTCGTACTGGGCTAAATATACCTCTTTCATTCGTGCATCGATGGCTGCGACCACGCGCGTAGCGCCGAGCTCGCGCAAGGCCCGCTGTGCCAATGCAGCTAAAGTCGAAACGCCTACTACCGGCACTTGCAGGCTGAAGGCTAATCCTTGCGCCACACTCACCCCAATCCGTACGCCGGTAAAGCTGCCAGGACCAATACTAGCCACAATCCCGGTAATATCTGTTTTGTTAAGTTTTGCTTCGGCCAGTACCTCGGTAATAAACCCTAATACGCGTTGTGAATGCTCTCGGGGGCTGAGTGCTTGCCGCTGCCACACTTGGCTGCCACGACGCAGTGCAACCGAGCAGTTTTCCGTCGCGGTATCAATCGCAAGAATTGTAGGTTCCACCTAGTACTACTCCTTCTCAATCTTCATCTTAGGCTGGTTGTGGTGCTCTGCACCTAACCCCACATCGGCCGCTGTTGCTAAGCCACGTAAAAACTCCGCTGCAGCTGAAATGGATCGGGTGCGGCGCATGGGCGGTAAGCTACGCAAAAATATTTTGCCATAGGGCTTAGTGACAAGCCGGTTGTCGCACACCACCAATACTCCATTATCGCTATGATCGCGGATCAGACGCCCAGCACCTTGTTTAAGTGCAATCACGGCTTGCGGTAACTGCACCTGACCAAACGCATCAATACCGCGTAACTTGGCGTCCTCCACACGAGCTTGCAATAACGGATCGTCGGGGCTGGCAAACGGTAGTTTATCAATCACCACACAACTGAGCGCTTGGCCCTGAATATCAACGCCTTCCCAAAATGATGAGGTACCCAATAACACGGCCTCGCCATCGGTCACAAACTGATCCAATAAGTCGCGTTTGCTCGATTCGCCTTGCACCAAAATTAAGCGGTCTGAGCGTTCCCGAAGCGCTGCTGCTACCTGATTAAGCATTCGATAACTGGTAAATAGTAAAAAGGTACCACCGGGGTTCGCCTCGAGTAATGGTTCAATAACCTCTAATAGTGCCTGCTGCATGCTTGGTTCATGCGGCTGAGGTAAAAATCGAGGTACACAAAGTAAGGCTTGCTCGGCAAATGCGAATGGGCTGGCGAGCTGCATAGTCTTTGCTTCGTAAAGGCCTAATTGATGAGTAAAGTGCGCAAACGAGTCACCTATCGCGAGAGTGGCAGAAGTGAATACCCAACTCGACTCACTGAAGCGGACGTATCCACCAAACTTATCCGCCACGCTCAATGGTGTTTGATGCAATGTGACTTGCCGCGGCGTTGTCTCAAACCAGAAACTAAAGCCAGTGCGTTGCGTATCCTGCAATTGCGCCCACTTATCTAAAAAGCTAATGACCCGCTCATAGCCGTTATCAAGATCATCATTGCGGCCCAGCGCTTGCTTGATAACATCACGCACCATAGTTAACGCTTCTTGCACTCGCTCAGCAGCATCAATCAGGGGCTCGCGTTGCGACCACTCACGCCAATTACCGCGCATCGGATCATGAGGAAAAGCAAGGCGAAAATCGCGTAATGCACTGATGAGTTTATCAGCGACTGCATCCAATTGGCGGAGGTCTTTCACCTCGGTTAAATACAGTAACTTGAGTTCTTGCGCGAGTTCGTGCAGTTGTCGGCTCGATACCGCTTCGCCGAAATATTGGCTCGCAATATCAGGTAACTGATGTGCTTCATCAAAAATAACCGCATCTGCTTTTGGAATTAGCTCACCAAAACCAACATCTTTTAATGCCATATCGGCGAAGAACAAATGATGATTGACCACCACAATATCTGCGTCGAGCGCTTCTTTGCGCGCATTCACTAAATAGCATTTATCGTAATCAGGACAGTCGCGCCCCAAACAGTTGTCTAAGGTACTGGTCACGTGCGGCAGCACTTGGGCATCTTCTGGCAACACATTCAGCTCACCCACGTCACCACTGCGCGTACGATTCGCCCATTGCTTAACCGTGACTAATTCGGCTTGCAGTGCTTTCGGTAACTGGCCGCTATGCGCGACTGCTTGATCAAGCCGATGAATACACAAATAGTTTGACCGACCTTTCAGCAATGCCACTTTACGCTGCGGCGCTAACACATCGCGTAAGCGCGGTAAGTCACGGTGAAACAATTGCTCTTGAAGATTTTTGGTGCCGGTGGAGATAATGGTTTGTTGGGGATTCAAGAGTGCCGGTGCCAGATATGCAAAGGTTTTGCCCGTTCCAGTTTCGGCCTCCACGACCAATACCCGCTCGCCAAAGTTTTGGCTTTGTTTAGCGGCCAGTGTCCGCTCAATGGCCACCGACATGTCCACTTGCGCTTGGCGTGGATGAAAATTTGTTAATGTTTGTGCCAGTGCGCCGTTTGCGGCGAACACTTCAGCGACGGCCACCATAACGACTCCCGTACGACAATATTAGGTTATTATGCCATAAGGTCGGAATTGGTATAAGTGCTGGAACAGGCTTATGCGTAGGTATCTAGATGAGTACCCGGACGAGGTTTGGTGTCCGCATCTTCTTCGCTAGCTGGTTGTCCATCAGTTGCGGTTGGCGGCGCTGTTGACGCCTGCTGTTGTTGGCTCTGTTGCTGGTGTTGTTGCTCGCGCTGCGGTAACGAATTCTGTTCTTCCTCTTGCAGCGCTTTTAAAGCACTCTCTTTTTCAACTTGCTCAACCCGCTCATGCTCACGCACGACACCAACCCGCACGTCACGCGGAATGATCGGTAAAATAGCATCAAGGTTTGGCATCTAAACCTCCTTACGCTGCGTACTTAAGCTGTGTAACAAAAGTACGACCACAGCAAAGTGCTGACATGGTGAGTTGCAAGCTTACTTGGATATACAAGTTTAGCCTATAATTTAAGCAATATCGGCTGATATCGCGTAAAGTTTAGACTTGCAATTCACGCTAAAATCATTACAATCTGTACAACTTTGACATTTAACGCATGCAAAAGGTTCGACAACATGTTCCTACATCACGGCCACCATCATCATTTAATACACTGCTAGCCGTGCTGTGTGCGTTGAAGGCTAGCCAAATGGTTGCCTTCGAACGTCTATACAACCCCCGAAAGGCAATCTTTTCGGGGGTTTTTTATTGCTTTATTTTTCGTATTACTAGGAGTCATACATGGCAGCAGCATTAACCAATAAGCGCTTGACGATTGCCATTCAAAAGTCAGGACGATTAAGCCGCGAATCATTAGATTTGCTCAACGCTTGTGGCGTAAAATTTAGTTTGCATGAAGCTCGCTTACTGGCGCACAGCACCTCGCACCCGATTGATTTATTACGCGTCCGTGATGATGACATTCCGGGCCTAGTTATGGATGGCGTGGTCGACTTGGGTTTGGTCGGTGAAAATGTACTGGAAGAAGTGCAACTAGAACGTCAAGCAACCGGGTTCGCTGCTAACTTTAGCCGGCTTCGCGCATTAGAGTTTGGCCAATGCCGCTTGTCGATTGCCGTGCCCAAAGAAAGCCAATATGAATCGCTGCAATCGCTAGAAGGCAAACGGATTGCTACTACCTATCCGTATTTGCTCCAGCGTTATCTAAAAGAGCAAGGCGTGAACGCAGCGACGGCAATGCTTACCGGTAGTGTTGAGGTTGCGCCGCGCGCAGGCTTAGCGGATGCGATTTGTGATCTGGTATCAACCGGCGCGACGCTAGAAGCAAATGGCCTCGTCGAAAAAGAAGTTATCTTTCGCTCACAAGCTCAGCTGATCCAACGTGACGGCACGTTAAATGCTGAAAAAGAGCAGCTATTACAGCAATTATTGCCGCGTTTAGATGGCGTGCAGCTCGCGCGCGAGAGTAAATATATTATGTTGCATGCGCCGAAGAGCCAGCTTGAGCGCGTGGTTGAATTACTGCCAGGTGCAGAGCGGCCGACAATTTTGCCACTGAGCCACAGCGATGAGTTAGTCGCCGTTCATGTGGTAAGTACCGAAAAGCTATTCTGGGAAACTATGGAAGAGCTGAAGAACATGGGTTGTAGCTCGATTTTAGTTCTACCTATTGAAAAAATGATGGGGTAATTATGAGTACGCCTGCGGCACCTAATTCATCGTCAACCTTCACCGCCACGGTGAAAGTATGGCGGAACCTAAGCCGGAATGACCAACAAGCAGTTCTGGCGCGACCGGTACAAAAGACATCTGCAGCGCTACAGCAAACAGTTGCGGACATTATTGCGACGGTAAAAGCGCAAGGCGATGAAGCAGTGTTAAACTACACTGCAGAGTTTGATAACGTGCGCTTACCATCACTGCGCTTCTCAGCTGCAGAGATTGCCGACAGCGCGGCCAAGGTCGATGCCAAAACTCGAACGGCTATCGATGTGGCGTATAGCACCATCCATGCTTTCCATAGTGCGCAAGTACCACAGAATATTCAGGTCGAAACTCGTCCAGGTGTCGTTTGCGAGCAGCGCTTTACCCCGCTGCAAGCCGTAGGCTTATATGTGCCAGGTGGCACTGCGACCTTACCCTCTACCGCATTGATGCTTGGCATCCCGGCTCAATTAGCTGGCTGTCAACGCGTGGTGTTAGTCACCCCGCCAGCGGCGGATGGTAGTTTGAACCCCGCCGTTATGTACGCGGCACAGAAATGTGGCATTACTGAAGTCTACCGCTGTGGCGGCGCGCAAGCTATCGCTGCTCTAGCCTTTGGCACCGAATCAATACCGAAAGTAGACAAAGTGTTTGGACCGGGTAACAGCTATGTGACTGCGGCCAAGCAAATGGTCGCGCAAGACCCACAAGGTTGTGCCTTAGACATGCCTGCAGGCCCCTCTGAACTGATGGTCATTGCGAGCGCTGCCGCAAATCCGGCGTTTGTTGCCGCGGACTTACTTTCGCAGGCTGAACATGGGCGTGACTCACAGGTATTATTAGTCAGTCCAAGTGCTGAATTACTTCAAGCCGTTGCCACTGAACTGCAACAACAATTAGTCCAGTTGCCGCGTCGTGAGATTGCTGCAGCGGCGCTTGCAAACAGCACCCTGATTCAAGTGGATGAACTGGCGACTGCCGTTGCCATTAGCCAAACCTATGCACCCGAGCACTTATCTCTTCAGGGTGCAGAAGCAGAAGCTTTGCTCGACCAGCTCACCACCGCTGGCTCAATCTTTGTAGGTGATTTCACCCCTGAGGCTGGTGGAGATTATGCAACAGGCACCAATCACGTGTTGCCAACTTATGGCTATGCACGGGTTTACAGTAGCTTAGGGTTGCTTGATTTCTATCGTCGATTTACCACCCAGCGGGCGTCTCAGGCCGGCTTAGCCAGTTTGGGCCAAGCCATTGCAGACTTGGCCGATGCGGAGGGCTTAACGGCGCACCAACGGGCTGTCACTATTCGCTTGGAGCCGCGCTCATGAGTATTGAGATGCAAGCGCAACAACTCGCTCAACAGTTACAACGGCCACACCTCGCGGCGCTCGTTCCCTATGCCTCAGCCCGGCGTTCAATGAGCGGTGGCTCAATTTGGCTAAATGCTAATGAGGCGCCGGACGGCGAACTTAACCGCTATCCATCATTCCAGCCGGCCGCCATGCTCGAGGCCTATGCGCGTTATGCCAAGGTAGCTGCCCAACAAGTGCTTACTGCGCGCGGTAGTGACGAAGTGATTGATGTGCTCATTCGTACTTTTTGTGAGCCAGGCCAAGATAAAATTATGATTTGCCCGCCCACCTATGGCATGTATGCGATTTCAGCACAAACCCATGGCGCAGAGGTTGTCACTGTACCTCTGCTACCGGATTTAACATTGGCATTGGATGATATTGCCGCACAGCTTAAGCGCGTGAAGCTAATTTTTCTGTGTCATCCATCTAACCCACTTGGTAACCCATTGCCCAGCGCGCAAATTGAAGCGGTACTGCAAGCAGCAGAAAACCGAGCTTTAGTGGTGGTTGATGAAGCCTATATTGAGTATGCGCAAGCGGCAGGCATTGAGTCGACTGCGGCTTGGTTAACGCGTTACCCTAATTTGGTGGTGTTGCGTACGCTGTCGAAGGCCTTTGGGTTAGCCGCTATTCGGTGTGGTTTCGCGCTGGCAAATGAGGCAATTATCCAGACGCTGCAAAAGGTACTAGCCCCTTACCCAGTGCCGTTATTAACTGAGCAGACCGCGACCCAGCAACTAGCCCCTGCTGCGCTGCAGACCGTGCAGCAACGCGTCATGCGCACGACGCAATTACGCGAAGCGCTGATCGCAACATTGCAGGCCCAAACTTGGGTAACGCGGGTGTTCCCAAGCGTAACCAACTTTGTATTATGCCAAGTTGATGATGCCGCTAAACGGGTCGCTTGGTTTCAGCGGCAGGGTATATTGATCCGTAATCAATCAGCGCAATTAAATTTACCTCAATCAATTCGAATTAGTATTGGCAGCGCCGCCGAAATGGCCGCAGTTGCTGAATTACTAGCACAGGAGATGCCGGCATGAGTGCACAAGCCATTTTGTTTATAGACCGTGATGGCACCATGGTCGAAGAGCCGCCGATTGATAAACAACTAGATAGCCTTGCCAAATTCAAGTTGGAACCAAACGTGATCCAAGCCTTACAACGGCTGCAAGGTGCTGGTTATCAGTTGGTGATGGTCACCAACCAAGATGGCTTAGGTACTTCAAGCTTTCCCCAAGCCGACTTTGATGCACCGCAAAACTTCCTTATGGAGCTGCTTGCCTCACAAGGTATCAAATTCGCCGATGTTCTGATCTGTCCACACTTTGCCGAAGACAATTGTAGTTGCCGCAAACCCAAATTAGGCTTGGTGAAAGATTATCTGCAACAAGGTCGCGTTGACTTCACTAATTCCTATGTTATTGGTGACCGCGATACCGATGTGCAGCTCGCTGAAAATATGGGGTTACGGAGCTTTAAATATGACCGTGAGCAGCTCAACTGGAACACTATTGTCAGTACATTGATTGAGCAACCACGGACGGCGCGGGTGGTGCGTAAAACCAGTGAAACGGATATCTTAATCGACGTTAATTTGGACACGCCAAATACTCGCGAATTTGCCACGGGCATTGGCTTTTTCGACCACATGTTGGATCAAATCGCGACGCACGCGGGGATTGGTTTAACCGTGAAAGTGCAAGGTGATTTGCACATTGATGAACACCACACCGTTGAAGATACCGCATTAGCTCTGGGTCAGGCACTCCGCCAAGCGCTCGGCAGCAAGCGTGGTATCGGTCGCTTTGGCTTTGCCTTGCCGATGGATGAATGTCGGGCCGAGTGTTTAATTGACCTATCTGGCCGGCCTTATTTGAAGTTTGAGGCAGCCTTTAGCCGCGATCAAGTGGGCGAGTTGAGCACCGAAATGGTCGCTCACTTTTTCCGCTCAATTAGCGATGCCATGGCTATTTCCTTGCACCTCACCACCACTGAGGGCAATGCCCATCACCAAGTCGAGAGTTTATTCAAAGTCTTTGGTCGAGCACTACGCCAAGCCGTGGCGCGAACGGGTGAGCAAAGTTTACCGTCCAGTAAAGGAATGCTCTGATGACCTTGGTGATTGTAAATACCGAATGCGCTAATTTAAGTTCAGTGCAATTTGCCTGTGAACGCTTAGGTTACCAGCCTACTATCACTGCTGATGCTGCGCTAATTCGTGCTGCTGACAAAGTTATCCTACCCGGCGTGGGAACTGCCAAGGCGGCGATGCGGAATCTACACCGGCTGGAGTTAGTAGAAACCTTACAACAACTCACTCAGCCCCTGCTTGGTATCTGTTTGGGAATGCAGTTGCTCACGCGCCACTCCAGCGAGGGTGAGGTCGACTGTTTAGGCGTTATCCCCACCGCGACTGAACGCTTGGTCGCACCGGGGCTCGCATTGCCGCATATGGGCTGGAACCCGATTAGAGTGGAACGAGAGTCGCCGTTATTGGCAGGTGTTGATGGTTTACATTGCTATTTTGTGCATAGCTTTGCCGTTCCGGTAGACGAATATACATTAGCCAGCTGCGATTATGGCAGTCCATTTGCGGCGGTGATTCAGCATCGTAATTTTTACGGCGCACAATTTCACCCTGAGCGCTCAGGTGCGGTCGGTTCACGAATTTTGCAAAACTTTTTGGATTTATAACATGCTCATTCCTGCCCTTGATTTAATAAACGGCGAAGTCGTTCGGCTCCAACAAGGTGATTTTGCGAAGCAAACCACATTCCATGCCGACCCTATTCCGGTCGCGCAAGCCTATCAACGCGCCGGTGCGCAATGGCTCCATTTGGTTGACTTAGACGGTGCGCGTGATAGCGGCAAACGACAGCTAAGCTTGCTGCAACGCATCACTGCTGCAACCACCTTACAGGTTCAAGTAGGTGGCGGCATTCGCCAAACTGCAGATGTGGCCAATTTATTAGCGGCCGGCGTGAAGCGCGTGGTAGTTGGCTCTACCGCAGTACAAAAACCTGAACTAGTGCAACAGTGGTTACGCGAGTTTGGTTCTGCCGCCATTGTGGTTGCCATTGATGTCAATATTGATGACGAGCAGCAACCTTGGGTAGCGGTAAACGGCTGGCGTGAAACCAGTGATAAAACCCTAGCGCAAACCCTAGAGCCATTATTAGCTGCAGGCTGTGAGCATGTGTTGTGTACCGACATTAGTCGGGATGGCATGCTAACTGGCGCTAACGTAGAGCTCTACAAGAGCCTGAAACAGCAGTACCCGCAGGTGCAGTGGCAGGCATCGGGTGGCGTTGCCAGCTTGGCTGATTTAGTCGCGTTGCAAGCGGTTAATTGTGATGCAGCTATTTTAGGCAAAGCATTGTTAACCGGTAAATTTACCCTTGAGGAGGCGCTCGCATGTTGGCCAAACGCATCATCCCCTGCTTAGATGTTCGCAACGGCGAAGTCGTCAAAGGTGTTCAGTTTCGTGACCACGAGATAATTGGCGCGATCGAGCCATTAGCCGCCCGTTATGCGGCAGAGGGTGCCGATGAACTCGTGTTTTATGACATTACTGCCTCCGCCGATGATCGCGTTGTTGATAAATCATGGGTTGAGCGCGTGGCGCGCCTAATTGACATTCCCTTTACCGTTGCTGGCGGCATTAAGACGCTAGCTCAAGCCCAAGCTATTTTAGCGATGGGAGCGGATAAAATTTCAATTAACTCGCCCGCGCTTGCCAACCCAGATTTGATCAACCAGCTGGTCGATGAATTTGGCCAGCAATGTATCGTGATTGGGATTGATAGCTTCTACAATGCCGAACATGATCGTTACGAAGTTTATCAATTTACCGGCGACGAAACGCGGACGCAAAAAACCGCTTGGGAAACCCAAGCCTGGTTACAAGAAGTTGTGGCGCGCGGTGCAGGTGAAATTGTATTGAACTGTATGAACCAAGATGGTGTTCGCCAGGGCTATGATCTCAAGCAATTGCGTGCGCTACGCCCCTATTGCCCGGTGCCATTAATCGCTTCCGGCGGCGCCGGCGCAATTGAGCACTTTATTGAGGTGTTTACCGACGCCGAGGTAGATGGCGCACTGGCAGCTTCTGTCTTTCACAAGCAAGTTATTGCGATTGCTGACTTGAAAGCACGCTTGCACACCGCTGGTGTGGCTGTGCGTCCAATCGCTGCAGGAGTATAAGTAGATGGAATTAACCGCAACTAACATTCAGACGCTAGCGTTCGACAAAGGCCATGACGGCACCTTACCTTGCATCGTGCAACACGCTCTAAGTGGCGTCGTGCTCATGCAAGGCTTCGTCAATCAAGAAGCGCTCACGCATACCTTAAATAGCGGTCAGGTTACTTTCTATAGCCGCAGTAAAGCACGGCTGTGGACCAAGGGCGAAAGCTCAGGGCATCATTTGCAGCTGTGTAGCCTGCACACCGATTGCGACCGTGACAGTGTGCTGGTACTGGCGTTACCACAGGGTCCTACTTGTCACGAAGGTTGCAACAGTTGTTTTGATAGCCAAGCACCTGCCACACAAGTTAGCCAACTCCCGCAACTAGCCCAGCTTGAAGCAACGATTGCCGCGCGCAAGCTAGCACCGGCGGATACCAGTTATACCGCTTCATTATTCGCTGCAGGCATTAAGCGCGCGGCGCAAAAAGTGGGCGAAGAAGGCGTAGAAGTGGCTCTGGCAGCGACGGCGGGTGACGACGCCGAGTTGTTAAATGAAAGTGCAGATCTGTTGTATCACTTACTGGTTGTGTTACGGGCGCGCGACCTTAGCCTGAATGACGTGCTTGCCGTGCTGCGCGAACGCAGCCAAGCAAGATAACACGACGCTATCGGCTCATCGCCGCCACTGTGCGGCGATGCACGCCAACCAAACGCCACGACAGTAGTACCGCAGCACAAGTTAAGCCGGTAATAAAACCAATCCAAAAGCCTGCAGCACCCATAGCCGGCACCAGCCAGTCTGTGCGCCCCAAAATAAAGCCAACGGTTAAGCCAAATGGCCAATAGGATAAAAACGTAATAAACATCACCACTCGGGTATCTTTATAACCACGTAATGTGCCGATGGCGATGGCTTGAAAGGTATCTGACAAGGTGAATAATGCGGCTAATCCCATCAGTTGCGCGGCCAACAAAATAACGCCTTCATCATTGGTGTAAATAGCCGCCAAGGTGCTCCCGCCAAGCCACATGATGAGACCGTTAACGGCCGCAAAGGCCATCCCAAACATCAGTGCCACCTGATGGCTGCGCATCGCCGCTGCAGGCTGCTTAGCGCCTAAGGCAAAACCGACCCGTAAGGTAACCGCCATAGATAAACTGAGCGGCACCATGTACACCAAGGATGAGATATTCAAGGCGATCTGGTGACTCGACACCACTAGCGCACCTAAGGGTGCAATTAACAGCGCCACTGCCGCAAACAAACTCACTTCAAAAAATAGTGACACCGCAATCGGAAAACCGATGCGCAGCACGTACCATACGTCATCCCAATTCGGCGCATGCCATTTTTTAAATAAATCAATATGCGCAAATCTTTTGGTATAAACCACATAGCCAACAAGTGCTAAAGCCATCACCCACAACACGATAGCACTGGCGACACCACAACCTGCACCGCCAAGCGCTGGCATTCCCAACTTACCGTAAATAAAGATGTAGTTCAGCGGGATATTGCAGAGCAAACCAAGTATCCCAATGACCAACGACGGCATCGTGAAACTCAAACCTTCACAGAAGTTACGCAACACCACGTACACAATAAATGCGGGTAGCCCCCAAGCAATGTAAAACAAGTAATCAATGGTGGTTTGTCGAAACGTAGGGTCGACCGCCATCACATCGAGTAACCAAGGACTTGTGGCTAACACGGCAACAGTGACGATGGCCCCTAATAGGCATGCGTAAAAGCCTTGCTGCACCATATTGGCCGTTTGTTCGTGCTGGTTAGCGCCATCAAAGTGAGAAATAATCGGTGCTAAGGCTAATGCTAGGCCGAAAATGATCAGAATTGCCGGAATCCAAATACTACCACCAACCGATACCGCGGCGAGATCGGTTGGGCTCACCCGACCGGCCATAATAGTATCAACCACGCTCATTAAAGTTTGGGTCAATTGCGCCACTAAAATGGGACCAGTTAAACGCGCGAGCTGCCGCCACTCTGCTGATTTTGAGTAGGTGATTTGCGCGGTTGAGCGACTCATGTTTACTCCTCGAGTAACGCCAGCACAGCGTCTATCGCTGCAAGTGTGGTGGCAATATCTGCCGGTATATTCGACCAACCCAGTGAAAATCTCACCACCGAGTCAAGCTGAAACTTTTGTAATAGCGGTTGTGCGCAGTGACTACCAGCACGCACACAAATATTCTGTTCACCCAACATCATTGCAAGATCAAGAGCGTGCAGCTGCGGGTGCCAAGCCGACACAATAGGTGCTGCACAGGGCAAGCACACGAATCCACGATGCACCAAACCCGCAACTAAGGCTTCATGTAAGTGGTGTAAATAATCAGCCGGTAACTGGCGCTGTGCCTCAGCCAACCAGTCCAAGCCACTGGCTAAGCCGAGTGCCGCTGCCACATTGGGGCTGCCCGCCTCATAGCGGCTACGATCCGCAGTGTAACTGGCACTGGCAAGCGTTACTTGGGTGACCATGCCTCCCCCGACGACCAAAGGCGGTAATGACTGGGTCAACTCGTCACTGAGATAAAGCGCCGCAGCCCCCATCCCGCCATACGCCTTGTGACCACTGAATACTAACCCATCAGCACCTAATTCAAGTGCCCGTAAAGGGCCGTCGCTAACCGCTTGCGCAGCATCTAGGAAACACCATGCGCCATAAGTCTTTGCGGCCCGAAGAATAGTCGCAACATCGGGCCGAATACCGGTCACATTTGATTTTAAGTGCAAGCTGACAAGCTTCGTTTTTTTGCTCAACAGCTCGGGGCTAAATTGCAACTGGCCCGTTTCGGTACACAGGGGAATAAACTTCAATACCAGTGCATATCGCTCGGCTAAGCGTTGCCAAGGTAATAAATTGGCGTGATGCTCAGCTTCCGACAACAAGATTTCATCACCGGCTTGCCAGGGAATATCGACTTGCGCCAATTGATTAAGGCCGTAGGTCGTCGATGCAACCAGCGCTACTTGATCTGCGTTTACCCCAATGAATTGTGCCGCGCGCTCACGTGCATGCTCCCAAATATCCGTCGACCGAGCAGCTCGTGGATAATGACCTCGGTGGGCATTAGCATGATCGTGTTGCCAATATTGCAGTACTGCTTGCTGCACACTTACCGGCAACGGCGTTGTAGCGGCATGGTCAAGATACACCTCAGCACCATCCCTGAGGTGCGCAAATTGCGTTTGCAACCAATGCAACTGTTCAGTAGTCAGGGACAATTCGCGCATGAGTGTAATGCCTGTAACTCTTAGTAAATGCTTTGCTGGGCAGGTGCCCGTGGCTCCCCGGCTAAGCTGAAAATCTTAGGCCGATGAGACAGGTGCCGGTAGCTGTGCGCTGAGAAAATCAACGAGTAAAGGGTTCACTACCTGCGGTGCAGTGACGGGCCCCATATGCCCTACCGGTAACGCTAAGGCGGTAGCCTGCGGTAATGCTTGCTGCAACAATTGTGCGACTGTTTTCGCGCTCAGACGAGAGGTCTCACCGCTTAGCAATAATACTGGGCATTGTACCCGAGCCACGTCAGCAAGCGAATAGGATTCGCCCATTAATGCTGAAAAATCGGCATTCACTTTGTCAGCTTGAGCCACCATGATGCGTTGAATTTTCTCCGGCAGCGCTTGGAAATAGCCGGTGTCATTCCAGTAATCTACGAACTGTTCGGTTGCTTGTGCGGCTGACCAACTTTCCATGTTATCCGCTACCGCTTTAATCTCTGCTGCTGCGGCGCTGTCTGATGGCAATAAATGAAATGCCACCGGCTCAAACACTGCCAAACTAGCAACCGGGAATGGTTGTTCTACGGCCAACTTCAACGCTAGTGCGCCACCATAGGAGTGCCCCACGAGATGAATCGGTTGACCCGCAGCATAGCTATTGATGGCAGCGATAATTCTGTCGATTTCATGGCTGAATCTAAACGTCGAAGATGCAACCTCATGACTCGGTGCCTGCCCATAACCTAGTAAATCGACCGCAATGATTTGCACCTTGACCGCAAGTGACTGAATCAACCCACGCCACTGACCACTGTTGCTTTGCGAACTATGCAGTAGCACCACGGTTGGTCCCGCAGTGGGACCATATCGATGAATTCCAAGCACCCTTGTCAACTCCACTAACCAAGTAAGCGCATTACGGCGAAACCGAGTAAATAGCCGGCGCTGAAAAATAACACCAAAAAGGTACCCAGTACGCCAATGGTACGATAAATAGTTGGTCCAGCGCTACGAGTGAGTCCAATTGCATGTGCGATGCGAGCCACAAATAAGGCAGCGCCAATAATATGCAATTGCAGGGCACCAGCGCCACTTAATTCCATCAGCACCATCAACACCAAGGTAATGGGCACATACTCGACAAAGTTGCCGTGAATACGGACTGCCCGTTCTAATTCTTTTGCCTCTCCAGTACCAATACCGACTCGGAACTTCCAGCGTAAACGTATAATTTGAATAGACAAAGCGAGCAATAACAGGGTGAATAAGCCCGCATATAACATAGTAATGGTTGGCGTTTGCATAAATGTTCCTGATGATGATGCGTCAAGGTGAGCCAGATTGATCGGTCAAATAAACGGCAACCGACCAGTCAACAAAAAGCCCACCGCAAGGTGGGCTTTACTGTAACTAGAATGACCTTATGAGAAAAGCATAAATATGCTCGAACCCAGCAATTAGCGTAACAATTGACCTAATTGAGCGCTAACTGCCTCAACCGCTTGCGTTCCATCAATCTTCACGTATTCCGCCGCGCTACGCTTGGCCAAATCTTGATAGTAGGCAACCAAAGGCTCGGTTTGCTCATGATAAATAGCCAACCGCTTACGCACGGTTTCTTCACGATCATCATCGCGGATCACTAATGCTTCACCGGTTTCATCATCCTGGCCTTCAACCTGGGGTGGGTTGTGCTGAATATGATAAACACGGCCTGAGCCAGGGTGAACTCGACGGCCAGCCATACGCTGTACAATCACATCGTCTGGCACATCAAATTCCAACACATAGTCGACCGCAATACCGGCCTCTTGCATTGCATCGGCTTGCGGAATCGTACGGGGAAACCCATCGAGCAAGTAACCATTTTGACAATCTGGTTGGGTAATACGCTCTTTTACCAGACCAATCATGATGTCATCAGATACCAACTTACCAGCATCCATCACTTGCTTTGCTTTCATTCCGAGCTCAGTGCCTGCGCTGATTGCCGCGCGTAACATATCCCCAGTCGAAATCTGTGGAATACCAAATGTCTTCATTAGGAACTGAGCCTGCGTTCCCTTCCCTGCGCCAGGTGCGCCTAGCAGGATAATGCGCATGAATAACCTCTTATCCGTCGTTGGTAGCGGTAAAAATTGTCTGATGCGAACTTTACCTTGCTAGGTCCGGCTTGACAAGCCTGAAGGCGGGTCGACTATGGTCGAACCAGCCTTCAGACATGGCTTCGGTGCACCATGATTACGCCGTTAACTCCAGCATCAGCTCGTTTAACCGAGACACGAATTGAGCCGAATCTTTAAGGCTTCCACGTTCGGCCAGTGTCGCTTGGTCAAGAATGAGTTGCGCCCAACGCTCAAATTGCTGCTCGTCGGTTAATGCAATCGCCCGCTGAATCAATAAATGCTCAGGGTTTAATTCCAAAATATATTTGGTTTCTGGCACTTTTTGTCCCGCAGCTTCCATCAATTTGGCCATCTGCGTGCTCATGTCGTTGGCATCAGTGATGATGCATGCTGGCGAGTTGGTCAGTCGATGCGTGACACGAACTTTCTTCACCCGCTCACCTAAGGCCTTAGCAAAACGCTCTGCATGGTCTTTGAACGCTTCTTCACTTTCTTTTTGCTGAGCCTTATCTTGTTCATCATCTAACTCACCAAGATCCAAATCACCGCGCGTGACCGATTGCAGACTAACTTCTTGGTAGTCGGTCAAATGGCTCATCAACCACTCATCAATGCGGTCCCAGAGTAACAACACTTCAATGCCTTTCTTGCGGAAAATCTCGAGCGCCGGGTTATTGCGGGCAGCTTCATAGCTATCAGCAACAATATAATAAATATGCTTTTGCTCAGCTTTTTTGCGGGCGAGATAATCATCCAAGCCAACATTTTGCACTTCATCGTCGTTCTCGGTTGAGGCAAAACGCAACAAGCTTGCGATCTTGTCTTTGTTGGCATGGTCCTCCGCAGGACCCTCTTTCAGCACGTTGCCGAACTGCTCCCAGAATGCTTGATATTGCTCGGCGTCATCCTTCGCCAACTTACTCAACATACTGAGTACTTTCTTGGTACTGCCGTTGCGCATCGCGCGCGTGATTTTGTTATCTTGCAGGATTTCGCGCGACACATTAAGAGGTAAATCGTTCGAGTCCATCAAACCTTTCACAAACCGCAAATAGGTTGGCATTAGCTGCTCTGCGTCATCCATAATAAAGACGCGCTTCACATATAATTTAATGCCTTTTTGATTTTCACGATTCCATAAATCCCAGGGCGCACGCTTGGGAATGTAAAGTAAGCTGGTGTATTCGGAAGTGCCTTCTACTTTGTTATGTGACCATAACAAAGGCTCATCGAAATCATGGGCGATAGACTGATAAAACTCTTTATATTCAGCCTCGCTAATGTCGCTCTTGTCGCGCGTCCATAATGCCTGTCCAGAGTTTACTGCACGCCATTCTTGCACCGATTCGGCTGGCTTTGCGTCATCCTCTTCAGCGTCAGTGTCGGCGGTGACAGTCTCCAACATTTGCACCGGAATACTTAGGTGCTCTGAATACTTGTTAATAATTGAGCGTAACCGCATATCATCAAGGAACTCTGCGGCATCATCGCGTAAGTGCAAAATAATATCGGTACCGCGACGCTGTTTCTCAATCTCACGGAGGTCGTATTCGCCCTCACCGCGTGAATGCCATTCAACGGCTTCGTTTAGAGCAGCACCAGCCGCTCTGGTTCTCACCGTTACTGCATCGGCCACGATAAAGGCGGAGTAAAAACCGACCCCAAATTGACCAATGAGCTGGGAATCTTTGGCTTGATCGCCAGAAAGTTGGCTGAAGAAATCTTTGGTGCCGGACTTGGCGATAGTGCCTAGGTTGGCCATCACTTCATCACGAGTCATACCCACACCATTATCACTAATGGTGATAGTTTTGGCGTCTTTGTCGGCACTGACACGCACCCACAATTCGCTGTCTGCAGCCAATAAGCTGGCGTCACTTAATGCCTTGAAGCGTAATTTATCTGCGGCGTCTGAAGCATTTGACACAAGCTCGCGCAGAAAGATTTCTTTATTGGAGTACAAAGAATGGATCATCAAATGAAGTAACTGTTTTACTTCTGTTTGAAAACCGTGTGTTTCAGTTTGACGGGCTTCCGCCATGATCATTTCTCCTGTAATTGTGCAACCGAGTTACAGCAGAAATGGGGGGCGCATAGCGCCTTTTCAAGGCAAATTTTTAATCAAATGATTTACGCCCACTGAAAGCGTGTCCGAGGGTTGCTTGATCAACAAACTCAAGTTCACCACCAACAGGCACCCCGTGCGCAATTCGACTCGTTCTAATTCCGCCGCGCCGGGCCATATCGGCAATGTAGTGGGCAGTGGCGTCACCTTCTACGGTGGGGTTGGTGGCGAGTATCACTTCTTCAATCGTATCTTGCTCAAACCGCTGCTGCAGAATATCTAAACCGATATCCCTTGGGCCAATGCCATCGAGTGGGGACAAATGCCCCATCAACACGAAGTAACGACCACGGTACTGGCTCGTCTGCTCGATAGCTTGCACATCAGCCGGGCTCTCCACCACACAGACTAACCCTGATGCTTGCCGCTTGGCATCTTGGCAAATGCCGCAAACTGGCGTTTCACTGAAGGTACGACATTGTTCGCAATGGCCAACTTTATCAACCGCATGCAGCAAGGCCTGCGCTAGCCGTGTCGCACCATCTCGCTGCCGTTCAAGCAGTTGAAACGCCATCCGTTGCGCGGTTTTTTGACCGACGCCAGGTAACACCTTTAGTGCTTGTATCAGCTCGGCCAACGCAGGACTTAACATCAATTATGCCTACCTTAAAAGTAGTGTTATTAAAACGGCATTTTAAAGCCAGGCGGTAACCCCATGCCAGCTGTCAATGACGCCATTTTTTCTTGGCTAGTTTCGCTCACACGACGAACCGCATCATTAATTGCCGCAGCAATTAAATCTTCGATCATTTCAGCATCGTCGTCCGCTAATAAGCTCGGATCGATCTGCACGCGACGAACATTATGATTGCCAAGCATCGTCACTTTCACCATGCCAGCACCTGCTTCTCCAATCACTTCCATTTCGGCAATCTCAGCCTGCGCTTTCTGCATCCGCTCCTGCATCTGCTGCGCTTGCTTCATCATATTGCCCATACCACCTTTAAACATAACGCCTCTCTATTTTTTTCGGTTGCGCCGTGCGCATTATAAAAGTTGAATATTTTTTTCGTCTAGTTGTACGCCAAAGCTCTGTTGTAAGCCCACCACTAGTGAATCTTGCGCTAAGCTGGCAAAGGTAGCTCGTAGCCGTGCCGCATCAATCCGCTGTTGTAATACCGCCGGTGAGCGCTCTAACGTCTGCTCAGACACCTCAAATTGCACCTGCTCAATCGCAAAGGCTTGTTTTAAAACCTGCTCTAATTCGGTTCGCACTGACGCTGTCGCCAAGTTCGCAACGCTCTGATCTATTTGTAGCTGCAACAAGTTTGCTTGCAAAGGTAGGCGCACTTGGGTATTGCGCGCTACTTGCCGAAGCACTGCTTGCCAACCCGCTGCAGTGATAACCTGACTCCATTTATCCAGTGCTTCAGCCAACTCGACTGAGGCTAATTGAGCTTCAGTAAAATCCTCAGTGGTTGAATTTAAAGCCTCGGCCGACTGTGGCGCCGGGTTCACTTGTTCACCTGCACCACCAGCACTCGGCACTGGTGCTAGCTCTGGTTGCGGTGCTGGTTCTGGTTCTGGTTCAGCCGCCGCTTCACTCGGCGCTATCGCCGCGGGCGTTGTTGCCTGTGGTTGGGTTATCGCTGTTGGCTTTTTTTTTTGCTGCAGTTGTGAGCGAGTCGCTAACAGACCAGCCAAGCCTTGATCAAGACCAGCAGCAGGCACTGTAGATTGTTGCTCTCCGCGTAGCGCCACGGCAGCCGATTCTAGTTCAGCTTGCTCTGCGTGCAGGGCCGCCAACTCTGGTGCAGCATCAACTGCCATGTCAGGCCCAGCTTGTGTGGCTGACGTAACCGCTAGCTCTGGCGCAGCGTTGGTTTCTGAGGCAGCCGGCCGCTCAGGCTCAGCTTGTGGCGAAGCTTTAACTGGAGCTACCGGAGGTACCGAAGTAGCACTCGTTGCTGTTCGAACTTGGGTTGGTGTGGTACTGGGTGTTTCCTTTACATCCAAATATTCCGGACGGAAAGCAAGTAACCGAAGCAGCACCATTTCCACCCCAGTTTGAGGGTCCGGCGCATAGTGAACATCGCGTTTACCCAGCGCAACGATATCGTAGAACACTTGCACTAAATCAGCAGGTATCACCTGGGCTAACTGCTGTAACTCTGGCCCAGCAGCCAACGCAACGTCACTATTCGGTACTACTTGTAGCAACGCTAATTGATGTAATTGAACCTGTAGTTCAGACAGTATTTGGGTGACATCTGGGGTTTGGCCTGCAATATCATAAAATTGTTCAAGTAACGCCTGGCCATCGCCATGCAAAATACTAGTCAGCAACTGCGCAATTTTATCCCCTTGCACAAATCCCAACATGGCTTGTACGGCCGCCATATCAACCTGTTGCTGCCCTTGGGCAATCGCTTGGTCAGTTAAGCTCAGTGCATCGCGCATACTACCTTGAGCGGCGCGAGCTAACGGCGGTAACGCAGCGTTATCAAATGGAATTTGCTCAGCAGTTAACACCTCGGCTAAGTGCTGCTCTATATCGGTACGGCTAAGCGCTTTAAGATTAAATTGTAAACAGCGTGACAATACCGTAACCGGTAACTTCTGCGGATCCGTGGTTGCCAGCAAAAATTTGACATGCTCTGGTGGTTCTTCGAGGGTTTTTAGTAGAGCGTTAAAAGAATGCCTAGACAGCATGTGCACTTCATCAATTAAATAGACTTTGTAACGGCCGCGGGTCGGACGATACTGCACGTTATCTAGCAATTCTCGGGTATCTTCCACCTTGGTGCGAGAGGCAGCATCAATTTCGAGTAAGTCAACGAACCGACCTTGCTCAATTTCCTGACATGCACTGCATTGACCACAAGGATTTGCTTGTACCCCTTGTTCACAATTTAAGCTTTTAGCGAGAATACGTGCGATAGTGGTTTTGCCCACCCCGCGCGTTCCCGTAAATAAATAGGCATGATGCAAGCGCTGAGTGGTTAAAGCACTGATCAACGGGCGTAACACGTGTTGCTGACCCACCACATCATCAAAGCGATGTGGGCGCCATTTTCTCGCCAACACTTGATAGCTCATTATTACTCCTCGTTTAGTGCTTCATCGCCCCTCTGGCGAGGACCATTTACTCGCTATAACCTACCTTAAAATTGGCAGAGCGTATAGTAAGGAATCTGCTGTTGCTGAAGACGCTGTGCGCCCGGGAGGTCATTTAACTCCACCAAAAGTGCGCACTCCACTAACTGCGCTTGTGCTTGTTTTAGTAATTGAACGGCCGCTAGTAATGTGCCCCCGGTTGCCAGCAAATCATCTACCAACACTACTTTCGCCCGTGCTGATAATGCGTCTTGATGGAGTTCTAACCGATCTTCACCATATTCTAAGGCGTAGCTTGCTTGAAAGGTGGCACAGGGTAACTTACCGGGTTTGCGAAGTGGCACGAACCCGGCCTGCAGCCGATAGGCAAGCGCCGTCGCGAAAATAAAGCCGCGAGCTTCAATGCCAACCACATGTGTAATTTGTTGGTCCTGGTAGCGATTTGCCAAAGCATCGATACAGGCAGCAAAAGCCTCTGCATTAGCAAGTAACGGGGTAATATCCCGAAAGCAAATACCGGGCTTCGGATAGTCAGGAACAGCACGAATATGCTGCTTCAGCTGTTGCTCAAGCGACATCACTATAAGCCAAGCGCTGCAGAATTTGCCGCAACTCTGCGGCATCAAGCGGTTTACTGAGCGTCAAGGTAGCACCGGCACGCTCTGCTAATCGACTAACATTCTCTAGTTCTGCGGTAGTCATCAGAATCAAAGGGGTACGCGCGTAAGCAGGTACTTCGCGTAGATTTTTGAGCAGTGAGAGACCGTCCATAAGTGGCATTTTATGATCAAGTAATACCACGTCGAAGTTGTTCATGGTTGCCTGATTTAGGCCATCAAGACCATCTACAGCTATTGTCACTCGACAATCAAGACCCTCAACGATATCCAATAGCCGCTGCCGCGTCTTCGGATTGTCTTCTACCAGCAATAACGAGAACGTCATGCAAATCCTTATGCTGTTAAATGATTCACCCAAGCAAGTACAGCTGGGAGCAGCGGCAGCGCAATCAAACAGGCGATTGCGAGCGCTGAAAAACGTTTGCCCGCGGCATCACGAAACTGATCATGAGAATGATTAGACGACATCGTAGTTACCTCTTAATGTTTTCGGGTGGCGATTTTAGCGGAAATCGTCCTCGTAGGAAAGGTTAAAATATCGACTTTTACGGTAAGCAAATACCGACTTAATTGGCTTAAACCACGACCACTTTGACCACGCCTAAACGAATAAATTCGGCTAGCGTTTGCTCGAGTAATAATTGCCAGTTAGCAGGCGCTTGATGGGATTCTAAATAGTTGCCTAACACTTCGACTAAGGCTGCCCAGGTCATGCCCGTCGTGAGTTGCGACAACATAAAAAACGTTAGCGGCTGCAAGCGTAAGAATGAAACCTTGTCAGCGCTTTCAGAAGCACTAGAGTCAGTCTCCTGATAGGCTCGATAAAGCGCCAAATAGGTCGCACTTGGTTCTCCTTGCCAATCGCTGTTTACCTCATGCACCGGATATTGATACTGCGCTAGACTCACTCCAGAGGCGACGATTAACTGGCTTTGAGCGGTTAGCATAGATGCTGAGGTCGCTGAACATGGAATGACTGCTGGTTGCTGCGCGACAAACAGCTCGAGCCACTCGTAATGCAACAGTTCAAGTTCAACCTGAGAAAATGCCTGCAACTGCCACCGATTGACCTCGGTTTCGGTGAGTACAAATGCCAAAAACTGCCCGCTAATGGCATTAAAATAGGGGCTATGTAACTCACCATGAGCCATAAAAGTAACCACCCAGGTTTGCCAGCGGTCAGCACCAACCCTTGCTGCAGTGAGCGGAAATACCTTAGCTAATACCGAGCTAATATTTCCCTGGACAAGGCGGCGATAAACAGCGATCTGACGTCTTTGTGGTGGCTCAACCGGCAACGAATCACGCCGTCCACGAGCATAGTCTGCTAGGTCGACTTGTAACTGTTGCCATGGCGCAAGGTCAGTTTTACTCATTAGTTCCTACAACCTAAGTTGTTGCTGTTGGCCGGTGAGTTTTTGTAACTCAGCAATGATAGCTAATTCCTTTGCTAACTCAGTCGTCGCTGGATAATTAAAATCTCTCTCTAATAAAGTTGGGTACACGCCATGGCAATCATATGCATGACTGAGTAGCTCGAATACCTCTGCTCTCACGGCTGCGCCATGAGTATCGATTAGTAAATCTGGTGCAGCTTCGCGATGTCCAGCCAGGTGTCCATAAACCACTTTATTGCGCGGCAAACCACTAATAAACGCAACTGGATCGTAGCCATGATTCACACTGTTAACGTATACGTTATTAACATCGAGTAATAACTGAGCGCCTGAGCGTTTTAAGACCTCGGACAAAAAATCAAGTTCGCTCATGGTTTGACCGAGCGTCACATAGTAGGAAATGTTCTCTAATATAAGCGGCCGCTGAAGGCGATCCTGGACCTGTTGAATACGATCGACGACATAGTCTACCGCTGGAGCTTGAAAGGGGATCGGCAACAAATCGTATAGCTGGTCACCAGCAGCACAATAGCTTAGGTGCTCGCTATAATGATGAACCTCAAAGCGATCTAGAAACACTTTAAGTTGGTCAACAAACGCTAACGGTAACGGATCAGGGCCACCAATAGATAGTGACAAACCGTGACAAACCAACGGTGTATCTGCGGTAATCCGCTCAAGCAACGCTAATCTATCAGGTGGAGCTTGCATCCAGTTTTCCGGGGCAACCTCCCAGAATGCAACTTGCGGCGCTAATTCCAAACATTGTGCGGCGTTATCCCGGCGGAAACCAAGCCCAACGCTCGAAGAGCTTAGCTTTGTCATTGCCACTGACCTCCCAGCACTCATTTCAGCTCATTTCATTACGTTAGCTAACAAGTTTAGCTAAGACTCAACTCTACACTCAAAAAAAAGCCCCGACCGCGGTCGAGGCTTTCTCGCTGAACCCATTACATCGGGTTTAGTGCTCTATAAAGACACACCACGACGCTGCGCTACGTTTTGGATATAACCAATCCAACTGCGTGCACCACGGCGTTGATCTTCATACTCAGACGCCTTGCGGGCTGCTGCAATAGCATCTTGATACTTGTTGCTGTACAAATGAGCTTCCGCAAGTGACATATACACTTTGCCTTCGTCATCCTGCTCTAATCCAGCTTCTAAGGCTCTGTTGTAAACAACAGCTGCCTCTTCATAGCGTTCCGCACGGATTAATGCAGTGCCTTGGCGTTGCAAGTTCTTCGCTCGATCGACCGCTGACTCTGACAATTCGGCAGCAACACCGTACCATTTGGCTGCACTGAAAAACTCGCGTGCGGCTTCGTAACTGGTGGCTGCACTACGTGCATTCAACTCAGTTTTTTCCACATCACCAGATTCAAAATGGCGTGCCATCAGCATTGCCGATTTGTACGGTATTTCGCTATTCCCGTATAGCTGAATCAAAATGCGATAATGATTTTCACTCGACAAATAACCAGCTAAGTAGGCGATTTCGATAGTCTGTAAACCTTTCGCAATTTGCTCTTCTATCATGTAGAAATTAGCAAGTTGTACCCACCAGACTTTCTCTGTTGGAATTTGGTTTAGACCTGCTTCTAGCACCTCAATGGCCTCAGCAAACATGTCCCGCTCGTAGTACGAAGCTACCTTCAATACGTACGGGTTCTTGTTAGGCTCATCATAAGCTTGTAACGCTAGATCGGCTGGCCGAATAATTTTATCGAATTGCTTAAGCTCGTAATAAGCATTCGCGATTCGTAAAAATACATCGGGATTTGCTTCACCGGTAAACTGCAACCAACGACCGTAATACTTAATCGCATTCTGGTAGTTTTCTTCTTGCAAGTTTAAATCGGCTAACAACTTCATCGCCGCGGCTTGGTCAGTCCAACCAAGCACATCCGCTTCTACCGCTTTGGTTAGCAAGTCTAATGCTTTCGCACCTTGCTCATCAGCAGCATAGAATGCACCGAGAAAACGATTGACATAAGCGATGTCAAATTCCTCTCGTGCGCTGGCTTCTTGCAATTCAGCGATGGCGCCTTTCAAATCGTCAGCTTCGTAAAGCTCGAACGCCGCCATAATTCGGCGACCTACGCGCTCTGCGACAGCTTTATTCTGACGATTTTGCTTCAACTCTTCGATTTGCGCAGCACTCGGCAAGTTGTAATTTACTTCCTGAGCATGGGCCGGAGCTACCCATTGAGTAGCTCCAAACACCAACGCAACACCGATGACGGATTTAAAAATCGTGTTCATGATTAATTTGCTCCATCTAAGGTGAAGTCAAGCTGCACCGTTAAACCCGGTTGACGTACCGTTTTACCGTCGACAACCTTCGGCTTGTACTTCCAACGCAACAACGCACGACGCGCTTCTTGGTCGAAAATACGACGAGGCTGAGAATCGATCACTTCAACGTCTGTTACACCACCGGCTTCATCGATCGTAAAGCGGAGTAATACCCACCCTTCGATACCATCGCGAGCAGCGGCTGGCGGGTAACGCGGATTGATACGCACGATAGGCTGTGCATCACCGTCACCCATGAAACCATCACCTGGACCAGCAAGACCAGTATCAGTACCACCGATATCTACATCAAAGCCAAGATCCATATTCAAACCACTGTCAGTTGACGGCTCAGGCTCATTTTGTGGAGTCTGAGGCGGCTGTTGTGGTGGCGGTGGTGGTGGCGGTGGTGTACGCCGACGCGTGTCTAAATCAGACTGCGGCGGCTCCGTCACGATTTCAATTACCGGCGTCGGCGGCGGTGGCTCATTACGCCCCGCCCCTCCGCTGATCAAGAAAGCCATCAAAGCAAACAGAGCGAAGGTAACCGCGACACCTAGTAGTATTGCTACTATGAAGCGTACCATATTATTCTTCCTCTGCTGCTATCGATATCTTATCAATACCGGCTTCCTTCACCTGATCCATCACTTCTACCACAACACCGTGGCGAGCTTCTTTATCAGCTTGGATAACAACGATATCTGTTGGCTGTTCAGCTAACAAACGCTCGATGTTTGCAGCTACACGCTCTACATCAACCATACGCTTGTCCATCCACACTTCACCGTTCGCACGAACGGCAATGAAGATGTTAGCCGACGGCTTCTTACTCGCCTGATCTGACTCAGGTTTGTTCACGTCGATACCGGCTTCTTTCACGAAAGAGGTCGTAACAATGAAGAAGATCAACATGATGAAGACGATGTCCAACATCGGCGTCATATCGATCGCTGCTTCTTCCTCTTCACGAATACGTTTACGTGCCATAATTCTTCTCTCTTAATGATGTGGCAAACTGTCAATCAGGGTCTCTTTCGCGCGCTTCACTCGTGACTCTAAACGCGTCACGACGAACATACCCGAAAGCGCTGCAACCATTCCAGCCATTGTCGGAATTGTTGCCATCGAGATACCCGACGCCATCAAGCGAGGGTTACCCGTGCCCTGAACCGCCATGATTTCAAATACACTAATCATACCGGTTACTGTACCGAGCAGGCCGATTAACGGACACATTGCGATACAGGTTTTAATTAACAGCATCCGCGCACTTAGCTTATCAGAGGCTTCGGAAATCCATGCATCACGGATTCTATGAGCGTACCATGAGGTGGTATCTTTACGCGCTGTCCACTTGTCGATGATTTCTTGCTTCATCTTTGGGTAAACAGCGTTTAAGAACCAAAAACGCTCGACCATTAAAGTCCACATGATCAGTAGCGCTACCATGACGACGTACAAGACGTCGCCACCGGTACTAATAAAATCCCTGATAGATTCCCATATCTCCATCAGGTATAGCATGGGATTACTCCTTCTCCGCGTGCGCAGCAACGATACCCGCTGCTTGCTCGTCCAGGATATGAACGATTGATTTCGCACGTGATGCCACAACACTGTGAATCAGAATCAATGGTAATGCTGCAATCAGACCCAATGCGGTGGTAACCAACGCTAATGAGATGTCGCCTGCCATGATCTTCGGATCACCAGTACCGAACAAGGTAATCGATTGGAACGTACCGATCATACCAACAACCGTACCTAAAAGACCTAACAATGGTGCGATGGCAGCAAGCATCTTGATAAGGTTTACACCGCTATCGATACTTGGCGTTTCACGCAAGATTGCTTCGTCGATTTTCAGTTCTAGGTTTTCCGCATCAGCATTTTTGTTGGCTTGATAAACCTTCAAGATACGGCCCAGCGGGTTTTTGTCAGAAGGATTTTCGGTATTTTTCAACTGTGCACGGATTTTGCCGCCAGCAGCGCCAAGCGTGACCAGTTTATAAATAGCAATCAAAAAGCCAATCACTAACACAGCGGTAATGATGTAACCAACGGTGCCACCTTGATGGTAGAACTCCATCAACGTTTTCTTCTGCGTAGACAAGCTTAAGATTTGGCCACGAGCTGGGTCGATATAAAGACCTTCGTAACCAGAATCATTGCTTTCAAACGTAGAGATTTCACCAGTAATGTAACCAGCTGGCGGACGGCCAAGCGGCTGCAATTGGTTGGTCGCGTCGTTGTACAGCAAGTATTCGCCGTTAGATACAGTGTTGAAGACACCGATCCGAGTTACTTCGCGATTTTCAACACCACCGTCGAGCGAAGTGACGTCTGCGTTGAAGCTAACAACTTTGCCTGACTCTTTCATTTCAGTCAGTAACGCAATCCACAACTCTTCTAGTTCAGCGATGGTTGGTAATTCTTCAGCTGCTGCCAAAGATTCCAATACATCTTCACGGCCTGGATACTGCGCGCTAATGATAGAAGTTGCGATGCGACCGATAGTGTCGCCAGCTGCGCCACGAACAACACCGAAAATTTCACCTAAGGTGCCTTTGGCATTCTCAAGTTCAGTTTCTTTGTTCGCTAGGGTGATTTCATTTTCTGAAAATTGCGCTTGTAAACGCTCACCACGACGTTGCTCTTCAGCCAACTGTTGACGTGCACGATTTAGCAAAGCTTGCTTGTCAGCACGCTCAGCAGTGAACTCGCGCTCACGCTCAGAGTTGATTTGCTGCGAGGCAGCACGGTTTTCTTTGACTAGATTAAGCAGCTCGTCAAGTGACTTAGCATCGTCCTGTGCACTTACAGCGAAGGTAGTGCCGGCCGACAGAGTTACTGCTGCTGCAACCAGTACGCTTTTCACTAATTGTTTCATTCTGCACTCTCCGCTGCAAAGATTGGTAATTTAACCAAGTCATTTGGAACTTGCTTACGCGCCATGCGAATCGCGGTCGTAAGTGGGCTTAAGAATTCATCTTCTAAAACTTCCCACTGACGCGTTTCTGGGTTGAATACCCAACCGTTACGTTGATCCAAAGACTGCGCTAAGAATGCCACGCGACCTAAGTGGAAGAAATCAACCGCAATGGTTTGTCCTTCAAACTCAAGATTGCCTTGGTACGCGATCAAACCAGAACCGTAATCCATCTCTGCCTGATAGGCTTCGATGATTTGACGATACTGCTCAGACGTGGTGACGTCTGAACGCGCCATGATTTCACGCAACCGCTCTACCCGCTCAGTACGAACGTCTTTACGGATTGGCAAATCAAGTTCAACGAACTGCTCCAGCGCATCGATCATTTTGTACATCAACGGCACTACGCCTTGCTTAGTCTCATCGATGGTATCGATTTGACGTTGCAATGAAGCAATAGAGCGTTCTTGGTCATTCACCAAGCGCTGTACGTGATCGTTGTAAACTTTTAAGTTTTCATACTCGTCTACAACTGCGCGGTAGTCATACAAAAGATCGGTGCTTTGCTCGAACAAAGCATCGATTTTCTGTTGTGAGCGACGGTCCGCTTCGTGAATTTTCGCTTCTTCGCTTTGCAGCGTACGAAGGTCTGTTTGTGCAGTAGCTGTAGCGCTACCTGCTACCGCGAACATACCCATAAGGGCAGCAGCGATTTTGCTTTTATTGATTACTTTGGTCATAGTTCCCAACCAATTTGACTTAACTTCCCACCATCAGTGCACCAGCGCACGAGGCTTCGAGTATTAGAGTGACGAAAAGATTCTAATCAACACTTGCAGCTATTGCCGCCTAGACGACAATAATGTCTCAATACTCCCACGATAGGATAGAGCCTGTCAACAGCAGATCTAGACTGTCTTTGCGCTGATTTACCATGCACTAAAATAACAGCGAAAAATAACTTTTGTTATGACGGAAGTATGGATTCATTGCGCTTATTTTTACGCTTGAATTGGACTAAGTTCCGCCCAGTTGATTATGCTAAGCTATTGTTGGCTGTTCACCGAGCTCGCTCTCATTGCGATAAAAAATGACTTAAAACCTTGGTAAATCACGTGAAAATTAACCAGCTACAACAGCATCTAAAACCACTCATTGCGCAGTTACGTAGTGCCATTGAAACTATTGAGCAGCAATATTCAGACAGCCAAATAGGTGCGGGGTTCACCCCGTGGTTTCATCCACAACTTTTTAGTGTTGAGGCTGAGCGCCCCAGTGATTATTTGCACGAATTAGAGCAACAAATTACCAAGTTAGTTGCTTGGCAACAGCGTGCTAAGCCTGATCAAGAAGCGCTTATGGCACTTGAAGTTCGTGTTGATGACCAATTAAGAGCGCTCTACACGGCGGTACAAAAACATCAAAGGTAGCCCTGCCGAAACTATTAATCGGGCTGGAATTCAGACCCCGTCGCTATCCAAAAACCCAGTGCCCGCGTAAGCTTTTGTGGTAACACCGGCAGCGCGGATTTTGGAATAAGATAAGTAGCCATCGCGAAGAAATCGGCAAATACCCGGTTAGCTTCGGTGGTGCGGCGCAGGTAGTCGTGCCCAGACGAACCACCAGTTCCAATTTTTGTACCGATCATACGTTGCACCATCATCGCATGTTGGTAACGCCACAAGGTTAATTTCTCATCAATTTCAGTAAACGCCGTAATGGCCTGGAAGGGCAAATGAAAGGCAGGTTCTTCGCGATATAACGAAATAAACAAAGCGGCTAACATAGCAGGCTGCGAGAGTCTCACCCTACCTTCAGCTTGCGCTTTGGCATACAGGTCTTGGTCAAATAGCAAAGCAAAGTTATCCCTAGTCCCCTGCAGTGCTGCCAGTTCACGCTCGCGTTGCGGTTCGGTGAGGGTCTGATTTTCACGAATAGTTTGCTCATCAGAATCGAGCATATCGACGACTGCCCGCTGATAATGTTGCCAGAAACTAAAATCCTCGAATTCCAGAAATGGCATGCGTGCCAACCAGGCATCAACTCGATCGAATAAGCTAGGTTGTTGCTCGAGCTGCTCTAAGTAATCACGGTCATTATCTTGTAAGCGGTTATAAAAAGACTGCTGATCAAAAGCCACTCGTCGAGCTCGGGTTAAGCCGAGGATAATTTCGAGCTCTTTAAACTGAATGCTCTGAAACCCTGACGCCGGCACTAAATAATCACGAAAGGCTAAAAATTCTTGGGGGGTCATGGTCTCAATAATACGGACTTGGTCATTCATTAAATCTTGAATGGCGCCAACCCTTTGTAATCGGTGCACGATGATCAATAAATCTTGATCGGCAAGGCGATTGGAAGCGAGTAACGCCAGCACCGACCGCAGTTCATGCAACACTTGCTTGAACCACAATTCATACACCTGATGCACAATAATAAACAAGGTTTCGTCATGTGCTTCCGCACCATATCTTGGGCTGTGAGGATGCTGCGCATCTAACAGCTTAGCTAGCCCCAAATACTCAGCGTAATAGACGGGTTCAATGTTTCGTGCCATGCGCCCTGCGCTCCCTGCTTGATCAGCTAGATTGTCACCTGCAACTGCTAGGCATTAAATCAACCTGCGCAAGTGAAGTAAAGTTGAACTATGGTAGATCAGGTCAGGTTTGGACTGCGCTTATACAACTATTTGTGCCAGCCAATTGCGAGCGAACCATTAAGCAGGAGAATCATGAATGCGAATGAATGATGATATTCACAATTATTATGAAAAATTAGTGCTTGAGGAAATTGAACGGCTTGCTGTCGATAAAACGCGTGATGACGATTATATCGCTGACCTATGCTGTCTGGTGCTCAACAGACTTCCACCGCGTTACATTCGCTACGAGGTCGATATGGCGTTTTATTTGCCGCAATCTAAACGTTTGGATATGGAGCTTAACGTGCGCAATGCTATGCGCGAGGCACTTGAGTTTCTCGATGCGCGACGCAGCGAAAGCTAATGATGGAGGTTTGGGTGGCGACCCTACCAGCCACACCCCGGCACCCATGTCCCTGGCTGCGGCTGCTCCCTTCCGGGCCTGACCGAGTTCACCAGTTAATGTTGCGAGGGGACCAATAGAGTCACCATAACAGCGGGCGAATTATCACTGATCAGCCAGCGAGAAACAACCGCTGTGGACGCGACTGCTTATTTTTTCTGCAACGTAGCCTGAATCGCAGCTTTTGCTGCTGGGCTTGCAAGCGCTTCAGCAAATACGTCAATTTCCCGTTGAATCCGAGCTTTCACCGGCTCGTCATCAGCTTTTATCAGTGCTTTACTTTGGCGCAAGCCGGTCACCGGGCGTTGCGCTAATTGCGCGAGCAACTGTTCGGTCGCACTGGGAAGCGCTGCGAGTGGATACAAACGACTGACTAACCCCAACTGCTGCGCCCGTTCGGCGTCAAAAATATCGCCAAGTAGCAACAATTCTGCAGCTGCAAGGTGGCCGATTTGACGGGGTAATAATAAGCTAGATGCAGCTTCTGGCACTAAGCCAAGCTTAATAAACGGCAATGCAAACTTGGCGGACTCCGCTGCCAGCACAAAATCACAGTGCAACAACAAGGTCGTGCCGATGCCTATGGCTAACCCATTCACCTCTGCAACTAACGGCACAGAAGTACTCGCTAAGGCTTGCAAAAACTGAAACACCGGGGCGGAAGCATCGATTCCATCCATGGCTAAAAAATCATGTAAATCATTACCCGCGGTGAAACTGTCGGCACTCCCTCGGAAGCACACTGCAGCTACCGTTGGGTCGGCCTCAGCAGCCACCAACGCGGCAGTCATCGCAGCGTACATCGCCTGCGTTAATGCATTCTTTTTAGCCGCGCGTTGTAAACGAATCACCACCACGACTTGATCATGGTCGTAACTAATACGGCTCACTTCCACCCATTCACTCATTCTGACTGCTCGCGAGCCGCCCAAGCGGCTTTGGTTTTTTCATACAACGGCAGAATTAAATCAAGGCCAGATTGACCGGCTGACGGCAGCTGACGGTCATTTGGCTGTAATGGCGTCACCCGTTCGCCCCACTGTATGAGGCCTGCACCACAGGTTAAACCACCACCGAACACCGCAGAAATCACCTTGTCGTTGGGCTTCACCATGCCCTGTTCCAACGCTTCGCTGTATGCGATTGGCAGGGTCGCCGATGAGGTGTTGCCGTACTTTTGAATATTGATAAAGGTTTTTTCAGTCGGCACATTACAAAGCTTGGCTAAGAAATCGATCAACCTTTTATTGGCCTGATGCGGAATGAGCACGTTGATATCTTCAGTGGTGAGCCCGGTTTCGGCAAATACTTTTTCCACCGCTACGCTCATGCCCCTTACCGCACGCTTGAATATTTCCTGCCCGACAAAATTAAACGGCATGATGCCATCAAAGCCAAAGCGGTCGAAACTTAAACCAAACTCGAGCGCTAATACATCACGCGCATCGGCATCACAGGTAACATGAGAAGCCATCAAACCCGCGGGATTATCGGATGCCTCAAGTACCATAGCGCCAGCGCCATCACCAAACAGCACCGCACTCTCTCGTTTGGTCCAATCCAAAATACGAGTTAGGCGTTCCGCACCAATAATGAGTACTTTCTGATGGGCACCCGTTTTAATGGCTTGAGTTGCAAAGTGCATGGCATATAAAAAACTACTGCAAGCGGCATTCGCATCAAAGGCAGCCGCGCGAGTGTTACCAATATTCCGCTGTACCGCACTTGCTACATTGGGAATAATCTCGTCCGCGGTACAGGTGCCGACGATAATTAAATCAATCGCTTCTGGATCTAAATCCGCTGCGGCTAATGCATTACGCGCAGCAATAGTTGCCAGCTCCGACGTTCCAACATGACTCACGCGTCGTTCAAAAATGCCCGTTCGACTGCTTATCCACTCATCCGAAGTATCCAAAAAAGTGGCCAAATCATCATTGGTTAATACCGCAGGTGGTAAACATTTGCCCCAACCTGTTACTTCTGCATATTTTTTCACTACGCGAAACCTATCAGCTAAACCCGATTTTTCGGTATCATAGCACGAATGTTAGAGGGTGGAATGCTTGCCGCTTGATGTCAGACCATTAAGCCTAGTGACAAGCCATGTTGATACAAGGACCAATTATGCCGCAGGCTGCGACCACGGAGTTCGTTTCCGGTAGTACTTCATTTACGCTGCAGCGCTTTCCGCCGCGCCGCCACGACCCACTGCAAGCTTGGGACAGCGCCGACGAAGTGTTACTGAGCACGTTACCAGCAACCTTACCCAAGCCAATCCTTATCTTGAACGATAGTTTTGGTGCGCTCGCACTAGCCCGATCCCATGAGTCGGGTTTTAGCCAGAGTGATTCATTCGTTGCTTTGGCGGCGCTTGCTCATAATCAGCAACTTAATCAGCTTGAACCAAATTGGCAAGCGTTACCCATGTCTGCGCCAACGCCCAGCGTCAGTTCCGTGTTGTTGAAGCTACCCAAGAGCCAAAGCTTACTCCACGAACAATTACAACGACTGTCGCAGTTAGCACAAACTCAACCTATCCGAGTCTACGGAGCGGCTAAAAGTAAACAGTTGACGCCGAGCATTCGCGCCCTATTGAGTGAGTACCTAGAAGCCCCTGAATTCTCTCCAATCGTGCGAAAATGCCGCCATTTTAATGCGGTAGTCCGAGCTCAAACGACTGCCCAGCCGCCGGCACTGAGTGTTTGGGCAGTACCAGAATTTGATTTACAACTCAGTCACGAACCTGGCGTTTTTGCCCGTAACCAGCTCGACCTTGGGGCACGCGTTCTATTAGCCCACCTGCCCCCGCCAGGTGCTCAACAGGTCATTGATTTGGGAGCGGGCAATGGCGTGATTGGCCTAGCCTACGCACGTCGATCACCTGACAGCTCAGTCACTTGGGTTGATGAGTCTTATCTTGCCAGCGCCAGTTGCGCCAAAAATATCACTGACAATCTACCCGGCGCTGAACCTCAGTATAGCTGTCGGGTGGATGACTGCTTATCATCCTTTGCGGCTGCAAGTGCCGATCTAATTCTTTGCAATCCCCCTTTTCATCAGGAATTTGCGATTACCGATCACATCGCCCTGCAGATGTTTAAGGATGCAAAACGAGTATTGGTACAAGGTGGCGAGTTACGAGTCGTCGGTAATCGTCATTTGAATTACCATCACCATCTCAAACGCCTATTCGGTCACTGCGAGATACTGTCAAAAGATGCTAAGTTCGTTGTGATTAGTGTGCGAAAACGATAACTTAACAGCGACAGATTCACGCCAAGTTAAAACGAGGATACCCTGATGAAATTGGTAAGCAAAATTATACTAGCAAGTACGGCCCTATGGTTATCGGCCTGTCAGGCTCCCCCGCAACCGTTACTGATCGCGCCAAGTCTTGAAACGGCTGGTCAATTGCCGGTGCGTAGCTACAGCGTTATCGATCAACGCGCCCATAATTACCTGCTGCGGATTGAATATAGCGACGACCAAGCCCAGTTTAGCGCCACCGACCCGGCCTTAAACACGGCTATTAATAATGCGGTTAAGCAACTATTTGTCACGTCGCCAAACGCGACGGAAGCGGTTACTTTGCGCTTAACTGAAGCGCTCATTCGAGTGGAGCAAGGCGCCGTTAAGCATGTTGCACAGCACCAAGTTTCACTCACCTTAGAGGTTGTCGACGGTGATACCACGTATACCCGTGATTTCAATGGCAAAGCGGAATATGAGTCAGCTTTTCGGGCCGACAAGGCCGCATTAGAACGCGACTTTACCGCACTCCTCAACCAAGTTTTGCGCGATGTGGCCAACGATAGCAAAATGCGTGAGTTGTTAACGCGCCCTTAATCATTAAGGTTTCTGCCGAAATTACCGAGTTAGCGAGGAGCTCATGCTGCAGTCATCGTCTAAATTAAAGCTTTACTTAGCTAGCGTATTGCTAGCTTTTGTCCTGCTCAGCCCTGCGGTGCGAGCAGAAATTCAACCGAACAATATGTTCCCGCGCGTGGTATTCGTCACCTCTATGGGTGACATCACAGTTGAGTTAAATCGCGATAAGGCGCCACTCACGGTGAAGAATTTCCTTCGCTACGTAGAGAAGGCGCAATACAACCAGACGATATTTCATCGAATTGTGCCGGGTTTTGTCGTCCAAGGTGGCGGTTACGATGCCGACTTTGGCGACAAACCGGCATTTGGCGAAATTCCGAATGAATCAGGGAATGGATTACAAAATACCTACGGTACGATAGCCATGGCGCGGGAACGTGAGCCACACAGTGCGACACGCCAATTTTTCTTCAATGTTGCCGATAACGAATCATTAAATCCAAGTTCACGCCGCTGGGGCTATGCGGTATTCGGTTATGTGGTTGCCGGAGAGGAAGTGCTACAAAAACTAGCAGCCGTGGAGTCACTGCCCTACCACGAGCCAACCGGCTGGCAAGATGTTCCCGCAGAGCCTCCGGTGCTAATTAGAATTGAGGTGGTACCGCAAGCGTGAGCCAAACTCCACTGGACACACCCACGCCCCCGAGTTGGCGTAGTGATTTACGTATCTACCGTCAAGGTCGAGTCTGGCAGATATTTTTGCTAGGACTCGCCAGTGGCTTTCCGTGGGTGATGATCGGTTCGGCATTATCCGCATGGCTGCAAGCTGCTGGGGTCAGTCGCACAGAAATAGGTTTTCTCAGTGCGGTTGCCACCGTATTTGCCATCAACGCCTTGTGGTCCCCCCTAGTTGACCAGTTAAAGTTACCGCTAATGCGCCGTTGGCTCGGCCAGCGTAAAAGCTGGATAGCGCTATGTCAGCTGGTGATAGCAGCGGGCTGCATTGGCCTTAGCCAAATCGATGCTAGCACCCAAACTCTTGCCATCGGCGGCTTTGCGCTTCTGATTGCGATTGCGGCTGCTACGCAAGATATTGCGATTGATGCATTTCGGATTGAATCTTTTACGCAAGCCGAGGGGCGTTTACAGTCTGCCGGCGCTGCCATGGCAACCGCCGGGTGGTGGACGGGTTTCAGTGGTTTAGGGGCAGTACCATTTTTTATCGTCGGCAGCGATGAATCACTCTGGCAATTCGCCTATTTAGTGCTGGCGGGCATTATGTTAGTACTTACTTGTTCGCTAGTGTTTATGCGCAGCCCTGCAACGACTGAATCGCAACCCGCGCGCCGCAAATCTTGGTTACATTGGTTACAAGGCACCTTAATCGATCCGCTCACTGATTTTTTCAAACGCAATGGCTGGCAATTCGCGCTGGCGATTTTAAGCTTTCTGCTTCTATTCAAAATTGGCGAAGCATTTTTAGGCCGAATGTCGATAGTGTTTTATAAAGAGGTTGGCTTTAGTAATGAACAAATCGGCACTTACTCTAAACTGATCAATTGGTGGGTCACTATTTTCTTCGCGGTTTTGGGAAGTTTGGTGAACTTAAGGTTGGGGGTTGTACGCGGGCTATTTATTGGTGGTACCGCCATGGCCGCCAGTAACCTGATGTTTGCTTGGATTGCCGTCACCGGCCCGAGTATCCCGCTCCTCATTAGCGCCGTCGTGGTCGATGGGTTCACCGCCGCGTGGTCAACGGTGGCGTTTGTCGCTTTTATTAGCTTGTTGTGTAATCGCAGCTTTACTGCCACCCAATACGCACTACTCGCATCCATAGGTACCATCGGCCGTACGGCTTTCGCTTCTTATAGTGGTTGGCTGGTAGACTGGTTACAGGGCAACTGGTCGCTATTTTTCATCCTTACTGCATTGATGATTTTGCCTAGTTTGCTGATTTTATGGTTACTGCGGCATAAATTGACGGCGCTCGAGCAACAATTTCATCAGCAAGCTTAGCCAAGGGTAACGGCTGCCATGCAAAGATTTCAATATTGGAACATTGGCCAAGGTGCAGTTGGGTTGTTAGTAGCAAGTCACTTGCCGCCGCAGAGCATCGCATTGAAACTCCGTGCGCCTCGAACTTCCGTCGCCAGCACCTTAAAATATGAACTTGTTGGTGCTACTGATGAGCAAAAGCACGGTAGCTCTATCGAATTACCCATAGTGAGCGCTCACCAGAGCGCACCCGAGCTCATGATTGCGGCACTAAAAGCCTATGATATACCCGCATTTGTTGCTGAATATCGCAACACTAAATGGGGCGAGCAGCCGCCACTTCTGTTGCTTAGCTACAACGGCATCCTGAGCGACGAAGACCAGTTATACGCCAATTTACCCATGGCATTTATGCTCACGACACACGGCGCATATCGTACCGGCAATCGTCTGATTCACGCAGGCATGGGCGCTACTTGGTTAGCTACATCAGCAGCGCTCAGCAACCAAAGGGTATGGCAGCAATTCGTTGCGACCTTAACCGCTACATTCGCGCCGGTTACCGTACTCAACAATGATGAATTAAGATATCGACGCTGGTGGAAGTTAGCTATTAACTGTTTGATCAATCCGTTAACCGCTATTCACAACGTCACCAATGGTGAATTGTTAGCCCCTCGTTTCGCGGCGCGACTTAGTGAGCTTGCGCAGGAATTTTGCCAGCTCGCTGAGCATGAAGGGCTAATGTTCAATGTAGCGCAGATACTGGCTGATGTTCGCACCGTGGCCACCGCTACCGCAGCCAACCGCTCGTCTATGTTGGCTGATGTGCAAGCCCAGCGGCGTACCGAAATTGAAGCGCTCAATGGTTTTTTGGTCCAGCAAGCAAAAAGGCACCAACTTGCGGTGCCTTTGCATGCCCAACTCGCGCTCCAAATTACCCAGCTTACAGACGCTTATCTTCAATAAAGTCAACTACTTCCAGACCAAATCCAGATAGCGCCGAATAGCGCTTCGGAGTGCTCAATAAATGCATTTTGTGCACGCCTAAATCGGCTAAGATTTGCGAGCCTACACCCACATTGCGAGAGGCATTTGAGGCCGACGCTTTAGGCTGTCGTTCACCTAAATCTTCAGCTTCGAAGGTACGGACTTGCGCGATAAGATCGGCAGGCGTTTGTGGCTTACCGATAAACACCAACACCCCACCCTGCTCAGCAATATAAGACATGGCATGGGGTAATGGCCAACTTCGCTTGGCCGCCCGCTCAGTCGCAAACAAGTCATTAAACGTATCTTGTAAATGAACCCGAACCGCTGTCACTTGCTCCGCTGAAATATCACCTTTCACCAAGGCATAGTGCACTTGATTATCGATGCTATCGCGATAGGTAATCAAATCGAACTCACCATAGGTTGTCGGTAGCTTACATTGGGCCACTCGCTCAACCGTCTTTTCTTTCATCGAGCGGTATTCAATTAAGTCGGCAATAGTGCCAATTTTAATACCGTGTGCAGCCGCAAATTTCTCAAGATCAGGGCGCCGGGCCATGGTGCCATCCTCATTCAGGATTTCCACGATAACCGCCGCCGGTTCAAAGCCCGCCAACCGTGCTAAATCACAACCTGCTTCGGTATGCCCAGCTCGACTTAACACGCCACCCGATTGCGCTTTGAGCGGAAAGATATGTCCAGGCATCACTAAATCTTCAGGCTTAGCATCTTTGGCGACCGCGGCCGCCACGGTGCGAGCCCTATCGGCGGCTGAAATACCGGTGGTAACCCCAGTCGCAGCTTCAATAGACACGGTAAAATTGGTCGCAAATGGCGAATGATTGCGATCAACCATGAGCGGTAAACGTAGCTGCGCGCAGCGCGCCTCGGTTAAGGTTAAGCAAATTAACCCACGCCCATAGCGCGCCATAAAATTAATGGCTTCCGCGGTCACACACTCGGCGGCAAGAATAAGATCGCCTTCGTTTTCGCGATCTTCATCATCCATTAAGATAACCATCTTGCCTTGTTTAAAGTCAGCCAGCACTTCTTCGGTGGAGTGCAACCCCTCACGCGTTCCTGAGGTGACTGATTCTGCCTGCTGAACCATGATAATTTTACCTTTCTGGTTAGGCGAAGCGCTGTTTGTTAGCGTTTCGCGTGCGCAATAATACGTATATCTGGACCGATTTGCCGAACATCAACGAGCTTCAACTCGGTCGCCTGTGCCAGTGATTCAAGCGGCGTTCCCGCAAACATTGGCTGGGCGCCAGCACCTAGTAATTTCGGCGCCAGATAAAGAATAAATTCATCGACCATGCCGCTAGCAACTAAGCTACCGGCTAACCGTGCCCCACACTCGGTCCACACACTATTAATCGATAACTCGCCAAGCCGATGAAACACTTGGCTGAGTTCGAAGCCTGCGGACGTGGCATCAAGCACTTCAAAGTTAACCTGCGCTGGCCAATCAAATTGCTGATAATTAACTTTAGCCGCACTGCTGCAGACCACCATAATCGGCCCCGCTTCAGCAAATGCCGCTAGGTCTGGGGTGAGCTGGCCTTGGCGATCCAAAATAATCCGCAATGGTGGTGACCACTGCGCCAACTCCGGCTGCTGCTGCCGTTGCTCAAGCGTCCACTGTGGCCGCGCCGTTAACCGCGCGTTATCACCAATGACAGTGGCAGCCGTCGATAAAATAGCATGGCTTTGAGCGCGCCATAGCTGCACGTCAGCACGCGCGTCTGGACTTGTAATCCATTGACTCTTACCGTTAGCGAGCGCCGTGTTACCATCTAATGAGGCCGCCATTTTTAATCGCAACCAAGGCCGCCCTCGTTGTACGCGACTGAAGAAGGTTTGGTTTTGTTGTTGGGCTTCTGCGCTGAGTAATCCGATGTCCACCGCTATGCCTGCCGCGCGTAATTTATCAATACCGCGCCCCGCAACCTCGTGATAAGGGTCTAAAGTTGCAACAACGACGCGCGCAACTCTCGCGGCAATTAAAGCATCTGCACATGGCGGTGTACGGCCATGATGACTACAAGGTTCAAGGGTAACGTAGGCAGTTGCGGCACTTAGCAGAGCGCGCTCCGCAGGCTTGATCGATTGTAATGCATTAACTTCGGCGTGCGCAGTGCCGGCGCGCCAGTGAAACCCCTCGCCAATGACCTGCTCGCCAACCGCAATCACACAGCCGACACACGGATTAGGCGCTGCGGTAAAACGACCGCGCTCGGCGAGCGCGAGCGCGCGTTGCATGTGTCGATAATCAATGGCGCTAAATAACGCGGCAGCTTCGCTCATCGCATTGGGGTCGATAGATTAGTCATTCAGGCGAGCGATCTCTTCGCCAAATTCGCGGATATCTTCAAAGGCTCGGTATACCGACGCAAATCGAATATACGCAACCTTGTCGATAGACTTGAGGTTTTCCATCACCAAACTACCGATTGCGTGGCTGGTAACTTCACGCTCACCCGTTGCCCGCAAGTCAGATTTAATATGGTTTACTGCCTGCTCCATAATTTCTAAACTGACTGGACGCTTCTCCAGCGCCCGTAACAAACCGTTGCGCAATTTATCTTCATTGAACGGCTCGCGCGAGCCATCGTTCTTGATGACTCGCGGCATGATCAACTCTGCCGTTTCAAAGGTCGTGAAGCGCTCTTTGCATTGACTACACTCGCGCCGACGCCGCACCGATGCACCTTCAGCAACAAGCCGTGAGTCGATCACTTTGGTATCTTGCACACCGCAAAATGGACAATGCATAGCAGCTCCTGGTTACCTATCCGGTAGTTTAGCTCAGCGCTTAACCATAAACCGGAAAGCGTTTACACAATGCTTTCACCTGCTCACGCACCGCTGTAATGACTTGCTCGTCGTTTAGATTGTCGAGTACATCACAAATCCAATTGGCCACTTGCTCAGCTTCTGGCTGCTTGAATCCTCGACGAGTAATCGCAGGGGTTCCCAAGCGTAACCCCGAAGTCACAAATGGTGAGCGCGGGTCGTTTGGTACGGAGTTTTTGTTCACCGTAATGAAAGCTTTACCAAGTGCTGCATCGGCATCTTTACCAGTGATGTCTTTGTCTATTAAATCAACTAAGAACAAGTGGTTTTGGGTGCCGCCAGAGACAATCTTATAACCGCGGGACTGCATTACCTTGACCATAGCATTGGCGTTATCTAACACTTGCTGCTGGTAGGCTTTAAACTCAGGCTCCATGGCCTCTTTAAATGCCACCGCTTTTGCCGCAATCACGTGGCACAGAGGGCCACCTTGGCTGCCCGGAAACACACCGCTATTCAGTTTCTTGTGCAGCTCCGAATCTGTAGAACCACTTAAAATGAGGCCACTGCGTGGACCCGCAAGGGTTTTATGCGTGGTGGTGGTCACCACATCGGCAAATGGTACCGGGTTTGGGTACAATCCCGCAGCAACTAACCCCGCAACATGCGCCATATCAACCAATAAGTAAGCGCCTACTTCGTCGGCAATGGCACGGAACTGTGCCCAATCGACAATACCTGAATAGGCAGAGAAGCCGGCAACGATTAATTTAGGTTTGTGCTTCAGCGCCAGCTCGCGAACTTCAGCGTAATTAATTTCGCCGCTCAGTTCGTCCAAACCATACTGTACTGCGTTGTAAAGCTTGCCTGAAAAGTTAACGTGAGAGCCGTGCGTTAAATGACCACCGTGCGCTAAGCTCATGCCCAACACAGTATCACCCGCTTCCAGCAATGCTAAAAACACTGCCGAGTTAGCTTGCGAACCGGCATGTGGTTGTACGTTCGCATATTGCGCGCCGAACAGCTGCTTGGCCCGCTCAATCGCTAAATCTTCCACCACATCAACAAACTCACAACCGCCGTAATAACGCTTATGAGGATAGCCTTCTGCATACTTATTCGTGAGTTGTGAACCTTGAGCTTCCAGTACGCGTGGGCTGGTGTAATTTTCTGAAGCAATGAGCTCAATATGCTCTTCTTGGCGCGCCACTTCCTGCTGCATTGCCTGCCATAAATCAGCATCATAATCGGCAATATTCATTTCGCGTTTTAACATCACAACTCCTCACTTTCATAGTCCGCAGCAGACCTTTGTAGTTACTGGTGGTGCTTGCTGATGAAGGCCGCTGACGACGGCCAGAATTGCTGCATATTCTAACCCGAAACACCGGCTTATGCCTACCTTTCACGCAAATGCTTTAGTGTCGTGCCAATAAGCATTAAACTATAGCGGTGATGACCTGACCGGTGCGGGTCAGAGTTACTAATTTTTGCCAAATTTACATGTGAGGTTGCTAGGTCTTATGGCCCAATATATATATTCGATGTCGCGGGTAAGCAAAGTAGTTCCGCCCAAGCGCACTATCTTGAAAGATATTTCATTATCATTTTTCCCCGGTGCGAAGATTGGCGTGTTAGGTCTAAATGGTGCGGGTAAATCTACCCTGTTACGCATTATGGCCGGCATTGATAAGGAAATTGATGGCGAAGCGCGCCCGCTAGCGGGCATCGACATTGGATACTTGCCGCAGGAACCTAAGCTTGACGAAGATAAAACGGTTCGTGAAATCGTGGAAGAGTCAGTTGCCGAGGTTAAGCAAGCACTCACTCGGTTAGATGAAGTATACGCAGCCTATGCTGATGAAAATGCTGATTTTGATGCCTTGGCGAAAGAGCAAGGTCAGTTGGAAGCGATTATTCAAGCCAAGGACGGACACAACCTCGAGCATATCTTAGATCGAGCCGCCGATGCCCTGCGCCTGCCTGATTGGGATACCAAAATTAAAGTCTTATCTGGTGGTGAGCGCCGCCGTGTAGCGATTTGCCGGTTATTACTGAGTAAGCCGGACATGCTCCTATTGGATGAGCCGACCAACCACTTGGATGCCGAATCTGTGGCGTGGTTAGAGCGCTTTTTACACGACTACGAAGGCACTGTGGTAGCCATTACGCACGACCGTTATTTCCTTGATAACGTTGCTGGCTGGATCTTAGAACTTGACCGTGGTTATGGTATTCCGTGGGAAGGTAATTATTCCTCATGGCTAGAGCAAAAAGATAAACGCTTGGAGCAAGAGGAAAAACAAGAGCGCTCAAGACAACGCAGCATCAAGCAAGAATTGGAGTGGGTGCGGACCAACCCGAAAGGCCGCCAAGCGAAAAGCAAAGCTCGGATGGCGCGGTTTGAAGAGCTCCAGCAGAGCGATTATCAAAAACGTAATGAAACAAATGAGCTCTTTATTCCACCTGGACCACGGCTTGGCGACAAAGTGCTCGAAGTTGAGCACGTGAGCAAAGCCTACGATGACCGGGTGTTAATTGATGATTTAAGTTTTACCGTACCGAAAGGCGCAATTGTTGGCATCATCGGCCCGAATGGCGCTGGTAAATCAACGCTATTTCGTATGATCAACGGCGCCGAGCAACCCGATAGTGGCAAAATTACACTCGGCGATACGGTGCAACTGGCAAGTGTTGATCAGTTCCGTGACAGTATGGATGCGAACAACACCGTATGGCAGGAAATTTCCGAAGGTAGTGATGTACTGCGCATCGGTAACTTCGAAATTAACAGCCGCGCCTACGTTAGCCGCTTCAATTTCAAGGGTAATGACCAACAGAAGTTTATTGGTGAATTATCAGGTGGTGAGCGTAACCGTGTGCACTTGGCCAAGTTACTGAAAGCCGGCGGCAACTTATTATTATTGGATGAGCCGACCAACGACCTTGATGTTGAAACCTTGCGTGCACTAGAAGACGCATTGTTAGAATTCCCAGGGTCGGCGATGGTTATTTCGCATGACCGTTGGTTCTTAGACCGCGTTGCCACGCATATTCTCGACTATCGTGATGAAGGCAAAATCAGCTTCTATGAAGGTAACTACAGCGATTACGAAGAGTATATGAAGAAAACCTTTGGTGACGATGCCATGGAACCACATCGCGTTCGTTATAAACCAATTAACTAAGCGCGCTTGGTTAGATTAATTGTGGCAGCAAGGCAACCCCTTGCTTGCCACAAATCCACTCAATTTGAACACCAAATACCGCTGCAACTCGTTCTGGCGAAAGTACCTCTGCAGGCGTTCCGTCGGCCACTAACTGCCCCTCATGTAACAACCAAATGCGATCAGCAAAGCGAGCTGCTAGGGCTAGATCGTGCAGCGCGACCAGAACTATTCGTTGTTGCGCTTGGGTATGTAAAGAACAGAGCGTCGTCAGTTGATGCTTTATATCTAAGCTCGCACAGGGCTCATCAACTAACAACAAGGGCAGCTCTCCTATCATCGCGCGCGCCAACAACACTCGTTGTTGTTCACCGCCAGAAAGCTCAGTAAAGCAGCGCTCGGCAAACTCAGTCAGATGTAGTTGTGCTAGCACCTTCGTTAACCGCGACTCAACAACAGCAGGCGTGATAAACGAGGGTAACCCAAGCTTAATCAGCTCAATGACGCGAATGGGCCAGGCCACATGCTCATGTTGGGGCAAATAACTTCGCCACCGAGCTTGCTCCGCGGCAGTCATGCCTGGCAACGATTGCCCGTGCCAGCGCACCTCTCCCTCGCTTGGCAGCAACCCAGCAATAGCATTCAATAAACTTGACTTGCCAGCACCATTTGGACCAATCACCGCGATAAGTTGTGGGCTATCGACCCGCGCGCTTACCCCTGCTAAGCGCGGTCGTTGCAGCTGAGGATGGCTACGCAAGGTCAGGTCTTGTAGTTCAAGCATCACTGCTAGCTCGCGTTTGCTGCTGTAACAATAACACCAATATTGGGGTGCCGATGAGCGCGGTTACCACGCCAACTTGCAATTCATTTGGGGTTGGCAACCATTGTGCGAGGGCATCACAAAGCAACAATAATAAGGCGCCGAGCCATGCCGATGCCAAGATCAGTTGACGCGGTTGAGATAAACCCAATTGGCGCGCAATGTGTGGTGCCATTAAGCCAATGAAACCGATAAGGCCTACACTGACGACTAAACAACCACTGAGCAAGGCGGTCGCGATAAATAACTGATTACGGTGTCGTTGCACGTTAAAGCCCAGAGTTTGCACGGTCGCTTCGGACAACACTAACGCTTGCAGAAAAGGCTGTTGACGGACCACAACCCAAATGGCCAACAACAAGCCGGGCGTTAATATCAATACATCCTGCCAACTCCGATGGGCGAGCGATCCTAACATCCATAAACTCCACTCTTGGTAGGCAAATGGACTTGGCGCTAGATTCAATAACAGTGCCATGAGCGCGCTCGCAAACATTCCCACCGCAATCCCTGCTAACAATAATTGCATAGTACTGCGCCGAGCACCTAGCCAGAGCACTAATGCCAGCCCTAATAGCGCACCGCCAAACGCAAACCATGGCAGTAACCACCCCTGCCACATACCGGTACCGAGTAATTGGAAGTAAAGAATCGCCACAACCACCACACTTGCGCTTTGCCCCACTCCTAAAATACTTGGTTCGGCAAGCGGATTGCGCAGTAATATTTGTAGAATGGCGCCGGCAATCGCTAGGCCAGCACCGGCAATAATCGCTAGTACTAGGCGTGGTAAACGCAGCTCAAGGAGAATTATTTGTTCCGTCCCGGTAAGCGGCCAATGCAACAACGCACTTGGTCCCGCAGAAAGATGGAGCAGAACTAAAATACTGCTGAGCAGCAACCACCACCCCCAATGCCACCTTTTAGTTCGATGTTGCTGCATCAAGCAATGCCTCTGTCATGTATGTCGATAATTCGGTAAGCCGTGCCGCTGGACAAGTGGTGGCCGGCCCTACTACCGGCCCTACTAAAGGTGCAACCGCCCGTTGTGCTAACCACCGCGCCAGCACCGGTTGCTGCAACCAATACTCACCCCGCGAATAATGACCGTTCGCCTGCGCTAAACTACCACTTAAAAATACCAACTCAGGCTCGGCTACTAGCAGCTGTTCTGGGTTGATACGCACTAAGTCACTGCCCCAGTTGGCAGCCACATGGGGCGCTCCTAGTGTGTTTAACAGCTGTCCCATCCAACTTTGTTCGCCCCAGGTGAAGAAGTTCGCCATCAGCACCAACGTTGAAGGTACCTCCGCCAGTTGCTGTAGCTGTTGTTGCTGGCGCCAGAGTTGCTGTTGTTGCTCCTGCGCATAATGACTAAAAACGGTTGACGCAAAGTGTTGATCAAGTGCTTCAAGCTGTTGCCACCACTGCGCGAGCGTACGTGGCTGCGTCACCACGACCACCTTAGTATGAGGCGCCAGCGCTCGTAACCTAGCTAAGAGGCGTGGGTTGATGAAACTGCCCGCCACCACAACGTCGGGTTGCCACGCTAACAATGCTTCTAGTTGGCCGCGGTGTTCAATGCTTTGGTAATGCTCAGTCGCGACCTGATGGTTAGCCACGAGGGTCCGTTCAAGCAAAGTATCTAAACATTGATTCAAGGTCGCAACTCGCAGTGCCGCGGCACTCGCCGGTAGCGTGAGTGCAAAGCTAAGCAGCCATGCGACTAGCCACCAAACAGCTGTGGACTGACACCACTTAAATAGCTTCAAGCGCCGCCTGCAAGGTTTTCACTGCAATCACTTCCATTCCCTCAATAGCTTCTTTGGGTCGGTTTGCATAAGGCACTATCGCTCGCGTAAATCCGTGCTTCGCCGCTTCTCGTAAGCGCGCCAAGCCATTCGGCACAGGCCGAATTTCGCCACCCAAACCGACCTCACCAAAAACAATGAGTTCGCGCGGTAGGATCTGCTCGCGAAAACTCGACACCAACGCCATTAATATAGCTAAGTCAGCGGCGGTTTCAGTCACTCGGACGCCACCCACCACATTCACAAATACATCCTGATCAGACATGTGCAAGCCACCATGACGGTGGAGCACAGCCAACAATAATGCGAGTCGAGTGGCCTCAGTACCCACCGCTACGCGCCTTGGATTGGCCAACTGGGAGTGATCAACCAACGCTTGAATTTCTACCAACAGGGGGCGGGTTCCTTCCCACAGCACCATCACTAATGAGCCATTACTATGCTCTGCGGCACGCTGCAGAAATATTGCGGACGGATTAGTGACTTCTTTCAAACCGGCTTCGGTCATGGCGAATACTCCGAGTTCATTCGCCGCCCCGAAACGGTTTTTGTTGCCACGCAAAGTTCGGAAACGTGAGTCAGTATCGCCCTCAAGTAACATCGAACAGTCAATGCAGTGCTCCAACACTTTAGGGCCGGCAAGGCTGCCATCCTTGGTCACATGACCAACCATGAAAATAGCGACTTGGTGTTGTTTTGCATAGCGGGTGAGATAAGCAGCGCACTCGCGCACCTGTGCGACACTACCGGGCGCGGATTGAATATCGCTCAAATGCATCACTTGAATCGAATCTATGACCATCAGACTCGGTTTTTCTTGATCCGCAATTTGACAGATCGACTCCACTGACGTTTCTGCCAACATTTGTAGCCGTTGTTTTGGCAATCCCAAACGCTCGGCACGCATCGCGACCTGCTGCAAAGATTCTTCGCCAGTCACATATAACGCGCGCTGCGTGCCTGCAAGTTGACACATCATTTGCAGCAATAGGGTACTTTTTCCCGCCCCCGGAGAGCCACCAATTAAGATGGCAGAGCCCGGCACAATACCGCCCCCTAACACCCGATCAAGTTCAGCATAACCGCTCGAGAAACGCGGTACATCCTGCAAATCAACTTCACTTAATAATTGAACTTTTGCTTGAGTGGATCCCGCATAACCAGTGCGTGCTGATTGTTGACGTGGCGCGGCGGCCAGCCGTACTTCGGTAATGGTGTTCCATGCTTTGCATTCGCTACACTGCCCCAACCACCTTGGGAAGTCGGCTCCACAGTCATTACACACAAACGCCGTCTTGGTTTTTGCCACACTGAACTCCGTTGCTATTGCGAACTCTGAACATTTATTCGACATTGAACGCAATAAGATAAATAATCGAATGATTATCATAACGAAAAAATGAAGCCTTGAGACCTATGTTCGAGCAAGAACATTACCGCGAACTCATCGAACAACTAAAACCGGTAGTGAGCGAACCTGAATTTGATACCATTTTTGCGCAGCTGACGAGCGACGAAGATGGCCCCACCCGACTCCAACTAAAAATGGAGCTGCGGCGTTTAGTGACGCCTTGCACGCGTACCATAGATATGCGCTCGGAAACTATTCGCGACTGCATCCCATTCAGTCATAATGGTCGTATCCATTATTTGGATAGCCGCGCTGAACACATTTTCAATCAAGGCTTACAACGATATCGAGGTGTCTTTACTCAGGATACTTTCGAACAAATCAAAGCACTGACCAATAGCCCGGGTTCAGCATCGGTAAGTCACTTGAATGCGCCGATTTGGGCACCACTATTTACCTTCGCAAGTAACGTGCATCGCCAAGAAGAGCGAATGAACTTCGTGATGAAGCTCATGCTCAGTGAGTCCACCGAGGGCGTAACCGAGCACACGTTCACCACTACCGATATATCGGTGCGCGGCCTACGCTTGAAGATATCCGATCGCGAGCTACAAGCCTGGGCTGAGCGGTTAACAATCGGTGCCGAATTAATGGTGAGATTTACCGGTTTTGCCGAAAAATTCACCTTCGATGCGAAGCAAAAAGTACCCTATTTATTGGTGAATCGCAGCCGTGATGATAACGGCAATTTATTTTTAGGGCTCCGCCGTCACGCAGATTTCGACTCAGAGAGCTTCGATAACTTTGTCGTCGGTTTCATTAATGGCCATAAAAAACGCTACAAGCTAAATTTGGACAACACCCAAACGGCGATTAGAAACAAAGGTCACGAGCAGTTCTATTTCCCCCGCATGAACGCCGTACCGGTCTTTTTCAAAGTGTTAGAACAACGTGTGTTTGCCGACCTTATTTTGCAAACCGACAATAACAAAAGCATGTTAGCGCAATGGCAGGACGCCGAGAATGAAGTTGCCTTAGGTGGGTTATTTAATAATCGTCGCATCAATGAACTGCTCAAACAACCTCAGGCGGTAAAGGAAATTACACTTTATAGCTTCAGTGTCAGCAGTAAAGGTAAAGTGCTGTTCTACTCGGCCAGTGCCAGCGAACTACAACAACATCAATTATGGCAGACCTTTGTCGCATATGGCCGTACCAAGCCTACCTGGCGCGTCTATAAATTTAGTCTAACCAAAGTCGATAAAACCAAAATCTGGCAACCCATTACGATTCCGAACACGACCGACCAACAGCGCCCACCCAGTGCGCGAGTGATGCAACGTTTGAAAGGCTTGCGCTATGTTGGCCTGTTAAGCGATGTAACCGAGTTTGCGACGCCCGAAATAGAGCTTCCGCCACTGCAACGCAGTCATGCTCAACGCATAAAACAGTTTTTACACCCGCAAAAGTTGGCTTACAAAACCGATATTGTGCCCCTTGAATTTGTTAATTTGCGCAAAGAAAGTCGCTTTAGTTACCGCACGCCAGTGCGATTTGCTTGGCGAAACCGAATGTTTACGGGCGTGACCGTCGATTTTTCTATCAGCGGCTTACAAATTGAAGTCGACGAGGGCGTAGATGTGCCTATGAGTGGGCTGATTGAGCTTGATTTAACCGAGCTTGATCGGCATCGCAAAAACGTCAAACTGCAGCGCTTACCCTATGAGGTAGTGGGCCGTAGTGAAGATGGTAGTTCTCTGAACCTGCGAATTGTCGGTGAACGCGATGCCCACACCGGGGCGACGTTCTTTGCACAAATGATCAGCAGTAATTACGAGCGTTTACATGAGCAGCGCGAGAAAAATTTGCTGCAAGGCATGTCGTTATGTTTGCGCAATCTCTATGCTGCTAGCCTGCAATCACTCGTGTTCTTTTTGCATAAACCACCAACGCAGGGCATTGTTGTTGGTCAAGTTGGTGTAGGTGCTCCGCCACAACCTACACAGCAACTGTTATTAGGCGCCGAGAGCTCAGAACAAATCGACATTAGCTTACTCTTTGATGACGCCAGTTGGCCTACTGAGGTGGCAGAGCCGGTGCAAGAGTTAACGCGAGAAGATAAGCCACAGCGTAAATTGTTGTATTTGCTATGGCAGCACGAGCACCGCGATCAAACCAAAACGATGATACATCAGTGGCAATATGATCATACCGACAGTTCTGGAATCTATGAAATTGCGCGCGTACTGATGCTTGAAATGAGCCGAACTGGTCGTCCCGACACCGAGTTCATTCAAAAGGAGGTTTCCTATTTGGCCCATTATGCGGGCCACAAAGCAAGTGACATGCAAGATTTGCTCTGGCGCGTGACCGGTGTGATGGATGTGACAGACATCACCCAAACCTATTTATTGGCGCAAACTCAAAGCTTAGCCACCATTGAGAAAAACACCCAGTTGTTACTTACTGATGAGTCTAGCTAAACATCGTCGCTCACGTCTTTGAACGCTAGCGTTTAGCCGCTGAAATGTTGCACTAGATAGGCTTTCACCTTAGCAAAATCAGGCTCAACAAACACTTTGTCAGCATAAGGCCACAACGCTTGATGATGACCCACTGCGATGCTCACCGCGCCAGCCTGCAACAGTGGTATGTCGTTCGCACCATCGCCAATCGCAATGGTTTGGCTGAGCGGCAGCTGATATTGCTCAGCTAGCGCGTTTAGTTGCCGTGCTTTTGCCGCCGCGTCGATAATGTTACCGCACAGCTCACCGGTAACGATGCCATCGACCACTTGCAATTGATTTGACAGCGCAGCATCTAGCTTTAAGGCTTGCTGCACCCTGTCGGTAAACCAAGTAAAGCCTCCGGACACGACGGCTGTGCGCCAGCCAAGTTGTTGCAGCCAGCCAATAAACTCGGGAATGTGAGGTTGCCAAGGGATGGGGGTGAACAATTGTGTAAACATGTCGGTCGAAACACCGCTGAGCAAACTTACCCTGGCCCGCAAACTTTGCTCAAAATCGAGTTCACCATTCATCGCCGCCGCGGTAACTTTGGCGACTTCAGCTTTGCAGCCCGCAAGCGCGGCAATCTCATCAATACACTCAATTTGTATGAGGGTAGAATCCATATCCATCACCAACAAGCCAGGCTCACTTAAATTCATTGTGTATCCTTCTATTGCTCTCAAGCCGCCGCTCAACGTATAGTAACGGCATGAAACTGAGTAGCCAAACGCTGTTAACGGGATTTAAAATATTTTATCGCCGCGTGCGACGTTTTCTCGTTGCGGCGCTACTACTATTGGTCATTATTCAAGTCTGGCAACATGCAACTCGCATCAGTCAAGCGCACTTAGTGGAGCATGCCCAACAACTCGCACGGCTTACCGTCGAGCAAGCGGCACATGCAGCCAAACATTGGTTAACCCATGCAGAAACCGATGGCCTCCAAAGCGTCCTAGATCAACTGAATGACACGGGTTTAATTAGTGCAGCACGTATCGCAAACCCGTTTGGGCAACAGCTGGCCACTGTCAACTCAGTCGCGCCGCAAGAAGTGTTGACTATCGTACATGAGTTGCGTGATGGCGACCAAACGCTTGGCTATCTCACCGTTGAATTTGATTATCTAGCATTGGTTGCGACGCCACGCGAAAGCATAGCTCGCTTAAATCAGCGGATGTACTGGTTGATCCCGCTAGCCATAATTGTCGGCATGTGGTTAATGTCGATCTTTAATCGGATCCGCTATCATAAACCAACAGTACAACCCTTAAAGACGCTCAACTCTGGTGATTAAAGCCAAGTACGGCTGCGCTATTTTGATATAACTGCTCAGCAATTTCGTTAGCGCTTTCAGACCGCAAAGCACAGAGCGCCGTAAATATCTGGGATAATCGTGCCGGCTCATTTCGCTGCCCTTGATAACCCACTACCGGCATATCAGGTGCGTCGGTCTCCAATACCAGCGCTGTTAATGGCACTGCCGCAATCACCGCCCGAGTTTTCTGCGCACGAGGGTATGTCACAACGCCGCCGACCCCTAACTTAAAGCCAAGTTCAAGATAGTGTTCAGCCTGGGCCTGACTGCCACTGAATGCATGCACAATACCCGCACAAGCGGGTAACTGCTGACGAAACCGTTTGAGTACCGGCAGCATCTGATCCAAGGTTTTACGATGATGGAGAATAACCGGGCGCCCCAGTTCTGCGGCAAGCGCAACTTGCTGGGCAAATAACCAACTGGCCGACTCGCCCGAGGCAATTTGCGCTGGCTGAGTGGCGTCTAATCCAATTTCACCAACCAGCGCCTGCGGCTGCGCGATAAGTTGCTGCTTAATATCAACCAAGTGGTCGGCATGATGTTGAGCAGCGAAATATGGATGTAAGCCGAATGCTAACTTTATCGCCGATGGCCAACGTTGCCATAGCTGAACTAAGTTGAGGTAGCTGGTGACGCAAGTACCCGGTAGCCAAAACTGGCAAACGCCCACGGCTTGGGCGCGCTGAATGACTACCTCGATATCGCTGGTAAATACGTCGAAGTCGAGGTGACAATGCGTATCTACCAGCTTCACCGATTAATGCTCGCGAGTTTGCAAAAATTCGATATCAGGATAGCGTTCTTGCGCCAAACTTAAATTCACCATGGTCGGGGCGATGTAAGTTAAATTGTCACCGCCATCCAACGCTAAATTGGCTTCTGCTTTGCGTCTAAACTCATCAAGTTTGCGCTCGCTGTCCGCTGTAACCCAGCGTGCAGTGGCTACGTTAATATTCTCGTAGACCGCATCCACGTTGTACTCGGATTTCAATCGATGCACAACCACATCAAACTGCAATACGCCCACAGCACCAACAATCAGATCATTGTTAATGAGGGGGCGAAATACCTGAACGGCACCCTCCTCTGAGAGTTGGACCAAGCCTTTTAATAACTGCTTCTGTTTGAGTGGGTCTTTGAGCCGGATGCGGCGGAACAATTCAGGCGCAAAATTAGGAATACCAGCAAACTTAAACTTGTCGCCGCCGGTAAAAGTATCACCAATTTGAATGGTGCCATGGTTGTGCAAGCCGATAATATCGCCCGGATAGGCTTCATCCACAGCTTCACGATCGCCGGCAAGAAAGGTGAGCGCGTCCGCTATCCGCACGTCTTTGCCCAACCGTACTTGGTGCATTTTCATACCTTTTTCGTATTTACCAGACACAATACGCATAAAGGCTACTCGGTCCCGGTGTTTAGGGTCCATATTCGCTTGGATTTTGAACACAAAACCCGAAAACTGCGGCTCAGCAGCACTCACCTGACGCTCGCTGTCTGTATCACGAGCAAGTGGCGCCGGCGCCCAATCTACTAAGCCATCTAACATATGATCGACGCCAAAGTTGCCCAAAGCAGTACCAAAAAATACCGGGGTCAGTTCACCGGCAAGAAACAGCTCCTGATCAAAAGCGTTAGAAGCACCTTGGACTAAATCAATCTCGGTTCGTAAATCAGCGGCATAATCGCCAATACGGCGATCAAGTTCAGGGTTATCAAGTCCTTTAATAATATCTAGCTCTTGAATACGGTGCCCCTGCCCCGTTTTATAAAGAATCACTTCATCATTCAGTAAGTGATAAACTCCTTTAAAGTTCTTGCCCGAGCCAATCGGCCAAGTAATGGGGGCGCACATAATTTTCAAAACATTTTCGACTTCATCGAGTAACTCAATCGGGTCTCGAATATCACGGTCAAGTTTGTTCATGAAGGTCAGAATCGGCGTATCTCGCAGCCGCGTTACTTCCATTAACTTAATGGTTCGATCCTCAACCCCTTTCGCGCCGTCAATAACCATCAAACACGAGTCAACCGCAGTCAGGGTGCGATAGGTATCTTCAGAGAAATCTTCGTGGCCTGGGGTATCTAGCAGGTTCACCAGTGCTTGGCGATAAGGAAACTGCATGACCGAGGTGGTCACAGAAATGCCCCGCTCTTTTTCCATCTCCATCCAATCAGACTTCGCATGCTGGCCTGACTTCTTACCTTTCACCGTCCCCGCCTTCTGGATTTGCTTCCCATGCAGCAGAACTTTCTCGGTGATCGTGGTTTTTCCCGCATCTGGGTGGGAGATGATGGCGAACGTACGACGTTTCGCAACTTCTTGGGTAAAACTTAACTCGGCCATTGAACCTTCTTGAACGTAAATCGGATGAATTGAATATCAGTGTCTATTTTCGCCTATCCCGCCCATCGACACAATGGCTAAACGTCCACCATGAGGTTGCGCTACATGCACTAACATAAGGTTGACCAACTATAGCTAAAGTCGCATAACACGGTGGTCGATAACTCACTATACTGACGACCAGTGTACAAGTATTGACGGAGATCACTTCATGCGATTCAGCATCAAAGCGCGCGTGCTTACCCTAGCGCTCGTTCCCCCGCTGCTTTTAGCCGCGTTTTTGACCCTTTACAACTACAGCGAATCGAGTGCTATAGGCGCCCGTACCGTTGATCAGTTTACCGCGCAAATGGAACGCGATCGGCGCCATGAGGTAAGCAACTACTTAGCCATCGCCTTCTCATCCATTCAGCATTTGGTCAATGACGAGAGCCTTGGTTCGTTAGCCGAACGCCAAGCGCAAGCGAAACAAATCCTGCGCCAACTGCGGTTTGATGATGCCGGTGATGCTGGCTATATCTTCGTCTACGACCAGCAAGGCGTTAATGTGGCTCACGGCGTCAATGCTGCATTGGAAGGCCGTAATCTGTACGACTTTCAAGACCCAAATGGGGTGTACTTAATCCGTGAATTAATTGCTGCGGCAAAACGTGGTGGTGACTATGTCGCTTACGATTGGAAGGCAGTTGATGGCAGCGTTGGGCCGAAGCTTGGATATGCCGATCTACTGAGTGAATGGGGTTGGGTCATCGGCACTGGCTTTTGGATTGAGGGTTTACAACAGCAAGTACAAACCGTGGAAACGACCGTCGCAACGGCGATTGATGAATCATTCATCCGCACCCTTGGGATGTCGTTTTTAGTCTTATTGATTGTCGCCGCAGTCGCACTGTTTGTTGTGCGTACCATCAACCGTCCGCTAAGCTCGGCGTTAGCAGCAATGGATAACATTGCGCGAGGAGACGGTGACCTCACCAAACGTCTGAATGATGCGAGTGAGGACGAGTTAGGTGACCTTGGTAAAGCCTTCAATGTATTCGCTAATCAGGTTGCCACTATGGTCCATAATATTCGTGACTCAGCCAATGCGATGACCGCATCGACACAGCAATTACATCAGGTATTGCAGACTTCTGAGCGCGGCGTCACCCGCCAACAGGAAGAGAGCGAGCAAGTGGCCACCGCAGTAAATGAGCTAGCTGCGGCCTCGCATGAGGTAGCCAGAAGTGCTAACCAAGCGGCACAAGCGGCTGCTCAAGCTGAGCATTTAGTGAGCTCTGCTCAGCAAGTTCTGCTGCGGGCGATGAGTGGCATTCGAGGCTTAGCCGACGAAGTTACCCATGCCAATACCGTGGTTGAAAAACTCACCTCAGAGTCCGATCGTATCGGCTCCGTACTCGATGTGATCAGAAACATTGCCGAACAAACGAACTTGTTGGCCTTGAATGCAGCCATTGAATCAGCCCGGGCCGGTGAAGCTGGACGAGGTTTTGCTGTTGTCGCTGACGAGGTCCGCACACTGGCAAGCCGAACTCAGCAAAGCACTCATGAAATTGAAGCGATGATTGATCAAGTGCAAGCCGGTACCAAACAAGTCACTCAAGTCATGCAAAGCATTCATGATGGCAGCATCGCCAGCGTCGAGCATGCCACAGAGGTAGAGCATGCTTTAGCTGACGTGCTAGATGCGGTGAATACGATTAATATGCAAAACGCCCAAATCGCAAGTGCTGCGGAAGAGCAAACCAGTGTTTCTGAAACCATTAATGAAAATATGAGCACTATTGTACAGATTGCCGCTGAATCTGCTGCCGGTTCACGCTCTGCCCGCGAGCACATGCAAGAGCTAGCCGATACTGCGCATAATCTAGAGGATACGGTGAAACGTTATCGGGTTAATTAAGCGCCGGTGAGCTCATGACACATCACCAGGCCGTCTTCGACGGCTTGGTGAGCACAACTGTAATAATTTTTTCGCACACTCACTGGCTTAAAATTAAATTGCTCGTAAAGCGCCTGAGCGGGTCGATTTGAAGCTCTCACTTCTAACCATAGTTGCTGACAATGTTTTGCTCTGGCCAGATTCAACAAATGGTCGATTAGCTGCCGCGCCACGCCGCAACGTTGTGCTTTAGGGTGTACCGCAATATTCATCAAGGTGCACTGATCACTCACGACATGCGCCAAATAAAATCCCACCGGTTCAGCCTCATCATTGGCTTTGGCTCGCGTTTGCTCAGCCAGATAAGCCGCAAATAAATAGTAATTAGCTCCGCTTGAGCTGGACCACGCATTGACCGACCATGGGTAATCGCTGGCCGCTTGTTCTATAGCGATCAGCGCTTCGAGATGTTCACAGGGAGCTATTGTAATTGTTGCCACAAGGTCGCTTTTTGTGCGGGAGTCAGTACGGCGATCGTGTCGAGCTGACGCAAATCAAGTTGCTTGGCTGGGGCGAAGTCTGCTTGGCTATTCGCGCTTAGGGCAACTAACTTCACCTCAAGGAGCTGCTCTAAGTCAGCTAACCACTGCGGTTGTGGAACCGGTACTCGCCGACTCGTGACCAGCAACCACTCGCCTAACCGATAGGTATATAGTGACGCTGCTTCAGCAGCGGCAGGCGCTCCGCCATCACTGGCTGTACTGGAAAGCTGTCGCTGATGCCAAAGTGGTCGCCCTAAACGGGCAAGTAACTGGCGTTGTGACTCGGTTAAACTAGATGGAGCTAAGTCAGTCATGGAGTTGCCGTAGTTAAAATAAGCGTACAACTGATTGTCGACGCAGCAATAGCAAGAAGTTTACTAGGCTGTTGGCGTGGATGGAAGTGCTTGGCGCGAGAAGTACTTAGAATAAAGTTGGCAGGGGCAGAGGGATTCGAACCCCCAACCGTCGGTTTTGGAGACCGCTGTTCTACCAATTGGAACTATGCCCCTGCCGATTGAACCCGAATTATACTGAGGGTGTACGCTGGGGCAAGTGTTTTATGCCAGTCAGCCGTCCAAACGCTGTTTTTTTGCACGAACTAACCAGATAAGCTCGTCACCTGGTCCTGTTGTTACGCCGTCGTCGCGTCGGATAACCGCTCGTGAATATCTGCCACCAACTCTTCTAGCGCATAGTCTTCTAGGTAAAAGCGCGCCAAAATGGTGTCGCGCACCCGCTGCCAGTCAGCCTCGGCTGCATCCGGACGGAAGCTCAGATCCGCAATATAGCGGCCTATTTTTACCATACTCAACAAATCAACACCGAGCGAATCTAGCTCGCCACTCAGATAAACATCTTCATGTTCATGAAGGTAGTATATGACCTCCACGAGCACTTTCGGTAAACTCCATTGTTGCGCCAGTAAAGCCCCTACCGTGGTGTGAGTGGTATCGTAGCGACTACGTTCTTCTTCTATCAACCGATGCCAAGGCAGTTCATCCGAACGTTCAAGGATTTCATCATAATCAGAAAAAGCCGACATCATGACCGGAATGCCGGCCGCTTGAAATAGCCCAAGCATATAGACATGGTCTTTCGCTGCGCTTCGCCCGAGTTGCTCCGCCACTAACATTGATGCAGCAGCCACTCGTTCGTTGTAGTCCCAAAAGTTGGTCAGTTGCTCATTTTGTTGCAATGCTGACTTTAAAGCGACCGCTCGAACAATCGGAAATACTCGTTTAAAACCTAACGTCATCACCGCTTGATGAATAGAGTCAATATCACGTGCGCGACGAAACGCCGCAGAATTGACGACTTGAAGTACCGCAGCAGAAATACCCACATCGGCCGCAATTGCTTTGGCGATCACACTCACATCGGGCTCAGCTTGTTTAGCTTCTTTACTCACTAAAATTAAGGTCTCAGGCCGTGGTGGAATATTGACTGATTTAAGTAACCGACGTTCTGCTGCAGTAATGGTAATCGCCATGAGGTTCGCCTGCTTTACACAAAGTGAATAAATAAGCCAAGGGCATTAATTTACAAGGATATAGCTGCTGTGACACTATTAAATTTAGCGCGGTTTGTCGAGTCTTAAGGCGACAACGAATTAAGGATGCACCACTTGTTTCTCCGATCGAAACTCAACTGCAACATCGTTGCTGTCGTTCTGCTGCCATTGTGGTTTTTCACCGCAACCATTGCCATGGCAGCCGAAGAGAAGCAGGTTGTGGTGCGGGTTGAACAACTTAACGACACCCAATATCAAAATGTATGGCCACAATTAAGCATTGCAGAGCTGCATCAATCACCCGCACCAAATCCATTTCGGCTGCGCTATTTACACCGCCTTGCAACCAGTGAAATACAGGCTGCATTAGAACCCCTCGGTTATTATCAGGTTGAAGTAGCGGCTGCATTAACCGAATCAGAGCGTAGTTATGAAGCCGTTTATCAGGTAACCCCCGGACCTGCGACTCGCGTTCGAGCATTAAATATTGAACTACGCGGTGAAGCCCAACAGGACCCAGCTTTTCAGCGCTTACTAAATCGTTTACCGATCAGAGTAGGAGATGTCTTTAGACACGATCACTACGAGCGTAGTAAGGCTCAATTAAGGAGCCTTGCCGCCGAGCGCGGTTATATAGACGCAAACTTCGTCGCCCAGCGCGTGCGCGTTGACCGAGACCAACAAAGTGCAACCATCTGGTTGACCCTAGATAGTGGTCAACGGTTTGAGTTCGGCACTGTGTCATTCAGCGAGGCAAATGTCGGTACATCCTTGCTAGAGCGCTATGTCAACTTCGCACCCGGGGATCCGTTCCATACTAATCAATTACTCAATCTACAGGTCGCGCTCAACCAAACTGATTATTTTAGTCGAGTTGAGGTTAGCCCTCGCTACCAACAGGCGACCCAAACTCAAATCCCCGTGCAAGTTCTGCTGGAGCCTAATAATCGGACTCGTAATCGATATGGTATCGGGTATGGGACGGATACTGGCGCACGCTTAACCTATGCCCATACTCGGCGCTGGGTAAATGATCGGGGCCATCAATTTGATGGTATTGTGCGAGTCTCAGAAATTAATACCACCGGGTTAACCAACTATCGAATTCCGGGTCAATCACCCGCTTTTGAGCATTATCTGCTGGCGTTCGAAATTGCCGACCAATCCTATCGCGAACAACGTAGTACGCTGTATCGTGCTGGTGTGGCAGATGTTGTGCAGCGCCCTGATCTACAACGAACTTATGCGCTTGATTGGCGTCACGAAGTATTTAGTTTTGGTGATCGACCAGAGGAAACCTCTAAGTTCCTATTGCCTTCAGCCAGTTGGACACTAATTGAAGCGGACAATAGATTTGAGGATGTCGATGGCTTTCGATTGACTCTCACGGCTAAGGCTGCTGCGGAGGCTGTACTGTCTGATACCAACTTGGCCCAACTTCACCTTGCCGGTAAATGGGTGAAACCACTCACTGATAAATGGCGATTGCTCAGTCGTTTTGAACTCGGTGCAACTGAGGTAGATCGCTTTGCAGCGCTGCCACCCTCACTGCGTTTTTTTGCGGGTGGTGATTACAGTGTGCGCGCTTACGACTACCAACAACTCGGTCCGACAAATGCCGATGGTGTCGTGACCGGTGGTAAGTTCCTCGCGGTTGTTAGCGCCGAGATAGACTACGAATGGCGTGAGAATTGGCGCGTAGCAATGTTTATTGATGCCGGTAACGCTAGTATGGATACCAAAATTAATTTTAAGCAAGGTGTCGGTGTTGGTATTCGTTGGATTTCCCCTATTGGCGCGATTCGACTTGATGTAGCGCGAGCAATAGATGAACCCGATCAACCTTGGCGGTTAAGCTTTACCTTAGGACCAGATTTGTGAGTATATGGAAATGGTTGGCAATTAGCTTGCTGCTGCTCGTGGTGGGCATACCCTCCTTGGCGTTGGTGGTTATTTCTACCGACACGGGTAGTCGAACCCTTATCAGATTGGTCCAACAACAACTCAACTCACCGACAGCTAAGCCCGTCTTCTCATTTGAAAGGTTTGAGGGGCGCTTGGCACGACGTTTTGAGTTTAGTCATATTCGTATTCACACCGCAGCGATAGACGTGAACATTGACCAAGTGGTAGTCGATTGGCGTCCGGAAGTGTGGCTCTTTAATAGTCTTTTTCAGGTGAACCAAGTTACCCTTAGCGGAGTTCGCTTAACCACCAAACCAACCGCAAGCAATGGCGCTTCCGCTGCACAATTACCAGAGCTTATCACGCCTTGGCCACTCAACCTTGAGCGCTTCCAGATCAACCAAATGGTCGTGAATCAAACGCCGCTATTCGATCAATTGACAACATCTTTTGAATGGTATGCAGCAAACTTGAGGATTCATCAATTACGGCTGCAACGGGCGGAGTCGTCACTCAGCACTCACGGACAAATCACCTTCGCCGGTGCTTATCCGTTCAAGTTAGAACTTAACGCGAATGCAGCGACTTCCCTCACCCAACTCAAGCAGCCAGCGCTGCTGCAAGCTACCCTAGCGGGCGATTTAGATGCCGCTCAGGCGAATGGATCGGTCACCAGTGACAGTGAACAAGTTAACTGGCAGGTAACAACGTCAGAGCTACTAGGGGATTACAAATTACTGGTTCAGCTTGAGAGTGAGGAACTTGATTTAAATTCGCTGTTAAACTCCAACCAACAGCTACCGAGCGTTAATGCGTTAACTTTGAATGTAGCCCTTAATCCAGCTCAAATCTCAACCTCCGCAAGCTTCGATGCGATATATGATGAGTCTCTTGGTGATTTTGACGCCGTCATAGAAATTAAAAATTGGCGTGATCACGCGACGGCCGAGGTAACCAGTAACTTAACCTGGAACAATGTCATTTGGCCCACTGCTATTGGCGAAGTTCGATCAACGAAAGGTCAGTTGAGTCTGATTGGAGGCACCCCAAAATATGATCTGCAACTCGATCATGAGCTTGAAATTCCAGCGGCAATATCTGAGCAATGGCGCATCCCTAAGGCACTTCAACATCATCTGAAGGGCAGTTCAAACGCATTTACACAGTGGACCATTAACACTCAAGTCGCTGCGCTTAACGCTGCTCAGCCACTAACACTTAATGCTGACGCAGACCTCAATCTAGGCGATTCGCTAACAGTATCCGTAGCCAAGTTCGAGTTGCAAACTGCACTCCTTGGGCAAGCGTTAACGGCCTCTGGCGCAGGTAGCTATGAGCAACCGCAGCAGGCCATAGAGATTGAGAGCTTAAGCGTTGATTGGAATGACCTGCTTGAGCTTAGCACCGCGGGACGCTTGGCTGCAGATAATGCAAAAGATAGTACCTTGAATATTAACCTCAGCATTGCCGATGTGAGTGCCTGGAATCCTCTCATAGAGCAATTCTCAGACGTTCAATTATTGTCGACATTAGCTGGCGACCTGAAAGCACAAGCAAGACTACAAGGAACACTTAGTCGCCTAAGCAGTGATCTTAACATCTCTAGCGGGCAGCTGAGCGTCGACGGTTGGACACTTGAAGACTTGCAATTTAATAGCACACAGCAGCTTACTGACGACGAAATCCGCGCAAGTATTAAGACGCTTAACCTTAACGTCGAACAACTCGGTCGCTGGGAGCTGGCGCCAACCAAGGCCGCGGCTCTGCAACTAAAGCGGACGCCGAAGATTTCTTTACAGGCTATCGCGATCTGCCTACAAGAGCTCCCTGTTGCGAAAGCTCAAACATCAGGTAACGGTTCCATTTGTATCAACACTGAACCAAATAAGACCTCGACTCGGAAGCTAATCGCAAGTGCCGAGAACTTAAGCTGGGATTTGCCTTTGCTGTTCATGCCTGATCGAGCATTCAATCTGACTGGGCAATGGGATCTACATACAACTATAACCCAGACCGAAAACGGTGATTGGAACTCAGCTGAGGCGAACCTTACTAGTGAACGATTTGCGATTAAATTTTCAGATGACCAACGGCCGCTACAAATCAGCCAACTGAAAGTTGCTGCACGCTACGCACAAGACGACGTCGACCTAACTGCAGAAATAATACCCGCTAATCTAAAAGGACAACTTAGTACTAAAGTTTCCATTACCAATGTTAGCGACACGAGAGCGCTATCAGGGCAGCTACAGGTCAATTTCCCTGATTTACGATTACTACAATTAGCCGCTCCGAAGCTACTATTTGATGAGGGTAATATCGCCATCGATATGGCTGTTAGTGGGACACTGACAGCGCCAAAACTAGCAGGTACGGCGAATATAGTTGCACAACAAATTAGCTTCTTAGAGACCGGCTCAGTATTCACTAATAACAAAATAACGGTAACCACTGAGGGCAGTAGTGCTAACAAACTGCTCTTACGCAGTGAAAGCCAATCCACGCGCGGCGAACTCACCACATCAGGGCAACTGGATATAGCAAGCAGAACAGCGGAAATAGCAATTCGTGGAAGCGACTTCCGCGTCGTTGATAAACCAACCTTGCAACTTGATATATCACCTTCAGTTAATGTTCTTTATTCTCCCCAGCAAATAACCATTAGAGGGGATGTCAGTATTCCCTACGCTCGCATTGAACAACCGGACATCGAGAATACGGTATCTAGCTCAGCCGATGTTGAAGTGTATGAGAACAATGAACTTATTCGTGAATCTATCGTTGATCGACTGCCTATAGACGCTGATATAACCTTCAGACTGGGTAAGGATGTAAGAGTAAATGCCTACGGCTTTGATGGCCGGCTAGAGGGCAATCTTGCAGTAACAGACGATGGTAAACGCCCCACTTCAGCAAGTGGAAGCATTAATGTTGCATCGGGCGCGTATGAAATCTACGGTCAAGAGTTGGTTGTGCAACGAGGAGCGCTAGTTTTCACAGGTGGTGTGATCACTAATCCTGGCCTAGATCTGCGCGTGTTGCGTTCGTTTTCTGGCAGCGGACTCAATAGTGACGTTGAAGTTGGTGCTCAAGTTGGCGGTACCATCACTGAACCAAGATTATCGCTGTTTTCAACGCCGTCAATGTCGGACAGTGAAATATTATCTTATTTAGTACTCGGACGAGCTCCAGGATCAGGTATTGGAAATCGGGAGAATTTGGAACTGCAAGCTGCATTAATGCTTGGTAGCCAAGGCTTGAATTTCATCGGAGAAGATTTAAAAAATGCTTTTTCAATCGACGAAATTGGTTTGGACTCTGGCGATGATCCTAATAGCGCTTCGTTCTTTATTGGCAAGTATCTTAACCCTAGGTTATACGTAAAATATGGTATCGGTATTATCGAACCAATTAATACTTTCTTTCTACGTTACCAATTTAGCGATGCATTTCTGTTTGAATCTACCTCGACAACGCAGGCACAGGGCGGTGACTTTATCTATGTCACTGAAGATCCCTAGCATAAGGGAGTCGGCCAAACCTAATGTCGTGCAAGTTAATTACACTGACTCCCAGTTTGAATCATTTGGGAGTAATGGCAGTCATTTGATCTGCCGTTCGCACAGTCATACACTCATGCATACATATAAAGTTCGTCTATAAGCTAAGTTAAGATCTTACAAAACTCACTGATTAATAATTCAACCACAAAACTCAAGCATGAACTCACTCGAGAGTTCATAATTGAATTTATTAATGAGCGAATACATTAACTCATAATCCCTGTTACATAGTAGCCTGATGCTATTGCGTCAGGTGGGGTGTTTGGTCTCACAGCGCTGCGATGCTCAGCATCTCACCTGCCGTGATAACGGCAGGCTACCTTTGGCGCAGACATAAAAAAACCCCAGCCGTGAGGCTGGGGTTCTTCTAAATTAAAAGTCTGGCGGTGTCCTACTCTCACATGGGG
>CAMPHF010000011.1 GCA_946885915.1 uncultured Idiomarina sp.
AGGACACCGCCCTTTCACGGCGGTAACAGGGGTTCGAATCCCCTAGGGGACGCCACTTCAACAAGTCAGTTTGCGCGATTGCGTCCCCTTCGTCTAGAGGCCTAGGACACCGCCCTTTCACGGCGGTAACAGGGGTTCGAATCCCCTAGGGGACGCCACTTCAACAAGTCAGTTTGCGCGATTGCGTCCCCTTCGTCTAGAGGCCTAGGACACCGCCCTTTCACGGCGGTAACAGGGGTTCGAATCCCCTAGGGGACGCCACTTCAACAAGTCAGTTTGCGCGATTGCGTCCCCTTCGTCTAGAGGCCTAGGACACCGCCCTTTCACGGCGGTAACAGGGGTTCGAATCCCCTAGGGGACGCCATTCTTTTCCAGTTTTACCGCTCACCTTCAGTTATTGAGTTTGCTCAATTAATTCCAGTAAATGCGCTTCCATAATATCGGCAATTTGTGGCTGTGCCTCAACATTCGGATGAATACCATCGTTCTGCATTAGCTCAGGATTTACCGCTATTTGTTCCATGAAGAAAGGTACTAACGTCACATCTTCTGCGCTCGCAAGTTCCGGGTAGAGACCGGTAAACATTTCGGTGAACCGCGGCCCATAGTTGGGTGGAATACGGATCTGACTTAATCCAACCACGACTTGCTGTTGCTGCAGCTGGTCGATAATTTGTTTCAAATTGTCTCGAATGCTTGCCAGATCAAACCCGCGCAAGCCATCATTACCCCCAAGCTCTACGAACACCACATCCGGTTGATGGCGTTCCATAATACCTGGCAAGCGGCGTAAGGCGCCGGCAGTTGTTTCGCCACTAATACTGGCATTTACCAGCTCTATGTGCGGGTGAGTTTCGGCCCAACGGTCGGCCAAAATACCAACCCAAGAAGCGGATTTAGACATGCCATAACCGGCGCTAAGACTATCGCCGAGAACTACAAGTGAAACATTTGCCGAAACTGGCCGTATAACCAGCATGAGCAAGAATAAAATTGTCGTTTTAACAAGGAAATTTTTCATAAATGCTAATACAAACCACTCAGTTAGAAAAAACCGTGACGACCAGCGAAGGGTCGTTACAAATATTGCAGCCTATTAATGTGCAAATCGCCGCTGGCGAAACCGTTGCTATTGTAGGCGCATCAGGTTCCGGCAAGTCAACTTTATTATCGCTGCTCGCGGGATTAGACCTCGCAAGTGCCGGAGACGTTCTGATAGATAACGTAAAATTGAGCGAATTGGATGAGGAGCAACGTGCGGCCTTACGCGCCGAGAAAGTTGGCTTTATATTTCAGTCGTTTCTACTGATCCCTAGTTTAACTGCGTTGGAAAATGTCATGTTGCCAGCGGAGTTAGCTGGACACCGTGATGCTGAACGGCAGGCGCGTGAATTACTAACTCAAGTTGGTTTGCAAGACCGTTTGCATCATTACCCAAATCAATTATCTGGTGGTGAGCAACAACGGGTGGCGATTGCCCGCGCGTTTATTGGCACACCAAAAATTCTATTTGCCGACGAGCCGACCGGTAACCTTGATGCCAAAACCGGCACCAAAGTGGAAGACTTGTTGTTTGATATGAACGCTCAATCGGGTACGACTTTGGTGATGGTGACCCATGACCAAGAATTAGCTAAGCGCTGCCAACGCATTTTACAAATGGATGCTGGTGAGCTGACGGAAGTGACTCAAGCAGAGGTGGCGTAAATGTGGACTAAAATTTCACGGCGCTTATTGTGGCAGGAGTTACGTCGTGGTGAGCTAACCATTATGGCGTTGGCCATCATCCTCTCAGTCACCGCGGTATTATCACTTAGTTTGTTCAGTGAGCGTTTACAACAAGGCTTACTCGAACGTAGCAGCGAGTTCTTAGCGGCGGATCGCGTGCTGAGTTCGCGGCGTGACATTAATCCCGAGTGGATTGCGTACGCGGAAAGCTTAGATATTCAAACTGCACGTCGTGTGGTTTTCAACACCATGGCTTTTGCGGGTGGCGAGTTAGCGCTGGTGGATATGAAAGCGGTGTCTGACGGTTATCCGTTACGGGGGCAATTAGAAGTAGCGGATGCGCCGTTTGCTACGGGCGCTGTGACCACTGAGCTACCACAACCGGGTGAAGCTTGGGTGGCATCGGCACTGTTTCAGCAGTTCTCGCTGGCCATTGGTGACACCATAGAAATGGGTGATGCCGCCTTTACTGTGACCAAAGTGCTGACTTATGAACCTGATGTCGGCTTTTCGGTTTTCACGGACAGTCCTAACGTTCTGATCAATGACACAGATTTGGCCGCGACCAACCTCATCCAGCCGGGTTCGCGGGTGCGTTACAATGTGTTGTTTGCCGGTGCGCCAGACCAACTAGACGCTTATGCCGGTTGGCTCTTACCGCAGTTGAACGATGATACCCATAGTTGGCGTAGTGTCGAAGATGGTGATTCACCACTTGCTCGCTCTTTGCAGCGAGCAGAGCGTTTCATGCTGCTGGCAAGCCTGCTGGGCGTGGTATTAGCGGCTACCGCCGTGGCAGTTGCTGCGCAGCGTTACTGTCAGCGGAATTATGACGTCGTCGCCATTATGAAGACGTTAGGTGGAAGTAAGGCGCAAATCCAGAAAGTATTTACTCTGCACTTACTCCTGCTGACGTTTATCAGTATTGGCATTGGCTTGACCTTGGGCTGGCTGATCCAGTGGCAGGTAACGCAGCTGGTGGCTAGCCAGCTCGGCACACAACTGCCAAGTGCTGGTCTTGGCCCTTATGTGTTAGCGGCGAGTACAGGGCTGTTAAGCGCTGTGATGTTTACGCTTTACCCGCTGTTACGGTTAATTAAAATTCCACCGTTGCGCGTGCTACACCGACAGCTAGTGGGCGGCCAGGATTTTCGTTGGCTGCATTGGTTGCTGTGTGGTGCCACTATTTATTTCTTGCTGGTGTTGTATTCACAGCAGTGGATGTTGTCGACTGCGTTATTTGCCGGTGGCGGTGGTGCGGCGCTCATTCTGTTGCTGTTGGGGCGCTTCTTTATTCGAGCGAGTCGACAAGCGGGAATGCAGGCAGGTAGTGCCTGGCGTTTAGCGATGGCGGGTTTGCAACGGCGCGCCACTGCAAATAGTGTGCAGATGATCAGTTTTTCTACCGCTATCATGCTGTTGTTATTGGTGTTGGCGCTTCGCAATGAGTTGCTTGCTGATTGGCAAGCGCAATTACCCGATGACGCGCCTAATTACTTTATCGTGAATGTGCCGCAAGATCGTATCGATGAGCTACAACAGCGATTCGACGAAGAAAATATCGCCAGCAACGACTTGTATCCGATTGTACCGGGACGGGTGACGGCGATTAATGATGAGCCGTTAGTGGATGAAGTGACGAAGGAAGATCGTGACGTTGATGACGGTGAAGTGACCGAACGAGGGCGGCAAGGCTTTGGGCGAGAATTATCACTGACCTGGCGTGACGATTTGCCCCCTAACAATGAAGTGATTGCCGGCCAGTGGTTTACCGACAACACACCGCAAGTCTCGATTGAATCGCAAGTTGCTGAGCGCATGAACATGGGGGTTGGCGATGAACTGGAATTCAATATTGGCGGCGAAGTGTTTCGCGTACCTATTACCAGTGTGCGGGAAGTGAACTGGAACTCTTTACAGCCGAACTTTTATATGATTTTCAACACGGCGACGCTGGAAGACTTCCCTGCCACTTACATTTCTAGTTTTTACTTAGAACCGGCGCGTAAGTCAGAGCTATATTCATTGTTTAAAGCCTTCCCACAAGTGTCGTTGATTGACCTAGACGCACTGATGGATCAATTGCGGGAAGTGATTAGTCAGGTGAGCTTAGCTATTGCTTTCGTCTTGTTCTTGGTGGTGATTGCCGGCGCCTTAGTGTTAGTTGCCCAAGTACAGGCAACCATGGAAGAGCGGCAGCAAGAGCTAGTTATTCTGCGTACCTTAGGAGCTCCGGCTAAGTTGCTCCGGCGCAGTATTACTTATGAGTTTTTAATTTTGGGGGCGATTAGCGGTTTAATTGCGACCTTGGCAATGGAGTTGTCGTTGTTGATATTACAAACTCAAGTGTTTGAAATGACAGCGGTTTGGCATTGGCGTTTTTGGCTGGTAGGGCCGGTCGCAGGTGCTATTGTGGTTGCAGTACTAGGACGCTTTGCCTGTGCGCGACTGATTCGACGAAATACAGCACAGCTGATCCGCAAGCTGGCTTAACCGTTAGTTTACTGAGTAACACCAAGCCCCAGCCATTCGTGCTGGGGCTTTTTTATTAATTAGGCTGAAGTTTTAGTTGCAACGCGGGGGCAAGATACTGAGCCCATAAACTAGACTCAAATTCAGGCCGAAAAAAGCCGAAATGACCAATCCGGCTTACTCCAATATCTGCAGGAGCAATCCGCACAAATTTTAGGGGTGCACGGCGATAGCATTTATGCATGGCTTCAATGTTGCGAGCCGATAGCAATTCATCATCGGTGACTGATAACGACACGATAGGGGTGGTGATACGCTCAAATTTTGCGGCAACTAGCGGTCCTTCACTACCAACTAAATAGTTAGGGTGAAGACACCAACGGCGCCATTGCCACATCACTGACGCGGGTAAATCGCCGACCATTTTTAAGCGCTTACCGGGAAAGTAACCGAATAATGGAATGCTTAACGGCACCACTAAGAACCACAACAGCCAAGCTTTACGTTTGAGTGCGGGCGCGTTTTCAAGCCAATAGCCACTGCCGGTAGTCACGGTAACCATACGGTCAAGATTGGCATGGTTTGGCAATAAACCAAAAAGTTGGCCACCGACACTGTGCGCAAGCCAGGTAATGGCTACCTCTGGGTAATGGTGGCGGGCGAAAGCCAACACCGCATCACCGTCTTGTTCGGCCCATGCTTTGATATCTAGCTGTAGCCCTTTCAAGGTGGCTGGCGCAGACTCGAACATACCGAAGTAATCGAAGGTGATCACCGCGCAACCTTGCTCAGCCAACCATTTGGCGACTGGTTGATAGTAGCGTTGGGGAACCCCCATTGCGGGTGCGATCACAATCACTCGCTGCGGTATTGCCTGGTTGCTGAATACGCGGAGGGTGATCTGGTGACCAGCGGGAGTTTGTAGTTGGTGTTGCATGCTAGGCAGGCAGTACCTTTTTAAAGGGTTTGACGGTCACCCGCTGGTACACGCCGGCTGCGACATAAGGGTCCGCGTCAGCCCATGCTTGGGCGGCTTCCCAGCTCGCAAAATCGGCAATCACGATAGACCCGGTAAAGCCATTTGGGCCAGGATCTGCGGCAGCTATGGCTGGACAAGGACCAGCAACTAATAAGCGGCCGCTTGCTTGTAACTCAGTCAACCGAGCAAGATGAGCTGGACGCGCTTGTTGGCGGGCGGCTAAGGAATCAGGTACATCTTCACATATAAATACAAACCACATTAGGGTAGGGGCTCCGCATCTTTATCTTTGTCAGTGTGGTGCTTAAACATGTAAGCACCGGTTCCCACCGTAAACAGCAGGGTGAGCGCTAGTACGCCAAATACTTTGAAATTCACCCAAGCTTCTTGGCTCATTAATTCAGCGATATATAAATTCACGCTTGCCATAAACAGCGAAAAAATGACCCACGCGTAGGTGAGCCGACGCCAAGCAAAGGGGGGCAATTGAATTTCAGTGCCTAACATGGCTTGCAACGGACTTTTTTTGCGCCACCACAGACCTATCAACAGCATGAGTGCGATGGCGACATAAATAATCGAGACCTTAATTTTAATAAACCAGTCATCATGTAAGAGTAAGGTGACAGCACCAAAACCAAGGACCATACTGAGTACGACCCAATGCCGTGCAGTTAGCGGTTCTTTCAGTAACTTTAACCCAAGCATTTGCACGACGGTAGCGGCCATAAGGACGGCCGTTGCCACATAAATATCGGCAGTTTTGTAAAATATAAAAAACAGCACGATAGGAATATATTCTAATAATAAAACCATGATGACTCCCAACTTCTCGTGGCATCAAAATTACCACAAGTTGTTGAGCCAAACTACACGTAAACTGCGTAACCAAGTGATGATATAAAACCTATTAGACTCGCCAGCACGACAACCGGAGTGAAACCATGAGAATTTTGATAACCGGAGCGACAGGCTTAATTGGGCGTTCCCTTTGTGAACGCCTGCAAGGCCAAGCAGAGCTTCATGCGACGACTCGGGATCAGCAGCGGGCGCGAACCTTACTGCCCGCTAGCGTGCAGTTACATAGTGGTTTATCGACTGTGGACATGAACCACATAGACGCGGTGATCAATTTACAGGGAGAGCCCATTGCCGATAAACGTTGGACCAAGGCGCAAAAGCAACGAATTGAAAGCAGTCGCTGGACGATCACCAGTCAGCTCGCAGAGGCTATTTTGGCGGCAGACACTCCCCCAGAGGTTTTCATCAGTGGCTCAGCGATTGGCTTCTATGGCCCGCAACCCAGTGAGATGACTTTAACTGAGGACAGTGCAGCGGTTACCGGTGATTTTGCGCAGCAACTATGCGCGCGCTGGGAAGCACTAGCGCAACAGGTGCAAGCCAATGGCCGTACTCGGGTATGTATAGTTCGGACCGGTGTTGTATTAAGCCAGCAAGGCGGGGCATTAAAGAAAATGTTGCCGGCCTACAAACTTGGTCTTGGTGGCCCGATTGGTTCGGGCGCGCAAATGTTTTCTTGGATCCATCTCGCGGACATGGTGGGATTGCTGGAGCATTTATTAATGAACCAAGATTGCGTTGGCGTGTTCAACGCGACAGCCCCGCACCCAGTCACCAACCGTGCTTTTAGTGAAACCCTAGCGCGTGTATTACACCGCCCGCATATTTTTAAAGTGCCAGCCATTGCGTTGAAACTGGGGTTGGGGGAGGCGGCCAGCATGTTGCTGACCGGCCAAAAAGTGGTGCCGCAGAAATTATTAGCCGCAGGTTTTAGATTTCGCTACGGCACCGTTAGTGAGGCGCTTATGGCTTGCGTGTCGCGGCCTTCATAGCCGAGACGAATTGTTGTAAGTCATGCAGCATAGCGGGGTAATCATCAAGCTGTTGCTCAATCCGCTGCACGACGGCTGAGCCACTAATAGCACCAGCTGCTCCGGCGGCAATCGCCGCCGTGACGTGAGCTGGTTCGGCAATCCCAAAACCTAGTAACGGTGGTGCACTGCCATGAGCTTTTAAGCTTTCTAGTAAAGTAGAGGCGGGCACAGCGAGTTGCTGACTGACGCCAGTGACGCCCGCTCGACTTAGTAAATAAACATAGCCTTCACTTAATGCCGCAACTTTAGCAAGGGTCGCTTCACTGGCATCGGGAGGCGCAATAAAAATGGGTTGAATCCCGTGTTGTTTAGCAACATCTGCAAAGCGAGCGCCTTCCCGCAATGGAACATCAGCCAACAACACCGAATCGACGCCGATAGCCGCCATTTTTTGATAGAAATTATCAATGCCCTGGGCCCATACCAAATTGGCATAGAGCAATAAGCCGATGGGGATATCGGGCGCATAAGCTCTTATCTCAGTTAAAATATGCACACAGTCTTTAAATTTAGTGCCTGCTGCAAGGGCCCGAATGTTAGCTCGTTGAATCATTGGGCCATCCGCCACCGGGTCGGAAAACGGCATGCCGAGTTCAAGTGCATCTGCGCCTGCGTCAATTAAGGTTTTAATGACCGCAATACTCTGCTCAGGCGTGGGATCGCCGAGGGTGACGAAGGGCACAAAGGCACCCTCTTGGCGTTGGTTAAGCGCGGCGAATGTGGTCGCATAACGAGAGGTCATTAAATTTACTCCTTCCCTGCAGTTTTTTGTTCGTTTTGCGCGGCATAAATGCGCCGAACGTGGTCGATGTCTTTATCGCCACGGCCAGATAAATTAATCAACAACATTTCCGGAGCATCAGGTTCTGCTGCTCGACGCAATGCGTAAGCTAGCGCGTGGGCACTTTCTAGCGCCGGGATAATACCTTCATGGCGACTTAAGATTTCAAACGCCGCAAGCGCTTCATCATCGGTGACAGACTCATAACGAGCTCGGCCAATGGCATTTAAATGGGCATGCTGGGGTCCGACACCGGGATAATCTAATCCTGCAGACACCGAATAAGATTCCTCGACTTGGCCCTCGCTAGTCTGCATGACGTAAGAAATACAGCCATGTAAAATACCGGGTTTGCCAGCGGTGAGGGTAGCGCCATGGTGGGCAGTTTTTACGCCTTTACCGCCGGGTTCAACACCAACTAGTGCCACATTGGGCTCATCAATAAACTCAGCAAACATGCCAATGGCATTAGAACCACCACCGACGCAGGCGATAACTTCATCTGGTAAGCGCCCGGCTTGCTCAATCATTTGCGCTTTGGCTTCAGCGCCAATCATCCGATGAAATTCACGCACAATGGTTGGGAAAGGGTGTGGGCCGGCGGCAGTCCCCAATAAATAGTGGGTAGTTGGGTAGCTGGCGGTCCAATCACGCATGGCTTCATTCACTGCATCTTTAAGAGTGCCGCTGCCGCTATCAACCGCGACTACTTTGGCACCCATTAACTCCATGCGGAACACGTTAGGCTGCTGCCGCTCAACATCTTTTTTGCCCATGTAAATGATACATTCTAGGCCAAGTAATGCACAGGCTAAGGCAGTGGCCGTACCATGTTGACCTGCGCCTGTTTCTGCAATAATCCGGTGCTTGCCCATGCGCTTCGCTAACAGTGCCTGACCTAGCACTTGGTTAGTTTTATGGGCGCCGCCGTGCAGTAAATCCTCACGCTTCATGTAAATTTTCGTGCCCCGCGGCGAATGCAGCGGTAAATTCTGACACAAAGAAAGGGGGGTTGGCCGCCCTAAGTATTCTTTCAGCAAACGCTTAAATTCGGTCTGAAACTCTTCATCTTGCTGAGCGTCCAGAAAGGCCTGCTCTAACTGCTCGAGCGCAGGGAGTAGAATTTCAGGCACAAATTGCCCGCCAAAATCACCAAAATAAGGACTAAATACTTGGCTCATACTGCCTCCGGACCGATTTTACGGCCGTATTGTCGTAGTTGATGAAACACCTGCTGGACTTGCTGTGCGTTTTTCACGCCCGGCTGGAATTCCACACCTGAGTTGAAATCAAATCCATGAAAACCTTGGTTTAATGCAATTCTAATCGCATCATCCAGATTATCGCTGCGTAAACCACCCGCTAGTAACAGGCGACTACGCTGTTCGGGCTCTACTGCGCTCAGCTGGCGCCAGTCGAAGGTTTCGCCGCTGCCACCTTGACCATTATCGAGCACTATTTTATCGGCATGCTCGAACGTACTTAGCGTAGCCAATGATAGAGTTGGCGTGACGCTGAGTGCTTGCCAAATAGCAGTGGTAACGCCGATCTTATCAAGTGCTACCCGCAGCTCAGCGCGAAACGCGCCAGCTTGACTACCGTGCAATTGCACCGCGGTTAGCGGCAGCGCTTTAGCGAGTTCAACAATGTCTGCGACGGTTTGCTCTACCACCACCGCAACATAAGCCAAGTTCGGTTCATGTTGCGTGATAGCTTGTGCCTGCGCCAAACTGATGCATCGGGGTGAACGCTGAGCAAAGATGAGTCCGCCATAATAGGCGCCGCTGGCAGCAGCGACCTCGGCATCTTCAGCTCGGGTGAGCCCACAAACCTTATGCTGGCCATAAATCAGACCGCGGCAGGCCAAACTAACATCCTTTGCCCCGCTTAACGCACTACCGACTAAAAAGCCATTCGCAATTAGGGCCGCATCACGAACTGCCGCATGATGGCTATAGCCGGACTCAGCAATCACTAACCGGTCGCTGGGAATAAGCTTGCTAAGTTGCTTACTGCGGTTTGGATCAATACTCAAATCATGCAGATTTCGATTGTTGATACCAATGATTTTGGCCCCTAGTGCCACGGCACGATTGGTTTCCGCCTCGGTACTGACTTCTGTCAATACGTCGAGTTGCAACTCTGCTGCGGCTGCCGCAAGTTGTTGATACTCATCATCTTCTAACACACTGAGCATGAGTAAAATGGCATCGGCGCCGAAGTAACGGGCTAGCCTCACATGGGCAAGAGTACTAATAAAATCCTTACAGAGCACTGGCTGTGGCACGCTGCTGGCCACCGCGCGCAAGTATTCGAAGCAGCCTTGAAAATAATCAGGCTCCGTCAATACCGATATCGCGGCGGCGTATGGCTGATAATGCTGGGCTAGACGGCTGGCATGAAAATTGGAGGCCAGCACGCCTTTCGATGGGGAGGCTTTCTTACACTCAAGAATAAAACCCGCAGCTGGTTGATTCAACGCCGCAAATAAACTGCGATTGCTCAGTGGCAACGGTTGTTCAAGCGCACCAGAGGGCAGTAACGCCAAGGTTTGGGTGACGCTCTGTTGGCGTTCTCGGGTGATCTGCTGGAGGATAGTTTCAGCCATGTGCGCCTCCGGCCATGCTGGTTTGTGCTTGTTGTAAGGCTTGTAAATGCAAGGCAGCCTGGCCACTGGCTAAGTGCTCAAGCGCTTGAGCCGTTGCTTGCGGCAGTGACAAATCAGGGTCTGCCAAATACATTAATCCAGCGACATTCATGGCCACCGCATGTTGCTGAGCCTTAGTTCCTTGTCCGGCCAATAATGCTTGTAGGGCGTTCGCGTTAAACTGCGCATCGCCTCCACGCAACTCACTGAGTGGTGCCTCCGGGACACCAAAATCGCTGGGGGCTAAGGTGTATTGTGCAAGCTTATCGCCATTCAATTCCACCACTTGAGTAGGGCCGTGCAGTGCCAGTTCGTCGATACCGCTGCCATGTACCACTAACGCCCGTTCACAACCTATTAATTGCAGCGTTTCAGCCATCGGTTGGCACCAGTTTTCTGCGTAAACACCGAGTAACTGCGCATCAGGGCGAGCGGGGTTAAGTAGAGGGCCAAGCACATTGAACAGGGTACGAGTTTTTAGGGTTTGGCGCACCGGCATCGCGTAGCGGATACCCGGGTGATAATGGGGCGCAAACAAAAAGCAGAAATTAAATTCAGCAAGTTGAGCAGCCGCTACCTCAGGGTCCTGAGTGACGTTCAGTTGCAAGGCTTCCAACACATCGGCAGAACCTGAACGCGACGATACGCTGCGGTTACCATGCTTGGCCATACAATAGCCCATACTTGCGGCAACTAAAGCGGCGGTGGTTGAGATATTGATACTATTACTGCCATCACCACCGGTTCCACAACTGTCTAGTACTAGGCGCTGGGGCCGTTGGAAGGGTTTCGCGGCAACGCGCAGCGCTTGCGCGGCACCGGCCATTTCGGCTGGCGTTTCGCCACGCGCTTTCATCGCGATCAGCGCGGCAGTAATTTGGATTTCGTTAAGTTCACCTTTCACCAAATGCGTAAACAGCTTATTCGCCTGAGTTTGATCGAGTGATTGGCCATCCAATAATTGTGAGAGACTTTGCATGTTACTTCCTTTGTCCCAGCGCATTGCTGCGCAAATAATCGACGCATTGTGCCAGTAGCCGTGAACCATGACTGGTCATGATTGATTCTGGGTGAAATTGCAGACCAATGGCACGATGATCGGAAAACTCTACCGCCATCGGAATGTCATTGTAATGAGCTAATACCTGAGCACTCGCCGGCAAATCGTAACCACTTAGTGAGTGATAACGGGCGACGGGCAAAGCGCTCGGTAAGCCAGCGAAAATAGGGTGCTCGCTGCGGCTTAACACACTGATCTTACCATGTACTTTTTCACCACAACCTGCCACGCGGGCACCCGCTGCGATCAACAAAGCTTGTAAGCCAAGGCAAATTCCCAGGATGGGTATTTGGCGCTCGGTGGCAGCTTGAATGGCGGCTTGTAGTAAGCTGGCTTCGTCCGGATGTCCGGGGCCCGGCGATAAGCACAGTAATTGCTCACCTTCATACGTATCAAAGGCGTTGGCGATCACCGCTAATGGCACTTGATTACGATAGATCAGCAGTTCGTAGCCAAGTTGACGAAATTCATCGACCAAGTTGTAGGCAAACGAATCTTGATTATCAATCATTAAAATTCGAACGGGGCGTTGCTTCATACTTCACCTCTTAACGAACGCTCAGCAGTCTGAATGGCCTGAATCACGGCACTGGCCTTAGCTTCGGTTTCCGCGGTTTCCGCGGTTGCGACTGAATCATGGACGACACCAGCGCCTGCTTGCACTAATGCTTGGCCATGCTGAACATAGGCGGCGCGGATGACAATACAAGTGTCCATATCACCGTTACCAGCGAGGTAGCCAACGGCGCCGCCATAACTTCCGCGGCGCTGGCCTTCTGCGGTTCGAATTAACTGCGCTGCTTTCAGTTTCGGTGCGCCGACCAAAGTTCCCATATTCATACAAGCCCGATAGGCATGCAGGGCATCAAGATCCGGTGCGAGTTGTGCCACAACGCGCGACACTAGATGCATGACGTGAGAGTAGCGGTCGACTTTTAGTAAGTCGGCAACATGACGGCTGCCCGGTATCGCAATCCGCGCCAAATCATTACGCGCCAGATCAACCAGCATCAGGTGCTCTGCTAGTTCTTTTTGGTCCATTCGTAGCTCAAGCTCTAAGCGGCTATCGAGATCGTGATCGATACTGTGATCAGGCCGCTTACCGCGCGGACGAGTGCCGGCAATCGGGTAGAGTTCAACTTGGTTAGTGGTCGCGGTGTATTTTAATGCCGATTCGGGCGAGGCGCCAAATAAATGAAAGTCGGCCGCTGTCAGTAAGAACATATAGGGCGAGGGATTCGCCTGTTTTAATGCCGCGTAGGCGGCACGGGGATCGTGACAAGCAAGGCGAAATTGGCGCGCCGGTACCACTTGAAAAATGTCACCTTGGTCGATGTGTTGCTGCATACGCTCCACGATCTGGTGATAGTCGGCACGGGATGGTAAAGCCTCAACCGCGCTAAAATCAGTTGGAACTGCACTGGCTTTTTGCGGCGCAGCAACCGTGATGACCAACTGTGCTCTTGCCGCCAGCTCACCAACCCGTTGGCTAAGACGTTCAACTTCTTGCTGATAGCTGGGGCCGCTTAAGACGCTTGCGAGTAACTCGGTGGTTTGAGTTTGGTGGTCGGTGATGAGTAAGGTTTCCGCCAAATAAAACAAATAATCGGGACACTGGTTAGCGCCTGCGGGCACCTCCGGCAGTGTCTCAAAGGTTGCGATATAGTCGTAGCCAAATACGCCACCAAGGAACACCGCCAGCGGGTGATCATTGCTAGTGGTTAAACCTTGTTGCAACAGCCGAAGCGGTGCATCGTTGGCCTCTGCACGTAAGCGTTGGTCTTCGTTAAGCGTTGTCGCGGGTATGGTAAACATTAAGGTGAGGCTGTCATCCTGCTGGTCCACCCGTTGCTGCTTAAAAGCATTGGCAAGCCACGGCAACAGTTGCGCACCATTGGCGGTTAAGGCGGTAATACGGACGCGATTGCCATGACACTCGAGCTGTAATGAAGCATCGACCATGAGGAGGCTTTTTAAACTCTGCTTTGAATCAATTTCAGCGGACTCGAGCAATAAATTATGCGCTCGGTTACCACAGAGTTGTTGCTGCAAACGCAGCGGATCGGCTTGATAGGGCAGACTCACACATAAGCTGTGCAAATGCCCGGGTATTTGCATCGATGCTGCATCCTGCGGGGCGACTGACAAGCTGGTTGTTGCGACTGATGTCAAAATGGTTTCCTCTTCTTTACTGCCGCCCCAAAAACGAAAAAACCCGCTTTCGAAGCGGGCTAAATGATGGACTTGCACACACAAGTACACTACCCGCTAGGTCGGGAAGTGCCACCACCAAACGTTTTGCATTGCGCGCGCATCTACCGCCAGCGAGTGCTGGGTCGACAGATTAACGAGTGGCAAGCAATACGGTGTCATGCGGCTAATATTTCCATAGTTAAAGCAATTTAAAGCGTTGCTAAATATATCTGCCCGAAACCTTAACCTGCGCCGTTGCGCCTGTCAATCATAAACTTGTCTGGTTTAGGTTGCCGGGCGCTGTTTATTGTGACGGCCGGCAGGCAGGTGTTGTGGCTTTTGTGCTTGGTGTTTTTAATAAAGTTGTATAGTCATGAGCAACCCATTTGCGAAATATTTACGCTGGTAAATGAGATGTGGCCCGCTTGAATGTGTCAAAGTGTTACTAAATGTGTCAGGGTGCGTGCGCTCGACATTTTCAAGCAGGTCAATTTGCAAGTGAGGAGTGATGAAATGAACATGAAACCGCCGTTACAAAATACGTCGACCTTATTAAAGGTATCTGCACTGACAGCGCTGAGCTTTGTGCTGAGCGCGTGCGGAGGATCGAGTGACGACAACGTGAGTGACACGGCACAGTTTACTTTTGCTGTATCAGATGCGCCCGTAACCGTGGCTGATGAAGTGTTAGTCTGTTTTAATGGTATTGAGCTGGTTGGGAACAGCGATACGCCAGTACAGTTTACCATTGGCGAAAATAGCGATACTGCGGTCGCCAACGATTTATGCCTTGACGCCAATGGTGATGTTATCCCAAATACGCGCGGCATCGATCTACTCACAGTGACTGGTTCAGAGTCAGAAAACCTGATCATTGATGCGTCGGTCCCGGCAGGGAATTATGGTCAATTGCGTTTGGATATTGCTGAGGGCTCCTACGTATTGGTTGATGGTGAGCAATTACCTCTACGCGTTCCGTCAAACCAACTGCGATTAACTGACCTAACCGTCGATATCGCCGGTAACGTAAGTTACACCCTTGAGTTTGACCTGCGTAAGGCGCTTGTCGACCCCGTCGGTCAGGAAGGCTATTTGTTGAAGCCAACGGGATTACGGTTGGTTGACAATAATGAAGTCGGGAGTCTAACTGGCCAAGTTGCAGAGGGACTGCTCATCGAAAATCAATGTACGGTGGCACCGACTGATCTAAGTGAACCGGTTGCCTATGTGTACTTGTACGAGGGTGCGGACGTAGCGCTTGCCGACATGGCCGATATGGGCGGAAGTGAAACTCAACAGCCCTATGCTAGCGCAGCGGTCACCTTTGACGGTGCGGCAAGTTACGGTTTTGATGTTGGCTTCGTCGCAACAGGTGATTATACCGTGGCGTGGACTTGTGATGATGAAGCGGATCCAGAAGCCGATGATGCGGTGAACTTTATCGCGGCACAAAACGCTACCATTAGTGCCAGTACAACGCCAACGGAAGTGGTGTTTGAGTAACGCTTGAGTCCGGCTTGAGAACGCAGTAAAGTACAATTTTAAACGCCTGTTTAATTTTGTGCTTTACTGCGCAGCGGCCGAGGACTTATGCAAACCAATACGTCAGCAACTCAAGCTTATCCCCATTTACTTGCGCCCCTAGATTTAGGTCATACTCAATTAAAAAATCGAGTATTGATGGGCTCGATGCACACGGGTCTCGAAGAAGAAAAAGGTGGTTTTGCAAAATTAGCCGCATTTTATGAGGCGCGAGCCAAAGGCGGCGTGGGCTTAATTGTGACTGGCGGTATCAGCCCGAACTTCCGCGGCCGGTTAACCCCATTTGGGAGTGAGTTAAGTAAACCTTGGCAAGTGGCTAAGCATCGGCAAGTGACCGAAGCTGTGCATCGCCACGATAGCAAGATTTGCTTGCAAATATTGCACGCGGGACGCTATGCCTATCATCCGTTTTCAGTTGCGCCATCGGCATTAAAAGCGCCCATTACCCCGTTTAAGCCCAGCGCGATGTCAGTGCGCCAAATTAAAACCACCATTAAACATTATGCTCGGACTGCCAAACTTGCTAAACGCGCAGGTTATGACGGGGTCGAGGTGATGGGCTCGGAAGGCTATCTCATTAACCAATTTTTGTGCCCGCGCACTAATCAACGACAAGATGAGTGGGGCGGAAGTTTTGCCAATCGGATGCGCTTGCCGCTGGAAATTATTAAAGCGATTCGGGCTGCTGTTGGCGCCGACTTTATTGTTATTTATCGTTTGTCGATGCTCGATTTGGTCGAAGATGGGCACCAGTTTGATGAAGTGATTGAGCTTGGCAAAGCGGTTGAAACTGCTGGCGCCTCTATTATTAATACCGGGATTGGCTGGCATGAAGCACGGGTTCCTACCATTGTGACTTCAGTGCCGCGCGGCGCTTTTGCTTGGGTGACAGAGCGGGTGAAGCAACAGCTGTCGATACCCGTGGTGGCGGTGAATCGGATCAATACGCCCGCAGTGGGTGAGGAGATTATTGCCAAAGGCCAAGCTGATATGGTGTCGATGGCACGGCCATTGTTGGCGGATGCGGAGTTTGTGAATAAGGCCGCAGCGGATCAGGCCGACAAAATTAATACCTGTATAGCGTGTAATCAGGCTTGCCTTGACCATGTTTTTAAAAATAAACGAGCCAGCTGTTTGGTGAATCCGCAGGCTTGTTATGAAACTGAATTAGTGATGCAGCCAGTGCAGCAGCCAAAGCGGATTGCGGTGGTTGGTGCGGGGCCGGCGGGATTAGCCTTTGCCTGTTATGCAGCAGAGCGCGGACATCATGTCGATTTATTTGACCGGAGCGCCGAAATTGGCGGGCAATTTAATTACGCCAAGCGCATTCCGGGTAAAGAAGAATTTTATGAGACCATCCGCTATTTTCAACAGCGACTCCTTGATACTGGTGTAAAACTGCATCTTAATCAGGAACGAACCGCCGCCGCCTTACTGGAAGGCAAGTACGATGAGGTGGTATTAGCAACTGGGGTGGTGCCGCGTAAGTTAAATCTACCGGGCGCCGACTTACCTCATGTGTTGAGTTATTTGCAGGTGCTACGTGACAACCATCCGGTCGGTGAACGCGTTGCATTAATTGGTGCGGGCGGCATCGGCTTTGATGTTGCGGAGTTTCTCACGACTACGCAGAGCCCTAGTACTGATGTAGCGAAGTGGTCGGAAAAATGGGGGGTTGATTCGGATTACCGCACCCGCGGCGGCTTAATCGAAGTCACTCGATTGGAATCACCACGCAGTATTTATTTGATGCAGCGTAAAACCAGCAAAGTGGGTGCTGGACTAGGCAAAACCTCGGGCTGGGTGCACCGCGCTTCGCTGCAGAAAAAAGGCGTCAAAATGCTTGCTGGCGTTACCTATAAAGCTATTACAGCCACTGGCATTGAAGTTGAAATAGCCGGTGAGACGCAAACCATAGCGGTCGACAATGTGATTATTTGTGCCGGGCAAGAACCTTTACGGGCAATGCAAAGCGAGTTGTTGCAAGCCGGTCAATCGGTACACTTAATTGGGGGGGCTGATGTGGCCGCTGAACTCGACGCCAAGCGTGCAATTCGCCAAGGCGCCGAATTAGCGGCTGCTATTTAAGCCAGTTTAGGGCTTATTCGTCACTGAAGTAGGCGTGGCTGCCGCGCTGTTCGGCAGCCTCGGCCAAATGCTTTATTGCTCTGTAATAGGCGGCTGTGCGTAAATCGAACGAATGCGACTGGGCATCGTCAAATACCGCAGCTGCAGAGCGCTCTAAACGTTGCCGTAAGCGCTCATCAACTTGCTCGGCATCCCAGTAATCACCACTGCGGTTTTGCACCCACTCAAGGTAACTCACGATCACCCCACCGGTATTGGCGAGTACATCGGGAATGATCACCTGATCGTTTTTTAGTAACTGTTGCTCACCGTCGTGGTCGATTGGGCCGTTGGCGATTTCCAGCAACAGTGGAGCTTGAATTTCGGCGGCATTATCAGCGGTGATTTGATCCTCAAGCGCCGCTAATACCAACACATCAACATCTAACCGCAGTAATTCTTCGTTACTGATTTTTTCGGACTTGTCGTCAAGTTCATCACCAACTGAATCAGCACAATAGGCAAAGCCTTTGAGCTCTTGCTGTTCATGTTTATGTTGATAGATTTTGTCAGGGTCGAGCCCCGCATCATTATAAACGGCTCCTTTAGAATCAGACACTGCGACCACTTTAAAGCCCTCTGCTACGGCATGTTTAGCAAAGTAATAGCCGGCGTTGCCAAAGCCTTGCACGGCGATTCGAAGATCTTCAGGTTGCTGCTGCTGGCGCGCTAACCATTGCTGTAAAACATAGAGCGCACCTAGGCCAGTGGCGGCTGTACGACCGACTGAACCGCCCAGTCGCAGCGGTTTGCCGGTGATAACCGCAGGGTAGTGACCGCCAGCTAAATGATTAAATTCGTCCGCCATCCAGGCCATCACCATGTCATTGGTATTAACGTCTGGCGCGGGAATATCCCGATCGGGTCCAATAATAGGTTTAATGGCGCGCAGGTAGCTACGCGATAAACGCTCTAGTTCCAGTCTAGATAAGTTTTTGGGATTAATTTGGATCCCGCCTTTACCGCCCCCGTAGGGTAAGTCCACCACGGCATTTTTAATCGTCATCCAGAAACTGAGCGCCGTCACTTCATCTTCGTCAACCTGGGGATGAAAGCGAATACCGCCTTTGGCCGGCCCGAGTAAGGTGCTGTACTGAACTCGATAACCAGAATAAACCTCTAGGGTGCCGTCATCTCGTCGCAACGGAACTGCTACTTTCAAACAGGTTTCCGGGTGCTGTAAGCGCGCTTGCAAATCGGCACTTACCGCTAATTTGTCGTAGATAGTTGCGAGGCGATCCGCTGCCTCATTCACAACCTTTGGCAATTCAAACTTTTGCTCCGACATTCTACCTCCTGTTTAATCCGATGGTTCTGCCAAGTTTCGTGGTATTATTTGGCTGAAAATGAACCAAAAATCGGTTTATAACCTTCGCAAAATTTTTGCGCCTGTTAAAACATAGTCGAAATTAGAGTAAAAGATCAGTTTGCAAGCTATTGAATGTTTTGATTTTCATTGCCACACCCAAGCCTCAGACGGTCAACTAACGCCGGCTGAACTGGTGTCTCGTGCCCAGCAGCAAGGGGTGACTGAGTTGGCGATTACCGACCACGACACTATTGCTGGGTATCAAGCCGTGGTTGAATTCGCGGCTGCTTCAGAAGCAAACTTCAGACTTCGCACTGGGGTCGAGTTAAGTTGCCAATGGCAGCAGTTTGAAATTCATTTGCTGGGTTTAAATTTCGATCCGAATCATGCGGGTCTCCAGCAATTGTTGCAGCAACAACAGCGTAGTCGTCGCGAACGTATTGCGGCCATTACGGCTAAGCTTGAGGGCGCAGGTTATGCGGTCACGCCCTATTTAACCGAGCAGCAGTTGCCGACCCGTTGGCACCTTGCTAACGCGTTGCGTGAATTAGGGGTGATTGGCGATATTCAAACCGCTTTTAAACGCTTTATCGGCACCGGCCAGTTTGCCTACGTGAAACCTCAGTGGGTTGAGTTGGCGCAAGCCGTTGAGACTATTCGAGCCGCGGGTGGGGTGGCGGTGCTGGCCCATCCACACGCCTATCAATTAAGCAATAAGTGGTTGCGACGGCTGATTCAGGCGGGCCAAGAAGCGGGAATGCAGGCGATTGAAGTCGCAATTGGTCAGCAGAGCCCAGGCCAGCGCGAGGCGTTAGCTGAATTTGCGCAGCAATATCAATTATGTGCCTCGGTGGGATCTGATTTTCACTATCCCGGCGGCTGGCGCGAACTAGGTAAAAACCTTTGTTTACCAGAGTCTTGTGTGCCAGTATGGACACTCTGGCAAGATTAATTTGCAACTGGTCGAGAGGAGCATGCTGCAATGAGCCAATACTACGAAATACACCCCGATAATCCACAGCCGCGCTTGATTCAACAAGCGGTAGGCCAATTGCGGCAAGGCGCTGTGTTGATATATCCCACCGATTCCGGCTACGCCATAGGCTGTCGCATTGGCGATAAGTCTGCGTTAGAGCGTATCGTTAGGATCCGGAATATTGATAAAAGCCACAACTTTACTTTGATGTGCCGCGACTTATCGGAGCTTGCTACCTACGCGCGCGTCGATAACCAAGCATTTCGGATCCTGAAAAATAACACGCCCGGGTTATACACATTCATTTTGGCGGGCACCAAAGAAGTTCCCAAACGGCTGTTAAACCCGAAACGTAAAACGATCGGGATTCGCGTCAGCGACGACCCGATTACGGTGGCTATTTTAGAGGCACTCAATGAGCCTCTAATGAGTACTAGTTTGATTTTAGATGAGCAGGACTTTGCCGAGTCTGATCCCCATGACATCGAGGCCCGCTTGGGCAACCAAGTTGATGTCATCATTGATGGTGGACATCGTGGCGAGCAGCCTACCACAGTGCTTGATTTAGTCGATGACGAGGTACGTCTAATCCGGCGCGGTAGTGGCTCGCTAGAGCCATTTGCTGGATTGTTAGTTGATGACTAAGCCAGAAGACGCCGAAGCCAGCTCAGCGGTTACTCAGTCTGCTGAGCAAATTTCGCTGCCGCTCGGTTTTGTGCGCGGCGAACCGGTGTTTGATCGACCCGAAGATTTGTATATTCCGCCTGATGCCTTGGAAATTATTTTAGAGGCATTTTCTGGGCCGATGGATTTGCTATTGTATCTGATCCGCAAACACAAAGTTGACATCGTCGAGATGCCGATATTGCCGATAACGCAACAGTACATGCAGTATGTTGACATGATGCACGAGTTAAAACTCGAGCTGGCTGCAGATTATCTGGTGATGGCAGCCATGTTAGCGGAAATTAAAAGTCGCTTATTATTACCTAAACCGCCTACCGAGGATGTGGATGAAGTTGATCCACGGGCAGAATTGGTGCGTCGGTTACAAGAGTATGAGGCCATTCGGGATGGCGCTGGCAAATTAGAACAGTTGCCGCAGGTAAGCCGTGATGTGTGGGTTGTGAGTGCCGCCACCGACGCGCAAGCGGCGTTGACTCAACAGCCGCCGACCGTTGATTTAATCGAATTGGCCGCGGCGTTTGGGCGCGTGTTGCAGCAAGCAGCATTGCAAGAGCACCATCAGGTGAGTAGAGAAAAGCTCTCAACCAGAGAGCGAATGACGCGTATTTTGGATCGCCTGCAAGCACACTCGCGCTTGGCGTTTACTGAATTATTTGAGCTGACCGAGGGCCGGGCTGGCGTGGTGGTGAGCTTACTTGCGATTTTGGAACTCACCAAGGAAGCCTTGATTGATATCGTGCAAATAGACGCATACGCGAATTTGTATGTGCGGTTACGACCTCAAACCAGTGTCGTGGAGGAGGAGCGCTGAGATGCGTGAGCAACAATTAATACAATTGTTGGAAGCTGCCATTTTTGCGGCGGAACAGCCGTTGAGCTTGCAGCAGTTGAGTGAACTTGTTGCGCCTCATGAGGTAAGTAAGGCGCGAGTGAAAGCCGCGCTACAACAACTTCAGCAGAGCTACCAAGAGCGTGGCGTTCAATTAGTAGAGGTTGCATCGGGTTATCGATTTCAAACGCGCGCCGAGCTCGCGCCAAGGTTGGCGCCATTATGGCAAGAGCGCGCCCCGCGTTATTCTCAAGCGCTGTTAGAGACATTAGCGTTGATCGCCTACCGGCAGCCGATCACCCGGGGTGATATTGAGGATATTCGCGGCGTAAGCGTTAGCTCGCAGATCATGAAAACCTTGCAGGAACGAAACTGGATAAAAGTGATTGGCCACCGTGAAGTGCCAGGTCGGCCACAGCTATATGCGACTACTACTGAGTTTCTTGATTATTTTAATTTAACGAGCCTTGACCAGTTACCGGCAATTGCGGCCCGCGCTGAACTAACCCCAGCAACCGCTGCGGCGATCCCTGCGACGGAATCGCCAGAGCAGGAACCATCAGAGCTTGAACAGACCACCGCTGAGAGAGCGACAACGGAGAGAGTGCATTAAGCATGAGTGAAAAGTTACAAAAGGTATTAGCACGATCAGGCCATGGTTCACGCCGTGAGCTAGAGGCTAAGATTGCTGCAGGTCAAGTCAGTGTTGACGGCAAAATCGCCAGTTTAGGTGAGCGTATCGATGCGGATGCGAAAGTCCGAATTGATGGCCATGAGGTCGCGATAAAACCCGAAGAAGCGGTTATTTGCCGAGTGTTAATGTATCACAAGCCCGAGGGTGAGCTTTGTACGCGCAAAGATCCTGAGGGGCGGCCAACTGTTTATGACCGCTTGCCACGCATTCAGGGCGCGCGTTGGATAGCGGTTGGACGGTTAGATGTGAATACCTCAGGATTGTTGCTGTTTACCACCGACGGCGAGCTCGCGAACCGCTTAATGCACCCTAGTCAGCAGATTGAACGCGAGTATGCGGTTCGCGTGTTTGGCGAAGTAAATGAAGCCATGCTGCAGAAGTTGCGCAAAGGGGTGCAGTTAGAAGACGGCATGGCCAACTTCAAACAGATCAAACGCGCCGGCGGCGAGGGTATGAATCAGTGGTACCACGTGATGTTAACCGAAGGTCGCAATCGCGAAGTACGCCGCTTATGGGAATCCCAGGGCATGCAGGTAAGCCGGTTGATGCGGATCCGCTATGGGCAAGTGAAATTGGAGCAAGGCTTACCCCAGGGCGGCTGGGCTGAATTGAGCTTGGCTGATACCAATTATTTACGCCAATTAGTGAAGCTGGCACCGGAAACCCGCAGTTTTGTGAATCCGCGCGATATGGAGTCGAAGCAGAAACGCTTTGCTCGAGCGCGGCGGCAGAAACATGCTGGTAAACCGAACCCAACCAATAAAGCTGCACGTGCGCCACGCGAGGCGACGGTCAAGGATTTAGAACGTAGTTTCGGATTGGCGGGTAAAACGGGGCGCGGTCGGAAAAAACAGCGCTAACAGATGACGAACGCTGCTATGCAGCCGGATACTCAGGTTCGGCTGTTGCCCGAATGGGAGCCCAACTTGGAACTATTGGCATTGTGGCCGTTCCGGCACGATGTCTGGCGTGAGCGTGCGCAACCGGCGCAACAGCAGGTCATTGAGCTGCTGCAACAGGCTCTGCAACTTGGTCAGCAAGTCTGGCTGGGTGTGCACCCGCGCTACTTGCTGCAGGCCTACGCGACCGTTCCCAGCAACTTACAAACCCGCATTGTACCGCTATCCTATGGCGATAGTTGGGCACGGGATCTGGTACCACTATGGCTTTGTGGTGCAGGTACGCGCGCCGGCCGGCCGCAAGCGCTGCATTACCAGTTCGACGCATGGCAGGGGTTGTACCCGTTGTCGACAGCCGATGATGGCTTTGGTCAGCGGCTAGCGGCTCGGCTTGGCCTCTGTGTTCGTACCCAAACGCCGGTGTTTGAAGGTGGTAATCTAACTCATGACGGACAAGGATTTGGCTTGATGGTGCTCCCTAATGCCAATGATAAAGTTCGACAGCGCTGGCGCCAGCATGCCCATCGTCAGTGGGGAATTCGTGAATTGCACTTTGTGAACAGTGACGTAACCGGTGATGAGACCGGTGGCCACATTGATAACCTTGTCTTATTCGTCAACGCCAACACCGCTATGGTGATTGGTGCTGCTCACTGTGCTCCTGAACATCAAGCACTAGTGACCGAGGTGCAGCAATTAGTCGCGCAGTGGCAGCAGGCGCAAGCAGGGCGTCAGGTGATAGAACTACCCGCCCTGCAATGGTTACCGACCAGTGCCGCAAGTATGGCGAGTATTCGCCGGCAACGAGGCGTATTACCACGCACCGCACAGCGCCGATATTTAGCGAGTTACGTTAATTGTGTGGTACTCCAGCAGTCGGTGTTGGTACCGCAATTTGGCCTGCCAACAGATAGCGTGGCGCTAGCGGCGCTACAGCAACAATTAACGGGTTATCAGGTGGTGCCGATAGCAGCTGACGAGATGGTGCTTGGCGGCGGTGGTCCGCATTGCATGACCGCACTCATTCCCGCGGGGTTGCGTCCCCACGAGTTTACTCGCCTGCCAAAAATCAGTGCGCCCGTCGATTTAACTTTGTAACGGCGGTGGCATTGCGGCTGCGGTGAATTGCCCTGGATTGCCTTGATGCAGTGCATCTTCTGCGCGTTTAAAAAAGGCTTTAAAACTCTCACCATCTAAATCCAGTCGCGCAAACCCCATCGAACAGCTTAGTGGCGGAGTTGCATTGCTGGCTTCACTCAGACTTGATTGCACGCTTATCTGCTGGAACGCAGCGTTAAAGTCGGCGTGCCATGTATGAGCATCCGCGGTCTCAAACTGTGCAAATATGATCAACCATTGCGCACCGTTGACGCGTCCAAAACAATGAGTTGGTTGCAATTTTCGCTGCATGAGTAGACTGAATTGCTGGATCAATAAATCGCCGAAGTCATGGCCTAATTGGCTGTTGATCATTTTTAAGTGATCAATTTCAATAATGCCGATGGAGAGCCCATGTTTGTTCACTAAGGCGCGAGTAATAGCTTGTTGTGCAATGCTGTTAATGTGCTGTCGATTCGGTGCTTCGCTCAACACATCGTGGCTCCGTATGTAGGCAAGCTCATGCTGTAATTTGCGGCTTTGCCACCAACGCCAGCTATGTAGCGCCAGGAGCAAGACTAAAATAACGCTAAGTACTGCTAAATACTGCCATTGTAGCTGTTGTACTTGCTGGCGTCGTTGCTGCAGTTGTTGTAGGGCTTGGTCGCGTTGGCTAATGGCCAATTGTTCACGTTGTTGCAGATCCTCAACAAGTTTACGCATATTCGTTTGCGCCGCTTGATCCTGGCGTTCCCGATCTAGCTGCACGTAAGCCTGATAGAAGCTCAACGCTAATTCATGGTTACCATTACTACTAGCAAATTGTGCTTGAACATAAGCTAAGGTAGAGCGTAACGATAAATCCTCTAAACCGTTAATGAGCGTTTCAGCTTGGTTGAGATAGGGCGCTGCTGCCTCAGGTTGGTTTTGATAGATGTAGGTTTCCGCAATGCCAAGTGCCATCCAGGCTTCCATTGGCGTGATACGATTTTGCGCAAACGCTGGTAACGCAGCAAGATAGCGTTCGCGCGCTTGCTGGTAGTCACCGGTATAGAAGGCAAGGTCACCAAGTGCTTGATCTGCAAATGCAATGCCCACAATCTCACCGATAGATTGCGCTAAGCTACGAGACTTCAAGTAGTGTTCACGTGCTTGTTTGGTTGAGCCTATGTACTCTTCGACTAACGCCAGGTTGAAGTATTGCAAAACTTGGTGCCAAGTGCCGGCCTGAGCAGCTAAGTCAACCGCGGCTTGGGCCTCATCCAAGGCGGCTTCTAAATCGCCGGCACGTCTTAAAATGGCTGCCCGAGTCGCATGATAGGTAGCGGCAATGCGCGGGATCTGGGTGTGAAAGTTTTGCTCAATTAGGTTGAGTTGATCGAGCGCGGCTTCAAGTCCTGCTTGTTCGGCCGCGAATTCGGCCCGCTTGACCAACACTTCGATGGTGAGCTCAGGCACATTAACAAGCTCAGCTAATTCCGCGGCCTTGGCAAGTTCACGATCTGCACTTTTTTGATCACCACGTAACCAATAGTAATCAACTAGTAGTAGCCGAAGTGCAGCTTCGGCGGTACGCGCTTCACTGACCCGAGCATATTTTATGCCGGTGTCGATAAGCTGATAGGCGGCTAAATCTTTACCTTGATTCCGCACACTTTCGACTAAGGCAATTTGTTGAAACGCTGCTTCATAAAAGCGTCGGTTTTCAACCAAATCGGACACGATCTTAGTGAGTTGCTGTTCGGTCGCGGCCGGTGCGTTAGCCGCTGCAGTGCGAATAGCCTCTAACCGCTGTAATTCGGGGCTTTGGGCTTGTAAATCTGCGTGCCATAGTAGGCAACTGAGCAACAACATGAGGATCGGGATGGGGTTGCGGCGGCTGCTGTCGCTTGAGCGACTCAGCCAATCAAAGTAGCAAGGGTTGACATACGCGAACACAGGACGCCTTTATAACAAGCAGTAAACAATTACGTTTATCTTACCCTGTGTCGGCCTGATTGCAACCGCTGAAAGCAGGTCTTATTGCAGTGCAAAAATCACTTCAATGTCGGCTTGGATGGCTTGTTGCCCTGGCAAACTCACCGGCCCCATCCGGCTTCGCTCCATATCCATCAGCGCATATTGCGGCGCCATGCCTGCTGACTGTTCGCTCGCCGCAATCACGGCACCAAGCTTGCGCCCCATACTCGAGGCTAAGCCTTGTGCTTTTTGTTGGGCAACTTTGTACGCCGCTAATAATGCTTGTTGATAAACTTCTGGGGCTTGACTGGCTTGCAGCTGAGGTGGGCTCATATGGGTGACGCCGCGCTGGATCAAGCTATCAATCAGGGTGTCGCTACGATCTAATTCGCGTACTATCACTTGAAATTGACGCGTCACCGTGAAGCCTTCGTGCACGCTGCGATTATTGTCGTAGCGGTAACGCGGCTCAATGCGTAACTGGCTTGAGTTAATGTCGTTGGTTGCGATCTTGGCTTGGGTGAGGGCTTTGATGATGAGATCGGTACGTTGGTCAACCAAGAGCTTCAATTTGCTCACCGAGCTGCCATCTTCAACAATTGCGAATTGCAACACCATCGTGTCTGGCGTGACCGCAAGTTGTGCCGAGCCGGTCACCCGTATTTGGTCGCTGTGAGAGGTTCCCGCGAGCGGTGTTGGTTGGGCCCAACTTGCGCTACTACTGAGCAGCAAGATGGCAAATGTTAAAAGCATCCATGGCTGACGCATAATGTGTCCTTTTGGAGTTGTGACAGCTCAGCTTGAGCGGGTTATGATAGTTGACCTATGAAGCATAGAAGCAGTTCCGTTCCGACACCAATTTCAAGCTTGTTTCACTTAACAAAACTGCTTAATTGATTAACTTTGGAGGCTTGTATGCAGCGTCGTACACTGAATTTAGAAGCGTTGAGTGAGTCTGAACTCAAACGTCAACTGCAAGATGCGGTGTTACGTTTATTATCCCGCCGTGAGCATAGTCAGGGTGAACTCCAGCGTAAATTGACTCAACGCGGATATCCGGAAGAGGTGGTGCAACAAGTGCTCGACCACGCAGCTGCAGAGGGCTGGCAAAGTGACGAGCGCTTTGTCGCCAGTTATGCGCGGCAACAGTTAGAGCAGGGTAACGGCGCGCGGAAAATTCAGGCGGCGTTGGCACAACGGGGCGTATCGAGTGAGTTAATTCAGTCCTGGCTAGCGGAGCAAGATGTAGATTGGGCGGAGCAGGCCTATCAAAAATTAGTGCGGCGGTTTGGCGAGAGCGCCGCTACCGATCTGAAAGATAAGCAAAAAAGGCAACGTTATTTGCAGCAGCGAGGGTTTCCATTTAGCGCAATCAATAGCGCGCTAAAGCGCCAAGAATCAGCGTCTACAGACTAGTCGAGTGGATTGTGTTGTGGTAGCCTAAGCGGATCAATTTGTGAACAAATTTAGTGGGATAAGGTAAGCAGTATGAGCATGACGAGTGCAGCAATTCGCGAGGCATTTTTATCATTTTTCGCTGAACGCGGACATCAACGGGTTGCTTCGGCGTCGTTAATTCCGGGCAACGATCCTACCTTACTCTTCACCAACGCCGGCATGGTGCCATTTAAAGACGTATTTTTAGGCGATGAACAGCGCGATTATACTCGGGCAACCTCGTCTCAGCGTTGCTTGCGTGCGGGCGGCAAACATAATGATTTAGAGAATGTTGGCTACACCGCGCGTCACCATACATTTTTTGAAATGTTGGGTAACTTCAGTTTTGGTGATTATTTCAAACGTGAAGCGATTCAATATGCGTGGGAGTTCTTAACCGGCGTGTTACAGCTGCCCGCCGACAAGCTCTGGATTACCGTGTTCACCGAAGATGATGAAGCCTACAACATTTGGGCCGATGAAATTGGTGTACCCCATGAGCGGATTGCGCGGATTGGCGAGAAAGATAATTTCTGGTCGATGGGTGACACCGGGCCATGTGGTCCATGTTCGGAAATTTTTTATGACCATGGCCCCGACGTCTGGGGTGGTCCTCCTGGCACACCAGAAGAAGATGGCGACCGCTACATCGAGATTTGGAACCTGGTGTTCATGCAATACAACCGCCAGGCCGACGGTACCTTGTTACCGTTACCAAAACCGTCAGTAGACACGGGTATGGGCTTAGAGCGTATTGCAGCAGTGCTGCAGCATGTTCACAGTAACTATCAAATCGATATGTTCGCCGCTTTAATTGCGGCTGCCGCCAAGGTAACGGGCACCGATGATCTGAATAACAAATCATTGCGGGTAATTGCTGACCATATTCGCTCTTGCAGTTTCTTGATTGTGGATGGCGTACAACCCTCCAATGAAGGCCGTGGCTATGTGTTGCGGCGTATCATTCGTCGTGCAGTTCGGCATGGCAGCATGCTTGGCGCGCCCGTTGGCTTTTTTAGCCAGTTGGTGAACGCTTTAGTGGAGCAAATGGGCGCGGCATATCCTGAATTGGCGCAAAAAGCACAGTTAATTGCGACCACCCTGGGTCGTGAAGAAGAACAATTTGCGAAAACCCTCGAGCGAGGCATGGCCTTGTTGAATGATGCAATGGCGGCGTTAACCGCTGAGCAAATTCCTGGCGAGGTTGCATTTAAACTATACGATACCTACGGCTTCCCACTTGACCTTACCGCGGACATTGCGCGTGAGCGCGGTTACAGTGTTGATGCAGAAGGTTTTGCCGAAGCTATGGAACGGCAGCGTCAACGAGCGCAAGAAGCCTCACAATTTGGCGTCGACTATAACGCTAAATTAAAAGCCAAAACCCAATCTGAGTTCCGTGGTTACGAGCAGATCAGTGCGCCGAGCAAGGTGGTAGAGCTGTTTCAAAACGGTCAGGCGGTACAACAACTGAGCGCGGGTGAACCAGCAATTGTGGTGCTCGAGCAAACGCCATTTTACGCCGAGAGTGGCGGCCAAATTGGCGATGTTGGGCAACTTATCGTGAATGGCGAAGCGTTAACCGTTATTGATACGCAGTACATTGGTAAAGCAATTGGCCACCATGTGCAAGCAGCCGCAGCAGTTAAAGTTGGTGATCTAGTTGATGCTCATGTTGATGCTGAGCGGCGTGAAGCGATTAAGCGTCATCACTCGGCGACGCATCTGATTCATGCAGCATTGCGAAACGTGTTGGGTGAGCACGTTAGCCAAAAAGGCTCACTCGTGAACGCTGATCGATTACGGTTCGACTTTTCTCATTTCCAAGCGGTGAGTGCAGCTGAACTCGCTCAAATTGAACGCCAAGTGAATGAGGAAATTCGGCACAATCATCGGTTGTCGACACAGCTAATGAATATTGATGAGGCTCGTGCCGCCGGTGCTATGGCGCTATTCGGTGAAAAATACGATGAGCAAGTACGCGTCGTGCGAATGGGGGATTACTCCATGGAACTATGCGGCGGTACCCATGTGACCCAAACCGGTGATATTGGCATGTTCAGGATTGTCAGCGAGGCCGGTATTGCCTCAGGTGTACGTCGGATTGAAGCGGCGGCCGGTGCTGCGGCGGTGCAATTCACGCTGCATCAACAAAGTCAATTGCAGGCGGCTGCTAGCTTATTGAAGAGTGAGCCATCGCAACTGGTTGAACGCCTGCAAGCACAACTTGAGCGTAACAAATCATTAGAGAAAAAGTTGCAAGGATTGCAACAGAGTATCGCCGCCCAAGCAGGCAATTCATTAGTCTCGCAAGCCCGTGAGATTAATGGTGTGAAGTGTCTGATTGCACAGTTAGAAGATACCGATGCGAAAGCTTTGCGTGGAATAGTTGATGACCTTAAAAACCAAATTCAATCAGGCGTCGTATTATTGGGTGTTGTAAACGCGGACAAGGTAAGTTTGATTGCTGGTGTCACCAAAGACTTAATCCAGCGCGTGCAGGCGGGCAATCTAGTGAATGCTGCAGCAGCCGTGGTGGGGGGCAAAGGTGGCGGTCGTCCTGATATGGCTCAGGCAGGTGGCAGTGAGCCAGCCAAGCTCTCAGAAGCGTTAACAGCCGGTGAAAATTGGTTAATGGAAAACTTGCGATAAACGTCAATGCAGCTGCGGCAGAATTAGCTAGTTCGTTTCGCTAAGTAGAAAATTAACTGCTAATATTTTCACGGTAATCGAACGAACGAAGATGTTTTGCCGCTACATTGGTATATAGCAACCGATATATCGAAAGCGCGGTAGGTATTGCTAGTATTGAGGTGTGCGTTGACGACTGAGCCGATCGTCAACAGTTGACTGGGAAACTGATGTAGTGAAGGAGCAGGCCAATGTTAATTTTAACCCGCCGCGTGGGTGAAACCCTAATGATTGGTGACGATGTAACGGTCACCGTATTAGGCGTGAAAGGCAATCAAGTTCGGATTGGTGTAAATGCGCCAAAAGAAGTTTCGGTTCACCGCGAAGAAATCTACATGAGAATCCAAGCGGAACAAAACAATCCTGACTCCAATAAAGAGTAAGAAAAAGGCTGGCATTTGCCAGCTTTTTTGTTTGTTAAACTATCGAAAACAACGCTTACTGTGGAAAAATCGAGCGAGATGGATAAATATCCCGCAATCGGACGTGGCAACTCAAAAAATCGTTTGACTTTGCTGCTCAGGTCGCTATCATTCTCGCCCACAAGATAGCGGTGAGGTGGCCGAGTGGCTGAAGGCGCTCCCCTGCTAAGGGAGTATAGGGTTTGTAGCTCTATCGAGGGTTCGAATCCCTCCCTCACCGCCAGTCTTGAATTTGAAATACGCACTCGTAGCTCAACTGGATAGAGTACCTGGCTACGAACCAGGCGGTTGGAGGTTCGAGTCCTCCCGAGTGCGCCATTTCAATGCTGTATACCCTGTACCAGTCATATCTTGACTGCGCACTCGTAGCTCAACTGGATAGAGTACCTGGCTACGAACCAGGCGGTTGGAGGTTCGAGTCCTCCCGAGTGCGCCATTTTTCCTCTTTGTACTGCCGACATCCAACTGAACATTTACCCCACTGCTGACGTACATCACCATAGCTGTTGCTTTTTTCAACATTATTAACGTCAAGAATAGTTATTATTTAATGCATAGCCCTTCGCTATGCTCCGCATTATGCTATGCTGAATTTTTTGTAATGCTTTATTAACAATTACAGACGGTTGCAGTCTGTATGCGGTACAAAAAGGACCAGTTATGTCGGACCAATTCTCACTTGCCGCTAGTATCATGGCCGCGGGTATGTTGTCGGTATTCGTATTTCTCGTACTACTGATTGTCGCAATGGGTGTTTTGCGGCGGTTATTTGCGGGTGACGGGCTGCAAGCAGCCGGAACCACTCCGCGTGCAGCAGCTACCACACCCATCGCCGCAGCGAAACTAGCTGCGATCAGCACCGCCATTCAGCGTTATCGGCAAGACCACGAAGCATAGGAGTGTGAACATGACTAAGCCATTACTGTTAACCGAGTTGGCGTTTCGCGACGCTCATCAATCGCTGTTAGCGACCCGTCTGCGTCTTGATGACATGTTACCGGTGGCGGCCGAGCTCGATGCGCTAGGGTACTGGTCGATGGAATCTTGGGGTGGTGCGACTTTTGACGCTTGCATTCGTTACTTAGGTGAAGATCCCTGGGAGCGGATCCGCGAAATCAAAGCGGCCATGCCAAACACCAAACAACAAATGCTATTACGTGGCCAGAACTTACTCGGTTATCGCCATTACGCCGATGATGTCGTGCGTAAGTTTGTTGAGCGCGCTCGCGAGAACGGCGTTGATGTGTTCCGTATTTTTGATGCCATGAATGATGTGCGCAACCTAGCGACCGCTATTAAAGCAACGAAAGAGCATGATGGTCACGCCCAAGGCACATTGTCTTACACTGTGAGTGAAGTGCACACGCTGGAGAAATGGGTAGCCATGGCCGAGGAACTGGCCGACTTAGGTTGTGATTCTATTTGTATTAAAGATATGGCCGGTTTATTACGTCCATATGTTGCTGCGGAGCTTATCCCAGCATTGAAAAAAGCCACCGGGTTGCCAATTGCCATGCAGTGTCACGCAACCACTGGGCTTAGCACCGCCACTTATCAAACGGCGATTGATGCGGGTATTGATATGCTCGATACAGCTATTTCGCCGCTCAGCATGACCTATGGACATACTGCAACCGAAACCGTGGTGGCCATGGTTGAGGGCAGTGAGCGCGATACTGGTATGTCGCTAGAAGCCTTTGCGCCGATTGCTACGCACTTTCGTGAAGTGCGTAAAAAGTACGCTAAATTTGAAGGCAGCCTAAAAGGTATTGATGCGCGGATTTTAACCGCGCAAGTTCCCGGCGGCATGCTCACCAATATGGAAAATCAACTACGTGAACAAGGCGCGAGCGATAAGTTCGACGCGGTACTTGATGAAATTCCGAAAGTACGAGAAGACCTTGGCTTTATTCCGTTGGTGACGCCTACCTCGCAAATTGTAGGCACCCAGGCGGTGCTGAATGTGCTAAGCGGCGAGCGCTATGCCAACATCTCAAAAGAGACCAAAGGTGTGTTACGGGGCGAGTACGGCGCGACCCCGGCACCGGTGAATACTAAATTGCAGCAGCAAGTGTTAGCGGGTGATAAACCCATTACAGTGCGGCCAGCCGATTTAATCGAGGATGAATTGCAAGCGCTGACAGAAAGTTTACGTAATGAGGCGAAAGCCGAGGGTATTAAGCTGGCGCGGCATGAAGTGGATGATGTTTTAACCTATGCACTGTTTCCACAGATTGGTCTGAAGTTCTTGAAAAATAGAGGCAATCCAGATGCCTTCGAACCAATTCCAAGCGCTACAGATGTTCATCCCGATGCAACAAGTAAGCCCTCTAACAAGCCTGTTGCGACTTATTCAGTCGCCGTTGATGGTGAAGTCTTTACCGTTCAAGTGGGGCCAGAGGGTAGCATTGAAAGTGCCACCCCAGCGGGCAATACTGCTTCAGCGCCAGCCGCACCGGCAGCCAGTAGCGCGCCAACTAACGGTCAGCCCATTTCAGCGCCACTCGCTGGTAACGTATTCAAAGTACTGGTGAAAGCGGGACAACAAGTGAGTGCGGGCGATGTATTGGTGGTTGTGGAAGCCATGAAGATGGAGACTGACATCAAGGCTGAGCATGACGGTAAAGTTGTGAGTGTAGAGGTGAAAGAAGGTGACAGCTTGGCTGTCGGCGATACATTGCTAACCATAGCGAGTTAAGTCATGGAGCAGTTACAAATATTATGGCAAAGCACCGCGTTGTCCTCTTTTACTCTGGGGCAGGCGGTGATGATTGGCGTGGGTGGTTTACTGCTGTTCTTGGCTATTCACAAAAAATATGAGCCGCTGTTGCTTTTACCCATTGGCTTTGGCGCGATTTTAGTCAATATTCCGCTGGCTGGTTTTAATGAACCCGGTGGTTTGCTGTATTACGTTTATGAGGTGGGGATTGGCACTGGCGTGTTTCCCTTACTGATTTTTATGGGCGTCGGTGCGATGACCGATTTTGGTCCATTGATCGCGAACCCCAGAACCTTGCTGTTGGGTGCTGCCGCGCAGTTTGGTATTTTCGCAACCTTACTTGGTGCTGTTGCGATGAGTGGCTTGCCGGGATTTGATTTTACCATTCAACAAGCGTCCGCCATCGCCATTATTGGGGGTGCCGATGGCCCAACAGCTATCTTTCTTACCTCTAAGTTAGCGCCTGAATTGCTCGGTGCAATTGCTGTTGCGGCTTATTCATACATGGCGTTAGTGCCGATTATTCAGCCGCCAATTATGAAGCTGTTTACCACGCCGGCTGAACGCGCCATCAAAATGGAGCAGTTGCGTCCGGTAGCGCGAAAAGAGAAAGTTATTTTCCCGCTCGCGGTACTATTTTTGACCTTACTCTTTCTGCCCACAGCAACTCCTTTAGTTGGGATGTTTTGCCTGGGTAACTTAATGCGTGAGGCTGGTGTCGTCGAGCGGCTCAGTAAGACCGCGCAAAACGAGCTCATTAATATTGTCACCATCTTTTTAGGCTTAGCGGTGGGTTCGAAACTGTCTGCTGAGGAGTTTCTAGCTCTTGAAACCTTGGGCATTCTACTACTCGGTGCGGTGGCGTTTGCGATTGGCACGGCCTCAGGGGTGTTAATGGCTAAGCTGATGGCTAAATTTAGTAAATCACCCATTAACCCACTGATTGGTGCTGCTGGAGTCTCTGCGGTGCCGATGGCGGCACGGGTGGTCAATAAAGTAGGCTTAGAGGCAAACCCCCAGAACTTCTTGCTCATGCATGCAATGGGGCCTAATGTTGCCGGTGTGTTAGGTTCAGCGGTTGCCGCTGGGGTGCTACTTGCGCTTGTCGGCTAGCACATCCACTGTTGGCGGCTAGTGCGGTTGTTGCCGCGCTGCCGCCAAGGTTAGGTCTGCGGCGGCTTGCTGCGCTTGCTCGAGTAAGCCGTCTATCTTCAGAATTTTATCTGCGACTTGGTCAATTTCACCACGGGTCATATCATGCTCAAGTTGTTCAGCCAGCTTGTGCAAGGTATCTAATCCCAAATTGCCGGCCGCCCCTTTGAGTGAGTGAAAATAACGCCGCGCAACGTCATGCTGCCCCCGCGTGATGAAGTCGGCAATTTTCATGGGACTCTGCTGGTACTCAGTGGCTAATTGGTCAATGAGTCGGCTGTATAAGGGCACATTGTGCTGTAGCCGCGCGAGTGCAGCGGCGAAATCTATCCCCTTAATTTGCGGATATTTGTAGCTGGGTTTAACGGCCTGTGCTGTAGGTGTACTTGGCGCGCTGGTAGCGGCTTGGTAAGGACCTGGAATACACCATTTTGCGAGGGTACTCAGCAGTTGGTCCTCGTCGATAGGTTTAGGAATGTGGCCCTGCATACCGGCCGCCAATGAACGCTCCGCATCGCCACTCATGGCGTTGGCCGTCATCGCAATAATCGGTAGCTGTTGGGGGGTGAATAGTTGACGGATCTGCTGAGTGGCTTTGTAGCCATCCATAACCGGCATTTGAATATCCATTAATACCGCCGCATAGCGTTTCGTCTGAACCTTTTCCAACGCTATTTGACCATGCTCGGCAACATCAACAATAAAGCCATGGCCCGCTAAAATTTCCGTTGCGACTTGCTGATTAATCTCATTATCTTCGACCAATAAAATCGGCGCATGACGCAATAAATCAGTCACTTGATGGCGGCGAGCGACATGTTCAGCCCGCTGCGCTGGCTGTGCACTTGTGCTATCAGTGGCATGTGCTTGTTTTAGAACCGTTGTGAGCACACGCGCTAACGCCGCCGCCGTGTATGGTTTGGTAATAAAGTCACGAGCGCCCACGTCAATCGCTTTTTCGGCGAGCTCTTCGGCGTAGTAGCCAGTGGCTAAGATTAATGCCGGACATTGTGCGCCAAGTTGAGCCTGCGCTTGGCGACAAAATTCCAATCCATCAATGCCCGGCAAGCGCCAATCAACGAGTGCTAAATCATAAGCAGGATCTTGTTCCAGCAGCGCTAGGCCTTGTTCCGCAGTACGACAAACTTTGACATCCATTTGGTAGGAGCGCAGCAATTCGTATAGCATTTCGCGGGTCGACAAATTGTCATCAATCGCCAATATGCGCGTACCACTTAATTTCTTGAGCAGGGTTTGATGGTGCGATGCATCCTGGCCTTTTTGCACCGGTAACGTCAGTTCGATATAAAACGTAGAGCCTTGCCCTTTAGCACTGATCACCCCAATATCACCCTCCGGCATCAGCTGGATCAGGCGCCGCGAAATCGCTAATCCTAGTCCCGTACCCCCATATTTTCGGGTCGTCGAAGAGTCCGCTTGGGTAAATGCTTTGAACAAATTGGCGCGCTGCTCTTCGTCCATACCGATACCGGTATCGGTTACGGAAATGCGTAGCCAAACTTTTTCGGGTTGGCGATCTAACAGGGTAACGGCAACGTTAATCTCGCCGTCTTCGGTAAACTTAATCGCATTACTTACCAGATTGACCAACACTTGATTTAACCGTAATGGGTCGCCCACCAGCAAGGTAGGTATATTGGCGGGTAGGTTAATAATAAACTCAAGGTCTTTATCGTAAGCGCGGTAGGCAAACATGTCAGCGAGGGTGCCAAGCACATCTTCTAAGTCAAAAGGAATCGCTTCGACGGTTAACTTGCCAGCTTCAATTTTAGAAAAATCAAGAATGTCGTTAATCACACCCAATAGCGCTTGTGACGATGACTCAATGACTTTCACATAGCGTTTTTGCTTGTCATCTAAAGGGGTTTTGAGCGCTAGGTTTGCCATGCCGACAATGGCGTTAATTGGGGTGCGGATCTCATGGCTCATGTTCGCGAGAAACTCACTTTTCGATTCATTGGCGCGTTCAGCAAGTTCCTTTGCCGCTTCCATCTCGGCGGCTACCGCTTTAATTCGAGATACATCGTAATAACTGCCGAGTACACCGATCACTCGGCCCTGCGGGTCGTAGAGTGGAACACTGGAGTGTTCGACCCAACGTTCGCCATCGCTCAACATAAGTCGGATTTGTTGATTACAAGAGGCCAAAGCTGATTGGCAAGTTTGCTGATCGGTGGTGAGCAATTGTGGGTTTTGCGCAAGCCAAGAAGTCTGATCTAAATCGAGACTATCGGGGTTGACGCCTGTTAACGCAAAGTCTCGTTTAAAAGCAAGGTTGCCACCGCGTAGTTTCAGATCCGCATCGCGCCAGTACAGTCGCGTCGGTAAATCGTTTAGTAAGTGTTGTAATAGCTGTAACGAGGTGTCAGATAACAACGGTAATTGCGGGTTCAAACCTAACTGGCGCCGACGTGAGCGCCCAACTAGCCACAAAATAGCGCAACAGTTTACAAAAAATACCGCGCCAAGCGCCAGCGCGTAGATGTTCGCGGGGGCCCACAATAATGCGACCAAACCAATCACATTCAAACTTAGCATAACGAGTTGGCTTAATTGCCAAGGAGAATGGAAGCTGCGCATGATGTCTACTAGGTGAAAAAATGACAAATCATGATGCCATGCGAAGGGCGAATCGCCAACCCTCTATGACGCAAAACGTTGTGGTCGTAGACGGCAATCGCAATTCAAAGTAAGCTTTGCGCTGAACTAAATATCAGCGTGCGAACGTACCAATCGTTCAGCCAATGTCTTAGCAGTAATAGACACAAGGATATTCATGGCACAGCCAACTATCGAAACCATTATCGCCGCATTCTCAGAGCCTGCGCAACGAGCCAGCTTAGGCGCTATCCGCCGCGGTATCGAGCGTGAAGGTTTACGCATTACGAGCAGCGGCCGTTTGTCACCAGAGTTACACCCACGTCAACTTGGTGCCACCTTAACCCATCCGCATATCACCACCGATTATGCGGAAATGTTGCTTGAATTCATTACTCCAGTCGCGCAATCAATACGCGCAAGTCTTGAGCAGCTCGCAGATATTCATCAAGTGACTTATGCAGCTCTTGGCGATGAGTTGATTTGGCCGTTGAGCATGCCTTGTTATGTTGGCAATGCCGATGACATTCTAATTGCACAGTACGGAACTTCGCACAGCGGCCGAATGAAGAATTTATATCGGCGTGGCCTGACTCATCGTTATGGTGGCGCGATGCAAATTATTGCGGGTGTGCATTTTAATTGGTCAGTGCCGGATGAGATGTGGCGTACCCTTGCCAGTATCAATGGGGTAGCAGATAGCCAAGCCTTCCGCTCCGCGCAATACTTTGGTTTGATCCGTAATTACAAACGGATCAGTTGGTTAATCCCATATTTATTCGGCGCATCGCCTGCTATTTGCAAGTCATTTTTGGCCCATACCGATACTGACATGAGTTTCAGTGAGATGGGTAAGGGCACAATTTACCGACCTTACGGCACCTCACTGCGGATGAGCGATTTAGGCTACACCAATAAAGAGCAGGCTGAGCTTGGGATCCGTTACAACTCGGTGGAGGAGTACGTGCACGGCTTGCGGCGCGCGATTTCTAAGTCATCGGCTCGGTTCGCTAAAATTGGTGTAAAAGTTGGTGATGATTATCGGCAGCTAAATGATTGTGTGTTACAAATCGAGAATGAGTTTTACGCGACTATTCGGCCGAAGCGGGTTGCCGAAAATAGCGAAACACCGACCCAAGCACTTGAGCGTGGTGGCGTAGAGTATATCGAAGTGCGCGCACTCGATGTGAACCCATTTAGCCCTATTGGTATTACCGAGCAGCAAGTTCGTTTACTCGATTTAATGTTGTTGTACTGTTTGTTTAAAGACAGTCCGTTGATGGACGATGCGGAGCAACAGCTGGTAGATAAAAACTTCAATCGGGTGGTTTTAGACGGTCGCGATCCACGCTTAACACTAGTGCAAGGCGGTCATGAAAGATTGTTGGCCGATTGGTTGGAAGAGTTGTTCGCGGAATTCATGCCGCTGGCGCGTATGCTCGATCAGCAGAATCCGGAGCTGACAACCTATGCTGATAGCGTCAGCGAACTTTATCCGGCAGTGCTGAATCCTGAACTAACCCTGTCTGGGCAGGTGTTGGCAACGCTGCGAGAACAGCAGTTAGACAATAGTGAATTTGGCATGGCGTTAGCGCGCCAATACCAAGCAGAATTTGCCAAGCGCCAACTCACGCAATTCAGTGCCGCGCAATTTGAGCAGTGGGCGAGTGCTTCGTTGAGCGCCCAGCAACAACGTGAAGCAGCGGATGCGCAAACCTCATTTGATGACTATTTAACGGATTATTTTAAGCGTGCAAGGTGTGCCAGTAATGACCGAGACTGTACCGGGACAGAAACCGCCTAAGTCACCTGTCAGGGATCGACTAGGCAAGTTGAGCACGGCGCTATTGCTGGCGCTAGCGCTCACTGGCTGTGCGTCGCCACCGCCTGCGAACCCTGAAAATCTTTGTGATATTTTCTATGAGCACGAAGATTGGTATGACGCAGCGCGCGATATGCAAGATAAATGGGGCGCCCCGATTCAAGTGCCGATGGCGATGATGTATCAGGAGAGCTCGTTTAAGCACGACGCTTTGCCTCCCCGTGATTATATTCTCGGTTTTATTCCTTGGGGCCGAGTCAGCAGTGCGTACGGCTACTCACAAGCTAAAACCATGACCTGGGAAGATTACAAAAAAGAAACTGGGAATAGCTGGGCTGATCGCGACGATTTCGCAGACGCCATCGATTTTATGGGCTGGTTTATTGCTAAGTCACAGCAAATCAACGGTGTCTCAAAGTGGGATGCGTACGCCCAATATTTGAACTATCACGAGGGGTGGGGTGGTTATCAACGTAAAACTTACCTACAAAAACCTTGGTTGGTCAAAGTGGCGCGTATTGTGAAACAGCGGGCGAGTACCTATGGCGCACAGTTGCGCCAGTGTCAGGAAGATTTAGATAAAGGCTGGCTCGAGCAGTTGTTTTTCGGTTAAACGCTCGCGCCAGCAGTCGTGCTGAATGAGGATTAGTTATCTTGCTCGTTGGGGTACGGGGCAAGATAAAATTCAGGTAGGAATCGTACGGATTTCACTAAGCTGTCACTAGATTCCATAATTTCTATCGGATAACCGGCAATTCGTAAGCCCAGCTGAGTGCGAGGAATATCGCCGAGTAACTCAATAATCAAACCACTGACTGTTTTCGGACCATCGACTGGCAGCTGCCAATCCATTTCTTTATTTAGTTCCCGAATATTGGCGGTGCCATCGACGATAAAAGTGCCATCTGCTTGCGCAGTCACCGCATCACTCGGAGTTGGGCTGAGAGTCGTGGTGAAGTCGCCAACTATTTCTTCCAGAATATCCTCTAGGGTAACCAAGCCCTGAATATCGCCATACTCATCGACAACTAGCCCAATGCGCTCTTTGTTGGCTTTAAACTTCAATAGCTGCACATTAAGCGGGGTACCCTCTGGGACATAGTAAATGTCTCGAGTGGCACGCACCAAGGTTGCTTTATCTTCGGTAAATTGATTCTTACTCATTAACCGCATAATGTCGCGGGCATGTAAAAAACCGACCGCATCATCGATTTCACCACGATACAACAATAACCGCGTGTGCTGCCCTTGCGACAGCGCTTTCATGATGTTTTTCCAGTCGTCATTAATATCAATGCCGACAATATCGCTGCGCGGGATCATCACGTCTTCCACCGTCACTTTCTCTAAATCCAAGATGCTTAATAGCATTTCTTGGTGCGACGTTGGGATCATGGAGTTGGCTTCGTTAACAACCGTTCGCAGCTCTTCTGAGCTTAATGCATAAGCGCCATCGGTGCGGTGCGGATTGATACCAAATACCCGCATGAAGCTGTTGGTAATAAAGTTAACCGAGGCCACCAGTGGATACATGATGGTGAGCAGCGGTTTCAGAATCAGCGATGATGGAAACGCGACCCGCTCTGGGTGCAGTGCTGCTATGGTTTTAGGTGTGACTTCGGAAAAAATCAGGACAATTAAGGTCAGGCCAAAGGTGGCGACCACCAACCCATACTCACCAAACCAGCGCAAGCACAACACGGTGGCAATAGCGGAGGCGCCAATATTAACCAAATTGTTACCGATAAGGATCAGACCGATCAGGCGGTCGGGCCGATCGAGTAAGTATTGGACTCGTTCTGCGCCGCGATGTTTTTGCTGGACTAAGTGTCGTAACCGGTAGCGGTTGATCGACATCATACCCGTTTCTGAGCCCGAGAAATATGCAGAGAGCAAAAGGAGCACGCCAAGGGCTATTAGCAGCGTGCTCGTTGATATAGCGTCCAAAAAACTACCCTAACTAGGAAACTGAAAGCACAATGTAATGCCATTTGGCTGCAAGTCAAGCCTTAGCCAATAATGATGACATCTTTGACGATGCGACTACCGAAATAAGCAAGGGTTAGAATCGCACTAGCGACCACTGCAGTAATGACCACACTACGACCTCGCACACCCCATAGTTTATGAATAAGCGCGACAATCAAATACAGCGCTAACGCAACCAAACTAAGAATAGTTTTGTGGGCCTGGTTCTGGGCGAACATGTCATTTAAGAAAACGAATCCCGAGCCTATTGCCACAATTAATAACAGCGTACCGAGCGTTAATAACCGAAAGAAATATCGCTCTACCGTCAGTAAGGGAGGAATCATCCGCGACAGGAGGCGCGCGCGGCGCTGCTTAATTAGCTTATTAATGTACAACAATTCAATCGCATACAGCGTTGCCAGCATCAACACACCATAGGCGAGCAAGGATAAACCGATATGAATGATTAAGCCGGGTTGGGTACCTAGCGCACTGCCCCAGTCGACCGGGGCGCTGGTCATCAGCCCTGCCGCTAGTGCCGCAAATATATAAACAACGGGACGGAGAAGTAAGCTTGCACCTTGGGTACGAAGGCTCACTAGCAGTGCTAAAATACAGCTTACGATACTGAGCGATGCGGTTAGATTAAGGTGATCAAAGTGATCAGCTTCTAGTAACGAACTAATTAATGCCGCGTGTAGCAATATAGCGCCAAGCGCCAACCAAGTTGAGCGGCGAATGAAAGCCGCGGTGTCCCTTACAGTCTCTACCGAGCCTGCGAAACAACGCAGTACCAAAGCGGTTGCTATGACATAGCAAAGTGCAGTAGCAAGAAACAGCACGAGCGCGAGCATGCGAAAAACCTTTGGTTGAAAAACATATGATAGCGCACAATATACAGCCTGAATTGGCTTGCGTCAGCATCAATCAGCGCTGAATTTACCGTAATAATCAGGTAAACTTGCAAACAAGATGATGTACCGAACTCATATAGGTTGACCGATGTTTCAGAACTTATCCGATCGATTATCGCAAACGCTCCGCACTATCGGTGGCCGCGGACGTCTGACCGAAGACAATATTAAAGACACTTTGCGTGAAGTGCGAATGGCGCTGCTTGAAGCTGATGTTGCGTTACCGGTTGTTAAAGATTTTATCAGTAAGGTAAAAACTCGCGCGCTGGGTACTGAGGTAAACAAAAGCCTCACCCCAGGACAGGTGTTTGTAAAAATCGTGCAGTCTGAGTTGGAACAGGCAATGGGTGAGGCGAATGTGCCGCTCAACCTGAGTGCTCAGCCGCCTGCAGTCATCCTGATGGCCGGTTTGCAAGGTGCGGGTAAAACCACCAGTGTGGCCAAGCTTGCGCGACATTTGCGCGAACGCCAAAAAAAGAAAGTGATGGTGGTGAGTGCGGATATCTATCGGCCGGCGGCTATTAAGCAGTTAGAAACTTTAGCCAACGAAGTTGAGGTGGCGTTTTTTCCGTCAACCGTAGAGCAACAACCGGTTGCGATTGCGCAGGCCGCGATTGCGCAGGCGAAAAAGCAGTTCATTGATGTGATTTTGGTGGATACCGCCGGCCGTACCGCCATTGATGCCGCTATGATGGCGGAAATCCAAGCGATACAAACGGCGATCAAACCGGTTGAAACCCTATTCGTGGTGGACGCGATGACCGGTCAGGATGCGGCGAACACCGCGCAAGCGTTTAACGAGGCGCTTACCCTGACCGGGGTGATTTTAACCAAGGTAGATGGTGATGCGCGCGGTGGTGCAGCTCTCTCTATTCGTCATATTACCGGTAAACCCATTAAGTTTTTAGGGGTGGGCGAAAAAACTGAAGCCTTAGAACCTTTCCATCCTGATCGTTTAGCTTCGCGTATTCTCGGCATGGGTGATGTGTTGTCACTGATTGACGACATCGAGAGTAAAGTCGACCGCGATAAAGCCGAAAAAGTCGCGCGCAAAGTCATGAAGGAAGGCAAGTTCGATTTAGAAGACTTCCGCGACCAATTGGCGCAAATGCGCAATATGGGCGGCATGATGGGCTTGCTGGATAAGTTACCGGGAATGGGTAATATGGGCGATCAAATTAAAGGTCAGATGGACGATAAAGTCACCATTCGCATGGAAGCCATCATTAATTCGATGACGGCTAAAGAGCGTTCTCACCCTGACCTTATTAAAGGTTCACGGAAGCGCCGGATTGCCGCAGGTTCGGGCACTCAAGTGCAAGACGTGAACAAACTACTGAAGCAATTCATGCAGATGCAAAAAATGATGAAGAAAATGAAGGGTGGCGGCATGGCTAAAATGATGCGCTCACTCGGTGGTGGTAAAGGGGGCGGTATGGGCGGTTTTGGTGGTGGAAAATTACCGCCTGGCATGTTCCCGCGCAAGTAATAGCCGACCCCTTATAAAGCTTGCATTTGCAGGATAAATCAGTAGAATTGTCGCGCTCCGATTTAGGTCGGAGCACATTTATTTACTTTACATCACAAAACTGTATCGAGGAACGTAATGGTAACCATTCGTTTACAACGTGGTGGCGCGAAAAAACGCCCCTTCTACCAAATGGTAGTGACTGACAGTCGCAATGCCCGCGACGGTCGCTTCATTGAAAACGTCGGCTTTTTTAACCCAGTCGCACGTGGTCAAGAAGAAAAAATTCGCATCGATTTAGAGCGTGTTGATCATTGGATCGGCAACGGCGCTTCTTTGTCTGAGCGTGTTGCGAAGCTTGTTAAAGAAGCTCGTAAAGCGGCGTAAGTATGATGGAGCAAACCGAAGATAAAGTCGTATTAGGTACGTTAGGTGCGGTTTACGGCGTCAAAGGTTGGCTCAAAATTCAATCTTACACCGAAATAGATGAAGCCATTTTTGATTACAGCCCTTGGCTTATCAAGCAACAAGGTGAATGGCGAGAAGTTCAAGTCGCGGAATGGCGGCGACATAATAAAGGACTGATTGCTCGCTTAGCGCAAGTAAATGACCGAGACCAAGCAGCAGTGTTTACGGGTCTCGAGATTGGTGTCGAAGCAGATACCTTGCCTAAGCTCGCCGATGACGAATTTTATTGGCGCGACCTGATTGGGATGGCAGTGGTAAATACCGACGGCTATCACATGGGGGTTGTTGACCAGCTCATGGCCACCGCATCTAATGATGTGATGGTGGTAAAAGCAAACAATAACGACGCGTTTGGTCGCCACGAACGGTTAATCCCGTTTATCCAAAGTCAGTATGTGACGGCGGTAGATAGTGCGACCCGACAGATAACAGTGGATTGGCCAGCGGACTTTTAATGACAGCGATAAAACAGATTAGGGCAATAACCTTATTCCCCGAAATGTTCGCGGCATTAACTGACCAAGGTGTCACTGGGCGGGCAATACGTGACGGAATCATCGATTTCGGAACCATTAACCCGCGCGAGTTCACGCATGATCGTCATCGTACTGTGGATGATCGCCCTTATGGCGGTGGCCCCGGGATGTTGATGATGGTGCAGCCGCTCACCGATGCAATTGCAGCGGCGCGGCAGCAACTCGATGGTCCGGCGCAGGTTATTTATTTGTCACCGCAAGGCCGTAAGCTTGATCATGCCGGAGTGCAAGAACTGGCTCAGCATGATCGACTGGTATTGATTGCCGGTCGCTATGAAGGCATTGATGAGCGTGTTATTGCGCAACATGTTGATGCAGAATGGTCGATTGGTGATTACGTGTTGAGTGGGGGAGAACTCCCTGCGATGGTGGTCATAGACGCAGTTGCACGCTTAGTGCCCGGCGTTCTGGGTCATCAAGATTCAGCGCAAGCTGACTCTTTTGCGCAAGGGTTACTCGATTGCCCACATTACACGCGTCCAGAAGTGTTAGATGGTGAAGCGGTACCGCCAGTATTATTAAGCGGAAACCATGAACAAATACGCCGGTGGCGGTTGCAGCAAGCGCTAGGTAGAACTTGGTTGCGACGTCCCGAACTGTTAAATGACCTAGCTCTGACCGACGAGCAGTTAGATTTGTTAAAAGCCTTTCAGGTGGCTCATGAAACTAACGCGAAACGTTCGGGCGGTTAATTCTAGGAAAGTGAGGCTAATATGGCAAAAGTAAGTCACAATTTGATCAAAGCGATCGAAGACGAGCAAATGAAGAAAGATCTTCCGGACTACGCGCCGGGCGATACAGTTGTGGTAAATGTAAAGGTTATCGAAGGTAACCGTGAGCGCGTTCAGGCATTTGAAGGCGTGGTTATCGCTAAGCGTAATCGTGGTTTGCATTCAGCATTCACGGTTCGTAAAGTGTCTAATGGTGAAGGTGTTGAGCGTACTTTCCAAGCGCACAGCCCAATCATTGATAGCATCGTTGTGAAACGTAAAGGTGCGGTTCGCCGTGCGAAACTTTACTACTTGCGCGAGCGTTCAGGTAAGTCTGCACGTATCCGTGAGAAGTTATCTTAACGATTGTTGGGTAACCAATGACACGAAAAAGGCTCGCAATTGCGAGCCTTTTTGTTGTGTCGGCGCCGCTTCCTCTGGCATCATGCACTGATGCAACATGATTTTATTCAAGCGCTCGACCATGCTATCGAGACCGAACTATTAGCAGCCAGTGACTCACTGAATGAGCATCAGCTTATTGTGGCGTTGCAGGCGAAACCTTATGAATTGCTCGAAGCAAATGCACTCACCGACACGCTAAGGTTATTTCAAACGCACTTTATTGTGTTTAACGCGCTCTATCGATTACGTAATCGCTGGCGCCAAGCGCAATTGTTCGAGTTAGATATTCACACCTTAAAAATAGCAGTGAAGCCATACGAGCCTGCCGATTCCGGACTAGATGCAATGGACCCGCTGGCAGCCTATTATCTTGATTGGGCCCATTTCGAACAAACCAGAGCCGCCGATGTTGATGCGCTATTAGATGACTTTTGGCATGGCCGGCAAGTGGTAGTGGTCACGATGAATGATATCGATGACGCGGTGGCGACCTTAGCACTCCCTGCTTGGCCTGTTTCGCCAGCTGAATTAAAACGAACTTATCGTCATTGTATGCATCAACATCACCCAGACAAAGGTGGTTGTGTGCAGCAAGCACAGGCGATTAAGCAAGCATATCGAATTTTACAACAGCAGTTAGAGTATTCATGAGCACAGATAATCAGCAACAATTAGCGGCACTGCGAAGCCAGATTGATGGAGTTGATACCGAGCTGGTGCAACTGCTGGCGAAACGGCGTGAATTAACCACTCGCATTGGCGACATTAAGCAGCAACTTGGCGAACCATTGTATGTGCCTAGCCGTGAAGCGGCATTAATTGAGGCTCGACGTGAGCAGGCCAGCGCGTTGCAATTAAATCCTGATCTGATTGAAGATGTGTTGCGGCGTTTAATTCGCGAATCATATCGGAACCAAGAGCATCGCAGCGCCAAACAGTTTGGCGATGCAAGCCGACCCATTATTATCGTTGGCGGCGCTGGTCAATTGGGGCAATTGTTTGTGCGGTTGTTTCAAACCAGTGGCTATCAGGTGCAAGTGGTTGATAAAACATCATCCGAAGCGATTGCTTGGCAGCAGGCGCAATTAGTGCTTGTCAGCGTGCCGATTGCAGTGACTGAATCGGTGATCGCGAATTTACCGATCCTAGCGGACGACTGTGTACTAGCCGATGTGACCAGTATAAAAGCCGCGCCCTTGGCTGCGATGCTCAAGCAACATGGCGGTCCCGTGGTTGGTTTACACCCCATGTTTGGCCCCCAAGTTCCTAATTTAGCGAAGCAATTGGTGGTGGTCTGTGCGGGGCGCAAGGCTGAGCAGTATGGCTGGTTGTTACAGCAACTTGAAAATTGGGGCGCGGTGTTACAGGCAGTGCCGGCTGTGGAACACGATGAGCGAATGGCATTTGTGCAGGTGTTACGGCATTTGAGTACTTTTGTTTATGGCGATCATTTGGCACAAGAAGGCATTAAAATTGATGAGTTATTAAGTGTCAGCTCGCCAATTTATCGACTTGAGCTGATGATGGTTGGCCGCTTATTTGCGCAAAACGCTAGTTTGTATGCGGATATTATTCTGGCAAACCCCACTAATCTTGCCATGGTCAGTCGCTACTTGAAGCAGTTTCAGCAAGTGCTGAAGGGGCTGCAAGCCGGTGACAGAGAGGGCTTCATTAAACGTTTTGAGGCGTTGCAGCAATTCTTTGGTCACCACGGGCAGCAATTTCTGCGTGAAAGCCAACAGTTGCTACAAACCGCCGATGACTTACGGCAGCCAACGTTGCAGCAGCGCCTCTAACGCATCTGGTGCTAATGGTTTGTGTAAGGTGGCCACCATACCGGCGGCGGCGCATGCTTCGAGTTCCGCTGCGCTGTTGTGTCCGGTAACCGCAATAATAGGCGCTCGACAGCTTTGCTCGCGTAAGCGATTGGCGACCTGGGCCCCGGTCATATCCGGCATCTCATAGTCGAGTAAAATCAAATCAAAAGCACCTGCAGCGCAAGCGTCGATAGCCGCTTGGCCATTCATGACGGTGGTTACCTGCAACCCATCGCGTTGCAACATCGCTTTCATTATTTCGAGACTGATGAAGTCATCATCAGCAACTAATACATTCGCCATCGACTAGTTTCCTCGCTACTATAAACGACAATGTAGCATATTGAAGACAGAACAACAGGGTGATCCTCATGCAGCAGCGGCCAAAAATTTGGGATGGCTTTATCCGGCTTTTTCATTGGAGTTTAGTTGGCCTGATTGCGGGCATGTGGTGGACTGCGGAAGAGGGGCATTTAGATTGGCACTTGCGCCTTGGATTAGTGCTGCTTGGCTTGCTTGCCACTCGGATCTTATGGGGGGGTTGGGGCAGCGAATCCGCTCGCTTCGCGCGATTTCTAAAAGCTCCCCAGCAAGCTTGGCTACATTTGCGGGAACTGTTGCGTGGGCGACCGACTCCAGCGACTAGTCACAATGCTGCGGGCGGTTGGTTTGTCATGGTGTTACTCACGCTATTACTCACCCAAGGCGTCACAGGTTTGTTCGCGACTGATGATATTTTCTTCGACGGACCTTTGCATGATGTCGTGAGCAGCGACGTAAGCGAGGTTTTGACTGATATCCATAAGACCTTGATCGAGGTGATTTGGATCGCCATTGCCGTTCATATTGTGGCTATTTTGCTCTATAAATGGCGCGGTCGCCCGCTCACGCAAGCGATGCTAAGTGGGAAGCGTCGTGAAGCTCTACAAGCCAACGAAGAGGCGCCGAAATTGGTGCACGGAGGGTGGGGAATCGGTTTAAGTGTGCTGATTATTTTGCTGTTGTATTGGTGGTTAGCATAACCACTGAATCGGTGTTTTAAGGTATGCCGCCGCGACAACTGCCGCGGCGGCGTATTTTTTAACGCAAAAACGAGTTTTGCTTAGTCTTTATAATTGTCGTGACAGCCTTTACAGGTCATGGCGACTTCGCGGAACGCACCACTAATTGCATCACGATCACCGCTAGCAGCAACTTCAGCCAGTGCGGCAGTTCTGGTTCCTAAGGCATCAGCTCGCGCTTGGAAATCTTCCCAATTGTCCCAAATCTCAGGTAATGCATCGCTGTTATTGCCGGGCATCGCACCCTCAACGCTGAAGGCTGGCCAAGGAATAGTGGCCAATTTTGCGGTATCTGCGGCCCGCGCGGCAAATACTTCGGCATCATACTCGCGATCGCCTTTGAGCATATCGCCCATTACCGAGAAATTATTCGCCATCAACGACAATGCATGTTGCCGATAAGTCACTGCGTCCTCTGCTTCATAAAAAGCATTGGCTGATACTAAAGAGGTAGACAAAGCGGTTGCCATCAGCACCGCTAAGCCGCCTCGACGGAATAGTTGTAGTGAGCGAGCCATCTGGTTATTCTCCTTGAAGTTTAATGTTATATTGTTTGGTTTTACCTTGGTGATTGAACGTTGCAATCATACACTTCATCGGTTCACCCGTTGCGGCGGACAATCGTCTGGGTTTAGTTTACAACGGTATTCTAATAATAGTGTTAAATCATACATCCAGATCTTCTCGTTAACGAAAGGGGACGTCAATGAACATCCGTCAGCAGTTAAGTGGCGTGAGCGCTGCGGTCTTGACCGCGTTGGCTCTGGTGCCGGCAGTCCATGCCGACCAGACCACACGTGTGCAAGGTATTCACCAGCATACGCCCAGTCTCATTGCGCTGCAAAATGCCACCATTATTACCGAACCCGGCAAGCGCTTTGAAAATGCCACCTTGGTCATTGAGCATGGCAAGGTGCGTGCGATTAATGCGAACAATCAAGCACCTGAGGGTGCCCGCGTCATCGACGTCACCGGCCACATAATTTATCCGGGCTTTATCGACGCATATAGTAGTTATGGTGTGCCTAAGCCAGAACAGGGCTTACGTGGCTATCGGACTGAACCGCCACAGTACTCCAACGAACGAGAAGGCGGTAACGCCGCTAACGATGCTATTCACGCCCAGCTGCGCTGGATTGATAGTTTCAGCCCTGATCAAAGCGCTGCAAAAGGCCTGATTGAACAAGGTTTTACAGCCGTTCAGACGGCTCGCCTGGATGGTATTTTTCAAGGTCAGGCAGCGGTAGTATCGCTCGCCGATAAAATTGCCAATGAGCTCGTGTACAACCCGTCTAGCTTACAGTTTGGTTCATTTGATAAAGGTAGCTCACGGCAGCAATACCCATCCTCACTGATGGGAAGTATCGCATTGGTTCGGCAAACCCTCTCTGATGCCGCGTGGTATGAACAAGCACGAGGTAAAACCGCCATTAGTGGTGAACCGGTGGAATATAATGCCGCGCTCGACGCCCTGACGACTATTGAACAACAAGGTATGTTGTTCGCTGCTGAGGATGAACTGAGTTTATTGCGCGCCGATCAGGTACTCGACGAATACAATGTGCGCAGCGTATTCCTTGGTTCAGGGTTCGAGTATGCGCGCGTAGAAGCAGTGAAAAATACTGGCTCAGCGCTCATTTTACCGCTCGATTTTCCGGCGGCCCCAGACGTGGCTGGTGTAGATGCTGAGTTGGACGTTGAATTGGCTGATTTGCGCCATTGGGAACGTGCGCCATCGAACCCCGCAACACTCGCGCAAGCAGGCGTTGATTTTGCGCTGACTACCGCGCAATTAGAGAAGCCGCAAGCGTTTTGGCCCAATTTACGCAAAGCCATTCAGCATGGTTTGAGTCAACAACAAGCTTTAGCTGCGCTTACCACTATTCCTGCCCAAATTGCTGGAGTAAGCGATAAAGTGGGTAAGCTACAGCCGGGCTACATGGCCGACTTTGTGATTGCCAAAGGTGATTTGTTTACTGATGGTGAGATCGCCGCGGTGTGGTTACAAGGCGAGGCGGTAGAGCTGAAACCGTTGCAACCTGCGCAATTAAGTGGAGAGTTTGAGCTTAATATTGCGAATCAAGCGTTACAACTGACGCTGGAAGCAGATTCAAAAGTAAGCGGTAGCATTAAGCAGGGCGACACCAGTCATTCGCTGCGCAACGCGACGCGCATGCAGGATCAGGTTGAATTCGTGGTCGATCTTGATATCGCAGGCTTAAGCGGTGCTTGGCGAGTCCGATTGGAACAGACTGCAGCGGCGCGCTTGCAAGGCGTTGCGGTAGGTCCTGATGGACGTGAACTGCCACTGCAGGCAACGCGAGTTGATGCGGCTACTGCGGCTGAGGTTGCGGATGAAGAAACCTCGCCTACTTATGTCAGTCAGCTTACCTTCCCGAATGTGGCTTATGGTCAGCCCGGCCTTCCGCAGCGGGAAAATATCCATATTAAAAACGCCACCGTGTGGACTGCCGACGAGCAGGGTATTTTGACCAATGCGGATATCATTATCCGTGACGGTGAATTTGACGAAATCGGACAGGATTTAGATACGCCGCGTGGCTTTACAGTGATCGATGCCGAAGGTAAACACGTGACCCCAGGCATTATTGATGAGCACTCACACATCGCTATTTCGCAAGGTGTGAATGAGGGTTCCGAAGCTATTACTGCTGAAGTACATATTGGTGATGTGGTGAATCCAGACGATATTCATATCTATCGTTCGTTAGCCGGCGGCACCACTATGGCGCAATTACTCCACGGTTCAGCCAATCCGATTGGTGGACGCGCACAAGTCATCAAATTACGTTGGGGTGCAGATGCAGAACTGATGAAGTTTGATGCTGCCCCTGACAGCATTAAGTTTGCTTTGGGTGAAAACGTTAAGCAAAGTAACTGGGGCGACGATTACACCGTGCGTTACCCGCAAACTAGAATGGGCGTTGAAACCATCATGCGTGATGGCTTTATTGCAGCGCGCGAGTATGCAGAAGCTAAGGCCGCTTATGACGACTTAAGTCGTTCAGAGCGCGCCCGCACTGCACCGCCACGGCCTGATGAACGGTTGGATGTGCTGCTTGAAATTCTACGCAGCGAGCGCTTTGTGCATGCGCACTCCTACGTGCAATCAGAAATTCTGATGTTACTCCGATTAGCAGAAGAATTTGATTTTACCATTACGGCGTTTACCCACATTTTAGAGGGCTACAAGGTTGCCTCGGAAATGGCCAAGCATGGTGCGGGCGGCTCAACCTTCGCCGATTGGTGGGGCTTCAAGTTTGAAGTCTACGACGCGATTCCATTCAATGCTTGTTTGATGATGGAAAAAGGCGTGTTAACCAGTGTGAATTCCGATAGTAACGATTTACAGCGTCGCTTGAACACTGAGGCTGGTAAATCAGTACGTTACTGTGACATGGACCCCCACGAAGCGCTGAAGATGATCACCATTAATCCGGCTAAACAGCTAAAAGTTGAGCAGTATGTTGGTAGCATCACCGAAGGCAAACACGCTGACTTCGTGATTTGGAATAACAACCCTCTAAGCGCCTATGCGCGAGTGGAGCAAACCTGGATCAATGCACGTAAGTTCTTTGATTACGAGGCTGATTTAGAACGTCGTCAAGCCGTAGTCGCAGAGAAGCAACAATTGATTCAAAAAGTGTTGGCAGCTGGTGATGCAGCCAAGCAAGGCGCTGCCAATGGTTATAAACCTAAGCAACCCACTTGGCACTGTGAGGATCAGCATGATGTATGGCTCGATGAGTTTATGGTCCACACCCATGGAGGACGTCACTAATGAAACATTTGCAAACCAAGCTGAGTGCTACCGCTGTGGCACTCCTGCTTACCGGTGCGGTAAGCGCGCATGACATGGTTCCCGGTGCGGCGCAAACCCAGCCGATACTAATCCAAGATGGTACCGTATATAGCGTCGCCAATGGCGTCTTAAGCAATACTGACCTGTTGTTGGAAAATGGCAAAATCACTGCAATAGGGGTGGATTTGATGGTACCAGCAAATGCCCAAGTGATTAATGCTGAGGGTAAGCATATTTACCCGGGCTTGATTGCGCTAGATACCACTTTAGGGTTGATTGAAATTGAAGCGGTACGCGCTACAGATGATCAACGCGAAGTGGGTTTAATTCATCCTGAAGTGCGCAGTCATATCGCCTATAACCCCGACTCAGAGGTAATTCCGACGTTACGTTACAACGGCATTACTCATGCTCAAATCGTTCCTCAGGGAAGCCTGGTGATGGGGCAGTCGAGCGTTTTAGAGTTGGATGCCTGGACCTGGGAAGATGGCGCGCAGGCGCTTGATATTGGCGTCCATATTAACTGGCCTCGGGTTGGTTTAAACACGGCATGGTGGGAACGTCGTTCACCTGAGGAACAACGTAAAGCCAATGCTGAAGCGCGCGAACGACTCAACCAAGCAATTGCTGATGCCAAAGCCTATGCGACCGCTAAAGCGGCGGGCACATTAGAGCGTACCGACATTCGCTGGGAAGCAATGGTAGGGGTGTTCGACGGTAGCAAAAAGTTATTTGTGCACGCTGATGACAAACGTCAGCTCGAGCAGGCGATTGCACTCCAGCAAGAGTATGGCTTTGACATGGTGCTGATGGGGGCTCGTGACGCTTGGCGTATGCTTGACCAGTTAGCCGCTGCAGATATTCCAGTGGTGTATGGCGCGCCGTTTGGATTGCCAAGTCGGCACGATGAAGCCTTTGATCAGGCGTTCAGTGTGCCGGGTCAGTTAGCTGCAGCAGGTGTCGATTTCGCGATTGCCTACCCGGGCTTTTGGGATACCCGCAATTTAGCTTTTGCGGCGGGTAATGCCGCGGCTTATGGGCTGGCTAAAGACCATGCGTTACGGGCCATTACGTTGGATGCGGCTAAAATTCTTGGTATCGACGATGAATTAGGCTCACTTGAAGTTGGCAAAGAAGCGACTTTGCTGATCTCTAACGGTGATGTGCTTGATCCTTTGGGACAAGATATTCAGCAGATGTTCATTGAAGGTCGTGAAGTGGATTTACGTAGCCGCCATACTCAGCTATATGAAAAATACCAACAGAAGCCAGTCGAATAAAATAGTGGTTCTGTAAACTAAAACCCCACGCCTAGCGTGGGGTTTTTTATAGCAGCCATCGCGCTAGCTTAATGGTTCAATAAGCGGGCTAATAAGCTTCGTAAAGCCGCTGGCTCGAATGGTTTATCGGTGAGTGCATCTACGCCGCTTTGCTTAATATTAGCCAACTGCGGAGAGTGAGCGCGAGCGGTTACCATGAGAATAGGAATATGGGATAACCCCGGCGTTTTGCGAATAAATTCGGCAAGTTCGCGGCCATTCATCTGTGGCATGTGATAGTCGGTCACCACCAAGTCAAAGGGTTGTTCTGCGAGAATACCTTGCGCTTGTTGGCCATCTTCTGCCTCGACAAAGTTGACGATACCCAAATCGCCCAATATCCGCCGTAAATGATGGCGTGACATCATACTATCATCGACTAACAGCACGGTTAAGTCTTCAGGGTCAAAGTGCTTCAATTCTAACGAGGTTGGATCTATCAAATCGACCGTGGCTGTGACCGCGCGTTGGAGTTGTTCTGGAGTAAAAGGTTTAGGCAAAATGGCAATAATACCTGCCTGCTTGAACTCCTCGAGCTGATCATCGCGGTATTCACTGGAAACCAGCATAAATCCGATATCTTCGGCTAGCCCATGCTGATTCAAAAAGTGCAGTAGGTCATGCGCCGTACCATCGGCGAAATACATGGCGCTGGCGATTAAATCGGGCTGGAAGCGTTGAATTTTTTGTTGCGCTTCGGCAATACTTGCCGCACCATCTACTTGCGTAATGCCAGCATCGGCGAGATGCCGCGTGATGACTTTGCGTTGAACTTCTGAGGGTTCAATGAGTAAAATCGACAAGTCAGCGGCGTGCACGTGCGGCATGAAGATATCCTTTCTGTTGACCGAGCCATGCAGTAGGTTAGGCGATTTAATGCGCAAACACAACAACATCGCTGGGTCTAAATTCGCCACCCGACGGCCCGTAAAATAGCATCGAGGGAACAGTGTAATTATGTCTTTGACCAAACAATTTTCTAATGACGGAAAACAGCTCATTATCACCATAAAGGGCAAGTTCGACTTCAGTCTGGTACAAGAATTTCGGCAGGCCTACGCGAATATAGGCGACACCCAACCCACGGTATTGATTGATTTGCGTGAAACCGAGTATTTAGACAGTTCAGCCTTAGGTATGTTGTTGAATATGCGCAAGTCTCTCGGTCAAAGTGTGAAAGAAATTCAGTTGATCAATTGTCGGCCGGAAATCCGTCGTATTTTGGATATCTCGCGCTTTGATAAAATGTTTATTATTTCTTAAGCGCAGCGGCTCATGCGCGTACTGATCGTCGATGACCAAATCGCCAATCGCTTGTTACTCGAGAGCTTGGTCGGTGGCTTTGGTTACGAGGTCGTCTGTGCGGCTTCGGGGCAAGAGGTCATTGATAACTTTCAAGCTTGGAAGCCCGATCTTGTCTTACTCGATGTGATGATGCCGGGCATCAGTGGCTACCAATTAGCGCCGAAAATAAAAGCCCTGTCTGGCGTTGTTCATTTACCTATCATTTTTATTACCGCGATTGATGAGCAAGAAGCCTTATTGCGCTGTCTAGCCGTTGGTGGGGATGACTTTCTGCCATTACCTTTTGAACCCGTTGTGCTGCAAGCTAAGTTGCGAGCACACCAACGAGTCCGTGAACTCAGCCAAGCCATTCATGAAAAAAATAAGCGCTTGATGTGGCACTCGAGTCGGGTCGAGCGTGAGCACAAAATTGTGCAACATATCTTTCGCAATGCACTGAGCCGCAATTTTACTCATTACCCCCATATCGAAACTCATGTGACCGCCGCCAGCGAGTTTAGTGGCGACTTATGTTTGGTGGCAGCGGGGCCACTGGGCAATATATATGTGTTTATGGGAGATTTTACCGGCCATGGATTAGCCCCCGCGACTGGTGCGCTGCCGCTGTCACAGGCTTTTTTTGCGATGGCTGAACGCGGTGTGGCGGTAGCCGAAATGGTGACCGAATTCAATGAACGACTGTTGCAGCTGCTTCCCGATGACATGTTTTGCGCGGGTATTATGCTCGAATTGTCGGCTTGCGGTGAACGATTAACCTATTGGAATGGCGGTATGGTTAGTGGTTATGTATTGAATGATGAAGGGCAAATTACCGCCCAGCTACGCTCGCAACATATGGCGCTCGGGATTTTGGCGGAGGATGAATTTGATCATTCCGTGAGTACGTTAAGTTGTAAATCTAACGAGCGCGTCGTTATTTTTACTGATGGGGTGACCGAATTACCCAACGAGGCGCAACAGCGATTAGGTGAGAGCGGGTTTGAAGCGATTTTAACCAGCCGACGAAGCCTTAGTTTAGCCGACATTATTGCTGACTTAGAGACTTATCGTGGTGGTCACGAGCATGATGATGACATGTCATTGGCATTGTTGCGATGCTGCCCGTCGAAGCTAGCCTCGGAGCCTGATATACCCGCACAGACGTTTTTGCCATTTAAGTTGCAAGTGCAGATCAGTGCGCATGAAATGCAGCAGACCGATCCAGTGGCGACCTTAATGAATTCGCTCAGTCAGCTACCGGCGCTGCGGGCACACCGGGGAACGATTTTTATGCTGTTGTCCGAAGCCTATAATAATGCCTTGGAGCACGGCATTTTAGGGCTAGAGTCGAGTCTAAAAGAGCAAGATGATGGTTTTACCGAGTATTATCGGGCCCGTGACCAACGCTTGGCTGAACTCAGCTCGGGGGAAATTGCTATTGAATTAGAATTTTTGCCGCGTCAGCGTCAGCTTATTATTCGTATTCGTGACTCGGGTACGACTCAGCGCGAAGCCCTTGCGCGCGCGACAGAAACACAGTCGATGACGCAAGCGCTGGCGCATGGCCGAGGCTTATTGCTGATGCAGGAATTGACCGAATCAATGCGTTGGTTAGACGACGGACATACACTAGAAGTGGTGTATCAAGTTAGTTAATGCTTTGATAATACATGGTAAAGCCGCTAACCACCCGCAAACTTCACCCGATACCCCTGTTGTTCTAACAAAGCTTTCGCTGCTGCTCGTTGGTCGCCTTGTAATTCAATAGTACCGTCCTTTACGGCGCCACCCACCCCGCAAGTTTGTTTAAGTTGCTTGGCTAACTGCTGCAATGCGCTGGTGGATAGGTTTAAGTCGAGCACGACGGTAACGCCTTTGCCTTTACGGCCTTTGGTTTGGCGTTGAATACGCAACGTTTGCCCCGCGGCAGCCGGCGTTAATTCGGCTTGGGTATCGCTGTCTGTGTCTGTGGCAACTTGCGCTGAGCTCTCAAAACCGAGTTGGCTTAATTGATCACGTAACGACGACATCATCACTACCATTTACGTTTAGGTTGGAATAATTCTTCAAGGTCATCTTTTTTGCGGTTGGCGGCATCACGCGCGTTACCTTCACGTAACTCTTCGGTGATTTGATCTAGTTCTTCTTTTACCTGGGCCCGGCGGGCCGTAATGTAGTCATCATTGAAGCTCTGGTCATCAAGGGTTTTCAGGGCTTTTTCAAAGTATTGGCGCGCTGAGCCTAGCATTTGCGTGCTGCGCGCTGAACGACCACGGCGAATGAGACTCTCAACGCTAATTTGTACCTGAATTTTCACGAGGCGGCGATCTTCAGCAAGAAAATTTTGGGTATCGATACGGGCTTTCGAGTGTTCACTGCGAAGCGTAGAGCGCAGCTTCTTCACCGCATTCAGCATATTGATTACCTGTTTATCACTTTCAGGAATATCAAAGCTGTCGCTTACCGCATCGTTGGTGTCATTTTTAAACGCATCAACACGCTCTTTGTAATCATCAACGCGGGCTTTATTATCGGCGGTTTGTGCCACCCCATGCATCCGCTGCGCAGCATCAAGCGCACGGCGATTAAGCATCAATAACAAGGCGCGACCGACCGGGAATGAACTGGCAACGCCAATCAAGTCTTCGGTTTGGTCAAACACGAGTTTAAAGCGCGCAAGCTTTTGCCGCCGCTCTAATTCAGCTTGTTGTTTGTGCTGCTGGATGGCATTGACGGCAATAATTAATACCACCAGCGCAACCACTAAAATGACGATAATGGAAACTGTCATGCTATGTTCAACCGGCTACGGTGAGCGTCTTTTTGATTATTATTATTCATGCATACTAACCAACTTTACGGGGCTAGGGTAGTGTTAAACAGAATAAGCTACCGCCTAGACTACCGCCATTTTTTAATTCGATCTTGCCCTGCACACCATCGCGTTCATGTTGTGCGGCTATTAAATGTGCAAAATAGAGCCCAAGTCCGGTTCGTGCCTCCAATAAATTAAGTTTTGCCATCGGCTGATGAGCCGCTTCCAGCATGGTTTCTGGATAGCCCCCACCGTTATCATTGATGCAGATTTCAAGGCCGGCTGAATTCAGCTGAGCGGTTACCTTTATGGTATCGGCGGTATAACGAATAGCATTAACAAAGATATCGTTGAGCAAGGCGCTGAGCAAATCCCGGTCGCCGTGGCAGATAAGATCATCAGCAATCTCCACTTGTACCTCAATATGACGCTGTTCAGCATAGTATTCGTGGGTGATCACTAATTCGTCTACCAGTTCCGCTAAATAAAATGCGTCGATGTTAACGGGTAAATGTTGCTGTTGTTCACGATATAACGCTAACAGTTGGATCAAACCCATGTTGATCCGTTGCGCTTCATAATGCAGCTGCGAGAATGCCTCGGCATGTGCGCTATCTTGATGGGCATGCGCGAGACTTTCTATCGATTGGATCAGCAGACACAGCGAATTCTTCATATCATGAATGCTGCTGGCAAGTACGGTGGTGAAATCTATCTCGCGGGTTTTCGATGGTTTCATGAATACGTCCTTAACGATCTACAGTCGCTTGGGTAACCCTATTAATAGTCGCTTCAGGCTGGCGATAGCGCAAGGTGTTTAAACGCGTCGTGAGCACATTTAAATGGTGACGGCGATTGTCACTTTGGGGTAATGCTTGGGCCGCTAAAATACAACGGCGGGCACGATCGATATCTTCATGAAAATGGTCATTCGGATCGGTCGCATGTTGTTGTTCCATTAATCGTAACAGCGTTTGGAGTAAGTTCAGTGCGATACTTGGGTGGCTAGCATCGTAACGAAAAGCATCAACAAAGCGTTGCTTGGCAGCCGTAAGCCGTTGTTGCTGGAATAACTCCATGCCCTGGCGATTTAGCGCTTGCGCGCGCTCAGGGTCGTGCTCGACTGGGTAAATAACGGTTAACCCCTGGTTCACTTGCTGGTGCAGCTGTTGCGCCGATTCTGATTCAGCGCAATGCTGCGCAGTTAGTTCAATTTCTTCGCGTAGTAAGAGCTCTGGTTCAAGGCTTAAACATTCGCTGAGCACGGCGTCAATAATGCTGTCAGCCTCGGCTTGGCGTTGTTGTTGCGCGTGCATACGCGCTTGAATCAAACGCAATGGCAGGAGGAATTGGGGATGCTCCTGCCAACGTCGTTGTTGGCGTTTCAACACCTCTTGTAATTCGGTTAAAAAGCGCATGCCTTGCAGCGGACCCGCAGCGCGGTATTGGTGAAACAAACCGCGCGCGTAATTAACGTAATCAGCTGCAGTTAAGTCGACACTATCATTATCGTTGGCGACCAGAACTAAGCGTCGATAGCAACGCGCAAAGCTATCTAATTGGCGCTGGCGAAGGGCAACCCATGCGGTAAGCCGGAGTAACTCAGCATCGTTGGGGAGCATCTCTAGCGCGCGTTGTAATAGCTCTGCTGCCGGCGGATATTGCTGCAGTTGAATCAGCGCGCGTGCACTTAATTGGTAAGCCGCCACACAATAATGGTGTTGATTCAAAACCTGTTGGCAATTCTCAACCACATCAAGATACCGGCCGAGTTCATACTGACAGTGGGCGAGACCTAATTGGGCCCAACCTAGGTCAGCGTTGCGTAAGACTCGCTCATAAACTTGTTGGGCCGCGCTTATCTCACCCTGACGAATGAAGCCAATCGCCATCATCTGTAAGCAATCAAAGGCCAATTTAGGCACCCGGTTTACTTTTTCCTGGGCAATGATCACGGCGTTTTGATAATCACCCGCATCGAGTGCCGCTTGGATTTGGTGCAGTGCAGCTTTTTTAGCAATCAGACTATCGAGCTGTTTGCGAACTTCGGCTTTTTGTAGCGGCGGGGTCCATAGTTGGTCGATAGCATCACCATGGGCTTGACTTAATAGCTCACGAAATTGGGGGCTGCAACAAAGAATAAAGCCACTACCGAAGCGATACGCCTGTGCTTTAGTCAACGCCCGCAAGAAATCCAAGCTGGTGGCATAGGTGCTGAGCTGGTAATCCGCAATGACATAATGTGGTTGTTGGCGCAGGTAAGCCGCTTTGGCTTCAGCCGCAGTGCGCGCAGTTAAAATGCGCTTTACCCCAAAATCTTTGAGCAAAGATGTCAATTGCATCCGCAGTTCAGCGTTATCGCTGAAGATAAGGAAGTGCTTGTTTTGATACCAATCAATCCGTTTATTCATGCGCTACTTGGAATAAGACACCATAATGTTATATATTTTTCGCATAACCAAACGTAAACAGTCCCTGCTTACGTGATTCTTTTGCCAGCAACTGGCGCGAGTGAGTGGCCATGAAATTACAACAACTACGTTACATTGTAGAAGTACTGAATCACAACCTAAATGTTTCGGCGACTGCAGAAAACCTTTATACCTCGCAGCCTGGCATCAGTAAACAAGTGCGTATGCTGGAGGATGAATTAGGGGTCCAAATTTTTGGCCGCAGTGGCAAACATCTCACTCATGTGACGCCCGCGGGCCATGAAGTGATTGCTATTGCGCAGCAAATCCTGGCCAAAGTTGATGCGATTAAATCGGTTGCCTCAGAACACACCCAGCCGAACCAGGGCAAATTAAATATTGCGACCACTCACACTCAAGCTCGTTATGCGCTGCCGACCATTATTCGTGATTTCATGCAGAAGTATCCGCAGGTCTCGCTCCATATGCATCAAGGCTCGCCGCAACAAATAAGTGAAGCGGCCGCGAAAGGCCGTGCCGACTTCGCGATTGCCACCGAAGCCCTGCATTTGTACCAAGATTTAATCATGTTGCCTTGTTATCACTGGAATCGCTCAATTATTGTGCCACCAAACCATCCACTGACGGCGCTCGCTGAAGTTGATATCACCGATGTCGCAAAATATCCCATCGTTACCTATGTGCATGGGTTTACTGGCCGCTCAGAGCTTGATCGTGCCTTCAATAGTAAAGGTCTAACTCCGCAGGTGGTGTTTACGGCGACCGATGCTGACGTGATCAAGACCTATGTAAGAATGGGACTTGGCATTGGGGTATTGGCGAGTATGGCTTATGACCAGACTCAAGATAGTGATTTAGTGGCCATTCCGGCGCAGCATTTGTTTGCGGCTAGCACCACTAAAATCGGGTTTCGCAAAGGCAGCTTTTTGCGCAGCTACATGTATGACTTTATCGAGGCTTTCGCACCACACCTTACCCGTCCAAAAGTAGAAGCGGCGATTGCATTAAAATCGCAAGATGAAATTGAGGAAATGTTTGCGGGAATTCAACTGCCGGTGCATTAATTTAGGTATGCACCGGCCGTTCGCGCTGGTTAGCACTCAATGATATTGACAGCGAGACCGCCACGGGCGGTTTCTTTGTATTTGGTTTTCATATCGTTGCCGGTATCCCACATGGTTTTAATCACTTTATCCAGCGAAACCTTATGGTCACCACTGCCACGTAACGCTAACCGGGCGGCGTTGATGGCCTTTACCGAGCCCATGGCATTACGTTCAATACATGGCACCTGTACCAAGCCGCCGACCGGGTCGCAAGTTAGACCTAAGTTATGCTCCATACCAATTTCAGCAGCATTTTCAACATGGCCTACATTACCGCCCATAAGTTCAGCTAAAGCACCGGCTGCCATTGAACAAGCAACGCCAACCTCGCCCTGACAACCCACTTCGGCACCAGAAATTGAGGCATTTTTCTTGTAAAGAATGGCAATGGCTGCGGAGGTGAGAAGGAAGCGAACAATAGTTTCTTCGTCTAACTTTTCAATGAACTTGTCGGCATACTTCATCACTGCCGGAATAATACCGGCGGCGCCGTTGGTGGGCGCGGTGACGACGCGGCCACCGGCTGCATTTTCTTCGTTTACCGCTAACGCGAATAAATCGACCCAATCCATAATTTGCATCGGATCTGAAGAGCGCTCAGTTTTTAGGCGTTGATACAAATCAGGAGCTCGGCGCCGAACTTTCAGGCCACCGGGAAGAATTCCCTCGGTGCGGATACCATTGCTAATGCAGGTATCCATGGTTTCCCAAATTTTGACGAGACCGGCACGAATCTCCGCTTCACTGCGAAATACCTTTTCATTAGCAAGCATTAAGCTACTGATGCGACAGCCCTGCTCCTTACAGTGGGCAAGCAGCTCTGCGGCGCTGTCAAAAGGATAGGGGATAGGCTTACTTGACTGTTCAATCGCTTCTTCCAAGCTGTCATCGAAATCTTCATCGCGAACAATAAAGCCACCACCAATCGAATAATAGAGGTCTTCATACACCACTTGGTCACCCTGCAGCAGACGCAAGGTCATGGCATTAGCATGTTTGGGCATGGTTTTACGGCGGTGGAACACAATCGCGCCCTCGCGCGGAAAGGCGACCTCATATTCACCTAACAACTTTAACTTTTGGCTCTTATCAGTTTGCGCTAAAAAGCTATCGACGCTTGCAGTATCGACATGTTCTGGCGTCTCGCCAGCTAACCCAAGGATGACCGCTTTGCCGGTGCCGTGGCCTTTGCCGGTTTGGCCAAGCGAGCCATATAACTCAACTTGTACACTGCTGATTTCGGCCAAGGATATACGCGCTTGTGCGGCTAGCAAAAACTCACGCGCAGCTCGCATTGGGCCTACCGTGTGTGAACTCGATGGACCAATACCTATTTTGTATATATCGAACACGCTGATCATGCCTAAATTCCCTGTAACGACGAGCAACTTAATGGGCTATTGTCGCATGGAATGGCGGGGGCTGTGCAAGGGGTTTAAGTGGCTTAATTTAATGGTCGGAAGAGTTGCTGATGTTCCGGCGCTAAATGGTCAGCTAATTCACGCAAAATACCGGCAGTTGCGCCCCAAATTTGGCGCTGTTGGTAGGCAATAAAGTACACCTCAGGGTAGATAAACCGGCGTAGCTTAAAGACATAGTGGTCGGGCTGATGGAGTACCTGTGCCAGCGGCACTTCGAAAATTTCCGCCACTTCGCTGCGTTGTCGTTGCAAAGGTTGGTTGATGTCAACAAATCCGACAAACGGACGAATTAAATAATTGGAGATCACCGGATAATCTTGCAGTTGGCCAACGATTTGGATCTTGTCTTGGGCCAAGCCAATTTCTTCTTCGGTTTCGCGCAGTGCTGTTTGACGTAAATCACCATCAGCCGCTTCATAGCGACCACCAGGAAAGCTAATTTGACCTGCGTGATGACGTAAGTTGGCGGCGCGCTGGGTGAGGATTAGACCAAGCCCATCGGCGCGCTCCACCAGTGGCAGCAACACGGCGGCAGGGCGCAGCCGCTTGAGTGCAGGCCGTTGCCGAATGGGGGCTGGTTGCAACATAAAGTGTTGCAAGAAAGCAGCCTTATTGTGCCAAGGTGGGATTTTAGTCATGGGCTAATACTGGCAATATTTTCTGTACCTTGTCGAGGGTTTCTTGATATTCATTAGGGCCATCTGAATCAATCACTAAACCGCCACCCGCCCAACAGTAGAGCTGTTGTTGGCGCGCCACTAAGGTGCGGATCATAATGTTGGTGTCAGCCTGGCCATGTTGCGACCAGTAACCCAAACAACCACAGTAAAAGCTACGTCGATGCGGCTCGAGTTGATCAATAATCTTCATGGCGCTGATTTTGGGGGCGCCCGTAATAGATCCACCCGGAAAACTTGCCGCCATGACATCTAAAAAGTCATGGGGGGCTGCTAATTTACCTTGTACTGTGCTGACTAAATGGTGAACGGCAGGAAAGCTCTCAATCGCAAATAGCTTAGGCACTTGCACCGAATCTGGCTCACAAACTCGACTGAAGTCATTGCGTAATAAATCAACAATCATCACGTTTTCAGCTTGATCTTTGGCCGCCATCCGCAGCGCCGCTGCGGCGGCTGCATCCTCTGCCGGATCGGCGGAGCGCGGGCGGGTGCCTTTAATCGGCTTGGTTTCTAGTAAGCCATCTGGGTCACAGGAAATAAATCGCTCTGGAGAACAGCTTAAAATTGCGCCATCGGGGAGGCGGAAATAGCCAGAGAAGGGTCCACCATTCACTTCTCGCAGTGCCAAATAAGCACCGTAACTATCGCCGTCATAATGAGCTTGAAAGCGTTGCGCTAAGTTTATTTGATAGGCATCGCCGGCGCGCAAATGCGTTTGTACCTGCTCGAAGCGTTGCAAATACTCGGCTTGCGTTAAGTTCGATTGCCACCCATTTTGCAGACCAAAAGCGGGTGTCGGTGGGGCGGAAGCCGCCAGCTGTGCTTGCCACTTTGCAGCCGTTGCTGCCCAATGTTCGGCAGGCGCCAGTAAGTATGCTTGCGCGCCGCCACCGGCCGCCGGTTTAGTATCGATCAATAAGGCCGTGTCATACAACGCAAGCGCGAGCTCGGGTAACTCTATGTCTGCGCTGGCCACACTCGGCAGTTGTTCAAGCTGGCGGCCAAAATCATAGCTCCAAGCACCGGCTAATCCACCCTGAAACGGCAACTCGACCCCGGTGTCATTGTGACAAGCGGGCAAGCTTTGTTGTAGCGCTCGGCAGAGCTGCTGCCAGGCTGGGTTGGCATAATGGCTGACTTGGCCGTGAGTGTCGGTTAGCTCAATATAGGTTGGCCATAATTGCAGGGTCTGCCGCGGTTGGTACAAAATAATGTGCCACCGTGAATTGCTGTGAGTTGGTGCTGCGGAATCAAACCATAAGGCCCAGGGTTGGGCAGCAACATGGGCGAATAACGCTACTGGATCAGCCGCGATATCGAGGCGGCGAGCGACAAGAGTTGAAGGTTGAGTCACAACGACAATCTCACTGCAATCAAGAGTTAGGGTAGTTAGCTGTATCGCCTTGAAAAAGCATCCGCAAAGCTAGTCAAATGGCCAGCGGGCAGCCTTTGTCAGGTAAACAACACCATTGCGCGAGCATAGCATAACGGACCTCATCAGGGTATGATATGGGAATTGATTTCAGCGTGATAAACCAAGCATTTAAGGATTACTCATGACCGTTATTCGTCAAGCGGATTTTATTGAAAGTATTGCCGACGCCTTGCAATACATCTCCTACTATCACCCTCTAGATTTTGTTCAAGCGCTAGAAAAAGCCTATCACCGCGAACAAAGTGACGCGGCTAAAAATGCGATTGCGCAAGTACTCACCAACTCACGGATGTCGGCACAAGGACATCGACCCATTTGCCAAGATACCGGTATCGTGACTTGTTTTGTGAAAGTAGGCATGGGAGTGCAGTGGGACAAAACCGATTTAACCGTCCAGCAAATGGTTGATGAGGGAACCCGACGTGCATACTTAAATCCCGATAATCCGTTACGCGCTTCTATTGTTGATGATCCCGCAGGCGCCCGTAAAAATACCGGTGACAACACGCCAGCTGTGGTGCATATCGACATGGTAGCTGGTGATCATGTGGAAGTGATGATTGCCGCCAAAGGGGGCGGTTCTGAAAACAAATCTAAAATGGTCATGCTTAATCCAAGTGACTCGATTGCTGATTGGGTTGTTGAAACCATGCCTAAATTGGGTGCTGGTTGGTGTCCACCGGGCATGATTGGGTTGGGGATTGGCGGTACCGCCGAAAAATCTGCGGTGTTAGCAAAAGAAGCACTCATGGACCCCGTTGACATTCAGGAGTTACTGGATCGTGGCGCACAAACCGCAGAAGAAGAATTACGCTTAGAGATTTATCACCGCGTGAATCAACTGGGCATTGGTGCGCAAGGGCTGGGTGGGGTGACTACCGTGATGGATGTGAAAATTAAATCAGCACCTACCCATGCTGCTTCTAAGCCGGTCACCTTAATTCCGAACTGTGCCGCCACTCGGCACGTGCATTTCCACCTTGATGGTTCGGGCCCTGCAGATTTGCAGCCGCCGAAACTTGAGGACTGGCCTGCAATTACGTTTGAATTAGGGGATGATGCGCGCCGCGTGAACTTAGATACGGTCAAGCAAGCGGATATCGAAAGCTGGAAAACCGGCGAAACTATTTTGCTCTCGGGCAAAATGCTCACCGGCCGCGATGCGGCACACAAACGCATTAAAGATATGTTGGATAACGGCGAATCATTGCCAGTCGACTTCACCAATAAATTTATTTACTACGTTGGGCCGGTTGATGCGGTGGGTGATGAGGCTGTTGGTCCGGCAGGCCCGACAACCGCCACCCGCATGGATAAATTTACCGATATGATGCTCGATAAGACGGGCATTTTGGGCATGATCGGCAAGGCTGAACGCGGTCCAGCAACGGTTGCTAGTATTAAACAGCATAAAGCGGTGTATTTAATGGCAGTGGGTGGCGCGGCTTACTTAGTGTCAAAAGCCATTAAAAAAGCGCAGGTGGTGGCGTTTGAAGATTTAGGTATGGAAGCCATTTACGAATTTGAAGTGGAAGACATGCCGGTGACGGTGGCGGTTGATTCAACCGGCGATAATGCGCACGAAACTGGACCGGCCATTTGGCGGGTAAAGTTGGCTGAGCAAAATGCTTAGTTTACTGACTTGGCAATGGCTGAGTGCGGGCGTCGGCGCGCTCGCACTCGGCGTCGGGCTCGGCTGGCTGTGGCAGCGCCCGGCGGTACAAAATGCGCGTCAAGCACTGGTTCACGAGCAGCAGTTGCAAGCGCAACGCGACGAACAAGCCCGCGCGAGTTTGGCGCAAGTCAGTGAGCGTCTTACGAGTACTGAACAACAGTTGCGGCAAGCTCAACAGCGTACTGGTGAGTTGCAGGCGCAGCTGGCGGCAGAGCAAAGTCGGTTGCACAGCAGTTTGCAGCATGCCGAAGAAAAACAGCGTTTATTGGAAGCTAGTGAACAGCGCTTAAAGCAGGAATTTGAGCGGTTGGCACAACAAATCTTCGAGCAAAAATCCGAACGCTTACAGCAGCATAGCCAGCAAACGCTTGAGCACACTTTGGCCCCGTTTAAGCAACAGTTGGAGGCCTTTAAGCAACAAGTGCAGAACCAGTATACCGAAGAGCTCAAGCAGCGCGCCTCGCTGACCACCGAAATTTCTTCGTTGAAAGAGCTCAATAAACAAATGGCGGCCGAGGCCGACGCGCTGACGCGAGCTTTAAAGGGCGACACTAAAACCCAAGGAAACTGGGGCGAAGTGGTGCTAGAGCGGATCTTAAATCAGTCTGGTTTGCGCGAGGGGCATGAGTACGAAACGCAAACTCATCATCGCGATGAAGACGGCAAGTCGTTCAAGCCCGATGTGGTGGTTCATTTACCGAATGATAAAGATGTGGTGATTGACTCGAAAGTGTCGCTGGTTGCCTATGAGCGGTATTTCAACAGTGATGACGATGCAACGCGTGAGGCCGCGTTAGTTGAGCATGTAAACTCGCTGCGGAACCATATTAAAGGATTAGGGAAGAAAAATTATCAGCAGTTAGAGAGTGTGCGAACGCTTGATTACGTGTTGATGTTTATTCCGATTGAACCCGCGTTCTTATTGGCGGTTGATAGAGATCCTGAGTTGATTCGGCTGGCGCTTGACCACAACATTATGTTGGTGAGCCCGACCAATCTGCTGGTTGCGTTACGGACAGTAAATAACATCTGGCAGTACGAACAGCAAAACCAAAATGCGAAGCGAATTGCTGATGACGCCGCTAAGTTATATGACAAGTTTGCCAATTTTATTGACGATATGAATAAGCTTGGTAACTCGTTAGACACCGTGCGTAAGCATTACGACGGTGCCATGAACAAACTGAGTACGGGGCGTGGTAATTTAGTCGGGCGGGTCGAAAATTTTCGTGGTTTAGGCGTTCAGCCAAGCAAAAAGATCGACCCAAAACTGCTTGGCAGCGAGGATGATGACTAAGCGTTTGACGCTTAGTCTCGAACCACGCTACCCCAGAGATCATATTCGTCGGCGTGCTCAATGAGAACGTCGACGCGATCACCTGCTTTCACGTTCTGCTCACCGTTTAAATAAACTAACCCGTCAATTTCCGGGGCGTCAGCGTAACTCCGGCCAATCGCGCCTTCAGCATCAACTTCATCAATCAGCACGGTTAAGGTGCGACCAATTTTGGCCTGCAAGCGCGCCGCGCTGATTTGTTGTTGTACTTCCATAAAGCGCTCGTAGCGTGCTTGCTTCACGTCTTCTGGGACCGGATCTGGTAAATCGTTAGCGACTGCACCTTCAACGTCAGAGTATGTAAAACAGCCCACACGATCGAGCTGAGCATCACGCAAGAACTGTAATAATTCTTCAAACTCTGCTTCAGTTTCGCCTGGGAAACCGACAATAAACGTACTGCGAATGGTCAGATCAGGACAAATCTCGCGCCATTTACGAATGCGTTCTAAGGTGCGATCCGCAGAGCCTGGGCGTTTCATAAGCTTTAAGATGCGCTTATTCGCATGTTGTAATGGAATATCGAGGTAAGGCAGTATTTTCCCTGCCGCCATCAGCGGGATGACATCGTCTACCGATGGATACGGGTAGACATAATGTAGGCGCACCCAGACGCCCAGCTCACCAAGCGCGGCACAGAGTTCTAGCATTCGGGTTTTGACTGGCTGACCATCCCAGAACCCCAGCTTGTGCTTCACATCCACACCGTAAGCACTGGTGTCTTGCGAAATCACCAGCAGTTCTTTCACACCGGCGTTGACGAGGCGTTTAGCCTCATCTAATACGCTGCCAATTGGCCGACTCACCAAATCGCCGCGCATGGATGGGATGATGCAGAAGGTGCAACGATGATTGCAGCCTTCAGATATTTTTAGATAAGCAAAATGGCGTGGGGTTAATTTCACCCCGGTGTCAGGGACGAGGTTTTCAAACGGCGCCAGTGCTGGCTTCGGTAGGTGCTGATGCACTTGCCCCATCACCTCTTCATAGGCGTGCGGGCCAGTAATAGCTAATACGTTCGGGTGTACTTCACGAATTTCGTCATCTTTAGCGCCTAAACATCCGGTCACCAGCACTTTACCGTTTTCGGCCAAGGCTTCGCCAATCGCATCTAAAGATTCTTGCACCGCACTATCAATGAAGCCACAGGTGTTCACAATCACCAGATCCGCATTGTCATAAGTATTTACGATGTCATAACCCTCAGTCCGTAACTGGGTCAGAATGCGCTCTGAGTCGACTAAGTTTTTGGGGCAGCCAAGGCTAACAAAGCCAATAGTTGGCGTGTCAGTTGGATTGGGGGTTAACGTAGGCTGGTATTGTTCGACGCTCATGCGGACTCTCGGCTGTGGTAATGTCACTGAAAACGGCCGCTATTTTACTGCAATCTCAGCTAAAAAACAGCTTAGTCGTTGGGTTCGGCCGTGGTACCACCAAGCGTTTGTTCTAATTCATCCAAATAAGCTTGTGGATCATCGCCGCCAAGCCATGTTCGGAGCGAGTTGAGGAAGTTTTGATTGGTTCTAATGGCGGGTATTGCTTGATTCAAAATCGCAATGGATTCACGCCCCCAGTCTGTTGCCGAGCAGGCGACCGAACCAATAATTTGTGTTTGAGCGGTTTCTTGCAACGGCACGAAAACTAAGTTTGAATCAGCGCCATCGTCATTTAATTGGTAGTAGCGCAGCATTGCTTGGTAATCAATGGTGAAGTCGAGCCGGCCCGACGCAATCATAGACATGAGCGCAACGTTATTGTCATCGCCACTAACATTCACATGCAGATCAGTTTGTAGTTGGTAATCTTCAATTAATGGCTGTAAGTCGCCATAGCGGCGCGCAACGGGCTGACCTAAGCGAAATTCGCGCTGTGCCAACACCGCTGCTAAACGTACCCGATCGCTTCCTGCTGCCGCGAAGGCTTGTTGCCACTGCTGTGCTAATTCCGCCCGGGTAATGATGCCGTGGGTGGGATAGATATGAGTTGGTTCACTGTGGAGGGCATATTCGGTATTGGCTTTATGGATAACGCACGGAAAGCAATAATTGCGATCTGCCATCATGAGCGCGCTAATGCGTGGATGTGGCATTAATTCCTTACGATGCCGATATTGGGGTAAAGCTTCTTCGAAGGCGCTGACTAAGGTATCGCATATACCTTGATGCTGGTACTCACCTTTAAAAATGTGAAAGGGTGGAGCGTTATTGACAGCCCAGATAATCTCATGAGGTTCGGCGCTTATGGTCGGGCTTGGTGCGGCAATCGTCGGTATCGTGACGAATAAACTGAGCGCCGCAATAGCCCAGGCTATGCGAGCTTTACGCGATCTGTGTTGCCGCTGTTCGTCGTCCATAAGCACTACTCGTTAGCCATCCTAAGGAAGAAACCAAGCGCCGCCGTGGGCGCTTAGGGTTCATTTTCAGGCTAGTCTAACGCAAAGCTAAAGGTTACGAAAATGTTATTTGCGATAAACTGCTGGTTTCCTGGGGTTGGCTGAGAGTGAGCATCTGGTTCCTTAGTTTGCGCTGCTGATGACAGCCTTAGTTAAGTTGAGCAGGGTGCAATAGCTTTACATCGCCACACAGCACCACCCGGTCGCCATAACAAAGCCGCGAGATATGATGTTCGAGCCAAATACCGCTGCTGCCCTTGGTGGCAAGGGCGAGACGAATGGTGCCGACATGACAAGCGGCTACTTTTAAGGCCAAATGCAGTTTTTCACTGCTGGCTGCGGGGTAGCAGCGAAGTAATTGTTGCAGCCCTAAACAGGCGCCACGTTGCTGTAGGCGATGAAGCCGGAGCACAGCCGCCGAACATACTAACAAGTGCTGTTCAGGGTGAAACAGATAAATAGCGCGACTAGGCGCTACGCCCGGCGAACGGGCTAAAGCAACTGGCGCGAGAGGCTGGGTCATGCTGATCATCCTAGGTTAATGGATCAGCTGTTGTTGTACCGAGTTTTGGCGCGCCACACTAGTCGCAAAAAGTGGGTTTAGAGTGTAGGAGAATCCCGACCAACACGGTGTAACACCCCGGCTCTGAAGTGGTCGACCCAAAGTGCGGTGGCGCCACAAACGGCAATCGGCATGACCACAAAATTAACCAGCGGTAACATGGTAACCAACGCAACCATAATTCCGAAACCAAAAGATTTACCTTTTTGTGCACCAAGTTCGCGACGCATTTGGGCGAAGGAAATTTTATGGTTGTCGAACGGATAATCCAGATATTGAATAGCCATCATCCAAGCGCCAAAGGCTAACCACAGCACTTGACCAATGCCGGGTAGCAGTAACAAAGCAATAAAGAACAGCAACAGCCGCGGCAGGTAATACATCAGCTTTTGTAATTCGCGGCCGAGTGTGCGTGGAATATCTTTCAGTAAACTCAATAACCCCTCATCGCCAAGACTTTCACCGCTTAAATGACGTTCAACTTTTTCTGCCAAAATACCGTTAAAGGGCGCCGCGATAAAATTGGTAATGGTATTAAAGAGTAAACCAAAGGAAAGTATGACCACCAGAAACAGTAAGGGGTAGAGGATAAACTCTAACCATTGAAAGTAGCTCGGTAAGTAACTCATTAACTGAGTCATCCAAGTGCCGCTATGGCTGATTAAATAACCAAGGGCAACGCCAAATAAAATAAGATTGACCAGAATTGGAATGATCACAAAACGTTTCAAACCCTTGGTAGTGATGAGGTCAAACCCGCGAATGAAATAGGCTAATCCGGATTGACTGTATACCCGAGTTGAAGAGGAGGTTGCTGTCATGACGATTCCTTGTTGCTAACCTAGTGACTGACAATCAGTATGGCTGGTTATTTAATGCGCGCTGAGCCAAGCCTGAGTCAGGCATGAACGACTTGGTAGTGAGCCCATTGTAGGTGAATTTGGTGGCGGCGTCAGGCTTGAAATTGTTACAAATTGCGGTTTATTCTGCTACATTCCCAGCAATAATTAGCTTTACTCGATTCGCAATCATATTGACTTAATTTGCCGCGCGCGCCGCGTACGGACAAGGATGGAACCACAACACCTCTATGCGCCTGAAGCACATTAAATTGGTTGGCTTTAAATCCTTTGTTGACCCCACCAAAGTCCCATTCCCACATCAAATGACTTGTGTGGTGGGGCCCAATGGCTGTGGCAAATCCAACGTGATTGATGCGGTGCGCTGGGTGCTGGGTGAAAGTTCCGCGAAAAATCTTCGCGGCGATGCCATGACGGACGTTATTTTTAATGGTTCATCAGCGCGTAAGCCCGTGTCGCAGGCCAGTGTGGAATTGGTTTTTGATAACAGTTCCGGGCGCGTGCAGGGTGAGTTTGCCAATTACACCGATATTTCGGTAAAGCGAGTTGTTACCCGTGATGCGGTGTCGAGTTACTATTTAAATGGAACCAAATGTCGGCGGCGAGATATTACCGACTTGTTTTTGGGAACCGGCTTAGGGCCGCGCAGTTACGCCATTATTGAGCAAGGCATGATCTCGCGGTTGATTGAGTCAAAGCCCCAAGAATTGCGGGTGTTTATTGAAGAAGCTGCTGGCATATCAAAATACAAAGAACGGCGCCGCGAGACCGAAACACGGATTCAGCATACCCGCGAAAATCTCGACCGTTTAAGTGACGTGCGCGACGAACTTGGCCGCCAACTCGAGAAATTACAGCGCCAAGCCCAAGCAGCGCGGCGCTACAAAACCTTGAAAGCAGACGAGCGGCAGGTAAAAGCGCAGCTGCAAGCTTTGCGTTGGTTGCAGCAAGAGCAGCAAGCGGATGGCGTGCGGCAGCGCCTGCAGCAAGCAGAGCTGGAATTTGAGCGCTGGCGCACCGAACAAGTGGGGAGCGAGCTTGGTAGTGAAGCATTACGGCAACAAGAGCAGGATGCGGTACAGGCGCTTGAACAAGTTCAGCAGCAGTTTTTTCAGATCGGAACCGAGGTCACGCGGTTAGAGCAACAATTGCAGCATGAAAAGCAATTGCGCCAGCAACGTGAACAACGCCTGCGGCAGGTGCTCGATGAGCAACAACAAATCAGCAGACTGTTGGATGATGATGAAGCCCAGTTACAAGCATTAATGGCAGAGCTCACGGCGCAGGAGCCGGAACTGGCGCTGGCGCAAGCCACAGAAGCTGAGCGATTTGCCGATGCGGAGGCTACCGAGGCGCAGTGGCAAGCCTTCCAAACTAAGCGGCAAGAAGCGTTAGCTCAAGCGCAAGCACAACAACGTCAACAACAGCTGTTGGAACGTGAGGTGGAGCGTGCGCAGTTAGCCGAGCAGCATCTTGGTCAACAACGGCAAACGCTACAAACGCAGTTGGCTAATTTGCAGCAACAACAGCAAGCCCTCACTGAACAAGCGGAAGCCAGTGCGCTCACCAAGGTAACGGCAGAACTGGAAGCATGCCAACAGCAGCTAACCGCGCAACAGCAGCAACGTGAACAGCAGCAGCTAGAGCACCAAACCGTTCAGCAGCAACTTGAGCAACAGCAGCAACAATTACAGTTGTTGCGGGGCGAACAGCGCTCGCTGGAGCGCTTACTACAAGCACCAGACAGTGACGTGCAGGGAGCGATGTTGGCTTGGTGTACCGAACAGTTTGGTCCAGTGACCACAGTTCGAATGGCGCTCGAGCAACTGGGTACGATTAACGCTATGCAGCGCGCACAGCTGGATGCGGTGCTGAGCGCATGGCTTGAAGCACCATTATTGCAACCCGCTCAATATCAAGCATGGCAGCAGCAGTGTCAGGCCGCGGGGTGGTTGGGTGTACGTGCGGCGGGCCTGAATGTTGCTGGCGAGCGCGCTAAAGAGCCGGCAGCGGCAGCTTATTGCGATGGACTGTTAGCAAACTGGACGTGGCTGCAACGCATCGCCCTGGTGACCGATGCAAAGGCCGCACAAGCGTTATTTAATGCATCACAGGCAGACTGGATTGCCGCTATTGGGCCCGCGGGTGAATGGTATTGGCCAGGTGCTAGTTATTGGCCGAGCGCCGCTGACCATGCTGCCCAACAAGTGCTGCAACAACAGCATGAACTATCAGTAATTTCGGCGAAAATTGGAGAACTTGAGTCTAAAATCGCGGATTTAAGCCATAACTCCGCGGCGTTAGCGACCGAGTTGTCGACCCTTGCTGATGCTTGTGCCGCCACCACCGAGCAACGCCAGAGTTTGGCGCAAGATCAGGCTCGCTTAACTGAGCGAGCTCAAGGATTGCAACAACGCCAACAGGAACTTAGCCAACAATTAGCGCAACTGACTGCGAACGAGCAGGAGTTAGAGCTAGCCCAAGCAGCCGCTGCCGAGCGAGTGCTACAAACCCAACTTGAACTGGAGTCAGCGCAAAGCGCCCAAGCGCAAACACCGATGGCAACTGAGCACGCGCTATCATCGTCGCAAGGGGAGCAATTACAACAAGGTTATCAAGCTGCGCGGCAGCAATGGTTAGCGGCGCAGCAACAAGCTCAGCAACTACAGCTTGCCGTTGGTCAATTAACCCAACAAGTGAAGCAAGGACAAGTATTGGTTGAACGTGCGCAGCAACAGCTGCAGCAACTGCAAGCGCAAGCGACGCAATTGCGCGATCACGATGACAACGAAGAGCTATTACAGGAACTGCAATTGCGCTTAGAAGAAGCTTTGCTGCAGCGTGAACAAGTTGAACAAGCTCGAGCGCAGGCAAGTAATGCCGTGAGTGAATTGCAACAGCAATTGCGTGAGTTACAACAAGGGCAGCAAGGGGTTGACGCAAAAATCGAACAGGCCCGCCAAGCCGTTGAAAGTGCCAAATTGGAACTCACCGCACTAACTGAGCGTAGTCGCAATATCTTGCAAGTATTGGACGAGATGAAGCAGCCGTTAAAACCAATTCTTGAAAGTTTGCCAGAGCAGGCCAACGAGCGTGAATGGCAGGCTGAGTTGGAACGTTTACAAACCGCCATTAACCGCTTGGGAGCGATTAACTTAGCCGCTATTGAAGAGGCTGATGCTCAGGCTGAGCGTAAGCAGTACCTGGATCAGCAACATGAAGATCTACACGAAAGCTTAGCAACCTTAGAAACCGCGATTCGAAAAATTGATCGAGAAACTCGAACGCGTTTTAAAGCCACTTTTGATGCGGTCAATGCTGATCTGCAAGCGCTATTCCCGAAAGTTTTTGGTGGCGGACGTGCATACTTGGAACTTACCGACGATGACTTACTCGAAACGGGAGTCACCATTATGGCGCAACCACCGGGCAAGAAAAACAGCACGATTCATTTGCTTTCCGGTGGTGAAAAAGCCTTAACCGCTTTATCATTGGTATTTGCCATTTTCCGCCTTAATCCGGCGCCATTTTGTTTGTTAGATGAAGTAGATGCGCCGCTAGATGATGCGAACGTAGGGCGCTTTTGTCGACTGGTCGAAGAAATGTCGGAAACAGTTCAGTTTATTTATATTAGCCACAACAAGGTGGCGATGGAGATGGCGTCTCATTTAGCCGGCGTGACGATGCAAGAAGCGGGTGTCTCGCGGCTGGTTGCCGTTGATGTGGATGAGGCAATGGCGATGGCGCAAGCCTCATAACGAGCTACAATTTTACAGGCAAATAATAAAGGTAACAAAAGCCAATGAGTGGATTACAAATTGCCTTAAGTTTGATCGGCGTATTGTTGATTTTAGCGATTATCGGGCACGGTATGTGGACGATTCGGAACAACGATAAAGCAGTCAGCAAGCAACAACAAGAGCTTGCCCGTAAACGTCAACAGCGAGATGCAGAAGGTTTTGATGTCGATGGCATAGGTAGCGTTCGGGTTGTAAAAGAGGTTCCTAACTCGCGGCGTAGTGTTGCGGCCGAACCGGAGTCAGCACCAGCCAAGCGAAGCTCGGTGAGCGCCGATAATACCAGCACTCCGGCGCACAATGATGTGCCAGCTGATGCCGAACTCTCTGACGTTCGGCCCACGCCCGCAGATCCTGAGCATGAACTTGAGTTACCTGAGCCGATGCGCGCTGACACACGTACGCCAGAGCCGGCTGCGTTAGAGCCAATGACGGCAGAGCCTATGGTGCCAGAGCCGACTATTCCGCGCTCTGGTAAACCGCCAGCGGCAACCAAGACAAGTTCGGCCGCCGCGGCACCAGAGCAAATTGGCTTAGGTATTGATGAAGTTACCGAAGTGGAAGGCGTGACGACGGCGCCGGATGAAGTGATTGTGCTGCATGTAAAAGGCGATATTCAAGGTGCGGTATTACTCCAGCAAATGACAGAGTTAGGCTTCAAGTATGGTGATTTCGATATATTCCATCGCCATGAAACCACCGCGGGCACTGGCCCCGTGTTGTTCAGCTTAGCCAATATGTTTAATCCGGGCACGTTCGATATTTATGCCATGGAAACCTTTAAAACCGAGGGCTTGGCGTTATTTTTGGCACTTCCAGTGAAAGGCAGTGCCCAGCAAGCCTTCACGATGATGCACAATGCTGCCCAGAAAATTGCCACGGCGATTGGTGGCGGGCAGGTGCTAGACGAGCACCGGAACCCATTAACTCGCCAAACGGTACAGCATATCGTGCAGCGTATCCGTGAATATGAACGGCGTCAGTTGCTACGGCAGCATGGCGGTTAAGTTTTTAGTCGTTGTTATGAAGTGAGATAGGTTTGAGTACTCATCAGCAGCAAGCGCGCGTTGCCGAACTACGCCAGTTAATTACCCAATACAATCGTGAATATTACGAGCTCGATACACCAACGGTTCCCGATGCGGAATACGACCGGCTGTTTCAAGAATTACAAGCGCTCGAACAGGCGCATCCAGAGTTACAAAGTACCACTTCCCCCACCCAGAAAGTAGGCAGTCAACCTTTGGCCAGTTTTCAGTCGGTGCAGCATGAAGTGCCCATGTTATCGCTGGATAATGCGTTTGATGACGAGACTTTTGCTGCTTTCGTTGAACGCATTGAAAAGCGCCTAGATACCGCCGAAGCCATCGCTTTTTGTTGTGAACCCAAGCTTGATGGTGCCGCCGTTAGTTTGCTGTACGAGCATGGCCAATTGGTGCGCGCCGCGACCCGCGGTGATGGACAAACCGGCGAAGATATTAGCGCCAATGTGCGCACCATTAAAAATGTGCCGTTGCAATTAACCGGCCCAGTGCCTGAGCGGGTTGAGATACGTGGCGAAGTGTTCATGCCGCTGGCGGGGTTTGACAAGTTTAATACCGAGGCGTTAGCCGCTGGCCAGAAAACTTTTGCCAATCCAAGAAATGCCGCCGCCGGTAGCTTACGGCAACTCGATTCGCGCATAACTGCCAAGCGACCGCTACAATTTTACGCTTACAGCTTGGGTCTCGTGAGTTCTGAAGTCGCTTTACCAGATTCTCATTACGAGCGGTTGCAGCTCATTGCCAGTTGGGGTTTGAGTATTAGCCAAGAGGTTAAGCGAGTTGCTAATCCAGCCGCCGTTGCTGAATATTATCAAGATGTGTTGGCACGCCGAGCAGTACTTGGTTATGAAATTGATGGGGTTGTGCTCAAGGTTGATGCGATTCCATTACAGCAGGATCTCGGTTTTGTTGCGCGAGCGCCGCGCTGGGCGATTGCCTGGAAGTTTCCAGCGCAAGAAGAGCTTACTGTAGTGGAAGATGTTGAGTTTCAAGTTGGCCGCACGGGCGCCATAACGCCAGTCGCGCGCTTAAAGCCTGTTGCGGTAGGAGGCGTGGTCGTTGCCAATGCGACCTTGCATAATGCCGATGAAATCGACCGGCTTGGGATACGAATTGGAGATACCGTAACCATTCGTCGCGCCGGTGATGTGATCCCGCAGGTGGTGAATGTAGTCCTCGCGCGCCGGCCTGCACACACTCAAGCTATTGAATTTCCAACTCAATGCCCAATCTGCGACTCGTTGGTAGAGCGCGCGGAAGGCGAGGCGGTAGCTCGTTGTAGCGGTGGTTTATACTGCGCCGCACAACGTACTCAAGCGTTGATCCATTTCGCTTCCCGCAAAGCTATGGATATTGATGGCTTAGGCGATAAGCTGATTGAATTACTGGTACAGCGCGAGTGGCTGAAGTCACCAGCTGACTTGTACCAACTAAAAGCAAAAGAGTTGGCGTTGTTGCCGCGTATGGGTGAAAAATCAGCGACTAATGTGGTGCAAGCTATTGCAACCAGTAAGCAGACAACACTACCTCGGTTCTTATATGCACTTGGTATTCGAGAGGTAGGCGAGGCCACTGCGTTAAATCTGGCGCAGCATTTTGGCAGTCTGAAGGCGCTGATGCAGGCGAGCCTTGATGATTTATTGGCGGTTGCTGATGTTGGTCAAGTGGTCGCTCAACACATCCACCACTTTTTCCAAGAGCCGCACAATCAAACGGTGCTTGAAGCGTTACTCGCGCAAGGTATTCGCTGGGATGACATTGAACCGCTGGCAGCGGCGGACGCCACTTTAGCAGGGCATACTTATGTACTTACCGGCACCTTGACCCGGTTTACTCGTGATGAGGCTAAGCAAGCCTTACAAGCGCGGGGTGCTAAAGTCAGCGGGAGTGTGTCGGCAAAAACTACAGCGGTGATCGCGGGTGAAGCGGCGGGTTCGAAACTAGCTAAAGCTGAGCAACTCGGTGTGAAGGTGATGTCAGAAGCGGATTTAGCGGTGCTGTTAGGCGAGTCTGCCGACTAAAGCGCGGTGACCAAAAAGCGGGCCATAAATGCCCGCTTTAGCCTAAAACCCGGTTCATCACTCTATGCTTTTTACGCTCAAATCTTTTTTGTAGCCGGTACCATTTAATTCTACGATACCGGTCTCATCGAAGCTGAACATAATGGTCGGGTGTGTGGTATCGAGGAGCACGTTGCGGCCATCGATTTCCACCCGATAATCTTCGAAAGAGGGTTGTTTACCTGCCGCAGGCGCCACGCGAGAAAATTTCACATGGTGCTCGCCGACTCGAAATTCGAAGCCATGCAAGCTGCCCCGCGAAAATTCACCAACATGTAACTCACCTTCCTTATTTACAATCACATGCAACATGTAATTTGAGGGTACGGCATCGGTGGCAACGCGTTGCTGGCCAGCATAAAAATAGGTTTGGCCTTGTTCTGGCATGAATGCAAACTGATAGCGAAGCGGTTCGGTGCGCCCAGAGGGATAGGTTAAGGTGCCGCTAAAGGCTTCGACAAACTGCTGCGCTACTGCGATCGGTGAGGCGGCAATGAGCAGCAGCCCTAAGCTAAGTTGAATGATCACTTGACGCATCACGGTATTCCTCATGATTAATTGCGATGTAACGCCTAGGGCGAACCTTGCAAGTTGGTCACATCGACAAACAGTTTTAATTGCTGCCCCGGCTGTAAATAGGCCGAGCGCGTAATCTGGTTCCACTTTTCAATATCGGTAATGGTGACATTAAAGCGGCCGGCAATGCGGGCGAGTGAGTCACCGCTACGGACCCGATAACTAACGCTGCGGATGACGCCGTTCGTACGCGGTTGGCGCGCTTCTTGTAACCAAACGGCTAGTTTTTGCCCCGGCCGCAACATATCGGTTGGTGCCATATTATTCCAGCTTGCCAACTGGCGTAAATTCACCTTGTATTCACGGCTAATATCCCACAGGGTATCGCCGGCTTGTACAATGTAATCTACTCGTTGTTTGCCGCGCTCTGTTGCTTGGCTTGCTGCTAAGCGGGCATCAGCGGATAAGCTGTAATCAGCTAGCGCTAATGTCGCCACCGGTACCAGCAAGTGCTCACCAGCTCGAATAATACTGCCAGAAATATCATTCACATTCTGTATGACATCTGGCGTGGTATGGTATTTTTTCGCAATCACCAATAAGCTCTCGCCACTTTTTACTTCATGCCGTACCCAACGCAACCAATCTTTTGGATCGCTAATGGCTAATTGCGTGCGTAAAGCGGAAGCGTTGGCTCGTGGGAGTAACAGACGATGCGGGCCTTCGGGCGCTGTTGCCCAACGGTTAAAGCCCGAATTGTAATGGTGCAGTTCGGCTAAATCGAGCTCGGCCATGTCCGCCGCGCGCGCGAGGTCAATTTGCGCAGGTACTTCCACCAAATCAAGCACTGGCGTATTGGCAATCGGATACCAGTTAAATTGATAGTGCTCAGCGCGCTTAAGAATGTCAGCCAACGCTAACAACTTAGGCACATAGGCACGAGTTTCACGGGGTAAATCTAATGACCAAAAATCCGTGGGTTTGCCTTGCCGCTGGTTTTTCCGAATCGCATTCAATACCCGTCCTTCACCAGAATTGTACGCAGCCAAGGCGTGGTACCAATTGCCGTCAAAAAAGCGATGTAGAGCTTCTAAGTAGTCTAAGGCGGCGTGGGTGGCAGCATATACATCACGACGACCGTCATACCACCAGTTAATATCTAATCCGTATTGGCGTGCGGTTCCCGGAATGAATTGCCATACTCCAGAAGCGCGGCCGTGCGAGTAGGCAAAGGGGTCAAAGGCGCTCTCTACAATCGGCAATAATGCCAACTCTAAAGGTAATTGACGCCGTTCGATTTCCTCAACAATCATGAATAAAAATGGCTCAGCACGTTTTGACACGCGATCCATGTATTGTGGGTTGCGCAAATACCAATTGCGCTGCGACACCAACCGCGGATGTTCTGGCACTTCAAGCTGCAATTGCAATCGAACTCGTTCCCACAATAACTCTTGCTCTTGTGGAGTAAGTGCAACGGGCTCGGCAACAATCGCGTCGGTCGCAACCGCGGCACCAGCTGGCGCTGCACTCAACGGCGCAGCATCTGCTGACCCTGTTGCGGTAACAGCCGTTTGGGTGGTCGCTTCGGTCGGCGCGGCTGAGGTCGAAGTCTTAAGAAACGACGGCGTGAGCTGGCAGCCAGAAAGTGTGAGCGTAAGCGCACTCAGGATCCAAAGTTTATGTGTCATGCAGTTGTTAGCGTCTCATGATTCTTACATTTATGATGAGCATGAAGTTCATGCTGTGCGGTCTAATGCCGCTTCGATTGCCATGCAATTTATCAGCCTAAGTTTACTGAAACCCGGCGTTGATTAAAAGTTGTCTTTCCAGCTGCGCAGCCAAGCAAACACCTCTGCGGCGCTGTTGGTAGCAACATCAGCTGGCGCCAACTCACGAAAGTATTCCGCCCACTGTGGCTGCACCGCATGCAAGAACGGATTACTTTGCTGTTCTTGCGCTATGGTTGAGGGTACCGTGATTTTGCCTTCCCCTCGTAACCTAGCGACCCGCGCCTGCAATGTTTTGATAAAAGTATTTGCTGGCTCGGCTGCCGCTGCAAAGCGTAGGTTTGCGGCAGTGTACTCGTGTGCACAATAGACTTTGGTGGCAGCAGGCAGTTCCGCCAGTTGTTGCAAAGATTTAGTGAATTGCGCCGGTGTCCCCTCAAACATCCGTCCACAGCCACCAACAAATAGGGTATCACCGCAGAATAGTGCGCCATGGCCAACATAACTGATATGGTCTAGGGTATGTCCTGGGGTTGCCATCACAGTGAGCTGCAATCCGCTTAAATTCACGCAGGCGTGAGCCTGTAGTGGGTGAGTAATAGTGCTGATTTTCGGATTATTAGGGCCAAATACCGGTATTTTGCTGGCGTCGTGCGCGGCCAGCAGCTCGGCAATGCCACCCACATGATCGTGATGATGATGAGTGACCAACACTGCGGCTAATTGCAACGAGTTTGCGGCTAACCACTCAAGCACGGGTTGCGCATCACCGGGGTCGACGATAGCCACTTGAGTCGGCGCATCGGGTAACTGAATGGCCCAGATATAGTTATCATCGAACGCTGGAATAGCGCTCACTTGCAAGCTTGTATTTGTGCGGTTCGAGGACGGCTGTACCATTAAATTCTCCAAGCTAGTCAGGGGCATTCACTTGCGATCTCAGTAGGCAAGGCTAATAAACAGTGTCAGTATACAAAAATTTATGACTAGATGTTGATTGAGGTGGCATACCGACATGCTTAAACCCGCGTTTCGTGAATTATCAGCACAAGCCTGTCAGCTGTGTCCAGAGTGGCAGCAGTTACCCCACGGTGAATGGCTAAAACAGCAGGTCGAGCAGGCGTTGGAACCGATCTGGCCACGCTTATTTGGTTATCATTTAGCTAGTTACGGTAGTTTGGCGAGCCAGTTGGCACGGCCAGGTTGTCATATTCGGCATGGGGTAATGGTGAGTCCTGATATGGCCCACCCAGTGTCGGCAGCGGTGAATACTCAGCATAGCGGCGGCGCGGTAAAAGCACTGGGTATTCAATGGCCCTTTGCTGAACATAGCTTAGATGCGGTGGTGACGGCGTTAACCATCGAATACGAGGCGGACCCCCATCGTCTGTTACGCGAACTGACGCTCAGTTTGCGCCCCGATGGTTATCTCATTCTAGTTGGCTGCAACCCCTTCGCGCCGGCCCTGCTAACGGGTTGGTGGCCGCGCATGCAGCAGCGTTATCCTTGGCCTTGGTGTGGCCGCTACTTCAGTCGAGCACGCGTCTTAGATTGGCTGGCGTTGCTTAATTTCGAAGTGGTGTTGCAACCTTATGTTGGGGCCTCATTACTTCATCCTGACTGGCAACCACAACCTAGGTGGCTAGGGCGTTTACAGCAGCGGCTACCGGGACTTGGCAGTTTGTATGTGATCGTCGCCCGCAAGCGCGAATTACGATTAACCCCGCTGCGTGTAAAAAAGCGTGAACAAAAAGTGGCGGGCCTGAATCTAGCCAATCAAAAAAATATTGCGCAACAATAAAGTAGCCTCTAAAATCTAAAAGTAATAAGGTTATTCCTTCTGGTTATTAAGGTGCTTTATGCTGACCATTATTGGCGCACTTATCATTGGTTTAAGTTTGGGCTTATTTGGCTCGGGTGGCTCCATTTTAACGGTGCCGGTGCTGCTTTATTTATTGGGGCAAGAGCCAAAAATAGCGATTGCTTCATCACTCCTGATTGTCGCGGGAATTAGTTTACTTGCCAGTTTACCAAACCTGCGCCGCGGCATTATTAGTTGGCGCCACGTGCTGTTTTTTGGCGGCGCCGGTATGGTGGGCACCTACGGCGGTGCGTGGCTAGGCGTGTTACTGCCAAGCTGGGTGCAGCTGACGGTGTTTGCCGTGTTAATGGCGATTGCGGCGGTGTTAATGTGGCGCAAACGCACGCTTGATGAAGCGCTAGCTCCCCAGTGGCGGCCAGGCAAAGTGTTACTCGAAGGTGTGGTGGTTGGGGTGATCACCGGCTTCGTGGGGGTCGGCGGCGGATTTTTAATCGTTCCGGCGTTAGTGTTACTCGGTGGACTGTCAATGACCGCTGCGGTAGCCACTAGTTTGGTCGTGATAGCGTTGAAATCAGTGGTTGGTTTTGCCAAATACTATTACGCCTTGTCAGCTTCGGCGGTGTTTGATTGGCAGGCCATTGCGCTCATGGTGGTGGCTGGTTTTATCGGAAGCTTAGTCGGACGCCAAGTAGGTAAACATATTCCAACTCAGCCACTACAACGAGCTTTTGCGGTATTTTTATTAGTCATGGCAGCCTACGTGTTGTGGCAGTCATGGTAGCAGCTTGTCAAGCTGCTTAGCGGCAGCAAAACTGAATTAATAAGGAGTAGATAAATGCTAACGTCACAACAATTATGCGCACAAGCGCAAGCTAACGTAAAAGAAGTAAGCGTTGATGAACTGTATGACCAACTGCCACAGGGCGCCCGCGTGATTGATGTTCGAGAGCCTGCAGAATACCAAGTAGGCCACATTCATAACGCCGTGAACATGCCGCGTGGGGTGTTAGAAATGCAATTAAATCAGCATCCCGATGTAGCAGGTTATGAAGATGCATTGCAACGCATGGCGCAAGACCCACTATACTTGATTTGCCGCAGTGGTGGGCGCTCGGCGTTAGCTGCTGAATCCTTGGAGCGAATGGGCTTTAGCCAAGTGTTCTCGGTGGCCGGTGGGATGAACGCATGGCTCGAGAAAAAATACCCACAAGTGGCTGGTGAATAGTCAACAAGAGGTATGTGTATGGAAAATTTTACCCCCGTTAGTGCCGCCATTGGCGGTGTGCTCATCGGTCTCGGCGGCTTGTTTTTATATCTAACTTTGGGTCGTATTGCTGGCATCTCAGGTATTGTCGCGGGTGCGTTGCAACAGCAAGAAGGTCGCTCTTGGCGGCTGGCGTTTGTGATTGGGTTATTGCTAGGACCGACAGCGGTGGTGTGGTTGCAGCCAAGTTTTGATTTTAATACGCCAGTGTTGTCGGCGTCAGTCATCGTTGCCGGCTTGTTGGTCGGATTGGGAACGCGCTGGGGCAGTGGTTGCACATCTGGGCATGGCGTCTGCGGGGTAAGTCGCTTATCCCCGCGTTCAATCGTCGCGACTGCGGTGTTCATGCTGGTAGGGGCCTTAGTGGCGAGCTTGTTATCGCTGGGGGTGACTTATGCGTAGTTCGTTAATGGCATTTATTGCGGGGCTGTTGATGTCGGTTGGCATTAGTGTCTCGCAAATGATTGATCCGATAAAAGTGAAAGCTTTTTTAAATGTGCTAGGTAACTGGGACCCTACCTTACTGGTCGTTATGGTGTCGGCACTCGTCACTTATGCGATTGGTTTTGCCTTGATAAAACGCCGTCGAAAACCATTGTTCGCGAGCAAATTTAATCTGCCGACCAAAACGGATATTGATTTACCTTTGGTAGCGGGCAGTGCCTTGTTCGGGGCCGGTTGGGGAATGGTCGGCTACTGCCCGGGCCCAGCGCTAGCAGCCTTATTAGGCGGTAGTACCGGCACCATTGGCTTTGTCGCCGCCATGCTCATCGGTTTCGTCATTGCTGACCGCGTGCCGCTCGGCAAGCGTTAAGCATAGGCGGCTAAGACTCAGCGACAAAACCTGAGTCGGCGGGCAGGTCGCGACCCTCAGCGGCCTGCCGTGCCAGTTCGTCACAACGCTCGTTTTGCGGGTGACCAGAGTGGCCCTTCACCCAATGCCAATTAATGTGGTGTCGCGCGCACTCTTGGTCCAAGGCTTGCCACAAGTCGACATTCTTTACCGCTTTTTTCGCGCTCGTACGCCAGCCATTGCGTTTCCAATTATGAATCCAACTCTGAATACCTTGGCGCAAATACTGACTATCAGTGGTTAACTCAACTTGGCAGCCTTGTTTAAGCGCTTGCAGTGCACGGATGGCAGCAAGCATTTCCATCCGGTTATTGGTGGTGAGCGCATAGCCCTCGGCTAATTCTTTGCGATGCTTGCCATATTCAATGACGGCGCCGTAACCGCCCGGTCCAGGATTGCCCAAACAAGAACCATCGGTATAAATAAAAACCGTCTTCTTCTGTGTCATTGATGTTGCTACTATAGTTGTCAACTTTAGCCGGCAGTATAAACAGGAAAGCGCATGCGTCAAATTGTACTCGATACCGAAACCACAGGTCTTGATCCCAAACAAGGCCACCGAATTATTGAAATTGGTTGTGTAGAGGTGATTGGCCGTAAACTGACCGGTAACACCTTTCATGTGTACATCAACCCCGAGCGGTTGGTAGAACAAGAAGCTATCGACGTGCATGGTATTACCAATGAATTTCTGCAAGATAAACCGGTGTTTGCGCAAGTTGTAGACGACTTTTTTAATTTTATTAAGGGCGCTGAGCTGGTCATTCATAACGCGCCTTTTGATGTTGGCTTTATGGACCACGAATTTGCTGCGTTAGGCAGTAAATACGGTACCACGGCCCAACATTGTCGCATTTTAGATACCCTACAGCTGGCGCGCCAACTGCGCCACGGACAAAAGAATAACTTGGATGCGTTGTGTCGAGCCTTTCAGATTGATAACTCTGGCCGTGATTTTCACGGCGCCTTGCTAGATGCTGAGCTACTAGCAGATGTTTACCTGGCCATGACCGGTGGCCAAACGAAACTCGATTTAGCCAATAAAACCAAACAACAAGGTGAGGGCGACCAGCGCGGTATTCGGCGTTTGACAGACAAACCACCGCTAAAGGTTTTAGCCGCATCTGCCGATGAAGAAGCTGCACATGCAGCGCGCTTGGCGCTGATCGAACAGGAAGGGGGTAGTTGTTTGTGGCAGCGCTCGTCAACACCAAACTCATGACGCGTGGTCGTTCTCATTGGCGGCATTTAGCGGTTGTGGTTGGCGTATTCATTTCAACCTTCATATCTCTGCCAGCAAGTGCGCAAACACCGCCGTCTGAGCCGTTGTCTAATCAAGTCACCGACGGTATGGATCCGCAGGACGTACTGACGATGTTAGATGAACCGGGTCGTACGCAGTTACCGATCACCGGGCGTCGTTTCCGAATCGACTATCAGGTCGAACAAATTACCTTAGTGTTCTTTCGTGAGCCCGGCAGCTCGCCGGTTATTTTAATTCAGCCCGATGGTAGTAAATGGTACGCCGCAAGGCATCCACCAGAGAATGTGACTTGGCATAGCCAGGCTGAATTTGACATGATCACTATCGATCGGCCCACCCCAGGCCCATGGCAAGTGGCAGGGCGGGTATTGCCTGATAGTTCGGCGATGGTCGTGACCGAAGTAACCTTTCACCCGGAGCCATTGCCATCGCCGTTATATCGAGGCGAACTCCTGAAAGTAGAGGGTACCCTGACTAACGGTGGTAAGCCGATTGAAACCCCTTCGTTTCGTGATGTGATCTCGCTTGAAGTTATATTTATTTCGAGTAATAACCCCAAGTATGACAACTTTGGGGTTGATCCAGTGCGCGCCGGCGAATTCCGCGATGATGGCCGTGATTTAGATGAAGCTCCTGGCGATGGCCGCTTTACCGGCAGTTTTCGCTTAAATGTTCGAGCCGGTGAGTACCGTCCCACTTATCGGGTCGCAACCCCGCTGTTGCAACGCTCATTGCAGCAAGAACCCGTGGTCGTGGAAAATTACCCAGTAACGGTTGAGGTGCGCCAAGCCGTTTATGCTGAGGATGATCATCAACTGCTATTTAGCGTAAATGCTGAACAACTGCAGCTCGACACTGTCATCATCAACGGTTCGACGTTATTTCCCAATGCTGACATCCAAAGTTGGACGCTCGATACCAGCGGTGAACCGCCATATGTGTTGAGCTTTCCTAATTATGCTTATGGTCGGTACGTCACCACCATCGACTTCTTTGGCACAGATATACATGGGCGAGAAATTCGCGGAAGCTTGGTGCCGGTGGAGTTCGTTGCCAACGAGCCGCCACCACCACCGCCAACTGAAGCTGAACTCGCCGAACAAAAGCGTCAGTTAGAGGCTGCCCAAGCTGCCGAAGCACAGCGCTTGCAAGAAGAGGAAGAAGCCGCTGCATTATTTCGGCTGGTGTTGATTGTGGTGATTAACCTTGCGGTAGTAGGGTTGGCGATTGGCGTGTTCTGGTGGTTGAAGCGGCGGCAGCGGAAAAGCCAGCAACAAGCCGTTTCCACCCATGACGATGAGTGAAAAGCACGCGAGTTGCACGGAAATTAGGCAAACGAAAGAAATTCTCTAAAAAAAGGTTGACGGGCGTGAGCGGCGCTCGTAATATTCACGCCGCGTTGAGGGGGTGCTGCCAAGCAGCCCTGCAATGGAAAGCTGGAGCGGTAGTTCAGTTGGTTAGAATACCGGCCTGTCACGCCGGGGGTCGCGGGTTCGAGTCCCGTCCGCTCCGCCACTTTCCATGTCAGTAAAGCGCGAACCGCTGCGGAGCGGTAGTTCAGTTGGTTAGAATACCGGCCTGTCACGCCGGGGGTCGCGGGT
>CAMPHF010000012.1 GCA_946885915.1 uncultured Idiomarina sp.
TAGCCAACAGCTTAGCCAACAGCTTAGCCAACAGCTTAGCCAACAGCTTAGCCAAACAGCTTAGCCAACAGGTGACTAACCTGGTCAGCCACCAGCTTACTTAACAGGTCACCAAGCTGGTGAATAAGCAGGTCAGCCGGTTGGTGTCATGTGTTTGTCACGGGGGTGGGGTAATCTGTCGTAAAAGTGCAAAGATTGCATGTTAAACGATTGTTGCAAGGCGGTGGGCGCGTTAGAATGCCAACAAGTGCGCGAAGTCGCTACATAAAAATGATAAAGAGATTACACAGAACATGCAGATGAATCCTGCTGCTATCCAGCGAGCAATATATTTAGGTACCGCCGTTTGTGCGGTGCTCGCGACTTGGTGGGCGGCGCAGCTTACATGGTTATTTCTCACACCGCAAAGCGATGTAGCGAGCGCAGTGCCAGCACCCGCGGTGAGCACTCAGCCGGTAACTAGCAACAGCGTCAACATTAACCAACTAAAAGCGCTGAACTTGTTTGGCGAGGCTCAGCAAGGCACGCAGCAAGCGGCCAACGCGCCAAAAACGCAGCTAAACCTTAGGTTAGTAGGCGTTTCAGCAAGCTCCGACCCAATGCGCTCCGCCGCTATTATTCAGCAAGGTAATGCGCAACAAACCTACATTATTGGCGATAGCCTGCAAGGTGCTCGCGTAACGATTGAAGAAATCTACGCCGACCGGGTGATCTTAAATAACGCCGGCCGCCTCGAAACGCTAGAGCTCGAAGGCATCGGCGAACTGTCCGATGGCCTCTCACTCACGCTCGCGAACAGCACCCAAGACAGCACCCAAAGCAGCGCCCCAGCTGATGCCACAACTATCGACAACCGCGACAACGAGGAGCTTGCCGAGCGCCTAGCGCAAATTCGGCAAAACCCGCAAAGCATCATGCAATTCGTGAATATTGAGCCGGTGGTGCAAAACGGTGAATTACAAGGCTACCGCCTAAGTCCGGCGCAAAACCCGGAACTGTTTCGCGCCTCAGGGCTCCAAACAGGCGACTTAGCCGTAGCTATAAATGGTTATGATTTAACAGATTTTTCGGCGGCAATGGCGGCCACTCAAGAACTTGAAACCAGTACTGAAGCGACAATTGCTGTAGTGCGCGATGGTCAATACGTTGAACTTAGATTCGGCGTCGATGCGGCCGCTGTTCAGGAATAATTATGATAAAAAACAACGCATTAAAAATCTTATCTTTACTCGGTGCGATAGCGCTCGCCACTAGCGCGCCAGTGCAGGCACAACAACGCGTGCAACAGGCACAACAAAACGCAACCGAATACGCGGCCAGCTTCAAGAACACGGAAATTACCGAGTTTATTCAAGTGGTTGGCAGAAACCTCGGCAAAACCATCATTATCGATCCCGACGTACGCGGACGCATCGATGTGCGCAGCTACGACGTGATGACTGCCGATCAGTACTGGCAGTTTTTCAATAACGTGCTGGAAGTATATGGTTTTGCTGCGGTGACCATGGAATCAGGCGTGGTCAAAGTCATCAGAGATCGCGATGCCACCAACGCCGCCAACCCCATTGTCGATGGCGACGCCTATAACGAAGGCGACGTGGTGGTTACCCGCGTGATTGAAGTTGAAAACGTGAGCGTGCGCGAACTTGCGCCGCTACTGCGCCAACTAAACAACCAAGCAGGTGGCGGCAATACAGTCAGTTATGACCCTTCCAACGTCATTATCCTCACCGGCCGCGCAGAAAGCGTGCAACGCTTGTATGAAATTATCCAACGTGTTGATCGTGCAGGAAATCGCGACGTTGATGTGATCAAGCTGCAGTATGCTTCCGCCGACGAAATGGTGCGAATTGCCAATAGTTTATATGACAAAACGAACGACTCAACGGCGCCGGACATCGTGATACCTAAAATAGTGGCCGATCAGCGCACCAACAGCGTGGTGGTGAGCGGTGAGCCGCGCGCCCGAGCAAAAGTAGTGAAGCTGATTCAGCAGCTCGATCAAGATTTAAAAACTGAGGGCAACACCCGCGTTTACTATCTGAAATACGCCAAAGCTGAGGAAATTGTTGAAGTTTTACAAGGCGTGAGTGAAACCATGCAGGCTGAAATGGAAGGCCAGCAAGGCGTCCAAAGCCAAACCCAGCAACGTCGTACGCGGCAAGGCGCGTTCGGTGGCAACACCGGCATTAATATTAGCGCTCACGAGGCCAGTAACTCGTTAGTGATTACCGCACAACCCGACTTACTCAGCTCATTAGAAAGTGTTATTCGGCAGCTTGATATTCGCCGTGCTCAGGTGCACGTAGAAGCCATTATTGTTGAGGTGCTAGAGGGTGACGGCATTAATCTTGGCCTGCAATGGTTCAGCGAAGATGGCGGTTTGGTGCAATACAATAATGGCCAACAAGTGCCGATTGGCGCGCTTGGCGCTGGTTTTTACAATGCGCAACCGCGCGAAGGCCGCACCACCACCCAAATCGACAACGCCGGCAACCCACTTACTACCACTGAGCCCGATGAGCGTGGCGACATTACCTTGCTCGCGCAGCTATTGGGGAGCGTGAACGGTGCCATGTTCGGCGTGATTGAAGACGGTTGGGGCGCGGTACTACAAGCGGTCAGCAGCACCACGAACAGCAACATTCTCGCCACGCCCAGCCTGCTCACGCTCGATAACGAAGAGGCTAGCTTTATTGTGGGCCAGAGCGTGCCAACCATTACCGGCTCTACGCCTGGCGACAATAATGAAAATCCGTTTCAGACGGTAGAGCGTGAAGATGTCGGTATTTCGCTCAAAATCACGCCGCAAATTAATGAAGGTAATGCGGTGCAATTAGTGATTGAGCAAGAAGTGTCGTCTATTTCTGGCGCCACGGGTGTTGACGTTATCTTCAATAAACGTGAGTTGAAAACAGTGGTGATGGCCGATGATGGCGAAACCATTGTACTAGGTGGTTTAATCGATGAAGACGTACAAGAAAGTGTGCAAAAAGTGCCGCTACTTGGCGACATTCCGATTTTAGGCGAACTGTTTAAATCTACCAGCACCACTCGCCAGAAACGTAACCTGATGATTTTCTTACGGCCCCGCATTATTCGCGATGCGGCAACGGCCAACGCAATAAGTGGGCGCAAGTATAACTACATTCGTGCCGAGCAACTTAACCGTCGGGAAGAGGGTGTCGCACTGATGCCTTCAGCTGATACGCCCGTGTTACCTGAGTGGAATGGCGATTTAACCTTGCCGCCGTCGTTTGAGCAATATTTGCGTGAAAAAGGCGTGGAATCGCCAGAGCAGCCCGAGGCCAACGAGCAAAACTCAGCACCCGAGCAGGAGCAACAAGGTAATGACTAAGCGGTTGCCCTTCGCATTTGCGAAAAAGCACGGCTTAATTTTAGAAGCGCGGGCGGATTCCGCGGTGCTGGTGCATGCACGGGTACCGCTTAGCTTAGAAGGTATGAAAGAAGTACGGCGTATTTTACGTGCGCCGTTTGAGCTGCAAATGCATGAAAATGCAGATATTTTTGAGGCGCTGCTGTCGCAGTCCTATCAGCGTGATTCATCCGAAGCCAAGCAGTTAATGGAAGATATTGGTAACGAAACCAACCTGTTTAGCTTGGCTGATGAACTACCACAAACCGAAGACTTGCTCGAAAGCGAAGATGACGCGCCTATTATTAAGCTCATTAACGCCATGCTCAGCGAGGCGATTAAAGAGGGCGCGTCAGATATTCACATCGAAACCTTCGAGAAAGATTTGCTGATCCGCTTCCGTATTGATGGCGTGTTACGCGAAGTGATACGGCCTAATCGTAAGCTCAGTTCGTTGCTAGTGTCGCGCATAAAAGTTATGGCGCAACTGGATATTGCCGAGAAGCGGGTGCCGCAAGATGGCCGCATTAGTTTGTTAATTGCGGGCCGCGCGGTCGATGTGCGGGTATCGACCATGCCTTCCAACCATGGCGAGCGGGTGGTATTGCGCTTACTCGATAAGAATAACGCGCGCTTAAACCTAAAACAACTTGGCATGACCGCGGCGAACCGAAAAGTGTTTTCGGAACTGATCAAAAAGCCCCACGGGATTATTTTGGTTACCGGCCCGACCGGCTCGGGTAAATCGACGACGTTATATGCAGGTTTGCAGGAGATCAATTCCAAAGATCGCAATATTCTAACCGTCGAAGACCCTATTGAGTACGCTATTGAGGGCATTGGCCAAACCCAAGTGAATCCGCGAGTAGACATGACCTTCGCGCGGGGCTTGCGCGCCATACTGCGGCAAGATCCTGACGTAGTGATGGTAGGCGAAATTCGTGATGTGGAAACCGCCCAAATTGCGGTGCAAGCCAGTTTAACCGGGCATTTGGTGATGTCGACCTTGCACACCAATACCGCCGCCGGTGCAATTACACGGCTGGAAGATATGGGCATCGAGCCCTTCTTATTGAGCTCGTCGCTATTGGCGGTATTGTCGCAACGCTTGGTGCGGACACTGTGCGAAGATTGTCGACAACCGTTAGAAGCCGACAAAGAAACCCGCGAATTGCTTGGCTTGAAGAAGAAAGACTTAGCAGAAAACGATGCTGTGACCATTTATCGGGCGGTAGGCTGTGAAAAGTGTAATCACACCGGCTATCGCGGGCGTACCGGCATTCATGAGTTGCTGCTGGTGGATGAATCCATTCGCGAACTTATCCATACCGGCCATGGTGAGCAGTCGATTGAAAAATACATCCGAAAACATACACCTAGCATCCGCCAAGATGGCCTAGACAAAGTGAAGCTTGGCATTACCACGTTAGAAGAAGTGCTGCGGGTAACCCGCGAGGAGTAAATGTGGCGGCCTTTGAATATCAAGCGCTTGATGCAGCGGGAAAAAAACGCAAAGGCGTACTAGAAGCAGACACCGAACGCCAAATACGCCAACAACTGCGGGAAATGGCGCTTATTCCGGTAAGTGTAGAGCCAGCAGCTGAGAGCGATAAGGGCGCAGCTGACTCGAACAAATCAAAAGATTTCAAAAGCTTATTCTTCACACCTAAAGTAAGTGCGACAGATTTAGCGTTAATTACGCGACAATTGTCGACATTGGTGTCTTCGGCGCTGCCAATTGAACAAGCGTTGCTGGCGGTAGCCGACCAAACGGAAAAGCCACGCTTGCAGAAATTGCTGCTCTCGGTGCGCGCGAAGGTGGTTGAAGGCTATTCGCTGGCCGAGGGGATGGCCGATTTTCCGCGCGTGTTCGACAAGCTCTACACCGCCATGGTCGCGGCTGGTGAACGCTCGGGGCATTTGGATGAGGTGTTAAGCCGCCTTGCAGATTACACCGAACAGCGCCAGAAAATGCGTAGTCAGTTGGTGCAGGCCATGGTGTATCCGGCCATGCTCACCTTGGTGGCCATTTCTATCGTAGTGTTTTTGCTGGTGTCGGTGGTGCCACAAATTGTCGAGCAGCTTACCGACATGGACCAAACGCTACCGGCAACCACCTCATTTTTATTGGCCATTAGCGGCTTTTTGCAGGCCTATGGCTTGGCGTTGCTATTGCTTGCTGCGATCACATTTTTGCTGTTCCGTCAGGCGATGAAGCGGGAAGAGTTTCGCGACAAAGTGCATCGCAAACTGCTGTTTATGCCGATTTTTGGACGGCTCATTCGGGGCGTAAACACCTCTCGGTTTAGCCGCACTTTGAGTATTTTAACGGCGTCGGCAGTGCCGCTGTTAGAAGGCTTGCGTATTACCTCTACGGTTTTGAGCAACCGCGCCATGTATCATGCGGTGGCAGAGGCTGCCGATCGGGTGCGCGAGGGTACCTCGTTACGCGCCGCGCTGGCAGCCACCAAATTATTTCCGCCAATGATGTTGCACATGATAGCCGCGGGCGAAAAAAGTGGCGAACTTGAGCAAATGCTCGGCCGCGCTGCCGACAACCAAGATGCGGAATTTGAGCAAGTGGTGCAGGTGGGGCTGAAAATATTTGAGCCGGTGTTGATAGTTTCGATGGCCGGTATTGTCCTATTTATTGTAATGGCGATTATTCAGCCTATTTTGGCGCTTAATCAAAATATCGGCTTTTAACCCAGCCAGGCTGACCTGCTGGCTCAGCAGGTTAGCAAACAGGTTAGCCAAGCAGGTTAGAAAACAGGTTAGAAAACAGGTTAGTCAGCAGGTTAGAAAACAGGTTAGCCAAGCAGGTTAGAAAACAGGTTAGTCAGCAGGTTAGGATTGATGATGAGGAGTACAAGATGAGTAAGCAGCGCGGGTTTTCGTTAATGGAGATCATGGTGGTGATTGTCATTATTGGCATTCTGGCGACCATGATTTTGCCAAACGTGATTGGTTCGGGCGAACAAGCCGAGCGCCAAAAAGTGACGTCGGATTTAATTGCGTTGGAAAATGCGATTGCCCAATATCGGCTCGATAACGGCGTTTATCCTTCCACCGAGCAAGGTTTGGAAGCGCTGATTAACGAACCAACCGTTGATCCGCAGCCACGCAATTATCGCCGCGGTGGTTACATTAATCGGTTGCCGGCCGACCCATACGGCTATGACTACGTCATGTTGAATCCTGGCGAATTTGCCGATGTTGATATTTTCAGTGTTGGCCCCGATGGCCAAGCCGGTACCGAAGACGATTACGGCAACTGGATGATTGGTCAAAACGGACAAAACCAGAATTAAATCCACGACACCGACAACAACAGCAACAGCACCAGCACAGGCAACTAAGCAATGATGCAGGCCGAACTCACTAACAATGCCGCAGCGCCCTCCACACAAGCGCGCGGCTTTAGTTTGGTTGAGTTGCTGCTGGTGATGGCCATTATTGGGCTGTTGGCCACTTCGGTATCGCTTACTTTGCCGGTGGGCGATGATGTGCTGGTAGAGCGCGAGGCCCGTGCACTGGAGCAAAAGCTAGCGTACGCCAAAACCTACGCGGTGAGCCGTCAGGTAACTTTAGGATTCCGAGTAGAATCGCCAGCAGAATATCGCTTTGTATTGTGGGAGTCGCTAGATGCAGCTCGGGCGGCGGCATCTTCAACGCGTGCCACTGAAGATGGGCGCGGTGCGGCACGTCCGGCTAGTAATGCTGAGCGTGAATATGGTTTAGGCGCGGTGCAAAGCGAACCGGCGGGGCGCTGGGTAAGATTCGAACGTAGCGGCTTTGACAACGAAGCGCTGCCAGAGGATGTTACTCTGACCTTAGAAAGCGCTGAACTGCGCTTGCTAGAACAAGACGAGCGCCTTGAAGGCGGCTTATTAGCCTTGGCCGAAGAAGCCAGCGCGCTCGATATTCGTGAAGAAAACTTACCTCATATTTTAATTTTTCCAACCGGCGAAACTTCGGTGTTTACCTTTGCGCTGCAATCACTCACGGCGCTGGATGCGACCTGGTATTTGCAATCCTTCGATGGCCACCGCATGTACTTAAACCCCGAGCGGTTAGAGTTTGCGCCGGAACTGAATGACGATGATCGCTTCGGCGAGGAGCTGGGCAATGCGACTTCGCGGTAATCGTTATGCACGAGTGACCGGCTTCACCCTCATTGAAGTGATGTTGGCGTTGGCGATATTCGGCATGGCGGCGCTAGCTGCGGTGCAATTGGCCACTGGGCATGTGAATAACTTAAGTTACATGGAAAAGAAATCCTTCGCCCGCTATGTGGCAGCCAACCGAGTTGCCGAGCTTAACGCCTTAAGTGTGTGGCCGCCGCGCAATAATATTAGCGGTGTCGAGCGCATGGGCGAACGCGATTGGTATTGGCAGCAAACCGCGTTAGAAACCGCCATTGGTGGATTCAGAGCCGTCACCATTAGCGTAAGTGACGTTGAAGATGGCGATAGTTTGCACTCACTTACCGTGTATGTGAGTGCGCCATGATATTAGCAAGCCAGACCGGAGTCACTCAGCGCCAAGCACCGCAAACCCGAGCACCGCAACGGCTAAACAACCAGCGCGGATTTACCTTGGTAGAAATGCTAGTGGTGATGGCGATTTTTGCGCTCATCGGCCTCGCCAGCTATCAAGTCGTCAGCACCATGATCGACACCGAAACCAACTCGGCAAAAGCGCAAGAAAAACTCGAACGATTACAATCGGCCATGTTCACCATTGAGCGCGATTTACGCTACATCGTGCCGCGCGCGGTACGAGGCTTAGAGCTGCAAGGCACTGGCACCGAAATGGATGGCATGCCGTTTTATCTAATAAGCGATGGCGAGATGCTAGATTCTGAGCAAGATGGCTTAGGGTTTATCCGCGGCTCTTGGACCAATCCTGGCAATATGTTTCCGCGCAGCGAGCTGCAGCCCGTTATTTATCGGTTGCGCGAAAACCGTTTAGAGCGCCTGAGTTATCCTTATGTTGACCAAATTGCCAACGATCCCACCATTACCGTATTGCTTGACGACGTAACCGAGCTCAGTTTTCGGTTCGTGGGTGAGCGGGCAGTGAACCGCCAAGAGCTCAATTGGCTAAACGACTGGCAATTTGCCGGTACTTTGCCTTATCTAATCGAAATCCGTGTGGTTTCTGAGCAATTTGGCGAAATCGTAAGAGTGATTGCGCCCAATGGCGGCCGTTTTGAGGAAAGCTCCTCATGAATAAGGCCGCTTCCATAAAGCCACATGCCGCCATGAAGCCACATGCTGCCATGAAGCCCCGCGCCGCCCGAGAGCAACAAGGCATTGCGCTTATTCTGGTGCTGCTTACCGTGGCACTTATTGCGGTGCTCGCGGTAACCATGTCTGGACGTTTGCATGGCCAGATCATGAAAATGCAGACCATGCAGGACGTTGAGCAAGCCAACTTATACTTACTGAGCGCCGAAAACCTCACCAAACGCCTATTAAAACAAGAGCTGGATGCCGCCGAAGATGTGGTGCATTTGGGCCAAAATTGGGCTGCCCAACAACCGCCGTTCCCGGTCGAAGGCGGCTTTATTCAAGGCACCATTACCGATTTAAACAGTTGCTTTAACCTGAACTCGTTAGCAGCAACCAATAGCGAAACCTTGCTCGAGCGGCGTAAACGGCAGTTTAAAGCGCTACTACTAAGCCTTGGTATTAACGACTACAACGCCGATGTGATGACTGATTCACTGGCGGATTGGCTTGATAGCGACACCAACATTAGCGGCACCTATGGCGCCGAAGACGCCGATTACGAAGCCTTGCCCACGCCTTACCAAGCCGCTAACACGCTGCTTGCGCACAAAAGCGAGTTACGCCTTATTCGTGGCTTCACCAACGCCCATGTGCGGGCAATTGATCCTTTTGTATGCGTGCGGCCGTTCAGTAGCAACGGTGAAATCAACATCAACACCATACCGGCAGATCGACCGCATTTGCTAAGCGCCATATTTGAAGGGCAATTAAGCCTCACGGCGGCGGCGCAAATCTTGCAAAATCGGCCACCCAAAGGCTACGCCGAACGCGAAGACATTATTAGCGACGGCCGCTTGATAACGGCGGCCGCGGATGCGCAAACCGCTGCGAACATGCGCGCAAGCAATAACCGCGGTGCAAGCAATAGCGGCAGCGACTCGCGAGGCACGCCTGGCGCCACCCAAAACCAAAACGGCGGCACTAATGCCGATAACAACCCCGATAACGGTGCCGATAATAGCGACGATCAGCAAAATAGCGGTCAACAAAACAACCAAAACAATAGCGGTGCCCTTGACGATATCGTCATAACCAGTGACTATTTTGAACTCAATGCGCGCGTTCGCTACGGCGACTTGGTGCAGCAAGGCGTTAGCGTCATTAAGTTTGGCGGTAGCGAGCCAGTGACGCTGTATCGAGGCCTGGGTCGCGGCCAAGATTAACGCGCAAAACAACAATAGAGATACCCATGAACAACGCTGAAATCTTGTATTTACGACTTCCAGAAAGCCAGCACGAGCCGGTGCTTTGGCTAGTGTGGAATCATGCACAAGATGCGCTCATTGCCAGTGGTGAGTTGGCAAATGCGCAGCCCGATACGCTACAAACCCTGCTTGCTCACGCGCAAGATCGCGAGCTCATTGCCTATGTGCCAACCCAAGCGTTGCATACCAAAGCGGTTGCCTTGCCTGCAACGAGCTTTAAACAGCTCGGTAAAGTAGTGCCTTACGCGCTTGAGGATGAGCTGGCCGAAGACATTGATGAGCTGCACTTTGCGTGGCCCCGGAACCCAAAAAAATCACAGCCGCTCGATGTGCATGTGGTTAGCCATGAATTAATGCAACAGTGGCTGCTGTGGCTGAATCAAGCAGGGCTCACGGCGGCGGCTATGTATGCCGACTTATACGCGGTGCCGCTACATCAACAAGTACAGCCAAGCGTAACGCCGACTGTGGCTGACGTAGCCACTAAAGAGGCCAGCCAGGCCGTTGTAGCGAACACTGAAACCCCTCAGCAAACCTGGTATTGCGCGCAGCTTACCCCGCACGACACGGTAAAATTCCGTACCGGTATGCACACCGGCTTCGCGATCGATCGCGAACTCGCCCAAGACATTGCATCTCAGTTGCCAGCCGCGCTCATTAACCTTAGTCAAGAAATTGAGTTACCGCTGACGCTGCTCGCGCATACGCCAGCCAATATTGAAGCCACAACCACGCCAGAAAAATTGAATTTGCTCCAAGGGCGTTACCAAACCAAGAAGAAAAAATCAGTAAAAACATATAAATGGCGTCCGGTGGCGATTGCTGCAAGCATCGCAGCCATTATTGGTCTGGGGTTACAAATCGGCACTATCGTACAGTTAAATCAGCAAGCGGCGGACGTGCAAAGTAGCATAGAGCGTACATATCGCGAGGCGTTTCCCAATGAAACGCGCATTGTGAATGTGCGGGCGCAGTTAAATCAGCATTTGCGCAATATTCAGGCAGGCCCAGCGCAGGAATCGCTGCTTACCTTAATGGCGCAACTACAGCCGGCGTTTCAGAATCAGCCTCAAGTAAAACTCGAACTATTAAGGTATGAAAATGGCGAGCTCCGCATTCAAGCCAAAGCCGATACCTTCGAGCAGCTTGAAGAATTCCAGGCACGTGCTCAGCAGCAGGGCTTAAATGTGAGTACCGGGCAGGCGAATCGGCGTGGCGAACAAGTGTCGGGTAGCTTCACCATTAGTGCTGGTGAGACCACGGCCGCGAGCACCGCCAACCGCCAGCAAAACCAAAGCCGCAGCGCACGAGGGTAAGTTATGAGCCAATATTTACGTACACTAAGCACGAATATTGCAAATCATCCGCTGATTGCACAGCAGCTAAAACCTTACTGGAACAGCCGCAACGCTCGCGAGCAGCTAACGCTGAAGCTATTGGGTGTGACCTTACTACTGGCGCTTATTTATTACGCCATTATTATGCCGCTGCAAAATGCCCGTGCAGCCGCCGAAACCAAGCTATATAACTCGCAGCAGTTACTGGGCTGGGTGCAGCAGAATATTGCGCGCTATCAGGCGGCGGGCGGCGATCCGAGCAGCACCACCGCAATTGCTGGCAGCTTGCAGCAAAATGTGACTAATGTGGCGCGTAACTACAACCTCTCGATTGCGCGTATTCAACCGCAAAACAACGACTTAATTGTGGTGATTGACGAGGCGCCATTTAATCAAGTGCTGGAATTTATGCAGGCGTTGCAAAACACCGGTATAAGCGTGAAAAGTGTTGATATTGCCGAGCAAGGTGCGCCAGGGCAAGTGCGTGTGCGGCGTATTGTGGTGGCGGAGTGATAGCGACTATGGCCTCTAACATGTTCACCAAAAAACGAATTTGGATACCATTATTACTGGTTATTTACTTGGTGGGGCTGATTACCTACGCGCCGGCTAGCGCCATTGGCAGTATAGTAAGCGCTAACTTACCGCCGCAAATAAAACTGCAAGGTTGGCATGGCAGTGTTTGGAATGGCCGCATTGACTACATTGAAAGCCCGTTACCGAGCAACAGTGTGCCACTGCAGCTTTACTCGCTAAGTTGGGAGCTGCAGCCGAGCAGTTTGCTTACGCTTAGTCCGACGTTAAGCCTGCAAGCCCCGGCCGCGCAAAATATGATAAGCGGCGAGGCGTTAGTGACGCTGAATTTACTGAGCCAGGCCATGTATATAGAAAGCGCGAACTTTGGTGGCAATATTGCGCAAACCATTAGCCAGTACAAAGTACCAAGCCCGTTTAACGTAGACGGTAATTGGAGCGCGGAGGTTCGTGATTTGCCGCTGGAGCAGTGTTTGCCGGCTCAAGCCCAAGCTCAAGCCCAAGCCGCCGCAGCTGAGCCCAGCAACACCAACGTAGCGCTTACCACCCGTGGCACTGCGATAAGAATTAATCAGCAATGGATTGATTTACAAAGCTTTAATGCTGATGTGGCCTGCCAAAACGGCAACCTAAGTGTTACACTGAATCCGAACAATACGGTGGGGTTAGCTTTGCAGGCCGAAATCGGTCAGCGCAATATTAGCCTGAACGGTAGCCTTACGCCGAACGCACAAACGCCCGCGCAAATTCGCGAATTGCTCGTATACTTAGGTAAGCCGGATGCGCAGGGCAGTTACAATTTTCAGCTAACGCTGTAGTTGGTACATAAGTTAGGCATCGCTTGGCAACCCAAACAATACAGTCGCAGAATTTATAACCTAGGAGCTCTACATGGAAGCATTCCTGAATTGGATAACCGAAAACCAGGCAGTCATTATTGAGTACGCCATTAAAGTTGGCGTGGCGCTGCTTATTCTTTTTATTGGTAAAATGGTCGCGAACTCGGCGTCGCGCTTGCTCAGCAAAGGCATGCAAAAACGCCAAATGGATAATGCCGTGGTGAGCTTTTTAAGCGCCATTATTAAAGCCATTATCTTCATAGCTGCCATTTTAATGGCGTTAAGCCATGTGGGCGTGCAAACCACCAGCTTTATCGCCATTTTAGGTGCCGCCGGTTTAGCTATTGGTTTGGCGTTGCAAGGGTCGCTTAGCAACATTGCCAGCGGCGTGTTGCTCATTATGTTCCGCCCCATGAAAGCTGGCGAATATGTAGAGGTAGCCGGCGTTGGCGGTACCGTAGATGCGATTAGCATTTTTCAAACCACGCTGAAAACGCCTGATAACAAAGTAATTTACATTCCGAACGCGCAAATTACTGGCAGCGAAATTGTGAATTACAGCCGGGAAGAGTTGCGCCGCATAGATTTAGTGATTGGCGTAAGCTACAGCGCCGATTTGCACAAAACTAAAGAGGTTTTAGAGGCGGTGTGCGCTGCTGATCCGCGAATTCTAGCAGATCCTGCATTAAATATTCAGGTGAACAATTTAGGTGCTTCTAGCGTTGACTTTATTGTGCGCCCTTGGGTGAAGGTGGGGGACTACTGGCCATGCCGTTGGGACCTATTGCGTGAGATAAAGATTGCACTCGATAAGAACAATATCGGCATACCATTTCCGCAAATGGACGTGCATTTTTACAAAGAAGCTGACAAAACTCAGCAAAACTAACCAAAACCCACCGGAAGACATCAACCCTAACCAGCTTACGAACCTGTTGATTAACCAGCTTGCTAACCTGTTGACTAAGCAGGTTAGCCAACAGGTTAGTAACCTGCTGAACAAGCAGGTCACCAAGCAGGTCACCAAGCAGGTCAGCAACCTGTTGAATAAACAGGTCAGGTTGATGAATTATGTTTACAGGGTGGGGAATGGCTGATAGTCTACAAGGTAATCGTATAAGGGCATGATGCCCGAGTTGTGAAAGCAACCTAGTACGATTGGCCAATCGATATACACATAGAGGTGTTTTAACATGAAAAAATTATCTGCATTATTTGCAGCCGCAGCATTGGCAGTAGCGCCAGTAGCTATGGCTCAAGACGGTGAAGCAGGTACTGGTGGCGGCGCTGGCGCTGGCGCTGGTTTAACTGCTGCTGGTATTGGTGCTGGCGTATTTGCTGCTATCGCAGTAGGTGTTGCTGGTTCTGGCGACGAAGTTGATAACGAAATCGTCATTCCACCACCCCCTCCAGGTACCGGTACCGGTACTGGAACCAGCACTACTACTGGCACTAACTAAGTTAGTTAAAGTAAAGAGCTGAAAAATAAATACCGCGGCCGTACACCGCGGTATTTTTTTGTGTGAAATTTAGGTAACATAATCACCGAAAGTAAGTGGCTAAAAATAGCTTCATCGCATGAGCACGCACAAAGCCATGCACCGTTAGGTAAAGCGAATAGCGTTAGAAAGGGAAGACCAACCATGCAGGCGCAATACAACCATAAAAATTACCTGCTAAAAGGTCTTTTATGCGCAGCTACCGTGAGCTTGCTAAGCGGCTGTAGTTCGCGGGTCGAAAACGCGATTGAACTGGTACAAACGGCGATTAAAGGCCCACAAGATTACACCCTTACACCCGAGCAAATTAAAGCGTACCCCTACGCGGCGCAATACGCGAGATTCGACGATCAACCGCAAAACTTACTCGCGCTCTCGTTCACCACGCCCACAATAAATGAACAAGAAACCTTGAGCTGGGTGTCGGCTACCAACGAAATTATTACCACGCTACATGGTCGTGTTATTCATACGGCTGGGGTAGCGGGTGGCATTCATCATTATCAGAATTTGGCGAACGATCCGCTGCAATGCTACATCCGCCAAGCGGACACCAACGCGAACACCAACGCACAAACCAACGCACAAAACACCAGCTGCGCCACCCAGTGGCATACAACTATTACCTTTGGTGGCGCACTGCCGCACGATGTGCAGCAATTCCAAGCGCAATCAACGTTTGCCGTACAAGGTGAACAAACCCTTACCTTGCCGAACGGCAACCAAGTACGTGCCCAAAAGCTTACCGAAACCATGAAGCTGAACGGCCAAACCTACACCAACGACTATTACCTTGGCGCAAGCAACGAAACCGCGCCGCTACAAGTGCTGCAAACGCGACAAATAGTGTCGCTTGAGTACGGTGCGCTACAATTAACCCAAGTAAAACGATACGGTGGTGGTTATCAAGCGCCGAATACTACAGGCCCAGGCCCGCAAACCATTCAACTGGCCGTGCAGTTCGGCGCCAATGTCCAACAGCAAACAGCCCAACCAGCCCAACAAGCCAATGCCCAACAGCAAACCAGCATTCCGGCGCTGTCACGGGTGCAGCAGCCGGTGCGCGAGCTATTACTCGCCAACCAGTACAATCCACATGAAATATTGTGGGCCTACAGCCGTATTATCAGCACCGGCAAGCAACAAGCCGTAACCGCACTGCAGCAACAGGCAGCAAAAACGGCAGCACAAATTAGCCAAACCCTTGCCAGCCACATTGAACAATGGCCAGTGATTGGCGCAGAGCCGGCCAGCCAACTAGCACTCACCGCCAGCGCCGAAGTGCAGCCAGGCACGCCTACGCACACTGCGTCACGCGCGTTTAACTACTATCAAGCGCAATATAATCCCACGGCCAATGCAGCGCTAACGGCGAATCAAGGGTATAGCGTTATTGCGCCTACTCAAACACCACCATTTACCCTAATAAACAGCGCCGGCAGCGCCGGCAGCACCAACAAAAGCACCAACAGCGCCCACAGCGCCATCAAAACCATCCCCTACACGCCGAACTTAAGCGCCGCCGAATTCATCCAGCAGCACGCACCTAACTATACTGGCAGCACAATTTACGTGGCCGACACTCAAGGCGTGGTGCAAGAAGTAGCAGCGCAAAACTTCAATGTTACCGATTACAAACTACCGCTCGGTGCGGTAATATGGCTGCCGGTTACGGACAACCATCCGCAGGCACAACAGCTAAATCAGCAACTGCGCGAGTTACTGTCTTATGTTTACACGGCACCATATGCTTATACGGAAAAAGCAAGCGAACAGCAGCACGGAGGCGCACAATAATGAATGCAGTAAAAACCGCCATCGCGCTAGCCTTAGCCACTGCGCTTGCACCCGCAGCTCAAGCCGCGCAAGCACAACAAGCGCCCCAGCAACAAGGGCCCCAGCAACAAACGCAGCAACAACCCAAGCAATACGCTAATTTCACCACCACCCAAATGGATGCCGGTGGCGTGGGCCTATTGCAAACACCAACAGCGCGTATGGCGCCCGACGGCGAATTCAATATTACCTATTACGATAACGATCAATATCGTCGCTTAGCACTTAGCATGCAGATATTCCCGTGGCTAGAAACCACCATACGTTATAACGATATTCGCACGCGGCGATACAGCTCTGACCCAGGTTTTAGTGGCGACCAAACCCTTAAAGACAGAGGCGTAGATATAAAAGCGCGGCTGTGGCAAGAAACCACCTATACCCCCGATATTTCCGTAGGGCTTCGTGACCTAGCCGGCACCGGTAAATTTGCGAGCGAATTTATTGCCGCCAGCAAACGTTGGAACCTGCATGAGTACGGCATTTTAGACTTTACGCTAGGCATGGGGTGGGGCTACTTAGGCACCGAAGACAACATTAGTAATCCGTTTTGCGAAGTAAGCGATAGATTTTGCGATCGTAACGATGGATTCTCTGGCCGTGGCGGCAGTTTTGAAGTAGACAAATGGTTCCGCGGACCAGCGGCATTATTTGGTGGTATAGAGTATCAAACGCCACTCGAGCCTCTTACATTAAAGCTAGAATACGACCCCAACAACTACGCCGATGAACCAGCGTTTGAAGGGCGCCCAGACCCGTCAATTGAGCAAGACTCAAACTGGAACTTCGGCGCCGAATACCGCTTAAATAACGCCGTAAGTTTAAAAACCAGCTACGAGCGCGGCAACACCTTAATGTTTGGCGTAAGCATAAAAACCAATTTTAATGACATAGGCCAAGTGAAAAAGCCGCGGGAAATGCCAGAGCGCATTCAAACCGAGCTTGCGCAAGCGCCGGGGCAGTCGTCCTTAAACGAGCTAGTGAACCAACCTAGCCAAAACTCGCCAGAAGCCGAGCAGCTGCGCAACGACATTTTTGCCGTTTCAGGGTTTAACGCGCAAACCATTAAATACAACCAAGCCACCAGCACCCTAGTGCTAGAGGGCATAGGTAGTGTGTATCGTGATCACGATGTTACCTACAGCAAAACCAGCGAATACCTTGCCCATAAATACGGCGCAGCGCTTCATAATATTCAGTTTATTGAAAGCTACGGGCAGATGCGTAATCACCAAGTAACGGTGGATCAAAAGGCCGTTATTCAACGGCTAGGCGGCGTTGGATTTTACGAGCAGCCGGTAGCCGCTAAGTTTGTTGAATCGGCTCCTGCACCGGAGCCTGAACTGGCGAAGCTGCCAACGCTATATAATTACGAGCACGAAATTGGTATGCCAGACTTCAGCCTGCGCCCATACTTAGAGCAAAGTTTTGGTGGGCCCGAAAACTTCTACATGTATCAGTTAACCGCACAGGCCAGCATGTGGTGGAGCTTAGCTGAAAATACCTTTTTGCATGGAACCTTATCGGGTCGGTTGATTTCTAATTACGACGAATTTAATTTCCTATTAGATAACCAAGCGGCCACCTTACCGCGAGTACGAACCCGGATTCGGCAATATGTAGAGCAATCCGATATATGGATTCAAAACCTGCAAATTAATAAGCAATGGCAGTTTAACGAAAGTTGGTATGCCCAAGTATATGGCGGATATTTAGAGCGTATGTTTGGCGGGGTAGGCGCCGAGGTGCTTTATCATCAGCATGGCAACAAATGGGCGTTAGGCGTAGATGTAAATGCGGTAAAACAGCGCAGTTTTGAAAACCATACCGGCTTTATAGATTACGAAACCGTAACCGGACATGTAACGGGTTATTGGATGCCAGAATTTTTACCTAACAGCTTGGTGAAAGTCGCTGCAGGTAGATTTTTAGCCGAAGACATTGGCGTACAGGTTAACTTTGAGCATAAATTTAATAGCGGTATTGTAGTGGGTGCGTTTGCAGCCAAAACCGATGTAAGTAGCGCAGAGTATGGCGAAGGCAGCTTTACCAAAGGCTTTTACATTAGTATTCCGCTAGATTTACTGCAGCTTTCGCACTCGCGTTCACGAGCAGGTTTAGCCTGGATGCCACTAACCCGCGACGGCGGGCAAATGCTGCACAGACAATTTACGATGTTTGGTGCGACTGAAGCCGCCCGACAGTTTTATGGTGAGTAACGATCAGCAAGAAAATAAATGGTATGTGGTAAGAACTAAGCCTCGGCAAGAGTTGCGGGCCAAGCAGAATCTAGAGAATTTGGGTGCGCGGGTGTATCTAACAACGTTAAGCCTAGATCGTATCCAGCGTTGTAAACGCGTGCCCGTGAACGAGCCACTATTCCCCGGATATCTGTTTGTTCAATATCCAAACCAAATCCAGATTATTCATAAAATCAAAAATGCTTTTGGTGTTATAAACCTCGTAAAATTTGGTCAAAACGTCGCACAGATGACTGACGATGTGATGCAAAGTCTGTACAATAGTTGCGAAAAATTAACAAGGAAACATAGCAGCATTCAGCACTCTGCGCCAAGTGTCGGAGACACCGCAGAAATCACTCAAAGGCATTTCTCAGGCTCACTCGCCACTATTGTCGAACTTAAAGGCAACGAGCGCTGTCTGGTGATGCTTGATATGCTGCACAAACAAGTGCGCGCCGACCTAAATTATAGTCAGGTGCTTGTGTAAAAAGATATGTATAACATTATCGGGCTATAGGTTACCGCGACCTATCGGCGGTAGCGTGTTTAGAAATAAGACTCCATTAACAAGCGAACCACTATGAATTCGAATCAAGAACCTAATGGCTATAACTTTGCGAAAGACGACGAAATCGATCTGCGTGAACTTTTCCGAGTAATTTGGCAAGGCAAGTGGATTATTATCGCGGTGACTTTTGTTTTTGCCGTAGGGTCAGTGTTTTATGCGTTGAGTTTGCCGAATATTTATAAATCGGAAGTTACGCTTGCGCCGGCCGGAGATGATGGTGGGATGCGATTGTCCGGTCAGTTGGGTGGTTTGGCTTCTTTAGCTGGTGTGAACTTAGGGGGCGCTCGAGGTGATAAAACTCAGTTAGCGCTCGCGGTTCTGAATTCCAAAAAATTTAAAATGGATTTTATTGAGCGCCGTGAAATTATGCCGGAGTTGATGGCTGTGGAAGATTGGAGAATTGATACAAACACTCTAGTTTATAATGAGGAAATCTTTGACCCGAATTCTAATCGATGGGTTCGCGAAGTAGAACTACCGAGAGAAACTGTGCCATCTCTACAGGAAGCGGTCAAGTTCTTAAATGAAATCTTATTATCAAGTAGAGATGAAGAGACGGGACTCGTAACCGTATCGGTGGAACATGTTTCGCCAGTGATCGCAAAGCGATGGGTCGAGTGGATTATTTATGATTTAAACGAAAATATGAGAGCGCGCGAAAAAGAAGAATCGGCAAAAAGCATCGCTTATTTGGAAGCACAGTTGAAGGAGACTGAGTTAGCCGACGTTAAACAAGTGTTGTTCGAGCTCATTGAAGAACAAACTAAGACGTATATGTTTACTGAAGTCAGAGACGAATATGTTTTTAAAACAATTGATCCGGCTATTGTACCGGAGGAAAAATCAAAGCCTTCTAGAGCTCTAATTTGTATTTTTTCCGTACTACTCGGTGGTGTACTGAGTACCTTTGTTGTGGTCGTAAGAAGTCGATGGACTACAAACTAATAATGTGGAATTCATTCTTGCACTACTTCGCGATTATAAGTTAGATATTAGGCCTTGAACGTCTTGATCAAGCCATTTTTACTAGGAAATTAATTTATGTTTCAAGCGAATGAAGCCAAGCTTGCGATAATCGGTTTGGGTTATGTTGGGTTGCCGCTGGCGGTCGAGTTTGGTAAGAAACAATCAGTTGTAGGATTCGATATTAACTCTAAGCGAGTCAAAGATCTCAAGGATGGTCACGACTTTACTTTAGAAGTTGCATCTTCAGAGCTTTCGTCTGCAAAATTTCTATCATTTTCTTGTGAGTTGGATGTATTGAAAGACTGTAATGTTTACATCGTAACGGTACCGACTCCAATTGATGAAAACAACGCTCCAGATTTAACTCCTTTGCGCAAAGCGTCAGCAATGTTGGCTACAATTATAAAACCCAATGACGTGGTGATATTTGAATCAACAGTCTATCCGGGTGCAACAGAAGAAGTCTGTATTCCAATTATAGAGAAAGGCTCAGGGTTAAAGTTTAATATCGATTTTTTTGCTGGTTATAGTCCTGAGCGAATCAATCCGGGTGACAAAGTAAACACACTAACTAAAATTAAGAAAATCACATCGGGCTCAACGCACGAAGTAGCGCAGTTTGTCGATAAACTCTATAGCTCGATTATTACCGCAGGTACACATTTAGCAAGCTCGATAAAAGTTGCCGAAGCCGCAAAGGTGATAGAAAACACGCAACGAGATTTGAATATTGCCATTATTAATGAATTCGCAAAAATATTTAATATTCTTGGTATCGATACTCAAGAGGTTTTAGACGCGGCGGGAACCAAGTGGAATTTCTTGGCCTTTAAGCCGGGCCTGGTGGGCGGTCATTGCATTAGCGTTGATCCTTATTATCTAACCTACAAGGCTAAAGAAGTAGGTTATCACCCCGAAGTTATCCTTGCTGGGCGTCGTATTAATGATGGGATGGGACAATATACTGCGACACAACTCGTTAAAGCGGTTAGTAAGAAGAAAATTCACATCGATGAGGCTCGTGTTTTGGTACTTGGCTTCACATTTAAAGGCGATTGCCCTGACGTTCGAAATACAAAAATCATTGATATGGTTGAAGAGCTGAAGAGTTTCAATATGCGTGTTGATGTGTTTGATCCGTGGGCTAACGCTGAAGAAGTTAAACATGAGTATGATCTAGAGCTTCAGAAAGAATTGGTTACCGGTATTTACGACGCCATAGTAATTGCTGTTGATCATTCAGATTTTAAAAAGTGGGGCGTGGAAAAAATACGTGCTTTTGGTAAAGAAAATCATGTCCTTTATGATGTTAAACATGTTTTACCAAAAGCTCACTCCGACCTGCGATTGTAATTTTTCATAGGGGTATACATGAAGAACTTTGCTCTGATCGGTGCTGGTGGCTATATAGCGCCTCGTCACTTGAAGGCGATTAAAGAGACAGGAAATAATCTTGTCGTCGCGATGGATGTAAATGACTCGGTGGGAATCATGGATAGCCACTTTCCTGATGCTGAGTTTTTTACTGAATTTGAAGAGTTTGAAGCTTTTGTCGAAGATCAGGCTTTAGTTGGGAATAAGCTTGATTATGTATCTATCTGCTCTCCAAATTACCTGCACGCTCCTCATATTAAGTATGCTTTAAAAAATGGTATCGATGTTATTTGTGAAAAACCACTAGTTTTGAACTCAAATGATCTGAATACTCTGTCCGCGTATGAGAAAAAGTACAACGCCAAGGTCAACTCTATTCTACAGTTACGTTTACATCCTTCGATTATCGCTTTGCGGGACAAAGTGCAATCTGCACCCAAAGGTAAAGTTTTTGACGTTGACCTTACTTACTTGACCTCCCGTGGGAAGTGGTATTTAAAATCGTGGAAGGGCCTCGATGAAAAATCAGGTGGCGTTGCAACCAATATCGGTGTCCATTTTTATGATATGTTGCACTTCATTTTCGGTAAAGTAACGCACAACGAAGTACATTATCGTGATGAAAAAACATCCTCGGGGTATCTGGAGTACGAGCGCGCCCGAGTTAAATGGTTTCTGTCAATCGATTCTAATAACCTTCCTGAAAACGCTGTTCAAGGTGAAAAGTTAACTTATCGTAGCATTACCATTGAAAATGAAGAGTTAGAGTTCTCCGGGGGCTTTACAGACCTTCATACGCAGAGCTATCAACGTATACTAAACGGTGAAGGTTACGGTGTTGAGGAAAATCGAGTGGCAATTGAAACCGTTGAGGTGATTAGAAAGGCTGAACTGGTTAAGAACCTCGATAATGTCCACCCACTGTTAAAAAAGGTTTCGTAACATGAGTTACTACAAACATGATTCTGCCATTGTTGATGAAGGCGCGCAAATTGGAGAGGGTTCGCGAGTTTGGCATTTTGTCCACATCTGTGGTGGTGCAAAAGTAGGCAAGGGAGTGTCTATTGGTCAGAATGTGTTTGTGGGCAATCGAGTAGAGATTGGCGATTACTGTAAGGTGCAAAATAACGTCTCGGTTTATGACAATGTTTATTTAGAAGAGGGCGTTTTCTGTGGGCCCAGTATGGTGTTTACGAATGTTTATAACCCTCGCTCTCTAATCGAGCGAAAGAATGAGTACCGTGACACTTTTGTTAAGAAAGGTGCCACCTTGGGTGCAAACTGCACTATCGTCTGTGGAATCACGATAGGTGAGTATGCTTTTGTTGGGGCCGGGGCGGTTATTAATAAAAATGTACCAGCGTACGCGCTGATGGTAGGTGTGCCAGGCAAGCAAATTGGTTGGATGAGCGAATATGGAGAGCAACTTGATCTTCCGCTATCAGGAAATGCTGAAGTCGCATGCTCTCATACAGGTGACCGTTATATATTGAGTGGTCAGGCAGTAACAAAAATTTCGGTGAGCTAAATTATTTATGATGCAGTTTATTGACTTGGCCGCACAACAAGCGCGCTTAAAAGATAAGATCGATGCAGGGATTGCTAGAGTTCTTGCACATGGGCAATACATTCTTGGTCCTGAAGTAGACGAATTAGAGGAAAAACTTGCAGCTTATGTGGGAGCAAAATACTGCATTACCGTTGCCAATGGAACGGATGCACTTCAGATTGCGCAAATGGCTTTAGGTATAGGCCCCGGAGACGAAGTTATTACTCCTGGTTTTACATATATAGCGACAGCTGAGACGGTGGCTTTGCTAGGAGCAAAGCCAGTGTATGTCGATGTTGATGAAAAGACATACAACCTTGATCCCACTAAGTTAGAGGCAGCAATAACAGCGCGAACAAAAGCAATTATTCCAGTGTCGTTGTATGGGCAATGTGCTGACTTTGATGCCATAAATGCTGTCGCTTCAAAATATAATATTCCCGTGATTGAGGATGCAGCACAAAGTTTTGGTGCAAGCTATAAAGGCAAGAAGTCTTGCAACCTAAGCACTATTGCTTGCACTAGTTTCTTTCCGAGCAAGCCGTTAGGCTGTTACGGTGACGGTGGTGCTATTTTTACTAACGATGACGAATTAGCTTTAGTTATGCGGCAGATTGCTAGGCACGGGCAGGAGAGACGCTATTACCATGTCCGAGTAGGGGTAAATAGTAGGTTGGATACTCTTCAGGCTGCGATTTTGTTACCAAAATTAGAAATACTCGATGACGAGGTTATGCGTCGTTGCGACGTTGCGCGTTACTATTCTAACGAATTAGAGAAATGTTCCGTATATACGGTTCCATACATTCATGATAACAATCAAAGTTCGTGGGCACAGTACACGATACAAATAGAAGATCGAATGACAGTTCAATCTAAACTTGAAACTAATGGTATCCCAACAGCTATTCACTACCCCATTCCATTAAACAAACAACCTGCTGTTTTGGATAATGATGTCGATCTGCCTATTGGAAATAGAATAGCCGAAAGAGTTATTAGTTTACCTTTGCACCCCTATATTACCCGAACCCAACAGGCAAGAGTTTTGGAGTTGTTGATAGGGTGAGAAAAAAAATTGGCAATTTAGTCCCAAAAAATACTTTTGCTCGAGGTGTTGGTGTTTTGGTTGGAGGAAATGTTACCGCTCAACTTTTGATGGTAGCAGCAGCTCCTCTTCTAACTCGCCTATACACACCAGAAGATTTTGGGTTGCTCGCGGTTTATACGGCGCTATTAGCACTTTTTAGCGTTGTTTCAAGTTTGCGGTATGAACTTGCTATTCCGATACCTGAGTCGTCCAACGAGGCTGGAAATTTAGTTATCCTGAGTTTGGTTATTGTTTGTTTAATGACCATTATTTCTGGGGTGATGGTCTTTATTGCTGGAAGCGAAATTGCAGAATTATTGAATACCCCAATGCTTGGTCAGTACTTCTGGTTACTGCCAGTAGGCATTTTTCTTTCGGGTATATATAAAGTTTTTAATTACTCAGCTGTTAGAAATAGACTTTTTGTTGACATAACTAAGACTAGACTTAGCCAGTCTTTGTCTACACTACTTTTCCAAGGTTTTGGATATGGTTTGGGTGGTGTGGCTTTGTTAATTGGTCAAGCATGTGGTCAAGGTATGGGAACTGTAAAGTTATTCCGCCGAACGATTCTCAATGGAAATTTAGAGTTTTCAAATCGATTCGAGATCTGGAATACAGCGGTTAAATATAAACAATTCCCTTTGTTCTCAACTTGGTCTGGATTGTTTAATACTATTGGTGGACAGCTTCCTGCGTTAATGTTTGCAGCTTTTTTTGGTGCTAGTGTTGCGGGAATCTATGCACTAGCAAGCCGTTTTATACTCTTACCAATGTCTATCGTTGGGGGGGCAGTTGGTAAAGTCTTTTTGTCTGATGCTGCAGCTGCAAAGCGAGAAAACCGACTTACAGTTCTTGTCGAAAGTGTGCATCAGAATCTTTCGGAGATAATTGCGCCGGCGGTACTGCTTTTACTTTTTCTAGGCCCGGATATATTCGCTTTTGCATTCGGTGAAAACTGGCGTCAAGCTGGTGTTTTTACTCAATACATGGCTCCTTTTCTTTATATTCAGTTTTCTACGTCACCTTTGACTGTTTTACACTCTGTGCTAGGGAAACAGGCCAAAGGAGTATTTTTTCATGGAATGTTACTTCTCGTTAGAACAATAAGTATAGGTATTGGCATTTTGTTTGAGGACGTTATGCTTGCGGTTTGTTTATTCTCACTGAGCAGCATGGTTTGTTGGTTTGGCTTTCTATATTGGATTCTATCTCTAGCAGGATCGAACGGTGCAGCTGTAATAGTCAAATCGATGTTTAGTGCAATATGTGTTCCTTTATTGGCAATAACCCCTTTTGTTATAAGTTACTTTAACGATTTAAGTGCCCTTATTATTATTCCATCGTTTATTCTATTTATTCTGATAATTATGTGTCGATTTTATACTTTAATGAAGAAGCGGGCTAATTGAAAATTTATGATAAACCCTCCCAATTTATTCTTAATCGGTGCACCTAAAGCAGGGACGTCGGCAGTTGCTAATATTCTTTCAAAGCATGAAGACATATATTGTTGGAAGAAGGAGCCTAGATTCTTTGACGCCCACACATACTATAAGAACCCTTCGTATCATCCAATTAAAGATATTGACGAATACCTAAGTTATTATGACAACGATATTGCAAAGGTTGCTAAATATCGGTTGGATGCAAGTGTCTTTAATATGTACTCAGTAAAAAGCATTCATAATATACTCAGGATGAGTCCTGATGCGAAATTCATTCTAATTATACGTGACCCCTTATCTGCGACGAAATCAATGTTTAACCAGCGTTTAAAGTACATTGATCGTAGTATGCGAGAAGTATCCGATGACTTCCTCGACTGCTGGAAGCTATTAGATGCGCGGTCTAGAGGTGAAGGCTTTCCTGAAAATTGTAAGGCTCCAATAGTCTTTAGATATGATTATCTCTATCATTATGAAAGATATATCCCAGAGATATTAAGCATAGTGAAATCGAGTAATATTAAGATAATGACATATGAAGACTTCAAAAATAATCCAGAATTTTTCATATATCATTTGCAAAATTGGTTAAAAATAAAAGAGGCTTTTTCGGAGAGTGATACTAAAGTAATAAACCCAAGTATTATAATTAAAAATTCTCTATGGAATCAAGTTATATGGCAGATAAAAAATAAGTCAATTTATTTGCGTCTGCGGTTGGGTATGACAGGAAAAAGAGTGCGATTTTTCAATAAAATAATTTTAAAGTCGGCGTTAAATAATACGAAGGACACATTATGTGATTACGATTCTATTATAAAAGATGAGTTCATAGAAACTTATGATTATCTTTCACAGGCAAAACGTGATGGGATAATCTCAGTACTTAGAGAGTAGTCATAGATATGGTAAAGATTAAGTCGTTTTCTTCAGCAGCTAGCGAATGGTTAGAGACCATTTTGTTTGAACGATTTGGAATTAAGCTTCAGATCACTCAGTACGATAGTATGCTATTTATTTCAATACTGGGTAAAAAAAGAAAGATTCGTTTTGACACGCTAGAGCAGTTCTTTCATGAAAATAATTCTGATTTCCCATGTTATTTTTGGAAAGCTTCTTCTGAGGGATTTGAAGCTTCAATAGATGATCTGATCCCGGCCCCCTCAAAGGCACCTTTAATAGAACCCCTAGTTGAGTTTTCGGATAGCGGCGCTGTTATTCATTACGATATTTTAGGCCTGACGTACTGGATGCTGGCTCGAATAGAGGAAATTGGGCGTCAAGATTTGGATAGACATCAAAGATTTCCTGCAGTAGCGTCCCATGCTTATAGCCATGGATATCTAGAGAGGCCGATAGTTGATGAATGGTTGATTATTTTAGGTCAAGTCATTTCTAAGGTTTGGCCACACGTAAAGCAAAAGAATCATAGTTTCAGGATGAAAGTGTCACATGACGTTGATGTTCCGAGTTTATATGCTTTTAAACCGTGGACAAAAATAGCTCGCATGATGTTTAGCTTTATCGTGAAGCGATTAGATCTAAAAAGCGCTCTGTTGGCTCCTTATATTAAAATTGGAACTATTAAAAAGTTGCATCCTCTAGATCCCTGCAATACTTTTGATTGGTTAATGGATCAATCCGACGAACAAAACATCATAAGTGCGTTTTATTTTATTTGTGGAAATACCGATGCGAATAAAGATGCAGACTATAGTTTAGAGCATCCAGCTATTCGTCGTTTATTGCGTGACATTTATGAGAGAGGTCATGAAATAGGGCTACACCCCAGTTACAATACTTTTCGCGCTCCGCAGCTAATTAAGAACGAAGCCGATCGATTAAGAAGCATTTGTGAAGAGGAAGGCATTAAACAGGATAACTGGGGCGGACGAATGCATTACTTGCGATGGGAACAACCAGTTACGCTCTGTGCTTGGGATTCGGCAGGTATGACTTATGATTCTACGTTAGGATATGCTGATCGACCTGGTTTCCGCTGCGGGACTTGCCATGAGTATCCAGGGTTCAATGCCGTTACTCAAGAGAAACTCAAGATTAGAGTTAGACCTTTAATTGTTATGGAATGCACCATTATTGAGCGAACATATTTAGGGCTTGGATTGAGTGAAGAGGCAACTGAAAAAATGCAAAAATTGAAAAACAATTGTCGCAAGGTATCAGGAACATTCAGCTTGCTTTGGCACAATTCATTTCTTAAGAGCGAGGGTTTAAAATCTTTATATAAAACGATATTGAGAAGTTAATAGTGATTTCTAATCAATGGATATATAAAATAAGCTTTTCAATTTTAGCGTTTGTTCAATTCTTAACGCTACTTGCCTACTTGAACGTGAATATATTAAATGTTGGCGAGTCGGGTTCTGCATTGTACTTGTTGCTCCTTAATTTTTTTATTTCCATTGTGCTAGCTGTAGTAATATGGAATCGAAGTGAATTATTTATTCATGTGAATACGCTTATTTTCTTTTTACTCGTTTCCTGGATAGCTTTAAGAGTGATAAATGATACGGGGGATGTCAATAATCTAAAGCAAGTGACAATTGCGACGACAGGAGGTATGCTTCTATTTTTCTTTATTGGTGCATTCCATGGAATTAGTTACAAAAAAATAATTTTTTGTCAGCGTCAATTTAGTGTTGCAAAATTAATACTTATCCTATATTTATTTATATTAATCGGTATTTCATATGAGTTTTCTCAGAGGATGAGGGATAATTTATTTTTAATTGAAGGAGTCGATGGTGCATACCAACGCCCTGGTAATTTTCTCTCTATTTCGTTTATTATCTCCTCGTACTTATACATATCAATTGTTCTAAATAGTTTCTATGAAAAAAACGTGCGGATAAGTAAATTTTTTTGGCTCGTTATTTATTCAGTAATAGCTTTCACAGCTTTGATAACCTCACAGCTTTTCGGTTCAAATAGTGCCACAGCTGTCACCGCAGGAACTTATCTTGTTACTTTGGTTATAAGCATGGTTGCTGTCAGCGGTGGCTTCCGGAGCAAGTACGCCAGTGACAAACTCTCTTTGCCATGGTCGAAAGAGTTAATGAAAAGTGTGATTTTTCTTTCTATTTATGGATTAGTTATTTTTTCTTCTATTGTAGCGGGCATAATATATTTAACTGGGTTTGATCCTTCAAATCTTAGATTGCTTGGTTTTGGTGCGGGTACCAATACGTCTATTGAGTCTAGGATCGATATTTTACTCGAGTCAGGCGTAACCCAACTCTCACATTCCCCAATTTTCGGCGATTATAACGTAGCTTTTTTAACTACGGGTGATTCAGGACGACGTCTTCATAGCTTCCTTCCATTCGTAATGGCTAACTTAGGGCTAATTGGTGTTGCTTTAGTTTTTTTGTATTTCGCTAGTGTGTTCAATCAATTCATCAAGGAAAGTAAAATTCAGAATAGCGATAAAGTAAAGTCTTATCAAAATAGCGTGATAGCTATTTACGGTGCTTTCTTAATTATGTTTTTGTTCTTGTTTGCTAATATAGCTACAGGGGTGTCGTGGGCTGTACTTTGGTTCGCACTTGGATTTGCAACTAACCCGATCGGTTATAAATAAATGAAAAAGATATTAAATATAGTGCTGAACGATTTCAAGAATGATAGCCGAGTTCTAAAAACTTCGAGATCGTTATCAAAAAAAGGGACTATAGTCACCGTGGCTGCCATGTGGGCTCATGGATTGAAAGAAAGGGAATCTTTTAGTTGGGGGACAGTTAATCGCATAAAGCTCCGTTCTCGGCCTTTGCCAAAATGGAAGCCTTTGCAGATTATAAAGTATATAGAATTTTCCTTTCGGGTGTTTTTTAATTTCCGCAAAGTTAATATCGTGCATTGTAATGATTTGAACGCATTACCTATAGGGATTTTGATTAAGCTTTTTGGAGATAACGTAAAAGTTATTTATGACTGTCATGAGTATGAGACTGAAATGTACGGCTTAGCGGGTATACAAAAGAAGCTTAAAAAGTTTTTAGAACGGAACCTAATTAAACATGCCGATAAAGTAGTTTGCGTTAGCGAGTCTATTGCTAAAGACTATGAGCGGATTTACAATATTTCTAAGCCTTATGTAGTTCTTAATTGCCCAGAATTCAAAGAACAAAAAAGGTCTAATTTGTTCAGAGAAATTCTCGGTATAAGAGAGGATCAAGTAATTTTTCTTTACCAAGGAGCTCTCAGTAGGGGTAGAGGTATAGAGATACTGTTAGAGGCCTTTCAAAACCTTAATTCAGGTAGACACGTTTTGGTGTGCATGGGTTATGGCCCGCTCGAACCGCTTATTCGAAGTAAAGCAAGGATTAGCGATACTATTTATTTTTCCCCAGCGGTGTCACCGGATGTTCTTCTACAGTACACTAGCTCTGCGGATTTCGGTGTGTCATTTATAGAAGATTCATGCTTGAGTTATCGCTTCTGTTTACCAAATAAAGTTTTCGAATATTTAATGGCCGGTGTTCCTATATTAACTTCAAATTTATACGAAATGAAGTCATTGGTTGATAGAGAAAAGGTTGGAATTGCTGCTGAATCGAATACTATCGAAGGTTTTCGGCGAGCCGTTTTTTATTCTGAAGAACTAAACTATGCTGAAATCCTACAGTCAGTATTTCAAGCTAGAAAAAAATATTGTTGGGAAAATCAGGAATTAATTTTGGACGAGATTTACAATGACTTTTTATAAGGTAGCTCATTTAACCTCGGTTCACTCGCGTCGAGACACACGAATATTTCTTAAAGAATGTCGTTCTTTAGCCAATTTCGGCCATAAAGTCTCACTCATTGTAGCTGATGGCAACGGAAGCGATAGGATTGGTGGAGTAGATATTTATGACGTGGGTTCGATGAATGGCCGGTTAAATCGTATTAGGAACGCTCCGAAAAAAATATTAAAATTAGCCTTTGAGGTAAATGCAGATATTTATCATTTACATGATCCTGAACTTCTACCTATAGGAGTCAAACTAAAAAGGGCTGGTAAAATTGTTATATTTGATGCGCATGAGGACGTTCCTAAGCAAATATTAGGAAAGGCGTATATAAATAAATATTTTAAATGGATTATATCTAAATCATATGGAATATATGAACGATGGGCGTGTAGAAGACTTGACGCAGTTGTTTCCGCCACCCCATTTATAAGAGATAAATTTATCGCAATGGGTGTTCGATCCATTGACATTAATAATTACCCGTTGCTCGATGAGTTTGTTATAAGAAATATTGATTGGTCAAAGAAAAATAGGCAAGTAACTTACATTGGCGGTCTTGGTAGGGTTCGTGGAATATTTGAAATGGTCAAATCCATGGAGGTAACTAAGTCTGATGTTCAACTAGTTGTCGGTGGCAAATTTTCTTTAAAAAGCTTTGAGGAACAAGTCACAAGCCTAAGCGGTTGGGCTAAAGTCGATTATCTTGGTTGGTTAGACAGGAGCGATATAAAGAAGGTGTTATCTGAGTCAGTTGGAGGATTAGTTACTTTACATCCGATTATCAATTATTTAGATGCCTTACCTGTGAAAATGTTTGAGTATATGGCTGCTGGTATTCCCGTGATAGCGTCAGATTTTCCTTTTTGGAGAGAAATTGTAGAAGGTAGTGAGTCTGGTATTTGTGTTAACCCTTTAGATCCCGAAGAAATTGCCGCGGCTATTGATTATTTGGTTAAGTGTCCAGAGGAAGCAGAAAGGATGGGACGCAATGGTCAACAAGCTGTCATCGATAAGTATAATTGGGGGATAGAGGAAGAAAAGCTCTGTGCATTTTATCTATCTTTAAGTAGTTAAAATTTTTCATTCGCTTCTGATTTTTTTATACTTTCTGGACCTTAAACCAAGGATATTATGAAGATCTTATACCTGCATCAATACTTTAATACACCGGATATGAAAGGAGGAACTCGCTCTTACGAAATGGCTAAGAGAATGGTATCCGCTGGACATGAAGTTCATATGATAACTTCTTATAGATCGGTATCAAACCAAAAGAGTCGTTGGAATGTAGAAGTTATTGACGGTATTAATGTTCATTGGTTAACTGTTCCGTACTCTAATCGAATGGGTTACTTGAAACGTATTAAGGCTTTTTTTCAGTTTGCCCACTCTGCGGGTAAAAGAGCTATAGATGTTGGTGGTGATATTATTTTTGCAAGCAGCACACCTTTAACTGTTGCTATTCCTGCAATTAAAGTAAAGAAAAAACTCGATATTCCGATGGTATTCGAAGTAAGAGATTTGTGGCCAGAACTTCCAATAGCGATCGGCGCTTTGAAATCGCCAATTACAATATGGTTGGGAAAGAAACTTGAGCGATATGCGTACAACAATTCTAACCACGTTGTGGCATTATCCCCTGGAATGGCGATTGGTGTGGTTAAAGCCGGCTACTCAAAAGAAAATGTGTCTATTATTCCAAATAGTTGTGACCTAGATTTATTTAATGTTCCAGAATCCTACGGACAGATGTTTAGAAGTAAATATAAGTGGCTTAATGAACGACCGTTGGTTTTGTATTCCGGTACTTTGGGACGTATGAATGGAGTTGATTTTTTAGTTCATGTTGCCAAAGCTATGTTAGAGCTTAATTCAAATGTTCGCTTTTTGATTCTTGGCGAGGGTGCTGAAAAGGCAAGAATATTAGAGTTGGCCCAAAAGCTTCAAGTTTACAACAAAAATTTTTATATGTTGGATCGCATTTCAAAAAAAGAGATGCCCGCTGCATTATCTGCAGCAAATATTTGTACTTCACTTTTTGTTGACATTAAGGAAATGTGGGCAAATAGCGCAAATAAATTCTTTGATTCTCTTGCCGCTGGACGCCCTATAGCGATTAACTATGGTGGCTGGCATAAGGAGCTTATCGAGTCAGAAGAGCTAGGCGTGGTTTTGAATGTAAAAGATCCTTCAGAATCTGCCATTAAACTATTGAGCTTAATAGAGGACCAGGAAACGTATAAGCGATGCGCTAAAAATGCTAGCAAGGTTGCCCGATATAGGTTCTCTCGAGATTTGCTAGCAAACGAGTTAATTGAAAAACTTGAAGAAGTTCGTGAGACGTATTAACAGTCCTAGTAATATATAAGTTAAGGAGAAGGTTGTTTGATTGGCTACTCATCAATCGTTTACCAAGGATTTGTTTGGAGATTACATCAAGGAGGGTTACTTCCTCTATCTCCTCCTAAGTTAATTGATGAATTTATTAATCATCATGCGGAGCGTTTGCTCGAAGATGAAAATGCTCTTTTTATAAGATGGGAGAGTCATTTTGATTACGACAAGGAGTTACCTTGGTGGCATGTAATTAAGGAGCAGCACGATGCTCTTGAGTCACTTCCAAAGAAAACACGCTATATGATTCGCAAAGCAAACGACGCCTTTGATGTTCGACGAATTTCAAAAGTAGATGTGCTAAAAGATGGTTATCAAGTATACGTTCGAGCCTATGAGCGTTACGATACTTATGAGAAAATGTACGACTATCAGCAGTTTTGTAATGCTGTATCTGAAGTTTCTGAGAATACAGAGTTTTGGGGTGTCTTCGATATTGAAAGCAACAAACTAGTAGCATTTTCGGAAAATTATATTGAAGGTGCTACGTGTTTTTACGTTTCAATGTGGATTAACCCGGACGTTATGAATCAGTTTGCCGGCTATTTACTGTTTTACCGGATGGAACAGGATTATCTGGGAGAGCGAGGTTTTGAGTACATCTCTGACGGAGCAAGAAGTCTAAGCCATGATACAAACATACACGACTTTCTAATCCAGAAGTTTCGTTTCCGAAAAGCCTATTCATGCTTGAATGTTAAATATAGATATTGGCTTAGAGTTTTAATCAATATTTCATACCCCTTTAGAGTGCTAACGAATTACTTTTCTCTTGATGCCTTCAAAAAAGCAAATGTTCTCCTTAAACAAGAGGAAATCCGTCGAGAATGTGAGAGTAGGATGAGGTCGTCATGAAGCGTTCATCTTCGATAGTAAGAATTTCTCGTTTGGTACAAAAGCTCCCTTTAAAAATATTTAGAATTCTTGAACTTCCATTTTTTATTCTTTCAAAAAAAGACAGCGATAAATTTCCTGCTATATTTTTATTTGCTTTGCCTAGAAGTGGTTCGACATTAACATATCAGACTATAAATCACGGGCTTAATGTTATTTATCTGTCTAACGTTTGGCATTTTTTTTACCAATTACCTCTATTGGGAGGTGTGATATCTAATTGGTTTTCAAGTTCATATTATTCTGACTTTAAGTCTGAACAAGGATTCGTATCGGGGATTAATGGTCCAGCTGAAGGGGTGAGGTTTTGGACTTATTGGCTTAATAATGGTTTATCAGATGATGCTAGCGAGATATTAAATTATTCAAAATTCAAAAAACGTGTAAAGTACTTACGGTCGGTATTAAAACTGATTGTGTATAGAGATAAACCTTTCGTAACTGCTTATTTAGGTCATACCTTAGTGCCTGATAGGGTCGCTCAAGAGTTTCCCGGTGCGGTTCTGATAAGGTTGAAGAGAGAGCCGGTCTCTAACGCTCTATCTATACTCAAGTCTTTGAGAGCCAATAACGTAAGTTGGTTTTCTATTAAGCCAAAAGAATGTACAGGTTTGAAGGACGTAACTGAATTTGACAAAGTTGCTTCTCAAGTTTATTGGCTTAACAAACGACTAGACAAAGCAATATGCAAAGAAGATATGCTTGTCATTCATTACGAAGATTTGTGCAATAACCCGGCTAAGGAGCTTTCTCGAATCAAACATTGGTGTCACGAAAAGGGAATCCCGGTAGAACGAAAGTTCGATCTACCCCCCGAATTTTCACTCAGTATACGAAGTGAGGAGGATGATAGAGATGCAAAAAAAATTCGTGAAGCCTTAGACGTGTTAGAAGCTAAGCATGGAAAATTGGGAGGCTCAGATTGACTTCTATTCAATTGACATTGACTCAGCGAACAGTAAAAAGAACCTTTGATCTTGTTCTAGCTATCATTGGCTTGATCCTAACTTTGGTTGTTATAATTGTAGCCTGGTTAATTGCATCTATTGATACTCGTTCTAATGGTTTTTTTATACAAGAGCGTGTTGGGCGGTATGGTACGACTTTTAAAGTTGTAAAGATTAAAACGATGCGTCCTGTTGCTGGAAACGTGACCACAGTCACACGACTGGGCGATCCAAGAATAACAAAGATAGGATCGTGGTTCAGGAAGGCAAAAATTGATGAGCTTCCTCAGATATGGAATGTTTTGCTTGGACATATGAGTTTTGTTGGCCCAAGGCCCGATGTTCCCGGATTTGCAGATAAACTCAAGGGTGAGGCTCGCGAGATCTTAAGGCTTCGCCCCGGTATTACAGGACCAGCAACGCTAAAATATAGAAATGAGGAAGAGTTATTGGCAATACAAAGCGATCCTGAGAGATTTAATCGCGAATTTATTTTTCCGGATAAAGTGAGGATTAATCTCGACTACATGCGAGACTGGTCCATTAAAAAGGACTTGAACTACATATGGAGAACCATTTTTGAATAATGTGAGCGTAGTATGTTGAATACATCTTTTTCTCCGTGGCCTTCTTTTTCAAAGGAGGAGGCTGATTCTGTCTCGAATGTACTTTTATCGAATAAAGTTAATTATTGGACTGGACACGAGTGTCGATTGTTTGAGCAAGAGTTTTCGGCATGGGTGGATGTTAAGTACGCTGTTTCATTGGCAAATGGAACCCTGGCATTAGATGTAGCGTTGAGGGCTCTAGGAGTCGGTAAGGGCGATGAGGTAATTGTTACACCACGTACGTTTTTAGCCTCTGTTTCGTCGGTGGTTACAGCTAATGCGACCCCTGTTTTTGCTGATGTTGATTTGAATAGCCAGGCGATTACAGCCGAGTCTATAGAAGCCGTGCTAACACCGAAAACTAAAGCGGTTATTGTCGTACATTTGGCTGGAATGCCAGCAGATATGGACCCGATTATGGCTCTTGCTGAAAAGCATGGCTTTTATGTTATCGAGGATTGTGCTCAAGCTCATGGAGCTCGTTACAAAGGGCGTTCAGTTGGGGCAATTGGCCACATAGGCGCTTGGTCGTTCTGTCAAGATAAAATCATGACGACAGGAGGCGAAGGTGGTATGGTCACGACTAATGATGAGAGTTTATGGCGCAGAATGTGGTCGTACAAGGATCATGGTAAAAGTTATGAGGCTGTCTACGAACGAGAGCATCCGCCGGGCTTTCGTTGGTTGCACGAAAGCTTTGGAACTAATTGGCGAATGATGGAAATGCAAGCTGTAATTGGACGTATTCAACTTAAGCGAATGTCAGATTGGACGGCAAAACGGATTGCTAATGCCAAGTATATCGATGATATTGTTTCGAGATATAAAATAGTTAGAGCTGTTGAAGTTCCGGAACATATCGTCCACGCTGAGTATAAGCATTACTTTTTCGTTAATCCCCAATATTTAGCAGATGGCTGGTCGCGGGATCGTATTGTAGATGAAATGAATGCGGCCGGTGTGCCTTGTTTCCAAGGCAGTTGCTCTGAAGTTTATCTTGAGAAGGCTTTCGATGGTACGCCATGGCGCCCACCTGAAAGGCTTCCGAATGCCAAAGAGCTTGGTGAGACAAGTTTAATGATGCTTGTGCACCCAACTCTTACCGAGCAAGAAATAAGTAAGAGTTGTGCTGTACTGGGCAATATCTTGTCTAAAGCGACGAAGTAAAAGTAAAGACTAGATAAAATAGAAATTAAGGCAGTCTGAATGCTTGAACGCATATTAGGTTTAAATAGAAGTGAAAAGCGTTCTATCGCGATCGCGGTCGATATAGTCTGTTTACTCTTTGCGTTTTGGTTTTCTCAGAGTGTTCGAGCGGAAACTATCTACATTCCTTCAGACATCAAAGTTATTGCGATGCTAGCTATTGCGGTGCCTTTGTCCTTAGTTCTATTTGCTAAGTTTGGTCTTTACCGTGTAGTTGTTCGATACCTGAACAGCCGTGCTCAATTAGCCGTGATCATTGGTGTTTTAGCGTCTACGGGGGTTATCTACTTTTCTTCGCAAGGTCTGGGTGTTCAGTTCCGGTTAAGCTCGGCAATTATTTATGCGATGACCAGTATTATTTTAATTGGTAGCTCCAGGAATATTGTCCGTGCGGCCTATGAATATTCAACCAAGCGCGAAAAGGAGCACGTCATTATCTACGGAGCAGGATCTGCGGGCAGACAATTAGCCCGTGCTTTACAGAGTGGACAGGAATATTTCCCGTGCGCTTTCGTCGATGATGACGAGACGTTACACGGTTCATACATGCTCGGTATGCGTGTGTATTCCTCAAACGACCTCTCCAGGCTTGTAAAAGCGAAGTTTGTGACTCGGGTTCTTTTAGCGATTCCCAGTACCTCCCGCTCGAACCGCAAACGTATATTAGAACTATTAGAACCCCTATCTGTGCAAGTACAAACCATTCCGGGAATGGCGGAAATGGTTGATGGCTCTTTAAGCATTGATCAACTGCAAGATGTTCGCATTGAAGATTTACTCGGCCGTGACCCAGTTGCGCCTGATGAGCATTTAATGGATGCCAACATTCGTGGCAAAGTAGTGCTAGTAACTGGTGCTGGTGGTTCAATTGGCTCTGAGCTATGCAGACAAATTATTCGTTATAAGCCAAGAGCGTTGGTGCTTTATGAACTATCGGAATTTGGCTTGTATGCTATTGATCAGGAGTTACGGCAGTTCAAAAGCCGTGAAAACCTAGAAGTAACAATTCACCCTATTATCGGTACGGTGCAACGGCAAAATAGAATCGAAGCGGTATTAAAGTCGTTTGGCGTGCAAACGGTTTATCACGCGGCCGCATACAAGCATGTGCCGTTGGTTGAATATAATGTGGTTGAAGGCGTGCGCAACAATGTATTTGGCACATTGCATACTGCAAAAGCAGCTATTACTGCCGGTGTTGAGAGTTTTGTACTTATCTCTACCGATAAAGCAGTGCGACCAACTAATACGATGGGCGCTACAAAACGTATGGCAGAGCTTGTACTGCAAGCACTTGCTAAAACCAGCAAAACCACCCATTTTAGTATGGTTCGTTTTGGTAACGTCTTAGGCTCATCAGGCTCAGTAGTTCCGTTATTTCGCGAACAAATTCGCAAAGGTGGTCCGGTTACGGTTACCCATCCTGACATTATTCGCTATTTTATGACGATTCCTGAAGCTGCACAGCTAGTGATTCAAGCAGGAGCCATGTCGTTTTTAGCCGGACAAGAGACAAATACGAAGGGCGGCGATGTATTCGTACTAGATATGGGCGACCCAGTACGAATTACCGATTTAGCAGTAAAAATGATTAACTTAATGGGCTTAGATGTAAAAAGCGACGACAACCCTAACGGCGATATTGAAATTAAATTCACCGGTTTGCGGCCTGGCGAAAAGCTGTTTGAAGAGTTACTCATTGGTGACAATGTAGAAGTAACCGCCCATGAGCGCATTTTAACCGCTATTGAGAAGAGCTTAACGTGGCAAGAATTAGAACCTTTAATAAATAAGTTAGACACCGCCTGCCACGAATTTTTAATCGCCGATATTCGCGAAGTACTGCTTAAAGCGCCCACCGATTTCGCTCCAAGCGATGATATTTGTGACTTGGTATGGACACAGAACGTTAACACCCCTCCGTTATTTTCTGCTCATGCTCCTCACGTGTTCGATTTTACTGAAAAGTAGCTTTTTAGTGCATTGAACTGTAACCCGCTCGCGAGCTACAATCGCGCTTAATAAGTATAAATTTAAGAAAGGAGTCGGTTTTGAACCGCATCATACTAGCCCTTGCTCTCGCGCTGTCTGTTTTTACACTTAGCGTGAGCACTCCTGCTCAGGCGCAACAATTAACGCCTGCCCAAATTGAGCAGTTTAAAAAGCTGCCACGAGCTCAACAAGAGGCGCTCGCCCGACAGTATGGTGTCGATTTAAATACCATTTTAGGCCAAGCCGGTGCTAACGCTCAGCAGCTAAAAGATCCTGAATTAATGGGAGAACGCGAGCGCGAGCAGACAGAGCAAAACAACACTCCGTTAAACGAGTTAGACCCTGCCTCACTTGAACGCCGGTTAGCAGAAAACGATGATGAGTTAAAAGCCTTTGGTTATGGTTTGTTCGAAGGCGAACCAACAACTTTTGCGCCTGTTACCAATGCTCCAGTACCAAATAACTACTTAATTGGCGCGGGCGATAACCTGCGTATTCAACTGTACGGTAAAGAAAGCCGCACATTAGATGTAACCGTAAATCGCGATGGCATTGTAACGCTAGAACAACTCGGCCCGCTTACGGTTGCAGGTTTGCGCTTTGATGAAGTGAAAGACTTAATTCGCCAAACCGTGCGCGAGCGCATGATTGGTATGGAAGCCGTGGTGAGCATGGGCGAATTGCGCTCTATTCAAATATTTGTAGCCGGCGAAGCTTATAAGCCGGGCGCCTACACGGTTAGCTCATTAACCACTATGAGTCAGGCGTTGTTTGTGTCGGGTGGGGTAACAGATATTGCCTCGCTTCGCAACATTCAATTGAAGCGCGCTGGGGAAACCATTAGTACCTTCGATTTGTACGACTTACTCACCAAAGGCGATGCCAGCGACGACGCACAGCTACGTAATGGCGATGTGGTATTTATTCCACCGCGCGGGCCTATGGTAACCGTGTACGGCGAAATTATGCGCCCTGCACTTTATGAATTAAAAGGTAATGAAACTCTTGCCGATTTAGTTGAAATTGCCGGCGGTTTATTACCGACGGGTTATGCGCAAATGGTGCAGTTGCAACGTGTACGTAGCGGCGAGCGCATTATTGAAACCGTGAATTTAACTGAGCAAGCCGACGACGTGCGTGCACGTGGTGGCGATGAGCTATTCATTCCGGCAGTCTCGGCGCAAGTAAGCGATGCGGTTACTTTGGTGGGTGCTGTTGCTCGCCCTGGTAAATATGAGTGGCGCGAAGATTTAATGGTAAACCAATTATTACCGAACATTGATAACGCTCTACTGCCCATTACCGACTTAGGCTATGGCTTAATTGTGCGCCGATCTGCCGATCGTCGAAGTATTTCGGTACTGCAGTTCGATGTGTCGAAAGCCATTAGCGGCGATGTAGAACACAACCTAGCTTTAGAAAAGCGCGACCAAGTGGTGCTGTTTAGTCGTTATGAGTCGAAAAAAGCCGAAGAAAACCAATTAAGCAACTTTTTACGCACCGAAAGTGAGCGCCAACGGGCCGAGCGCGAGCGCGTAATTAGTGAATATCGCAAGCAGTATTTGCAGAAATTGGTGGGTGAGCGCGCTGATATGCTCCGATCGCTAGAAGAGCAAAACTCGCGCAACCAAGCATTAGAAACTGAATTAACCTCTATTTTTGATACCCAGCCGGAAGCTGAAGAAGAGCCCGAAGGCGGCTGGTCTGAGTTTTCACGCCAACAACTGCTACAGCCTATTTTGTATCAATTGCGTAACCAGTTTACCGCCTCGGGCGCGTTGCCCATGATTTACGTAGATGGTGAAGTGCGTTACCCGGGTGTTTACCCGTTAGCGGTAAATGCCGATGTGAATTCAGCTATTGCTGCCGCTGGTGGGTTGCGAGAGTCGGCCTATTTGGCTCGCGCTGAAATTACCCGAACCATACTACAAGATGGCGAGGCCGCCACCGATTACCAACCGTTTAATTTGGCTGCTGCTTTAAATGGTGAAGAGCTGGTAAAAATTAAAGGGCGTGACCGCTTAAATGTGTTTGCCATTCCATCGTGGCAGGACACTTTACAGGTTACCTTAGAGGGTGAGGTGCGTTTCCCTGGTACCTATTCGGTAAAACGTGGCGAAACCTTAAGCACCCTTATTGAACGCGCAGGCGGCTTAACCAATTATGCGTTTGAGCGTGGTGCCGTATTTACCCGCCGTGGTATTCGCGAGCAAGAGCAAAAGCAACTTGAAGGATTAGCCCAGCAGTTACGTCGTGAAATTGCTTCGAACGTAATTACTGACCAAGGTGGCACCTTTGAATATGCAGAGGTGAACCAATTACTAAGCGATTTAACCAAGCTCGACCCGATTGGCCGGCTGGTGATTAACTTAGATGAGATTATTGCGTCGCAAAACGCCACCGCCGATGTGCAACTGAAAGATGGCGACCGTTTATTTGTGCCCACTGAACAAAATACGGTGAGTATTATCGGTGAGGTACAGCTGGCTAGTTCGTACCGGTTTGATAGCTCGCTCAGTGTTGATGACTATGTTCGTCGAGCCGGTGGCGCGAGAGAAAAAGCCGATGAAGATAGGGTTTATATTGTAAAAGCCAACGGCGCTATTGTGGTGCCTGATGATACCGGTTGGTTTAGTTTTGAGCGCACCATTGTTGAACCCGGCGATACTATTGTGGTTCCGTTAGATACGCAATACGTGAATAACCTGGAAGTGTGGAGTACCGCCACCCAGATTATGTATCAGGTGGGTGTCGCTCTGGCCGCTATCAACGGCTTGTAACGTTGTAGCCTGACGTTCTTAAGGCAGGCTATATGCCAAATGGTTGCAGTAGCCTGACGTTATCACGTCAGGTGAGGTGTCAAATTGAGCAATGGTGTCTGCCTCGTAGATCGCACCTGATGCGGTAGCATCAGGCTACCTGCGTTCCGTGATATAAATATAGGATAGTGTGAAGTCGTATGAAAATTGCAGTAGCAGGGACAGGCTATGTTGGGCTTTCCAACGCCGTGTTGATTTCACAACATCATAAGGTGGTGGCGGTAGATATTAATGCAAAGCGTGTAGATATGGTAAACGCGCGCCGCTCACCTATTGAAGATAAGGAAATTTTGGCGTTTTTGGCAGAGCGTGATTTGCAGTTAACTGCGACGTTAGATAAAGCCGCAGCCTACCGCGACGCCGATTTCGTGATCATCGCCACTCCCACCGATTACGATCCGCAAACCAACTACTTTAATACTTCGTCGGTAGAGGCCGTTATTGGCGATGTGTTAGCGGTGAACCCTAACGCGGTAATGGTAATTAAAAGCACGGTGCCGGTTGGGTTTACTGCCGGTGCGCGTGAGCAATTCGGCACCGATAACATTATTTTCTCGCCAGAGTTTTTGCGCGAAGGGCGGGCGTTATACGATAACTTACACCCTTCACGTATTATTGTGGGCGAGCGCTCGGAGCGGGCTTCGCAATTTGCCTCGCTGTTGCTTGAGGGCGCGGTAACTAAAGAAGTACCGGTATTATTTACCGACTCTACCGAAGCTGAAGCTATTAAGTTATTTGCCAATACCTACTTGGCCATGCGAGTAGCTTACTTTAACGAGTTAGATTCCTATGCGGAAACCCATGGCCTAGATACGCGTCAGATTATTGATGGTGTGTGTTTAGATCCGCGGATTGGCGCGCACTATAATAATCCGTCGTTTGGTTATGGTGGCTATTGCTTACCGAAAGATACCAAGCAACTGCTGGCTAACTATGAAGATGTGCCACAAACACTTATTCGCGCCATTGTAGACGCAAACGCTACCCGCAAAGATTTTGTCGCCAATGCCATCATCGCGCGCAAACCGAAAGTGGTCGGTATTTATCGGTTGGTGATGAAGCATGGCTCGGATAACTTTCGGGCCTCTGCTGTGCAAGGCGTGATGAAGCGTATAAAAGCCAAAGGCATTGAAGTGGTGGTGTATGAGCCGGTACTGCCGGATTCTGAGTTTTATAACTCCCGCGTTATTCGCGACTTAGCTGAGTTTAAACGCTTAAGCTGTGTGATTGTTTCAAACCGTTTGGCAGAAGAGTTATTGGATGTGGCCGGTAAAGTCTACACCCGAGATATCTTTAATTCAGATTAATACGGCCTTAATGTTACCGATTTGAGCCGCTCCAGCAGCATTTAATTTTGTAACCTCAAGGGTTACAATAAACGCAATTTAAAAGACAAGGCAGTTGATTGAAATGAACCAACACCGACTAACCCACCTAAAAGCCCTCGAAAACGAATCGATTCAGATTTTCCGAGAAGTTGCCGCGGAGTTTGAGAAGCCCGTCATGCTTTATTCGGTTGGTAAAGATTCTTCTGTGCTTCTGCATTTAGCGCGCAAAGCTTTCTACCCAGGCCCAATTCCGTTTCCGCTGATGCACGTAGATACAACGTGGAAATTCAAGGAGATGATCGCATTTCGTGACCGTATGGCAAAAGAGTATGGCTTTGAGCTAATAACTCACTCGAATCCTGAAGGCATAGAGCGGGGCGTAGGGCCCTTCACCCATGGTAGTGCGAAGCACACTGATATCATGAAGACCCAAGCTTTGAAGCAGGCGCTCAACAAATATAAGTTTGATGCGGCATTTGGGGGCGCGCGTCGTGATGAAGAGAAATCGCGAGCGAAGGAGCGTGTGTATTCGTTCCGCGACAAAAATCACCGTTGGGACCCAAAGAATCAACGACCGGAGCTTTGGAGTATTTTCAATGGTAAGGTTGATAAAGGTGAAAGTATTCGTGTGTTCCCTTTATCGAACTGGACCGAGTTAGATATCTGGCAATACATCTACCTGGAAAACATTCAGATTCCTGAGCTGTATTTCGCCAAAGAACGGCCTGTGGTTGAGCGTGATGGCACTTTAATTATGGTTGATGATGAGCGTATGCCGCTTGAGCCTGGCGAGACACCACAAATGAAGATGGTTCGCTTCCGTACCTTGGGCTGCTATCCATTGACGGGTGCGGTGGAATCAACAGCCGCGACATTACCGGACATTATTCAGGAAATGCTGTTGACGAAGACTTCTGAGCGTCAAGGGCGAGTGATAGATCACGACAGCGCCGGTTCTATGGAGAAGAAAAAAATGGAGGGCTATTTCTAATGAGCCACGCTAGCCCGTTAATTGAAAAGGATATTTTAGAGTACTTGCAGCAGCACGAGAACAAAGAGCTGTTGCGTTTTATTACCTGCGGTAGTGTTGATGATGGTAAAAGCACGTTGATCGGGCGCTTGTTGCACGACAGCAAAATGATTTTTGAAGACCAGTTAGCCGCCATTACTGAAGACAGTAAAAAATCTGGAACCCAAGGTGAACGTGTTGATTTGGCGCTCTTGGTAGATGGCCTGCAATCAGAACGAGAACAGGGCATTACGATTGACGTTGCCTACCGATACTTTTCGACGGACAAACGCAAGTTTATTATTGCTGATACTCCGGGGCACGAGCAGTACACGCGAAACATGGCCACCGGCGCGTCTACCTGTGATTTAGCGATCATCTTGATTGATGCCAAACGCGGCGTCCAAACGCAAACACGTCGTCATAGCTTTATCTGCTCATTATTAGGCATCAAGCATGTGATTGTAGCTGTAAATAAAATGGACTTAGTTGATTACTCGCAAGAGCGGTACAAAGAAATCCAAGCAGATTACCTGAAGCTCGCCGGTAGCTTAGATATTCCCGACATCAGGTTTGTTCCGATTTCAGCTCTTGAAGGCGACAATGTGGTCAACCCTTCAGAGAAGATGTCGTGGTTCCGTGGCTCACCTTTGATGCAGTACCTCGAAACCACTGAGATTGATTTGCCACAAGACACCGACGAGTTTCGTTTCCCAGTGCAATTGGTTTCGCGTCCAAACTCTGATTTCCGTGGTTTTCAGGGCACTATATCCTCCGGAAGCATAAAATTAGGTGATACGGTTCGAGCCTTACCATCGGGCAAGCTAAGTACCATTAAAGAAATTGTTACCTTTGATGGCAATTTGCAAGAAGCCTTTGCTCCGATGGCTGTTACCCTGACCCTAAATGATGAAATTGATATTAGCCGTGGCGACATGATTGTGCGTAAAGACAATATTCCGCACACTTCATCACGTATGCGCGCCAAAGTGGTGTGGATGCACGAGCAAGCGTTAGAGGCCCATCGTGAGTACTACATTAAGTTTGCTTGCAAGTTAACCCGCGGTGAAATTACGACTGTGCATCATCGTATTGATGTAAACACTCTAGCTGAGCAAGATGCCGGTAAGCTTGAACTGAACGAAATTGGTTTAGTCGATTTGCAAATTGCTGAGCCGGTGGTATTTGATGCTTATCAAAAGAACAAGCAAACCGGTGCCTTTATTATTATTGACCGACTCTCCAATGTGACAGTTGGTGCCGGTATGATCGACGAGGCGCTGACTGAAAGCGACAATAAAGTTCTTCCGGCTGAGTTCAGCGAGTTTGAGTTAGAGTTTAACGCATTGGTTCGTAAGCACTTCCCGCATTGGGGTGCTAAAGACCTTCGTAAGCTTTAAGTTGCACTCACCATGACTTTAGCGGCGGCTGCCTTAGTCGGCCTTATCATGGTAATGATCGCGCTGCTGGTTCGCTTCCAGCAGCGTGCGTCAGCAATTTTCGCGGCTGCAATGTTGATTACGGTCGCCTGTGGTTGGGTTTCGGAGTTAAACTTACTTAGAAATGCAGCAAATCCGGGGCTAATGACGCTGGTGATGCTGATTTTAGTGTCTTTTGCTCTTGAAAAGACCGCCTTGCTCCGTCGTGTTTCACGCTTTTTGTTTAGCAAGTCTGAATCGGCAAGTTTGGTGAAGACGATTGGCGTATCGGCGCTGGCATCTTCGGTTTTGAATAACACGGCTGTGGTTGCTGCGCTCTTGAACGCGGTGCGTAATAACCGCTATGTTCCTCCGTCTCGGCTACTTATCCCGCTCTCCTTTTCAGCAATTATGGGCGGCACCCTTACCCTGATCGGCACCTCCACAAATCTAATCGTGAACTCTATGTTTACGGATACTGGACATGCTGGGTTTCGCTTTTTTGATTTCACTTTGGTGGGATTAATCGTGTTACTTGGGGGGAGTTTGGTGCTGTTCATTACCGCGCGTTGGTTACCGCGTCAGGTAGATGAGAAATCAGAGTCTACGCAGTATTACCTTGAAGCCAAGTTGAGTGACAACTCGCCATTGGTAGGTAAACACGTTGAAGAGGCTGGTTTGCGGCACTTAGAAGATTTGTTTTTGACCGAAATTATTCGCGCGGATGGCAGTGAAGTGATTCGTCCTGTTGCGCGTTACGACGTGTTACAAGCTGGCGATAAATTGCTATTTACTGGTGATGTGAGCAAAGTCAAAGTCCTGAATCAGTTTCCCGGTCTCAGCTTGTTTGCCGATGACAGCGGCTTGGCGACTCATAAGCTCACCGAGGTCATTGTTAAAGAAGAATCGGTATTGATTGGCAAAGCCTTAAAACAAACAGGGTTTCGTGCGCGTTTTGATGCTGCTGTAGTGGCGATTCGGCGTGATGGTCATCGCTTAACCGGTAAACTCGGCGATGTGCAGTTGCAAGCTGGTGATTTCCTATTATTAGCGACTGGTCCTGATTTCGCGTCGCGTACTAACTTATCGAAGAACTTTTATGTGCTTTCGGGCATGCAGCCGGATAATGTGCTTAGCGGTTGGCGGGAGCGGGTCACCATATGGGGCTTTGTCGCTATGATCGTTGGCACTGTAGTGACCGGAAGCTCGCTTTTCATGGGGGTATTGTTTTTACTCGCATTACTCCTGGTTACGGGGTGTTTGAATTTAAACGAGATCAAGCGCCGTTTTCCAATTGAAATTTGGTTGATCGTGACTAGTGCGCTCTGCATCGCAAATGCTCTTGAATCCACTGGGTTGGCCGCGGCGCTGACCCACTTTGCGGGTACGCAGCTAGGCGGCTACACGCCTTATGTGGCATTTATTGGTGTCTATTTGCTAACGTACATTCTAACGGAGCTGGTCACTAATAATGCTGCGGCGGCCTTGATGTTTCCTGTCGGTTATAGCTTGGCTATAGGTATGGGAATTGACCCATTCCCGATGGTTATGGGTATTGCTTTTGCGGCTTCAGCAAGCTTTGTCACGCCGTATGGCTATCAAACCAACTTGATGGTGTTTAACGCCGCCAATTATAAACTGAAACACTTTGTATTGATTGGTGCGCCTGTGGCGATTACCTATAATGTTTTAACCATTATCGCCGTGCCGTTTTTCTTTCCGTTTTATAACTAGAATTGACCATAAATCATGTCAAATACCTCGAAACAAAACTCGCCGAATGTTGACATTGTTTGGCATGCTGCCGCGGTATCTCACGCTGACCGCGTAGGTCGTAATGGCCATCAACCTTGTGTGCTGTGGTATACAGGGTTAAGTGGCTCGGGCAAGAGCACTATTGCCAATGCGGTTGACCGCAAACTTTTTGAGCTTGGTTGTTACACTTATTTGCTGGATGGTGACAATGTTCGCCACGGACTAAATCAGGATCTGGGCTTTGATGATGTTTCGCGAGTTGAGAATATTCGTCGCATCACCGAGGTTGCACGCTTGTTTGTGGATGCCGGTTTGATTGTCGGTACAGCTTTTATTTCACCTTTTATAGCAGACCGTAAGCAAGCGCGTGAATTGGCCGGACAGCATTTTATTGAAGTCTTCATCGATACGCCGTTGGAGATTTGCGAGCAACGAGACCCCAAGGGGTTGTACAAGAAAGCTCGCGCTGGTGATATTCCCCACTTTACAGGTATTAGTTCGCCCTATGAGGCGCCAGAAGCACCCGAAATTCACGTTCGCACCGCCGAGCTAAGCATCGAGCAGGCTGCTCAACAGATCGTCGATTACCTAGTTCATACGGGTATTGTTGTTCCATGACGATGAAGGACTATTTGATGATTTCTCAAACGAACATGGCGGAAGTAAAAGCAATTGCTCGGGAAGCTGGGCACGCCATTATGAAAATATACACCACCGATGATTTTGGGGTGGCGTTTAAAGATGATGATTCGCCCTTAACCCGAGCCGATATGGCGGCCCATGAGTTAATTGTGGCTGGCTTGGAAAAGCTGAAGTTGGGTTATCCGATTTTATCCGAGGAATCGGCCGAAATTGATTGGGATACGCGCAAAAGCTGGGATACTTATTGGTTAGTAGACCCCCTTGATGGCACCAAAGAATTCATTAAGCAAAATGGTGAATTTACGGTAAACATTGCGCTTATTCATGAGGGAGAGCCAGTATTCGGGGTGGTGTATGCTCCGGCGTTGAGCGATTTATATTGGGGTTGTTCATTGCCACAGCAGCGCCAAGCGCAATGTAACGATGTGGATATTAAGGTGGTTAAACCCGCCAAGCCGCTGCGGGTGGTAGGTTCGCGTTCGCATGCGGCGCCAGAGCTGCAGGCTTATTTAGACGGTTTAAATACCTCCTACGATATGGTGCCGATGGGCAGCTCGCTTAAAATTTGCCTGGTGGCGGCGGGTAAAGCTGACTTGTATCCGCGCTTGGGACCGACTTCGGAATGGGATACGGCCGCAGCGCATGCGGTTGCTTTAGGTGCTGGCGCTCAGGTGCTGGAATTCGAGTCGGGCCAGCCGCTACGTTACAACCAAAAAGCCTCGCTGCTAAACCCACACTTCATCGTAAAAGCCTAAGCTGCGTAGCCTGCCGTTATTACGGATGTAGCCTGCCGTTATTACGTCAGGTGAGATGCCCGGATTTGCAGCGTTGCAGTAGCCTGACGTTATTACGTCAGGTGAGGTGCCGAATTAAACGGTGGTGCATACCCCATAGATCGCACCTGATGCGATAGCATCAGGCTACATTTATTAATTTCTCGACGACTGGTTTTTGCTTATTTTCGGCAATCCATGCGTCGTAATTCGCTTGAAGATTTATCCAGACGGCCACATTACTATCAATTGATAAAGCAATCCGTTGAGCTATTTCAGGTGTGCATGGGGTATGCCCATTACAAAAGTTGCTCATTGTGGTTCGCGAAAGACCCAAAGCTCGTGCGGCGCGCGAAACTGATATCTTATTTTCTTCAAGCACTTGCGTGCGAAAAACAATCCCCGGATGAATCGGGTTTCGTGTCATTTTGGTTTTCATAAGCACCTTAACTTAATCGACAGTGTCTAAATTAGTGTTTCGATTTCAATTGCTTGCCATGATAGTCGCGATAATCAACGAGCACAGCGCCATCGCTTGTTAGTTCAAAGGTTATTCTCCAGTTCCCGCTCACTTTTAGCGAGTACATTCCTTTTGCGCTGCCCTTTTTATGATCGAAGTTGGTACCAAAAATAGCTCTGAGATCTCGTGGCTGATGTGACGCCTGCAATACATCTAATATAGTGAGGACTTTGATAGTATGAGCTTGTTGTATTCCACTATTATCGCCGTTGAAGTAAAGCTTTTTGAGGCCTTTATGAGCGAAGCTTTTAATAGCCATAGTTTGCATTCTTTTGATGAAACTGTAAACCATTGATTTACAGTTTGAGTGGGTCTTGAATTGAATTTTAGTACAGTGCTTAGCGTAAATATGTAGGATAATCATGCATTTAACATGATTCTTTCGCCGTAATTAGATTGCGGCATGTGAGATACCTTAATCATCGTGTAGCCTGACGGTATTACGTCAGGTGAGGTGCCCGGATTTGCATGGAGTGCATACCCCATAGGTCGCACCTGATGCGATAGCATCAGGCTACTGCATCATCGTGTAGCCTGACGTTATTACGTCAGGTGAGATGCTCGGATTTGCATTCGGTATATGCCTCGTAGATCGCACCTGATGCGATAGCATCAGGCTACACAGTCACATTAATATTTTGTTACAAACCGAAACATAATATTTGCACTATGGTTAAAAAATTGTTTACAGCATGAGTTAGTATCGGATGTGCGATATGGCTTACATGAAAGTAGGCCAATGGCTGACAACTGAACTCGAAGTTATTCGATGTTTACCGATAACAACAACGAGGAGTTTACTCGTGCAAAAACAATTTACCTATTCGCTACTTTCCGCCGCAGTGGTGCTTGGTTTAAGCGCCTGTGGTGGCAGCGACACCAACTATGAGCCGACCTTACAGGGTGCCGTAGTAGCTGGGGCAACCCAGTTCCAACCGCAAACCGGTAGCATTGCTGCCTCCGATCCAAATGGCGACCCGATTACTTTTAGCGCGAGCTATGACGAGTCTGCCGGCGACTTTAGCATTGACGCCGACGGTAACTACAGCTTCACGCCATACACCGATGAAGACACTATGGTGCAAGTGACGGCTTCTGACGGCGAGCTATCAACCACGGTAGAACTTGAATTTACCGGCGTACAAGGCGACCCGCTGGCATATCAGCAGTGGCACTTACGTAACACTGGCCAAGCCGCGTATTCACAAAGTGATGCCTACATTAACTTCTTGCTTGAGCTGGGTTATACCCAAGAAGATATCGACTTTTTCTTAACTAGTTATGCACTTGATCCGACCGTGGGCGTTCGGGTTGCCGGCGAAGATATGAACGTGGTTGAAGCTTATGCGCAGGGCGCGTTCGGCCAAGGCATGATGGTAGCGGTTGTCGACTCTGGATTAGAGCTGCAGCACGAAGACTTAGTAGATCGTATTGCCCCTGGCAAATCGTTAAACTTCATTCCCGGTGCGACCAATTTAGGCGACCCAACCAGCGTGAGTCTGTTTGGTGACCACGGTACCTCTGTGGGCGGCTTAATTGCAGCCACCGCGGGCAACGGTTTAGGTGGACGTGGGGTAGCACCGCAAGCGCAATTATTTGGCTTGAACTTTTTAGGCGGTGCTGGTACGCAAACAACCCGTAATTTGTTGTTAAGCCACGGTATTCCCGGCTCAGGCGTAAGCACCTCTGATCCTATCATTGCTTACAACCGCAGTTATGGTGTGAGCTACCCTGGCTTTTTCTACACTTCTGCCACAGAAGAAGCGGGTGAGCGCTATGTGCAAACCGCGCTGCGAAATGGTTTAGGCGCGTTAAACGTAAAATCTGCGGGTAACTCGTTTGGCTCAAGTGGTGGTTTAGGTGACTTGTGCTCGGTAATGGGCGCCGTTGAATACGATTTAACTTGTTTGAACGGTAACATGGATACCTCAAACGCCAACTTCTACACAGTGACTGTTGCGGCGGTAAATGCTGACGGCGGCCATGTGTCTTATTCGACTGCAGGCTCGAACGTGTTTGTGGCGGCGCCTTCAGGTGAGTACGGAGTAGATGCGCCGGCGATGGTCACCACCGACCAAGCGACCTGCTTGCGCGGCTATTCTGGCTTCCCAAGCGCAGATGATTTAGACGCACAAACCATTCCGGGTTACAGCGCGGCTATTTATCCGTTTAACACCCCAGGTCACCCTGAAAACCCGAGCTGTAGCTACACCTCAACCTTTAACGGTACCTCTTCAGCGGCACCAAACACCGCTGGCGTAGTAGCGCTCATTGGTTCAGCAAACCCAGACTTGAGCGCGCGTGAAATTCGCCACATTCTGGCAAACACTGCGACTATGGTTGACCCTAACGACGCGCCCTCAATTTTGCCAGTTGGCGAAGGTGAGTTCGTGGCCGATCCGGGTTGGATTGAAAACGGCGCAGGCTATATGTTTAACCTGAAATACGGCTTTGGTCGTGTCGATGCTGGCGCCGCTGTTACTATGGCGCGTGAATGGCAAGCGGGTTCGTTGCCGGCCTTCATTGAAACTGAGTGGATGGACGTTGTGCCAGCCGCGCCAGTGGTAGTGCCAGATAACGATGCTACCGGTGGAGCCGTTGAAATTGAAGTTGCCGACGATATTACCATTGAAGGTATTCAGTTCCGTTTAACCGTGACCAACGATGACTTTGATTCAGGTAACTGGAGTTCTGCGGGTAACGATTTAGCCATTGAAGTGACCTCGCCGGCTGGCACCACAACGCAATTGTTGAGTGGCCGCCAAGCGATTAACTTTGGGGTAGATGAGTTATCACAAGGTTTAACGGACTTTATTTTGGATGATTCCGTATTTCTTGCTAACGCCTTTTATGGTGAATCAACGGCAGGTACTTGGACCATTCGTGTTGTGGATACCAATGACACTGGCTATTTGGTGAATGGAGCGATTCCGTTTGCAAACAACAGCGTACCTTCTCAGATTGAGAAAGTTGGCGTACGTGTGTTTGGCCATTAATTCAGGAGGCAAGATCATGAAATTATTTAGTTTAGCTAGCCTTGCCGCAGTTGTGGCCACAGTGTCTGTTGCCGCCGCTGCGCAGCAACCACCCTTGAAACTTGACGGCTCTGGGGCGAAGAAAGTCACGCCACCGTCGTTGTCGCTACAGCGTTCTGCGGTAGATCGCGACTTTGGTGCTTACCGGTTTACCTCGGTACCGGAATTTACCGGTGAGCGCGGTAGCCTAGGCGACCGTGTACTGCTGGCAGGTACTGAAATGGTGAACACTATTTCGGGCAAGCCAGCGCTAGTCTCGGGCATTCTAAGTGTGCATTTGGGCTCGTTAGATGCTAACGAAGTAGCTGCCGAGCATGGCCTGAAAGTGGTTCAGCTGTATGACCGCTTGGGCATTGCTTTGTTAGAAGCACCTACGGGCACCGACATGCTGTCGTTACAAAGCTCGATTGAGCGCGTGAATGGCGTGCGTGCGGTGGAAGTAGAAATTGTAGAAGAACGTCGCCAATTACACGTGCTGCGTTAACTATTGTTTCGCTTTTATGAAGCCCGTGGCCATTGCTGCGGGCTTTTTTTATGGTTTCTGCGGTTGGTGTGCTAGCGTCTTGAAGTTGATGCGTTTACCATGGGTTATCGATGATTTTTCAGCGGTTTTGCAAAAGGGTTACGGATGATCGTTCAGAGTGATTATTTAAGTTTAGATGCCAGTTTTCAGGGGCTTTCCGGCGCCGACATTGAGGCGTTTGCGGCCAAGCGCTTGCCGGCTTCGTTCGACAAACTGCGGGCGCAGTTGCTAGATGGCGAGTTTATGAATGCCTCGGAAGGGCGCGAAGTAACCCATTGTTTGAACCGCTCGACACACTCGGTGGTGCGCGCCGGGAATGGTAAAAACCGCTTTCAGGAAATTGTGCGTGAATTGCGCTCAGGCCGCTGGAAAGGCGGGACTGGGCGAGTGATTAAGCATGTCGTGAATATTGGTGTGGGCGGCTCGGATTTGGGTCCCATGATGGGGTCGTTTGCGCTGCGTGAATTTGCTGATGATGCATCGCTGCATAATTTACAGGTGCATTTTGTGTCTTCTATGGATGGCGGCCAGTTATATGCGGTGTTGCCACTGGTCGATCCGGAAGAAACCTTATTTATCATTGCCTCTAAGTCGTTTGGCACCATTGATACCTTAGCGAATGTGGCGACGGTGCGGCGCTGGATTGGCGCGGCGGGCGCCGGTAAAGGGTCGTTAACCGATGAACAATGGTTGGCGCGCCATGTCATTGGCGTTTCTTCTAATTCGCTGGCGATGACCGAGTTTGGTATTCCGGCCTCCCAGCAGTTGAGCTTCGCACCCTCGGTGGGCGGGCGCTTTTCGTTGTGGTCAGCCATTGGTCTGCCGATTGCACTGACGGTAGGCGTGCATCAGTTCGGCCGCATGCTAGATGGCGCAGCGGCGATGGATGAACATTTTGGTGCGGCGCCGTTATTAGAAAATATTCCGTTGTTGCTGGCGCTGTTTGGGGTTTATAACCGCGAGGTGCGCGGCATTAATAACGTGGCAGTGCTGCCCTATGACGGCCGGTTGCGCTATTTGCCTTCGTACTTGCAGCAGCTCGATATGGAAAGTAACGGCAAGCAGGTGAATCACGCTGGTAAAGCGATTGATTATCCGACCGGGCCGATTATTTGGGGTGGTTTTGGGCCAAACGGTCAGCATGCGTTTTTTCAGCATTTGCATCAGGGTTATGACAACTTTGCCGCCGATTTTGTGGCGGTATTACGGCGCAGCGCCCCGGGATTTTCTGCGGCAGTGGCAGACGGCTTAGCGTCGCAGCAACGCTTGGCGATGACCAACTGTTTGGCGCATCGGCGCTTAATGTGGTTTGGTTCACAGTCGGCTGAGCCGCGCCATTGTTATCCGGGTGGGCATCCGTCGAACTTGTTGCTGATGGATGAACTAACGCCGGAGTCGTTTGGTGCGCTGATTGCGGCTTATGAGCATAAAGTGTTTACGCAAGGTGTGATTTGGGAGCTAAATTCCTTTGATCAACCGGGCGTAGAGCTTGGTAAGAAAATCGCCCAAGGCATGCTAGATGGGCTGGACGATGTTGATGCCTTGGATGTGGATGAATCGACCCGCGCGGTGTTGAAGCGGTTGTAATAATTGATGGCGGTTGCAATAAAAAAGCCCCCGCGGGGGCTTTTTTCGTTGGTGCCGTTGGTTATTGCACTTTTTACTGTAATTCTGGATTCAAGCGCGGTTTGGCAATGTTAATGCGCTCAAGTTTGGTGCTTTGACGACCTAAAGCATTCGTTGCTGCAGCTGGAACCGGATAGTTCGGGTTCTCGATGCTGTCTGGAATCGCTTGCTTTTGCAGGTAGTTCAAGCGTGGTGGGAACCACAAGAACGGAACTGCTTCAGGGTCACCAGAGAAGTTGGCCTCAGAGTGCTCAAGCACCACAATGCGATCGTTCTCATAGTCGACCAAGAATGGCCACCAGAACCGGCCACGGCAGTCATAGTTCAGGCCAAAGCCATCACAAATTTGCTTGCGATATACACGCATACGGCCATCGTCGAGAATTGACCACTGCATTTGGTCTCCAATCCAGACGTTGGTGGTGTCTTGCGTATCGCCGCTAGCGGTGTACGAGCAGTAGCCAAGGTCAAAGAACTCTTCACAACCGATTTGGTTAAAGTAGCCTACGGTGCTGTCTTGGAACTGCCAGCCATAGTATGAACCAATCGTTGGTTGATCAGTGGCTTCGTCCCATGATGATTGCGACCAAGCATTAATCGCCGCAAACCATGACTCATCCGCCGCAGTAAGCATTTCAGCGCCATCGAATGCCGCGCCTTCTTGCATTTTGGCTACCCAGGTAAAGTCGCCTGAAATTGAGCCGTCGACAGTTTCAGCCGAGACTAAGGCACCATAAATGCCGCCTTCGAAATCGACTAATTCAAGGTACGATTCTGCGCCTTCGTAGTATAAATCTACGGTGCCTTCGGTGGTAATTCCCCAAGTTCCGGTCACGCCAGAAATTTCCGCTTCGAAGGTTAAATCTTCATTCATGGTGACTACATCCATGGCGAAGATCCGATAGTCTGCAGATTGGTCGAAATCAGCGATGAGCGGAATGGTCCACACACCTACCACATCAGCCTCGGTCACTTGGATGAATTCAATCTTATCGCCGTTAATGAACAGTGATTGGAAGTTTTCATCTAGTGTGGTGGGCGGAATTTGATAGGTTTGGCCGTTAAACTCTAACGGTGCAAAGGTAACTGTGTAGGACACTTCGCGCTGCACTAAATCGTTTCGCGCACCGGTAGTGATAACTTTAAAGCGCTGACTATCGTTGCTATAGGTGGCTTGCACTTGGAATTGCTGAGCAGCCTCATAAGCATCGATGAGTGCAGGGTCATCCGTGGCATCATAAATGCTTGGATTACCAGTAAAAGTTGCAGGTGTTTCGAAGGTAAGGGTTACCCAACCATCGTCGGCAATTTCCCACGTCATGTCTGCTTGCGCACCGTCCTCAGTGAAGTCTGAAGAGGCCACAAAGCCTTGGTTACCGCCATCTTCACCAAACACAAAGATTTGGCTGCCTTGCGCAATGTAGCCTGGGCGCGTTGGCGAGGTGCTAATGTAGTACGGTGGCAGACCATCAGGCGTGGTAGCTTCGACTAACTCAGGATCTTCAATAATTTCGGCAATCGCCGTGTCTATTGCATCCGGATTGGTCGCTTCTACTTCTTCTACGAAGGTATTGTAGGCCTCAACATCCTCAATAAAATCAGCAATGCTGGTGGTACCTTCAGGCAGTTGGAAGGTTTCTGGGCTATCGATGAGCAATTTAATGACCGCCGCCACTTGCAGTGTCTTGGCAGGGTCAATTGCCGCTTGTAACTCATTCAGCTGATCCGTGCTGGTAGGGGCTTCGCCGCCGTTTTCTTCAAGCATTAAGGTATAAATTGCAGTGGTGACGTTGGTGACGTTGGTGCCACCTGCTTCATCACGCGTTAAGGTGCCGTCTTCGCCTGCTTGCTCAAGTAAACTTGCAAGGTCGGCTAAGATGCTCGTTAAGGTTACGAAGTCTTGACCGTTCGCTTCGTCACCTTGCGCGTTAAGCGTCAGCGGTGCGCTGCCATCGGAGAAGGTGACTTCAATGGTGTAGTTACCATCTTGATCGGCAACTGCGGTAAAGGTTTGGCCACCAACGGTAATGGTCACTTGAGCATCCGAAATTGGACTATCGGTGACTTTACCAGAGATCGCCAAGGTCGCTTGTACCGTAACAGCTACATCGGCCGTGTATTCATACACGCCATCGGTAGCGGTATAGGTGAAACTGTCGGCACCGACGTAATTGGTGGTAGGTGTATAGACAACCGCGTTATCGGTAATAACGGCAACGCCATTGGTGGGTTCGCTGACCGCAGTTAGGGTGAGCGTGTCGCCATCTGGATCGGTGTCGTTGGCCACCACATCAAAGGTGTTGTCGGCATTTGCATCGGCGGTAACAGTGTCGTTTACGCCGGTTGGCTCTTCATTGAAGACGGTGATGCTAACGGTAGCGGTAGCTTCATCTTCACCATCGGAAATGGTGTAGCTGAAGCTGTCTTCGCCCACAAAGCCCGCAGCTGGCGTGTAGCTAATGCTACTGCCACTAATGGTTGCGGTGCCGTTGGTCGGAGTGGTGACTTCTTCAATGGTGAGTGTGTCGCCGTCATCGTCGGCGTCGTTGCTGGTAACGTCAAGCGTGGTGGCGACATTGGCATCGACGGTAAAGCTGTCGTCGTTAGCGATTGGTGCGGCGTTATCATCGCCTAAGCAACCGGTAAGCAATGTTGCACTCGCGATGAGCGTTGCGAGGTATAGCTTTTTCATGGTGAAATTCCTTGTATGTGCTCTTTTGTATTCCAAACCTCTGAGTTCGCGTCCATGCGTTCCGTTACATCACCAGATGTTGGTGATATCTGTATAGGCTTGGTTAGTAGTTTGTTCAAGTTATTTTGTATGAGCGATTGTGATTTATTTTGAACGGGTGTCTGTTGCGTGGGTCTTATTAAGGGTTAACCCCTTATATTTCGCTGCTTGGCTTGCTTTTTTTCTTGCTGGATTTTTGCTGTTTTTGCTGGAGGTGGGTGATGTCAAAAACTGATGAATTTGAGTTGTTTCGGCAGGAAATGGCGGGAGTCACGCCGTTAGCTAGCGATGATGTGGCTGATATTAAAACCGCGTTTGCACCTACTTTGGCGCAACTTGAGCGGCGCCGGGCGGCCGAGCGGGTGTTGGCAGACGACGAGAATTTCTTGTCGACTGAGTATGTAGATTTAGTGGCGCCCGATGAGCTGCTAGAATTTCGTCGCGGTGGGGTGCAAACCGGTGTTTATAAGCGCTTGAAACAAGGGCGTTATGTGACTGAGGCGAGTTTGAATTTGCATCATCATAGTTTGCGTCAGGCGCGAACGGCGTTGTTTGAATTTATTCAGGATTGCCACCGGATTGGGGTGCGTACGGCGTTGGTGATTCATGGGATGGGGCGTGAGAGTAAGCCGCATCCGGCGTTGATTAAGAGTTATGTGAATAAGTGGTTACGTGAGTTGGCGCCGGTAATGGCGTTTCATAGTGCGCAGCGACCTCATGGCGGGCGCGGTGCTTTGTACGTGATGCTGCGTAAGAATGCAGAGCAAAAACAGTTGAATCGGGAGCAGCATGCGAAACGGTAAAGTGATTGGTGGATTGGCAGGCGTTTTGCTGCTGGTTGGGGGGGCAGGTTCGTCGAGCGCTGGTTCGGGTGGTTTTGCTTTGGTGGCTGGCTCGGGTGCCGGTGCCGGGCAGACAGCGTCGTCAGCATTGGCTGCCGCACTCACTGATGCGGCCGATGAACGTTTGGATGCCTCGTTGGAAATGGGTGCATTTGAGCTGAACACCTTATTGGCTAATTTAACCGTCACTGACATTGGTTTGCGGACGCGAATTAAGGAATTGTCAGCGCCTTTGAATCAGGTGCTTAGCGCCGATTCGGTGGTGTTAGAGGGTGATTGGCAGCTACCGGGGCAGCGCCGCTTGGCGTTAGATTCGGTGGTGCTTGAGAATGCGCAGATAACCGTGGCGTACTTTGCGCGTGGGCGCTCAAACTTGCATGTGCTGGCCGAAACATTACGTGACTCTGCACCGGGTGCTTTGATGCCTGTGGCTGCGCGAGATGAACTAGTGTGGTCGGTGGAGCAGGTGGTATTGCGTAATGTTACTGTGAATGTGTTCGACGATGGCTATCCGATCGCGAGTGTGTTGGTGCCTGAGTTGGAGATTCCGGCATTCGATTCTACGCGGCCCGCCGATGAGCAGGTGAATGCTTTGTTGTGGCCCTTGTTGAATCAATTAGGGGACCAGCTTTTGGGCGGTTCTTCGAACAATACTGTCGTTGATGGCCCACGCTTTATGAAGTTTTTGTGGCGGGAAATGTCCCCCCGCTAAACTAGACTCAAAGATCCTTCAACTTCCTGATCTATTGATTCACTTGTTTGCCAATTAAATCAATAACCTGCACACCAACCTGCTTGTTAACCAGCATCCTAACCTGCTTAGCAAGCAGGTTAGCCACCAGCTTAGCAACCAGCTTACTAACCTGCTGAATAAGTTGGTCAGTAAGCTGGTTAGTTAACAGGTCAGTCAGCTGGTTAGAAGCTGTACATGGCCATGAAGTGGAGGCGGTTGAGGTCGCCGTCGATGCCTGCTTCGGTTTCACGTGTGGCTTGTGAAAGTTCAACACCGAAAGTTAGTTTTGGCGTTGGTGAGTACATCATATTCACCGCCAAACGTTGCGTATACTCGGTGCCACTGGTGCCGATTAAAGCGACATCGTTATCGGTCCAGCCGCGGGTGGCAACGAAGTTCATCCGGGTTGTTTCACTCAACACATGGCGATAAGCGAAGGTAAAGCCGGTCACATCGATGGTTTCAAGCTCGCCGTTGCCGTCAATCACTGCATCATTGAACGTGTTCAAACCAACATAGCGGCCGATACCAGAACCATGCACGACTGAGAAACGAACATCGTTCTTGCCAAGCATGTATTTGGTTGAGACGTTGATACCGTAACCAGTCGCTGTTTCGTCGTCTTGCGCACCGCTCACGTCATAGGCTAACTGGCGCAATAAGCCGGCAACCGCAAAGTGGAAGCCATCGCTCTTGTGCACATATTTGGCGGTGAAATCAGGTACGAAACCATCGCTTGAGGTAATGCGCGCGCCGCCGCCATTCGGGGTGACGGTGGTTTCTGGGTTCTCGATTGATGCTGAGAAGCCATTGCCGGCATCGTATTTAATTTGAGTTTGACGCATGAACGCCATGCCGTCGGTCGCGCCCACGAAATCTACGCTTTCAGGCAGAATGGTAAGGTCTTGGAAGTTCGACCATGCCTGACCAAACGTCCAGCCATCGTACGTTAGGAATGCTTGACGGATACGTGGCGCGTAAGAGTTGGTGATACGCTCATCACCCACCGGCACGGTGAGGAAATCTAGTTCGATGCGGCCGGTGATTTTCTTGCCGTTTTCAAGCTCTTGTCCTGCAGTGAAGAAGAAGCGCGACTGACGAGCATGAAAATCTGTGACCAAATCGTCACCCTGACCACCAACTGGGGTTACGGATGGAATATAAAATTGGCGACCAATGTTACCTGACGCTGGCGCGGGGCCGTCTGCGTAATCAGATACAAAGGTATCGAGTTTCACGTAACCACCAAAGCCCCAGTCTAGATCCTGGGCCGCCGCTGGCATCGCGACCATGCTGCCCAGTACGGCTGAGGCAAGCAAAGATTTTTTGATAGTTTTAGGTAACATGTTCATGCTCCTTGGTTGTTAGCATTTTTTTGGCTAGGCTTTGTGGTTAAACCTTGGTGAGTTGATGTCGCATACGAAGAGCCGAAATCAACGCCGGTTGAACCCAAATGACTCACCAAATGTATTATTTTGATGAATGTGCGTAATAAGTTGGCGAAACACACGCACGCGAACACCCAGTAAGACTGAATATTTCAGTGCAAAAGCTTCGTCAATCGAGCTCAATTAATCAATCTAGACTATGGTCTAATAGCCGCTAGAGCGCGAAAAACCTACAACTTTAGGCTAATAGCGCAACGGAGGAAGTAGTTATGTCGCAAGCGATTCACAAGGTTCCAGCACGAGCAAAAGAACGTGCTCTAATTAATGCCGATAAATATGAGGCTATGTACGCCGAATCCGTAAATAACCCAGAGGGATTTTGGCGTGAGCACGGGCAGCGGCTGACGTGGTTTTCGCCATATTCGAAAGTGAAAAACACTAGTTTTAAAGCTGGTGATGTGTCGATTAAGTGGTACGAAGACGGAACTTTGAACGCCTGTTATAACTGTCTCGATCGGCATTTGAGTGAGCGCGGCGACAAAACAGCCATTATCTGGGAGGGCGATTCGCCTGACGTTGATAAAACCATTAGCTATCGAGAGTTGCACACCGAGGTATGTCGGTTTGCCAATGGCTTGAAAAAGCTTGGTGTGAGCAAAGGCGATCGGGTTGCGATTTATATGCCGATGGTGCCCGAAGCGGCTGTAGCTATGTTGGCTTGTGCGCGCATTGGCGCGGTGCATACCGTTATTTTCGGTGGCTTTTCACCGAACGCGATTGCCGACCGGGTGAATGACTGTGGCGTGAAAGTGGTGATCACGTCAGATGAAGGTCGGCGCGGCGGGAATGCCATTGGACTGAAGAAAAATGTAGATGAGGCGTTGGCTGGCGGGAAATGTCCGTCGGTTGAGCATGTAGTGGTTTGTGAAGTGACGGGCGGCAAGGTCGCATGGGACGATAACCGTGATGTGTGGTGGCATAAACTGATTGCTGATGTATCGGCGGATTGTCCACCAGAAGTTATGAATGCCGAGGACCCGCTCTTTATTCTCTATACCTCAGGCTCGACAGGTAAGCCAAAAGGGGTGTTGCACACCACCGGCGGCTACTTGGTGTATGCGTCGATGACGCACGAGTATGTGTTTGATTATCATGAAGAAGATGTGTACTGGTGTGCGGCAGATGTGGGCTGGATTACTGGTCATACGTACATTGTATATGGGCCATTGGCGAACGGTGCGACCACGTTAATGTTTGAAGGCGTACCGACTTATCCGTCGGTGGGTCGAATTGGCGAAGTGGTTGATAAACATAAAGTTAATATCTTATACACCGCGCCCACTGCAATTCGGGCATTGATGGCGAAGGGCTCTGCGGCCGCGTCCTCTTCTAAGCGAGATTCGTTAAGAGTATTAGGCTCAGTGGGCGAACCCATTAACCCCGAGGCTTGGGAGTGGTATCACCGTGAAATTGGTAATGGTGCGTGTCCGATTGTAGATACTTGGTGGCAGACGGAAACTGGCGGCATTATGATCACGCCGTTACCGGGAGCGACTGATTTGAAACCTGGCTCAGCCACTCGGCCATTTTTTGGGGTGCAGCCAGCATTGGTTGATGCGGAAGGCGTTGAACTTCAGGGCGCGGCCGAGGGTAACTTGATCATTAAAGAGTCTTGGCCGGGTCAATCGCGGACGCTTTGGGGTGACCACGAGCGGTTCGAGCAAACCTATTTTTCTGCGTATAAAAATGTGTATTTTACGGGCGATGGTGCGCGTCGTGATGAGGACGGATATTACTGGATCACGGGGCGTGTCGATGACGTCTTGAACGTGTCAGGGCATCGCTTAGGGACGGCTGAAATTGAGTCGGCATTGGTGGCGCACGCGTCGATCGCTGAGGCGGCGGTGGTGGGGTACCCCCATGATTTGAAGGGCCAAGGCATTTATGTGTACGTATCGGCGGTCACGGGCACTGATATTTCTGAAGAGCTCACCATTGAAGTGCGAAACTGGGTGCGCAAGGAGTTGAGCCCGATTGCGACGCCTGATTTCATTCATTGGACCGATGGCTTACCGAAAACGCGCTCGGGCAAAATCATGCGCCGTATTTTGCGTAAAATTGCTGCAAATGATTTCGGTAACTTGGGCGATACGTCTACGCTCGCCGATCCTTCTGTGGTAGATTCGTTAATTGAGAACCGTCTGAATAAGTAATTGCTGATTCGACGGCATGGACTGAGCAAGGTGAGTTTCGGCTCACCTTGTTGTTTTGCTTAGGCGGCTTGCCGCGTGCACAAACACTCCGAGCTAGGAACCCAACGGCCATGGCCAAATTCTTGATTGCTGATGACCACCCTTTGTTTCGTGAGGCGCTGCAAGGTGCGCTTGCGAATCACTATCCCGAGCTGGAATTGCGCGAAGCTGGTGATTTAGATGCAACGCTCGCGGCGTTGTCGAGTGACGATGATTTAGATTTATTACTGCTCGATCTGCACATGCCAGGTAGTGGTGATGTGTACGGTTTAATCCGCATTAGAGAAGATTATCCATTGTTACCGGTGGCGGTGATTTCCGGTTCGGAAGATCCTTCCGTCGTGGCCAAATGTATTGGTTTCGGCGCGCTTGGTTTTATTCCGAAGTCGATGCCATCTGCACAAATTGCGGAAGCCATTGACAGTATTTTGCAGGGCGATACTTGGGTGCCTGTTGATGTTCGTGGACGATTGGATGAGGTGTCGGACGAAGATCAAGAGCTTGCCCGCAAAGTTGCCACGCTCACGCCGCAACAATATCGCGTGCTATATTTTCTGCATGAAGGTCTGCTCAATAAGCAGATTGCCTACCAATTAAACATCACGGAAGCTACCGTAAAAGCCCACATTACCGCCATATTTCGCAAGCTTGGCGTCTACTCACGCACCCAAGCCGTGCTCCTCGCCGAACGTCTCCAACTCGAAAACCCTTAACCCCCAACCCCAAGCAACCCCAATCCCCCAGCGGCGCTAACCTGTTTACTAAGCAGGTCAGTAAGCTGGTCAGTCAGCAGGTGACTCAACAGGTTAGGATGTTGGTTTTGGTGGCGGTGGGCGGGGGATGGTGTTAAATTTGTGTGGGGTTTATTAACAGAGCAGACGTTATGCGGATCAACAAATTATGCAGTGCGATGGGGCTGGTGGCCTTATCAACTATGGCTTTGGCGGCTAATGCTAGTGAGCCGAAATCGTTGCTGTCGGTGCAGCAAGAGTTGCAAGCCGGGCGACTAAACCAAGGGCAGCAGATTTCCTTAAATTTAGCGCAACTAGGTAGTCTAGATCTCACCATTACCGAGGTCAAAAAGCACCCGCGGCTAGGTACGCTGCTTTTTTACCGAGATAAAACCACGGGTAGCGGCTTTTTGCGCGTGGCTAAAAACGGTGAAATGAGCGGCCAAATTTATCACAACGGGCAGAATTATAAGCTCAACGGTGACGAATTAACGGCTTACCAAGCGCGTGGTTTGAAAGAGCCGGCGCTGGCGTTAGCCGAACCGCAGTTGAAACAGGTGCCGAGCGCGCTGCGTGAGGCGGTCATTCAGGCAAATCCGCGGGTGTTACAACGCCCGAAGGCTGCGCCGGCACCCGCACCACAGCTGAGCCCGCCACCTCCTGCAACTACGCCGCAGGTTGTTAAAGTATTAGTTGTTTACGACGCGAGTGCGAATGCATTACTTGGTAATAACGCCGCCGCAGAAATTGACGAAGCGATGTTGCAAACCAACGTAACACTGACCAACTCTGATGTGGATTTTGAGTACGAGTGGGACACCTTCGGCTTAACCACCGAATTTCCAGTGAACTCGGATAGCGGCTTTGAAGAGCGTGATTTCTTGCTCGCGAACGTTGATTTTCGCCGCGCACTAAGAGCCGGTGATTACGATTTGGTGCACATTGTAACCGCTAATAACGAAGGCGAGTTTGGTGGCATTGCGTTCGGTAGTCTGCAATACGACGAAGATGATGTGATTAATAAGCATCCGTTCCGCATCGGTTTATACACCAGCGGTGATTATGAAGATGAGTATCGTGGCGCGTTGTGGGCACTAACGCAGGCCGACCAACTAAGGAGCGGACGTACGATTGCGCACGAGCTAGGCCACAACTTAGGTCTTGAGCACGACCGTTACACGCTTAGCCAAAACACCGGCGAGGGCGCAGCCGGTGAGCAATTCGATTTTGCAATTCCTTACGGCTACGACAACCTTGAGGGCGAATTTTTCACCACCATGAGTTACGGCGATAACTGTGTGGAAAATGGTGCTTTAGGCGGCTCAACCTGCGGTTTTATCTATAATTTTTCGAATCCAGATATAGATTTTAATGGCGACCCTACTGGCGCACCGGCGACTGAAATTGAAGCGGCGAACGCGGCGCTGGCGCTTAACTATACGTGGCGCGATGCAGCTTTACCGCGTCACGCTAAAGTGCCATTCGCGGTCACAAAAACCAGCAACACGATCACCATGACCATGGCGCAAGCTGGCCATTATCAGTTGCTATCCGGCACCTGTGTTGAGTTTGCGTATGATAAAGGGGTGGAATACCCGGCGTTTCCGTACGAAATTCAAACCGACACCATTATTGACGAAACGACCAACGGCACTAGCCTGTCGTTTAATGAAGTGACGTTCCCTAACTGTGTGTTTGTGGTGCAAAAGGATGAGGACTTGTCCACCGCTGAGCGCGCGTTATGGCGCTATGTTGGGCGTGTTCCCAACGATTCAGATACTTGGTTAGTGGATACCAGCTTGTTCACTTATCAAGGGATTGACGTTGATGTGGCGTTAACGCTGCCGGATAGTTTGGCCGATGTGGCGAACGGCGAATTCTTAGTGGTATCGCCTTATATTCCGTGTAACGGCACCGATCAGACCTGTGTTGCGCCGGCCCCTCTGGCGACAGCGGGGACTTTCGGCAATACCTATACGCCGACCGAATATGCTGCGCTAGATTTGGACGCAACAGCTGACGTGGTTACGGCCACGGTGACAGGTTCTGGCGCGAATCGATCGGTGAACTTCGATTTCAACAATGCCTCAGGCGAAGCGATTGCGGAATTCTTAGATTTGCTCATTCAACGCGATCGCATTTTTGCTCAAGATCTGGCGCGCACCGGCGTATTGCCATTTTATGTGATGATTCCAGAGCAAGATGGCGCTGGCAATATTACCTTTACCAGTGGGGCGCGGGTGGAAATTGACTTTGCTGATGCACTTGCCGGAAATATGGGTGAAGTGACGGTGGTTGATGTAACCGAGCCGGTTGCTGCCGCGGGCGAGCCACTGGTAGTGCAGCTAAGCGACAACATTGACCCCGCCAGCGTTGAGTTTGAGATTAATGGCCAACCAGCGGCGTTATCTCTGGTTGCCGCCACACAATCGGGTAGCTACGAAGTGCAGGGTATTGAGAGCGCGATTGGTGCGAGCACACGAACCTTCACGCTTACGCTTATTGCCAATAGCGTTACCTATGATTTTGACGTGCGTTATTTGCGTGACATTGAAACCAGTGTTGATGCGCCAAGCAGTGTAAATGCCGAAGCGCAGTTTACGGCTACGGTAGATGTGTTGGCGAATGGCACTGATTTAGACGTGACCTTAGCAGGCCCAAGCAGCGGTTCGTTTGAGCTGGTTAACGGTAGCGATGGCTCAGTAACCGTTGAAATAACCTACCGTGCACCGGCCAGCGCAGGCGATGCTGATTACAGTGTGACCATTACCGATAGCTTTGGCTACGTGGCGACGGCTGACTTTACGGTGAACGTGCAGGCTTCTGGCGGCGGCTCAGGTGGTGGAACTGGCACTGGCGGCTCTGGCACTGGAACTACAGATAGCGGCTCCAGCGGTGGTAGCAGCGGCTGGTTGATGCTATTGCTGTTGGGTGCGTTGGCAGGCTCACGGCGCCTGATTAAACGCCGGGGTATTGGCTGGCGCTAGGTTTTGCGCGGCTCACCGCAGCTCACAAAGTTCAATGAAACTAACAAGCCCGAGTGTAAAACTCGGGCTTTTTTATTTATATCCGCTACACCTCACTTCGTATGCTGCTGAATGTATTTCAGTAAAGCCTTTAACGCGGCGGGCTTCACGGGCTTTGCAAGGAAATGCAGACGCTCTTGCCGCGCCGCCTTTTTGACGTTGTCATCACGCATAGCGGTCACCAATGCGGCGGGTATTTCATTACTCTCCGCGCCTTCTGAACCTGTTGCCTGACTGGCACTCAACAAGACTCGTAGTTCGCGAGCTAAGGCGATGCCATCGAGGCCATCATGATTACCCAGTTGATAGTCAATCAGCATGCCGTCTACCGTGGCTTCCTCTGAGCGCGCAAAGGCCAGCGCCTGCTCGGCCGATTGAAACACGATGGCCTCACAACCCCATTTGCTCAGCAATGCGCTCATCGCAGAAAGGTTCTCGGCGTCATCATCGACACATAAAATGCGCAGTGCATCGGTCGGTCCGGCGCTATCAACCCCAGCGGGTTTCACGCTCACTTGCCCCGCTGAGCCGAGCGGTACCCGCACGGAAAAGCATGAGCCGCGGCCTTCTTCAGAGCGCAAGGTTAATTGGCAACCTAGTTGTTCGCTCATGCGCTGAGCGACCGACAAGCCAAGCCCAACCCCCTCAATACCAGAGTTTTGAACGCGATAAAAAGCATCAAAAATTCGTGCACGCTGCTGCGTTGGAATACCGGGACCAGTGTCCCAAACCGCTATGACTAGGTAGCCACCACGTTTGCGCACCCCCAACAACACGCGGCCCCGCGGCGTATATTTAATCGCATTGGACAAAAAGTTTTGTACGATACGGCGCAAATAAGTGGGATCGGTGTAAATAACGGCATCGCGGTAGCGCGCTTTAAAATCAAGCTGGCGCTGCTCGGCCAGCACTGAGTATTCCGCCACTAACGGCCCCAAAATAGAATCCAAATACACGTGGCGGAACTGCGGTTGCAGTGCACCTTGCTCCATTTTGGCAATCGCTAACAAGGTCGAGAGCAAGTGCTCGGTGGAGGCGAGCGCGGTATCTAGTTTGTCGAGCAATTGCAGATTGGAAGCGCTCATATCTTGCTCGTCCACGGCCGACAAATACAAACGTGCAGCGTTCAGTGGTTGCAAAATATCGTGGGAGGCAAGCGCTAAAAACCTGGTTTTCGAGGCGTTAGCAGCTTCTGCTTCAGCCTTCGCACGTTTTAATTCAACTTCTACCCGACGCCGGCGCTCAATTTCCTCGGTAAGTTCGTTGTTAATTTCACGTATTTTTTGCGCCCGAATATCTATCCGTTGTTCAAGGTCAATATTGGCCTCTTCCAACGCTTGTTGGGTCTCAACGTGCTCGGTAATGTCGGTAAAAGAGGTCACAAAGCCGCCATTGGGTAGCGGGTTACCGACCATTTCTATGACCCGTCCATCGCCGCGCCGACGAATGAAGCGATGCGGTGACCCCATTTGCATGTAGCGTAAGCGTTTACTTACTAACTCATCAATTTCCCCAGGCCCACATTCACCGCGCTCAGCGTTGTAACGAATAAGCGTGGCAATGGGTTGGCCGGGTTTGACCATGCCTTCGGGGTAGTCGAATAAGTCTAGATAGCGTTTATTCCAAGCGACTAGCCGAAGCTCAGAATCCACCACGCTAATGCCTTGGGCAAGATTCTCCAACGAGGAAAATAAAATGGCTTGTTGGTTTTGCAAGGCTTGGGTGGTGTCGTCGAAAAAGTGCACTACTTCTTCAAGGTTCAGTTGCCGATCGCGCAATGCCGCTTCAATTAACGAGCGTGACGTTGCGGCACCAAGTACGCCTGATAGGGCGCGTTCGACGTAGCGGATGAGCTCGCGAGCGGCCACATCCTCTTGCGGAAGCTCTTTTACACCGGCATCTGCCATGTAATAACTGAGTAGTTGCCGGGTGCGGTCGACACCTAAAAAGGTTCTTAATAACAACAGCATGTCAGCGTTGGTTGCTTGGTGATGGCGATTCGCCACCAGCTCCGGAAGCTCGGCGCGAGGTTTCACAAACGCGGTGGCTTGAATGCGATCCACCAAGCGTGGCTGCGCAATGAGGCTGAACAGCACATAGGCAAAGGTGTTTAAAATCAGGCTAATGACGGTGCCTTGGGTAATGATAGAGGTGTCGCTTATTTCGTGCGGCAAATATAGCGGCACGGCTACCGACAGCACCCAGCCAAACAGGCCCGCGAGCAAACCGGCATACACCCCGCGCGCATGCCCGCGGCGCCAGTATAGGCCGCCTATCATAGCGGGCAGAATTTGGAGCATTAAGCTAAATGCCAATAAACCAATCGAAACTAAACCGGTGTTGGCGGCCCACAGGTAGTAGCACAGATAGGCGAACAGCATAATGAACGCAATTGCGACCCGGCGAATAATGAGCAAGCTGCGCTCGTAGCTTTGGCGTCTTTGATCGAATGGCCGGCGTGAGTCGCGCTGTAATAATAGCGGCATGATCACGTCGTTGGTGAGCATGGTGCTAAGGGTGACCGAGGCAATAATGACCATGGCGGTGGCGGCTGAAATACCGCCGATAAAAATGAGTACAGCGAGCCAAGTTTGGTCGGCTAGCATCGGCAGGCGCAGGCTAAAAGTGGAACCATCGGCATCGGCCGGGAAGAAGGCGCCGCCGCTCACCGCAATGGGCACAATGGCCATCGCAGTGAGGAGTAAATAGCCGGGGAAGATCCAGCGCGCGGTTTTTAAATGGCTGACATCTACGTTATCGACCACCGCCACGTGAAATTGGCGTGGTAGGCACAAAATAACCCCGGCGGCCATGAAGGTTTGTACGATAAAGTCGAACTCGGTGAAGGCGGCAAGCGACCATTCAGTGCGCCCTGAAAACAGCACTTCGACGGTCATTGGGCTGTCGAACGCACCGGCATAGAGCCACCAGGCGAAGGTCGCGGCAAGCAATAGCGCAAACAATTTCACCATAGATTCAAAGGCAATGGCCAAGATCATGCCATTGCGATATTCGGTCACCTCTATATGGCGGGTGCCAAACAACATCGCAAACACGGCCATAATCAGTGCTGCAGCCATTTCGTTTAAGGCAAACTCCGCCAGCGGCGATTGGGCTGAGGTGAGCACCACGAAACTGGTGCCGACCGCTTTTAATTGCAGGGCAATGTAAGGAATAGTGGCGAGCGCGGCAATAAGGGTTACGAATAACGCCAAGCGCTGCCGTTTACCGTAGCGCGAGGCGACAAAATCGGCCACCGAGGTAATGTTTTGTTGCTTGGAAACCGAGACTAGCTTTTGCACCATCGGCAGCCCGAATAGGAACAACAAAATAGGGCCAAGCAGGATAGGGAAGTACGCCCAACCGTCAGTGTTGGCGCTACCGACCATGCCGTAGTAGGTCCACGAGGTACAGTAAATGGCCAGCGAGAGGGAGTAAACCAGCGGGTGATAGCTGAGTTTATTAGCCCATGACTTGGTTTTATCGCCCCAATGCGCCACCGCAAAAAGTAGCGCAATGTATGCGAGTGAGGCGAGTACCAGTAGCCAAGTCATGACGTGCTCCGCGGTGGTGGTTTATTTTGATAGTCAGCACACTATATCGAAAAAAATACCGAAACAAAGGCCGAAACGAATTTTGCCCGCCTATATTTCACGGGATTCAGGCCTTTAGTGTATTGGCTATTTCGTTTGTTAGGCTAGCTGTTAGACGACCTGTTAGACCAAAGTCCAATTTCTGTATTGCATAACCACGACTAGATTGCCTAGTGACCCAAACAATAATAACTGAACAACTTGGAGGGGCGTTATGGCGTTTAAAAGCGAAGAACTCGCAAAAGCCTATTGGCGCGACAACATTAGCCTAGTGTTAAAACTGCTGGCGGTGTGGTTTATCGTGTCCTACGGCTTTGGAATTTTGTTGGTAGATGTTCTGAATCAGGTGACCTTTTTTGGTTTTAAATTAGGTTTCTGGTTCGCACAACAAGGTTCCATCATTACCTTTGTTATTTTGATTTTTATTTATGTGAATCGAATGACAGCTCTCGACAATAAATACGACGTACACGAAGAGTAGGGGCGCAACATGGATATTCAAACTCTCACGTTTATTATCGTTGGCCTGACTTTTGCGCTGTATATCGGTATTGCGATTTGGTCGCGAGCAGGTTCAACAAGTGATTTTTATGTGGCTAGTGGTGGTGTGCACCCGGTCATGAATGGTATGGCGACCGCGGCGGATTGGATGTCAGCGGCTTCGTTTATTTCAATGGCAGGTATTATTGCCTTTGCTGGTTATGATGGCTCGGTTTATTTAATGGGCTGGACCGGTGGTTACGTATTGTTGGCGATGTGTTTAGCGCCTTATTTACGTAAGTTCGGCAAGTTTACTGTGCCTGATTTTATTGGTGACCGTTATTATTCACAAACCGCACGTACCATTGCGGTACTTTGTGCGATTTTGATTTCGTTCACTTATATTGCTGGCCAAATGCGCGGTGTAGGCGTGGTCTTCTCACGCTTCTTAGAAGTTGATATTGCGACCGGGGTATTTATCGGTGCGGTGATTGTATTCTTCTACACTGTGTTAGGCGGTATGAAAGGTATTACTTATACGCAGGTGGCGCAGTACATTGTATTAGCGTTTGCTTATATTGTGCCTGCGGTATTTATTTCAATTTACATGACGGGTCACGTGTTACCGCAAACAGGTTTCGGTGCAACTATTGCCGAAGGTGTGCCTGGCTCCGGTGAATACTTGTTGAGTCGACTCGATGGGTTATCCGCAGAGCTTGGGTTAGCGGCTTATACGGAAGGCTCTCGTGCAACGATTGATGTATTTGCGATTACCTGTGCATTGATGGTGGGTACCGCTGGTTTACCGCACGTTATCGTTCGCTTCTTCACCGTACCTAAAGTTTCTGACGCGCGTTTGTCTGCGGGTTGGGCTTTGGTGTTCATTTCAGTGGTGTACTTAACTGCACCTTCTATCGCTGGCTTTGCCAAGGTGAACTTGATCAATACCGTGAACGGTCCTGATTTGCAGGGTGTTGAGTATGAAGCAGCGCCTTCGTGGATCAAGAACTGGGAACGTACTGGCCTGATTTCTTGGGACGATAAGAATAGCGATGGCAAAATGTTCTATTCGGGTGACGAGCGCAATGAGATGACGGTTGACCGTGACATCATGGTGCTTGCGAACCCTGAAATTGCCAATTTGCCGGCGTGGGTAGTTGCGTTGGTGGCAGCTGGTGGTGTGGCGGCAGCATTGTCGACATCTGCAGGCTTGTTGTTGGTTATTTCAACCTCTGTTTCGCACGATTTGTTGAAGCGAACCTTAACGCCGAATATTACCGACAAACAAGAGTTGATGTGGGCGCGTATTGCGGCCGGTATCGCGGTAGCCTTATCAACTTGGTTTGGTATTAATCCGCCCGGGTTCGTGGCGCAGGTGGTGGCCTTTGCCTTCGGTTTGGCGGCATCGAGCTTCTTCCCAGCCATTATTATGGGTATCTTCCACAAACGGATGAATAGTACGGGTGCCATTGCAGGTATGGTGGTTGGTATCGCCTTTACCTTGGCCTATATTATTTACTTCAAGTTTGTGAACCCTGCGGCAAATACGCCTGATAACTGGTTCTTGTCAATTTCACCTGAAGGTATTGGTACTGTGGGTATGGTGCTGAACTTTGTGGTGGCGTTGATTGTGAACAAAGTAACTGGCGATGCGCCAAAAGAGATTCAGGACTTGGTTGAGTCTATCCGTTACCCTCGTGGTTCGGGTGGCGCAACGCACCACTAGCGGGTGCCCTTGCTCTCTCAAAGCCCGGCTCCCGCCGGGCTTTTTTTCAGCCGCCCTGACCAGCTTACTGACCTGTTTAGTAAACAGGTCAGTAAGCTGGTTAGTAAGCAGGTGGCTAAGCAGGTTAGTCAACAGGTTAGGATGCTGGGGTTGGGGATGAAGAAGGATAATAGGCAGTATAGGTTTGATAAGAAGACGCCGCTGTATGTGCTGGTGGCGCTGGTTTTTGTGCTGATTTTGGCGGGTAATTTGTTAGCTTAAATTTGAGGCGGTGGCACGAAGTGTGATGCTTAACCTTTGATTCTAGTTTAGCTACGGCAAATTGCTAAGCAGAGTTTCACCACAAATGAGCTAAGCTTTGTCGTATTTGAACACGACCCAAAAGACAAAGGAGTGCGAAGTGAAACCAGACTTTGCGGAAGTGGCTAATTTTTTACAAGATTGCCCGCCGTTTGACGAGCTGAATCACGAGCTACGGCAATGGGCGATTACGCAAATGCAAGCTGCGTATGTAAATGAGCACAATGCCAACGAGATTATTAAAGAGGCTCGGCCGGCGCTCTTTATTGTCAGGTCTGGCGCTTATGATCTGAGGGCGGCGGATAATCGGCTTATTGAGCGGTTAGAAGCGGCGGACTTGTTTGGCTACCCATCGATGTTGAGTGGGCGTCCGATCACCAACAAATTACAAGTGCTGCAAGATGGGGTGGTGTACATTCTGCCGCAAGCTGGGTTCGATGAGTTACGTAAGCACAGCCAAGCTTTTGAGCGATACTTTATTAAGGCGCACGGGCAGCGGTTGTTAACTGAGGAGCGTGGCCGCGACGGTAGTGACTGGTCGGATAAATCGGTGGCGAGTGTGGTGCGCATGGCACCAATTAGTTTGCCATCGAACACGCCGATTCGGATTGCTGCGCAAACGATGAGCGAGCACAAAATCTCCAGCGTGTTGATTGTGGCACCAGAAAGCGTCGAATTTACTAAAACTCCCGCCTCGGCAGATGGCACGACACCGACGGCGAGTGCTGACGCCAACGCGGTCAGCTCGAAGACTAACGTGAGCAATTCACCGCAGAAGCTGGTGGGCATTCTGACCGACCGCGATTTACGCAATCGCGTGGTTGCCAAGGGGCTAAGCACCGACACCGCAGTGAACGCGGTGATGACCCACACCCCGGCTACGGTATATGGTCGGCAAAGCCTCGTTGATGCACTCACCATTATGACGCAGACCAATATTCATCACCTGCCAGTACTTGGCGATCACGATGAACTTATTGGTATGGTAACTACCACCGATTTAATGCGGCAGCAAAAGTCGGAACCAGTGTTTCTAATTAGCGCTATTTATAAAGCGCAAAATAAAGCTGAGCTTGTTAAAGAAGCGCAGGCGATTCCAGATTACATGCAAACTTTTGCTGGGCGGGTAAAAGATACCAGTGTACTAGGTCGGTTACTGGCCAGTCTAACGGATGCGATGACGCGCCAATTAATTCACTATTACGAAAAAGAACATGGTGTTGCGCCGGCGCCCTACGTGTGGCTGGCATTTGGCTCGCAGGCCCGTGAAGATCAAACGCTGAGTTCAGATCAAGACAATGGTTTATTGCTCGAGAATGATTTGTCGCCAGCTAAACAAGATTGGTTTAAAGGCTTAGGTGAGTTTGTTTGCGAAGGCTTGCACGAATGCGGTATACCGCTATGCCCAGGTAACATTATGGCGAGTAATGAAGATTGCCGGCAATCGTTACAAGGCTGGCAAAATAAGTTCGAAAAGTGGACGCAAAGCCCAACGCCTAAAGCGCTAATGTATTGCCAAATATTCTTCGATAACCGCATGATTGAAGGCAGTGCCGGGCTTTATAAAAAATTAAAATCACATATTACTAAGTTAGCGAATACGGACGTATTTCTTGCCAATCTTGCCATTTTAATTAACCACATTCAGGTACCGCTGGGGCTATTTAACAGCCTAAAGGCGGATGATGATTTAATAGATATTAAGCGCTATGGACTTGCCATTATTAATGACATTGCCCGTATTTACGCGCTGCAAAGTGAAATTGAAGCGCCGCAAACCATTTTGCGGTTGCAGGAATTGAAGGGTAGCCGACTTTTAAATCGCAAAGATAATCAGAGCTTGCAGGAGGCGTGGCAATTTTTGGCGCAACTTAGATTGAATCATCAGTTAGAAGTGTGGGGCAGCCAAGCGCCGAAAAATAAAATTAATCCAGATGAATTAAGTACTCTGACTCGTCGGCAGCTTAAAAGCGCATTTCGGATTGTGAAAGAAGCGCAACAAGGCGTGGGCTTAAAATTTGGCCGGCAGGGGTATTAACTTGTGAACAAGAACGTATGAACAAGAACGTATGGGCTTAAGCACTCAACTTAATCGGCTGGCCAATTGGCTAGAGCAACGCTCGTTACTGGCGCGCCCGTGGCGACGACTGCGCTATGTGGCGCTTGACGTTGAAACCACGGGGCTTGACGCTAGCACCGACACCTTGCTGGCGTTGGCATGGGTAAACATTGAGCCGCCATTAATGGATTACGGCTCGGCGCAGTATCATGTGCTGGCGCGCGCGGAACAACTCGATTTAAAGCAATCACCCATTATTCATGGCTTGCGACAAGCCGACTTCACCCGCAGTTCTGAGCCGCGGCAGACCTTAAAAGTGTTAAGCCGAGTATTAAATGACGCAGTACTGGTGTGCCATAACGTGCAACTGGATTGGCAATTTTTGCAGCAGGCGGCGCGCAAATACGACGTGACGCTGAAGCCCGCTGGATTCTACGACACGCTAAAAGCTGAGCACAAACGTTTGCAGCAAAAAGGCGAAACCGTGCAACGCGATATGCTCACGCTCGCAACTTGCCGCAAGCGTTATGGCCTGCCCGAATATGGCAATCATCACGCGTTTAGCGATGCGATTGGGTGTGGCGAGTTATTTTTAGCGCAAGCATATCGATATTTTGGCGGCGCTAACGTACGGGCACGGCAAGTGTTGCGCTCCAGCCGCTAGAGCAAAGCATACAGCCGCTGGTTTCGGTAGCTTTGCAACCCCACTATCAGGCTAAAGTTTTGCTTCAGCAGGCCGACAATATAGCATCGGTTTATGATTGAAGGTTGCTCTATGTCGCGCATCATTTTACTACTTTTCGCTGTTCTATTTATGCAAATGGCTAGCATTGCTGAAGCCCGAGTGCGCTCGACCGATATGCCTGCCAGCCAGCGCTATCCGATAGATGGTATTCAAGATGCGGCCGCTAAGTTAAGTCAAACTTTGGTGATACAGTTACAGCAAACCGAAGCTAAACCACTAGCCATCACCTCCCTAGTAAATGCCGATACGCTGCAGCCACCGTTAGCCGGCGATTCACATGCGCGCATTGGGCAGCAATTGAGCGAAGCGCTATTTACCGAATTAAAAATGCGCGATGTGCAGCTTATTGATGTGCGCGGGCGTACATATATTGAAATTACCGAGCACGCTGAATTAAATCTCAGTCGCGATATTCATGAGTTAAACGAGGCGGTACATGCGGAGTGGGTGGTGGTAACCACACTAGCGCCACGACAGCAGGGCGTTATGTTGCATAGTCGTGTCGTTCAATTAAGCGATCAGCAGGTGCTGGCAAGTGCTAGTCAGTTTCTAGCTAAACGCCTTTATTGGCAGCAGCGCCAAGTAGAATCAGTAGATGGCGTGTTAGAGCGCGAAACAGCGCTGGGAGGTCAACGATGAGCCATAAGCATCGCAACTACATACACCTCGGCATGGCTCTGAGCGCTATACTATTAAGTGGCTGTGCACACCAACAGGTAATGCCGATACAACAATCAAGTAGCCTCGTGGAGACACCCACTGCACCCAGCGCAGCCGAGCAGCAAGCGCTGCAGTCTAGCGCTTTGGCGCAAGCTCTGGCCATGCAACTTGCTCCAACGATACCGGCCGAGGCGAAGTTGGGGGTTACCCATTTTGTCCGTACCGATGGCCAATACGGCGAGGCTAATACTGTGAGCCAAGCTTTCGCTGATCATTTAATGTATCAGTTGGCAGCTCAGCAAGTGCATGTCGTAGACTTTAAAACCACCAATTATATTCGAGTGACACCCGACGGTGATTTCGCCTTAACCCGAGATTATCTAGAGCTGGATGAGATTTCGCCGATCACCCATTTGTTGGTTGGCACTTATATGGTGCATGAACTTGGCTGGGTATTGAACGCTCGAGTCGTAAACATTCATAGCAACCAAGTGGTGAGTGTTGGCCAGGCGTTTGTTCCTAAAACTGTGATTGAGACGATTAAGCAGCCGCGCGAACCTTTATTACGGTCAAAATCTCGCGCTGAAGCTGCGCCGCAATAATTATTTTACACCGGCTCGATAGCTAGCCTTATCGATGCCGGTGCAAAACCCACTATTTACACGAAATTTACATTTAACCTAAGCAGGTTCTTTTGCTTCGTCTGACGAAACCTAGCGTTATTTGTAATAATTTCCACGATGACTTTATTTACACTTGCTTAACGTGGGCTAGCGCCTAAACGCTTGTTTGAATTTGTGTGTGTTTAGCGCTAAACGGGCGCTGAATATGGCTCGCGACCTACTTCTCTTAAACATTTTGTAACAATTATCCACGACATTGCCCCAAGTTGTTGAATTTCAGACGGTCGTCACGGTTGCAAATTATTGTATCGATCGCACAAAAAATATGCAGAAAAGCGTATATTCTAGGTTGCTGCGGGCAAATTAATTGATTAGTATCAGGTATTGATCGCGTAAAAATGGTCTATATTAAGTCAAGCACTGCTTCGACTAACTGCCAGTTTTATGCGTCAAGGCGTGCATTTTTAGTGTTTAGACAATTTTGTGTTAAACGTTAAAAAGCCGATAAAAACTGAGTCAATCACTTAAAGTGATCCAGGGAGACAATATGTATACTAACAACAAACTAGCTAAGTCTATTCGCTTGGCGCTTATGTTTGGTGGTGCTTCAGTAGCGGTTTCAGGTACTGCGTTCGCGCAGGACGAGAGCGAAGCTGGTGTTGAAGCCGAAGAGCGCATCCAAGTTACCGGTTCGCGTATCAAGCGTACCGATTATGAAACCGCTAGCCCGGTTCAAATTACTTCTGCGGAAGAAATCAAGCTTTCAGGTTTCACCCGTATTGAAGACTTAATGAACAGCTTGCCACAAGTTGAAGCTTCAGAGACCTCGTTCCTTGCGAACGGTGCATCTGGTGTTGCTACCCTTGATTTACGTGGTTTAGGTGCTGAGCGTACTTTGGTGCTTGTAAACGGTCGTCGTTTACAGCCAGGTAACGTTTATTCACAAGCCCCTGACATTAACCAAATTCCTACAGCCCTTGTTAAACGCGTTGAAGTTCTGACTGGTGGTGGTTCATCTACCTACGGTGCAGACGCCGTTGCAGGTGTTGTAAACTTTATTATGAACAACGACTTTGAAGGATTCGAAGTGGTTGTTGGTGGCGCTGGTTACCAGCACAACAACGACAACGAATACATTCAAGGTTTAATGGATGATGCAGGCTTCGATTATCCTGATGGCCAATCAGGTATCGGCGGTAAGTCGTTCAATATCGATGTGACTGTAGGTAGCGATTTTGCCGACGGTAAAGGTCACGCGACTGCATACGCTACTTGGCGCTCAGTTGATGAGTTACGCCAAGAAGAGCGTGATTATTCTTCTTGTGCATTGAACGCACAAGGAACAGCGTGTTCTGGTTCTGCTACTGCAATCAACCCGAACGTATATTTCGCACCGTTGTTGGCTGGTGGTACTGACCCACTTGCTGCTGGCGATGATTACGACTTTGGCCGCGAAGTGCTTTGGTCTTTGCAGCCAGATAGTTCTTTTGCTCCATTCGATGGTTCAAACGTATACAACTTCGCCCCAGTTAACCACTTCATGCGTCCAGACGAGCGTTATACTTTCGGTTCATTCGTGAACTACGAGGTTAACGAATATTTCCGTCCGTACGTTGAAACCAGCTTCATGTACAACCGTACTCGCGCTCAAATCGCCGAATCTGGTATCTTCTTCCAGTATTTCGAATTTGACCTAGACAACGACATCTTCTCTGATGCGCAGCGTCAGCAGTTCTTGTCTGAGTTCGGTCCAGGTACTGAAGCTGTAGGTGCCTACATTGGTAAGCGTAACGTTGAAGGCGGCGCACGTGTGAACCAGTTAGAGAGTACTTCTTACCGCATCGTAGTGGGTACTGAAGGTTACTTGAGCGACACTTGGTCTTATGACTTGTCATTCCAGTGGGGTTCTACTGCATCTAACTCTGTTTACATCAACGACTTGTATATCCCGCGTATCGGTGAAGTACTTGGTGCCAACGGTTATGATGCTTATGAAGGTCCAGCATACAATGTGTTCCAATACAATGGTGTAACTCCAGAAGCAGCAGCGCCACTAGGCGGCACTGGTATTCTTAATGGTGTTGCTAACCAGCGCATCATTAACGGTTACGCTACTGGCGAGTTAGACTTTACTATGCCAGGTGCAAGCTACCCTGTCGCAGCGGTAGTTGGTTTCGAAAATCGTGAATTAGATTTCGAACGTATTGCTGACGAAGTTTACAAACTAGGTGCTTTAGCTGGCCAAGGCGGCCCGACTGATTCATTGATCGGTGGCTATAACGTTCGCGAAGTATTCGGTGAGTTACAAGTACCATTAGTGAACGATACTGATTGGGCTGACTCATTAGCGTTGAACTTGGGTGCGCGTTACTCTGATTACAGCACTACTGGTGGTGAGACCACCTATAAAGTTGAGTTGGATTACAACCCGAACGAAAACTACAAGATCCGTGCTAGTTTGAACCGCGCGATTCGTGCGCCAAACGTTGCTGAATTGTTCGCAACACGTAGCATCGGTTTATGGCAAGGTTCTGATCCGTGTGCGGGTGACACGCCAGAGTATACTGCTGCACAGTGTGCCAACACAGGTGTTACAGCTGCTCAATACGGAAATATCGGTGAAAACCCAGCTGGTCAGTACAACGGTTTCTTTGGTGGCGAGCCTGAGCTCATCTCGGAAACAGCTGATACTATGACGTTAGGTTTAGTTGGTAACCCGTTTGAGAACTTTAACTTCTCGGTTGATTACTGGGATATCACTATCGAAGATGTTATCGGTGTACAGAACCCTGAGTTTACGCTCCGTCAGTGTGCAGAAACTGGCGATGCGGTATACTGTGACCTAATCGAACGTCCGGCATCTGGAAGTTTATGGCGTGGTACTGAAGGCTTTGTGGTTGCGTATAACCGAAACCTCGCTGAGCGTAAATGGCGTGGTCTAGATGTTAGCGCAAACTATGAGATTGAAGACGTTCTTGACGGAAGCATCTCACTGAAAATGATTGGCTCATACATGTTAGAGAAAGAGTATCTTCCTAACGTTGCCCAGCCTGACTCAGCCTATGATTGTGCTGGCGTAATTAGTACTGACTGTTTCGCTCAGCCAGACTGGCGTCATACCTTCACCGCGAACTATGTGAGTGGTGAGGATTGGACCTTGTCTGCGAAATGGCGTTATTTCGGGGGCGTAGATTTAGAAGGCGCGACCAATACTCTGATGGGTGATAGTCTTCCTTCATACAGCTACCTTGACGTTACTGGTGCATTTGACTTAACTGAAAACGTGTCATTGTTGTTGGGTGTGAACAACATCCTAGACAAAGAGCCACCGTTGGTAGGTTCAGCTTATGCAACTAACGCTAACACCGTTGCAGGTTTCTACGACACCTTAGGTCGTTACATGCACGCGAGCGTAACTTTCCGCTTCTAAGCTTTGCTTAAAAGTAGAAAAAGAATACAACGGCGACCTTCGGGTCGCCGTTTTTTTATGCGGAATACGGTTAACTGAGAGGCCGTTTGCGGTACAATGAAAGCAGCTTGAGCACTTATCACGAACTCTTTTAGGAACCAATGGCAACAGTATGACTACAACTAAAACAACAACCGCAACAGCTGCCAAAGAAGTTTCACTCGAACAACTCGCAGAACGGGTACGAATACTCTTAATTAATGGAAAGTCAGCGGAAGCGCGGGCGCAAATTTTGCAAATTATTGATGCTGATGTTACCGGTGTAAAGGCGCTGCATCAGGGATTCAAAATGATGCTTGCTCTAAAGGATTTCAGTGCAGCATTAGATTACATAGATCGGGCATTAGCCCAAGTGCCGGAGCAACCTGTATTTACTATCGAAAAAGCACAGTTATTGTTGCGTATGAATAAGCGGCAAGATGCCTTAGCCTTGCTTGCTCATGCACAAACATTAATGCCAGATAATTTGCGCTATCTGCATAGCATTGCGCAAATTTATAGTCAGTTAGACTTACCCGAATTAGCGCTACCTATTTTGGTGCGCGTATCTGAGTCGGCACCAGCGGATATTAATCTGCGCTACGAGCTTGCGCTCGCACAGTTTTTCAACGGTGACATGAAAGCGGCCAAAGCTAATTTGGACGCGGTGATTGCTGCACGCCCTGATGCGGCGGAAGCAATTCATGTTCGTTCAACCTTAAACAAAGCAACGCCGAAACAAAATCACGTTGCATTTTTAACGGAGCGCGCAAATCCAAGCAAGCCAGAAGATGCTCCTGTTTGGTTTGCACTTGGCAAAGAGCTTGAGGATTTGGGGCAAGACGATGAGGCCTTTAAAGCATTCGTCACCGCCAATAAATTGAAAAGTAGCAAAATAAGTTATCACGAGAGTGCGGAACTTGGCGCACTGCAAAATCTTATCCGAAGCACTCAAGAACTTGAGTTGCCGCGAGCGAGTACTACGAAAACTAAAGTTACTCCTATTTTTGTGGTTAGCTTACCGCGCACCGGCAGTACGCTCATTGATCGTATGCTTGATAGCCACAGTGACATTAAATCTATTGGTGAGCTGCAGGATTTCCCGCGGCTACTGGCCGAAGCGATAGAAGAGCAAGTGGCGCAGTCGGGTGGAAAATTATCGCGTGAAGCTGCCGTACAACATATAGATTACGCTGCTTTAGGTGCTCGTTACCAAGCGAATATTGAAGCACTTGCGGATGGTCATGCTTATGTGGTTGATAAATTGCCGTTCAATTTTATGTATTGCGGCCTGATTCGTAAGGCTTTGCCGCACGCTAAAATTGTACATGTTCAGCGTGACCTGATGGACACCGGCTATGCCATTTTTAAAACTTTGTTCAATCAGGCCTATTTGTATAGCTATGAGCAAAAGCATTTGGCGCGGTATTTAGCTGCTTATACCCAAGTTATGGAACATTGGCGCGCGAAGTTGGGCAAGCACTTAATCGAAGTTAGTTATGAGAATGTGATTGAGGCGCCGGAGGCAGCGGCTCAAGCGTTGTTTAAGCAACTGAAAATTAGCTGGCAGCCGGAGGTGATGAAATTTAATCAGAACCAGTCGTCGGCGCGTACCGCGAGCGCGGCGCAAGTGCGTGAACCTGTGTACGCCTCATCGGTAGGGAAGTGGCAGCGGCATGCCATTGGCTTAAAGCCATTACTGCTTGAGTTACAAAAGCATGGTTTAGCGCCGGATAACCAGTAAGTTGGGTGCGCGATGAGTTATCAGCAGCTACTCGCGCAGGCGCAGCATGCGTTACAGAATGGGCGACCTGAACAAGCTGCTGTGGTTGCAGAACAAGCACTGCAGCAGCGTCTGCAAGACGCTGATGCGCATTACAATGCGGGCTATTACGCTCGCCAAGCAGGTGCCTATGCGAAGGCATTGAAGTATTATCAACAGGCATTGGCGCTTGGGGTAAGAGAGCCAGAGGAAGTAGAAAATAATATTGCGGTTATTTATAGTGACGCGCTTGAACAACCCGAACAGGCGCTAGCTGCCCTGCAGCGAGCCCTCGCATACAATCCAAATTACTTGCCGGCATTACATAATCTAGCGAACTGGTATGAACAAGTTGGTGAACGCACACAAGCCTCTCGCTACTTTCAAGCCGTGCTTAAGCTAGACCCACAGAATTATTTAGCAGCCGCACGGTTAGCGGATGTTCACCGTGCGACTTCGGTAGACGATGAGCTGCTTACTCAATTACACCGTTTCACTGAGCAATCACTGCCGGCACAAGCCCAAGCAGACGTGCAGTTTGCTATTGCGAAGCTACTTAACGACTGTGGTGCATACCAGCAGAGTTGGCGGCATCTGTGCCTTGCGAACCAAGCGCAGCGGCACTTATTACCACGTTGGAACCAGGCGCACTGGGCGGCCAATGTTGCGCAGTTGCGGCATAGCCTGCAGACCTCAGTGCCAAACCATACCGAGTCGCTGGAATCAGCTCCTGATGGGTTTCAGCCATTGTTTGTGTGCGGCATGTTTCGATCAGGTTCAACCTTAGTTGAGCAACTGCTTGGTGGACACGAGCGGATCACCACGGGTGGCGAATTAGCCTATTTTCCGACTCAGTTTAATGCATACTTGATGGGGAAAATTTCGAGTGAACAACTACAACCCCTGGTATCGCAGCCTACAAAACAGCATGAATTACAAAGTGGCTATCTGGCGTTTTTAAGGGAGCGCTTTGAATCGAACGGCCAACTACCGGCTATTTTGACGGATAAAAGACCCGACAACTTTTGGTTGCTGCATTTTATTAAACAGGTTATGCCGCGCGCGAAATTTGTCGTCACTCAACGGCATCCGCTGGATAATTTGGTATCAATTTACTTTTCCCAGCTGGGTGCGGCGATGGCCTATGCTACCGATGTGAAGCAAATTGCCGAGTATTTATTGTTGCAACAGGAGCAGCTCAAGGTTTGGCAGGCGCATTATTCAGATGATGTGGTGACAGTACAGTATGAAGCCTTGGTACGCGGTCCAGAAGCGGCCTTAACCCCGGTGTTTGAGCTTGTGGGTGAGCAGTGGCAATCACAATGCCTACAGTTTCATACCCAGCGTAATGTCGTGAAAACGGCAAGTGTCTGGCAGGTTCGGCAGCCGCTACATCAGAGTTCCTGCGGACGCTGGCAACACTTTCAAGCAGAGCTAGAGCAGACGCTCGGCACGGAGCTGTTCAAACGCTTACATGGGTGAAATATCAACCGGGATCGTTAAGCGCTCACCAGGTTCAGTTAATGCAACTGTGCCGTGCCAAAAGTAACTCGGGAAAAACACGACCTCACCGGGCTTAGGGCAGTGACGTAATAATATCTGCTCCTGTTGCCCTAAGTCCATGGATGTTTCGCCAAATTGAATCCAACCGCGATGCTGCGGATCGTCGGCCTGAACCTCTTCCGGTAAGCGAATGTAGCTGCAACAAGATAACCAACCTTGCGGATGCACATGATTGGTGTGGAATCCTTGTTGGGTGAGTTTCACCGACCATGCGCCGGTAAATCTAAAATCATTCGCGGTGCTACCTTGCTTGCGGCTTAAGAACGGGTGCGTAGGGTCATCAGGGAGTTGCGCCAGATATCGCTCTGTCGCTTGTGTGAGCGACTGCTTAAATGCTTGAATGACCGGATGTTCGATACCAAGTAAGTGCCCCATGGTTTGAGTGCCGTGCCGAACACTTTGGTCTAGCGGTTGGCGCTGTGCTTTGTGCAGCCCACTTAATGCCTCTGCTAGCGCATCCATGAAGACCGCTGGGTTGGCATAGCCAGCAGGAATAGGCAAAGGTATGGCTTGAATGAAGGCTGGGTTGTTCAACCAATTTGCGCGCGGATCGTCAAGTAACCGCCAGGCTAATGCTTGGTAAGCAATCACTTCTTGCTGTAACGGCTCGAGTTCGTGTGCACGATCCAAATAGCCGAGCGCTGCCTTATACTGACCGGCACGAAGACATGCCGAAGCAGCACTTTTCTGTATAACAAAGTGATAGGGGTGTGCTTGGGCAAGCTCAATGAAGGCTTTTCGCGCGGCATCATGACGGTTCTGGCGTGCGTAGATTACCGCGCGAAGGTGTTGTATGTCAGGATCTTGGTGCAGGCTGTTGGGAGCCGATTCGATAAGTTCTTGCGCCTTCGTAAAGTTCTCTGCCAGCAACCACTGAGATACTTGTGCGTGCAGTAAACCAAGCGAGTCAGGTTTTTGATGACGAGCCTGCACATAAGATTGACCAAACTTGTCCGTTCGGCCCTGCTCCCAATAGAGCTGGTTTAGCGCTTGATGTGCCTCGATTAAGTCAGGTTGCGCTTGAATCAATTTGGTTAAGCGTTGCTCTGCCGCATCCACTTTATCAATATCGTACTCCACGCAAGCTAGCGCATAGCCATAGCGAACCGGAATAGGTTTAGAAAGTGCACAAGCTTGCTGTAGGTAGGAGAGCGCTCGCTCCGGTTGACCCAGCTGTCGCCACAACTGACCGACTTGAAACAACAGCGGTGCATTTTGCGGGTGCAGTTGTAATTGCGCGAGCGCGGTTTCAAGTGCACGTTCTAGTTGCTGCAGTTGGCCAAGTGTCCAGATATATTGTTGGGCGCTGTTAGCGGTTAACTGTTGTTGGGTGGCCAAGTGGTTGAACTGCTCAACTGCATCGGTATAGCGCTGTTCACTCACCAAAAAGTTAGCGTAATTAGCTCGAATGGTTGGCTGTGCTTGCAGTTTTAAACTTTGTTGAAAGTACCTTTCAGCAGCAGCGGTATCATGGCGCTGGCGCGCGCACAGCGCCAACATGTGCAATACATCGGCTTGAGGTTGCTGCTGATTGATTTGCTGACACAGTTGCTCTGCGGCCGCATAGTTGCGACTTTGAAAAGCCTGTACAGCTTGTTGAAACAGGGCGGCAATGGTCATATCGTTATTATTGTGGTGGTCCACTGCTAAACAATTATTTAACGACCCTAAACGCTTTGTTTGAGCTTGGCTATTCTACGAATGTCATAATTGTGAATAAAATGCGTCGGTTGCTGGTATGCCTAATCTAAAATACCGAGTAAATCCCAACCAAGTGTGTCGTTTATGCCCTTTATTTTCAGTTCAGGCATTTTGAATAAGTCTGGATTCAATTTACATTGCAAGTTTCGAAAAGGTGGCGTCCCCGGCAGGATTCGAACCTGCGACCTGCCCCTTAGGAGTTTTATTTTTTGATGTTTTATGATGATCTTTAGTGAACAACTAAACTGCGAGATGAACAATTAACTCAAATAAAAACAGTGCATTATGAGTTTATGTGTGTTCACGATTGTTCATTGGTCAATTTTGCGGCACAATGCTTTTGCTACATATATGCTACATGGAACAGCCCGTGCCGATTACCGCCAAGATTACCAATAGCTCAATTAAAAACCTAAGAGTGTCAGACAAGCGGCTGAACGATAGCGAGATATCGGGATTTCATGCTCGCATTTCTGATAAAGGTCGTATTCATTACTACCTGTATTACCGAGTGGGATCTAAACAAGCCAATTATAAGCTTGGTACACATGGCGCAATATCTCCCTCTGAAGCACGAGAGCTCGCGGCCATAAAAGCCGGAGAAATCGCTCGTGGCGTTGATGTTCAATCTGAACGATCAAACGAGCGAAAAAAGGCCGAACAGCAACGGGCTAATCGCTTAGATAATTATCTTTCTGGTGTTTATAGACCGTGGCTGGCAGCACGGAACCCTAAAACCGTTGATCGTATTGTTCGGTCTATTGAATACGGCTTTGCTGATTTCCTGAAATTGCCGCTTGAAGAAATAAACGCAAAAAGGATTGAAAGCTGGCGCTCGCAGCGTCGGGCAGAGGAGATGAAGCCTGCGACCATAAATCGCTATATTAATTGCCTAAAAGGAGCGATGAGTAGAGCGGTGGATTGGGGGTACATTGATTCCCATAACTTGAGCAAAGTAAAACAGTATCAAGTCGATCAGGGCGTTGTTCGATACCTATCCGATGATGAAACCAAACGTCTAGCCGAGGCAATTGAAAACAGGAACGAGCGTTATCGTAACGAGCGAGACAGCGCGAACAAGTTCCGTGAAGCGCGAGGTTATCATTTACTGCCGAGTTTAAGATATATGCGTTATGTGGACTGCCTAGAGCCTGTGATTATTATGGCGATGAATACGGGGATGCGGAAAGGCGAGATTTTCTCTCTGAAATGGTCGGACATAAATCTTGAGCAGCGGCAGCTAGTTGTTCAAGCCGACAATTCCAAATCCGGAAAGCATCGAGTCATACCTCTAAATTCGAAGGTTATGTCCATGCTTGAGGACTGGACTAAACAAAGCCTGAGCATTTATGTTTTTGAAGGAGAGGAGGGAAAGCCAATCACCGATATTAAAAAATCTTTCTCGGCAATCTTGGATGATGCAAAGATTACTAATTTTCGTTTCCACGACTTTCGACACCACTTCGCCAGCCGTTTAGTTATGGCAGGACAAGACCTTAACACTGTTCGAGAGCTTCTAGGCCATGCTGACTTGAAGATGACTATTCGATACGCTCATCTTGCACCTGAGCATAAGGCGAGGGCGGTTGAATTGCTGTAAAAAAAAGGGCTACTGATTAAAGTAGCCCCTAACTTAATTACTGTGACTTGCTTTTGACTTTGAAGCGAAATGCTTTAAGCCCGAATTGCCTAGCGTAGATACGTTTACCTGCACGTTTGTTAAAGTATGAGGAAACGTAAATATATTCACTTGCAGCGTCTTCTTTTTTGATTAGCATTAGCTAAATCTCCATAAGAGTTTAAAAGATGCTAACCAAGAGACCAACGCCATTCGTCGCATTTGCTATTGCAAGGTTGCGTCAGTAACAGCTACACTCATTTTGCGTAAATAAGAGCAGGTCTCTCGATCAGCTCACAACGTCCTCCTTGAGATTGCAGTCTCTTGGAGGACAACTTACCAGAGCTCACACTTAGTCATTTCTTCTACGACTTATGTTCATATCCAGTAAAGCTAGTATATGCCTCTCAAATAAGCGATCAAGTGCCAAAAAGTGAAATTTATTTATTGTTGTCAATAATTTCACCTCATAGCCCTTATATACCGTGGGCAAATTTGATTTCGCCGTTTTTAATAATTTTTTTTAACCGAAAAAAAGCTTGTGTAAGCCAAAAAAGTCTAAAGCCCGAAACACAACATGTAGGGGCTGCTTTCTCGGAGTGGTTCAGTATGTTGTGATTGACAGCTCGACTGCAATTTGCTTTTGATTGGTGTGTTTAGTTAAATTAATATGTCTCAAATAAAGTAATAAAAACTAAATTAAAATGAGAAAATTTAAAACTCTGCTCTCGGATATAATTACCTTTGATAGTTTGACGAAATCTGAGGTTGAACATCTAGTCAGAACCAAGCATCTCACTCTTTATACGCTTTTACCACCGACAAGCTGCATAGTCAGACGAATAGCATTACCCGGATTTGAGGCTATTGGGCATGGTGAGGTTCACGGCATTGTCACCCTACGAAAATTCAATAGCATTGAAATTCTGAATAACGGTAAGACAAATGTTTCTACTGTTGTCGTGAGAGGCAAGCAGTTGTCAAAATGGCGAAAAACGCCGTTTGGATTTCTCATCTACCCATGTGGCAGTATTGACGGTTGGTCTCCTATGCCAAAGGTGGAGCTACAGAAAAAATCCGTTGAGGCTTTCCTGAACCCCAGAGTTGATGGTGGGGAGGTTAAGTTCGATGGATTCGAGGTTCTATTTGATAGAGTTTTTGTAGATATTTTTGAATTGTATGAATCTTTACCAGATCAATTCAAAAGTAAGGTTACTCTGCCCGAGCCGATCACTGAGTTAGATCCTAACGAAATAACTACGGTGTTGTCTTCGAATAACGCTTTGTTGACGCCAGAGTCTGGTCTACTTGAGAATTGTAGAGAGTTGCTTCTAGGTGCGGGTATTGTAGACAACGGTCTAACGCGATTGCTCTATAGCGTGTGTCGAGAGTACCCATCCCTCACCGCTAAACAGCAAATCAAGTTATTAGTAGACGAAATCCCACTTAGTGATAGAAAACTTGATAGTGAATATATTCTTGAGAAAGATGAAGGCATGAAACTGGCTTGGCATCATGATTCGGGAAGAATCAAGCGAACCGCGTATAAGACGATTGAAAATTATATCAGTGGAATACGGAAAATAGTGAGCTGATCGGCGCGTTTCTCCCACAATTTTTCCCATTTTCCTAAAAACTCTCCCATTTTCCCAAAGTCAGTGAAGTATGACGTTTCTGCTCTATTGTTTCGGTGTACTGACACTGACCTTTCCCCTGAAATAACACCATATTTTCAATGAGATTTCAGTTTTTATGC
>CAMPHF010000013.1 GCA_946885915.1 uncultured Idiomarina sp.
GCATAAAAACTGAAATCTCATTGAAAATATGGTGTTATTTCAGGGGAAAGGTCAGGGTGATTGAGATGAAAATCTTTGTTTAGTTTATCTCCGGCTCACCTTGTCCCGAACCCGCAGAAAGCTGGCGAAGCGCGGAATGCCACGGTTAGTGAAACCGTGATATTTGTAGGTCACAACGCTGCCAATGGGTGGTGGATTGGCGCGCTCAGCATCGGAAAAGCCAGTGCCAATCGAAAACTCAATACCTTTGGGTGTTTTCACGCGTAATGCGCCGAGTATACCAGTGTATTTCCCGCGGCCTGGTAAGTGGGCAATCACCTCAGCTTCATCATCAAAATACGGTTTTAGTTTTAATAAAGCATCGCTACGGTGCGGTTGATGAAGCGCCGAGGCTAAGTGCAACATTAGCCCCTCCCCGCCTTGCTTCACCACGCGGTCCAAATAGGCGCTGAGTGCTTGGTTGGAATGAAACACTTGTTGTTTCACTGCTTGAATATGTGGTGCATTAAGTTGTTCGGTCAGCCGCGTGTAATTGGCGTATCGTTCGATAAACGGCAGCTTCGCAGCGGGCATATCGAACACCATGTAATAAACCTTACGCCACTCAGTATCATCAGCTACATGGCTACGAACAATGCCGCTGAGCGCATCGAAATCACCGCGCGCTCGCCATAGCTCGCCATCCAGCCACACCTTTGGTAGCGGCTTAGTAAACCATGCTGGCGCAGCAATAACATGACCTTGCCGAGTGAGCAGTTGCTCACCATTCCATATTGCCCGCACCCCATCGTACTTTTCGCTGACTAAATACTCGCTAATGTCGAGAGCATTGATGGGTTCGTAAACCTTCGCTAATTGCGTTGCTGGTGGCTCAGCGGCAAGTAGTGGCTGTAAACACGCCAAGTGAAGCGCAATCAAGAGCAATAAACAGCGTATCGGCATGAGTTTCCTTGTAGGAGATGGTTCGTTCGGGCCCTTTAAAGGGCGTGATATATGAACTATAGCCCGCAAACGATGCTTATGACCGCTGACAATCTCGTATAAGTAGCCCTTGCATGACGGATAGATATGTCATACTTTCGATTACATAATTTAAACAAGTTTGGTGTTTTTATATCTAGTGCTCAGCATGCCGAAAAAGGTTTTGTAGGCTAAGTTAACAGAATGCCAAACAAAGCATCGAGAAGTGATAATTCAAGAATGAGCATTAATACGGAAAGTCAGTATATTTCTGGGATGGGAAAGCACTCAGTCGTGCCAGAGGAAATAAAGAAATGGAATTGGGGAGCAGTATTATTTAACTGGATATGGGGTATAGGGAATAGCACTTATATCGCGCTTCTAATGTTCGTTCCTCTGATTAACATTGTAATGATTTTCATGCTTGGTGCTAAAGGAAGTGAGTGGGCGTGGCGAAACCGAACTTGGCGAGATGTTGAACATTTTAAATCTACTCAGAAAGCTTGGCGAAATGCTGGATTCGCGCTTGTTCTTGTCGTTGTCCCATTGATATTCATTATGTTGAGTAATTTGATGAAAGGAGAGGCTTATGACCTGTCTGTCGACGCCATTAAATCCAATCGCCAAGTCATATCAATAGTAGGAAATAACCCCAATCCAGGATTATTAGTTCTAGGTGAAGTATCCTACGGTGGATCGGGAGGCACTGCCAATCTCAATTACGAAATTTCGGGCTCTAAAGGAAGTGCGGACGTATATGTTTACGCGACGAGTCTCGGGAACAAATGGGAATTAAAAAAAGTTCTGGTCGTGAGTAAAACAACGAGTGAAAAAGTCATCGTTTTAGATTTATCAGACTAGAGACACAGCAGTCCAAACTACAGAGGCATGGTTAGTTATGCTGTCAGGCTGTCATGCCCTACTTTTGCCAAGTACTGTTGATCCTCTAGTAATGACAGGGTCCCAGCAGATATTTACAAATATCGCATTACCATTTGGTCTAATTCTCTTGGTTCTTTGGGCGGTGACCAAAAGGATTAAGAGCTATCGTGAGTAAATTTACTGCAAACCTGTAACTGATAGATAATCAGGTGTTGCTCTATGACAAATTTGACGCTTAGTTCGGCGTCAGCCTTAAAAGGATATTTATGAGAAGCCTAATATTGCTGTTAGCGTTATTTTCAACCGCCGTTGTTGCTGATACCGAAGAGTTTTACTGGCTAACAGAAGATGGTTCCAAAGCGCCAAATACTGGTGATCGAAAGAGTATTTCTGGATTTGGTGGTTGGTTGGTGGTTACTTCAGATAAAGATTGGGCCGAGAAATGGAGCGCGCCTAAAGAGAATATCCCTCACTTTTCTGAGGTGAGTAAGGTCAAACTAGATGAGGAATTAACAATCTTACCTTTCTTTGCAAATCCTAAGTTAGATGAACGTCGCTATTTTAATATTCTTTGTGATATTAAAATTATTAGACCAGATGGAAGTTTATCGATCGATGAGACTGATATTCCCTGTGCCGAGGGCTTCTTAGCAGATGATCCTATGTCGATATTTCTCACTCAAGCTGTGATTAAGTATGTTGGTGAGGCCGGAGATCCTTATGGTGAGTGGACTGTTTTTTTCAACATGAAGGACACCAATCGGAACGTGCAGATTCCATTGGAGACATCTTTTACACTGATCGAAACAAGAGGCGATTGAGCCAAACATCACTTATTCCGATGCACCTTCCACGGGTCTACCCGCAATTCCGATTTAGGTTTGTGATCGTCGCGCGACCGAGCTGGGCGCTGTTCGCCGCGGCGCAGTGGTTTGCCCGCACTTGAGCTAGGTGGTTTGCGGCGTTTATGCCCTGCAGGCGCCTCAGATGATGAATGCTCAATGGCTTTCATAAGCTTCGCAAGTTCTTGTTCGGTTAAATCACGCCATTGGCCTACGGGTAAGTTGCCCAAGCGCACGTGCATAATGCGTTCACGTACTAATTTGGTCACTTCATAACCAAAATATTCGGTCATCCGGCGGATCTGCCTATTCATACCTTCAATAAGCGTAATCCGGAACATAAAACGCGATTCACGCTCCACTTTGCACTTTTTCGTACGCGTCCCCAAAATTGGCACACCATTGCGCATACCCTCAATAAACTCATCGGTAATTGGCTTATTTACGGTCACCACATACTCTTTTTCGTGCTGATTGCCGGCGCGCAAAATTTTGTTCACCAAGTCGCCGTTACTGGTCAGAAAAATTAAGCCTTGGGAGTCTTTGTCGAGCCGGCCAATCGGAAAAATGCGCTCTGGATGGCGAATAAAATCCACCATATTGTCGGGCTCGGCGGAATCGGTGGTGCTCACAATTCCCACCGGCTTGTTGAGCGCAATAAACACGAACTCATCTTTATTTTGTGCGGCAATTTGTTTGCCGCGCACGCGCACGTCGTCGCCCGGTGCAACCTGATCACCAAGCACGGCAGTTTTACCATTAATGGTCACGGCGCCTTGCTCAATGAAACGATCGGCCTCGCGACGCGAGCACATACCGCTTTCGCTAATAAACTTATTTAATCGGGTTGCCATATTGTTCCTGCCGCACATGCCGTTGAATGCGCTCAGTATACCGTCAGCTGCGGCTGTGGCCAAAACTATCCTTGGTTGGCGTTTGATAAGGGTTCGAAAGGCAATCGCAAATGCGTATTGAAATGATAACGATTATCAATTAGGATCTCCCGCATCATTCTTGAAACGGTAGTCCTTGTATGAATCGTAAAAGTTATTTAGCCATCATGATTTTGGCCAGTTTAACCCATACTGGCGCTGCTTTTGCACAAGCAGACGAGCAAGCAACCACTGACGCTGAAGAAGTTGAGCGCATTTTAGTCGAGGGTCGGGCGCAAACCCTTTATCGGCAAACGGAAAGCAGCCTAGCCACCCGTACTAACACGCCTATTGAGCTCATTCCGCAAAGTGTGCAGGTGTTAACCGGCGCTTTAATCCGCGACCAAGCCGCGCGCCAAATTACCGATTTATATCGCAGTATTTCTGGGGTGAATTCTTTTAGTTATTCAGGGGTAACCTTCCGCGGCTTTCGCCAAGACGAAATTTTGTACGATGGTGTGCGCGGTGACCCCTTTAATGGCTTCTCGGTACCGCAGCTGTTCAATATTCAACAAGTGCAGGTGTTAAAAGGCCCAAGCGGCGCGATGTTTGGTAGTGGTCAGCCCGGCGGTATTATTAATTACGTGACCAAAAAACCCACGGCCACCGCCGAGCGTTCGCTGCAGTTGGGTTTGGGTAACTATGACTTCCGTTCGGCGGCCATTGAATTAAGTGGTCCGGTCACTGATGATGCCTCCCAGCGCTATCGCGGGGCCTATTATTACGACAACGAGCAGCCGTTTCGCTTTAACACCGAACAAACCAATAAAATTCTCGACCTAGGTTATGCTTTTGATCTTGGCCAAACCACGGAAGTGATTTTGCAATATACCGACTATAGCCAAGAGTATCAGGGTGCACGGTTGCGCGGCGTGCCGGTTGATGATGATGGTAATTTCCTCACCGACCGTCGTTGGAACCACAACGAAGCCACCGACTTTCAAACTCTTGAAGCAGAGGTTTATCAGGCGCGAATTAACCATGAGTTTAGTTTGAATTGGCGTGCTGATGTCACGGTGCGACACTATGATAACGTCGAGCGACAGAACTACCACGAACCGCGTGGGTTGCTAGATGCAGACTTAAATCCCGTGACGAACACGGCCGATGCGGTGTTCAGCCAACGCCAGTTCCGTAACCAATATCGGGAAAATAGCGCTACTAGCATGACCGCCAACTTAATTGGTGAGGTGCAAGCCTTTGGGTTTGACCACACGCTATTGTTCGGTGGTGAATATGTGAGCAGTGACAACTATTTTGTGGGCTCAAACGCGAACCCGGGCGTGGTGCCTAATTTAGAAATTGTAAACCCCCAGTATGGGCTTACCGCCGGACCTTACACCACAGACTTGAGTACAGCCACTCCCAGCATTGGTGAAAGCACCCGCGAAGGTTTCTATATTCAGGATCAAATTTCGTTATCGGAGCGGGCCAATATCTTGGCTAGCGTGCGGTATGACCAATTTGAAGACGAAAATGGCAGCACCTTATTTGACGATAGCGATGTCACCTATCGCTTAGGCGGTACTTATGCCTTTACCGATTGGGTTCGCGCTTATGCACTTTATGGCACGGGCTTCGTGCCGCAGGGCGCTGGTAGCCAAGATCCCGTCATTGGCGGTCCGTTCCCATCGGAAAGCTCTGACATTATTGAGCTTGGTGCGCGCTGGAGCTTGCTCGATGATGCACTCCGGATTAGCACGGCCACCTATCAAATTGAGCGTGAGAATATTCTGCAGGCCACGGGCGAGATCAGCAGCGACGGTCGTGACATTCTTGGTAATGTGGGAACGGTGCGTGCGCGTGGCTTCGAACTCGACGTTTTAGGGGATTTAACCGAGCGCTGGGTATTGAACGTGAATTATGCCTACAACGATACCCGTATCGTCGAGACGGTACCGGGTGAGTCGGTCACCAATGCTGTAGGTGATCGTTTTGCCAATGCCCCACTGCACCAGTTTGGGGTGTGGACACGCTACGAATTACCCATGCTGAATTCTTCAATTAGTGGCGGTATGGATTTTGTCAGCGAGCAACTCAGTTTGTCCGGCCAACGGGTAAAGCCTTACACGGTATTTGATATTAGTTGGCAAACCGAGTTCGACCAGTGGTTGTTCCAATTGAACGTGAAAAACTTGTTCGATAAGGAATACGCCTCAAGCGGTTTCATTGACCGCACCGGTCACTTCCCAGGTGAACCGCGGCGGGTGTACGCGAATGTCACTTATCGGTTTTAACGGTAGCTAGGGCTTTATCATGACCAATCGTCAGTGGTTTACTATTCACTCTTGGGTCGGCTTTGCATTTGCTGGTCTGTTGCTGCTGATCTGTGCCACTGGCGTGCTTGCTACCTTAAGCTACGAAATTCAATATGTAAGCGCGGCTAAGTATCGGGCGCTAACTGAACGCGATGGGCCCGTGGCTTGGGCCGAGTTAGAGCAAAACCTAGCGGCAGAATACCCTGCTAGTCATGTGTTGGGCGCCCAAGTGCATGGTCAGCATTATTTAGCTGGCGAAGCGCGGCTCATGACGCCCAACGGCTTTCAGTTTGTGTATTTCGATCCGGCCAGCGGGCAACTATTAGGTGTAGGAGAATGGGGCCAAGTATCACGTTACTTGCGCGACATTCACATGTATTTATCGATGGGCACGACGGGTAAATACATTGTTACCCTTACCAGCTTGTTGCTGTTGGCCAGTTTAGTCACCAGTTTTTATGTTTATCGTAAATGGTGGCGTGGCTTTCTCAGCAATCCGGGCGGCTTAAGCTGGCGCAAACGTGCTGAATGGTCGGGTTGGCACAAGTGGTTAGGGTTATGGGCCTGGTGGTTCGTCGCGCTTATGGCTATTACTGGGTTGTGGTATTTGGCAGAGCAGTTCATGTTCTCTAACAATATTCAGCACTACCCCAAAGCACCGCAACTGCAACATACGGAAGCTCAGAAAGCTGGCGCTCGGGCATTATCCTTAAGCGAGCTGATCGCCAGTGCTCAGCAAGCGCGGCCAGATATGGATATTACCGGCTTCTTTTACCCCCATGGTTACGATCAGCCGATGTCTTTTGTCGGTCAAAACGGCACCACTTTAGTGCGGGATCGGGCCAATAGGGTGTATGTCGATCCGCTGTCTGGGCGCATACTAGGTACCCAATATGCGCAGGATTTAGCGCTGCTTGCGCGAATTTCTGATACTGCCGATCCGCTCCACTTTGGTAATTTCGCCAGCGGCACAGTGAGCGGGCTCACGCTGAAATTGGTGTACGCAGTGTTTGGCCTCATGCTAACAGGCTTAGTGGCTGGCGGCATGCGGATGCACTATTTGCGTACCCAGCGCAAGCAACCTAATAGCGCAAAATGGTTAGGTATTACTGGGTGCGCATCACTAGCTCTAAGCGTGGTGGCACTTGTTTATACTACGCTTACTTTTGCGGAATATAGCAGCACGTCAACCTCGCTATCTCCGCAGCTGGGCACTATCCCCGCAACAGTCCTTTCCAAAAATCGATTACAGCAATAGTTTTAATCGGTTTGGCGGTTTTCACAAAAAGCGACTAGAGTTTCTCCACGGTGTCTGCTCGACAGACCGGAAGTTTTATAAGAATGGCGCGCTAATTATAGTGCGCTTTTGTGTAATCTACGGGAGTAACTCAAATGATGAAGAAAACCGTTCCAATGCTATCGGCGTTGGCCTTAGCGGTGTCTATGTCTTTTGCTTCAGCCGCGCCTGCGACTGCTGCACCTGACATGGCTGCGAAAGGCGTCGCTAAGTCAAACAAATTCTGGTGGCCTAACCAAATCGATCTGTCTCCTTTGCGTCAGCACGACGTGAAGTCAAACCCATACGGCGAAGATTTTGATTACGCAGCTGAGTTTGCCAAATTAGACTTGGATGCGGTAAAAGCGGACATTCGTGAAGTACTCACTACTTCACAGCCTTGGTGGCCTGCTGATTACGGCCATTATGGTCCTTTCTTCATCCGTATGGCGTGGCACAGTGCTGGTACTTATCGGGTATTCGATGGCCGCGGTGGCGCTGGTGGTGGTCAACAACGCTTCGAACCACTTAACAGCTGGCCGGATAACGTTAACCTAGACAAAGCTCGCCGCTTGTTGTGGCCAATTAAAGCCAAGTACGGCAGTGCGTTGTCGTGGGCTGACTTAATGGTATTAACTGGTAACGTATCACTTGAAGACATGGGCTTTAAGACCTTTGGTTTTGCCGGTGGTCGTGCAGACGATTGGGAGCCTGATTTAGTGTATTGGGGTCCTGAGCAAGAATGGTTGAAAGACGAGCGTTATAGCGATGGTCGCAAACTTGAGCATCCATTAGCTGCAGTACAAATGGGCTTAATCTATGTAAACCCAGAAGGTCCTAACGGTAACCCTGATCCGTTATTGGCAGCGAAAGACATTCGCGAAACCTTCGGCCGTATGGCAATGAACGATGAAGAAACCGTTGCGCTGATTGCCGGTGGTCACACCTTCGGTAAAGCACACGGTGCGCACAAGCCTGAGGAGTGTTTAGAAGAAGCGCCAGCTGCTGCGCCGTTAGAAGCCCAAGGTATGGGTTGGAAAAACAAGTGTGGTAAAGGCCATTCAGAAGACACTATCACCTCTGGTTTAGAGGGTGCGTGGACAGTGAATCCTACCGCTTGGACCACCCAGTACTTAGATAACTTGTTTGGTTTTGAGTGGGAACAAACTCGTAGCCCAGCTGGTGCCATTCAGTGGATCCCGAAAGATGGCCAAGCCTCTAACTTAGTGCCAGATGCGTTCGATCCGAACAAACGTCATGCGCCAATCATGTTCACTACCGATTTGTCGCTGAAGTTTGATCCTGAATACCGCAAGATTGCGAAACGCTTCCAAGAGAATCCGGAAGAGTTTGAGAAAGCCTTCGCTAAAGCATGGTTCAAGTTAACTCACCGCGACTTAGGTCCGCGTGCACGTTACTTGGGTAGCGATGTGCCAGAGGAAGTGTTGAGCTGGCAAGATCCAATCCCTGCGGTTGATTTTGAAGTCATTAACGACCGTGATATCGCCACTTTGAAAGCGACTATTTTGGATTCAGACCTGACCGTTCCACAATTGGTGCGCACTGCTTGGGCATCAGCTGCAAGCTATCGTGGTACCGATATGCGCGGTGGTGCAAACGGTGCACGTATTGCACTAGCGCCACAAAACGAGTGGGAAGCGAACAATCCTGAAGAGCTCGAAGAGGTGCTTGAAGTATTGACTGAAATTCAGCAAGACTTCAATGATGACCAGCGTGGTAACAAGCGTGTGTCATTGGCTGACGTGATTGTATTAGGTGGTGCTGCAGCTGTTGAGAAAGCAGCGAAAGACGCTGGTGTAGAGGTGAAAGTACCTTTCGTGCCAGGCCGTAACGACACAACTCAGGAATTGACTGATGTTGAATCTTTCGCAGTACTAGAGCCGGAAGCTGATGGTTTCCGTAACTACTACAACGAGGAAGGTTTCTATCCGCCAATTCAAGGCATGATCGACCGCGCTAACTTGTTGACCTTGTCAGTACCGGAAATGACGGTATTAGTGGGTGGTTTACGTGCGCTTGACGCGAACACTGGTGGTGCCGATCACGGCGTATTCACCAGCCGTCCTGGCCTGCTGACTAACGATTTCTTCGTGAACTTGTTAGACATGGGCACAGTGTGGACCAAATCAGAGTCACAAGAAGGTATCTATGAAGGTCGAGATCGCGCTAGCGGCGACTTGAAGTGGACTGCCACGCCAGTTGACTTAATGTTTGGTTCAAGCTCAGAGCTCCGTGCTGTTGCTGAAGTTTATGCAGCCGAAGGTGGCCATGAAGAAATGGTCAACGACTTCGTCACTGCGTGGACCAAAGTGATGCAGCTTGACCGCTTTGATTTGAAATAAGCAATTGTTTTAACGACAAACGGCGCCTCTCGGCGCCGTTTTTTTATCGATTACTTTAAATATATTTGCCGTCGAAATCGGCGGCACTATGGCGCTCGGGCACCTGTTCGTGCGCTTCACCCCAACTGCGATTCACCATACGGCCACGTTTCACCGCGTCGCGCGCCATCAATTGCTTACTCCAGCGTAATACGTTGGTGTATTTATCAGCTTCAATAAAGCTTGCCGCTTCATATAAATTGCATGACACCAACTGACCATACCAAGGCCAAATCGCCATATCGGCAATGCTATATTCGCTGCCCGCAATAAACTCATGCTCAGCCAATTGCTTATCTAGCACATCCAGCTGGCGCTTAATTTCCATGGTGTAGCGGTTGATCGGATATTCATATTTTTCTGGTGCATAAGCGTAAAAATGGCCAAAACCACCGCCGAGTAACGGCGCACTACCCATTTGCCAGAATAACCAGTTCATCACCTCGGCACGTTGTGCAGCGGGTATAAAGGCGTCAAACTTCTCTGCCAAATAAACCAAAATTGAGCCTGATTCGAATACTCGTTGACCATTTGTGGTGTCCAGCAAGGCCGGAATTTTGGAATTAGGATTTACCTCGACAAAGCCGCTGCTGAATTGCTCACCTTCCATAATATTAATAATGTGGGCATCATATTCAGCCTCGGTTTTACCCAGTGCCAGCAACTCTTCTAGCATAATGGTAACTTTCACGCCATTTGGCGTTGCAAGGGAATAGAGCTGCAATGGGTGCTTACCCCGCGGTAGTTCTTTATCGTGGGTAGCACCTGAAATAGGTCGATTGATATTGGCGAATTTGCCGCCACTGGCTTGGTCCCACTGCCATACCTTGGGTGGAATGTATGTTGATGATTTCTGTTCAGACTGGCTCATGATGATTCCTTCATGATTGAATTGAGTACTATTATATTCGTTGTAATCACCAGATAAGTTCAATCGTGCAGCCAGAAGACTTCGCTATATGTTATGCCAGCGCCAGCAATAAAAAAGCCACCCAAAGGTGGCTTCATCATTTCAAGCAATCATTAGCGGCTTGTTAGCCTTAAACAATTAACCTTGAACTTCGATATCGTTCTCTACTGATTTTACGCCTTCAATACCTTCAGCGATTTGCTCGGCTAAATCGGCTTCAGCATCAGTTGCAACTATGCCACTTAACACAACGTTGCCGTCAATCGTTTCGACATTAATGTCGTTGGCGCTCAGTTGGTCAGCATCAAGAAACGCTGCTTTCACTCGGCCGGTAATGGCTGAGTCACTTAAAAAATCACCGGTTGCGTCCGCTGCTTCACGTGCATAGTCAGCCGCATCTGTGGCTGCTTCTTTACTTGCTTCTACCACATCATTGGTCGTTTCTTGAGCTTTGTCGCCTGCTTCTTCAGCACAACCAGTTAAGCCCACAGAACCAACAACCAAAACACCCGAAATCATTAATACTTTGAACCACTGCATACACTACCTCCTGTAAAGGTGACTAAGTTCGCTTACAAATATAGGCGTCTTTACAAAAAGATCGAGTGGCTTTACCGATTTTTTTCACTCTATTATTCAACTATTTCGTTCAACCTCGCCATTTGTTGGTTAAATTTGCGCAGGTTTTCATCCAGTGCTTCAAAGCCATTTTTTACTTGAGTGATTTCGGCTTTGCTGTGTGCAGCATCCTCATTTACCGAGGCAATATTACGCTCAATTTGTTGGATTAAGCTGGCATTGGCTTCGACCACCTTTTCAATCTTGGCGGTAGCTTCGGTGGTGCGCCCCGCCAGACTTCGAACCTCTCCTGCTACCACCGCAAAACCACGCCCACTGTCACCCGCACGAGCCGCTTCAATGGCCGCATTTAATGCAAGTAAGTTCGTTTGCGCGGCAATCGCGTTAATGGTAGTCACAATCTCTACAATATTGACAGATTGGGCGCTTAACGCTTCGGATAGCTGTTTGGTTGAGCCGAGCTGCTCATTTAACGCGCTCGCGGCTTTCACTGAGCTGGTTAACCGCGTTTGAGAATCTTGCGATAACTCGGCAGTTCTGCTGAGTGCGTGGGAGGCCTCATCAGTCACGCCTTTCACAATACCGACGCGCGCACTAATATCAGTGGCAAATTTAATGACTTTATAAACTTTGCCGCTGGAATTACGGATAGGGTTATAGGTGGCTTCTAGCCATAGGTTGTCACCACGCTTATTTTTGCGTAGAAAACGGCCACTATAAAATTCGCCACTAGCTAAACGCTCCCAAAAGCTTGGGTTATCTTTATAAAAGGCCTCGTGACAAAACATTCGGTGATGCTTACCTGTAATTTCATGTAACTGGTAGCCAACCGCACTGAGAAAGTTTTCGTTAGCGGTCACGATAGTGCCATCGGGCTCGAATTCAATCACTGCCATTGAATTGTGCAGCGAATTAATAAGCGCTGATTTATGCTCAAGCTCTAGGTGATGCTCGGTCACATCACAGGCAATCTTCAATACTTTGGTGACTTCACCCTGTTCATTTTTTACCGGAAAATAAGAGGCCTGTAGCCATAATGGCTGGCCTGATTTGGTGCGCCGCTCTACTTCACCAATGTGCGACTCACCATCGGCCAAGCGACTCCAAAAGCTACGATAAGTGGTACTGTCGACAATATGTTTGGGGCAGAGCATTGAGTGATGTTTGCCGATCAGCTCAGGTAGCGAATAGCCGACCGCTTGCAAGAACAAAGTATTGGCGTTGGTAATGGTGCCATCTGGCGCAAATTGAATAACCGGAATGTTGTCGCGAATCGCATGCAGCGCTAACGTATCATCGCTAATGGGAGCAGCTTGAGACGTGGCTGCGGAACGTTTGGACTTGGTAAAGAACATTGGGGTGACTACCTACAAGTTATGAACTACACATTTAACTTAGCTCAAAAATTGGACACTGCAAATAACTTGTAAACTGACTAATTTGTAACCAGATATGTTCCTTTGAATGCGCTAAATATTCCTGACTTTCGTAGTAGCTGCAGGCTAGACTTTATGCGCTCATGAACTGCTATTATTCGAAGCTTCATCAACAAGAGAAACAATGACTGAACTACTGCTGCTATTGTTGCTTGCCCATGTGGTGGGTGACTTTTATCTACAACCCCAAGCTTGGATAGACTCGCGCTACCGAGAGAAAATCCGCTCACTTGGCTTGTTGAAGCATATCGGTGTGCACTTGCTGTTAACCGCACTCGTGTTGTCGGCTGTAAGCTATACCACTATTTCAGCACCTGGGTGGAGTTGGATAAGTGCCTGGTTAGCGATCGTGCTTAGCCATTATGCGATTGATATTTGGAAGTCGTATCAGCGCGGTGGTTTGCGCTTCTTTCTCATCGACCAAGTGGCGCACATTGTGGTGCTGGTGGGTGTGAGTGTAGGCATCGCGAGCGTCGGCACTAGCATGTCTGAAGGTTTATCAACGGCAGCTCTGACGTGGTTCACAATACCCACTTTCGAACTGAGTGTGGTGCTGGGTTATCTAACCTTGGCGACACCGCTTAACGTGACTATTAGTATGGCGATTGCGGCGCGCTGGCAGCCATTGCCTTGGACTGCTGGATTGAGTCAGGCGGGTGCTTACACAGGAATAGGCGAGCGTTGGCTGCTATTTAGTCTTGGCTTGTTCGACTATTGGTATCTGGTTGCCACGCTGGTAGGCGCCAAACTGATAATTTATTCAGCGCGGCGTCCGACCAATGCGCGGCATAAGAAGCAGCAACTGCTGGGCTCGCTCATCAGTACAGTGAGCGCTATAGTCGCGGCACTGATGTTTAATCCAAATTCGGCGATATAACAACCACACCACAAGTGGTTACGCTTAAAAATTATGGGGCTGGTTGAAAATTGCGCATATACTGAGATAACAAACTGTTCTTAGTATATCGAGCGAATTCATGAACTGGACCCTGCAAAGAAGTATTGTGGTCATTGTATTATCGTTGGTGGCGTTACTAGGTTGGTTACAGTGGCAGTTTATCGTTAAAGGTAACGAGCAAGTGATGCAGCAACAAGTGCTGCAACTGAATAACTACTATTTAGCGCAGATTGAGCAACGGGTGCAGGAATTCACCCACCATTATGAAGAGTTGCAAACACTTGCAACCAAGCGCTTACCCTCTATTCCTGCGAATGAAAATTGGCGTTCGAACGCCGAGCAACTGATGTTTGACATCATGCAGAGTTCACCTCAGCTGTATGGGGTTTTTATTGGTACCTCCAGCAACGATTTATTCGGTTTTGTGCGAATTGATGACGGCACTTTCGACTACATGGTGGTAGAAGGTGATGATCCCAGCGCGACTATTCGGTTTATTGAAGCACAGAGTGCATCGTCGCGCGGTTCCGAGCGCCTGAATGCGGCTGGCTTTATGGTTACTCAGCGCTCTTGGTTTCAAGCGGGCTTAACCGCAACGACACCACAGTGGTCTGCGCCCTTTCAATATTATGCTTTTCAAGTCATGGCAATACCGCTGAATAGTCGAATTGCCCACCCAAAACCCGGTGTTGAGGCAGTGTTATCGTTCAATTTATATGACTCCCAATTACGTAATGAGCTGGTTCGATTAAAAGCGGGGTTCCCCGGTGAGCTGCTTGTGCTAGATGAGCAGCAGAACCTATTGGCGGCCTCCTCTACTAATATTGCGGAACTTTGCGCAGTCGCATCGGCCTGCTTTCAACCGCTGAGTGATCAAGCTGTTATTAATGGTAAGACCTTCCAACTCGCCCGCGGCAACATTCAAATTGGTGACGTTGTTAACTGGCAATTGGTGGGCATTGTCGATCCGCAGCAGGCCATGGCGGCAACTCAGCGCACGCTCGAAACTAGTTTTTATTTGGTTATTGCCTCGTTGCTCATAGTGGCTTTGGTGTTTTTACTGATCACTAGACAACTACTGATGCCGTTGCGGCGTATGAGCCACTATTTAAATGCTATTTGGCGCGATCATCCAGGCGAGACCATCATTCCCCCACCAACCATGACCAATGGTTTAAAAACCGCCGAAGTGACGGCGATTCAAGCGGCCGTGAGCAGTTTAACCAATCGCATGAATCAATACTTACATGAACGGCAAAACTTATATTCCACTATTGATGAGCAAAGTGAGCTTATTCGGGAACTTGCGCTTATTCCACAAAGCACTGAAACCGCCTTTGCGCGAACCGATAAGCAAGCGCGGGTCACCTGGGTAAACCGTGCTTTTGAACGGCTTCTGCGTACTGATGCGTCACACTTAATTGGGCGCCCAATTACCGAATTGTTGGCGCTTGGCGCTGCTGAGTTGACTATTTATCAGAGTTTGCAGACTAAAGCGTTGCTTGGGCAGCTGTCGTCCGATGAGGTGAGTTGGTGTCAACAAGGTGAACAGTGGTTAGCCATGAGTGTTGATCCGATCGCCGCGGAAAATAGCGATGAGACCTTGGCGCTGTTACACGTGATCCGTGATATTTCAGAAACTAAGCGTTATGAACGAGAGTTAGAGCTGTGGCACGAAGTTTATCATCATGCCCAATGGGGGTTGATGATCACCACCGGAACTGAGCCTGTGTTACAGCGCGTAAACCCTTATATTTGCAAGCTGTTAGGCTATCAGGCTAGTGAATTAGAGCAGCAGCACTTGCGGCGCTATCTAGACGAGCAAACGGTGGCAAATATTGAGCCAATTATTGCCCGAGTTAGTCGCGGTGAGACATACACCTATGATGGTGCATTGCGGCATAAAGAAGGCCATTGGGTGGCGGTTCGGGTAATCGTCGATGGTGTATTTGATGCTGATGGCAACATCGTTTATCGTGTCGGTCACGTGCAAGCATTGTAGGACGCGTTGTCATGTCCCGTAGCCTCGAAGTCTTTCTTATTTTTTTACGCTTGGGCTGCACCAGCTTCGGTGGCCCGGTGGCTCACTTAGGATATTTTCGCGACGAATTTGTCAGCAAGCGCAATTGGTTAGATGAAACCGCTTATGCTGATTTAGTCGCGCTTTGTCAGTTCCTTCCTGGCCCAGCCAGTAGCCAAGTTGGCTTAGCGCTGGGTTACCAACGCGGCGGTTATGCCGGTTCATTAGCCGCATGGTTAGGCTTTACTTTACCTTCGGCACTTGCGCTAATTGCCTTTGCTTATGGGGTAATGGAATACGCGAACAGCATGACCAGTGGTGTATTAAGCGGGCTAAAATTAGTGGCGCTTGCGGTGGTTGCACAAGCGGTGTGGGGCATGGGTAAAAGCTTATGTACCGACGCCGCGCGGATCACCTTTATGCTAATTGCCACGGTGGCCATGCTGCTATTCAGTAGTTTGTGGATGCAGTTTGCGATTATTGTGGTGGCCGCTGTGGTCGGCGCGGTGTATTTCAAACCCTCGCTAGCTGCTTCAACGCCCACCCCAGTGCCAACCCAGCGCGGCACCAAACGGCGCGCCAGCTTATGGCTACTGGCATTTGCCTTACTGCTGGTGGGGCTGCCGTTAGCTGCTAATCATCATGCTGTGTCGGCAGACTGGTTAGCGATTGTTGATACCTACTTCCGCACCGGTTCACTAGTATTTGGCGGCGGTCACGTGGTGTTACCCATGCTAGAAGCTGAAGTGGTGCCTGCTGGCTGGGTAAATGAGGATGTTTTTCTCGCCGGTTATGGTGCTGCACAAGCCGTACCGGGGCCGTTATTTACCTTTGCAGCCTTTCTTGGCGCGGCCGGAGAAACTTCTACAACCGGCTGGCACGGCGGATTAGTGGCCGTTGTGGCTATTTTTATTCCGTCGTTTTTATTGGTTTTCGGTACGTTGCCCATATGGCAACAATTGCGCCAGCAAACACGTATTCGAGCTGCATTAAATGGCGTCAATGCCGCCGTCGTTGGCTTATTACTGGCAGCACTCTATGACCCTATTTTCACCCGCGCAATTCACGATAGCTTTGATGTTGCCGTCGCACTTACCGCCTTCGTCGCACTAATGTACTGGCGTTGCCCAGCTTGGCTCGCGGTTATTTTAGGCGGCCTATTTGGGGCGCTATTTTTATAAAAATATTAGCTTAACGGCGCAGAATAGCTTAACTTGTACGCTATTGACTGAACGCATTTTTCAGCATGCATATTCATGACTGATAAGGATTAATTTTGTTGGCATTCGCTCGCATTAGTGCAGTGTTATATACCCTCTGGGTAATCGGCTATATGGTTTTAGGCGCACAACAAGTGCCTGATTACTCGCACACCAGCCAGTTTATTAGTGAATTGAACGCCGGCGGCGGCATGCAAGCCGAGAGTTTTACTTTGTATGGCTTGTTTCCGATGGCGTTCTGGTTTTGCTGTTTTTGGCTTGCGGCATATAGCAAATTGCCGTTACAAGGCTCTGCGCGCTTAGGTTATTGGCTATTACTTGCGCAGCCAGCTGCTTATATTATGGCGGGCGTATTTCCCTGTGATTTAGGTTGTCCAGCAGAGGGTGGCTCAGCTAACAATCAAACCCATATGTTACTGGGCACGGTATTTTACTTAGTTGGTATTTTGAGCTTCTTTTTACTGTCTAGTGCCGCCCGGTTGGGTCAGGGCAAAGGCTGGTTCGCGGTTATCGGTTTGGTGTGGTTGGTGGGTATGATCATGCTAGGCATTGATAGCTTGGCGGATATTCGCGGCGCGGTGCAACGAATTATGGAAGCCGGACTCGTATGGGCTGTATTAATGCTGGCGTTCAAATTTAGCAGTCAACAACAACGTGGTTTAAAGCTTTTCCACCGCGGTTAGGGTTTGTCTTGATCGTCGGTATCTGCCGGCGTATCCGCTAGGGAGCCAATGCAAAATTTGCATTCTCCCGCCGCGGGCGCGGAACTCTCAACATATCTCAATTTGTGGTTCGCCCGCTGCCGATTACTCGACACTTGATAGATACGCTCTCGAGTGGCTGGTGCAGGTGTATCTTCGCCAAAAGCTCGCACAGCGTCGGCGAGTGCAAAAATATGTTGATCGTATTCCAGCGCTGGCCCTCCCAGCTCTCGCAAAGCATCATCTAGGCGAAGTAAATACTCACTATTAGCGCCGCTCGGGCCGTGTGAGTTGGCAATATGCTGGGCTAACTCAGGCAATGGTGCGGGGCCTAAAAACGCTTCATTTTCTGGGCTTGCCACATACACTAACCCTTCGGCAGTAGTCTCAGCAGCATTCTCAGCCGCGCTATTATTTGCATTGTGGTTTACATCAGGCAGCCAATGTAGCGGCGTAAAAAACCGTAAATAGCCGTTTTTTTCGCGATGATCGAGGTGCTCAAATACATCGGGTGTGACGGCGTAGGCCATCCCCACACAAATAGCGCCGGGCGTTTTAATTAGCGTAAGCACGCGGCCAGGCGCATCAGGTGTGCCGCGATGGTCGTGTGAGCCTTGCCAAAATTGACGTTGCCAACCTTCAATATAGGCCGGACGCTTCTCAAGATAGGGAAAATCAACCTTATAAATGAGTGAGCCATAACCAAATAGCCATACTCGCTCAAGATGATCGAGCGCTTGTTGTTGGTTAAGTGCAATGGTGTTGTGCGACATAAGCGGTTACCACTTAGGCTTTTTTGACAAACTCTGATTTTAACTTCATCGCCCCAATGCCATCAATTTTACAATCGATGTCGTGGTCACCCCCTACTAAGCGGATATTCTTTACCTTAGTGCCCACTTTGACCACTAACGACGAGCCTTTCACTTTCAAATCTTTAATCACGGTAACGGTATCGCCATCTTGCAGTGGGTTACCGTTCGCGTCACGAATACCCGGCGCCGAGTCATTTGCATCGAAGCTGGTCCATTCATGAGTGCATTCCGGGCAAATAAATAATTCGCCATCAGCATAACCATATTCAGATTGGCATTGCGGGCAAATAATGGGGCTAGCGGCGCTCATAGGTTTCCTTTACAGCATTTGGGTTCAATTAAAGCGAAACATAAGCGCCGAGCATAGCAGATTTAAGCGTATTCTTCTTTGTAGTTAGGTAGTAGTTCATCGTCGTCAAATTCATTGTCACGCTTGCTAACAAAGGATCTTTGCTTAAGTTGTTGACGTGCTGTCGACAATGCATGGTTAGGTTCCGATCTGAGATCGTTGACCTGTTGCCCACTGCGTTCGAATTTAAACTTACCCACAAGCGCTTTCAAATCTCCGGCTAGCGATGCTAACTCATGACTCGCTGATGAGGTTTGCACCGAAGCTGCGGCAGCTTGCTCGGCCACATCGCGAATGTTTAAGACGCTAGTGTTGATGTCCTCGGCGACTTTGCTTTGCTCTTCCGCCGCTGTCGCGATTTGTGCGTTCATTTCCTGAATGGAGCTCACCGATGCGGTAATTTGTTGTAAGGCTGCCCCTGCTTGTTTGGCGACTTCAACGGTTTGATCGGTCAGCTTAATACTGCTTTCCATGGTCACCACCGCCGATTGTGCCCCTTTTTGCAGCGAGTCAATTAAACTCTCGATTTGTTGCGTTGACTCTTGGGTGCGTTGGGCTAGGTTGCGCACTTCGTCGGCGACCACCGAAAAGCCTCTGCCACTTTCACCCGCCCGAGCTGCCTCTATGGCGGCGTTGAGTGCCAACAAGTTGGTCTGTTCGGCAATGCCGGAAATCACGTCTAGGACAGTACCAATGTTTTCGGTGCTCACGCGTAACTCGCCAACGCGGGCACTGGTGGCGCGAATTTCGCTCTCCAGATTCTCAACTTGGTCAATGGTATTACTTACCACTGAATAGCCATTTTTCGCATGAGTGTCAGATTCGCCCGCGGCATTAGCGGCAGATTCTGCGTTGCGCGCGACTTCAAGTACGGTTGCCGACATCTCGTTCATCGCGGTTGCGACCTGATCGGTATCAGCTTGTTGTTGTCTTACGCCATTTGCGGTTTCTTCGGTCACGGCCGAAAGCTCTTCCGAAGCAGCTGCAATCTGCTCAATGCTTTGGGTGAGTTCGCGCATGAGTTTTCGAAGATTACGGGTCATCCGCCCCATGGCTTGCATGAGTTTGCCCAACTCGTCTTTGCGGTTGGAGTCCATTTCGACCGTTAAGTCACCACTAGCGACTGTATTCGCAACAGCAACAGCTTCGTTGAGCGGACGTACAATTAGTCGAGTGGTAACGACAGCAGCACCTATACCAAGTGCAAACGCCGCTAAGCTAAATGCCCAAATAATCATTTCTACTTCAGCTTCAGCCGTCGCAATTTCGGCGCGTTGGCCGGCAAGTACGGTGTCAACATTAGCCATCAAATCACGAGCAGCGCTGGTCATGTTAGATTCAGTCGTGGTGGCTGCTGCACTAATATCTACATAGCGCTCAAGCGAGCGGGCATAGGCGGCTACATCATCAATGCTAGCCTGCAGGTTTTGGCGGTCGTTGGTATCGTTGGTGGTGCTGAGTAGTGCTTGTTGAATTTGTTGCACTTGCGCCAGTGCTGCTTCAATTCGACGATAATTTTCGTCTGTAGGCTGAGCGGTATAGGTGCGTTCTAAACGGCGTAACTCCAGCATCGCTGCACCCAAATCACTCGCTTGCGCTGAGCGCGCCAAAGCCCGAATACTTTGTCCATCGCCGCTGGCCTGTATCAACTGCTCTAGTTGCTGGCGATATCCAGCCTCGGCATCCCGAATCGCATTAACCGCGGTGCGCGAACGTTGTTCCATGGTGTCTCGCAGTTGGGCTTGTTCGGCAGTTTGTTGTGCTAATTCAGATAAGCCTGTTTGATAAATTTCCGCTGAGCTTTCAACTTGCTGTAATGCGGTGACTGTGGCGGGTGTGGAGAAATCTTGCCGGAGCATGCTCGCGCGGTCCGCAATGCGCTCAGCTAGATTCTTGGCGTTGCTGTACGCCTCGGTATCGCCCCGAATAATAAAGTTTTTTTCGTCCTGACGCGCTTGCATCGCGTTGTCGCTTAAGCGGGCGACATCCTCAAGTTTGGCCATGCGCTCTGCTAATAAACCAAAACTATTAAAACTACTGATTGAAACGACCGCGAGCGCGGTTAACACAATGCCAAATCCTAACGCTAATTTTTTCCACACTGCTAAATCTTCTAAAAAATTGATTTTCATGTGTTTTATCCAGAAATGGGTCCGTAAAACGGTATAGGTAACCTTAGTCTTATATCTAAATAATTCAATAGAAGTTTGCTTATTATTCCAATATTTAGAAAAATGTTAAGGCGACAGCAGATGTCGCTTGTCGCAAGGTCACTAGAAATGGGCTATAGTGATTTTTTATCTATCTGGTCGGATGAGTGAATTTTTTGTGACAACATAGGAAAATACGATGACTGAAGACAATTATTTACTGGCGCTGTATGCCAAAACGCTAAAATTGCCAGCGGGGAAATGGCTATTTTCGAGAATGTTCGCCAGTAAAGCACCTTACTTCAAAACCATCCGGCCAACGATTGAGGCATTACGCGCAAATTATTGTGAGTTAACCTTCAAAAAGCGCAAGGCGGTGCAAAACCATATTGGTACGGTACATGCGATTGCGCTTTGTAATGGCCTAGAAATGGCTATGGGGGCGCTGGCCGAGGCATCAATTCCCAAGGGTTGGCGCTGGATCCCCAAGCATATGGAGGTGCGCTACACGGCCAAGGCCAATAGCGATATTAAAGTAGTGGCAAGCATTGCTCCGGAGTTATGGCAACTTGGTGATGTACCAGTGTCGGTGCAGGCGTTTCGTACCGATGGCGAGATGGTCATCGATGGCACTATTTACATTTATGTGTCAGCGCGACCATCACGTGGATAACTAGGACTTGCTGTTTTCTGCTATTTGTTCAAGTTGTTGGTGCCAGAAGCTTGGCAGTGCTGGGCGGCCAAAGTAATAACCTTGGAAATGAGTCACGCCCAAACCCCGCAGGCGCTCATATTGCGCCTCGGTTTCTACGCCCTCGGCGATGACCGTCATGCCCAAGCTTTGACCGAGTGCCACAATTGTCTGCACAATGGCCTGATCAGCTTGGTGTTCTTGAATATCGATATCTTCGACAAATGATCGGTCAATTTTCAGTTGGTAAAATGGCATACGCTTTAAATAAGTTAGTGATGCATAACCAGTCCCAAAGTCGTCGAGGGCAAAGCGGATGCCTTTTGCCTGCAGCTGTTTCATTTTCGCAATGGCGCTCTCAACATCTTCAATTAATACGGTTTCGGTAATTTCCAGTTCTAATAAGTTAGGCTGAATATTGAATTGTTTGAGCATGGCTAATACATGTGCGACAAAGCTTGGATGCCGGAATTGTTTCGCCGATACGTTCACCGCTAAACTTAGTTGTTGCAGATGGGGCTTGTTCTGCCAATTTTGCAGGAGTTCACAAGCGCGCTGAATGACCCAGTCACCGAGCTGAATGATCAAGCCTGATGACTCAGCAATCGGAATGAATTGATCAGGACTGAGGTCGCCCAATTCTTCATCTTGCCAACGTAACAAGCCTTCCATACCTACGATGTGACCCACACTATCCACTTGTGGCTGCAAATGCAGCACCAGTTCGCGCTGTTGAATCGCCCTTCTTAAGCGGGTTTCGATTTGAGTGCGGCGCTGCACCTGGGTTTGCATCTGCGGATTGAAAAACCGAATTTGGTTGGCGCCTTGGGCTTTGGCTTCGGTAAGCGCCAAGTCCGCAGCTTTTAATAATTGCTCAAGTTGACCTTGCGCATCACTAAATAGGGTTACCCCAATGGTGACGGTTAAGTTATGTCGCAGCGCGCCTAGTTGATAGGGTTCAGCAAGAATGCGTTGTAGCTTAGCGGCAAAATCACGCGCATCGACCAGTGCTTGTTCGGGATCCGTGCTTAAATCCTCGAGCAGAATCATAAAGTCATCAGCACTTAAGCGGGCAGCGGCATCCGTGCTGCGTAAACTTTGGTTAATACGTTGCGCGAGCTGTTGAATGAGTTTGTCACCAAGTTCGTGACCAACGGTGTCATTAAATATCTTAAAGCCGTCAACATCGAGCATCAGTACTGCGCCTTCGTAGCCGGTTTTGATGTGTCCGGCAAGCGCGTGATTAAGTTTATCAATCATGAGCCGACGGTTGGCGAGCCCCGTCAGCGGATCGTAAAATGACAACTGATGCAGTTCATTTTGAACTTCTTGATGCTCGGTAATATCGGTGGAAATGCCACACAGCGCATAAATATCGCCATGGCTATCACGCAGTGGCAGTTTCACCGATAAGAAGTAGCGCTTTTCACCGGTTTGCGCGACTGTATTTATTTCCTCATCAACCACCCGCTCACCTAAATCAATCACGCGGCGGTCATTACGCTCTAATCGGGCGGCGGTTTCTTCATCAAAAAAGGAACGATCGTTCATACCCACAATGTCGCGCTGGGTAGTGCCAAGTAACTCAGTGACCTTCCGGTTCGCATATTGATAGTGTCGATCGAGTCCTTTGATATAAATGTAAGCTTCAACCGAATTCAAGATAGTGTTCAGCCGAGCTTCACTATCGCGCAACTGCCGGGTTTGTTGTGCGACTTGCCGTTTGAGCCATAAACTCATCAGCAACGCGAGCACCAGGCAGGTAATGAGTACAGCTGCCAACCACACCACGTAGTTCGGAATATTCATCGTCTGATGTGCGGTCCAACGTTCAATCACGCGATAGTAAAATGACTGATTGTCTGCCTGCCAGTTAATGACATAAGTATCGATGGTGGTAAGAATGGCGGGGTCAATATCAGGCCGCGCGGCGATAAATAGGCGGGCAGGTTGAAACACAATCGGCGATGCAATCAAGCCAAGTTCATAAGCTTTTTGATTGCCGAAAAAATGGTTAGCCGCCACGGCATCCGCCTGACCTTCTACAACCGCTGCGAAGCCTTGCTCGAGTGTCGGCAGTGCCAACCAGGTAATGTTGAGCTCAAAATTGCGGGCGATGGACTGCAAGTAGTCCACCTGCACTGAATCGTCTAAAAACGCTACTGTTTTACCATCTAAATCGATCAGACTAGAAATAGCGCTATCGCGGCTATGATAAAGCTGTGACCAACTCAACAGCATTGGTTTTTGATGAAAGGCAAAGCGTTGGTCGCGGTTATCGGTAAAGGCCACATCCGGCATCAAATCAATTTGGCCGCTTTGTAGGAGTTGTAAACATTGCTGCCATTCACATCGCACGGGTTCGAGTTGCCAACCTTCTTGGGCCGCAATTTCCCGCACTAACTCGCCGAAAATGCCACTCGGTTCGCCGGCTTCATCTAGCATGAACTTCGGTGGATTGTGATAGACACCCACGCGTAAGGTGGTTTGCGCCTGGGCGTTAAACGCGAGGCTCATGCTCAACCAAATCACAGCCATAAGCAGCAATTTAGTGGCAACGCCAGCGGACTGAAAAAAGGTAATTGCGCGTGGGTGACAGTTACTCCAGCGCATGATAAGAGCCAAGTAAATGACCTTTTGAATCGCTAAACATGGCATTGTTATACCAGAAATTTTAGCTAAAGCCTGCAAATTTAGGCGCGCTATAGCAAAAATAGTTGCTATATTTAGGTGCTGACAAGCGCGATGCACTCAGGTCGCGTTATGCGCAATTCAATGAAGGAGTTGAAAATGAAACATCTACGTTCGACGTCATTAGCCGTGAGTTCGGTGCTGGCATTAGGTACGGTACCTGTGAGTGCCACGGCGACTGCAAATCCGTTTGGCTTTGAACAGCTGGCGCAGGGTTATGCCGTGAGCCAAGTGACGGAAGCCAAGTGTGGCGCTGCCGACAAAGAGAAGGCCAAGGACAAAGCCAAAGAGCACAAATGCGGCGAGGGTAAATGTGGCGAAGGTATGCATGCCGAGCAGGGCAAAGCTAAAGCCGCAGAGCTGAAGACCGAAGCAGAGGCTAAGCTTGACACTGATGCCAAAGCCGAGGCCGACAAGAAAGCCAGCGAGCAGAAGTGTGGCGAAGGCAAATGTGGCGAAGGTAAGTGCGGCGTTGCATAGTCATCATTATCCACACAATGATCATGGGGCGGGGCATCGGATTGGCCTCGCCTTTTTTCTTAATCTAGGTTTCACCATTATTGAGTTTATTGGTGGTGCGCTTACTCAGAGCACCGCTATTATGGCCGATGCGGTGCATGATCTTGGCGATACGATCGCGCTTGGCTCTGCATGGGTGCTGAATAAGGTCAGTCAACGCGATGCCTCACCACGCTTTACCTACGGCTATCAGCGTTTAACCCTCATCGGCGCCTTGTTGAACGCAATGGTACTGTTGGTGGGCTCGGCGATTATGCTGTGGCATGCTATTCCGCGCTTTTGGGAACCGGTCATGCCGCAAGCCGAAGGCATGATTTGGTTAGCATTACTAGGCATAGCGGTGAACGGCTATGCGACCTTAAAAATGCGGCATGGCCACAGCATGAATGAACGCGTCTTGAGCTGGCATTTGCTTGAGGATGTGTTGGGCTGGGTGGCGGTGCTGATTGTTGCTATCGCGCTGTTATTCGTCGATTGGCCATGGTTAGACCCATTACTCGCGGTCGCTTTCACCAGCCTTATTTTGGTGAACGTGGTGCGTAACTTGGTTACCACCTTGAAGCTATTTGCTCAGGCCAGCCCCGATCCGGTGTTGTATCAACAATTGGCAGATACTTTAATGGCGTTACCGCAGGTAGCGAATGTGCACCACCTGCATTTGTGGTCATTAGACGGCGAGCGACATGTGTTAACGACTCATATTGAAATGGCGGAGCATTATAATGCTGAGCAGCAATTGCTGCTGAAACAGCAATTAGCGACGGCGCTGAAGCCTTTCGACCTTGCCCATACCACCTTAGAGTTGGAAGCCCCGCAAGAAGTGTGCCGCGATGAAAGTACCCATATTGATCTGCAAGCGCACAGCGAGCCTAGCTAACTGTGCGCGTTGTCGAGTCTCTGCTATGCAACTTTAAATTGCGCTACTTGTTCGGTTAAGCGGTTTGCTAGTTTGGCTAGGTGGTCGCTGGCATCGGCACATTGTTGAGCGCGATTGACTACATCTTGCACGCGGCCAGCTAAGTCATTCACATTCTCGGTAATTTCATTGGCGACCGCAGTCTGTTCTTCGGTTGCGGTAGAAATTTGCATGTTCATATCTACCACGTCGCTTACCCCGCTACTGACCGCTTTAAACGCTTCACCTGCAGCTTGGGCGCGCTCCACACTTTGCTCTGCTTGGGCGGTTGAGGCTTGCATCGCCTGGTTCGCAGCTTCGGCCCCTTCTAATAAGCGTTTGGTGGTCGCTTGGATAGTTTCTGTGGATTGCTTGGTATTTGCAGCCAAACTCCGTACTTCGTCAGCGACTACGGCAAACCCGCGGCCTTGCTCACCGGCGCGTGCGGCTTCGATAGCAGCATTTAACGCCAACAAATTGGTTTGCTCAGCAATAGTTTGAATTACATGTACCACTTGCGAGATTTCCTGGGTACGACTATTCAAGGTTTGTAAGCGCTCACTTGAGGTGTGAATTTCATGCTGCAATTGCACCATGGCTTGCACATTTTGCTGCACTTGGGCCAAGCCTTGCTGGGCATCGGCATCGGCCGTGTCAGCTGCTCGCGACGCGGTTTGGGCATGGCGAGCGACTTCTTCTACGGCCGCTGCCATTTGGGTGATAGCAGTCGCAATTTGTTGAGTTTGTTGTTCTTGTTCGTCGGCAATGGTGCTTACTTCGCTACTAATTTGGTTCATTTGCGCCGAAGCACTGGCGACTTGATGCGCGGCGTCTTTCAAGTCAGAGATGAGCTGCTGAAAGGTCGCTAACATGGCATTGAAGCGACGGCTGACTTCGGTAAGTTCATCGGCGCCCTGCTCACTCATTCGCAAGGTAAGATCGGAGCGCTGACCAACTTGGGTGATGCGCTCCACCATTTGTAATAACGGCCGCAGAATGCTGCGGCTGGTCGCAAATAAAAAGCCCATAATAACCGCTAACACTAGCACAAACACGGTATAGCTGAGGGTGTTGATGCGCCCTTGAGTTTGCACTAAAGCGGCTGCAGTGGTGTTTTGTAAGCGCGCTAAATTCTCTTCGGTTTGGTGCACCGCCGCCCGCATCTCGCCCTGTAAACCGCTGTTTTGATCAAGACCAATACGCTGGCGCCCCGCGACATAAGCGCTGAAAGCTTGTTGATACGCACTCAGTAAATTAAGCAGTTCTGCTTCATTAATGAGGCTAAGGGCGCGCACGTCAGCCGCCAGTGCGCTAACCGTGTTGTTAAGTCGCTCGGGGTATTTCATATCAAGCCGCAGCATAAAGTCTTTTTCATGCCGACGCAGCATGAGTACCGCCGCAGTTAAAGCAGGTAAGTTAGCGCTATTAAAGGCTTCTTCTAGTTGATGCACGGCGCCACGTAATTCGCCTTGTAAGCCTTTGTTTTCATCAAGGCCAAGTCGTTCGAACTCACTCACCATGGCTTCGAAACTGGCGCGATACGCACGAATATTATTACCAAACGCCCCAAGTTCGGAGGTGGTAATATCTTGCGCGGTGAGAGCATCAGCAAGCTGCGCGCGCCGCGCATCCAAATTAGCGACGGTATCGTCAAATTTGGCCAAATAACTCGGGTCTATACGCATTAAGAAATCTTTCTCGTGGCGCCGTAACGTGAGCATGTCGCGCTCCAGTTCAGCCACCCAGAGTTGAGCTTGGTTTAGCGTGCTGGTTTGCTGGCCTTGATACAGCTTCAACAGCAGCAGAATGGTTAAGCCAAGCGCTAACACGACGGCGCCTGCTAACAGTCGCTGTTTAATGGTTAATTTGCGTAGTAGTTCAAACGACATCACATGCCCCTGTTATAACCAAGCCTCGCGACTAGTGCGTACTCGGCGTAAAATGTCTTGTTGCGCTTGAGCGGCAACCCCATAGGGTATCCCGCTGATAAGCTGCGCACCGGCCGCGGTTTGAATCAGTATGCTGGCGCAGCCAAAACAACGTTGCCAAGGACTCTGACTCACTAATACTTGCTGTATTTTAAAGGTCGGATACCAACTTTGGCGGCTGCCAATTAAACCTCGGCGTACGACACACCAGTCAGCATTCCAATATAGACCACGCCAGCGCCAACTGCGCAAACATAACCATAGTATCGACAGCAACGCGGCAAAACTGTAGCCCAAGAGCTGTGGCCACGGCAGCTGCAATAGCCATAACCCGATAGCAATTGGCGTGGCGCCAAGTAAGGTGTAAAACCAGAGCGTCATCGCGTGGGTGCGCTGCCAAACAAGATGCTGTTGGTGCTGGGAAAAGTGTGTGCGGAAGTCCGCAACCACGGCATCGGTGGCGACCGGAATCATGCACTCATTTTGGCTTTGGCCAACCACTAAGTGTGGTTGTGCCTGCTTCAAGTGAATGGTGTGCCGCCTCAGCCAGCGCGCAATAAAGTTCTGGCGATACTGCACTCGTTGTAATTTGGCGTGGCGAATGGTGACACTGCGCTTGTTCAATAGCCCATACTGCGCTTGATACCGGTCATCCTCGATGGTGAATTGATATGGATAAAATCTGACTACGGCATAACCACATGCTAGCAACACGATGAAAACTGACAGTGCGAGGCTGACCGCCAGCCAATCGAAGCCGCCCGCGTGGGCAAAGTTATCCTGCACCAGCTGTTCTAATTGATTGCTTATCCACTGACTAAATTGATCGAATTGAAATAGTAGTAAAAAGGTGGCGGGAATAGTGATCAGCGTGCGAATGTCGAGTAAGCCAAATTTAGCCACTTCAGCAAGCCCAAGTACCAGCTGATAGCTTGGTGCGGGGTTCGCCTCTGAGTTTGGCTCTAGCGATGCTTCATGGGGCGCTGCTTGTTGATGCACTGCCAGCATCTCAGAACGCCAGCGTTGTGCCTCGACCACAGGTAAGCCTGCCAGTTTCACTTCATTGCGGGCAGAGCCTGCGCTATCTACGCTTAGCACTGCTAGGTTAAATGGCCGAAAATACCAGGGTTGAGTGACTTCAGCTTGTTGAATACGAGCGTAATCGAGGACTAAGTGGACTTTTTCAAAGACCCCTTGGCGAATTTCAATGCGCGGCGTTTGATTACGAAACCGAAAACAGAAATATTGTACGGCTCCGGCAATCACCACCCAAGCCAACACTGCCAGCGGCACCAACCAAATGGCGTGGGCCCGGATCTGTTCGCTCACCACCAAAATGCCGGCCAATCCAGGCAGCGCATTCATAATGTTTTGGCCGAGTTGATACAAGCTGCGCGCCATAAAAAACACAATGCCGAGCAGCGGTAAGCGGCGCCAATCAGCTTGCATCGGTGGTTTCCTCAGGGCTGTCGGCTTCCGCCACAATCATCCGCAGTACATGGGCTTTTAATTGCTGCGCAGTTGCTGTGGGTAGGCCCGGAATCGTAATGTCTGCGCCAGCACCGCCAGCGGTATATAAAATCAGCCGCGCGATATTAAGCCGACGCTCCAACGGACCTTGGCTCAGCTCGGCGTGTTGAATACGATTAATCGCAACGGCTTGTACCCCATACCACCAAGCGCCTTGTTGCAGCCACACTTGTTCGGTATCCAGCCAGTAGCCGGTGAGCTGGTAACGCTTTGGTGCCCAGACGGCATGCAGCACAGCGGCCAGGGCTAGCAGCAAACTGCCGGGCAACAGCAACCATAGTTGATAGTGCAACGGCAACCAAATCAGCGTGAGTGCTAACACGCCTAACCAAAAGCCAATATTGAGCCAGATTTTATAGCGCAAATAACGTGGGTAGAGCGGGCTAACCGCTTGATAATCGGGAACAGTGTGCGCGGCAGATATGGTGGTGTCGGTAGTGGGCATAAGCGAGTTCCAATTACACAAGAAGCTCTAGCTTACCTTGTTGCTGCCCTAAGCGGTAATGGGACAAATAGAATAGTGGACTAAATAAAGTAGCGGGCCAGCCGGGGAGTGAGACGGCTGGCCCGCAAGCAGGTCATAACTGAAGCACCTACTTATTCACTCATACCTTCATCACCGGTAAGAGATTCTAACCGCGCACGCAAGGCTTCATCTTGCTGCACGCGCTGTACAATGGTGTTGTACTCTTCAGGGGTTAAACCTGAGTCGTTCACCGCCGCAATCATTTCTTGCTGCGCTTCTTGCTGAATCGCTTGCGCTTGTTCAGCATCTTCTGCACTTTGGAACTCCTCAGCGTAGCTGTTGCTGATCGCACGCACTTCGCCCATTGCGGCTACAAATTTCTCTAACATGCTGTCAGAAATTACCTGAGCCTGCGCTGCTTGTTGCGGCGCTGCGGTTTGCGCTTGCGGCGCAGCAAGGGCTGGGGCACTCATGCCAAAGGCGGCTAGGGTCATTGCTAATAAAGTCTTACGCATTGTGCTTCTCCTGTTACTTACTAATCGAATCTGTCATCAGATACTTTGACGTTAACTTGCCGCGGTCGTGACTGACGTTGTGCAAGCTCATCAAAGTTGTGCATAGAAATAGTAGCGAGAGTCATGCCAACTCGGTGATTATTTTTAAGTGTTTGTTTTTAATGTGTTTGTTCGGGCGCATGAAGCGGCTTAAATATTTATGTATACTTTAGATACAGGCAGAGGAGATACACTTGTGACAAAAGTATCCACAACGAGTCGTTGGCGGCTTTCAGGTTTGCAGCGCATGTTGCTGCTTTACGTGGTGCTGCCGATGGTCGCGCTGGCAGGCGCGGCTATTAGTATTGGCTTAAATGTCGCTTACCAACTTGTGAGCGAGCGGCTCGAAAGTGACTTAGAACTGGTCGGGCGGGCCATTCGATTGCCGGTAAGCGAAGCCTTACAGCAGGACGATCTAGCCGCCGTGCGGGCTAACTTGGATGCCGTCTTCGATATTGGCCAAGTCTATGGTGCCTCGGTGTATGACACTGATGGGGTGTTAGTGGCTGCCACCGGTATTGCAGAGTCGGACTTAACCGGAAGTAAGCTGGCCGAGCGCGTGGTGCGCACGGGTGAAGAAGAAGAGGGCTTTCGTTCAGTGGCTGGGCGGGATGTCTATTCGCGCTTTTTTCCAGTCACAGATGCCGGTGGACAAATTCATGGCTTGATTCAAATTACCCGGCGGGCGAGCGATTTTGAACAGTCGTTTAGTGAACTCACGCGTTATGCTTGGTTAACCTGGGCGGTATTTGCGCTGCTTACCATTGCCATTTTAGTGTTTGGTCACTACCGCGGTGTTGGCCGCCATTTAGAGCAATTGGTAACGACCATGCGGGCGGTTGGCCAAGGGCAACGGCAACAACGCAGTACCATTAGCGGGCCAAGTGAACTGAAAGAGGTCGCGCGCGGGTTAAATGGCATGCTGGACAGCATTCATCAAGCGGAGCAAGCCATCCTGGCGCACCGCGAGCATGAAATTGAGCTACTCAAACAACTACGCGAGCAAGAAAAAATGGCCGCTATTGGCCAATTAGCCAGTGGGGTTGCCCATGAACTTGGCGCGCCTCTAACCGTGATTGATGGGCGTGCCCAACGCTTGCTGAAATTGCATGAAGATGATGCCACCAAGCACCAACTCACCGCGGTGCGAGGCCAAGTTCAGCGCCTCACCAAGCTGGTACAACAGTTGTTAGCCTTCTCCCGCACCCCAGTTGCTGCGCCTGAGCGAATTAGCCTGCAAGCCTTGCTGGAGTCTGCATTGCAGCAGCTGCGTTACGAATTAACCGAGCAAGCCCCAACACTAACGCTGCCCGAGGCATACCCGGCGGTTCAGTTATGGGGTGATCCTGCACGGCTTGAGCTGGCGCTGGTGAATGTACTGCGCAATGCGGTGCAAGCCGCAGCAACCCGAGTGCAGGTAGCGGTTGCCGTGGCCGAAAGCGACGGCCAAGCTGTGGTGCATATTAGCGTACAAGACGATGGTGAGGGCTTACCCGAGCATATCGACAAAGCGCAATTATTGAGCCCGTTTACGACTACCAAAGCGCAAGGGGAAGGCACTGGCTTAGGCCTCGCGATTGTTAAATACGTGGTGAGTGCCCATCAGGGCGAGCTAGACCTGCAAAATCATCCGGCTGGCGGTTGTTTATTGACCTTAACATTACCCTTAGCTGCAGCAGAGGAGCCTACCAATGACTGAGACAACAACACTCATTAGTGTGGTGGAAGATGATCCCGGCCTGCGCGAATTGTTGCAGGAGGAGTTAGAAAGCGAAGGCTATGCCGTGCACGCGCATGAGTCTGCAGAGTCATTTTTGGCGAGTTTGAGCGAGGCTACGCCCGGCTTGGTGATTAGTGATATTCGCCTGCCCGGCATGCATGGCATGCAATTGCTGGCGCGTTTACAACAGTTAAAGCGGCCGCCAGCGGTGCTGATGATCACCGCCTTTGGCACTGTGAATCAAGCGGTGCAAGCATTGAAGCAAGGCGCTGATGATTTCCTCACCAAACCGCTCGATCTTGAACACTTATTGTTGAGCGTGCAGCGTATTTTAGCGCACCGCGCGCTGCAACAGGAGGTGAGCGAATATCGTGATCGTCAGCAGTCCGGGCGCTTCGGAATGCTCGGTGAAAGTCGCGCGATGCGGCGGTTGTACAAACAAATTGAGCAAGTGGCAGGCAGTGATAGCAGTGTGCTGGTATTAGGTGAAAGTGGCACCGGTAAAGAGCTAGTCGCTCGGGCCATTCATGCGCAAAGTCAGGTAGCGGATGGGCCATTTTTAGCGGTGAACTGTGCTGGTATTCCTGCAGAACTGATGGAAAGTGAGTTTTTTGGTCACGCTGCGGGTGCTTTTACCGGCGCCAATAAAGCGCGCGCCGGGTTATTAAAAGAAGCCGAGGGCGGCACTTTGTTGCTCGACGAAATTGGTGAGATGCCACTGCCCTTACAAGCCAAGCTTTTGCGAGTTCTTCAAGAGGGCCGAATGCGGCCGGTCGGTAGCGATCAAGAGGAACCGGTACGAGTGCGTATTGTGGCCGCCACGCATCAGAATTTAGAGGAAAAAATAGCGGCCGGTGAATTTCGGGCCGATCTGTTTTATCGATTAGAAACCTTTAGTCTGCAGGTACCGCCGCTGCGCCAACGCGGCGACGATTTAGATTTGCTGATTGAGCATTTTTTACAGCAGCGGCAACAGCAACAACCAAAGGCGCTGCAGGGTATTCATGCTGAAACCCTTGAGGCCCTCTATCGATATGCGTTTCCGGGTAATGTGCGTGAGTTACAGAATGCCATTGAGCGGGCTCATGCGTTTTGTGATGGTGAGTGGATCATGCCCGAGCACTTACCACAACGGATTGTTGCGACCCCAAGCGACAATGCCGCCGCGACTAAGGCGCCAACTGAGTTCGATGCGACAGCGACCGCCGCTTGGCCAACCATGCAGTCGGTACAAGACGATTATGTCGCAAAAGTAATGGCGCACACGCAAGGCAACAAAGCGCAGGCGGCCGAGATTTTGGGGGTGACTCGCCGTACCTTGTATCGCTGGCTCAGTAGCGATGAATAACCCAGCAAAGCTGATCAAAATCAGGGCTCTCACCGTAGCCATTCACACACTCAGACAATGAAGGAGTTTGTCATGAAAGTATTAATGGTACTTACGTCGCACGATAAATTAGGCGACACCGACCATAAAACCGGGTTTTGGGCGGAAGAGTTCGCCGCCCCCTATTACTTGCTGAAAGATGCTGGCGCAGACATTACCCTCGCCTCGCCGGCTGGTGGGCAACCCCCTATTGACCCAAATTCCCAGCAAGCCGATGCGCAAACCGAAGCGACTAAACGCCTATTTGCCGATCAAGCTGCGCTCAAGCAACTTGCCACCACACATGTGTTAGCCGAGGTAAAAGCAAGCGATTACGATGCCATTTTCTATCCCGGTGGCCATGGCCCGTTGTGGGATCTCACCAATGACCGCCATTCAATTCAACTGATTGAAGATTTTTGGGCGGCTGGCAAGCCTGTTGCGGCGGTATGCCATGCCCCAGCCGTATTGTTGCACGCTAAGTTATCAACCGATGAGCCATTGCTTAAGGGTCGCACGGTAACTGGCTTTACTAACAGCGAAGAGGATGCGGTGGGGCTGACCGAAGTAGTGCCGTTTTTGCTTGAAGATGCCCTGCAACAACGCGGTGCGCATTATCGCAAAGCAGACGACTGGCAGCCGTATGCCATTCAAGACGGCATGCTCATTACCGGGCAAAATCCAGCCTCCTCAGAGCCGGCGGCAGAGCGCTTGTTAGAAGTATTACGCGCGATGCAATAAGCACCAATCCGCACCGACTGCTTACAGTCGGTGCGTAATTTGCACGCCAGCACTCCAAGTTCTACCTACGCCGGGTTCAAACGAGCGACCACTCCCTTGATTCACCACCACCGATCCCACGTATACCTTGTCGGTCAGGTTATCGACGCGTAGCCATGGCGAGAACTGCCATGCGCCCTGTACCCATGACCGTTGTAATGCCAGACTCATAATGGTGCGCGCCGGCGCCAGCACCGAATTTTCGTCATCGGCCGCCACATCGCCACGGTAATCGAGCACTAAAGACGCGGTCGTATCGGCCGCAAACGGCACGGCATAATCCAACTGTAAGTAGGCTTGCTGTTCGGCCACGCCGGGTAACCGTTGCTCGGCAATAGCCGCCGGTTGGTTGGCGCCAAAGTTAGCCGCCATCCAGGTGAGACTACCGCGGCTGCTGAGGTTGTCGGTGAGTTGCCATTCGAGCGCCAGCTCTAGCCCGTAGCGTTCGGTGGTGCCAGCATTACGATAAGTCGTGCGGCCGTCATTCGATTGGTCCACCACCAAAGTGTCACTGGTATCAATGTTGAACAGCGTCAGCCCAAGTTGATCGCCTGCACGTGGTTGATACTTCACCCCAACATCGGTTTGGCGACTGTTGCTCGGCTGCAGGTCGGTGTTCAGACCGCTGCCTTGGTTACGATAAGCCAACTCGGTCAGGGTGGGGGCCGCGAAACTAATCCCGTGTGCCACAAATGCCGTGAAATCATTGCTAAGCTCATAATTCGCCGCAAGCGCCCAAGCCCAGTCATGTTCGTTAAAGCCACCACTATCGTCGGGGCTAAAGGCATTAATGTAATTATCTGCCACGGCAAAGCTCAGGTCACTGTAACGCGCACCGGCTATCCATTGCAGCCGCTCGGTGGCCTGCCACTCGAGCATGCCGTAGGCATCCTGACTACGCACTGTACCCACTTCGTCGCGGCGCATTTCACCTTTTTCACCGAAGTTATTGGCAAAACCAAGCCGATTATCGGTTTGCTCTTCGTATTCAAGCCCGGCACTGGCACGCAAACTGGCGGTTAACGGGAGCTGATAACGCAAATTCACACCTTCAAATTCACGACTCAAATCAATCACCGCGCCAGAACTGGTAGGCTCATCGCCAGGGAACGGCAAATATTGCAGCACCTCACGCTTACCTTGCCATGCATTCACTTGCCAATGCGCGCGCTGAGTTGGCGTGTGATCCAGACTCAAAGATGCTTGGCGGTGACGAATAGTTTTGCGGGTATTAAAGCGAATGGCGCCGGCAAAAGTTTGGGTTGGGTCTTCGCGCCATGCGCTTGGTGAAAGCGCACTAGGGTCTTCTAATAATGGCGCATCGTTATCATCTAAGCGCACCACTAAGCGAGTGTCTGCCGCAAGCTGCAGATAGCCTCGCAGCGCCAGTTGATCGCGCTCAGCCCGGTTGTGAGCGCGCGGGCCATCGGTACGCAGCTGTGCCGCTGCGACGCGCACCGCATGGCCGTCTGCATGCACCCAATCGCCTTGCAGTAGCCAACGGCTAGTGTCATCCGCGCCAGCCAGCAGCGATGCTTGTAATTGCGACTCCGTCGGGGTGCGACTACGCATGTCAATCACGCCACCGGCGCCGTTACCATAAAGACCCGCCAGCGGACCGCGGAGCACTTCTACATACTCTGGTTCATCCAAAAAGATGCTTGAGGTTTGCGCTTGACCGTCAGGCATGGCCAGCGGAATACCATCTAGGCTCAGCAGAATGTCGCGCACCCCAAATGAAGAACGAGCACCAAACCCACGCATGACAATGCGGGTATCTTGGGCATAGTTGCCGCGACTGTCCGCTTGCAATCCCGGAATACCCTGCAATAATTCGGCGGCATCAATACGCAAGCCTGGTAGTTGCTGATCGGTGGCAACAATATCCACCGCGGCGGGGGTATCTTGCCAGCGCCGGACTGAAGAGGTGGCGGTGATAACCACTCGCTCATCAACCTCAATTTCAGGCTCATCCACACTGCTTTGGGCGAAAAGGTTGGAACTGGTGAAAAGTCCGCCGGCCAATAAGCAGAGACTCAGATAGCTTATTGGCCGGCGCTTGGTTGCGACCATCAACATTATTTTGCTGGCTCTAGGCGCAGCAGGCGGCCGTTCGGATTGTCGGTCAGGATGTAAATAAAGCCATCCGGGCCTTGCTCTAAGTCGCGAATACGGTCGTTAATGGTGCCTTCCAACAAGGTTTCTTCGTGCATCACGCGCTCACCGTTTAAATCTAACCGGGCAATTTGCATACCGCGCAACGCGCCTACAAATAGGTCACCTTGCCACTCTGGAAATTTATCGCCGGTATAGAACATCATGCCCGCGGTCGCGATAGAGGGAACCCAGTAGTAATGGGGGTATTCGGTACCATCAACATGAACCTGCTCGGTCAGTACGCTGCCGTCATAGTTGATGCCGTAGCTCGCCACCGGCCAGCCGTAATTATTGGCGGCACGAGCAATATTGATTTCATCGCCACCGCGAGGGCCATGCTCGTTGGTCCACAGTTCTTTCGTCTCTGGGTGAATGGCCGCGCCTTGTACATTGCGGTGCCCATAGGACCAAATTTCAGGCTGCGCATCATCACGCCCAACAAAGGGGTTGTCTTTCGGTACGCTACCATCTGGCCAAATGCGGATCACGGTGCCAATGTGGTTGTTTAAATTTTGCGCTTCGTTCATGTACTCAGCACGCTGGCGGTCGCCAGTGGTGATGAATAAGTGGCCTTCCGGGCCAAACACTAAGCGTGAACCAAAATGCCCGGCGCTTTCTGCTTTCGGGGTTTGGCTGAAAATAACTTCAACATTTTCTAAGCGATCGCCTTTTAATACGCCGCGCGCAACAGCGGTGCTGTTAAAACCTTCACGGTTTGCATCTGCTTCGGCAAAACTTAAATATACGTAGCCATTGTTGGCGAAATCAGGATCGACAGCAACGTCAAGCAGGCCGCCTTGATTGCGAGCATCTACCGCAGGTACACCACTAATCGGCTGGCTCAGGGTGCCGTCTAGCGACACTAAACGTAAGCGCCCAGGGCGCTCAGTCACAAGTGCTTGAGTATCGTTAATAAAGGCCATGCCCCATGGGTTGGCTAAGCCTTCGGCAACGGTATTTAAGGTAATATTGTGGCGTTCAGTTTCTAGCGTGTCTTGTGCCAGTGCGGTGGTCGTCACTAAGCCAAGCGCAAGCGCCACTGTGGTGAGTTTAAGATGGTTTAGCATGTCATGTCCTCGTAGCTAGCGGTAAATGAGCGAAGCTATCGCCACACCCCTTTTTATGTGGTTAGTTATACGCCCAATGATAGAGATTGGATTGCCAAACTTGATCTTAGTCGAAAAGTCGTCATGCTTAGTAAGGAAAACGTTTAGTTATTCTTTTTTCTCGATAAATGTAGCGATAACAAAAGGAAGCGAACTAATGAAGATGAATAAAACGGTAAAAGCCTTGGCAGGCATACTTTTGATCTCGCACCTAAGTGCCTGTGGCACTATTTTATATCCAGAGCGTAAAGGTCAAGTGAGCGGGCAAATCGATGCCGGTGTGGCGGCGCTGAATGGTATTGGCTTGCTGTTCTTTTTAGTGCCTGGGGTGATTGCCTTTGCCGTAGACTTTAATAACGGCACTATTTATTTGCCGAATAGTGGCGCGGTTGAAGGCGAGGATGATGGTTTGCGGGTGGTGCAATCAGATCGTCCGCTTACTTTAGATGAAGTGAATCGGGTGGTTGCCGCGGAAACCGGCGCACCGATGGACTTGTCACAGTTGCAAACCGAAGCGGGTCAGGCACTTGGCCATGCTGATATTGCCCAACAAATACAGCAGCGTGCCCGTGAGCACGCCCCGCAATAAGTTAGTCTAAGGTTCGAATTGGCAGCAGGTCGGCAACGACCTCTGCCAACTTTCTAAAGGTTTGGCGACGACTGGTGGTGGGGCGATAAACCAAGCCAATTTCACGATAAGACTCATGCCCTGAAGGTTGTAACGCTTGCAGCTCTGTATCCCGCAAAATACCCCGATCGATCGCTAGTTGCGGTACGAAAGTCGCACCCAAACGCGCATGCGCCATCTGCACCAAACTATGCAGGCTAGTGGCAGTAAATGGATTAATTTTGCGAGTATCTGCTAATTGACATGCGGCGACCGCATGATTGGTCAAACAGTGCTCTTTTTCTAGTAAGAAAATACTCTGATCAGGCAGCTTGTCGTAATCCACTGGCTCTTCAATTTTGGCTGCCAAGTCGCGGTGCATCACCAATTTAAACGGGTCGCGACCGAGCACGTAATGTTGATTACCCTGCAAATCAATAGGTAGTGCTAACACTAAGGCGTCTAGTTCACCATTTTTTAGCGCATGTAGTAGCGCGGTGGTGGTGTCTTCGCGAATCTGCAAGGCTAGCTTCGGATATTGGCGTTGCACCACACAGCTAAGCTCACCCACTAAAAACGGCGCGATGGTGGGGATACAACCTAACCGCAACGGACCTTCCATTACTTTGCCCTGGCTTTGGGCGAAATGCAGTAGCTCTTCGGTACTGGTCAATATTCGCCGTGCCTGTTCAACGACTTGTTCACCCATGCCGGTGAACAGAAACGACTTATGGTCGCGCTCAATGAGCTGACAACCTAACTGCTCTTCAAGATTTTGAATGCCGCTGCTGAGGGTAGATTGGCTGACGTGGCATGCGGTTGCTGCGCGATTAAAATTCTGGTGCTCGTGCAGTGCTAACAGATAACTCAGGTTCTTTAAACTCGGTAACTTGCTCACAGCCAAATGGTCCTTTCGCTACTTATTTATAATTCCGATTAGTCTAATAGCTTTTATTCGTTTTAACAAATCAAAGTAACTCACTACTATACGCCTCGACCTCAGCGATACCTTTCGCTTTTTCTTATTTTTCAATGCTTTTTACTAAGGAGTACGCATGTTAACTGTAGGTGATAAATTACCAGAATTTAGTGTGGTTGCTGCGAAGCCAGGCTTTAACTTACCAGAGGAAAATGGTGAGAGCGCCTTCGAAACCATCACTAATGAAAGCTTTACTGGTAAATGGAAAATCATTTTCTACTATCCAAAAGATTTTACCTTTGTGTGCCCAACTGAAATCGTTGAGTTCGCAAAATTAAACGAAGAATTTGCAGATCGTGACGCCATCGTCCTCGGCGGCAGCACTGACAATGAATTCGTGAAGTTAGCATGGCGTCGTGAGCATCCAGACTTAAACCGTTTGAACCAATACTCGTTTGCCGATTCTGGTTCATTAATTGACGGTTTGGGCGTGCGTGACAAGGTAGAAAACGTAGCCTTGCGTGCAACCTTCATCGTTGACCCACACAACGTGATCCAGCACGTATCTGTGAACAACTTGAACGTTGGCCGTAACCCAACTGAAATCTTGCGTATCTTAGACGGCTTACAAACTGACGAACTGTGTCCTTGTAACCGCGCAGTAGGCGGCGACACTCTGTAAGGAGGTAGCACATGAGTATTGCAGATTATAAACAAGGGTTAGGCGAGCACGGTAAAGACACCAAACTCAACTTATCTAACCTGTTTGGTAACTATGAAACGGTCGGCATGACAGCCGACCAGTTTTTCGGCACCGCGCTGAGCTTGGCTTACACGCTGAACGATGCGGATCTAACCGCAGCGATTGAAGCGGAAGCCGAAGGCAAAGTGAGCGATGGTGTGATTGGCGCTGCGAAAATTGCGGCATCATTGATGGCGATGAATAACATTTACTATCGTTTCGTGCATTTAGCGAGCGATAAGCAATTCGCCAAAATGCCAGCTGGCTTGCGGATGAATGGCATGGCTAACCCAGGTGTAAGTAAAGCTGACTTTGAGCTCTATTCATTGGCAGTTTCTGCATTAAATGGGTGTGGTATGTGTATTGATGCGCATGTAAAAACCTTGCTAGACCATGGTGTGTCTGCACAAGTGGTGCAAAATTCGGTGAAATTAGCGGCAGTATTAAACTCCGCAAAAGTTTCTCGCGCATTGTCATAAAGGCGTCACAGTTGCGGTCTATAGTAGCCCGCGACTTCCCTGAGAAATCGGTTGTTAGTGATGTTTGGCCCGAGCCTTGTGCTCGGGCTTTTTTTTGTACTTTTGAACTATCGGGCTGATTTCCCTATCCTTACTCCTACATCCATAGCAAGGAGTAGTCGTGAATATTAATGCCGAACGACTTCAACAACAGTTATTAACGCTAGCCAAAATTGGCTATAACGAATCCGATCGCGGTATGTACCGTATTGGTTTTACTGATGCCGATATGGCGGCGCGCCGCTGGTTGCAGGAGCAAGCCAAGGCACAAGGCTTCGAGACCTTTATGGACGGCGCCGGCAACGTATTTTTTGGGCTAGGCAAGTTGGATCGCCCTGCGGTGTTAATGGGCTCTCATTTAGATACCGTGCCTGCTGGTGGCATGTTTGATGGCGCGCTGGGGGTGATGGCGGCGTTTGAGGTGCTGCAAACCCTACAAGAGCAACAGGTAGAATTGGATGCGCCGGTATGGGGTGTCGCGACGGCTGAAGAAGAAGGGCGGTTTGGCGGCATGCTGGGCGCGCAAGCGATGAGTGGCGTCCTCAACCCCGAGTGGCTATTAGCCGCGCACGATGCAGATAACGTGCGGCTGGAGGATGCCATGGCAAGCCAAGGCTTGCCGGTGTTAGAGGCGTTGAACGCCGCCTGGCAGCCAGAGCAATTAAAGGCATTTTTAGAGCTGCACATTGAGCAAGGCCCGGTGTTGTTTCAAAAAGATCAGCAAATTGGCGTCGTCGACGGTATTTCCGGGGTGTTTAAATGGATTGTGCACTTAAAAGGCAAGGCTGATCACGCGGGTACGGCGCCGATGGATATGCGCAGTGATGCGTTTATGGGGGTGGCGGATTTTGCCCATGAAATTGAACGTATTATTGCCGAAAATGGTACCGATAAAACGCGTATTACTGTGGGTAAAGTAGAGCTTAAGCCAGGCCATCCGCATACCGTGCCGGGCGAGGCTATTTTCACCATTGTCGGGCGTGATATGGAAGAATCCGTAATGCAAGAGTTAGCCGATGCCTGTCGTAAAACGCTGTCCGCAATTGCCCGCAAACATCGGCTGATGTTTGAGTATGAACAAGTCAGCTGGTTGCCGCCAAAACATTGCTCGGCAAGGCTAACCGACGTGATTGAGGCGCAAGTAAAGGCGCGTGGTTACAGTTACACACGGATGCCCAGTGGTGCCGGCCATGACACGCAGTTCTTAACCGAAATTACCGATGCAGGATTGATTTTTATTCCGTCGGTGAATGGCGTTAGCCATGCCCCGGATGAGTGGTCCCACTGGCATGATGTAGCGGCTGGCGCTAATGTGTTATTGGACACCGTAGTTGCCGTTGCAACGACGGCCGGATTTGGACGTAAACGCGGCAACGCTACCGACTGAGCAAGGGGTTAGGTATACTGCGGGCACAGCGTTGACAGTGTGAGTGGTATTGTCATGGAACAAGAAATTAAAGTGTTGCCAGCAAATCGGGTGAAAATTCAGCGGCCCGATGAGCACGAACATAACAATCAATACGCCCCGCGTAGCCGTATTTACGTGCGTGACGTGAAAGGCTCATTAGAGTGGTTTCGGCGTAGTTTTGGCTTCATTTTGCTGGCGCTATTTACCCTCATTCCATGGCTTACCTGGAACGGTGAACAAGCCGTATTGCTGAATCTTGCCGAGCAACGCTTCCGCATTTTTGGCATGACGCTATGGCCGCAAGACCTCACCATTTTAGCATGGATAGCCATTGTGGCCGCCTTTGCGCTGTTCTTTGTCACCACCCTTTATGGCCGCGTTTGGTGCGGTTTCATGTGTCCGCAAACCACGTGGACGTTTATCTTTATGTGGTTTGAAAAGAAACTAGAGGGCACCCGGCATCAGCGGATGGCGCTCGATAAACGTAGCTGGGATATTGACAAAATTTGGCGCAAGGTCGCGAAACATAGTGCGTGGCTGGTGGTGGCATTACTCACCGCATTAATTTTTGTCGGTTACTTCACCGACGTGCGCGCGTTGTTCGTAAACTTTTTCACTTTGGAAGCCGGTTTTTGGGCGGTGTTTTCGGTGTTGTTTTTCACTTTCTGCACATACGGCAATGCCGGTTGGATGCGTGAAATTATGTGCACCCACATTTGCCCTTATGCGCGCTTCCAATCGGCGATGTTCGATCGCGATACGGTCACAGTTTCCTACGATGCAAAACGCGGCGAGCCGCGCGGTCCGCGTCCGCGCAAGGTTGACCCAGCCGCTGCAGGCTTAGGCAGCTGTATTGATTGCAATTTATGTGTGCAGGTGTGCCCGACCGGCATCGATATTCGCAATGGCTTGCAGTATGAATGTATTAATTGTGGTGCCTGCGTGGATGCCTGTAATGGGGTGATGGATAAGATGAATTATCCGCGCGGCCTGATCCGGTTCACCACGGAAAACAATCTAGCCGGCGGGCGCACCCGTATTTTCCGCTTCAAAAGTGTGGGTTATTTGGTGGCGATGGTGGCCATTAGTGCGTTATTGGTTTGGGATATCGCCACGCGGGTGCCGTTGGAATTTGATGTACTGCGCGACCGTAATCAGCTCTACAACATCGCCAACGATGGCTGGGTGAATAATGTGTACACCCTAAAAATTCTGAATAAATCCCAACAAACCCAAAGCTTCCGTATTTCGATTGAAGGTGTTCAGGGCGCCCGTATTTTAGGTGAAACTGAGCGTGAAATTGCAGGTGGTGAGGTCGCCACTGTACCGCTCACGTTAGAACTTGAACCGAGCCAGTTAACCGACCGAGTCACACCTGTGGTGTGGGTAGTACGAAGCCAAGACGGCGAATTAGTGCAACGCCACGAAACGAGTTTTTTATATGAATGATGATGGCGTAAGCGCCGATTTTAGCTTCAGCAGATTAACGCCGGATGTCACTATTACCGCGCTTGAGTCGGTGGGCTTGTTCCCGAGTAGCGGGCTGCTGGCGCTCAATAGTTATGAGAATCGGGTATATCAATTCTTGGCGGATGACGGTAAACGTTATGTGACCAAGTTTTATCGCCCAGCGCGCTGGCGTACCGAACAAATTCAAGAAGAGCATGATTTTTGTGCAGAGCTACTAGCCGCCGAGGTGCCGGTAGTAGCTCCAATGATGCTAACGCACGCTGAAACCGGCGCGAACGCGACCTTACATGAGTTTAACGGCTATCGCTTTTGTGTGTTTCCAAGTGTTGGTGGGCGCAGTTTTGAAGCTGACGATTTGGATTCGCTGGAACGCCTGGGAATGCAGATTGGCCGCCTGCATAGCGTAGCGCGTGCCGGCCAGTTTGTGACGCGGCCACAGTTGAACTATACCGATTTTGTGACCCATTCAGTGGCAACCCTGGCGCAATCTGAGTTAGTGCCTGACAACATTCGCACCGCGTTTATGGCCATTTTAAAGCCGCTAGCGGAAGCGCTACAAGGCTATGACCTGAGTCGCTATGCGCAGCAGCGCTTGCATGGTGATTGTCATTTAGGCAATATTCTGCAACGCGATGACATCTTAACCTTGGTTGATTTTGATGATGCGCGCAGCGGTCCCGCCATTCAAGATTTGTGGATGATGTTGAGCGGACCGCGGGAACAACAGCTGATGCAGCTTGATGCGCTACTCAGTGGTTATGAAGAATTTTGTGAATTTGATAATGCCGAACTCGCTTTAGTGGAACCCTTACGGGGTTTTAGAATCATACACTACATGGCGTGGTTGGCACGCCGCTGGGATGATGCGGCGTTTCGGCGCGCATTCCCTTGGTTTGCCGAACAATATTACTGGGAGCAGCAGGTATTAACTTTAAAAGAGCAGTTAGCCGCCCTCGCTGAACCCGCCTTGCAGTTATATCCGTAACTGGATATTGAGTGTATTCGTCGTTTTATTGATTAATAAGAAAAGGTAATTCAAATATGAAACAGTGGTTAATGTTAGCGTTGCTCGCCGTGTTTGCTGTAGCCGCCGCACCAGTGAATGCGCAGGAGTTTGAAGAAGGCGTGCATTATGAAGTCATCGCCGACCAAGGCACCAGTGAACCTGAAGTGATGGAATTCTTCTCTTTTTATTGTGTGCATTGCTACCGCTTCGAGCCTATTGCGCAACAGATGAAAGCGCGTTTTGGTGAGGCTTTCGATAAAGCCCATGTCTCTTTTATTAATCCACAGAATATGGGTTCGACCATGTCGCGTGCGTTTGCTGCGGCGAAAATGCTTGAAGTTGAAAGCCAAGTGAGCAGTGCTATTTTTGATAAAAACTTCAATCAGCAAGATATGCTGTTGAGCAAAGATGCACTGCGTGACATTTTTGTCACCTATGGCGTGTCAGGCGCTGATTTTGATAAAGCGATGGCTAGCTTCTCGGTGCGCGGTATGGCCAATAAATATGATCGTGAAGCGTCGAAGTATGGCGTGAATGCCACCCCAACCTTTATCGTGAATGGTAAATATAAGCTGTTGCCACAAGGCTTCTCTGATAGCGAAGACTTCATCACTGATTTTGTCGCCGCTACCGGTTATTTGTTAGAGAAAGAATAAGCCTTTAGCGCAAAGAATTATCTGCGGTGATTTGATCTTTCATTTGGTCAATCACCGCATCTTTAGCTTCCCAGCGACCGTTCAACCATTGTTGAAAATGGTTTTTGAATGGCTCATCGTTAAAATAATCCCCAATCAAATCAGGCGTTACCGGTAAGGTTTCCACCCGCACATAAATATTACGTAATTCACCGCGCAAAAAATCCCACACCACCGGCCGTTGCGACCTACCTGGATACACAATCGTAATATCTAAAATGGCATCAAACTGCTGCCCCATAGTTTGTAGGGTAAAGGCGGTGCCGCCGGCTTTGGGTGGTAGTAAATGCCGATAAGGGCTTTGTCGCTGTTGATGTTTGACCCGGGTGAAACGAGTACCTTCACAAAAGTTAATGACCGTGGTTGGAATATGGCGAAACTTTTCGCAGGACTTCTGCGTGGTGGCAATGTCTTTGCCTTGCAATTGGGGGTTTTTAGCAATTTGCTCGCGGCTATAGCGACGCATAAAAGGCATGTCTAATGCCCAGCAACCAAAGCCAATAATAGGCACGTAGAACAGCTGTTGCTTCAGGAAAAAGCGTGGCATTGGCATGTTACGGCAAGCCAAATGCATGAGCACCACAATATCGACCCAGCTGCGATGATTACAAATGATCATATACCAGCGATCGCGGTGCAGCTCGCTATCCCCATCAATATGCCAAGTCACCGGTTGGGTGAGTCGAAACATCATCGACATGGCGTAGCCCCAGACGCGAAATAATCCATTGGCACAAGTGGCGATACGACGTTGGGCGGCGGCGAATGGTAGTAATACCTTTATCACACCGCAGACAATGATGAGCGCTCCGACGAGTGCGGTACTGAGCGCCCCCCAGAGAAAGTTAATCACCACTTTGAACGGCATGAGCAAGCTAGCGAGCATGATACTTCCTTGATTAAGCAGTAGCTATTGATTGGGTTTTGGTCACCGAATAATGGGTAGGTCGTGCACCTTTATTGTCATCATAACGCAATTTAACCAGATTCCACACGGTCGATTTTTGGCCTTGCGGAAGCGCCAATATAACGCTATATTTTGCTGTATATATATACAGTACTGTTGAGGTGTGTTGGTTATGTCAGTGGCAGTCAAAAACGCTGAAAAATTACAGCAACTCATCCAGCAAGGGCAGGTCTGGCAAGGGCGGCAGCGAAGCTTAGCGCAACCATCTGAATGGTGTTCTAGTGGCCACTCCGAACTTGACCGCTGGTTAGGTGGTGGTTGGGTGCGTAGCTCTATTAATGAGCTACAACTTAGTGCGCCGTTTATTGGTGAGCTTGATGTAGTGCTACCGGTGCTACGCGCGGCTCGGTATGCGGTGTGGTTAAATCCACCGGCGGAGCCTTATGCCTGGGGTTGGCAAACCCAAGGTGTCGATCCTGCGCGGCAATTGCTAGTCAATACTGGCACCAATGCTAGCGCCGAAAAAGATGCACTATGGGCGCTGCAGCAGTGCACGCAGGCGGGTTGTGCTGAGGTGGTGTTGGCTTGGTTTCCCGAGCTCAGCGCTGCGGCGGTACGGCAGGTACAACAAAGCTTAGCGCAGCAACGTAGTTTGGTGTTTGTGTTCACTGGTATGAGTGAAGACTTGAGCGCCAAAGCTTATACGCACCGGTTAAAGTTAACTCGGGCTTATACAGCAGCCGCTATTGGTGCGGTCGATCAGGGCTTACAAATTGAGGTGCTAAAACGGCGCGGGGGGTGGCCGCTTCCAGCTCAGCCTTATCGAGCGCAAGGTTATTGGCCACTACGCCGACAGCGAACAGCTACGCCAGTGAAGCCAAGCAATTTGGTGCAAGGGCCATGGCGGTAAATAAGTCACAGGCGCAAGCCAATCGTTGGTTGTTTTTACATGTGCCGCAGCTGCTACTCGATTTACAGCTAAGCTCACAAAGCCCTGCCGAGCAAGCACAGCCACAGGCACTGTATTGCCCTCAACAGCAACGGTTATTACAAGTAAACCATGCCGCCAGTCAGTTAGCGGTTGGGCAATTATTACCGGTAGCGCGCGGTATTTGTCCGCAACTGTGGGCGCGACCTTACCAGCTTCAACATGAACAGCGCTGGCTGAAGCAATTGGCTCAATTGTTTTATCAGGATATTGCACAAATTGCTTTGTATCCGCCCCAAGGCTTGCTGTTTGAGGTGCGTAGTTTGCTGCGGCTATATGGCTCACTGGCGCAGATCAAACAACAGTTACAAGCGCGGTTAGCGAGCATGTCCGTGACCGGATATCTCGCCAGCGGGTTTAGTCCATTAGCGGCACAACTGTTGGCGCAAGCAGGTTGTGAGTTAGTCACAGAGAGCCCCACGGCCGTGCATGAAGTGCTTGGTCAGCTGCCTCTAGCCCAAGCTGGGTTCGATGCTAAAACCCAACAGCGGCTGCAAGGCTTAGGGTTGCAAACATTAAATGATTTGCTGCAGCTACCAAGTGCAGAAGTGCAATTACGCCTTGGTAAAGCGGTTGGCCATTATTTAGCGCAGCTACGTGGGCAAGTAGCCACGGCGCAACATTACTATCAACCACCACCCTACTTTTATCAGCGCTTCGATTTAGCTGCAGAAGTTGCCGAATGGCCGCGCTTGATGTTTGTGCTTAAACGGTTGTTGCAGAGCTTGTCGGCGTTTTTAATAAGTCGCCAACTAGGAACACGGGAACTAACACTCACCGCCCATCATCGTGACCATAGCACCACCGTGGTGAAGGTACATTTTGCTCAAGATGTGTGGCAGGTGGATGAAATGCTGAGCTTGGCGCAGCTTTATATGGCGCGACAACCATTGTTGCAACCCGCGTTAGAGCTAAGTTTGCAAGTTCGCCAATTACGGCCGCAACAAGCTCAAGCCGGTGAGTTATTAGCGCAGCCGAAACGACATTGGTCGCCTGCGGAGTTAATCGGTAGATTACAAGCGCGCTTAGGTGGCTCCGCCGTATATAGTCTTGCGGCTACTCACGACCCTCGTCCTGCGTATGCACAGCAACGCACGCGGCCATGGGCAGCTGTGCCTGTTAAGGCCAGCGCTGAGGTCTCTTCTGAGCTCACTTCTGAAATGGCTGAGCCAGCGATTCGTGCACCGCAGCCATGGCGACCTTTATGGTTATTAACCGATCCTGAACCTATTGATGTCAGTGCATTTATGAAGCAATGGGGGCCGATGCGAATTCAAGCCGCATGGTGGGAGCAAGCGGCAACCGAGGTCGGCCACAGTCGTGATTATTTCATTGCGGTGGATGCGGATCAGCGTTTGGCGTGGCTATATGTAGAGCAGCAGCGCTGGTATTTGCATGGTTGGTTTGGCTAATGGCGTACTGCGAATTACATGCCTTAAGCCATTATAGTTTCTTGCGCAGCGCCGCGGCTCCCGAGGCATTGGTCGAGCAGGCAGTAACACTTGGCTACAGTGGTTTAGCCATTACCGACGAGTGCTCAGTGGCTGGCGTAGTCCGCGCCTATGTGGCTTGGCGCGCTTTACCCGCTAACGTCAAAAGCACGTTCAAACTCATTATTGGCAGTGAATTTCACTGCGAAAAGCTAGGTAAGCTAGTGTTAATCGCGCCCAGCCGTGCGGCCTACGGTGAATTGTGCGGGTTAATTACGCGGGCGCGGCAACGCTGTGAAAAAGGTCACTACCGCATTACCCCCGAAGATATTCTTGGGTTGGCAGATACTGAATTACTACTGCTGTGGCAGCCATCAGCGCAAGCCGTAGTGGATGAATTCGGCGCGGCACTGGCGAGCGCTTTTCCAGCGCGAGGATGGTTGTTGTATGAGCGTTTGTTACATGCCGATGATGTACAGCATTATCAGCGTTTTCAACGTTGGCAGCAGCAATTGCAATGGTCATTAGTGGCGGCCGGAAATGTGCAGTTAGTTACCCCTGATCAGAAGCCGTTACACGATGTGCTGCAAGCCGTTCGGTGGCGCCAACCGGTTACCGACATTGCCGCAAAATTACTCCCTAACGCCGAGAATTATTTACGTCCCCTCGCCTTGCTCAAGCAGCAGTATCCCGCCGAGTTGCTGGCTCAAACCGAAGTTATTGCGGCGCGTTGCGAGTTTAGCTTGGCGGAACTGCGCTACGAATACCCACCGGAATTAGTGCCAGCCGGTATGAGTGCGAGCGATTATTTGCGGCAATTAACCTTGGCTGGCGCTGCGCAGCGTTTTCCTCAAGGTATTCCGCTTGGGGTGCAAGCCAAGTTGCAAAAAGAGCTACGGTTAATTGCGCAGCTTAAATATGAATATTTCTTTCTCACGATTCACGACTTAGTTCAGTTCGCTCAAGCGCGTGGCATTCTTTATCAAGGTCGCGGTTCAGCGGCCAACTCGGTGGTCTGTTATTGCTTGCAAATTACGGCGGTGAACCCAGCCCAAATCGACGTGTTATTCGAGCGTTTTATTTCTGCTGAGCGCGATGAACCGCCCGATATCGATGTTGATTTTGAGCATCAGCGTCGCGAAGAAGTGATTCAATATATTTATACCAAGTATGGCCGGCACCGCGCGGCTATTGCCGCTACTGTCATCCGCTACCGGTTGCGCAGTGCGTTGCGTGATGTGGGTAAAGCGCTCGGATTTAGTGAGCAAGCCATTCAGCATTACTTAAGTGGACTTGATCGGCGCGATCGGGAACAAGATTGGCGTGAACAATTATTGCAACAGGTGCCAGGTTTACAGCAGCATCCGCAAGGACAATGGTTGCTCACACTCACCGAAGCATTGCGTGGTACGCCGCGGCATTTATCTCAGCATGTAGGTGGTTTTGTGATTGCCGCCAACGAACTCTCGCAACTAGTGCCGATTGAAAATGCCACCATGCCAGAGCGTACTGTGATTCAGTGGGATAAAGACGATTTAGAAGCGTTGCACCTATTGAAAGTAGATGTGCTGGCACTTGGCATGCTCAGTGCGTTGCAAAAAATGCTGCAGCTGGTGCGCCAATTGGCGCCGCAATTACCAACGGCGCTGCGCCACCAAGCTAACGTACTGCGTGATTTAGCAGACATTCCCAGCGAAGATCCCAAGGTTTATCAAATGTTGCAACAAGGCGACGCGATTGGGGTCTTCCAAGTTGAGTCGCGGGCGCAGTTAAATATGCTGCCGCGACTGAAGCCGGCCACTTTTTACGACTTAGTTATTCAGATTGCGATCGTGCGTCCGGGCCCTATTCAAGGCGATATGGTGCACCCGTATTTACGCCGTCGAGCTGGCGAAGAGCTGGTGAGCTATCCGAGTGCGGCAGTCAAGCAGGTGCTGGAGCGAACTTTGGGTGTACCTATTTTTCAGGAGCAAGTCATTAAGCTTGCTATGGTGGCCGCCGGATTTACCGGTGGCGAAGCGGATCAACTTCGCCGTGCTATGGCTAACTGGCGTTCAACCGGCAAATTGAAGCAGTTCGAACGTAAGCTTACCGAAGGTATGTTGGCGCGTGGTTATAGCCCAGATTTTGCAGCGCGCATTTATCGGCAAATATGTGGTTTTGGCGAGTACGGCTTTCCAGAGTCCCATTCGGCGAGTTTTGCTAACTTAGCCTATGCCTCGGCATGGTTTAAGTATCATTATCCGGCCGCATTTTATGTCGGGCTATTAAACAGCTTACCGATGGGGTTTTATTCACCGTCACAATTGATTCAAGATGCTAAACGGCACCACATCACAGTGCTACCAGTGTGTATTCAACACAGCCAATGGCATCATCAAGTGTTATTGCAGCATGAGCAACCAGTGATCAGGCTTGGCCTGCGGTTGGTGAAAGGGCTCCAAGCACAGCGAGTGCAAAAGCTCTTGGCCCAACGGCCAAGCCAAGGCTTTGTTGATCTACCTGGGTTAAGCCAAGCTGGTTTTCGGGCGGATGAAATTGAGGCGTTAGTGGCGGCCGGCGCCTGTCAGTTACTCAGTGGTAACCGCCATCAAAGCCGCTGGCAAGCGTTAAGTATTAGCGAAGCCGTACCGGCGAAACAACAGCTCGCGCTATTTCAAAGCGATACGCTAGTGAGTAAGCAACCAGAGGTACGGCTACCGGAACCCCATGAAATGGAGGACATTCGTGCTGATTATCAGGTGTTAGGACTAAGCTTGCGGCGCCACCCCGTTGCGTGGCTACGTGAGCAAGGCCATCTGAAAGGTTGTAAGCTAGCGAGTGAATTAGCGCTGTGTCGGCACCAACAACTGGTTCATGTTACCGGCTTAGTAACCTGCCGGCAGCGGCCGGGTACTAGTTCTGGCGTTACCTTTCTTACTTTAGAAGATGAAACCGGTAATATGAATGTGGTGATTTGGCTGCAATTGGCGCGTCAATTTCGCGCGGCATATTTACAAGCGAAGTTATTAAAGGTCAGTGGCAAAGTAGAGCTACACCGTAATGTCGTACACATTATTGCGGCTAACTTAGAAGATGTGAGCGCCCTACTACCAGGTATTGCGGAGCGCTCTCGCGATTTTCACTAGCAGTATTACAATGACTGCACATCAAGCAAGTATTCTTGCTTCAACACCACATAGTTTTCTGCAGACTGAGTTAAAAACTCTCGCTCGCTTTCGTTCAGTGGGCGTACCTGCTTCGCGGGACTGCCCACATATAGATAGCCACTTTCGAGTGTTTTGCCGGGTGGCACCACACTCCCCGCACCAATAATAACGTCGTCCTCAACAATCACACCATCCATGATGGTAGCCGACATTCCCACTAGTATTCGATTGCCAAGCTGACAGCCATGGAGCATCACATGGTGACCTACGGTAACTTCATCACCAATAAACAGCGGATGGCCATTCGGGTTGCCGGGTGTTTTACGGGTGACATGCAGAATACTTCCGTCCTGCACATTAGTGCGTTTACCAATTCGGATCCGATTCACGTCACCGCGCGCTGAAACCAGGGGCCAGATACTACTGTCATCACCAATTTTCACGTCGCCAACAATTACGGCGCTACTATCAATATATACGTTGTCGCCAAGTGTTGGCTCCATCCCGCGATAACTGCGTAAATCTGCATTCATATTTCACCCCTAATCTGGTGCTGCCGTGGTCATTTAAGACTTAATTGTGATCTTCTTGTGATCAAGATTAGCAAAGTATTCCTTAACTATCCTACAAATCCAGCGAAAACTCATTTCGATCCGCGTTTTGTCACTCATCAGCATAAGTGGCCTGCTGACAAAATCATCAATATTACGTGCATTTGAGCACGCTTTAAGCACCTATAGACCAACAATTAAGCAGTCAGTAAAAAAACACCTCAAAATGACAAAAAGGCGCTTGACGGCGCAAGTTAAACGTCTAAAATGCGCCCCACGTTCGAGG
>CAMPHF010000014.1 GCA_946885915.1 uncultured Idiomarina sp.
GGTTGCGGGGGCAGGATTTGAACCTACGACCTTCGGGTTATGAGCCCGACGAGCTACCAGACTGCTCCACCCCGCGTCCGAAAACGTGTTGCACAGTATAAAGATTTCACCAAAAAAAGCAACCGCAACACGGTGATTTTATTGGCTTTAAGATTGGTGCAGAAGGCGGGACTTGAACCCGCACGCCCGTTAGAGCACTACCCCCTCAAGATAGCGTGTCTACCAATTCCACCACTTCTGCAAAACTTGTTAGTTACCTTCCGGTACGTCGCTGCTATTGTTGCTACCGTTTGTTTCATCAGCAGCAGGCGTCGATGGAGTTGGCATTTCTTCCATCGGCACTTCTAAATCAGTAAAAGGTGCAGCTTCTGTACTACGGTCAGCACTTAAATTACCGAGCACTAAACTCAATAAAAAAAACAACACAGCAAGTACCGCAGTGGTACGGGTTAGGAAATTACCTGAACCACCTGAACCAAATACAGTATTTGAGGCACCCGCGCCAAACGAAGCACCCATATCGGCGCCCTTACCGTGCTGGATCATAACGAAGCCAATCAACACGAGCGCGATAACCAAATAGGCAATGAGTAATAAATCAAACATGAGCGTTTGTCCTCGGGTCAGTACTGTAGCGTTATGCGGCAGCCTGACAAATTGCTAAAAATTCTGCTGGATTTAGGCTTGCTCCGCCAATTAACCCACCATCAATATCTGTTTGTGCAAAAAGTGACGCTGCATTGTCTGCTTTCACACTACCACCATATAACAGTGGCATTTGCTGTGCTGCTGCACCAACTTTGGCGCGCAACACCGCTCTTATCTCTGCATGAACTGCTTGTGCTTGCGCCGGGGTCGCGGTTAAACCGGTGCCAATGGCCCATACCGGCTCATAAGCTACCACCAGCTGCTGTGCTTGCTCCGCGTTTAACACCTCTAGCACCGCTTGTAACTGCTGCGTGACGACCGCAACTGTCTGCGCTTGCTCTCGTTCTGCTTGGGTTTCGCCAACACAGAGAACGGGGATTAAACCGGCGGCTAAACAGGCCTTTACCTGCGCTGCAGCACTGGCATCATCGCAACCGTAAAACTGGCGTCGCTCTGAATGCCCAACCAATACGTATTTGACTCCACATTCGAGCAACAGTTGCACCGACAATTCACCAGTATGCGCGCCGCTTGGCGCCGCATTCACAGCTTGTGCCCCAATCTCTACTGAGGTCGCATTAACTGCTACTTGTAACGCTGACAACAGCGTTGCTGGAGGACAAACTGCAACGGTGGCGGATTGCCAAGTTGCGTGTTGTCCGTGCAATGTTTGCACGAGTTGGTCAATGAGCGCACGGTCGCCGTTCATCTTCCAATTCGCTATCACTAAAGGTTGTGCTTGCATGCCAAATCCTTTCGTTGAAGCGGGCGAGATATTACATAACCTGATGCAAACTTACAAGCAGCATCCGTATATTTTCACTCAACTGCTCAACTTGTAGCCGCTTCAACTTCGCTAGCGATTTGTTGAGCGAAGGCTTTGACCACTTTTGCGTCAGGACCTTCAACCATCACTCGTAGGAGAGGCTCGGTACCCGACTTACGTAACAGCACTCGTCCCTGTTTGCCGAGCGCTCGCTCAACTTCAGCCACCACCGCTTTCACGTTATCCGCCTGAAGTGGATCGTTGGCCCCGCTAAAGCGCACGTTAATCAGTGCCTGTGGGAACTTAGTAAAGCCCTGCAGCAGTTCTTCCAAGGTCTTTTCGTCGCGCTGCATCGCTGCCAACACTTGCAAACCGGCAATCATGCCATCACCTGTGCTGTGATACTGACGATTGATGACATGTCCTGAATTCTCACCGCCAAGGCGCCAGTCACGCTTCACCAATTCTTCCATCACGTAACGGTCGCCAACTTTGGCCCGCACAAACGGGATGCCCCGATCGGTAAAGAATTTCTCGAGCGCAAAATTACTCATCAAGGTACCAACCACACCACCTTGTAACTGGCCATCTTGCTGCGCTAACCGTGCCAAAATATAAATAATGTCATCGCCATCGACAATGCGTCCTGACCGGGTGACTAGCATCACGCGGTCACCATCACCATCGAGTGCAAAACCCATATCCGCTTGGGTTTCCAATACTTTCTGTTGCAGTGCATCGAGGTGAGTCGCACCGCACTTGTCATTAATGTTCAAGCCATTCGGCTCAGTACCAATTTCCCACACTTGGGCGCCAAGCTCGGTTAACACGTTGGGTGCAATATGGTAGTTCGCCCCATTGGCGCAATCGACCACAATTTTCATGCCTTTGAGGGTTAAATCGCTCGGAAATACACTTTTACAAAACTCAATATAACGACCGGGTGCATCATTAATTCGACTGGCTCGCCCCAATTGCTCTGAAGCTACACAAACCATCGGCTCGTCTAGTAACCGTTCGATTTCTAATTCCACCGCATCTGGCAACTTATTCCCTTCATCGGAGAAAAATTTAATCCCGTTATCGTGGTAAGGATTATGCGAGGCACTGATCACAATCCCTGCCGCCGCGTGAAAGTTGCGAGTGAGGTAGGCAATGGCAGGAGTCGGCATTGGCCCTAAAAATTCGACGCTGACGCCGGCCGCAAGTAAGCCTGCTTCCAATGCAGATTCCAGCATATAGCCTGAAACTCGGGTGTCCTTTCCCACCAGTACCCGACGTTTACCCGAGCGCGACAATACCGTACCGGCCGCCCACCCAAGTTTGACTGCAAAATCCGGGGTGATCGGAAATTCTCCAACTCGCCCACGCACGCCATCGGTACCAAAATACTTACGCTCGCTCAAATGTATTCTCCTGTCAGCGTAGCCGCCACAACACGCATTGCATCGACTGTTTCTTTCACATCATGTACGCGAATTATACGGCCTCCTTTGAGCGCTGCAATGGTTGCCGCTGCAATACTTGCCGCTAATCGCTCATCGACTGCCCGCCCCGTCACATGACCAAGCATAGATTTTCGTGAAATACCGATTAACAACGGCAACTCTAACTCATGAAAAGCTTGGAGGCGCTGTAGCATCTGATAGTTGTGCCGCATACTTTTGCCAAAGCCAAAGCCCGGGTCTAACCACAACCGCTCACGGCCTATTCCAGCTTGCTCACAGACTTGCACTCGCTGCGCTAAGAAGCTCTTCACATCGCACACCACATCATCATAGCGCGGCTCATGTTGCATGGTTCGCGGCTCTCCTTGCATATGCATCAAACACAGCAACGCATTTGAGTTAGCAACCGCCGTTAAAGCGCCCTCCGCACGCAGCGCATTGACATCATTAATCATGTCAACGCCCAGCTGTAGTGCAGCGGCCATCACCTTAGGCTTGCTGGTATCTACCGATACTTTTACCGGAAGCGATTTTCGCACCCGCTCAAGCACCGGTATCACACGATCAAGCTCTTCTTGCTCGCTTACCGCAGCAGCACCCGGGCGGGTAGATTCACCACCTATATCTAACCATTGCGCACCATCCTTTACCAGCTGCGCAGCTTGCTCAAATGCCCGCTCACTATCGGTGAATTTACCGCCGTCCGAAAATGAATCTGGCGTCACATTCAAAATGCCCATCACGGCAATGCTTTGCTCAGGAGTTGTCATCGCGTTTGTTTCCTTCAATGCTACGCAATAAAAAGCCCCGCGAGCGGGGCTTGTTGTTGGTCGAGATTAACTCGCCGGTTGGTCACCCGGCTTGTCTACTTGCACCGGACGAGAAGCGGCAGAAGCATCGCCATCGTCACTCTTACCATCTTTGTCTTTGCGCCAATCGCGCGGCTCACGAACATCACGACGGTTCATCAAATCATCGATTTGATCAGCATCAATGGTTTCGTACTTCATCAGACAATCTTTCATGGCATGTAAGATATCGACATTGTCTTCTAAAATTTGCTTGGCACGATCGTAATTACGGTCAATAAAGTTTTTCACCTCTTGATCAATCGCCCGAGCAGTTTCATCTGACATGTGCTTATGTTGAGTCACCTGACGACCAAGAAACACCTCGTTTTCATCATCGGCATACAGCAATGGCCCCATTTTTTCTGACAAGCCCCACTGCGTCACCATTTTCCGTGCAATCGCCGTCGCCCGCTCGATGTCATTTGAAGCACCGGTGGTCACTTTTTCATCACCGTATATGATTTGCTCGGCCAAGCGGCCGCCAAACAGACTAGAAATCATACTCTCTAAGTGCTGTTTGCTGTGCGACACCCGGTCTTGCTCTGGTAAATACATGGTGACGCCTAGAGCTCGACCACGCGGAATAATCGACACTTTATAAACTGGATCGTGCTCAGGCACTAAGCGACCAACAATGGCATGACCCGCTTCGTGATATGCGGTCATGGCTTTTTCATCATCAGTCATCACCATTGAGCGACGTTCCGCGCCCATCATGATCTTATCTTTTGCTTTATCGAATTCTTCCATCGATACCACGCGCTTGTTACCACGCGCAGCAAATAACGCTGCTTCATTCACTAAGTTGGCTAAATCGGCACCGGAGAATCCAGGCGTACCGCGAGCGATGACAGATGCATCAACATCATCCCCTAACGGCACTTTACGCATATGTACTTTTAGGATCTGCTCGCGACCCCGTACATCTGGCAGACCAACCACAACCTGACGGTCGAAACGGCCGGGCCGCAACAAGGCAGGGTCAAGCACGTCAGGGCGGTTCGTCGCCGCAATCACGATGATGCCTTCGTTGCCTTCAAAGCCGTCCATTTCAACCAACATTTGGTTCAACGTTTGCTCACGCTCATCGTGACCACCACCCAGTCCAGCGCCACGCTGGCGGCCTACCGCATCAATTTCATCAATGAAAATAATACAGGGTGCGGCTTTTTTCGCTTGTTCGAACATGTCACGCACCCGTGATGCGCCCACGCCCACGAACATCTCCACGAAGTCAGAACCAGAGATGGAGAAGAATGGCACGCGAGCTTCACCGGCAATAGCTTTAGCCAGCAAGGTTTTACCTGTTCCTGGCGGGCCTACCATTAATACACCCTTCGGAATTTTACCGCCTAAGCGTTGAAACCGTGATGGGTCTTTCAAATAGTCGACCAATTCGGTCACTTCTTCTTTTGCCTCGTCACAACCGGCGACATCAGCGAAAGTGGTTTTGATTTGGTCTTCACCCATTAACCGCGCTTTACTTTTGCCAAACGACATCGCACCACGACCACCGCCACCTTGCATTTGGCGCATGAAGAAAATCCACACCCCAATCAGCAGTAACATCGGGAACCACGAGATAAAAATCGAGGTAAGAATGCTGGGCTCTTCCGGCGGTGTACCACGATAGATAACATCGTTTTTAATCAAATCGTCGGTCAGCTTAGGGTCATACTGCACCGGGATGAGCGTTTTATAGCTCTCACCAGTACGCGTTGTCACCGTAATACTGCGCTGATCAGCACCAATCACGGCTTCGCGAACGGCACCGTTATTCACCTGCTCAATAAACTGGTTATAAGGTACCTGATTTGCCGTTCCACTACTGGGGCTGAAGCCTTGGAAAACGCTCATCAGCACCACTGCAATGACCAGCCATAGAATGAGATTTTTTGCCATATCGCTCAAAGCTGACTACCTCTTTTGTCTGCACGAATGCATGTCATAACTTGCTCGTAATAGGCTACTATAACTTGTAACCCGTCGCTACTAAATAGACCTCACGCGAACGCGCTCTTGAGGAGTCTGGCTTGCGTGTTTTAACACTGGTAAATGCTGCCCGACAATCTTTCAAAAACGCCTCGAATCCTTGCCCATGAAATACTTTGACGACAAAACTGCCGCCAGGTTTCAAAACTTGATGACACATTTGTAAGGCTAACTCTACCAAGTATATCGCCCGCGGCTGATCAACATTGTCATTGCCGCTCATATTCGGTGCCATGTCCGATAATACTACATCTACGGTGTTTCCGCCGATTCGGCTCAACAATGCGTCAAGCACCGCTTCATCACGGAAGTCACCTTCTAAAAAATCGACCCCTGCAATCGGGTCCATCGGTAAGATGTCGCAGGCAATCACCCGACAATTACCTTGCAAGGCATCGACGACATATTGCGACCAACCGCCGGGAGCTGCGCCGAGGTCAACCACCGTCATGCCCTGCTTTAATAATTTATCTTTCGCTTGTATTTCTTCGAGCTTAAATACTGCGCGCGAACGCAATCCCGCTTTCTGCGCTTTTTGCACATAGTGATCAGAAAAATGCTCTTGTAACCATCGGGTGCTGCTCGCTGAGCGCTTTTTGGCCATGCCGCGTTACTCTTATACTCTGGTGATAATAACCACCGCCCAATTAAACTGGCTTCAGTTTGCTATATGGCGGTACAATACTGTGAATTCAAGTCGAGTAGGGATTTTATCACATGGCGGTTGCGAACACGCTGTCAAATAAGCAGAAACAATATCTAAAAGGCCTGGCCCACAGCCTGAAGCCGGTGGTGCTATTAGGTGCTAACGGTCTAACTGAAGGGGTTCTAGCCGAAATAGAGCTAGCGCTAGCTCATCATGAACTGATCAAAATTAAAGTGCCTGAAGAAGATCGGGAACTGCGTCAGCAAATTTATGCCACCATTGTGGAGCACACCGCAGCACAGCAAGTACAGGTGATCGGTAAAATGCAAATTCTGTATCGCCCAAGCGAGCAACGTAAAATTCAATTACCGCGCGGCTAACCAACGCTTATCGTTACCTGGTAAAAATTGCGCAGCCTCAGCTGCGCAATTTATTTGGGCTTGACCACAAATCGATCAGGGGTACGGCTCAGGGCCTTGGCCACCTGAGTAAGCGCGGTCGCTAAAGGTACAAACCCGCGCCGAGCCTGAAATAAGGTCTCGACCAAAATTGCACGATTCCCCTCGGACGCTGGTAATTCATGCTCATCTAACACCGGATCGATAACCTCCAAAGCGCGCAACACCCGCTGGGTACGTTGATTTGATGAGTAATTTTCAGCTTGTTCTGCCACCCGAGGCAATTCATCGGGACCGGGATAGCGTAGGTCAGCATTTGGCGCGAAAAACCAATCTACTGAGATGCCTCGCTCAAGCAAACCTTTGGTAAGTGCCCCATAGTTAATTTGACCGCGGCGTTTCCAATTTGCATAGGTCGTTGCGGTCAACCCTAACCAGCGTAAAGCCCCCACGTTTTTAGCCTCGCCGGAAATCGCACGGAGGCGTTCCATGCAAGTCTCTAGATCAGGCATTGCTGCCTTGACCTGATGCCGTTGCTGTGGTCTATTATTACTGTCATTTGACATACTTTTATCTTCATTTGAATTATTATTTGAGTTCACATGTGAACTATCGACACTATACCTAATGAATACAGATCAAATCAAAAGAGAATTAGCGAATAGAGGCTATGATTACAGCATGTTAGCTGCGGCCATTGGGAAGAGCCCCTCTTTAGTCTCTAAGGTAGCCGGCAGAAAGGCACGCTCTAAAGAAGTGGCATTGGCGCTTGCGAAAGTGATTGAACAGCCCATTGAAGCGGTGTTTCCAGACATTGAAGCCTATCACTACACCGATCAGCAGAGTTTACGTAAAGCGCGCCAAGAAAGCCTTACTAAAATTTTAAATAAATAAAAAAGGCCCTGAGATATTACTATCTCAAGGCCTGTTCTAGTGCGTCAAATCCTACAAATATTCAACGCTCACTACTTCATATTCCATTTCACCACTTGGCGTGGTCACAACTGCAACATCATCAACTTGCTTACCAATCAGCGCTCGGGCGATAGGTGAATTCACGCTAATCATGTTTTGTTTGATGTCAGCTTCGTCATCACCCACGATCCGATAGGTTACTTCGGTGTCTTGCTTCGGATTATAGAAGGTCACGGTAGCGCCAAAAATCACTTTGCCCTGATTTGGGATTTTAGTCACATCAATCACTTGCGAGTTTGAAAGTTTGGCTTCAATTTCCTGAATGCGACCCTCACAAAAACCTTGCTGCTCACGCGCTGCGTGATATTCAGCGTTTTCTTTCAAATCGCCATGTTCGCGCGCATCAGCAATCGCTTGGATGATACGCGGGCGGTCTTCTGACTTTAGCCGTTTCAGTTCTTCCCGCAGCATTTCTGCGCCGCGAACTGTCATCGGAATTAGGTTCATGAATAATTAATCCTTTTATGTAACGCTTGGATAGAATTGACACGGGCGCGGTCATCAGCGGCGTGCGCCTTCACCGTGGCAAATGCTGCGTTTAACGTGGTGGTATAAGTTACCTTATTCAAGAGTGCTTCACGTCGAATATAGACGGAATCCTCAATCGCTTGGCGACCCTCAACCGTGTTTATAATATAACTGTACTCGCCGTTTTTGATGGCGTCGACAATATTAGGGCGACCTTCTTGTAACTTGTTGACCACCGAGCATGCCAAATCGTGACGGCGTAACAGCTCTGCGGTACCGCGGGTGGCTTCAAGGCTAAAGCCAAGGCCGATTAAACCGCGCGCTAAATCGATTAAACGTTCTTTGTCGCCGTCGCGTACTGAAATTAACGCCTTACCTGTTTTTGCTAAGGCCTCACCGGCACCTAAATTAGCTTTTGCATAAGCCTCTTCAAAGTTCTCGCCAACGCCCATCACTTCCCCGGTAGAACGCATTTCCGGACCTCGGATCGGGTCAACACCTTGGAATTTAGCAAAAGGTATCACCACTTCTTTTACTGAGTAATAAGGTGGGATCACTTCTTTAGTATAGCCCTGCTGTGCGAGCGATTGGCCGACCATAACGCGCGCTGCAATCTTGGCTAGCGGTACCCCGGTGGCTTTCGACACAAACGGAACCGTCCGGGCGGCACGTGGATTCACTTCAATTAAATAAATCTCATCGTCTTTTACCGCAAACTGCGCGTTCATCAGACCAAGCACGTTCAGTTCGAACGCTAATTTACGCATTTGTTCACGCAACTCGTCCTGAATCCGCTCACTTAACGAATACGGTGGCAGCGAACACGCTGAATCGCCAGAGTGCACGCCTGCTTGTTCGATGTGTTGCATAATGCCGCCAATCAGCACGTCAGTGCCGTCGCAAATCGCATCAACATCAACTTCAATCGCATTGTCTAAGAAGCGGTCGAGCAGCACCGGCGCATCATTAGATACTTTTACTGCATCATTCAAATAGCGACGTAAATCGGGCTCATCGTAGACAATTTCCATGGCCCGTCCACCCAACACATAAGACGGCCGAACGACCAATGGATAACCAATTCGCGCTGCTTCAGCCACTGCTTCTTCCACTTGCGTGACGGTGCTATTTTCCGGTTGTTTCAACCCTAACCGGCGCACTGCGCTTTGGAAACGCTCGCGGTCTTCAGCCCGGTCAATCGCATCGGGGGAAGTACCAATAATAGGCACGCCGTTTGCTTCTAGCTCTCGAGCAAGTTTCAGTGGGGTTTGCCCACCGTACTGAACAATAACGCCTTGCGGTTGTTCAACGCGGACAATTTCCAATACATCCTCAAGCGTGATCGGCTCAAAATATAATCGATCAGAGGTATCGTAATCGGTGGAGACGGTTTCGGGATTACAGTTCACCATAATCGTTTCATAACCATCTTCACGCAGTGCAAGCGCTGCGTGCACGCAACAGTAATCGAACTCGATGCCCTGACCGATACGGTTAGGTCCGCCACCAATCACCATGATTTTGTTGCGATCAGTGGGCGCCGCCTCACACTCCTCATCATAAGTGGAGTACATATAAGCGGTATCCGACTTAAACTCAGCCGCGCAAGTATCTACCCGCTTATAGACCGGATGGATGTTGAACTTATGCCGACGTTTGCGAATTTCTTGCTCGCTCACATCTAACACATCAGCAATACGTTTATCCGCAAAGCCTTTCCGCTTCAAGATCCGCATGACTGGCTCAGTTAATCCGGCCATGCCTAATTTGCGAATTTCATCTTCAAGCAGCACTAACTCTTCAATCTGAATGAGATACCATTCATCGATACGGGTGAGCTCGAATACTTCGCGAATCGTCATCCCTAAACGGAAGGCATCAGCGATGTACCAAATACGCTCGGCGCCGGGTTCACTTAATTCACGAATGACTTTAGCGCGGGAATCAGGGTCCGCCGGATCTACCATGGGGTCTAACCCGGTCGCGCCGAGTTCCAGCCCTCGTAGTGCCTTTTGCAACGACTCTTGTTGGTTACGACCAATCGCCATTACTTCACCCACTGACTTCATTTGGGTGGTTAAGCGATCGTTACAACCCGCAAATTTTTCAAAGTTAAAGCGTGGGATCTTGGTAACGACATAATCTATCGCTGGTTCAAATGAGGCCGGAGTGACGCCACCGGTTATTTCATTTTCAAGCTCATCTAAGGTGTAACCAACCGCTAATTTGGCCGCCACTTTAGCTATCGGGAAACCGGTCGCCTTTGAGGCGAGCGCTGATGAGCGCGATACGCGCGGATTCATTTCGATAATCACCATCCGCCCGGTATCAGGGTCGATACCGAACTGGACGTTAGAACCACCCGTTTCCACGCCAATTTCACGTAATACCGCCTTCGCAGCGTTACGCATTAACTGAAACTCACGGTCAGTTAGCGTTTGCGCCGGTGCGACGGTAATTGAATCACCGGTGTGGATACCCATAGGATCGAAGTTTTCAATGGTACACACGATAATGCAGTTATCGTTTTTATCGCGCACCACTTCCATTTCGTACTCTTTCCAACCGATCAACGACTCATCTATTAGCAGTTCTTTGGTTGGTGACAAGTCGAGCCCGCGCCGACAAATTTCCTCAAACTCTTCGCGATTGTAAGCAATACCACCACCGCTACCGCCCATCGTAAAACTCGGGCGAATAATGACTGGAAACCCTAATCGGCTTTGCACATCGAAGGCTTCTTCTAAACTATGTGCCATTTCCGCGTTTGGCGTTTCTAAGCCAATCTTCTTCATCGCCTTATCAAAACGGTCACGATCCTCAGCTTTATCGATCGCGTCAGCATTCGCACCAATCATTTCAACGCCGTGCTTTGCCAATACCCCGTGACGGTCTAAATCTAGGGCACAGTTTAAGGCGGTTTGACCACCCATCGTTGGTAGCACCGCGTCAGGCTTTTCGATTTCAATAATCTTAGCCACAACTTCCCAATGAATCGGCTCAATATAGGTCACATCAGCCATTTCTGGGTCAGTCATAATGGTTGCTGGATTCGAATTCACCAAAATGACTTTGTAGCCTTCCTCACGCAGCGCTTTACAAGCCTGCGCACCGGAATAGTCGAACTCGCACGCTTGACCGATGACAATCGGGCCAGCACCGAGGATTAAAATACTTTTGATATCCGTACGTTTTGGCATGACGACTACAATTCCTCTAGCTTAAGCGTTTGATTTCTCGGGCTTGTTCACATTGGTCTGCATCAGTTCGATAAAGTGATCGAACAACCCTGCCGCATCGTGCGGACCCGGGCTTGCTTCTGGATGACCTTGGAAACTAAAAGCCGCCACATCAGTGCGTTCGATACCTTGTAAGGTGCCATCAAAAAGTGATTTGTGGGTAATTTTTAAGGTATCTGGCAAGCTTTGCTCATCCACCGCAAAACCGTGGTTCTGGCTCGTAATCATGACCGTGCCGGTCGCACAATCGAGCACCGGATGGTTCGCGCCATGGTGGCCAAACTTCATCTTCGTGGTTTTCGCACCGCTAGCTAGCGCGAGTAATTGATGGCCAAGACAAATGCCAAAAATCGGCACCTCAGCCGCAATAATTTCTTTAATCGCGCGAATCGCATAATCGCATGGCTCAGGATCACCAGGCCCATTCGATAGGAACACGCCATCAGGCTGCATCGCTAAGACTTCACTGGCCGGCGTTTGCGCAGGTACCAAAGTAACTTTGCAACCACGATCCGTCAGCATCCGCAAAATGTTACGTTTACAGCCATAATCGTAGGCAACAACATGAAACTTAGCTTCGATATCGCGTTTGAAGCCCTTTCCAAGCTCCCAGCTACCGGTGTCCCAATGAACCGGCGTTTTAATCGTCACTTGCTTGGCTAAGTCCATGCCTTGCAGGCCAGGAAAGCCACGGGCGAGCTTCAATGCTTCATCAACATTCAGCTCACCGTTGATATTGCCGGCCATAATACAACCGTTCTGCGCACCCTTTTCACGTAAAATTCGGGTCAGTTTGCGGGTATCAATATCGGCAATTCCCACCACATTGCGTTGGCGTAAATAGTCAGACAAAGATTGTTCTTTGCGGAAGTTACTTGCTTTGAGCGACAAGTCTCGAATGATGAGGCCTTTAGCCCATACTCGATTGGATTCTTCGTCTTCGCTATTGGTGCCGTAATTGCCGATGTGAGGATAAGTGAGAGTAACGATCTGTTCAGCGTAGGAGGGGTCAGTCAGAATTTCTTGGTAGCCAGTCATTGCGGTATTGAAAACTACTTCGCCGACGACTGCTCCCCCTGCCCCGATTGCGGTTCCGTGGAAGACGGTACCATCTGCAAGGACTAAAATCGCCTTACTTGCAGAATGGTTAGCTAAAATGCTCAAAGGTAACCTCCGTACATAAAAAAACGGGCACATCAATAAAATTGACTTCCCCGTTTAAAAAACCACCGACAAATTGGCTTTAGTGTACAGAAATTTTGCCTGATCGTCCACTTGAAATTGGTGGTTTGACGTTAACCTAAGCCCAACATATCACTCATTTCGTAATACCCCGAAGGCTGCGAGCACAGCCACTGCGCGGCATTCAGCGCACCTTGCGCAAAAATACCTCGGTCACTTACCTTATGTGTTAATTCAAGCCGCTCCCCAGCATGGGCGATGAGCACAGTATGCTCGCCAATGATATCGCCGGCACGAACACTGGCAAAGCCGATACTGCCCGCCTCTCGTACACCATTGGCACGAATCCCGGCTCCCACCTCGGCCAAGCTTTGCTCGCGCCCGGCGGCGGCCGCCTCACCAAGAATTAACGCTGTACCGGATGGCGCGTCGCGTTTCGCTTGATGGTGATATTCCAAAATTTCGATATCGGCGTCAGCAAAGACGCGTGCCGCTATTTTTGTGAGGTGCTGCAGCACATTCACGCCAACGCTGGTATTTGCAGCATAAAGTATCGGGATCTGTTGCGCAGCTCGAGCGAGTTCGGCCTGCGCCGCATCCGCCAAGCCCGTAGTGCATACCAGTATAGGTTGCTGTGCCGCCGTCGCATGGGCAAGGTGTGCGCTAAGTGCTTGTGGTAACGAGAAGTCTATCCATACCGAAATGGGCGTTGGCTGGCGTTCATACTCAGCTAAGCTTTGGTAGTGAAGCTGACCATTCAATGTCGCTTCTCCACGTGACTCGCTATGTTCACTTACAATGGCAGCACCTAATTGCAGCTCCTGCGCAGCTGCTAGTGCTTGTTGCAGTGCTTGCCCCATGCGCCCACTGGCGCCAAAAATACCTACTGTTGTCATTATGCAATTCCTTGCTGCAATCTCGCCTCGTCGACTTCACCTTCGCTACGTCCGACGACCAGCGCAACCATCATATCACCGGTGACGTTTGTCGCAGTGCGCATCATATCGATAATCCTATCGATTGCCGCAATAAAAGCAATGCCCTCAAGCGGTAAGCCTACCGCATTTAATGTCACCGTTAGCATCACCATAGCCGTGCCCGGCACGCCTGCGGTGCCGATGGAGGCTAAGGTTGCGGTAGCGGTGATCAGCAAATATTGGCCAACACTTAGGTCAATACCATACAAATGCGCAATAAAAATAGCGGCCACCGCAGGATAAATGCCGCCACAGCCATCCATATTGATAGTGGAACCCAGCGGCAACACGAAGCTGGCATAACGCTCACTCACGCCTAGTTTTTGAGTGACCGTTTGGTGCGCCACCGGCAAAGAGCCAAAACTACTGCAGGTGGTATAAGCCACAACTTGCGCTGAAAATACCGCTTTGAAAAACTGCCACGGCGAGATACCACCAAAGCGGTAAACAAAAAAGCCATAAACGACAATAATGTGGATCAAGCAGGCGAGGTATATCACCCCCACAAAGCTTGCCAATGGCAGTAAGCTATCGAGACCATAACTTCCCACCACCCAAGCCATCAGTCCGAACACGCCAAGTGGGGTAAGCTCTAGCACCAACTTGGTCATTCGATACATCACCTGAGCACCACCTTGCAGCGCCTGTTTCAGACCTTGCGCGGGGCTTCCCACGGCATTAATGGCCACGCCAACCAAGACTGCAAACACCACAATTTGCAGGACATTACCCTCAGCCAAAGCGGCAAATGGATTACTGGGGATCAGATTGAGAAATACTTCACTAAGCGCTGGAATTTGTTTCGGTACAAAATCAGCTGCAGCTTGCAACGGTGCAGCCGGTGGGCTCAATAGCAAGGTGCCGAGCGTTAACCCAATCACACTGGCAATAATGGCAGTGAGTAAGAATAAGCCAACAGTTTTAGCACCCAAGCGGCCGCTGTTTCGCGCCCCCGCCATTTCGGTAATCGCACTCACGAGCGCACAAAAAATAAGGGGAGCGACTAGCATCTTAATCGCTTTAATGAATAAGTCACCAGCCGGCTTAACACTCACCCCGATATCGGGTGCGAGTGCACCTAACGCAGCACCGACAATAAAAGCGCCAACAACACGCTGCCAAAATGGAATGCTAAACCAACTACGCCACAAACTCTGCATTCAGTGTCCACCCTTCGTCGCTAACATTTTGGTCAACCGCGCTCGGTCGACTCGTTGTTGCAGCAGCTTAAAGCTGCAGGGTATATGATACGGAGCAAGGCTCGTTCTGGCTTAGACCAAAACTAACTATGTTATGACGGACGCTGACAGTTCGGTAAATTGCCCTGTTGCACGCGCGCCTGATACAAAGGCTGCACCTGAGGTTGAGCCGCTTCTAAGGCGTCAATACGCGTGGTCGGGGTCGGGTGGGTTGATAGAAATTCAGGCGTTGCACCACCACCTTGTTGGGCCATATTACGCCACAAATCAGCGGCATGAGCAGGATCAAAGCCAGCCGCTGCCATATATTCTAAACCCAACAAGTCGGATTCAGTCTCATGCGAGCGCGAGTATGGCAACGTAAAGCCAACTTGCACGCCGACGCCAAGCCCTGCCATGATCATCGCCGCCGTTTGGGCATCCGTTTGTTGGGCCGCAAGCACGGCACCAATTTGCATTCCGGCACCAATTAGCATATTGCTCGACATCCGTGCATTGCCGTGTTCAGCAATGACATGGCCAATTTCGTGGCCCATCACGGCAGCTAGTTGAGCTGGGGTCTTGGCCACTTCATGTAAGCCACGATAAACACCAATTTTACCGCCTGGTAACGCAAATGCGTTCACCGTATCACTGTCAAAAACAGTGACTTCCCAATCCAACTGCCGTTGCTCTGCAGGCAACTCTTGAATTAAAGCATCAGCAATACAACGCACATAGCGATTCAACGCCGCATCACTGCTGACCGGTTCTTGCTGTTTGATATCGGTGTAAGCTTGGGTACCCATTTGATTCACTTGCTCATTCGAAAACAGCAAGATTTGCGAGCGCCCCGTGGGGGATTGGCTGCAGGCGCTTAACAACGCAACGCTTAACAGCGACGAGGTAAATAAAATACGAAGTGAACGACCGTAACGCTTGCGCATATACATTCCTTGAGTAGCGTAAAAAAGCGGAATCGCCTCAGTAAGACGCATGTTTGACAAAAAAGTTGCTGAAACATGAGCTATGCGTCAGCAACTTTTTGCTTACAACTTCTTACCACAGAATGGCTCTAATTACGCAAATCGTCAAAGAACTGTTTCACCCCATCGAAGAACCCTTTCTCTTTCGGGCGATATTTGGCGGCTTCATCGCCGCGCCCCATCGACTCGTCGAGTTGGCGTAGTAAGTCACGCTGGGTTTCGGACAAATTTACCGGCGTCTCAATCACCACTTTGCAAATTAAGTCGCCGACAGCGCCAGTGCGTACTGATTTCACCCCTTTGCCGCGCAGTCGGAATAACTTACCGGTTTGCGTTTCAGTAGGTACTTTCAGCTTCACTTTACCCTCTAAAGTTGGCACTTCAATATCACCGCCTAATGCAGCATGGGTAAAGCTTAACGGCACTTCACAATATAAATTATTGCCATCGCGTTTAAAGATCGGATGTTCACGGACATGAACTTGCACATATAGATCTCCCGCTGGCGCCCCATGCTCACCCGCTTCACCTTCGTTCGCTAAGCGAATTCGATCGCCAGTATCAACGCCTGCCGGAATCTTCACGGATAAAGTTTTAGTGCGCTCAACTCGACCTTCACCATGACAACTACGGCAAGGGTCTTTAATAATTTTGCCGCGCCCACGACAGTGTGGACAGGTTTGCTGTACGGCGAAGAAGCCCTGCCGCATTTGGATTTGGCCTGAGCCATGACAGTGGCCACAAGTTTCAGGGCTGGAGCCCTTGCGCGCACCCGAGCCATGACAATCGTCACATTCTGTCAATTTCGGGATTTTCAGTTCAACATCTTTACCGCGTACCGCCTCTTCAAGCGACATTTCTAGGTTGTAGCGCAAGTCTGCGCCGCGCTGCGCACGGCTTTGTTGACGCCGTCCGCCACCAAAAATATCACCGAATACATCGCCAAAAATATCCGCGAAATCAGCACCACCACCGGCGCCGCCGCCAAAGCCACCTCGAGCTTGGTCAAACGCCGCATGCCCATGCTGGTCATATACCTGACGTTTTTGTGGATCAGTGAGTACTTCGTAGGCTTCTTTGACCTCTTTAAACTTAGCTTCAAGCGCCTTATCCCCTTTGGTACGATCGGGGTGATACTTCATCGCTAACCGTTTGTAGGCCTTTTTGATGTCGCGCTCGCTGGCATCTCGACTGACTTCGAGCACTTCGTAATAATCACGTTTCGACATAATATTTCGCTATCCGGTTCTTTATAAGCCAAAGCATAGTGAGCAAGAGCACAACGACAACAGCACGGTGCCCTGTTACAAGACGCCCGTGCTGTGTATTCAAGCTCAGTGACGAGCGTTTACTTCTTGTCGTCTTTCACTTCTTCGAATTCAGCGTCGACAACATCGTCAGCAGCGTCTTTTGCAGTTTGCTGTGGTTGCTCATCGCCACCCTGCGCTTGAGCTTTTTGCTGAGCCGCTTCCATCAACTTGCCAGAAGCCTCCATCAGCGCCTGCGACTTCGCTTCAATCGCGTCTTTGTCGTTGGCTTTGATAGCGTCTTCTAGTTCACCGATAGCCGCTTCAATGGCTTCTTTATCGCTCGCGTCTAACGCTTCGCCAACTTCCTCAAGCTGTTTGCGGGTCGCATGTACGAGACCATCTGCTTGGTTACGTACTTGCACCATTTCCTCAAACTTCTTGTCTTCTTCAGCATGCGCTTCCGCATCACGAACCATTTTTTCGACTTCATCATCACTTAAGCCAGACGATGCTTTAATGGTAATTTTCTGTTCTTTACCGGTATCTTTGTCTTTCGCAGAGACGTGTAAAATACCGTCCGCATCAATGTCAAAAGTCACTTCAATTTGCGGTACACCGCGCGCCGCTGGGCGAATACCTTCAAGGTTAAACTGCCCCAACGACTTGTTATCAGTTGAGCGCTTACGTTCACCTTGCAACACATGAATGGTGACCGCATTTTGATTGTCATCAGCGGTAGAAAAAGTTTGTGACTGCTTGGTCGGAATCGTCGTATTCTTCTCAATCAGTTTGGTCATCACCCCACCCATGGTCTCGATACCCAGCGACAATGGCGTAACATCCAACAACAATACGTCTTTCACATCACCCTGCAACACCCCTGCTTGAACCGCTGCGCCAACAGCGACAGCCTCATCAGGGTTCACATCACGACGTGGCTCTTTACCGAAGAAATCAGTTACCGCTGCCTGTACTTTAGGCATCCGAGTTTGACCACCAACCATGATAATGTCGTTAATATCACCGACTGATAAATCAGCGTCTTTCAAGGCTTGCTTCACCGGCTCCAACGACTTCTGAATTAAGTCCTCAACTAGTGACTCTAATTTAGCTCGTGTTACTTTAATGGCTAAGTGTTTTGGACCCGTGTTGTCTGCCGTAATGTACGGCAAGTTCACTTCAGTTTGCTGCGCTGAAGATAACTCGATCTTGGCTTTTTCAGCGGCCTCTTTTAAGCGCTGCATAGCTAATGGATCTTTACGTAAATCAATACCTTGGTCTTTATTAAACTGCTCAACCAAGTAATTGATGAGGCGGTTGTCGAAATCTTCACCACCTAAGTGTGTATCACCGTTGGTCGCGAGTACTTCGAACGTGTGCTCACCTTCTACTTCATCAATTTCAATGATCGAAATATCGAATGTACCACCACCTAGGTCGTACACCGCAATCACGTTATCGCCTTGCTTTTTGTCCATGCCGTACGCTAACGCAGCCGCAGTTGGCTCGTTAATAATGCGCTTCACTTCTAACCCAGCAATGCGGCCTGCATCTTTGGTTGCCTGGCGCTGCGCGTCGTTAAAGTAAGCAGGAACAGTAATAACCGCCTCGGTCACTTTCTCACCAAGAAAGTCTTCGGCCGTTTTCTTCATTTTCTTCAGCACTTCAGCTGAGATTTGTGGTGGTGCCTTCTTATCGTCACCAATTTGCACCCACGCATCGCCATTGTCTGCTTCGACAATTTTGAACGGCATAATACCGATGTCGCGTTGCACCTCTTCATCTTTGAAACGGCGCCCAATCAAGCGTTTAATCGCATACAAAGTTTTGTTGGCGTTAGTCACCGCTTGACGTTTTGCTGGCTGTCCAACTAAGGTTTCGCCATCATCGGTAAACGCCACCACCGATGGGGTGGTGCGATCGCCTTCAGCGTTTTCAATTACGCGGGCTTTGCCGCCATCCAATACTGCAACACATGAGTTTGTGGTGCCTAAATCGATACCAATAATTTTGCCCATATTCATTCTCCAACTACTTTCGGAAATATCTGACCTACACCAGATGTGGGGGATGCTTGGTTTAACTTCAACCCCTCATCGATAAGATTTTTACGCTTCAGTATCCACGCCATTTTGCTGGTTCCGCGCCACCATCACCATCGCCGGACGCAATAATCGCCCGCTTAAGGTGTAGCCTTTTTGCATCACCGCCATAATCGTATTGTGCGAGTGCTCAGCCGACTCTTGCATCGCCATCGCTTGATGTAGATCTGGATTAAAGGCTTCACCCACTTCGCCAACTGCGGCTACGCCAAACTTTTGCAACGTGCCAGCTAAGCCTTTGTGGGTAAGCTCAATACCTTCAAGAAAATTCTGATCAACCTGCTCGGCGGTCGCAGCCACTTGCAACGCCCGCTCTAGATTATCAACCGTAGTCAGCAGTTCGTTAGCAAACTTTTCTAAGGCAAACTTATGTGCTTTTTCGACATCCTGCGCCGCCCGCCGACGGATATTTTCCATCTCGGCCACCGCTCGTATTGTCTTCTCTTGTTCGCTATTTGCGCGATCATTGGCTGCTTGCAATGCCAACTCTAACTCACTCACGCGCTCCTCAGTGACCGCTGCCGCTTGCTCACCGGCATCAGTTGCGGCTGCTTCGTGCTGCTCTGGCGCTTGTGCGTCAGCTGGCGTTGACTCTGGTGATTTCTCTTCACTGCTCATGGTTTACTCCGTTCATTTAAAACATGACCGATAACTTTGTGTCAGATATTGGGCAAGCGATGCTGGATTTCAAGCGCTGCCCATGCAAAACTTTCCATCAATAGATACGCCGCAATTTATTCACTTGTTCCAGCTAACGAGACCGCTATGACGAACCGCCCTTTCAACACCATTGCGCTAATTGGTAAAGCCAATCATAGCGGTACGACAGAAACCCTCGCGGTGATTCAAGATTACTTACTTGAGCATCATTTCCGAGTGATATGCGAGGCACGCACCGCCGAACAATTTCCACTCAAACCTAATGTCACAACTTGTGCCATCGAGGACATTGGCGCACAGGCCGACTTGGCTATCGTAGTGGGCGGCGATGGCAATATGCTCGGCGCTGCCCGCGTCTTATGTGAGCATGATATTGCGGTGATTGGGGTTAACCGCGGCAATCTCGGCTTTCTCACTGAACTTGACCCCACCCAAATAATCCCAGAACTGGGCGCGGTACTGGCGGGTGAGTTTGTCAGTGATCCCCGGTTATTACTGAGTGCCGCTGTTTATCGCGGTGAACGCCTAGTCGGCGCCGGTCGTGCCATTAACGAAGTCGTCCTGCACTCGGACAAAGTTGCCCACATGATTGAGTTTGAAGTGGAGGTAAACGAGCAATTTGTTTATAGCCAACGCTCAGATGGACTGATTGTAGCGACCCCAACCGGCTCTACCGCTTATTCATTATCAGGGGGCGGCCCAATAGTTGCGCCAGAGCTAGAAGCACTGACGATGGTATCTATGTTCCCACATACGTTATCGAGTCGGCCGATTGTAGTACCTGCATCAGCAACCATTAACCTGCTCACCACCCCTACTAATGATTACTTGCAGCTGAGCTGCGATGGCCATGTTCGGGTGGATGTACAACCCGGTGATCGTATTACAATCCGCCAGCACAGCCGTAAATTACAGCTCATTCAGCCTAACAACTACAGCTACTTCAATGTGTTAAGAAAAAAGCTACACTGGGGCAGCCGGCTTTTTTAAAAAATTTTTAAGACCACCTTGCAATACTGGATAAACACTGTATAAACTACTGTACGCATATCCAGTTAAATGCAAACTCTCTGCCACGCGAGGTGTTCATGACAACGTCAACTTCATCTGTGATCAAACCCCGCTTAACCGCGCTTCATATTCGTAATTTTGCCGTCGTAAAGTCACTCGACATAGAGTTCAATAGCGGTATGACGGCTATTACCGGCGAAACCGGAGCGGGGAAATCTATTGCCCTCGATGCTTTAGGATTATGTTTGGGCGACCGCGCAGATATCGATAGCATTCGCCCCGGCGCCGACAAAGCTGAAGTGACCGCAAGTTTTATGGTTCACAACAACGAGGCTGTTTTAGCTTGGTTAGCTGAGCAAGAACTAATAGATCCTGCCACTGATCACCAACTACAAGATGAAGAGTGTATTATTCGGCGTATCGTGACTCGCGAGGGGCGTTCAAAAGCTTGGCTTAACGGCCAACCGGTCACTATGGGGCAACTAAAAGCGCTGGCCCCGCACTTAGTGAACATTCACGGCCAACACGAACATCAATTACTCACCCGCGAAGACCACCAACTCACGCTGCTCGATGGCTATGCACGTCACCAACCGTTGCTCAGTCAGGTGGTTACTGACTACCAACAGTGGTATCAGGCCAAAGCTAAATTAAAGCAACTTGAAGCCGCCACCATAGAGCGCCAAGCAAAATTTGAATTGCTAAGTTATCAGGTGAGAGAGTTAGACGAGTTCGCATTGCAACCGGGTGAGTTTGAGCAAATAGAAGAACAGCATAAGCGGCAAGCGAATAGCCAAGGGTTGCGAGAAGATTCCCTGTTTGCGCTGAACGCACTCTATGAAGGCGAACACAATAGTGCGTTCAGCCTCATTCAAGCCGCATTAGAACGCCTTGAAAGCCAATTAGACTCGGACCCGCAGTTGCAAACCATGGTGGCTATGCTGCGGGATGCAGGCGTACAAATTGAGGAGTCTGCACGTGAGCTGCGGCGTTACCAAGAGACGATTGACGTCGATCCGCAGCAGTTAGTCTTACTGGAGCAACGCCTAACTCAAGCTATGCAACTTGCACGTAAGCATCAAGTTGCACCGGCGGCGCTGCCTGCATTACAAGGGCAATTACAACAAGAGTTAGACCGGCTTACCGCCGCCGATGAAGATCAGGCGGAATTGAAAGAGACCGTTCAACGAGCGGCCAAACAGTACCGTCTGAGTGCCCAGAAATTAAGTGAAAGCCGGCAGCTAGCCGCAACTGAGTTAAGTAAAAAAATTACGCACAGTATGCAGCAATTGAACATGCCGCATGGTCGTTTCGTCATTCAAGTCACGCATGAGAGCCAAGCTCCCGCGACCAAATGGGGAACAGATAATATTGAGTTCCAAGTGAGTGCGAACCCCGGACAACCGCTACAAGCACTCGCCAAGGTCGCGTCAGGTGGTGAATTATCGCGAATCAGCCTAGCCATTCAAGTGATTACTGCGGCACAGCAAACCACACCCACCCTCATGTTTGACGAGGTTGATGTTGGTGTAAGCGGTGCAACGGCTGCAACAGTCGGTAAACTTCTCCGTGAACTTGGGGAACATGCGCAAATTATTTGTGTCACACACTTGCCGCAAGTTGCAGCAAAAGCCCATCAACAAATGTTGGTACAGAAAGTAACCGATGGGGAACACACCGAAACGCACATGTATTGCTTGAGCCAGCAAGACCGCGTAGACGAGCTTGCCCGACTACTAGGTGGAGATGCTATCACCGCAGCAACCAGAGCCAACGCGCAAGAGCTGCTCCTGTAATAACAAGGTGATTCTCGGTAGCCAAGTGCAACGGCATTCAGTATCATCGGGTCACTAACACCTGTAAAAGCAATTTTGGAAGCAGTATAAGCTATGAAAAAAGTATTAGGTTGCGCCCTCGTCGTGGTCGCATTGCAAGGCTGTTCAGTCCTGAATAGCTGGGTTTATCGAATGGACATACCGCAAGGCAACTACTTAGAACAGCGTGATATTGATAAATTACGCATTGGGATGAGCAAAGAACAGGTTCAGTTCGTATTAGGTGATGCGGTAGCGTCAAGCGCGTTTAGCGAAGATACATGGTATTACCTGTACAAGTTAAACCCTGGGCAAGGCGAGCCATTTCGTCGGCAACTCGTACTAGAATTCGACGATAGCAAATTGCTCAGCATGACCGGAGATTTTGATAAGCCAGAAATGTTTGACACACCTCTGGACCAGTAATCATATCGATTGGACTGCCGCGGTATCAGCATGTCACAAGCATGTGATTTTTAGCCCTAAGGAATGCTATGTCGCGCACTGAAAAACAGCCAATAACGCCGATTAAAAGTCCAACGGATGATCGGCACTACCAAGTCATCGAACTGAGCAATGGTCTGCAATGTATTTGTATTGAAGACCCAGATGCGGATCAAGCAGCTGCGGCCCTGTCGATACATGCCGGGCATTTCGATGATCCAACCGATGCGCAAGGTTTAGCTCATTTTCTTGAGCATATGTTGTTTTTGGGGACAAAGGGCTACCCTGAAGCAAATAGCTATCAACAATTCATGTCTACCCATGGCGGCCACCACAATGCCTGGACTGGTACCGAATACACCTGTTTTTATTATTCAATAGACGCGAAAGCGTTACCAGAATCCCTCGACCGCTTCAGTCGTTTTTTCTACGAACCTTTGTTTTCCGAGCAATGGATCGAGAAGGAACGACAAGCGGTTGATGCTGAGTTTAAATTAAAACAAACCGATGAACTGCGGCGCCTATATCAGGTGCAAAAATGTACGGCAAATCCGGCCCACCCGTTTACCAAGTTTTCAGTGGGTAATGCGGAAACATTGGCAGACCAACCCGACGCGCCAGTCGTGGATAAGTTAACTACTTTTTTTGCTCGCCATTACCACGCTCAGAATATGCGCTTGGTCGTTGCAGGCCCACAACCAGTGGCCGAATTAGCCGCGCTTGCTGAGCAATACTTTGCACTGGTTCCAGCCACTGGCGAGCCAAAAACGCCGCTAACCGACCCACTTTATTTACCTGAACAACAAGGCGTGTGGTTGTTGGTCAAACCAATCAAAGAGGCCCGGCGTCTGATTGTGACTTTTCCGCTGCCAGCGATTGACCATGATTACGCCCATAAAACAACGAGTTTTATCGCGCACATTCTTGGCTATGAAGGCCCTATGAGTCTTTTTTCTGCGCTCCGCCAGCGCGGCTGGATCAATAGCTTGTCGGCAGGCGGCGGCATGAGTGGTGCAAACTTCAAAGATTTCACCATCAACCTGCAGCTCACTAATGCAGGGTTGGGCCAAGTTGAGAACATCCTGCGCTGGATATTCGCGTATATCAAACTCATTGCCGAGCGCGGTCTCGAAGTGTGGCGCTATCAAGAGCGCAAGCAGCTTGTTGATATGAACTTCCATTTTCAAGAATCAGTTAGAACCGCAGAGTTGGTGAGCCAACTCGCTATCAACGCACAACACTACCCGCCCGAAGATGTGATCTTCGGTGATTATCGAATGAATGGCCTGAAAGTCGATTGGGCGCAACAGCTGCTCTCATACATGACGCCTGCTTGTGCACGAATTACGCTCATTCATCGCGCCGTTGAAACAGATTCAGTCACGCGGCTTTACGATACGCCATACAGCATTCGACCATTAAGCAAGGCTGATATTGCCCAGTTACAACAGGCACCAGATGATTTCTCGGCCCAGTTACCGGTTTCTAACCCTTACTTGCTGCAAGATTTCGAGCCAGCATTGTTTAGCGGCCCTGCCGCTCAGCAACCGACCTGCTATCCAATTGGTGAACAACTGCGATTATGGCACTTGCAAGACCCAGACTTTAGGCAGCCTAAAGGCCATATTTACCTGTTAATTAAAGCCCCGTTAGCGGTAAAAGACGTCACCGCTTTTGCCGCAGCTCGATTATGGTGTGAGCTGCTGCTCGATGAACTAAATGAGGATTGTTACGACGCCGATGTTGCTGGTTTACATTTCCACCTGTATCCACAACAGCGCGGATTTACGCTTCACATTCATGGGTTTAGCCGTAACCAAGTAAAGCTAATGGCGCAAATTTGCGAGCATTTTCAGCGTCCAGTACTTAACCCACAACGCTTTGGCGCCTTACAGAATAAATTAGTGAACAACTGGCGCAGCGCGCATACCCACAAGCCAATTAACAAATTGTTTGCGGTACTCAACGCCTATTTACAGCCGCATACATACATGATGGATGACCTTGCTCACGCGCTCGAAACACTAGATTTCGCGACTTTTGAACAAGCATCGAAAACCTGGTTTACGCCCATGAATGCTGAGCTTCTTGTCCATGGCGACTTGCCAAAGTCGGTGGTTCACAGCCTCGCTGATGTGCTCGAAGAAAGCTTCCAGTTATCACAACAACCAGTCGTTGAACAAGATTTAGCGGTGCGTCAACTCGAACGCGTGGCGGACGGTATGCTGCCCAAGCCAACCTCCACTGAAACCCAACACCAAGACAGTGCGGTACTTTGGTTCGTCCAAGGCCATGCGACATCGGTCCAAGAGCAAGCTGGGTTCATGTTGTTAAATCAGTTTATTGCGCCAGAAATTTTCAATCAGTTACGGACGGAGCAGCAACTTGGTTATTTAGTCGGTAGTAATTACCTGCCGATGCAGCAACAGCCTGGCATCTTAATGTATGTCCAATCACCGACGGCAACCGTACAGCAACTGCGCGAGTGTATCGTGAGGTTTCGCGATGACTTTCTCAAACAATTAAGCATGCAAGTAGAGCGTGATTGGGATGGTATTCGGCAGGGGTTGTTGCGCCAGCTGCGCGCGCAAGACCCGAATTTACGCTTACGCAGCCAACGGCTGTGGAGCTCGATTACTCAGCATGACATCGACTTTACGCGTTTAGCCGAAATCGCCACAGCGCTCGAGCAGTGGCGCGCAAATGATTTTCTTGAGTTTGCCATGAACCGGTTGTATCAAAATTGTGCGCAGGCTTGGTTTCAAGCTACGCCGCTGCATAGCCAGCGTTAAAAGAACTTTGACAGCTTTTAGCGAATCCGTTAGTTTACTTACTCTTCACAAATGATAAGAGCTGTAGCAACGGCCAACCAGGGTACATCGTGCGCTCAAGCGGCATTTTCCGGCAATTTGCGAATTATATCCAAGCGCTGCGAATAGATCGCAGCGCGGTCAGTATATTGAGCTTGCTGTGGCTGGCTTTACTGACAGTGCCAAATCAGTTGGCGCAAGCCCAAACCGCACAAGCTAACGCTAATGTAATTGCAGTCACCTTCGTAAGTTTGCGCCATGGTAGCGAGACAATAGCGCCTAATGCGCTAGATAAACGCAATACAGCCCCCCTTTACAACACGCAAAGATTGTTTTTGCCGCAATTAAGCCAACCGCTAAGTTTTGTCTTTGCGCAAATTGACGCTGCCCCACTCGCACAGAGCTTTCGTTATCGATTGCTTGGCGCTCATGACCATTGGATTTATACCAATAATCTCAACCCACAAGCGACTTATAGTCACTTGCCAGCCGGCGACTATCAGCTCCAGGTACAAGCCAGCACTGATAATCAGGTCTGGGGGCCCCTGCAAATATTGCAGCTTGACGTAGCTGCGCCTTGGTGGGGGAGTTGGTGGGCGCTCATCGTCTATGCCGCCATTGCTCTGGCTGCACTCGTTGTTGCATGGCGAGACCTACGTCAGCGCCGGCAAGCTGCACTGCAATTACAAGCCAGTGAAGAGCGACTTAAATTGAGCTTATGGGGTAGCGGTGACCAATTATGGGATTGGGATATCGTGAGCGGCGCTGTTTACCGTCATAATACTTGGCAGCATTTCGATGAATTTCCACTAGACGGCAAGCGCGCAGGTCATGAAAGTGCACCCAGCAACATTCATCCACACGACATTCAACGCGTTCGCAGTGGTTTGCAAGCACATTTAGACGGTAATACCGAGCACTTTGAAATTACTTATCGAGTGCGCCACCAAGCTGGCTGGATTTGGTTGTTAGATCGAGGCAAAGTGGTCGCTCGAGATGAACAACAATCACCGCTACGCATGACGGGTACTATTAAAGATGTCAGTGCGATGGTTGCTGCTGAAGAACGCTTGAAAATGTTGGCAGCGTCCATTACCAACATTTCTGACGGCGTGTGTATCTATGACAGTAAGTACCGCGTGGTTGAGGTAAACCAATCTTTTGTGCGGATTACCGGTTATTCACGCGATGCCATGCTCGGCAACCCGTTTAAGTTGCCACTTTATAATCAAGAATATATCGAGCAGATCAAGCGCCAACTGCAACAACATGGCAGCTGGCATGGTGAAATAGAAGATTTACGCAAGGATGGCTCGACCTATCAAATTGAACTCACCATTGATGCGGTTCGCGACGACGCAGGACATATCGCACACTACGTGGCAAGCTTTTCTGATATTACCGACCGAAAACAATCGGAACGTGAATTACGTCGCCTCGCCAACACCGATACTTTAACCGGATTACCTAACCGCTCTTACTTTCAGGTAAGCCATTCGAACTTGGTTCGCAAGCGCTTACAGCATGCTCTGTTGGTGTTTGATTTAGATAACTTCAAAAAAATCAATGATTCACTCGGGCATGAAGTGGGTGACCAACTGCTTTGCCAAGTCGCAGAACGACTTGCTGAGGTTGGCCGTCCGCAAGATACCTTATATAGATTAGGTGGCGATGAGTTTAGTTTGATCCTTGAAGACACGTCGGATTTACGTGTCATCACCGCAATAGCCAAGCGCATCAATGATTCGTTATCGCAACCATTTCAACTCGAAGATGGTGAGCTTGTCGTGAGTAGTTCTGTTGGTATTGTGGCTTATCCAAACGATGGCCAATCGTCCCAAGAACTGCTACAAAATGCCGATACGGCGATGTACCACGCGAAACGCCGAGGTGGTAACGGCTACCAGTTTTTCAGTGAATCCATGAACCAATCAGCGGTGCGTAGGTTGAAGCTTGAAAACCAGTTACGCCAAGCGCTTCGTGATGGCCATATGGAAGTTCACTACCAGCCTAAATTTGCCATCCAGAGCCAACGTATGGCTGGCCTTGAAGCCCTAGTCCGACTCAATATACCTGGCGTTGGCCGAATTAACCCGGCCGACTTTATTCCCCTCGCCGAAGAAACCGGCCTCATTATTGAGCTGGGGGAAAAAGTATTAGAGCAAGCCTGTCGTGATATTAAAAAATGGCGGCAAGCAGGATACGAAGTCGGTCGAGTCGCCGTCAATTTGTCGGCACGTCAGTTCCGCCAACCTGATTTAACTAAGCGAATTACGGCTATTTTAGCTGCGGAGAAAATGTCGCCCGAGGCGCTTGAGTTGGAAATTACCGAAGGCGTGCTGATGGATGACCCCGAACAAGCCATTCACATCATGTCTGAATTACGCAGTGTAGGTATTAGTCTCGCGCTTGACGATTTTGGGACTGGCTATTCATCGCTGGCTTACTTGAAGCGTTTCCCTATCCAAACACTTAAAATCGATAAAGCCTTTATTGATGACATCAGCCACGCCGAACGTGACCGGAAAATGGTCGCCTCTATTATTGCCATGGCACATAATTTGGGAATTCATGTGGTTGCTGAAGGCGTTGAGAGTGGCGACCAATTAATGATTCTGAGCACCCTTAATTGCGAATTTGCGCAAGGCTTCCATTTTGCGAAACCTTTGCCCGCAGCTGAGCTACAAGCGTTACTGCCGGTGCAACAACCACAAGCAGCTATTTAACCTTCCAGCAGCACTTTTTAACGGTAACTGTTTACGCGACCCAAGTGACCGCGTGCGGCGCACGCGACTTCAACAAGTGCAGACGGCGATGAGTAACGAACATTGGCCATGCGAGTGGCCCTGCCACTAGTCCGAAAAAACCCCAGCGTTTCGGCCCCATTGCAGAGCGCAACGCCAGCACATAAAAAATCGGGGCGGCAATGACACCTAGTAGGATATTAATTAACACTATCGCTCTCCTTCATTGACTCACTATTGTATAAAAACCGAGCGCCGCCTGCACTGTGAAAGATGCAATAGCGGCGCACAGTTTTCTAACAATCTAAAGCGCAGGGAAACCTTTAGCGATCGTAGAATGTCCGCCCTGCCGCCGCCATGTCAGTTAATAGCGGTGCTGGTTGATAGCGTTCACCATGCTCCGCAGCACAAGCAGTTAAGCGTGCCACTAACTCGGTAAGACCTAAACTATCCATGTAGCGGAATGGGCCGCCACGAAACGGTGGGAAGCCAATCCCGAAAATAGCGCCAATATCGCCATCCTGAGGTGACCCGATGATGCCCTCAGCCAAGCAATAGGCTGCTTCGTTTAGCATCAGTAACGCACAACGCTCAGCAATATCTTTGGCCTGCATGGTATTGCTAGGCGACACCCCTAACACATCATAAACACTGGCATCCACTTGCTTTCCACGTGACTTGCCATGGTAGTCATAGAATCCTTTGCGATTCTTTTTACCTTTGCGCTCGTCATCTAGTAACTTCGAAAAGGCTTCTGGGGCTTTAAATCGTTCACCAAGTGCATCCGCCAAAATTGGCGCAACCTTAGCCGCAACGTCAATGCCCACCTCGTCGAGGAGTTTCACAGGTCCCACGGGGAAGCCAAACTTCACCAGCGCTTTATCAATATTTTCAATCGATTCACCGGCGAGCAATAAGCGTGCAGCTTCATTCATATATGGCGCTAAAATACGATTCACGTAAAAGCCTGCACCATCTTTCACCACAATCGGCGTTTTACCTTGGCGTTTCGCAAACGCCACTGTGGTTGCTATGGTCGCGGCCGAGGTCGTCGAGTGCACGATAATTTCCGCCAACGGCATCTTATCGACCGGCGAGAAATAGTGCAGACCAATCACCTGCTCTGGTCGCGCTGCTTTTGCGGCTATTTGGGTAATAGGTAAGCTCGAGGTATTGGTGGCAAAAATCGTTTCAAGCTTGGTATTCGCCTCAATATCCGCGACCATTTTTTGCTTCAGTGACAAATCCTCGAAGACCGCTTCAATGACCATATCAACTTGATCAAAACCGCGATAATCAAGGCTGCCAGACAACATCAGCATCTGCCGTTCTAGCTCAGCACGGCGTAGTTGGCGCTTTTTCACCTTCTTATTCAGTAAGTCATAACTGTATTTCAGTGCATGAGTAATGCCCTGCTCGGCTATATCTTTGATCCGCGCCGGAACCCCTGCTTTCGCGACAGTTACATAGGCAATTCCACCGCCCATCAAACCACCACCCAGAACGCCCACGCGGTTCACAGGCCGCGGTGCTTCGCCGTCGATTTCAGCGGTTTTCTTCATTGCCGTAGTAGTAAAGAATATCTGCCGTAACTGATAGGACACATCGGTCATCGCCAACTCACCAAAAGCCTTAGCTTCGGCTTCAAGCCCGGCCTGAAAACCTTGGGTTTGACCCGTTCTAATAACGTCGATAATGCTATCTAACGCAGGATAATTACCCTGGCTTTTCGCCTGTGCTTGCTCAGCCGCTTTTTTGAACATAAAAGCACGACCAAAAGGAGTCCGCTCAATTACTTTATTTAGCAACGAGAGTTTCGCTTTGCGAACTCGCGCCTTGCTATTCAAAGCAAGCTTGCAAGCGGCCTCTAACAATATACTTTGCGGCACCAACTCATCCACTAAGCCGGCCTTTTTCGCCTGACTCGGGCGTAACTGTTTGCCGGTCATCATCATGCCTAGCGCTTGTTGAACGCCCAATAACCGTGGTAATCGCTGAGTACCACCAGAGCCGGGCAATAACCCTAGCTGTACTTCAGGCAAGCCCAGCACGGTTTTATCAGAATCCGTGGCGACGCGATAATGGCAAGCGAGTGCTAACTCTAAGCCGCCACCCAAGCATGGGCCATGAATAGCAGCAACGACTGGAACTTTAAGCTGCTCAATGCGATCGAACATCGCTTGCCCCTGCCGGGCCAGGCTTTCGGCATCTGCCGCCGTCTCACAAGCGCTGATCATACTAATATCAGCCCCGGCAACAAATGATGATGGCTTCCCAGAAATCATCACCACACCGCGAATATCGCTGGCGCTTTCAAGTGTTTGAAGAACTTCACTCACTTCTTTGGCGAAGCTGGCTTTTAAGGTGTTCATTGATTCGCCGGGCACATCAATGGTGATTACTGCAATCCCATCATCACGCTGTTCTAGTGTAAACGCTGACGTCGTCATTAGTTCGCCTCCAAAATCATTGCTGCACCTAAACCGCCCGCTGCGCAGGCTGTGGTTAAGGCGGTACCGCCGCCACGACGACGAAGTTCACGTAAAGTTTGGGTGATCATCCGCGCGCCCGTTGCCGCAAATGGATGTCCATAAGCAATCGAACCACCCAAGACGTTGAATTTATCCATGTCAATTTCGCCTATGGCCTGACTGCGTCCGAGCTTCTCTTGCGCAAATTTCTTACTCCCGAACATTTTCACATTGGCCAAGGTTTGCGCCGCGAACGCCTCATGCATATCAATTAAATCGAGGTCGCTGAGCTGCATCCCAGCACGCTCAAGTGCCAGCGGGGTCGCATATGAGGGGCCCATGAGCATATCTTGCCAAACGTCAATGGCGGCAAAGGCATAACTTCGAATATAACCGAGTGGCTCATAGCCTAACGCCTTAGCCTTGCTCTCCGTCATCAGCAGCACCGCTGCCGCACCATCCGTAAGCGGGGTACTATTAGCGGCGGTCACTGAACCATGTTTACGGTCAAAGGCTGGCCGTAATTTGCTATAACTGCCCAACTCACCGTTCGCTCGAATGTTGTTATCACGCGCGAGAAACTCTTGATAAGGTTCAGCGTAGGCCGTCATCACCTCGTCAGCTAACCAGCCAGCTTCCCAAGCTTCATGGGCTTTCTGGTGTGAGCGATGGGCCAATGCGTCTTGGTCGGCGCGCGAAATACCATGCGTTTTCGCCATTTGCTCGGCGGTATCGCCCATACTCAAACCGGTACTATATTCGGCAATCGCTGGCGGCACTGGCAGTAAATCTTTGAACCGCAATTTACGCAGAATACCTAGTCGTTGCGATAGGCTCTTGGCTTTATTTAAATCAACCAAGGCATGTGCCAAACGCCGCGAAACGCCAATTGGCAATACCGAAGACGAATCGGCACCGCCCGCGATACCCACATCGGTATGCCCTGCTAACATGCTTTCCAAGACATTGGCGGTACTTTGAAAACTAGTGGCACAAGCGCGTGACACACTGTAGGCGTCTGTTTGTACCGGTAAATTAGTACCCAATACGATTTCCCGAGCAATATTGGGGGCGGCCGGCATTTGTACCACTTGCCCAAACACCAAAAGTTGTACTTCTTGCGGGTCTAAACTGGTGCGATTGAGTAATTCTTGCACCACCATTTTACCCATATCCAGTGCCGGAATACCGTGGAAATAAGTTGCTTGTTTTGCAAATGGTGTCCGCAATCCGGCGACCACAGCAATCCGGTCTCCTGCGCTCGTAAGCAATGCCTGCTTTGCCGCCATGGGCATATCCCCTTGTGTTATCTGTTCGCGTCTATCTAACCGGTGCTAGAGGCGCTGGTACTTGCTGATGGTTGCGCCGTAAAAACTGGTCAGACCTCATGTTTAGTTACAAATTTTAGCCGTTTCAGCCCAAGAATTAAACCGTTGTTTTCGGTAGGCTAAGGATCAAGCTAAGCTGCGGTACGCTAACCCTAACAGCCACCTCGCTTAATGCTTGTATTGGAACACGGCAGGCCAAAACTAGCCATGGCCACTACAAACATCGTAGAAGCCGTACCAAGAATCGCAAATCACTGGCAAAATAAGTAGCGCTATGACATGGTTTGCATCCAATTATCAGCGTTTGCCAGTGGGCAGTCCCGGCCGGCTCGTGACGAGCGATGCAGCGGCAACATTGCAGAGAGTACATTATGGCAGCAGAACACTTTCAGGCCTTGCGCGACTATTTAAATAGTCAGGTGTTAGGGCAACCAGAGTTTACCGAGAATCTTTTGATCGCCGTGCTTGCGGACGGTCACCTATTGGTTGAGGGGCCCCCGGGGCTGGCGAAAACCCGAGCCGTGAATGCCCTCGCCAATGGCATTGACGCCACTTTTCATCGCGTGCAATTTACCCCTGATTTATTGCCGGCGGATTTAACCGGTACTGATATTTATCGCCCCGAAACAGGCACCTTCGAATTTCAACAAGGCCCCCTGTTTCATCACGTGATTTTGGCGGACGAAATCAACCGTGCGCCCGCGAAAGTGCAGTCGGCATTACTTGAAGCTATGGCCGAGCGGCAAATTACTGTCGGTCAACGCACCTATCCGCTCGCTGACCTCTTTATGGTACTGGCTACGCAAAACCCGCTCGAGCAAGAAGGCACCTATCCACTGCCCGAAGCCCAACTTGATCGGTTCTTAATGCACGTCATGTTGAGTTATCCCGATGCCCAAACCGAGCAAGAAATTCTTCGCCTCACCCGCGGCGAAACGCTGCATGGTCAAGCGAAAATGCCGCAGCCAGTTACCCAAGCTGAATTATTTGCCGCACGCAAAGCCGCACTCTCCGTCTATATGGATGAAGCCGTCGAAACTTATTTGGTGCAATTGGTCATTGCCACGCGGGAACCCCAGCGTTATGACGCGCAATTGGCAAGCTGGCTGGCTTATGGTGCAAGTCCGCGGGCGTCCATCGCCCTCGATCGCTGCGCTCGAGCCCGCGCTTGGTTACAGGGGCGGGAATTTGTCACCCCCGAAGATGTCCAAGCGGTATCAGCGAATGTACTTAGGCATCGTATTATCTTGAGTTATCAAGCAGAAGCCGATGGCATAACGCGAGACCAGGTCGTCGCCACAGTCTTACAACAAGTACCGGCACCCTAAGCGCTGCAAGCGGTATTTCGCAGCAAGGATCACCAAGTCATGATAGTGACACCCGAACAGCAACAATCTTCTGCCTTGCAAACGCCGCTCACGGCGGTGCAATGGTTGGCGCAGTGGCATAGCGACGGGGTCCAGTTGGGCTTAGCTGAACTCACTTATTACCAAGCCAAATTACCATTATTGCGCCGCAGTCGACGCGCGCGCCGCAAGCTCCCACAAGGCGCATTGCTATCACCTCACAAAGGTCGAGGTATGGAGTTTGACGAAGTACGGCAATATCAAGCCGGTGACGATGTGCGCGCGATAGATTGGCGAGTGACAGCGCGTACTGGCACGCCCCACACCAAACTTTATCGAGAAGAACAAGAGCGGCCGGTATGGCTATTAGTCGATCTTGCGCCGTCCATGTACTTCGGTAGTGAGTTGTTGTTTAAATCAGTGCAGGCCGCTCATACTGCCGCCGCGCTTGCATGGCTTGCGATGAGCCGCGGCGACCGAGTTGGCGCCATGTTAAGTAATGGCTTCGAGCATCAAGAATTCAAACCACAGGCGCGCCATGCCAATATCATGAGGATTTTACAGCAGTTGGTGCAGGTGCATAATCAAGGTTTGCAACACTGGCAACGTCAAGCCGGTAGCGCCGACGGTTTACGCCAAAATTTAGCCCGTTTACGCACCCTACTAAAACCCGGCAGCGAAGTGTATCTGATCAGTGACTACCAGCGCCTAGACGAGAGCTTATTGCGTGAATTGCGAGCCTTAGAACAACACGCTCGGGTCACTCATTTACTTATCTACGATCAGTTTGAGCAAACATTGCCTACCCAATTAACTAGTAAGATGAAACTGCAAGGTGCCAACCGCCAAGCGGTGGTGGACTTTTCTTCCCCGGAACACCATCAACGTTATCGTCAGCAACAGCAACGTTACTGGCAAGCGTTAACCGATACTTTTAGTGCCCATCAATTACATTGGCGGACGATTAACGCCGGTATGGCGCTTGAGCAACAGTGGCAGGATCTTGGCTTATGAGTGCGCCACAGCAACTGCATGATATTGTGACTGCCCCCGCAGTCAGCTGGTGGCCGCCCGCCAAAGGCTGGTGGCTGCTGGCGGCGCTTGGCATTCTGCTGATCGCCGGCGTGAGTGTATGGTGCTACCGTTATTGGCGCTTGCGGCGAGCCCAACGGGCCGCGCTGAAGCAGTTAACCCAGCTTGCGCAACAGGCTGAACCTGCCACTTGGGCGCAACTTAACTTGCTCTTAAAGCAAGCGGCTTTGGCTTATTTCGATAGAGCTCAAATCGCAGCTCTGACCGGTTTGCAATGGCAGCAGTTCTTACTTCAACAATTACCAACAGCCGCTCAGGCACAATGGCATGAGGCCCTAGCGCGTTGGCAGCAGCAAGCATTGGCAGGTACCAGTCATACCGCCGAGCCCGCTGGTTTTGAGTTTGCCAAAGTTTGGCTAAAACGTGGACTGCCCCCAACCAAATTAAAGGGGCAGCAATGATTGAATGGACCTGGCCTTGGCTGTTACTACTCCTGCCGTTACCTTGGTTGTACCGTTGGTTACGCGCCCCGAAACCACAGCGCGCGGCCATCCTGCGCGTCTCTCAAGTACTCACGCCCACAACTGGCTCGGTGTTACCGCTACGAGCACGCTGGCGCATTTGGTTTGCTGGTCTACTGTGGCTGTTACTACTGCTCGCGCTGGCCCGCCCGGAATGGTTGGGCGAACCCATTGCGGTGCGCGATGATGCACGAGAAATGATGATTGCTGTCGATTTGTCCGGCAGTATGGAAATTGCCGATATGGAAATGAACGGTGAACGGGTCAACCGCCTGCAGATGGTAAAACGGGTGTTAGCCGACTTTATTGATCGGCGCCAAGGCGACCGCATGGGCCTGATTTTATTTGCCGATACTGCCTACCTGCAAACCCCGATGACCTTTGATCGCAACACGGTGCGGCAAATGCTGAGCGAGAGCGAATTAAAACTCATTGGTGAACGTACCGCCATCGGTGACGCCGTGGCCTTGGCCGTGCGTCAGTTTGAACAACGCAATGAAACCAACCGCGTACTTATTCTGCTAACCGATGGCCAAAACACAGCTGGCTACATCACCCCTGAGCAAGCCTTGGAATTAGCCAAGGCCTATGATGTGAAAATATACACCATCGGGGTGGGCGCTGAAGAAGTGGTGGTGGAGAGCTTTTTTGGTAGCCGTCGAGTGAATCCAAGTCGCGATCTAGACGAGGCCATGTTATCAAGCCTTGCCAATGACACCGGTGGTATTTACTTCCGCGCCCGCAATACTGCTGAACTTGAGCAAATTTATACCGAACTAGATAACTATGAGCCCGTTGCTGGTGACGCACAGTCGTTGCGGCCTCGAATTGCACTTTATTACTGGCCGCTGGGCCTTGCCGTGTTACTGCTGCTGGGAGCTATGATTGGCAGCGCGTTAATGCACTGGCGCCGACAGGCGGTGGAGTTAAATCATGGCTGACTTTCATTTTATTCGGCCGTGGTGGGGACTGGCGTTATTGTTGCTCATTCCACTTTATTGGTGGTATCGGCAGCGTCGACAGCAGCAACGTTCGCCTGCCTGGTTGGCCGACCATTTAAGCACACAACTATTTGTGGCGCCCGCTCACCAAAGCCAGACTGCAACCTGGTGGCTAGCAGCCATGCTGGTGGTTAGTACCGCTGCGCTTGCAGGCCCCGCTTGGGAGCGCCTGCCGCAACCGGTATTTGAGCTAGATGCTGGCCATGTCATTGTCATCGATATGTCATTATCAATGCGTGCCACCGATATGAATCCTGACCGTCTGAGTCAGGCGCGATTCAAAGCGACCGACATTGTGCGCATGCAACAAGATGGCGAGACTGGCGTCATTGCCTACGCTGGCGACGCATTCGTGATTGCGCCGCTCACCAATGATGCCAACAATATTCTGAATCTCATCCCGGCGCTTACCCCAGAAATTATGCCCGTACGCGGCAGCAACCCGCTAAGTGGCCTGCAGCGTGCAGTCAGTATGTTACAAGATGCGGGCTATGCACAAGGCGACATCTACTGGCTTACCGATGGCGTTGAAGCGCGCGATGTTAGCCCGCTGATTAGCTTTGCTCAACAGCAAGCGCATCGTATTTCAGTGTTGGCATTTGGAACCAGCGCTGGGGCACCCATTCGCCAGCTTGACGGTACTTTGTTGCGCGATGCCAGTGGCCAAGTTGTGGTGCCGAAATTAACTGCGGCGCCATTAGCACGGGTTGCTGAGGCAACTGGCGGCGTATATCTTGCCGCCACCGCCGACAGCGATGATGTAACCCGCTTACTCAATCAGGCTGAATTAACGCGCGCCCAGCGTGATGCCGACAATGCGCGCGAACTACAAGGCGATCAATGGCTTGACCGTGGACCTTGGGTTGCTCTGCTGCTGTTACCACTGGCGCTATGGCCATGGCGGCGTGGTCATTGGCTGCTAACCTGCGCTGGCGTCAGCATGATGCTGAGTATTGCTCCGCCAGCGGCAGCCCAAACCAGCACTAGCTCCAGCGATTGGTGGCAAACCAACGAGCAACAAGCACAACAGGCACTAGAGCGCGGCGATTATGAGCAGGCGGCAACGCTAAGTGACAACCCGCTACGACGGGGCGAAGCACAATATCGACTGGAAAATTATGAAGCTGCATTAGCGGAATTTAGCGCCATTGCGGGGCCGGAAGGTGCCTACAACCAAGGTAACGCATTGGTGAAGTTAGGCGAATATGATGCTGCGATTGAAGCCTTTCAACGCGCATTGGCAGCACGGCCTAACTGGTCAGAAGCACGCGACAACCTCGCCCTCGCGGAGGCGATGAAACAACAAGCACAACAGCAGAATCAAGAGCAAGCAGGCGAAGGTGAGCAAAATCAGTCTGAGTCAGCCCAAGGAGAACAGCAAAATAGCGGTGCTAACAGTGCCCAAGATGAAGGTGGAACCAACCAAGAAGCTGCCGAACAACCCAACAGTGAGGCCCCACCTCAAACCCAACAAAGTGAGGAAGAAGCTGGCGCAGATGCTGAGTCTGACCCGACTGCAGCAGATGCCGCCGAAGCAGAGGCGGACACTAACAATGAAGGCAAGCCGAGCGATGTTGGTGAGTTACCAAATAACGCCGAATTAACCCCTGAGCAGCAACGAGAATTTGAGCAACTGATGCGTCGTTTACCGAATGATCCGGCGTTTCTGCTGAAACAAAAATTACGTCTAGAATATCAGCGCCGTCAACAACAACGTCAGCCGGCTGGAGTTGAAAACGAATGGTAGTGTCGAATCCAAAATATATAGTTGGGGTTGTCTTCCTCGTGTTAATGCTGTTCGCAAGCTCTGCGGTAGCAGCCACTCAGGTGCAAGTGACCGTTGATAAAAACCCAGTACTCGTTGGTGAACCACTGGTTGTGACCGTGGAAGTGAACGAACACTTACCGCGTGATGCCTTTGACTTCGGTACAATTTTTGCGAACTACAACGTTGGCCGCACCGCGGTCAGCCATCAACGCTCAGTTATTAATGGGACGGCCACCGCTACCACTACGTTTCGGGTGATTCTTACTGCAACCCAAGCCGGGCAATATGAAATACCAGCGCTAGAGTGGCAAGGCGCACGCTCAAAGCCTATCGCAATAGCGGTAGTGCAAGAGCGAGGCGAAGCCGAGCAACGCCGGGGTGTGGCGTTTCTTACCGGTAGCGTGGACAGCCAAACCGTTTATTTGCAGCAGCAATTCAACTATGTGGCTAAGCTTTATCTAGCCGCCGATTTAAGCAGCGGCAATCTTGCGCCGCCAGAGTTTGAAGGCGCTGATGTCATCCAAGTAGGACAAGATCAAGAGTCCTATGAAATGGTTGATGGACGTCGCTATCGCGTCTATCAGCGCCAGTATGCCATTACCCCAAATCGATCCGGAACCTTTAACATCGGCGGCGCCACCTTTTCTGGCGAGGTGTATTCTAACCGCCAAGATTCATTATTTTCGACCTTTGCAAACACCACGCCGGTCGCCGTAAAAGCTCAACCTATAGAGTTAACCGTAAAAGCGGTTCCAAGTGACTGGCAAGGTCCTTGGTTACCCAGTGAATTAGTCTCATTAACTCGTGAGTTTTCCCCCAGCGCGAGCAGCGGAAAAGTTGGCGAAGCATTAACGGTCACTTATATGTTAACGGCGGCGGGCGTGAAGCCAGAGCAGTTGCCACCGCTGCAATTTGCCGATATTGACGGGGTTCGTAGTTATCCAGAACAACCACAAACCGATACCTTTGTGAGAAATGGAACCAGCATTGCCCAACAAACCGTGAAAGTGACGTTAATTCCGACGCAACCCGGAACCTTAACTATTCCGGCCTATCAGCTGAACTGGTTTAATACGCGCTTGAACAGCCCGCAACAGATTAATCTACCGTCCCAAACCCTCACTATTACTGGCGTGGCGATGCCCACAGAGACGCCACCATCGGCACCTTCTCCGGTTTCCGAACCTAGCACGTTACCCGCTGCTGAACCGGCGCAAGCTAACGCTGCTACCACAACGGCAATCACAGATAGCCTGTGGTTCTGGCTCGCGCTTAGTTTTGCGCTGCTCTGGATAGTAACCGTTGCCCTGTGGCTAAGAGCTCGCCGACAAACGGGTCAGCCACAACAACTTGTCGCTGTCGAGCCGGCCCCCACTGCAGTGGATGCAAGCGAGGCCTGGCGCGAATTTCAGCAAGCTTGTAAACACAACCAAGCGGCGCCAGCGCTGCAACAGTTATGGGCTTGGGTAAGCGCAACCCAAACACCAACACCGATTCATCTGAATGAATGGGCGCAAGATAACGACGCGCTGCTAAACGCCATTCATGCAGCCCAACAAAGCTGTTTTGCCGACCCCAATAAACGCCAGCCTTGGCGTGCAGGGAAAGCGCTGTATCAAGCTGTAAAACGTCATATTGTGGCTCGCGCACAGCTGAACAGCAGGCAAAAAAAAGCGCCGGACTTGCCGGCGCTCTATGGGCATAACACCCGTTAGTTAGTTTCTACTACCACTTCAGCCTCAGCACGCAACGCTGCAATAAAGGCCATAAAGGCCGTTTGCGAATAACGTTGCGTAAGCTGACCGGCTAACTGATCTTGTAAGGCTTGCTCAGGTTGCCCAGCGGTCACTTCGGTTAACTGCACCACCGCAACATCGCCGTTGTTTAGCGTTGCTACTGCTGCGCTTACTGACTCGCTGGTTGGCTTTGGCAATTCAAACAGAGTGTTACGAATAGCACCAGCCACATTAGTTTGTTGGCGCTCAATCGCGTTCAATTCAGTCATAGCTGCTACCTCAGCAGTCCCCTCGCGCAACTGCGCTAAGTAGGCTTCCGCATCGGTTCTGGCGATAGCTTGAGCACGCTCTAAAGTTAATTGCTCACGAATCTCTTCAGCCACTAGGTCGAACGCTTTAATAGTCTCAGGCTGATGTTCAACCACCCGCGCGACCAAAGACGTTTCCTCATTAACTTCAATCAGGTCACTATTAAGCCCATCAGCAATGAAATCTTGGTCAAACACCAGCGTTAACACTTGTGGTGCATCCAATATGGTTGGCGCATAAGCCTGAGTAAACCAATCGGTGGTTACCACTTCGGCACCTACTGCTTCTGCTGCAGGGGCTAAGGTATCGGCGTTTTCAAAGCTAACGCGAGCCAAGGTTTGCTGCGCTTGATAATAGGCATCCTGCGCCGCCCGTTCAGTTAATTGCGCGCGAATATCAGCCTCAACCTCTGCAAAAGGCTGGACACTACCTGCGCGTAGGTCTGTCAGCTTGATCAGGTGGAAGCCAAACGACGTTTCAACAATGTCTGTTACTTCACCGACAGTTTCTAGCGCAAACGCGGCCTCTTCAAATTCTGGGTCCATCTGGTCTCGGGCGATCCACTCGAGGTCACCGCCATTTTCGCCAGAAAACACATCGTCGGAGTATTCGGCCGCTAATGCCGCAAACTCAGCACCTTCAGCTAAACGCTCTTGCACCGCTTCAATTTCAGCACGTGCAGCATCAGCATCTTCCGCGGTTTCAATCAAAATATGTGACACCCGACGTTCTTCTTCCGTACTGAAACGAGCCAGGTTACCCTCGTAATATTCACGAACTTCAGCATCAGAAATATCTACGCTCGCGGTTACGTCGTTATAATCTAGTGCAACGAACGCCACTTTAACCTGCTCAGCTTGGGTAAACTGATTCGGGTTTTGCTCATAATAAGCACGTAAGTCATCGTCAGTCAGGTTCACTTGAGTAAGGTAATCGTCCACGCTTACTTGCAAGTAACGACCGCTACGAGTCTGGCTTAATAATTCGGCCAAACCTGTGGTTTCGTTTTCAAGCACGAACTCGCTACTTAACAAGCTCTCAACCAGCTGGCTGTTGCTCAAATCTTGCCGAATAGCCGCCGCGAAACTCTCAGGGGTATAGCCAGCGTTGCGAATGGCCATTAAATAAACGTCGTTACTGAATTGCCCTGCAGTACGGAACGCGGAAATTTCACGAATCGCATTTTTGACTTGCTCATCAGAAATTCGAATTCCCTGTTCTTGGGCATACTGGCGTAACAGTTCACGCTCAATGAGTTGATCAACCACACTGGCGCGCAGTTGACGCATGTAGCCGGGATCAGCGGCGAGCGCGTTGAACATTTCACCCAGTTGCTCTTCCATACGAGCACGCTCATTTTCATAAGCACGATCATAAGCAACCTGAGTAATAGGCTCTCCATTGACAGTCGCAACCGTGGGCTCTGAAGTGCTACCTAAGTAACCACTCACACCCGTTAACGCAAATGTAATAATAATGAAGACGAGGATGATCTTAACGATCATACTTTGTGAGCCTTCGCGAATACGTTCCAACATAATTAACTCGCTCTTAATTCCAAGCTACGAACCTAATGGCTATAGTCATTTGGCACTCGTAATATCGGATAGATGTTCAGAAAATTTGTGCGCAACATTATACCCGTAATGCCACGAATAGCACCTATTCATCACACGAAAAAAAAGCCCGGAGACAGGTCTACGGGCTATTTAAGACAATGCGATTGGCGGAGCGGACGGGACTCGAACCCGCGACCCCCGGCGTGACAGGCCGGTATTCTAACCAACTGAACTACCGCTCCTTGAAAAAGTTAAATCGCAGAGTCAAATAAGGCCGCATACACGGCCTTATCTAAAAGAAAAACACGCAGCTGCGTGTCTTACTTAGTTAACTGCGTCTTTCAGAGCTTTACCAGCTTTGAATGAAGGTACTTTGGCGGCAGCGATTTGAATCGTTTGACCAGTTTGTGGGTTACGGCCAGTACGTGCTGAACGCTCACGAACTTGGAAAGTACCGAAACCAACTAAAGCAACTTGCTCGCCTTTTTTCAGCGCACCAGTTACCGCTTCGATGAAAGAGTCTAAAGCACGACCGGCTGCAGCTTTAGAAATTTCTGCTCCCTCGGCAATTTTGTCAACTAGCTGAGACTTGTTCACAGTATCATCCCCTTAGATTGTTATTATCAATTTTCCGTGGATCCATTCGGAATTAAATGGGCCAGCGAAGTTTATAACAAGCTTAAACCAAGAGTTCAAGCACTGCCTTCGTCTCCAGCATAGAGAACGTCGGCGAAAGTTTTCAGCCAATTGAGTTTGCGCCCTGCGCATCACCCGTGCGGCTTACTTAACTCAACTCTAGGCTACCACAAGTTTTCTGATTGAAAACCCTTTTTACGCAATTTTTTAACGAAAGAATGCGGTCTGCGAGCATTTTTTCCACCGCTAGACCGCATTTTGTCGTTACACAGGACTTTAGTCTTATACCAAATGTATAAGACGCGCCTACTTGGCTGCTTTCGCAGCGACAGGTGCTCGTTCCAACGCAACGGCTAACACTTCATCAATCCATTGTACCGGTTGAATCTTTAAGTCGCCTTTCACGTTATCACTAATTTCTTTCAAATCGCGTTCATTGTCTTTTGGAATTAACACATGTTTGATACCGCCTCGGTGCGCCGCCAGCAGCTTTTCTTTTAAGCCACCGATAGCCAACACTTCACCACGCAAGGTAATTTCACCCGTCATGGCGACATCGGCACGCACTGGGATCTGAGTTAACGACGATACCAATGAAGTCACCATGGCAATCCCTGCGCTAGGGCCGTCCTTCGGCGTTGCACCCTCAGGCACGTGCACATGAATATCACGTTTTTCGTGGAAGTCTTCTTGAATTCCGAGCTTATCAGCGCGACTACGAACCACGGTCAGTGCGGTTTGAATAGATTCTTGCATGACATCACCAAGGGAGCCGGTAGACGTAATTTTGCCTTTACCTGCAACATTGGTCGCCTCAATAGTGAGTAAATCACCCCCTACTTCAGTCCATGCCAAGCCCGTCACTTGACCAATCTGATTATTGTCTTCTGCTTTACCGTAGTCAAAACGCTGAATACCTAAGAAGTCACCCAAGTTTTTACCGTTAATTTCAACGTGCTTGAGCTTCTTATCTAGCACAATTTTCTTCACCGCTTTACGGCACAAGCGAGACACCTCACGCTCTAAGCTACGTACGCCAGCTTCCCGCGTGTAATAACGGATAATGCCAATAATCGCGTCATCTTTAACGGTGATCTCTTTCTCTTTTAAGCCGTTACGCTCAATTTGCTTAGGCAACAAATGGCGCTTGGCAATATTAAGCTTTTCGTCTTCGGTGTAGCCAGACAACCGAATCACTTCCATCCGGTCCAATAGTGGTGCCGGAATATTTAAACTATTCGAAGTGGCCACGAACATCACATCAGATAAATCGTAATCAACTTCCAAATAATGGTCGTTGAAGTTGATGTTCTGTTCCGGATCGAGCACCTCCAGCAAGGCTGACGCAGGGTCACCGCGCATGTCTGACGACATTTTGTCGATTTCATCTAACAAGAACAGTGGGTTTTTTACCCCAACTTTCGCCATTTTTTGGATCAACTTGCCCGGCATCGAACCGATGTAGGTACGCCGATGGCCACGGATCTCCGCTTCATCACGCACACCACCAAGCGCCATGCGGATATATTTCCGCCCTGTCGCTTTCGCAATTGATTGTCCCAGGGAGGTTTTACCAACACCCGGCGGTCCCACTAAGCACAAAATAGCGCCGCGCACCTTATTGGTACGCTGTTGCACCGCAAGATATTCAATAATGCGCTCTTTTACTTTTTCCAAACCATAATGGTCGGCGTCCAAAATTTTCTCGGCATTCGCTAAATCTTTCTTGATCCGCGAGCGCTTTTTCCAAGGCACCTGTACCATCCAATCAATGTATCCGCGCACTACGGTCGCTTCAGCCGACATCGATGACATCATCTTTAGCTTCTGTAGTTCGGCTTGAACTTTGTCTTTTGCCTCAGCCGGCATTTGCGCGTCATCAATTTTTTTCTGGAGCGCCTCAAATTCATCGGGGCCATCTTCCATATCGCCGAGTTCTTTTTGAATCGCTTTCATTTGTTCATTCAAGTAGTACTCGCGTTGGCTTTTCTCCATTTGCTTTTTGACGCGACTACGAATTCTTTTCTCTACTTGAAGAATGTCGATTTCACCTTCCATCAACGCCATCAAATACTCTAACCGCTCGCGCACATCGGTAATTTCCAGCACGTGTTGCTTATCAGCGAGCTTCAGTGGCATATGTGCCGCCATGGTGTCAGCCAGGCGATCAGCTTCATCAATGCCTGATAACGAGGTGAGCACCTCCGGTGGAATCTTCTTGTTCAGCTTCACATAGCCTTCAAACTGATTCAGCGCCGAGCGCACCATCACTTCTTCTTCGTTGTCAGGAATTTTTTCTGAGTCTAAATAATGTACCTTGGCTTTAAAAAATTCATCGTGGGGCTCAAACTCATCAATGGCCGCCCGTTGAACGCCTTCAACCAACACTTTCACGGTGCCGTCAGGTAGTTTCAGGAGTTGCAGAATGGTTGCAATTGCACCAATTTGATAAATATCTTCAGCTACCGGTTCATCCACCGACGCATCTTTTTGTGCCGATAGAAAAATTTGCTTGTCATGATCCATCGCTGCTTCAAGACAGCGAATTGACTTTTCTCGACCCACAAACAACGGAATTACCATGTGGGGGTAAACCACCACATCGCGCAACGGTAGTACTGGAATACTAAGGCGTTCAACCTGCGCTTCGCTCATCTTTTTCTCCACTGAAACAAATGGGTGTGAGCGACCTCAACTCGATCGTCACACAGAAGTGATTTCTTTATCTTACTCTTTAATATGTGGGCGACCACTTAAAGTTCAATGAAAAACACAAAAAAAGGGCCTTACTGGCCCTTTTTGCACTTTTTTTGAGCTAAATAGCTAAATTATTCACCCGAAGCATGCTTTTCTGACTTTGCATTCTCATATATCAAGATAGGATCAGACTCGCCTTGAATGACAGATTCATCAATCACGACCTTGCTCACCCCAGTCATTGATGGCAGTTCATACATAGTCCCTAGCAATACAGCTTCGACAATTGAACGCAAGCCGCGCGCACCGGTACGACGTTTCATCGCTTGGCGAGCAATAGCCCGCAACGCGTCTTCACGAAACTCAAGTTCAGCACCTTCCATTTCGAATAAGGCTGAATACTGCTTGGTTAATGCATTTTTCGGTTCACGTAGAATTTGCACTAACGCAGTTTCATCGAGCTCTTCCAACGTCGCCAATACCGGCAAACGACCAATGAACTCTGGAATAAGACCGTATTTAACCAAATCCTCAGGTTCAACTTGAGCCAGAATTTCGCCTTCTTGTTGGCGCTCTTTACTCTTCACCTCAGCCCCGAATCCAATCCCAGTTCCGGTGGCTAGGCGCTGCTCAATCACTTTATTCAAACCGGCGAACGCACCACCACAAATGAACAGAATCTTTGAGGTATCAACTTGCAAAAACTCTTGCTGCGGATGTTTACGACCGCCTTGCGGTGGCACCGCGGCGACAGTGCCCTCGATTAATTTCAATAAGGCTTGCTGCACACCTTCACCTGACACGTCGCGCGTAATTGACGGGTTGTCAGATTTACGTGAGATCTTGTCGATTTCATCAATGTAAACGATACCACGTTGCGCTTTCTCGACGTCGTAGTCACACTTTTGCAATAATTTCTGAATAATGTTTTCCACGTCTTCGCCCACGTAACCCGCTTCGGTAAGCGTGGTTGCATCGGCCATGGTAAACGGCACATCAAGAAACCGAGCTAAAGTTTCAGCAAGATAGGTCTTGCCCGAACCCGTCGGACCAATCAGCAAAATGTTACTTTTGCCAAGTTCAACCTGATCTTTGCCCTTGCCGCTGTTACGCAATCGTTTGTAATGATTGTAAACCGCCACCGCCAGCACTTTCTTGGCTTGCTCCTGGCCAATCACGTACTCATCTAAGTGGGCGCGAATTTCCTTGGGTACCGGCAACTGTTCTGACTTGTCTTGCGGCGCGATAGCTTGAATTTCTTCTTGCAGAATGTCGTTACATAAATCGACACACTCATCACAAATGAATACCGAAGGCCCGGCAATCAGTTTGCGAACTTCATGCTGGCTCTTCCCGCAAAAAGTGCAAAATAACGGCGTGTCGCCGTCGCCTTTGGTCTTATCTGTCATGTTTCTCACCACGTTTGGTCAAAATGCCATCTACCACACCATAGTCGACAGCTTGTTGCGCGGTCATAAAATAATCGCGATCAGTATCTTGTGCGACTTGCTCGTATGGTTTACCGGTATTATCGGCTAACATCCGATTTAACCGCTCTTTAATGTCCAAGATTTGGCGCGCATGAATTTCGAAATCCGACGCTTGCCCTTGGAAGCCGCCGAGAGGTTGGTGAATCATCACCCGCGAGTTCGGCAAACAGAAACGTTTTCCTTGCGCACCACCGGCTAATAAGAAGGCACCCATACTCGCTGCTTGGCCCATACATACGGTACTCACATCCGGCTTAATAAAGCGCATCGTGTCGTAAATCGCCATACCGGCAGTGACCGCCCCACCCGGGGAGTTAATGTAGAGATAAATGTCTTTATCTGGATTGTCCGACTCCAAAAATAATAGCTGGGCGACAATCAAGTTGGCCATGTGGTCTTCTACCTGACCGACACAGAAAATTACGCGCTCTTTGAGCAACCGTGAATAGATATCGTAAGAACGCTCACCCTTGGAGGTTTGCTCTACGACCATCGGTACCAGTTGCGCCAACGGCTCTTGCGCGTGTTGCGTCATAATTAAAACTCCTAAAACAAAAAATGGCCCGTATGCCAACATACGAGCCATTAAACCAAGTTGTTCAGTCTGGCGTCAACTTATTGCTGTTTCGGATTCATCAAATCGTCGAAACTTGCCTTTTTCTTGGTCACTTTCGCTTGCTCAAGAATAAAGTCAATCGCTTGCTCTTCCAACGCCAAGTTACGAACTTGCTGCATCAGCTCTTTGTTGCCTTTGTAGTAAGCAATTACTTCTTCAGGATCTTCATAAGCTGAAGCTTGCACGGCAATAATTTCGTCGACTTTCTGTTCGTCAACTTTCAGCTCATTACCACGAATCACTTCGCCTAGTAACAAACCAACTTTAACGCGCTCTTTGGCTTGCTCTTCGAACAAGTTAGCTGGCAATTCAGGCATATTCTTCGCGTTTTCACCAAACCGTTGCATAGCTTGGCGACGCAAACCATCGATTTCTTGATCGATCATCGCTTTCGGCAAGTCAACTTCGTTGGTTTCTACTAAGCCTTTCAACACTTGCTCTTTCAGCTTGCCTTTTAAGGTGTTGCTCAGCTCACGTTCCATATTTTTGCGAACTTCAGCTTGCAGTGCTTCCACACCACCTTCTTTAACGCCAAACAAAGCAACGAATTCATCATTCAACTCAGGCAACACACGCTCTTCAACTTTTTTCGCCACGATCACAAATTGTGCCGCTTTGCCTTTCAAGTTTTCGGCGTGATAGTCCTCAGGGAAAGTCACATCAATGGTTTTCTCTTCACCGGCTTTCATGCCGATAATGCCATCTTCGAAACCAGGGATCATGCGACCTTCGCCAAGCTCTAAGCCGAAGTCAGTCGCTTTACCGCCGTCAAACTCAGCGCCATCAATAGAACCGGTGAAATCAATCGTGATGCGCTCACCTTTCTTCGACTTACGCTTCACTTCTTTCCAGGTTGCATGTTGCTTTTGCAGGGTTTCCAGCATTTTTTCAACGTCAGCGTCAGTAACCGTCACATCTGGACGCTCAACTTTGATCTTGTCAAGGTTTTTCACCTCTACTTCTGGATACACTTCAAAAGTCGCAACGAATTGCAAATCTTTACCCGGCTCGTTTACTTTTGGTTCAATTGCCGGTGCACCTGCTGGATTAATTTTTTCCTGCATGATGGCTTCAAAGTATTTGCTTTGCATTAGGTTCGAAGCAGCACGCGCACGTGCTTCTTTGCCATACAGCTTTTGCAAGACGTTTGGCGGTACTTTTCCTTTGCGGAAGCCGTTGACTCTGACGTTACGGTATTCGTCTTTTAGTAAACGTTTTACTTCGTTATCGATGGTCTCAGCTGGCACCGTAATGGTGGCGCGGCGTTCCAATCCCTGCGTTGTCTCTACAGAAACCTGCATTGCGTATTTACCTCGGCTTCACTATTCATGTTGCGCTACAACTTGCAGCGCAGGTGATTTGACTAGCCGCAGCGGCACCGTTAAACAGTGCATCGCACGCGCTAGCCCCAAAAAATGACGCAACATTATAACGAGGGCACTACGGACAGTCGAGTGGTAGCGGACATTTTTTATGCCTTATCTACATTGACCATCTATTCTCTCCTGTTTTCATACATAACAGGGACTTAAAAGAAGAAGGCGCTTTATATGACACTTTTGTGTCAGTTTTTTCGAATTAATTGAACTAAAAGCTTGCAAACTTTTTAGCAAAATCGAAATTTATCTGTTAAATTGAATCAACTTGTCTACATTAAATCGTTCTTAGCTGCATCAGGATGCATCGCTCAGGAACGAGCGCCCGAGGAGTCCCTCATGGACAGCCCCCAGCCTTATAATGAAGCGGAACGATTATTGTCGCTCTACGATTTTGATATTCTCGATACCCTGCCAGAACAGGTATATGACGACATTACCAAATTAGCTGCGCATATTTGTTCAGTGCCAATTGCCCTGATTTCTTTCATTGATCGCTATCGCCAGTGGTTTAAATCTAACGCTGGGGTTGACCTAGCAATTAAAGAAACACCGCGCGATCAGGCGTTCTGCACCTATGCCATTGTGCAGCCAAATGAGCTAATGGTGGTTGAAGATGCCCGCAAAGATGAGCGCTTTATTGATAATCCATTAGTGACCGGACAACCACACATTCGTTTCTATGCAGGTGCCCCTCTGGTAAATAGTGATGGTCATGCGCTTGGCACTTTGTGTGTGATTGATACTAAACCGCGCAAGCTAAATTCAGCGCAAGTTGACGCACTCAACGCGCTCTCTCGCCAAATTGTAGAAATGTTAGAATTGCGTCGCCGCATCCGCAATTTGCATGAAGCAGCGCGCGAAGCTAACGCGCGCTAGAAGCTAAGGCGCACTAATAGCGTAGTAAGTAAGCCTGATTACGACCATTGGCTTTAGCTTGATAGGTTGCTTGGTCGGCATGTTGAACCAGTTGTTCTGTCGTCATCGTTGGCGCCGGGGTAGTTGTCGCAAGGCCAATACTGACGGTCACGCTGGGCTCACGGGCGACAACTTGCAACGCGGCTATGTCACTTACCAGTTGCTCAGTTCTGGGCAATAGTTCTTCCGGCAGTTGCTCAGGCACCACGACCACGAACTCATCCCCACCAAATCGCGCGACAAATTCAGCTTCGCGCCGAAAGGTTTCCTCCAGCCGGCTGGCGACCGCTTGTAACACCTGGTCGCCAAGCAAATGACCATGCTGGTCGTTAAATGCCTTGAAATGATCAACGTCAATAATAAGTAAACTCAGCCTTTGCCCCGTGCGCTTTGCGCGCCGTAACTCATGGGCAAGCCGTTGATCAAACGCGCGGCGGTTACCCACTCGAGTTAACCCATCTTCATTAGCTTGCCGCTGTAATTTAACATTGAGCGCGGTAAGCTCGGCCTGGATTTGTTTCAACTTGGCATCATATTGCTGCCGTGCAATGGTGTTGGCGATCATGTCAGCCACAATTTGTAGCTCACGAATGTCACTTGCTTCCCAGTGCTTCTGGCGGTGAACTAAATCACAGCCAACAAAACCGATCAGCGCCCCGCCGATAGTCATACCCACGCAAAGAATTGAATGAATATGCTCGCGTTCAAATTCCGCTTGTTCAGTTTTAGCCGCCGCAGGTAAAAGTGCAACATCCGCAACACTCACCACGCCCTGTTGCCGCATCGCTTGGAAGAACCACGGCATGTCGAACTCAGTGATCTTCACTAAATCATCTTTATGAGCAGTAATACCATCACGCACCCACTCGTGGGTGTTGGTCATTTCACTTAACTGTTGATTAAATTGGAACACATAAACGCGGTCTTTATCACCATAACGACCAATAGCGGCGAGTGCAGCATCAATGTGAGCAGAAACTTCGGTTTCGGCACAATTAATCAGCGCAGTCGAGAGTGACAACACTAACTCAAAAAAACTTTGCTGCGTTGCTGAAGGCATCTCTGGCGCTGTCATATCGGCTTCTGTGAACGATTTTGATAGTAAGCTTACACAGCCGAACCAGATTGAGCAATATTTCATCAACATTTGTCGAGGTCAAAACCGCTATTAGCTCAGACTAACTAAAGAAGGGATGAAAATGGTCGGCGAGACTGGATTCGAACCAGCGACCCCTTGGACCCAAACCAAG
>CAMPHF010000015.1 GCA_946885915.1 uncultured Idiomarina sp.
ACACTGTAGTGATTGCAGCAGTCAAGGTAGTTTTACCGTGGTCAACGTGGCCGATGGTACCGACGTTCACATGCGGTTTCGAACGTTCAAATTTTTCTTTAGACATGACAGCCTCTCTATGGACAACTTACGGTAGCGCTAAGCGCGTACAAATAAATGTAAAAGCCTGACCGGATTGAGTGTCGTGCGTGAAGATACAGTGAGGAAGACCGAGTTGAAAGTGGTGCTGATAGGCAGATTCGAACTGCCGACCTCACCCTTACCAAGGGTGCGCTCTACCAACTGAGCTATATCAGCACATCGACTGTGCGACTTTCATATTTTGTTGGAGCGGGTAGTGGGAATCGAACCCACATCATCAGCTTGGAAGGCTGAGGTAATAGCCATTATACGATACCCGCATGCCTTAACTCGGGTCACCTCAAACCATTCTGAACTCACCGCATTAACACTAACAATGCATTGGTGGAGGGGGCAGGATTCGAACCTGCGAAGGCTGAGCCGTCAGATTTACAGTCTGATCCCTTTGACCGCTCGGGAACCCCTCCCCGCAATTTGAGTTGGTGCCGGCACCAAGAGTCGAACTCGGGACCTACTGATTACAAGTCAGTTGCTCTACCAACTGAGCTATGCCGGCACCCCGGTTAGGTGGAGCGCATTCTATTGGATCGATTTTATTGATGCAACAGAAAATGCCAATTTTTTCGCTTAAATGCGGTTAACTGCTCAATTTGCGAACGGATGACGCAAAATGATGGTTTCCGCGCGGTCTGGGCCTGTTGAAATAATGTCCACTGGCACCCCGGTTAAAGCCTCAATACGCTTGATATAAGCTAAGGCTTCGGTCGGTAATTGATTGTGGGCCGTCAAGCCAACCGTCGACTGTTGCCAACCTGGCATAGACTCGTACACCGGCTCGACTAGTTCATAATCTTCGGCGGCCATTGGTGGGTATTCAGTCACTTCACCCGTTGGTAATCGATAGCCAACACAAATTTTCAGCTCTTCAAGGCCATCAAGTACATCCAGCTTGGTTAAGCAGAAACCACTGACTGAGTTGAGCTGCACGGCGCGGCGCGCTGCAACCGCGTCAAACCAGCCAGTTCGGCGTTTACGGCCGGTGGTAGCGCCAAACTCATGGCCTTTTACGCCAAGATGTTCACCGACGTTATCATTTAATTCAGTAGGGAACGGCCCACTGCCAACCCGGGTGGTGTAAGCTTTGACAATACCCAAGACATAATCAATGTAACGCGGACCAAACCCTGCACCCGTTGACACCCCACCCGCGGTGGTGTTCGACGAAGTCACATAAGGATAGGTACCGTGATCGATATCAAGCAAGGTGCCTTGCGCCCCTTCAAACATGATGTGATCACCGTTACGGCGCGCTTCATCTAGTAACGCAGGAATGTCCGCTACCATAGTACGCAACTCGGTGGCGATGGCTTTGCAGTAAGCCAATACTTCTTCAACATCCACGGCCGCTTCATGGTAGTAATTCACCAACGCGAAGTTATGAATTTCCATTACTTCGCGCAGTTTTGATTCAAACCGGTCGAAGTGGAATAAATCGCCAATCCGCAACCCGCGACGCGCCACTTTATCTTCATAGGCAGGGCCAATACCACGCCCAGTGGTGCCAATCGCTTTGCTACCGCGGGCTTTCTCGCGGGCTTGGTCTAGTGCAATATGGTAGGGCAGAATTAATGGGCAAGCTTCACTGATGAGTAACCGCTCGCGCACCGGTACACCGCGTGCTTCTAACATGGCGATTTCTTTCATGAGTGCTTCGGGAGACACCACTACGCCATTGCCGATTAAGCATTTTACGTTGGCGCGCAGCACACCAGAGGGAATAAGGTGTAAAACCGTTTTTTCACCTTCGATGACCAATGTATGACCGGCGTTATGACCACCTTGGTAGCGCACTACATAAGTGGCTTTATCGGTGAGCAGGTCGACAATTTTACCCTTGCCTTCATCGCCCCATTGCGTGCCTAGGATGACAACGTTCTTACCCATGATTTATCTCACAAAATGTCGGTTGGTTAATGCTTGCAGGCTTACGAAAGGCGGCGATTTTACCAGCAAATGGTGCAAGAAGGAATGCCGTTTACCGCGCCAATTGAATTTGCTGGTAGTCGGCGGCGTCGTGATAAAGCGCGAAACCAAACCGCAGCCGGTCGTTACGGTAATCCGTATGGACACCCTGCGCGCTTAGTTCGGCAGCTATCTTATTTACCAATGCCGCGGAAGGTAATTGAAAGGTAAAAAAGTGACCATGGTCGTTGGCGTTCGGGTTTAACAATAAATGCGCACGATTCACAAAGTCATGCTGGAGGGTATCAATATGCGCCAAAAATTCTTGCTGTAACGACTGCACGTACTGGTGAATTGTCACAACTGACAATGGTGCCTGCGCCCACCAGGCCAACACAGCACGTAATCGATACAGTGCGCTTAAATCCATAGTCGCGCCAGCAAACCGGTAGCCATCATTAGCATACTCGACGATTGCCTGTTGAGGCTTGGCCAGATTGGCAAAATCGGCAAACCACCCAGTGTATTCCGGGCGCAGTTGGCAGTTTTTGGGTACGCTCATAAAGCAACAGCCTTCACCTGCCTGCAAATACTTGTAGCTGCCGCCAAGGTAGAAAATACGATCTTCAACTTGGCTTAAATCGGTGTCGATAGCGCCGATACCATGATAGCCATCAATCATCACCACAGTGTCGGTTGGCACCAGCTGCAGCCAGTCGCCCACCCAAGGGGCGATAACGCCAGAGTTATAAAACACTTGGCTGATGAAAATCACATCGTACGATTGTGCTGTTAGGGCCTGTTGCCAGCGCGCAGCAAAACTATCAAAAGGTTGGCTTGGAACTATTTCGACTTGTACTTGCGCGCGTTCACGCAAGCGCTTTACCTGCCGCGAAAAACTGTGAAATTCGCTGTCGGTCGTCAAAATACGCAGTGGCTGATCAGGCGCGAAACAACTCAACACGCGATACAGCAACTCGTGAGTATTGGGAGCAAACACCAGTTGGCTCGGGTTAGACAGCCTTAACAAGGACGCTAAACGCTGTTGTACCTCTGGCACCACCTCACCGAACATTTTATCCCATTTATGATCAGCACCCTTGGCAGAATCATCCCAATAGGCCAATTGCGCCGCACGAGTTAAATCGGGCCAATAATGATGCGAATGCGGGGCACAATGAAGTTGCCCCGCATGTTGCTCAATAAAATGTTGATAGTGCTGCTTGTACACGCGCGACCTAGTTTTGGTCAGCCGCGCCGGCACGATTCTTGATAAACCGGAAGAAATCGCTATCGGCATCCAGCACTAACACATCCTGACCGGCATTAAAGCTTTTTTGATAAGCCTCCATGCTCCGTAGGAATGAGAATAAATCTGGATTTTGGCTATATGACTCGCGATAAATACGGGCAGCTTCGGCATCACCTTCACCACGTAATTCACGTGATTCACGTTTGGCATCAGCTAGCAATACGGTTACCCGCGCATCAGCATCGGCCCGAATAATCTCAGCCTGCTCGCGACCTTCAGAACGGTGCTCAGTAGCCACCGCTTGACGCTCTGCGCGCATCCGCTGGTAAATTGACTGACTGACTTCATTCGGTAAGTTAATTTGCATTACCCGCACGTCAACCACTTCAATCCCTAATTCACGAGCACTTTCCGCGCCTTGAATTAGTGCATCACGCATTAAATCATCGCGCTCACCAGAGACGATCTCAGTGATGGTACGACTACCGAACTCGGCGCGTAAACCACTGTTGATACGACGCTGCAACAAGGCTTCCGCTTGCAGCTGATTACCACCGTTAGTCGACAAATAGTAAGTCGCAAAATCAGCAATGCGCCACTTCACATAAGTGTCAACGATGAGATCTTTTTTCTCGCTGGTCACAAAACGATCCGCTTCAGCATCCAAAGTTTTGAAACGTGCATCTAAAAACCTCACCGTTTCAATCAATGGAATTTTGAAATGTAATCCCGGACCAAACACCGTCGCTTCGCCACTGTCGGTGTCGCGTTCTACCTTACCAAACTGCACCAAAATTGCGCGTTCGCCTTCTTTCACCACGAACACCGATGCATAACCAATGGCGAGGACAATAATCACTAGAATAGCAATAACGTTTTTCATGATTTACCCCCGACCGCCGTCAAACCGTGAACCATCCCGCACAGTTGTATCCGTGCTGGTTGAGTTCTGCGACTGCTGTTGAACGTTGTCGTTTAAATTTAAGCGTGGCACGGTTAAGTTGCCACCATTTGACTGCTGTTGACGCTGTAAGATTTGATCAAGTGGCAAATACATCATGTTGTTTGCCCCATCAACATCTACCATGACTTTTGGCGTCCGCGCATAGATATCCTCGAGGGTATCTAAATAAATCCGCTCGCGCATAATTTGAGGGGCGGCCTCAAACTGCGGTAACAAATCGTTAAAACGAGCGACCTCACCTTGCGCCTCTAGCACAATTTGCTCGCGATAAGCTTGAGCTTCTTGCAATAGTCGACGTGCTTGACCGCGCGCTAACGGCTCAACTTGCCGTGCATAAGCTTCTGCTTCGCGAATGAAACGCTCTTCATCTTCCTGCGCCGCAATCGCATCATCGAACGCGTCTTTCACGGCTTCAGGTGGACGTGCAGGCAGCAAGTTAATATCAACAATTTGCAAGCCTAGTTGATACGGCTCGATAATTTGCTCCATGAGCTCCAAAGTACGGGCTCGCACATTTTCGCGACCCACGGTTAGCACTTCATCCATCGTGCTATGACCCACCACGTAACGTAAAGCACTGTCTGTTGCTTGTGCCAAACTGCGATCGGCATTTTCCACCGCAAATAAATAATCACGTGGATTAATGACACGATACTGCACGTCTAACTCAACCCGCACCACGTTTTCATCTTGGGTTAACATAAAGCCATTAGACTGTTGTGACTTCACGTTATTCACGTCGACCGAATAGACGGTGTCAATAAATAGTGGCCGCCAATGCAGGCCTGATTCCACTTCTTCGTAATATTGGCCAAACCGCAACACCACGCCGCGCTCAGCTTCTTTAACTGTGTAAAAACCAGCCACAAACCATACCGCTAAGGCGATAACAGCGATAATGCTTAAGCCTTTACCGCCCATGCCGCCGGTACTGCTACCACCACGGCCACCTTTACCGCCTTTGCCGCCTAACCCGAGCTTGCCGAGTAAGTTGCGCACCGCTTCATCGATATCTGGTGGGCCTTGATCGCGGCCACCTTGTTGCTTCCATGGATCACGGTCATTGTTATTACCGTTTCCCGGTTGATTCCAGGCCATTATGTACTCCAACTTTTAGTTATATTTAAGCTGTTACTTGCGAGCTATTCTACATAGCCCTGCAAGGTGCCGCCATAGCGCGGCTCGAATTCCTGCTGATACTGTTTACACAACCGCTGCCAATCCACCGAGGCCATTCTTACCTGCACGATAGTGGCACCATCATCAGCAACGCGCTCAGTTTGCACACTGTCTAATGCGTAGAGTTTACCACGCAATTTCCCTAGCGCGGGCGGTAATCGTAACGAAACATTAACCATTTGCGGGCGCAAGCGCTCAACCAGCGCCTCCGCCAACAACTCGACCCCAGCGCCAGTTTGTGCCGATAACCACACTTGCTGCGGTAGGCCTTGCTCATCGCGCTCAATCCGCGGCTGTAATTCTTCCACCCGATCAATTTTGTTCCACACCAATAGCTGTGGTACTTCATGGGCTTCAATTTCAGTTAACACCGCAGTGACTTCCGCAATATTTTCTTGGCTGCGCTCATCACTCACATCCACCACATGTAACAACAGGTTGGCCTCTTGCGTTTCTTGCAAGGTTGCTTTGAAAGCAGCCACTAAATCATGGGGTAAGTGTCTGATGAAACCGACTGTGTCGGCCATGATCACGTCGCCGACATCGGTTAGATTGAGTTTACGTAAGGTTGGGTCAAGGGTCGCAAACAGTTGGTCAGCGGCATAAACCTCGGCTGCGGTTAAGCGGTTAAATAAGGTTGATTTACCGGCGTTGGTATAGCCTACTAGCGATACCGTGGGCACTTCCGCTCGCTGCCGCGCGCGACGACCTTGTTCACGCTGTTTAGATACCTTCTCTAACCGCCCTAGAATATTTTTAATCCGTCCGCGAATTAACCGGCGGTCGGTCTCTAACTGGGTTTCACCCGGACCGCGCAAACCAATCCCACCTTTTTGCCGTTCCAAGTGGGTCCAGCCTCGCACTAGTCGCGTCGAGATATGCCGTAACTGCGCCAGCTCTACCTGCAACTTACCTTCATGGGTACGGGCGCGTTGGGCGAAAATATCAAGAATGAGCCCGGTTCTATCGAGCACTCTGCACTGACACAGCTTCTCTAAGTTACGCTCTTGGGTGGGTGATAAAGAATGATTAAAAATGACAATATTGGCGCCGGTTGCGCGCACCAATTCAGCGACTTCCTCAGCTTTACCGCTGCCAACAAAAAAGCGCGAACTTGGGGTACTGCGGCTAGCCGTAATAACCCCTACGGTTTCTACGCCAGCCGAGCTCACCAATAATTTTAATTCAGACAAGTCTTCACGGTCGGTTTCCAGCGGGAAATCAACATGCACAAGAATGGCGTGCTCACCACTTTCAAATCTGTCAAACAAGCTATAACAGCTCCTCTATAGCCATTCGACTATGGCCATTAATCGATTTGTTCAGCGTCGCCTGCTTCTGGCTGTGCCAGATAATTTTGCGGGATGCGCGCTGGCACGACAGTCGAAATTGCGTGCTTATACACCATCTGACTGACAGTGTTTTTCAGTAAAATGACAAACTGATCAAAGGACTCAATTTGTCCTTGTAATTTAATACCGTTTACTAAGTATATCGAAACGGGAACACGCTCACGGCGTAACGCGTTCAAAAATGGATCCTGCAACGTTTGACCTTTGGCCATCTCAAATATTCCTTATTGTTGTTATTTTTTAACGCAATTCTACACTAGCCCAGTTGCGTTAAATTGCAACTACACATTTGTGATGGTGGCGCGCTACCAATTTTTCAAGTTAATCCGGCTGATATTTACACGCCGGCTGCGCTAGCGCCCGCTTCAGTTGGGCATCGGCATCACTCGCCAAGGGGTCGACCACTTGCACTTGAGGCCAACCACGCAACCAAGTTAACTGCCGCTTTGCCAGTTGTCTGGTGGCTGCAACGCCTTGCTCTCGCATTTGGCTTGCGTTCACTGTGCCGTCTAAATACTGCCAAACTTGACGGTAACCGACACAGCGCATTGACGGCATATCTAAGTGTAAATCACCGCGCGCGCGCAGCGCTTGCACCTCATCAATAAAGCCGTGCGCTAGCATTTCGTCGAAACGTAACTCAATACGTTGATGCAGCACGCTTCGATCAGCCGGAATTAGCCCAATTTGTTGCACCGGATAGGTAAGTTGACCATGCCGTTGCTGACTCAGCTCGGTTAACGAACGGCCAGTCAACTCATACACCTCTAAGGCGCGCAGCAAACGTTGTGGATCATTAGGATGAATGCGTGCCGCACTGACTGGGTCAATGGTTTGCAGGCGCGCGTGTAAGGCTTGCTGACCCTGCTGCTGGAGCTGTTGCTGCAAGCTTGCGCGGACTTTTTCATCGGCCGCCGGTAAATCAGAAAACCCCTCTAACAAGGCCTTGAAATAAAGCATAGTGCCGCCCACTAGAATTGGCACTTTACCGCCAGCCAAGGCACGCTCAATTTCCGCCTTGGCATCCGTGGCAAAATCAGCGGCAGAATAACGCTCCGAGGGATCACAAATATCTATTAACCGGTGCGGCGCGAGCTGCTGTTCGGCGGCGCTGGGTTTCGCGGTGCCAATGTCCATGCCACGGTAAATAAGGGCCGAGTCGACCGAAATTAGCTGGCCGTTGAGTTGCTCTTGCAGCGCCATCGCCAAGGCGGTTTTGCCCGCGGCCGTCGGCCCAAATAAACACACCACATAAGGCTGTGCTTGGTCCATCATGGTGCCGTCCCTAGATCAGATGCCGACAGCGCAGCATGCCAATTGAGCGGCTGCAGCCATTCAGGCTTAGTGGTGCGCAAATGTTGCGACCAATACTGCAACCAATGCTCAGCCTGAGTGAGCGAAAATTGTGACGGATTAGCCAGGCTTGCTAGCCACCACCACAGCGCTTGCCATAACTCAGGTTCAGCCGCTGGGTCTGCTGTGCTTAACCCTTGTAAGCGCGCAAATAGGGCCGGCAGGGTTTGGGTAATATCGGTTTGGCGTAAGCAAGCTGGCACCTGCTCAACTTTTAATCCTTGTTGTTGGCGGGTTACCACGATGCCCAGTTTATTCAGCCACGGCGCATTTGCTTGCTGCTGGAGTTGCTGCCATTGGCGCAATTCACTGTTACCCAACTTCACCGGCACCAGTAACGGCTGACCGCTCAGCCCTTGGCTAAATTGCTCGGCTAATTTAGTTGCCGTAGCCTGCTGACAGATAGGTGCCAAGCTCAATAAAGCTAATTCGGCGGGGTCAGCTTGCAACAACGCATACTGCTGGTCGAGCACGCTTAGCACCCGCCAAGTGGATGCAGTTGCGCCGCTAGGTAAAGCCGCTTGCGGCATTGCCGGCGTGACGGCCCGCCCCGCACTCAAACCCGGTAGTGGCGTTTGATGGCGAGGTTTAAACGCCCGCAAATCCACCGCTGCATGAGACTGGTAGGCGTGCTCGCGCGGCCGTTCGGCTACTTCATCAGCGCTCACATCGGGCAATTCAGCCACTTGCGCTAGCGCTTGCTTCAGCACCGCCACGACAAAATCATGGATCTGCCGCGCCTGATGGAAGCGCACCTCATGCTTCGCCGGATGCACATTAATATCGACATCACTTGCCGGCACTTGCAAATACAACACAAAAGCCGCGCTTCTATCTTCGGGCAGGCTATCTCCGTATGCCTGCCGTACCGCATGCAAAAGCAAGCGATCGCGCATCATGCGGCCATTCACATATAAATACTGCACATCGCTTTGGTGGCGGCAGTGTTCCGGCGGCGCCAACCAGCCGCGCAGTTGCCACGGCCCCTGTTGATCCTGTAACACCAGTGCAGTATCGGCAAAGGCTTTACCGCAAAGCTGGGCGACCCGTTGCAGGGCGCCGCCCTGCAAATCAAAATCGTTGGCGGTGGTATTGGCTACCGCCCGCAAGTCACGTATGCGCTTATGCTGATGCTCTAAACTAAAGCTCACATCAAAACGCGCCAATGCAATGCGTTTGACGACCTCATCAATGTGGCTAAATTCGGTTTTTTCGGTACGTAAAAACTTCCGCCGCGCCGGCGTGTTGTAGAACAAATCGACCACATCCACGCTAGTGCCATTCGGATGGGCGGCAGGGGCGGTTTGCACCGCCATATCTAAGCCCTCAACCCACGCCTGCCAAGCCGTCGCTTGGGCAGCTGGTTTCGAAGTTAACCGCAGGCGCGACACTGAACTAATACTCGCCAGGGCCTCGCCCCGAAAGCCAAGGCTTAAAATGGCTTCTAAATCTTCTAAGGTGCTTATTTTGCTGGTCGCATGACGGCTTAAGGCGAGCGCAAGTTCGTCTTGTTCAATGCCGCTACCGTTATCCCGGATCAATATCCGCTTGGCGCCGCCTTGCTCAATCACAATCTCAATTTTGCTAGCGCCAGCATCTAAACTGTTCTCGACCAGCTCTTTCACGACAGATGCAGGCCGCTCGACCACTTCGCCTGCGGCAATTTGGTTGGCCAAACTAATCGGGAGTAACTGAATGGGCATTGCGAGTTACGACGCCGGAATTTCGAGCACTTGGCCCACTTTTAACATCGAGCCACGCAAATTATTGTGCTGCTGTATGGCGCCGACTGAGGTGTTATAGCGCTGCGCCAGCACCGATAACGACTCACCAGATTTTACAATATGGCGGCGCGGTTGCGGCTTAGCAAAGGCGGTTCCATCAATTGGATGCCTTACAAAATATTGGCGCACGCCTTGGTAAATAGCGCGTGCGAGCTTTTGCTGGTGGGCATTACTAACTAAGTTGCGCTCTTCTTGAGGATTCGAGATAAACCCGGTTTCGATTAAAATAGACGGCACATTGGGCGAGGTGAGTACCGCAAAACTAGCCGCTTGCGGTGCTTTCTTGTGCAGTTTTGTTACCCGCCCCATTTCTGCCAAAATAGTTTGTGCCGCGTTAAAACCGCTGGCCATCGAGTTATCCATTTGCATATCAAACAAGGTTTGGGTGAGGTAGCCATTAGTATCGTTGTTGTGCACCAATTCGGTTGCACCACCCAAAATTTCCGAGTGCCGTTCTTTGTCCTCTAACCAACGCCCTAGTTCGTTATCTGCCCGCCGTTTGGATAGCACCCAGACCGAGGCACCATTCGGCTGCGGCGAGGTAAACGCATCAGCGTGAATCGACAGGAAAATATCTGCACTGGCCTCACGCGCCTTTTGGGTGCGCAAATAATGGTCGACATAGTAATCCCCAGTGCGCACCAAGTAAGCCTGCATGTTGGGATCTTCATTAATTAGGTTAGCCAGTGCCCGCGCTATTTTCAGCACGATGTGCTTTTCATAATGCCCCGCCGGACCTACTGAACCCGGGTCATCACCACCATGACCGGCATCTATGGCTACCGTCACTTTACGATCTGCAAGCTCAGTTACCGACTTCGCCGGGCCGGTGCGGGCGAGCGAGCGGCCAGGTAAATCAATGACTAGTCGGTCACCATAAGTGTCGTTGGCGGGTAAGCTAAACACCGTTGGCTTAGAGGTATCGGTGAGTTCAATCACAATGCGCGTACTTTCGCCGTCTTTCGGTGTACTGGTACGCACTTTGTCGACCAACAAAGATTCCGCCCCTAAATTGGTTAACGAGGCTTGCCGGCGGGTATTAGTGAAATCTATAACGAGCCGATAGGGCTTTTGATCATACAGGGTAAAGTAGCTGTATTCTGGTGCTGCAGACATGTCGAATACCACTCGCGTTTTGTCTGGCGATGGCCATACGCGAATGCTCTCTATGGTGTTCTGGGCGGCTTGCACAGTGCCAATATGCAACAACCACAACACCCCAATGATGAGTGTGCAGAGACTACGAAACATGTGATGTAAGTCTTGTCAGACCTTTTTCTGTTAGCGCTGTTATTATTAGTTTTCGACCACTGCCTTGATACGCGATCTGCACGGTCAGATCCGGTGCAGGTAACCACCCCTCACCTTTCTCTGGCCATTCAATTAATGCCACAGTATCATTTGAAAAATAATCGCGTATGCCCATAAATTCAAGTTCTTCCGGGTCTGCGAGCCGATATAAATCAAAATGATGCACCCGCGGCGTGGTGTGCTCGTAACTCTCAACCAGCGTATAAGTCGGACTCTTTACCGTACCCTGATGACCGCAAGCCTGCACAAACCCCCGGCTAAAGGTGGTTTTACCTGCACCTAATGGACCCTCGAGAAAAATAACTAAGCCTTGCAACCCCTGCTGCTGATGGCGCTGCGCGAGCTGTGCTGCGACCTGCAGCAATGCTGCCTCATCCGCGAGCTGGTACGTTATTTGGTGAAGGTGGGCTAAAGCCACGGGCAAATCCTCTTGCGCTGTTGTTATTTGATACTTGTCGCGATTGAGCTCTTGGCGATTGAGCTCTTGGCTATTGAGCTCCTTGCTATTGACCTATATGACCACGGTTTGGTTCAGCGGCGTAAACCCTCAGGGTTCATTAACCAGCGTAACGGCGACATTAAATCAGAGGCGATTGTACCACGTTCACCATCAACTGCAGCCAATTGTGCAGCGTAACCATGTGCCCAGACAGCAAATTTGACCAACTCTAACCGTTCAGTGTGGGTGGTGGGTTGCCGTTGCGCGAGCAAACTGCCAATCAATCCGGCTAATACGTCGCCGCTACCCGCGCTTGCCAGCGCCGCACAGCCTGAATAATTAATATGAATGGCCGGCGCCGATTCGGTTTGTGCATGACCACTCACCACCAAAGTACCGGCGCCTTTCAACACCCAGATTACCTGGGGCGCAAGTTGCACTAGCGCCTGCGCGGTGTGAAGCCGATTCGGTTCAACTTTGGTCGTTTGTAACAACCGCGCCGCCTCTTTTGGATGCGGCGTCAATACGGTTCCAGCCGGCAACTGCTGCAGCAACTGAGGGGTTTGCGCTAACCCAAATAGCGCATCAGCATCTAGCACTAGAGCAGCTGGTTGCGCTACTTGCTTTTCTATGTCCGTCACTACTTGTGTCACTATTTGCTGCGACCACGCGGAACGCCCCAACCCTGGCCCGAGCACAATACTGTCGGCGGACCCTGTGGCTAAGTTCGCTGGCAACGGATCGGTTTCAGCCAGAGGTGTTACCAACCACTCCGCTTGCTGACTATGCAAAGCCTGCACATTTGCTGCGGCCGTTACCAATGTTACTTTTCCTACACCGCTGCGCAGCGCCGCCAACCCCGCTAGCGCCACTGCTCCTGCCATTCCAACCGCACCGCCAATCACCAGTAACTGCCCATGCTGGCCTTTATGGGAATCAGCGCGTCGTTTACCCAACGGGTGCCGCCGCGGTGCACCCGCGGTTGCGGATAAATAGTTAGTGAGCGTTGCCAGCGGTGTAGCGAATTCTGCAAACTCAGCGCCAATACCAAGCTCAGCCAAGGCTCGCCGCCCTACGTAATGGGCCGCTGAACCTGTGTATAAACCAACTTTTGCCGCCACCATTGTCAAGGTCAGGTCAGCAACCATGGCATCTTCACCCAATACTTCGCCGCTATCTCCCGCTAAGCCGGTTGGCACGTCCACCGCCACCACTGGCGCCGCCACCCAAGTCGTGAGCCGATCTCGCCAGCAGTTAACCGCCGCCACTGCGGCTGCAAATTCCGCATTCAAGGGGCGATTCAATCCCGCGCCAAACAATGCATCGACAATAGTTGCAGGCGCCGACTCTTGCTCGAGTGCCGCGGGGAGTTGTGCAAGGAGTTGCACTCGATGCTGCGGAAAAGCTTGTAAAAACGCCGCCCGAGCCTGCTGGGCAAGCTCGGTGTTAGGTGTGGTTGCAAACACCCGTATCGGCCAGCCGGCTTGCGCGGCAAGACGCGCGACTACCCAGCCATCGGCACCATTATTGCCAGGCCCAATTAGCAGCCATAACGAGCGTTTCGGGCCGTCATGCTGCAGCAACTGAAATAACGCCTGCCCCGCCCGCAACAGCAGGGTTTCGAGATTTCCTTGTTGTTGGGCAATAGCTGCGGCTTCGCCCTGCTTTACCGCCTCAGTCGTATATAAATATTGTGGTGGGGTGAACGAGTACACTGGCGTTGTTTCACCTTGGCTGCTATTTGTCGACATCCAGACACTCCTGCTATTATCCACGTCGAACCCCTTAATTGAGTTACCCATTGCCATGTCTCACACCACCACTGGGCAGCATGACCCGCAATCTCAATCGACGCCATTAACGGCCTCGGAAATTGCGCAGTTAGCAACACTGATTAAGCAATGGGGCGCTGAATTAGGGTTTCAGCACGTCGGCATTACTGATATTGATTTAAGCAAGCACCAAGCCCATCTGCAAGCCTGGTTGGATAAAGGCTATCACGGCGAGATGACCTTTATGGAGCAGCATGGTGATTTGCGTACCCGCCCTGACAAACTTCATCCCGGTGCCGTGCGCGCCATTTCGGTGCGCATGGATTACCTGCCGGCAGAAGCCGGTTTCGCGAAAACTTTGAATAACCCGCGGCTTGGTTACATCAGTCGCTACGCGCTGGGGCGGGATTATCACAAGGTACTGCGCAAGCGCCTCAAACAGCTTGGCGACCGCATTCAAGCGCACTTTCAAGGCACTGACTTTCGCCCTTTTGTTGACTCGGCTCCTATTTTGGAGCGCCAACTGGCTGAGCAAGCCGGGCTAGGTTGGACCGGCAAACACAGCTTACTGTTAAGTGAACAAGGCGGTTCGTGGTTCTTCTTAGGAGAACTGTTGATTAATCTGCCGCTACCCGTCGACGCGCCGGTGGCAGAAAAGTGCGGAAAATGTACCGCCTGCATCACCATTTGTCCGACCCAGGCGATTGTTGAGCCTTATGTGGTCGATGCGCGGCGCTGCATTAGTTATTTAACCATCGAGCACAAATCAGCCATTCCCGAAGAATTTCGACCGTTAATGGGAAATCGCATTTATGGCTGCGATGATTGCCAATTAATTTGTCCGTGGAATCGGTTTGCCCAGCTCACCGCCGAGGATGACTTTGCGCCCCGTAAAGATTTACACCAACCAGAGTTACTCGAACTCTGGGCATGGGATGAACAAACCTTTTTGACTCGTACTGAGGGTTCGCCCATTCGCCGCATTGGCTATGAAAAATGGCGGCGTAATTTGGCGGTGGCGCTTGGCAACGCGACGCCGTCGGAGGATATTTTACAGGCGTTGGCGGCTGCTCAAGCAGATGCTTCCGCGCTTGTGTTGGAACATATTGAGTGGGCCATTAAGCAACAACAAGGGCTAGATGCGCCCTCGCAGCAGGTTAAACGTTTGGTGCGCGCGGTGAGTAAAGGGTTGCCGCGCGATGCCTAAACGCTAAGCGCGCCGTTATTCCTCGCCGGGCTTAAACACCCCAATCACCTTATCGAATTGCCGCTTCGAGCCGCCACCTTGAGCTTTGGGCTCGCTCATGCGGTGATGGCAGGCCACGCATTCCACTTGCTCAATATTGTTCTCGAAGAACAACATCAGGGTATCCATTTTCTTACACTCTGGGCAGGTGGCTCCGGCAATAAAGCGTTTGCGCTGACGGGTCATAAGTTCTCCACATATTGGCAGACGTGCGCTAATTTTCGCACTATTTGGGCGCGTCTTCGTTATACTGTGCGACCACGTAAATTGTATCACAGAGACGTTATGATAGATGCACGCCAAATTAGTCTGTTACGCGGCACCGAGCGGCTATTGCAGGACACCAGCTTCACCATTTTCCCGGGCCACAAAGTGGGTTTGGTGGGTGCTAATGGCAGCGGTAAATCTTCATTGTTTGCATTGCTACGTGGCGAATTAGGGCTTGATGCTGGCGACCTCAGCCTACCTAGCGGCTGGCGTATCGCCAGTGTCCGCCAAGAAACTCCAGCCCTTGATAAAAGCGCACTTGCTTATGTACTCGATGGCGACCAAGAGTTCCGCCAGTTGCAAGCGCAGCTGGCGCAAGCCGAAGCTGACGACGATGGCGTGTTAGTGGCCACGCTGCATGACCAATTGGCCACTATCGGCGCTTATGACATTGAAGCTCGCGCCGCCAGTTTACTCGACGGGTTAGGCTTCGCATCCAATCAAATTCAACAACCAGTGGCGGCATTTTCGGGCGGCTGGCGGATGCGTTTAAACCTTGCCCAAGCGCTTATCGCTCGCGCCGACCTGCTACTGCTCGACGAGCCCACTAACCACTTAGACGTAGACGCCATTTTTTGGTTAGAAAGCTGGATCAACAACTGCCAAGATACGGTAGTAGTGATTGCCCACGACCGCGATTTTCTCGATAACGTGGCGCAAAGTATTATTCATATTGAGCATCAGCGCGCCCACACCTACCAAGGTAATTACAGCCAGTTCGAGCGTCAACGGGCAGAGCAAATAGCCCAGCAACAAGCCGCATTTGTGAAAGAGCAAGCGGTGCGCAAACACCTACAAAGTTATATTGATCGGTTTCGTTATAAAGCCAGCAAAGCTAAACAGGCCCAAAGCCGAATTAAAGCGCTTGAACGCTTACAAGCTCAAGCCCCGCTGCGAGCGCAAAGTGCCATTCAGTTTCACTTTGCCGAGCCGACCAAACTGCCGAACCCACTGCTGACAATGCGCGAAGCCAAAGCTGGCTATGGCGATACCACTATCCTCAATCATATTCAGTTGAACTTGGTGCCAGGCAGTCGCATTGGCTTGCTGGGCCGCAATGGTGCGGGTAAATCGACGCTGGTTAAACTGATTGCTGGGCAATTAAAACCCCAAGCCGGTGAAGTCGCGATGAGCCAGGGCGTACAACTTGGTTATTTTGCGCAGCATCAGCTTGAACTACTCGATCCAAAAGCTTCACCACTGCTGCATTTACAGCGGCTTGATGCCCGTGCAACCGAGCAGCAATTACGTGATTACATTGGTGGTTTTGGGTTCTCTGGCGATATGGCCACACAGCCGGTGGCACCGATGTCAGGTGGTGAAAAAGCACGGCTAGTGTTAGCGCTGATTATTTATCAGAAGCCCAACGTGTTACTGCTTGACGAACCCACTAACCACCTTGATTTGGAAATGCGCGAGGCGCTGGTTTATGCACTGCAAGAATTCAGTGGCGCATTAATTGTGGTATCCCATGATAGGCACCTGCTGCGCACCACAGTGGATGACTTTTATTTAGTTGCCAATGGCCAAGTTGAGCCTTTTGCTGGTGACTTAGAGGCCTATCATGCTTGGTTGACAGAGGCGGCAAAGGCGGCGCAGAAAGCGACCAAAGCAGAGGCCACCGACGGCGTGAGTCGCGATGACCGCAAAGCCCAAAAGCGAGAGCAAGCGCAGCAACGCCAGGCGCTCAAACCATTACGCGATAAAGTACGTAAGTTAGAGCAACAACTTGAGCAACGACAAGCCGAGCTCGACAATCTCAATGCGTTGTTAGCTGATAATGATTTATACAGCGCAGCACGCAAACCCGAGCTCACCGACATTTTGGCGCGTCAAGCTGCCTGCCAGCAACAGTTAGCCCAGATCGAGAGCGACTGGCTAGAAGCCGCCGCCGACTTAGAACAAGCAGAAGCCTAACCGATGCAAAATACTGCCACAACTTGGGTACAAAGCCCGTTTCAGCCGCCACGATGGCTGCAAAACCCGCATCTGCAAACGCTATTGCCGCGCTTGTTATTACCAAGTCGGCCGGTACCGGGTGAGTGGACGTTGTTTCCTACTGCGGATGGCGATCAGGTGGAGCTGTTTTGGCATCGTCCCCACCCCGAATCGCAACCGTTAATCGTGATTTTTCATGGCTTAGAAGGCTCAGTTGATTCGCCTTATGTATGGCAGTTAATGGAAGCTGCCGCGGCCCAAGGTTGGAATAGCGTGGTCATGCATTTTCGTGGTTGCGGGCGGTTTCCTAACAAGCTGCCACGCGCTTATCACTCTGGTGATACCGCCGATGCGCGCCACCTGTTACAACACCTTGCTCAGAGTTACCCAACCTTGGCCACTGTAGGCTTCAGCTTAGGTGGCAACATGCTCAGCAAACTGCTTGGCGAAGGCAATGTGCCAGGTGTTCGCGCCGCAGCCAGTATTGCCGCACCGATAGACTTAGCGGCGTGTGCCGGACGCCTAGATCAAGGCTTTTCGAAGCTATATCGACATTATTTATTGGGTAGTTTGCGGCGCAAGTTCAAACAAAAGCAGGCACAGCGGTGCTTTGCCGCAGGCCATTCATTAGCCGCATTAAACATTGACGACTTGCGAACATTTTATCAATTTGATGACGCGGTAACGGCGCCGTTACATGGCTTTGCTGGAGTGGATGATTACTACCGGCGGGCGAGCGCACGACCTCATTTAGCCAAGGTCGAGGTACCTTTGCTGCAATTGCACGCGCAAGATGATCCGTTCATGACTGCCGGCGTGATTCCCGAAGCACACGAACTTAGCCCTTACGTTACCTATGAAATAAGTGAGTTTGGCGGCCACATGGGGTTCATTACCTATCGCAACCGACGCTTTGAATACTATTTACCAGCAAGAATTGTGCAGTTTTTAGCTGCGCACCTGACCCACTAGCGGAGCCACTTATGCAAATTCCTTGGCAACAACTTGACCCGACCACGCTCGAAGCACTCATCGAGAGCTTTGTGCTGCGGGAAGGCACCGACTATGGTGAAACCGAGGTGGATTTAGCCACGAAAGTAGCGCAAGTGAGAGCTCAGTTGCAGCGCGGTGAGATTGTGATTGTTTGGTCTGAATTGCACGAAAGTGTGTCACTGATGCCGCGTGATGCCGTCACCTCAATGCCAACCGAGACACCCGACGAAGATTAGGAGCGGCGCGTCGCTGATGAGTGCGGACCCACAAAAATATCGCGCCAGCCAACTGCCGGGTCACCCAAAATCAAAAAATTAGGGTTCCCGAGTCCCGCTGTTTCGTTGTAGGTCAGGGGTTCGAACGCCTCACTTACAATTTGTCCGCCAGCTTCATGCACAATGACCTGCGCCGCTGCGGTATCCCACTCGCCCGTGGGCCCAACGCGCAGAAAGCAATCGGCCTTACCCTCGGCAATAAAACAGGCTTTCAATGAGCAACTGCCGGCCGGAAGTGGCTTTAATTTGCGCTCAGTGTGCATCCGTCGCTTCACTCGTTCGCGAGGCTGGCGGCGGCTAATCGCAATAATCAACGGATCTTGTTCAGGATCGGCTAAACGTCTCACTTGAATGGCTTGCCGACCGGTGGCATCCACTTTATAGGCACCCTGCCCCGCTAACCCAGCATATAGCGTATCGCCGGCTGGCCAGAAAATAACCCCTAACACCGGCCGATTATCTTCAATGAGCGCAATATTGACGGCAAAGTCACCGCTGCGCGCAATAAACTCTTGGGTACCGTCAATCGGGTCAATTAACCAATAGCGCTGCCACTGCTTGCGCACATGGAACTCAATCGCTTCGCTTTCTTCCGACAGAATCGGCACCTCGGGGGTGAGTTGCTCGAGCGCTTGAATAATAAAGCGGTGGGCAGCCATATCGGCGCTGGTGACGGGCGATTCATCCGCTTTGACAAAGGCTTGGTACTCGCCTCTATCGTACAGACGCATAATGAGCGCGCCCGCATCACGAGCAATGCGCTCAACCGCTTGAATGGTCTCGGTGTACCAGGTGGAGGTCATACGGAATTATTACCATCGGCTGAAATGGGTTTTGCTGCCGCCTGCAGCGATTCGATGCCGTTTTTTAACAGCAACAATAACGCGGCAATGCTACGTGCTTCGGTGAAGTCCTCGCGCGCCAGCAATGCATCCGCATCGGCAAGCGGCCATAATACTTGCTCAAGGGGCTCGGGCTCGTCGCCAAGCAGCTGCTCTGGATATAAATCGAATGCGACGAAAATTTGCATACTACCGGCAAAGAACTGGGGAGCCATGGTCATGCTTTTGAGGCTAGCTAACTGTTTTGCCCCAAAGCCAATTTCTTCTTTTAACTCGCGCTGGGCCGCTTGTGACGGGTTTTCACCCGGGTCTATTAAGCCTTTGGGAAAGCCCAGCTGATAGTTATGCAGCCCTGCTGCGTACTCGCGAATGAGGATAAGTTCGTGGTTCGCCGTCACCGGTACAATCATAACCGCGCCGCGACCACTACCTTGCATGCGCTCGAACTGGCGCTCCACCCCGTTACTAAAACGAAGGTCGACCGCTTCAATTCGAAACAGACGGCTGCGAGCCACGGTCTCGCGTGTTAATATCTCTGGAACTTGCTTAGCTGCCATAGTAGTTTAAAACACACTGCGATGAGAGCTCCTACTATAACCAGATTTGTAGCGAAAACCTATGCTGAATTGGGCAGAAATTGACACTGTTTTACTCGATATGGATGGCACCCTACTCGACCTCCACTTCGATAACCACTTTTGGCTCGAACATTTACCAAAGCGCTACGCCGATTATCACCAGCTATCGTTAGCCGCAGCCAAAGCCCATCTTACCCAAGCGTTTGCCGCTGTGGCGGGCACCCTAAATTGGTACTGTTTGGACTACTGGGAAGCCCAGTTACAAGTACCCATTATGGCGCTGAAACGTGAAGTGCAGCACTTGATCAGAATGCGTAACGACGTACCACAATTTTTACAAACACTGCGCCAGCAGCAACGGCGTACTGTGTTAGTAACCAACGCGCATCCGGCCAGTTTGGCCTTGAAACTTGAGCATACCGCGCTTGGCGAACTTTGCGATGAGCTTATTTCAACCCACGAGTTTGGGGTTAGTAAGGAATCCCCCCTATTATGGCAACAGCTGCAGCAGAAATTACAATTTCAACCTGAGCGCACACTGTTCATCGATGACAGCGAACGCATTCTGACCACCGCGAAAGACTTTGGTATTGGCTATTGCTGGTGTGTAAAACAACCCGATAGCCAACGCCCAGCGCAGGCGATAGCAGCGTTTCCTAGCGTTGAGCATTATCACGATTTGGTAAAGGAACTGGCATGAAGAAAACTGATTTTGACGCCATTGTGATTGGCAGCGGACCTGGCGGCGAAGGCGCTGCCATGCAACTGGCCAAAAGTGGCAAGAACGTATGCATGGTCGAACGCTATCGCGTAATTGGCGGTGGTTGCACCCATTGGGGCACGATACCCTCAAAAGCGCTCCGCCATTCCGTGAGCCGCTTAATTGAATACAATCAGAACCCGCTGTTTTTGGGCGAGCGGTTACAGCGCAGTTTAACTTTTGCCGACATCATGAAGCATGCCCAAGGCGTGATCCGCAAGCAGGTCAACTTACGCAGTTCGTTCTATGGCCGTAACGGCGTTACTGTAGTGCATGGTGATGCCAGTTTTCACGACACCCATGAACTGCAAATTCGCAAACCCGATGGTTCGCTAGAGTTCATTACCGCCAAACAGTTTGTGATTGCCACGGGTTCTAGACCCTATCATCCGCCCGATGTCGATTTTAGCCATCCACGCATTTACGACTCCGACAGCGTGCTCTCGATGGATCATGAACCGCGCAGTGTCATTATTTATGGCGCCGGGGTTATTGGGTCGGAATATGCCAGTATTTTCCGCGGTATGAGCGTGAAAGTAGATTTGATCAATACCCGCGAGCGGTTGTTGTCATTTCTCGATGCGGAGATATCCGATGCCATTTCATACCACTTGCGTAACAACGGCGTGGTGATCCGCCACAACGAAGAGTATGAACGTATTGAAGGTACCGACGATGGCGTGGTGCTTACCACTAAATCTGGTAAGCGCATGCAAGCCGATTGTTTGTTATTCGCCAATGGTCGATCGGGTAACATTGAATCTCTCAATCTTGACGTATTGGGGCTTAAGCCTAACTATCGTGGCCAGCTTGAAGTGGATGAAAACTACTGCACCGAGGTGAAGCATGTGTTTGCAGTGGGCGATATTATCGGTTATCCAAGCCTAGCTAGCGCGGCTTATGACCAAGGCCGAATCAGTGCCACCGCCATGTTAAATGGTCAATGCGATTCACGCCTCGTTAGCGATATACCGACAGGCATTTACACCATTCCGGAAATTAGCTCGGTAGGTGCCACGGAAGAAGAGTTGACGGCCCAAAAAGTGCCTTATGAAGTGGGCCGTGCGCAATTTAAGCATTTAGCGCGAGCGCAAATTGCCAACACCGATGTTGGTTGTTTGAAATTACTGTTTCACCGCGAAACCAAAGAGATTTTGGGCATTCATTGTTTTGGTGAGCGGGCGTCGGAAATTATCCACATCGGCCAGGCTATTATGGAACAAAAACAAGGCGGTAATACCATTGAGTACTTTGTGAATACCACCTTCAACTACCCGACCATGGCTGAAGCCTATCGAGTGGCCGCCTTAAATGGCTTAAACCGCGTGGTGAATGGGTAAACACACTTGTACTTGCAAACCGCCCAATTCACTGCGGGCGGTTCTAATTTGGCCCTGATGGCGCTCAACAATTCGCTTAATCGTCGCCAAGCCTAGGCCAGAGCCAGAGCCGGAACCACGAGCAACGTCACCTTGGGTGAAGGGCTGAAAAAAGTGCTCCATCTGCGTTTCAGGAATGCCCGGCCCGTCGTCTTCCACACTAAAACACACCCGCTTACCATTATCGATTAAGCCGCTTTTGATCAGAATTTGGCTGTGACCATAGCGCTCGGCATTTTCTAGCAAGTTCAACAGTACACGCTTAATAGAAATAGCGCGCATCGCCACCGGCGGTACTTTGTGCAGCTCCATGCTGAGTGATTTCGACCAAGTCGCCGGCACATTGGCGACCACTTCATGGATCAGGTCATTTAAGTCTTCTTCAATATGCTCAGCTTGCTGATCGGTACGCACGTACTCAATAAACTGGTCGATAATGCTATTCATGTGCTCAATGTCATGCACAATGCCTTCGGCCAAAAAGTCGTTATCCGGCGACATCATTTCCGTCGCCAAGCGGATCCGCGTTAAGGGTGTGCGCAAATCATGAGAGACGCCAGCCAGCATTAAATTCCGATCTTGCTCTAGCTGCCGTACGCCCTTAGACATTTGGTTAAAGGCACGGGTTACCTCAATAATTTCGCTAGCGCCACGCTCAGCTAACGGCTCGGGGTAACTGCCATGTCCCACTTGGCGCGCCGCTGCGGTGAGCGCTTTTAACGGCCGATTGAGCCAATTGGCGAGCAAAATACCGCCGGCGACACTCAAGCCACCAATCAGTACCAGATAAAAAATAAGAGGAGAGAATTTAGCTTCATCGATACCAGACAACTGCAGCTTGAACCAATGCTCGGGGTAGTCGTTTACCTTCACCCACAGCACATAGTTTTGCCCCTGCCCCAAGCGCACTTCTGAGCGCTGTTGCAAATGCTCCGCCATATTGTCCGACAACATACTGTAATAGGTGGCTTGATTTAACCCTTGCGCGCGCGCTTCGGCGTCCGTCAAAAAAGCCACGCCAGTGGCGTCGGTGTAGTCAACAAAAGCTTCGTTAATCACTTCAGGATCAGGATGCCAACTGCGGATAAGCAGCGCGCCGCGCACCTGCCGCGCCATCGCATCATTAATTTGTAGTACCGTTGGCTTTACCACGTACAGCCCAACCATTAGATAGGACACGACTTGGTTTACCAGCAGCACAAACGCAATGAGCGCAACCGTGCGCGCAAACGCCGAGCGAGGCAACAAACGTTTCATGCGCTATTTTTTACCGTCGGGCACAAATACATAACCTAGCCCCCACACGGTTTGAATGTAGCGTGGGTTAGCGGCATCTACTTCCAGCATGCGGCGTAGACGCGACACTTGTACATCAATACTGCGCTCTAACGCCGAGTAATCGCGGCCTCGAGCTAAGTTCATGAGTTTGTCCCGTGATAACGGCTCGCGCGGATGGCTAACTAACGCTTTGAGTACCGCAAACTCGCCGCTGGTGAGTGGCATGGGCTCATCACCGCGAAACATTTCACGAGTACCCAAATTCAAGCGAAATTCACCAAAGGTTACTTGCTCATCACCGGCGCTGGGCGCGCCCGGAATTTCTTTACCTTTACGGCGCAGTACCGCACGAATGCGAGCTAATAATTCCCGCGGATTAAAGGGTTTCGAGAGATAGTCGTCGGCACCTAATTCAAGGCCAATAATACGGTCTACTTCATCGCCTTTGGCGGTGAGCATCACAATCGGAATTTGATTGTTCTTCTGCCGTAAGCGCCGACAAATCGACAGCCCATCTTCACCCGGCAGCATTAAATCGAGCACCATTAAATTAAAATTTTCGCGTTCTAACAAACGGTCCATTTGTTCAGCACTTGGCGCCGCGCGCACGTAAAAGCCTTGCTCATGCAAATAGCGCTCTAATAGACCACGTAGTTTAACGTCGTCATCAACCACCAAAATTTTATATTGCTGTTCGCTCATCGCTTATCCCTTTCGCTCGTCCGACGCTGCGGTCCATGCAAGCAATATACGAGGTTCATACCAACTTGCCTAGTTCCTCAACCACCAAGTTTGTATCTAAATGTGAGTGTTATGTAGTCTCATAGTCAATCTGGTTGATGAACCATTGTTTGATACCGGTGGGCGTTTGCACTTCTACTTCATCATCAAGACGTTTCTTCAGTAGCGCTCGCGCCATAGGTGAATCTATCGAGATGTAATCGTTACGCCCATAAATTTCGTCAGGGCCGACTATTCGAAAGCGTTTCTCCTCGCCGGCGTCGTTTTCAATGGTCACCCACGCACCAAAGAATACTTGGCCCGCCTGCACGGGGTGATAATCGACAATTTTCAGCTGCTCCAGCCGCTTCGCTAAGAACCGCAAGCGCTTATCGATTTGCCGCAGCTTTTGTTTATTATATTTGTAGTCCGCATTTTCGCTGCGGTCTCCTAGGCTCGCCGCCCAAGTTACTTTTTCGGTGGTCTCACGCCGTTCCACGCGCCACAAGTGATCGCGCTCTGCTTGTAGTTTTTGATAACCCTCGCGGGTAATTAAATTGGTTTTCATGCGGACCTAGTTAAGTTTTGTGCAAGAGTTTAGTTTTGTGCAACACCCTAGTTTAACCTAGGTAAAGCCATTCGCGAACCGCATCGAGCCTGTTATACTCCGTGCCCAGTTTTTTCAATCGAGACACGCTATGAGCCGTATTACACAGCGTATTGCTGACGAATTATCTACTTTGGCTAGCGCTAAAGTGCAAGCTGCCCAAGTGGCAGCAGCCGTTGCTTTGCTTGACGAAGGCGCCACCGTACCTTTTATCGCGCGCTATCGTAAGGAAGCTACCGGCGGTTTAGATGATACCCAACTGCGCCAGTTGGCCAGTCGCTTAACCTATTTGCGCGAACTAGACGATCGCCGCAGCGTGATCCTTAAAAGCATTGAGGAACAAGGTAAACTAACGGCTGAGCTCGCCCAAGCGATTCAACAGAGCGATAGTAAGACAGAACTTGAAGACCTTTACTTACCTTACAAGCCGAAACGTCGTACCAAAGGTCAGATTGCGATTGAAGCCGGCCTTGAGCCACTTGCCGATTTATTATTTCAAGAACCTAACACCGACCCTGAAACGGCAGCTACTGAATATCTTAACGCTGACGCTGGGTTTGCGGACTCCAAAGCCGTGCTCGAAGGCGCGCGCTACATTTTAATGGAACGCTTTGCCGAAGACGCCCAGTTACTCAAACAATTGCGCGATTATTTATGGCAAAACGCCCATATTGTGTCGCAAGTGGCGCCCGGCCAAGCGCAAGCAGGTGAAAAATTCCGCGATTATTTTGAGTTTGCCGAGCCGTTACACAAAATTCCTTCCCACCGCGCGCTGGCGTTGTTCCGCGGTCGTAACGAGGGCGTGCTGCAATTACAATTAAACGCCGATCCAGAGCACGAAGAAAAACCACTGAAAAGTCATTGTGAGCATATTATTGCGGCCTACTTCGGCATTCGTGATAGTGGCCGTGCAGCAGACGCTTGGTTGGCGCAAACCGTGACCTGGGCGTGGCGCATTAAGTTGTTGTTGCACATGGAAACTGAGTTAATGGGTAAGGTGCGGGAGCAAGCGGAAGCCGACGCGATTCAGGTGTTTGCTAATAACTTGAAAGACCTGCTCATGGCTGCCCCAGCCGGTGCTAAAACCACCATGGGGCTTGATCCTGGCGTACGCACAGGCATAAAAATTGCGGTCGTCGATGAGACTGGCAAAGTACTAGATACCAACACTGTATTCCCGTTCCAGCCGCAGAATCAGGTTGAGAAAGCCATGCGCACACTGGCCACCTTATGCCAGCAACATAAGGTGCAGCTGATTAGTATTGGCAATGGTACTTACTCGCGTGAAACCGATAAGTTAGTGGGTGAAATGCTCAAAGCTAACCCGACCATAAAAGCCCAAAAAGTGATCGTAAGCGAAGCCGGCGCATCGGTTTATTCGGCGTCAGAATTAGCCGCATTAGAATTTCCTGAGCTTGACGTATCTCTGCGTGGCGCGGTTTCAATTGCCCGCCGCTTACAAGATCCGCTGGCGGAATTAGTCAAAATTGAGCCCAAATCTATCGGTGTAGGCCAGTATCAACACGATGTCAGCCAAGCACGCTTAGCGCAAAGCCTTGATGCGGTTGTAGAAGATTGCGTAAATGCCGTTGGGGTCGATGTGAATACCGCTTCGGTGCCGTTATTAGCGAAAGTCTCGGGTTTGTCCAAAACCCTTGCACAAAATATTGTCTTACATCGCGACCAACACGGTGCTTTCAGCTCTCGCAAAGCATTACTAGATGTAGCGCGCATGGGGCCAAAATCTTATGAACAAGCTGCCGGATTTTTACGCATTAGCAACGGCAGCCAGCCACTTGATGCGTCGGCCGTACACCCAGAAGCCTATGTGGTAGTCGAACGAATTGCAGCGCAGCATCAACGCGATGTGAGCAGCTTAATTGGTGACAGTGCCTTTATCCGCGGCTTACAAGCGGCAGACTATACCGATGAAAAGTTCGGTCTACCCACCGTCAAAGACATCCTCAGCGAACTGGAAAAGCCAGGGCGCGACCCGCGGCCAGAATTCAAAACGGCAAACTTTAAAGATGGTGTCGATACTTTGGCTGATTTGAAGCCAGGCATGACCTTAGAAGGTGTGGTGAGTAATGTGGCAGCCTTTGGTGCGTTCGTTGATATTGGTGTGCATCAGGACGGCTTAGTGCATATTTCTGCGCTCTCGGATCAGTTTGTGAGCGACCCACGTGATGTGGTGAAAGCTGGCCAAATCGTGAAAGTGAAGGTGCTAGAAGTAGATGTACCACGCAAACGTATTAGCCTTACTATGCGGTTAACCGACGACATCCCAGCAGCGGATAGCAAAGGCGCTAACAAGCCCACCACTCACCGAGCGCAAGCCAGCAATGCAGTAGGCAAAGGTAAAGCTGAGCAATCGCGTTCGGGGGGCCGAGCTAACCGTGGCGGTGGTGGTAATTCGGCACCGGATGGGGCATTTGCCAACGCCTTTGCCGATGCCTTTGCGAAAGCCAAAAAGTAACGCTTAAGCCAGTGCGCTGAATTGAGGTGTTGGCGTACTGGCAGCGTTGTTGTAGAAGTTGGCAATGCGCTCTGCCCGTGCATCTACTTCAAGAGTCCGTCGGCCACTGGCTGGCGGTGCCGCTTGAATAGGCTCGGCACGTTTTTCACTAGCATTAGCAGTAGTATCGCCGCTATTTGCCGCATCTCCGTCGGCGGTATCAGTGCTAGCCTCTGATTTTGCCTCAGGTCGAGTTTCGGCGAGGGTTTGTTGCGCGAGTTCAGCTCGTGCTTGGGCCGATTTTTGTGCTGCATCGGCAGCAATTGCCCGATCGGCAGACGAAGGTTGTGCCGGCGCCAGTGCGGCGCGCCGAACCACTTCCATTTTACGAATAGTCGCTGCTGGGTCACCATTGACAGGTGCAACATCAATACTTACGGCGCCACCTACCGCATAGCGTTTACCATCTGGACCCCGTTCATAGGTATAACTGGGTGCCCCAGCATACTGACCACCCACCGCGGCATGTTGCTGCTCATGGGTTTTTACTTCAGCATCGCGCTGCTGCAACTCTCGTACTTCAATTAAATCTTCTTCGCTAAGTGGTTTACCGCTCGGCGCTTTGGGCTGGCCTGGCTCGGCAGTTTTGGCTTCTTTTGCGTCACCGCTCGCTTGCTCTGCTTTGCCATTCGCCGCATCTGCTGTAGTTTCGCTGCGCTCATCGCTTTTGCCACGACCCACTGTACGGCGTTCGCCATTGGGACTTAATGGGCGCTCAGCCGGTGAGTCTGCAGTTGCACTTAAGGGTTTAACAAGTTCGCGCTCACGATTATCACGGCGTGTATTATCCGCCAGCGGCGCTGGAGCAATCGGATAATTGGGTAACGCGGTAGTAATGTTCATCGGCGGTGACGCTCAGGAGCGTGGGTGTAGCAACTACACCCGCGTATCGATTAGGGAACCAAGCATACTGTCAGCGGTTGCTAACACTTTGCCATTGGCTTGGAACATCAGCTCGCCGTTTTGCAGATTTGCTAACGACTGCGTGGTATTGGTATTTGACGCAGCATTGTTGGCGGTCACGCTTTGCGACGTTTCGCTCGCAGTTTCGGTTCCCGGTTGGGAACTCGCTGGGGCAAAATCTTGCTGAGTTTGTTGGTTACGGGCAGGGGCATTCGCAATCTCTAAACTTGCTTGCGTTACCTGCTCTGAAGCACGATTCATACCGCTTACGGCTGAATTAAACGCACCTGAAATATCCATAACACCTCCTACTACTTATTGAAGGTTAATTATTGACCAGTACGCGTTTAAATGCAAGCAAAGCGGCAATTGCTTGCCGCTTCAATAGGTTAACTAAATTTCGGAAGGAAACTAGGCGGCGCTTGGCTGAGCAAGCAACTGCTGGTAGTGCGCCAACTGCTGTTGCCACTGGCGTTTTTGCACTTGAACACGCGCGCGCAAATCAGCGAGTTGTTGCTGCATATCGGCTACCGATGGCATGTGCAAATCCGGCATATGCATTTTCGCTTTGAACTGCTGGGTTCGCGCATCAAGTAACGCTTTACGCGTTTGGTAGTAAGTCTTCACTTGCGCCAACAAGGTATCGTACTCTTGTTGTAATTGTTGCCAAGCCGCCTGAGCCCGCTGTGGCAATTGCTCCGGTTGTGCCGCGCCAAGCACCCGTTGCATTTGCATGGTCAAGCGCGCTTTTTCAACCTGATAACCATTAGTGCGCTTCAAGTTCTTAGTCCAACCGATGTAAGAACAAGCTCTGATCAGCCACTTGGTGGGGTCGAAGTGATACCACTTAATGCCGTTCCGGTAATCTGCCGAGAAAATGTGATGGTAATTATGGTAACCCTCACCGAATGTCAGTAATGCCAACCAGCCATTATCACGCGCACTGTTGCGGTCGGTGTAGGTTTGCTTACCCCACATGTGCGCCAGTGAGTTAATGAAGAAGGTGGTATGGTGGTTTAATACCACTCGCATAAAGCCCACTAACAATAAAGCACCCCAAACATCGCCTACTAGGAAGCCCACCAATAGCGGCCAGCCAATGCTGGTCAACAGCGTTAAAGATAAATAATGACGGTGTTGCCACATCACAATTTTGTCTTGCTGTAGATCTTTTACGTTCTCGTAATTGGTATAGCGATGTTGCTGATACTCGCGCAGCATCCAACCGATGTGCGAATACCAGAAGCCGCGGCCGGCAGAGTAAGGGTCATGATCGTTATCATCAACGTGCTTGTGATGCTCACGATGATCCGATGCCCAATGCAACACGCTATTTTGAATGGCTAGCGCGCCGCCAATCGCAAAGCAAAACCGCAGTATCGGGTTGGCATCGTAAGCACGATGCGACCACAAGCGATGATACCCCGCCGTAATTGAAATGCCAGCGAAGCCAATCGTGAGCACAAGCGCCCACCATAGTTCAGCGGCAAAGCCATACATCATGCCGTACCAAGGTACGCCAATGACAGCAATAATAAAGGTAATGGCAAACACCAAAGTGTTCAGCCAAATAATGGGGGGTTTTTCAGCAGGAGCCGACATAAACAATCAAACCAATTAAGCTAACAAGTGTACGCTCAATTTACTTGCTTGCGCCAGCAGAAGCAACCAAAACTGCCAGAAGAATGGTTAATTCGAGGTTAAATTAAGCTAAACTACTCTCTTATTTGAAAATTTAATCAGCGAACAGGTGTAAGTTTCATGGCGGGTGTACGCGCTAAGCAAAAAGAAAAAACCAGACGCGCGCTGATTGGCGCGGCCATGAATCAGTTAAGTGCTGAACATGGTTACGCGAGCTTAAGTTTGCGGGAAGTGGCGCGCGAGGCAGGTATTGCCCCCACCTCGTTTTATCGCCACTTTCAGAACATGGAAGAGCTTGGGTTAACGCTCGTTGACGAGAGCGGCCTGGCGCTGCGCCAGCTGTTACGCCAAAGCCGCCAACAAATTGCCAAAGGTGGCTCTATTGTGCGAGCTTCTGTTGAAACCTTCATGCAGTTTGTGGCGGAAAACAAAGCCATATTTCGACTGTTATTGCAGGAACACTCAGGCACCTCGCGTGATTTTCGCTTAGCGGTCGCACGCGAACTCGCCCATTTCAAAGCCGAATTAGTTGACTATTTAGTAGATGAGCAAGAATTTGAGCGCCAGCTGGCCGAACTACAATCTGATGCCATTGTTCGCATTGTATTTAGTAGCGGTGCCGATACCTTAGATGCGAACCCGAAAGAGCGCGCGACCATTACCGAGAACACCATTCAACAGGTGCGCTTAGTGGCCCGCGGCGCAGAAGTCACTCGCCGCGATCTTAAGCTTACAATGGCCACACCCATAAAATAATCGGAATACTTAACCCGCAGAGCAAAACCGATAAGGGTAAACCGAGCTTCCAGTAATCACCGAAGGCGTAACCACCCGGCCCCATCACTAAAATATTAGATTGATGCCCAATTGGCGTTAAAAACGGCAGTGCCGCACCTATCGCGACCGCCATCAGAAAGGGGTCCATGCTAACCCCTAAACTGGTTGCCATGCTAATGCCAATGGGCGCCATAAGCACGGCCGCCGCAGCATTATTCACAATATTGGAAAGCAGCATGCTCACAATCAGCAACAGCCCAACCCCAACATAAGCAGGTGCGCCATCACTCATGGCAAGTGCAGCATTAGCGAGGGTATCGGCCGCGCCACTGCGTTCCAGCGCTTGCCCGAGCGGAATAGTCGCGCCAAGTAAGACAATAATCGGCCATTCAATACTTTCATACAGATCGCGCAGCGGCATTACCCCGGTGAAAATCATGAGCCCAGCTGCGGCACTAAAGGCTACCGGCACGCTAATTAAGCCAAACGCCGAGCACAAAATAGCGCCTAAGAAAATGCCAAGCGGCAACCACAGCTTTTTCTCAGAGCCCAAGCGCAAACTACGCTGCGCCAGCGGGAAACAACCAAACCGCTGAAATACATCATTCAGTATTTCCGAGTCCCCCTGTAGCAACAACACATCACCCGGTTTAAACCGAATATTGGCCAAATTATGGGGTAAGGTTTGGCCCTGCCGCGCAACTGCCAACACATTCACACCAAAACGATGGCGCAAGCGCAAATCCGCCGCCGAGCGCCCAATTAAGCGCGAATCATGGCCCACAATACCCTCTAACACACTGATGGTATCGGACACCAAAAAGCGCTCATCAAGCTCTTCGTCCGCATTTAACTCTAACCCGGTGCTATCAATAATTTGTTGAATGGTTTCCGCATCCGCTTCCACAATCAGCACATCTTCCGCTTTAATGCGTCGATAGCGCTCGGGTGCCGACCAACGCTCTTTGCCGCGCTTTAGCGCCACAATCACAAAGTTCGACTGCGCCTTATTTTCAATCTCAAAAATAGTTTCACCAATGTAAGGGGAGTTTTCCGGCACATAAAGCTCAGTTAAGTAAGCACTTACATCATAGGGTGAGTCGGATTTCTCGCTGCCACTTTTTTGCGGCACCAGCCAGCGTGCCACCAGCCACATAAATACTAAGCCAACCAATGCCGCAGCGAGTCCGGCCGGAGTGAAATCAAAAATCCCGAAAGGTTCACCCATCGCCTCGCGGCGAATGTCAGAAATAATAATATTCGGTGGTGTACCTATCATGGTAATAGTGCCGCCCAATAACGAACCAAACGCCATTGGCATTAAAATAAGCGAGGCATTACCACTGCCAGAGCGCGCCAGTTGCAACGCTACCGGGATCATAATAGCCATCGCGCCGGTATTACTAATAAATGCCGATACAAAAGTAGTGACCGAGGTTAACGCAATCATTTGAATCAACGGGTTGTCACCAACGCCCTTCATGGCACTGGCCATACTATCGACCACGCCCGAGCGCCACATCGCATGGCTGATCACCAATACCGCGGCAACAGTAATGACCGCGGCGTTACCAAAGCCACTAAACACATCATCGCGCGGCACCAAACCTAGTATTGCCGCCACCACCAACGCTGCCATCGCAACTAAGTCGTAGCGCCACTTATCCCAGACAAACAGCGCTAACGCGGCGCACAATATCACGCCAACGAGAACTTGATTTAAAACACTGCCTGTCTCAATCATCACACTACCTATAAATACCGCCACCAAGGCGCTGCTTGCGGCCACAGCCATTCAAAGTTGAATTTTTGTGAAGCACACGAATGCTGTTAAACTGCCAAGAATCTAATCCAATGTCGAGGAAATATCCATGAATATACCGCTTAGTCGCTGGTTACTAGGATTTAGCTTACTGAGCTTGTCGGCGTTTAGTGACGCCCGTGAGATGACCTTAATGGAAACCGTGACCACCAAATCGGTCACGAGCATGGCGTTAAGTGCTAAGCAACAGGTCGCATTTTCCCAATATGCACCGCGCAACCCTTATGCTGAAGTCGATGGCGGCGCGCACCTGAGCTTGCACCTGCGCGACTTGAACCAAGCCGATGCCGCAGCACGCACCTATTTAGGGACCGACAGCAACTTTAGTCAGGTAAGCTTTGATGCGACAGGTGATTATTTGTATTTCCTAAGCAAGCGCGGCGATGACAAAACTCGCGGCTTGTATCGAATAGCATTAGCTGGTGGCGAAGCCCAGGCCGTGTTTCATCATCACACCGACATATTGCAATACAGCTTGTCGACCAACGGTGAAAAGTTAGCCTTTATTGCTCACGAAAAAGCTCCCTCCAGCGCCGACACCCTCAAAAAACATGGTTTTAAAGCCGAAGTCTTTGAAGAGCAACACCAATTCAATCATTTATTCACCGTTGATTTAAAACTTGCCACACCGACGCCCGCTCAATTAACCACTGACGCACACATCTTGAGCGTGGCTTGGCGCCCGCAACATGAGCAAATACTCGTGCGTGCTGCCCCTACTCCGTTAATTGATGACAATTACATGGCAAGTAGCTATCAACTACGCGACACAAGTGGCGCTGTGGTACATACCTTCGATAGTGTCGGCAAGCTAGGCAAAGCAGAGTTCTCGCCGGACGGGCGCTTCCTAGCAGTAATCGGTGCCGCCGACTATAATGACCCCGCCGATGGCCGTTTGTATGTATACGATGGCCGCGCAGAATTCAGCAAACGTGAAGTGCTGCCAGATTATCAAGGCCATGTGCAGGATATTAGCTGGCGTGGTAATGAAGAGTTGATCTGGCTTGGCCACCGCGGTACCGCCAGCGAAATTCAAGCCATTACCATGCAATGGCTTGAAACCCGAGTGCTACTTGAGCCAGGAGTTGCGATTGCCACTGCCATTGACGCCACACCGGGGGTTGAGGCCATTGCCGTGCGCGCCAACACCGCAGCACATCCTAATGAATTATTTAAACTTGAGCGGGGCCAACTACAACGCCTGACTGACAGTAATCCTTGGTTAGCCGAGGTGACTAAGCCGACGCAGGAAACCATTCGCTACAAGGCACGCGATGGTTTGGAGTTAGAGGGTATTTTGGTTTATCCCACCAACTATCAAGCTGGTGAGCGTTATCCACTCATTATGGTGGTTCACGGTGGCCCTGAAGCGCATTATAGCAATGGTTGGTTAGACCGTTACGCGAACCCAGTTAAATACGCTGCCGCCAACGGCTACGCGTTGTTCTTCCCCAACTATCGCGGCAGTACAGGCCGTGGCGTTGAATTTTCTAAGCTGGGTCAGAATGATTACGCAGGCAAGGAATTCGATGATTTAGTAGATGCCAAACAACATTTAGTGGAACTAGGTGTTGTTGACGCCGAGCGCGCTGGTATTACCGGCGGTTCTTATGGTGGCTTCGCCTCGGCTTGGGGGGCCACAGCACAAACCGAACATTGGGCCGCCAGTGTGATGTTTGTCGGCATCAGCAACAATTTATCGAAATTCGGCACCACCGACATTGCCAAGGAAATGCACGCCGTGCACGCTCGCAGCTACCCTTGGGAAAAATGGCAATGGTACTTAGAGCGCAGCCCGATTTTCCATGCGCCTAAATCACGCACGCCAACGCTAATTCTGCATGGTAAAGAGGATACGCGAGTACATCCGAGCCAATCGATGGAGCTTTACCGGTACCTAAAAACCTTAGGCGAAACGCCAGTGCGTTTAGTGCTTTATCCGGGTGAAGGGCATGGTAACCGTCGCGCCGCTGCGCAACTTGATTATGCCCAGCGAATGATGCGCTGGATGGATAGCTTCTTAGTAGAGGGCGCGACTGCTGCACCGGCTCATGAACTGCCCCATACAGAGGCGATTGAACAGGCTGAGTAAGTATTAAGGGCCCCTAGTGTTGCTAGGGGCCTGTCAAACTAGGGTATGTTTACAAATGGAGTGGAATGAATATGGGGAGCAGGGTTGAAGGCGCTGAGACAATTCGGAAAGAAAATCTAATAAATGCCGAAACAGGTGAAGGAAAAAGAGCGATTCATAACGAAATAAATTATAAAACTCAGGATGTTAGCGCTCCAAACTGTAGGGCGAACAGTGAGGGAGGAGAAATTTGTGGTTAGATTAATCTTACTGACTTTTTTACTGTATTCATCTACCGTCAAAGCTGAAAATGTTGAAGTGTTTTATAATGGATTTTGGTCTCATAGCCCTTTTCCAACTACTGTAGAACGTTTGCGTAAGACTTATTCTTTGCATTTTTCAATACATAGGTATTCGATACCCGAAGAGTATTTAGATATTCTAGAAGAAGGCTTCCAACTTAGCCAAGATAAATCTCTCGCTGTGGATTATGTCTTCTACTTAATCGAGACTAATGATAGTGGTGAAATAGTTAAAGAATTGGCTGGTGGAAATAATATTTTATTTAATTTAACTAATGGCACTTTTAAGGTGTTAAGCGAAGTAGAGAAAAATAAATTAAATAATTATATTAAGGACATAAGCTGCAATAATTCAGAATTCTTACCATACAAAAAACCTAGATTCAACTAAAAACTGCAACACTCGCTCATAGCCTGTTGCAATTGCTCTTTAAAAATTATGTCTGGCTGAATAAATCCCAGAGTTTTCCTGGGCCATAAATTCAAGCGTTGTTGATATTTAGCCATCAGCTCGTTAGTTACATTACGCAAATCAGTACCTTTTGGTACATATTGACGTAATAAGCCGTTCGCATTTTCGTTTGCGCCGCGCTGATACGAAGCATACGGATCAGCAAAATAAACGTCTGTGTCTAATTCTTCTACAATTCGCTCATGGTCTGCGAATTCTAAACCGTTGTCGGCCGTGATGCTGTGAACCAATACCTTAAAAGGCTGAAGCATTGCTATAGTCGCGTCAGCAACGGCATCTGCGTGTTTACTCGTGACTTTTTTCACAAGATAAAAGCGGCTTTTACGCTCTAAAAGCGTAACGATAGCTCCGGATCCACGCTTGCCGATGACGGTATCAATTTCCCAGTCGCCATAGCGCTCCCGGTCATCAATAATTGCAGGTCTAACGTGTATCGAGCGACGGCCTAAGATGCGACCACGTTGCTTATGCAATCGTTTTTAATAGCGTTTTAACCGATGGCGTAGGTGCGTAAATAAACAACCACCGCCATAAAAATCAGCCAGTACAAAATTGTAAATCCACTCATGACTGACTGGATAACCTATCCGAGTACAGATAGCTGATATCTGCTCCGGACTCCAGTCCATTTTGAGCATAAGCTCTACAGCGTTTCGAGTATTCTCGCAAACCCTTTTGGGTTTTGGCTTGGAGCGTCATTTTAGCGTGCGCTCTTGAGCTTTTCGAGGGTCATATGACCCACACAAATTGTTGTTACGTCGCAACTCTCGATGGACGGTCGAGGGCGCGATATTCAGCTTTCTTGCAATCTCTCGTTGTGAAAATTCTTCTGAGAGCAACGCAGAAATCTGGTATCGTTGTCCCTCGGTCAGCTGCCGATAACTCATGTTGGAACTCACTTTTTTTGGTCGAAAAGTAAGACTACCACATGTGGGTAGCTGACCTCCCTCCGACCTATCCCATTACATGAGTGTTGCGGTTATTATCTGAATTCAGGTTTATTAGATTTAATGTGCCCCAAATTACTAATCCGACTATTGGGAGCATAGTTACAAATACTAAAAAAGCCTTGTAAGAATCAACATCTCTGATCTTGGTCATAAGTTCAAATCCATAAAAATTAACGACCAAAACGCCAAGAAAATAAATAATCAAGCTAGCAATTACCAAGCAACTATATGCAATAACAGCTCGTTTCTTATTGGCTTTTTTTGAACTTCCTCCAGAAATACTTACTTTTTTCATATTAGCCTTAACAGGAATTATCTTTGCACTGATTTTGTTGATGCGCAGCCTCAGCAGCACCAACCCCGCCAGATTTCATTAGAGATCCAAAAGTAGCATTTTCATTGCTTATAACTTCGGAAATTGCACCAATGGCAAATCCTATTAATCCAGCACCAACTTGAATAGCCCACTCACCATTTGGGTCAGTATACTTATAAGGATTATTATTGGCGTATGTATATCGGTTAAATGAATGCATACTGTTTGGCACAAACCCAACCGGATCATTCGAGTAAAACCGCCCAATCACTGGATCATAGTATCGTGCCTGCATATATACTAGCTCAAGGTCATCATCCTCGATGTGACCGGTGTAGCCGGGACTATCCAGTTGCGCATTGGGGTCAGCATGTTTGGCGATAAGTTGGCTGCCAAGGTAATAGTAATCTACAAACCCATGACTGGCACTGTAGGTACTGCGGAGCACCCCGCTCGCATCATAAATGCTGTATTGGGTTTGGCTAGGTCCAACTTTCTTGGTGCGCCGACCATAGCCATCGTAGGCGAAGCTAAACTCGCCTGATTGCTGCAGCTGATTGTTTTGATTAAAACTAAAGCTTCGCGCACCGTTGTTGAGCACGTTGCCGGCGCTGTCGTAGCTAAAACTGCGGTTTACGCTACCCGAAACACTGGTAAGTCGGTTGTTGCTCGCATATTGGTAGTTAAGCTGCTTACCGCCAAGGGTTTGGCTGGTGATATTGCCAAGCGCATTGTAATTAAAACTACCAGTTCCCCACCAACCACTTACGCCTGTTAGGCGGTCGAGGCTATCGTAGCTGAAGCTATCGAGGCTAAACTGGCTATCGGTAAGGTCTATTGCAGCGGTTAGATTTTGATTTGCATCATAGCTGTATTGCTGCCCCAGCCGCGTTTGGGTGTCGGCAACAATTCGGCTTATCGGTAGTTGCTTGGCGTTAGAAGCTCGGGTAATTCAGGATAGTCAATAAACTTAATAGCGTTAGTTTTCCAAAATCACTTAATTAATTATCTAATCTTAAAGATGCACTTCTCTCGCCGGCTGAAATGGTAATAATTATAAAAAACACCCCGTCGGGATTGGTTAACCTATTACTCAAGTTTATAAGTTTTTATTAATAAATCAACAACACCCATAATTCATTTAGCTTTACCCATACATCTCAAAGCACTAATACACAAGGTTTTTGTTGATTCCTGCAGCACTATAGAATACTTTTTTCCTATTAAACAAATAGACTCGTCTCTCCCATTATCCGCAGGAAAATATCTCATCAAGCAAAAGTCAATACCAGTACTTGGCAAATTTAGAATCGCTCTAATATCAAAAGCGCTAGATGAATATTCTTTAGAAATTATCTTATCACTAATCTCTAAACATTTTTCCTGGTCAGATATAACAAATAATCCTATAGAACTATGCAAGACATCCACCGGCAATTTTTTCTTATTGTGCTCCCCTAAAAGCACTGAACTAACAAGCCTTGAATTACCTGACCCTAAGAACACTTCATGACATTCTATTTTGTAATTTTGAAATGCTTTTTTTGAAGCTAATGAAAACTTTTTAAATCTTAGTGGAGTTGATTTTTCAGTACTACTTGAGGCCCAAAGAAATAATACTTTAAGATTAGAAACATCTAAAAATTCAGCTAAAAGATTGACCGCTTTTTCGTCTGTATCAGGATCAGAGTTATAATCATCTTCGGGTCTCAACCTAATCAATCTGATCAACTCGGATTCGTTCAACGCACCACGCATATAAAATTGATAATCATCTGTGTTTGAGTTAACAGTAAATTCTTTCATTAACGTTTATCCTCATAATAATGGTGTTGACTTAGTTTACCTTCTTTAGCTTCTCCCGCATTAAAATGAGGCTGTTGATCACCTTTCCCTCCCTGCCCATATGTGGCAGCTTTGTCTTGTCTAATACTGATTTTCTGACCAGAGCTATTAGTATACTCATACTGTTTAACATTTCTCGAGTCCAAACCAATAGCTTTTCCTTCAGGAGTTCCCGGCTTAATAGTTTTATCCGGCTGAGCACTTCTTGGTATACCATTTGCGTTTTTGGCTTTCCTCAATGCTTGATGTGACGTGACTGAAATAGTGTCAACAGCTTTATCACCAGCTCTAGCTGCAAGTCCAAGACCTGTAGCTCCGGGAATAAATAACCCGGCTACATTAGCGGTCAATGATGCAGAGTTCGTTGCATTAACACCATTCGTAGCTATGTCGTAAAGGTCATATGCTATGAAACCGATATCAACAATGGCATCTAAGAATTCACCATTGGGATCAGTATATTTGTATGGATTATTATTGACGTACAAGTAGCGGTTAAACGACATCACCGGATTTTTCGGCGTCCAACCAACCGGATCATTCGAGTAAAACCGCCCAATCACTGGATCATAGTATCGTGC
>CAMPHF010000016.1 GCA_946885915.1 uncultured Idiomarina sp.
GCACAACCTTGCCAAGGTTGGGGTCGCGAGTTCGAATCTCGTTTCCCGCTCCAATCACAACTCAAACCAAAAAATGCGGGAATAGCTCAGTGGTAGAGCACAACCTTGCCAAGGTTGGGGTCGCGAGTTCGAATCTCGTTTCCCGCTCCAAATCTCCTTTCAGTGCAATCTCCCTTCGCCGAAATATGACCTCGGCAAAAAATAATTACCGAAAAACATTGACAAGCCTCTAAATCAACTCTATATCGTCAGCTTAGAAATACACGACATCCAGTCGTAGTCTTTGTTGGTCTGGAGGAAGGCTCGCTATGGCAACTGTTGAACGAGAAATCGTCTTGAAAAAAGCGTTTAACGACTTCAAAAACTATCCTTATGGTTTCGCCCGCTCGGGGGATTTCTCAATTCGTGAAGCCGAGTTGCTGAGTAAGCATGGCAGCTTGATTAGCGCATTGATGAGTGGTGATGTGGAACCACAATCTGCGGAAGAGCAATCATTGCTGCAAGTAGCGCGTGGTGAAAAAGCCGCAGAGACGCAAGTTGAGAAGGCGTGGAGTAAGTATCAAGCCCGCATTAACCGCCCTAAAGTAGGCAGCATGTATGGCCGTAGTCGCTATACGGATGACGCCTTTGAAGGTACGGTTGAAGTGGATGATGATATCGTTGTAGAAGATTGATCACCCGCCGGTGCCGCCTCCGGGCGGCGCCGTTTACTTACGTGGCAATAGCTACGTTCGAACTGTTTTGCCTCTTTTTTGGCGACGCTTGCCAAACTTGCAACATCATGATGTGAGTGACAAAAATCTCGGTCTGGTTTGATCACGCCAACAGCGATGCCGAGCAGCGGAAAGAAGGCCATCTGTTGATTTCGACTTGGCGCATCAATCCCACCTCGGGCTAAATCTGCTGCGGTATAGAACTGTTGAATTTCGCTATCGAAGCGGCGGATGAGCTGGTCACAATGTGCTCGCCAATCGCTGTTATCCGCAAACAGCGCGACAAAATCATCACCGCCGATATGACCGATAAAGTGCCCATGACTTGCCAGTTCTTCGGTAAGTAGATTGGCTACCCACTGCAGAATCCGATCACCTTGACCGTAACCATAGACATCGTTGTATGGCTTGAAATTGTTCAGGTCAAAATAAGCGACCCGAAATGGTTTGTCACTCTGTAACCATTGGTCTACTTCTCGATAAATCGGCACATTACCAGGTAATTGAGTGAGCGGGTTTGCATAGCGGGCATTTTGGATGCGTAAGTCGGTAATGGTGCGTAGTAAGTTTCGCACTGATGCCACCCCTGCGTAATCACCATTCTGAGTAATAATTAAATGCCGAGAAATATCAATTTCTAAGTCTTCTGTCACAAACTGAGACACGGCTTCTAGAGTTGTTTGCGCATCGACCACCAGTGGCCGCTGATCCATAATATGGGTGACTGGTTTATTCGCATAAAGCGCACGGCCATAGGAGCCTGAAAATAACTCCATCAGGCTTTCGCGACGCACCACACCGAAAGTTCTCCCTTGTGAGACAACAGGTAACGTCAGTAAGTTAGCATCCGCGGTAAATAAATCGAGCACCTCTAATGCCGGTGTAGTGGGCGTGGTGGTGGGTACTTGTTCTAGCAATTGACCAATGGTGTCGTACTGCGCGTTAGCGCGACTAGGCTGGGTTTTAAATTGGTTTGCTCGCGCTGCGCGCATCGGTGCCACGGCTGGTCGTCCCAAGTGATACCCCTGACATAAATACACCCCCAGCTGTTGTAATTGACGTAACTCGCCAGCAGATTCGATGCCCTCTGCTATCACCCGTGCTTGCATTGCACGTGCAAGCGCAATAATAGATTGCACAAACTCTCGTTTCACTGGGTCGCGATGAATATCAGCAATAAAATAACGATCAATTTTGACGTAATCTGGACGTAATTCAGACCACAACTTAAGTCCTGAATAACCTGCACCTAAGTCATCAATCGCAATTAAAAAGCCAGCTTGGCGATAGCGCTCAATGGCTTCTTTAAGGAGCTGAGGATGATCGATCGGATATTGCTCTGACAATTCAATCACGATTTGCGCCGGATCAAGCTGCAGTTGTTGGGCGAGTTGTAACGTCGATCCACGTGGATGATCTTGCTCGAGCAAAACATTGGGATTTACGTTAATAAACAATAATGAATTGGGTCGAAACTTCGCGAAGTCGCGCAGTGCCGCCGCCCGACAGGCAATTTCTAGCTCGGATAATAGTTGCGCTTTATGTGCTACGCGAAACAATTCGCGGGGCATTTCTAATGGGTGTAATCGGGGCCCTCTGATCAATGCTTCATGGCCCAACAATTCGCCGCTAAGGGTATCAATGATCGGTTGAAAGAGGGGGAACAGCGCCTGTTGTTGAATAAGTTCACGCAGGGCTTCTGCCTGCGTTTGCAGCTCGCTACTTGCTTGGGTAACCACCATGATACGCCCGATGCCACGTCATTTTGAGTGGCACCGAGTGTAAGACAGTTTGATGACTATTTTGTGACAGCCTCGCGCGCAATCGCTCGATGACCGATGTCGGTGCGTAAATAGCAGTCCGCGAAAGTTACTTGCTCAGCTAATTGGTAGGCGCGTTGTTGCGCGGCAGACACTGAGTCGCCTAATGCGGTTAAGCACAAAACTCGGCCGCCATTGGTGACGACTTGGCCATTAGCGGTGGCGGTGCCAGCGTGAAAAATCTTGGTAGTGTGACCATCGTCTGCATCTAAACCGTGAATGAGTTCACCTTTGCGATAGCTATCTGGATAACCGCCAGCGGCTAACACAACGCCAACCGCCGCCCGCGAATCAAATTCAATCTGGGTGGTATGTAATTGCTCGGCAATCGCAAGTTCGCATAAATTCACCAGATCAGATTGCAGCCGCATCATAATAGGTTGGGTTTCTGGGTCACCAAAACGACAGTTAAACTCGAGCACTTTAGCGGTACCATCGGGTGCAACCATTAATCCAGCGTACAAGAATCCGGTGTAGGTATTGCCCTCAGCAGCCATGCCCGCAACTGTCGGTTTAATCACATGCTCCATCACCCAATCATGAACCGTTGGCGTGACCACTGGGGCTGGCGAGTAAGCGCCCATGCCACCCGTATTTGGGCCTTTGTCACCATTGTCGCGCGCTTTATGATCTTGCGAGGAAGCAAAGGGTAAGGCGGTTTGGCCATCTACCATCACAATAAAGCTGGCCTCTTCGCCCACTAAAAACTCTTCGATGACCACCCGGCTGCCGGCGCTGCCAAATTTATTGCCTGCCAGCATGTCCTCTATTGCCGCGACTGCTTCCGCTTGAGTTTGGGCGATAATCACCCCTTTGCCGGCCGCTAAACCATCGGCTTTAATCACAATTGGGGTGCCTTGTTGTTGCACATAATGCTTGGCAGCTTCCACGTCGGTGAAAGTGGCATAAGCCGCAGTTGGTATTTGGTGACGTGCTAAAAAGTCTTTACTGAAAGCTTTTGAGCCTTCAAGCTGCGCAGCGGCTTGAGTAGGACCAAAAATTGCCAATCCAGCAGCCCGGAATTGGTCTACTACGCCTAATACTAGTGGCGCTTCGGGACCGACAATGGTGAGGTCAATTGCTTCGGCTTTGGCAAACTCGAGCAGCGCGCCCACGTCGTCTGCGGCAATCGCAACATTTTCCAAGTTTGGCTCTTGCGCGGTGCCGGCGTTACCCGGAGCAACATAGACAGTTTCAACTTGTGGGCTTTGTGCGGCTTTCCACGCGAGTGCGTGCTCGCGGCCACCGCCGCCAATCACTAATACTTTCATGCGACCTCATTTTTACGTGCAATAACGCCGGCCTGAAGCCGGCGTTTTGTTCGACATTAAACCCTTACGATTGCGGCTTGCGAAACTTCAGTGTGAAGCGGTCGCTTTCGCCAATCGCTTGATATTTCTCTTTATTTTCTTCGCCGAGCGCTAACGAAGGTGGTAGCGTCCAAACCCCGCGTGGATGGTCCGCGCTATCGTTTGGATTAGCGTTTACTTCACTTGCGCCGACATATTCAAAGCCTGCGGCTTCAGCGGCGGCAATTGCCCAGCTTACTTTCATGTAACCACTGGTTTTCGCATCTTCATCGGGACGTGACTCTGGTAAGCGATGATCGACAACACCGACAATGCCACCCGGCTTAAGCGCGGTATAGAACGCTTTAAAGGCGTTGGTTAAGTTGTCTTTGTCACCCTGCATATACCAGTTATGCAAATTGCGGAAGGTCAACACCATATCAGCAGTGCCGGCTGGCGCAATCGGCGCATCCGCGCTAGGGCTAAACTCGGTGACGTCAATTTGCTCGAATAACGCATCAGTTGCGACCCGTTCAACAAACGCAGTGCGTGAACGTTGATAGTACTGGCGATCGGTATTCGCCGGAAAGTGCGCAGCATAAAGCTTGCCATCCGCGGCTAAGTACGGCGCTAGAATTTCAGTGTACCAACCGCCACCTGGCCAAATTTCGACCACTGTCATGTTGGGCTCGAGCCCGAAAAAATTTAACGTGTCGTATGGGTTCCGGTAAGCATCGCGCGCTTTATTTTGCGCCGAGCGGGTTGGATTATCGATAGCGGCTTGCAGCGCATCACCATGGTCGTGAGCTTGCGCCGTGAATAACGAACTTGCGGCAATGAGTGCACAACTCATTCCGGTTACTTTTAGCTGAGTAATAAACGACATAAAAACATCCTTTGCTGAATGATGACGATTGCCTCAGTGTAGTACGTGTTCGGTCACGGCGCGATCACAACTTTAGTGACGGAAGTGGCGCATACCGGTAAACACCATGGCAATACCGTGTTCATTCGCGGCGGCAATAATTTCTTGATCGCGAATTGAACCACCAGGCTGAATAATCGCCTTGATGCCAGCAGCGGCAGCCGCATCGATACCATCGCGAAACGGAAAGAACGCATCGGAAGCCATTACTGAACCGGCCACTTCAAGGCCTTCGTCGGCCGCCTTGATGCCAGCAATTTTGGCTGAGTAGACCCGGCTCATTTGACCCGCGCCCACGCCAATCGTCATGCCATCTTTGGCATATACAATCGCGTTCGATTTCACAAATTTGGCAACTTTCCAGCAGAACAGTAGATCTTCAAGCTGTGCTGAACTTGGTGCCACGTCAGTCACGACTTGGAGGTCGTCGGCGTGAATCACACCTTGGTCATTATCTTGCACCAATAAACCACCATTCACCCGTTTGTAATCGAGACTTGCCGGGCGTGAATTTGCCCACTGACCACAGGTAAGCACCCGCACGTTGGCTTTCGCGGCGAGCACCTGTTGTGCTTCGGCACTCACTTCCGGGGCAATAATAACTTCCACAAATTGCTGATCTATAATTTGCTGTGCGGTCGCGCCATCGAGCGCTTGGTTGAAGGCGATAATGCCGCCAAATGCCGATGTCGGGTCGGTTTTAAACGCCCGCTGATACGCCTCCGCAATAGACTCGCCAATGGCTACGCCACATGGATTCGCATGCTTCACAATGACACAAGCTGGCTCAGCAAAAGATTTAACGCATTCTAGGGCAGCGTCGGTATCGGCTATGTTGTTGTACGATAACGCTTTGCCTTGTAACTGGGTTGCTGTGGCAACTGAGGCATCGTTAGGTGCCGACTCTACATAGAAGGCCGCTTGCTGATGGGCGTTTTCGCCGTAGCGCAACACTTGCTTTTGCTGCAATTGTAGATTGAACGTGCGTGGAAATTTCTCAACTGGCTGATCGGCTTGTAAGCGCGCACCAAAATAGTTGGCAATCATCCCGTCATATTGGGCCGTATGCTCGAAGGCTTTGACCGCGAGGTCAAAACGAGTGGTTGGTAGCACCGAACCGGCATTCGCTTGCATCTCGCGCAACACTTGGGCGTAATCCCCAGCATTCACGACAATAGTAACATCGGCGTGGTTTTTCGCCGCAGCCCGCACCATGGTTGGTCCACCAATATCAATATTTTCAATCGCATCAGCCAAGCTGCAATTTGGATCGGCAACCGTGGCAGCAAATGGATATAAATTTACAGCGACTAAATCGATAGGGGCGATATCGTGCTCGGCCATCACCGCTTCGTCGGTACCCCGGCGCGCTAGAATGCCGCCATGTACTTTGGGGTGTAGCGTCTTCACTCGGCCAGCCATGATTTCTGGGTGACCCGTGTGCTCAGATACATCAATGACGGTTAAACCCGCATCACGTAATAGCTTGGCAGTGCCGCCAGTGGATAGTAATTCAACCCCGTGTTGTTGCAGGGCTTGAGCAAAATCAACAATACCAGTTTTATCAGAAACGCTCAGTAGGGCGCGGCGAATTGGGCGAGCTTGCATGGGGCATTCCTCAGTAATTAAAAAAGAAAAAAGAGCACACCAGGCGCTCTTTTTTGGGGGCACGAATACTAGTTCATGCCGTATTTTTTTAACTTCTTACGAAGCGTACCACGGTTGATACCGAGCATGGTCGCTGCACGGGTTTGATTACCGCGCGTGTAAGTCATGACCTCTTCTAACAAGGGTGCCTCAACTTCAGACAACACCAAATCGTAGAACTCTTCTGGATCTTGGCCTTCTAAAGCTTGCAAAAACGACCGAATGGCTTGCTTAACTGAGTCACGCAATGGTTTTGGTTGTGCATTGTTGCCAATAGTAGTTAGTGGGGACACTTGGTCACGATTTACGTTTTGATCAAACATAGGTGCGCTCTATCTCTCATCTTTATTGGAAAAGTGTGCCGCCAATGCATCGAGTTGCGCGCTGGCATCCTCGAGAGCATTAAAGTGGCGACGAAAATCGCTCGTTGGCAGATGCGCTTGCACATACCAACTCACATGTTTGCGGGCAATCCGGATGCCGGTGTAATCGCCGTAAAAGTCGTGTAAGGCTTTTACATGGCGAAGCACCGTAGCTGCCACCTCCGCTAATGGTGGCGGCGGCAATGTTTCACCAGTATCCAGGTAATGCTGGATTTGCTGAAACAACCACGGATTACCCTGAGCGCCGCGGCCAATCATAATGGCATCGGCGCCCGTATACTTTAAGACCTCGTGGGCACGTTCAGGGGTGGTGATATCACCGTTAGCCACTACTGGAATCGATACCGCCTCTTTAATGCGACGAATCGTTTCAAATTCGGCTTCACCCTTAAACAAGCATGCTCTGGTTCTGCCATGTACGGCCAACGATTGCACACCGACCGCTTCGGCCAGAGTCGCAATAGCCACGCCATTACGATGGTCAGGATCCCAACCGGTGCGAATTTTTAACGTCACCGGCACGGCAACGGCGTTTACCACCGCCTCGAGAATCTCTTTAACGAGTTCGGGATATTGCAATAAGGCCGAACCCGCCATTTTCTTATTCACTTTCTTAGCTGGACAACCCATATTGATATCGACAATTTGGGCGCCTTGGGCGACATTGTGTTGTGCCGCTGCAGCCATTAACTGGGGTTCACAACCGGCAATTTGTACGGCTCGAATTCCCGGTTCATCACCATATTCCATGCGTTGCTGAGACTTTTTCGACTCCCACACCCGGGGATTACTCGACAGCATCTCTGACACTGTGAGCCCAGCGCCATGAGCATGACACAACTGCCGAAAAGGTTGGTCAGTGACGCCCGCCATTGGCGCTAATATTAGCGAGTTTTTGAGGGTGTAAGGACCAATCCGCATCGGTTAAAAACTGTGCAACTCAAGGGTCGGAAATTTTAGGGAATTTGGTGCAGAAAGGAAAGGCTATAATTTAAGCAAAAATAGCCTTTTTTGAAAAAAATCCTATTGACAACGGGTTGCAGAAAGCATCACCCAGTCGCCCTGAATTCGAGGTTCATCGAATCTGAATCGATCTTGATAGGCAGCTTGAACGGCATCAATTTGGCGTTCAAGAATACCTGATAGCACCAATTGGCCACCAACTTTGACATAGTTACCAATGACTTCCGCCAGTTCTTGTAGCGGGCCTGCAAGTACGTTCGCAAGCACCACATCAGCTTCTAACGCGGGTTGCTTGGTAGGTAGGTAAACTTCGATCTGCTCACCAACCCCATTCCGCGCAGCATTATCACGAGTCGCAAGCAGGGCTTGTTTGTCGATATCAATACCAATGGCCCGCTGGGCACCAAGCAACAATGCGGCAATAGCTAAGATGCCCGAGCCACAGCCAAAATCAACCACGGTAGCCGCGCTTAATGAGTGGCGATCGAGCCAATTTAAACACAGCGCTGTGGTTGGGTGAGTGCCGGTACCAAATGCCATACCTGGGTCGAGCATCACATTCACCGCATTTGGATCTGGTATCTCACGCCAACTTGGGCAAATCCATAAGCGCTCACCACAACGAATAGGATGGAAGTTGTCCATCCATTCACGCTCCCAATCTTTGTCTTCAAGGGCATCGGTTTTATAGCTAAGGTGCTCGGTGAACGGAGGTACCTGGCGCAGCGCCTTGAGAACTGGTTGCAGATCAAAATCTGCCTCATACAATCCAGTAATTAAGGTTTCCTGCCAATACAGAACCTCGCCAAGCGGCGGCTCAAAAATAGGGGTGTCTTTGGCGTCACGATAGGTCACGGCTTGCGCGCCTTGCTCGAACATGAGCTCGCCAACTTGCGGCGCCTGTTGTTCAGACGCCGCAACGGTTAGTTGAATCCAAGGCATAGTGGCTTAATGTCCGCCCATGCCGAGTTTCTTCTCGAGATAGTGAATATTAGTGCCGCCTTGCTGGAATTTTTCATCCGCCATAATATCTTTTTGTAGCGGAATATTGGTTTTAATGCCTTCCATAATCACTTCACTCAACGCATTACGCATTCTTGCAATGGCCACTTCACGAGTTTCTCCGTAGGTAATGAGTTTACCGATCATGGAGTCATAGTTAGGTGGTACGCGATAATCGGCGTACACGTGAGAATCCCACCGGACGCCCAAGCCACCGGGTGGGTGGAATCGGGTAATCGTACCTGGCGATGGAATAAAGGTTTTTGGATCTTCGGCATTGATACGACATTCAATGGCATGACCACGAACTTGAACATCGGCTTGCTTAATTGATAGCTTCTCACCCGAAGCAATGCGCAGTTGTTCTTTAATCAAGTCGATGCCGGTCACCATTTCGGTCACTGGGTGCTCAACTTGGATCCGGGTGTTCATTTCGATGAAATAAAACTCACCGTTTTCATATAAGAACTCGAACGTACCGGCACCGCGATAGCCAATCTCAATACAAGCTTGCGCACAACGGTTGCCGATAAACTGCCGTAGTTCTTCAGTAATACCTGGCGCCGGCGCTTCTTCTACCACTTTTTGGTGGCGGCGTTGCATTGAACAGTCGCGCTCACCCAAGTGAATTGCATTTCCTTGACCATCGGCTAGCACTTGCACTTCAACATGGCGCGGGTTCTCGAGGAACTTTTCCATGTATACCACCGGGTTGCCAAAGGCCGCACCAGCTTCTGCTTGGGTAGTTGTGATCGCACGTAATAGTTCGCCTTCTTCGCGCACTACCCGCATGCCACGACCACCACCGCCGCCAGCAGCTTTGACAATAATCGGATAACCAATACGGCGAGCAATCTCGATATTTTGCTGATCATCATCGCCAAGTGGGCCATCAGAACCGGGTACACATGGCACTCCTGCTTCCTTCATGGCTCTAATGGCGGAGACTTTGTCCCCCATTAAGCGAATGACGTCTGCCGTTGGGCCGACAAAAACAAACCCTGATTGCTCAACTTGTTCGGCAAAATCGGCATTTTCTGCAAGAAATCCGTAGCCAGGGTGAATCGCCTGGGCGTCGGTAATTTCCGCCGCACTAATAATGCGCGGAATATTAAGGTAACTGTCGGTCGCTGGCGCATTGCCAATACAAATTGACTCGTCTGCCAACAATACGTGCTTGAGGTTGCGATCGACTGTGGAGTGAACCGCAACGGTTTCAATGCCAAGCTCTTTGCAAGCGCGTAATACACGCAGTGCAATTTCGCCTCGATTGGCTATAACCACCTTTTTTAACATGACGTTATCCTGTCGGTTGCCGCTTACTCAACGATGAACAATGGTTGATCGAACTCAACAGGTTCGCCGTTTTCAACCAAGATTTCGCGCACTACGCCGGCTTTATCCGACTCAATTTGGTTCATCATTTTCATGGCTTCTACGATGCACAGTGTGTCACCCACGTTTACCCGTTGGCCCACGCTGACAAAATCTTTAGCGCCAGGCGCTGGTGCTGCATAGAAAGTACCAACCATTGGTGACTTCACGACATGACCACTGATTTCTTTAGCTGCCGGGGCAGGTGCTTCTGCTGCTGGCGCGCTTGCTTGTGGCGCTTGTTGCATCATCGGCTGTTGCATCATTGGCATGGCTTGGTAAGTCATCGCTTGCGCACTACCGCCACGGTGAATACGAACTGACTCTTCACCTTCAGTGATTTCGAGTTCAGCGATCCCCGATTCCTCTACTAATTCAATCAGTTTCTTGATTTTGCGAATATCCATGATCGTTTAATACCCCAGGGTTAAATTTAGTTATTGTGGAGATGATGTTTGTAAGTGTTGAGCTGCTGCTTGCAGCGCAAATATGTAACTGTGTGCGCCAAACCCGCAAATAACGCCTTGCGCGCGGTCGGCTAAATAAGAATGTTGGCGGAAGTCTTCACGCGCATGCACGTTGGTTAAGTGCACCTCAACAAAGGGAATTGCCACGCCAATTAAGGCGTCACGTAAAGCAAGGCTAGTATGAGTGTAAGCGCCGGCATTGATAATAATAAAGTCGACTTCATCCGCTTGGGCCTGCTGTACCCAATCAATCAACTGACCTTCATGATTCGATTGTTTGCATTGCAGCGCAAAATTTAAGCTGGCTGCATGTTGTTGTAAGCGATTATTTAATGCAATTAGGGTGTCGGAACCATATAACTCAGGTTCACGCTGGCCCAGGAGGTTCAAATTTGGACCGTGTAAAACTAATACTGAGCCAATCATAGCGTTTGCTGTTGTCATATATATCTGTATTTTGCCGTTAAAATTCGTGAAAAAGCATAGAAGTGAGCAGGATAATCAAAAAGCAGAATAGATTCTCGACTTTTTGTGACAAACGCGCTCGAATTTTAATGAATGAAAGCCATTATAGGCATAATTGACCATAACGCAGCAAAATACTGGTCTTATCAGCGCAATTGTCGACACAATTGCGCGTTAGTCGGTGACAACCAGCGCAGGGGTGGGCGCGGCTTTGGTACCTGCGGCTTGCGCTACTTGGCGTAAATGCGCTGCAAATTCCTCGGCGTTCATAAAGCCCGTCACCCGCAACCCGGTCAGTTCATTGCCGTTAGCATCGAAGAACAAGATGCTCGGCAAACCAAGCACCTGATAGTCCTGCATAAATTGCCGGTTTGCGGGAGTGTTGTCGGTTAAATCTACTTGCAGCGCTTGCCCAGTTTGTAGCAGCTGTTGAACCTGGGTATCGGTGAAGGTGTAGCGCTCGAATTCTTTACAGGCAACGCACCAATCAGCGTATAAATCGACCATAGTCCAGCTGTTGGCTTGTTGCACTTCGGTAGCCACCGCAGTGGTACTGACGGTTTGCAGTGGCGCATGCTGTTGCGAATTGATCAACCATGGGAGTTGCCATGCAAAACCAGCGGCAATGCCGATAAAAATAATGCAGGCGCCAAGCGTTGCACGCCAGCCCCGCAACTGCTGCAACAGCACATGCAGTAGCATGACCCCAGCGACGATAAAATAAGCCAACCACAGATAACTACCCAGCTGCACGCTTACCAGCCGTTCGACCATGAACACTGCGACCGCAATCAGTAACCAGGCAAAAATGTGCTTTACCGTATTAAGCCAAGGGCCACTTTGCGGCAGCCAGCGACCGCCACCGATAGCAACAATAATAAGTGGAATGCCCATGCCTATGCTTAGGGTAAAGAGTGCGAGGCCACCTAAAGCCACATCGCCTGATTGTGCGATGAATAATAAAATGCCTGACAACGGCGCGGTGGTGCAGGGCGATACGACTAATCCGGATAATGCCCCCATCACCATGACACCGCCTAATGCTCCGCCTTGTTGACGATTCGCGAGGGCATCAATGCGTTGCTGCAAACCGCTTGGCAAGCGTAAGTCGTACCAACCAAATAAACTGCCGGCAAACAGCACAAACACCAGTGCCAATAGAGCCAGAATAAACGGATGCTGCAGCGCTGCTTGATACTGCAGGCCAGCAAGCGCTACCACAATGCCCAATAAGGTGTAGGTAATAGCCATACCCAATACATAGCTTGCCGCTAATGCAAAAGCCCGCGGCCAACGCAGGCGGCCATCGCTGGCTTGGCGTTGTTGCCCCATAATAATGGTAGAAATAATCGGGTACATCGGAAACACACATGGCGTGAAGGCAAGTCCAATACCAAGCGCTAAAAATATCAGTAGGGTGAGCGGCAGCGCTTGTTGCTGCAACTGTGCCACAAACGGATTAGTAAGCTGCTGGCTGGCTGCTTGTACTTGGTTAAAAGTATCTGGAGTGGCGACTGAGGCAGATGCTGCGCCGCCAGCAAAGCTGATGTTGTGAGTTTCGGGCGGGTAGCAAAGCCCGGCATCTGCGCAGCCTTGGTAATGAATAGTCAGTTGTTGTCCGGCGCGCTCAGAAACTAGCGGAATAGAGACTTCAACCTGACCGCGATACACCACCGAGTTACCGAAGAACTCGTCATAGTGGTCCACCCCAGGTGGAAGTGTGACAGCTTCTGCAAGTAAGGATTCCGGTTCAAATTTAAAGCGATGCTGATAAAGGTAGTAGTCGTCGGTAATATCAAAACGAATAGTGAGCGTATTCCCGCGCTCGCGAAAATCGAACCGAAACGCTTCGGTGACCGGCAAAAAATCGGGTTGGGCAAAGGGGTCGGCTTGGCCAAAGGCTGGCGCATCAGAGTTAAATTGAGCTTGCGCCGTGGGGCTCGTTAGGCCGGCTAGAGAGATAGCAACGACCACCCACAACTTCATCCACCATTGCTTATTCACGTAGTACTACCTTCTATTGGTTCTTAGGATCGTTACCTTGTCCGCTCACCACTTGTTCCAACCATTGTTGGTAAGGTTCGCTTGCGGTTGCTTTCCAAATCAATAATTCCGGCGTGTCATACGGATGTGAGCTCAATAGCGCTTCTTTTAGAGCTTCAGCACAGTCAGCTGTGGTTTTCATTAGCACTAGCACTTCCGAAGATTCCGCTAATTCATCCTGCCAATGATAAAGTGAAAGCACCTGCGGCAGCAAACTGACACATCCGACTAAACCACGCTGCAAAAGTTCACGGGCAACTGTCTTCGCATCTGTGACTGACGCAAAACTCGATAGCATCATGACGGTCTGTTGCATGTAAGTCACTCCTTCGCCTGAATATAGCTATCAGTATACGGAAAAAATGAAAAAAAATTTGCACTCACACCTTGTGTTCAGGAAATTCCGCCCCATTTCCTATGCACAATCTTTTTAACGGCCGTGTTATTACGCGGTGGTTCATCAACCCAACTTGGTTTAGGAGTTATCAAGCATGAAACTTCGTCCTTTACATGATCGTGTGATCATCAAACGCTCAGAAGCTGAAAGCAAATCAGCCGGTGGCATCGTCTTAACTGGCTCTGCAGCTGAAAAATCAACGCGCGGCGAAATCGTTGCCGTTGGCAAAGGCCGCATCTTAGAAAACGGCGACGTGAAAGCGCTCGACGTTAAAGTTGGCGACAAAGTGCTATTTAGCGAAGGCTATGGCGTGAAAACCGAAAAAATCGACGGCGAAGAATACCTCATCATGAGCGAATCTGACATTTTAGCCGTGGTTGAAGGCTAAGCAATCGTTCTTAGGTTTCTGATACAGAATTTGGAGAATTAAAGTTATGGCAGCTAAAGAAGTAAAATTTGGTAATAGCGCACGTCAGCGTATGTTGAAAGGCGTAAACGTGCTTGCTGACGCAGTAAAAGTTACCTTAGGTCCTAAGGGCCGCAACGTGGTACTTGAGAAGTCATTTGGTGCACCGATCATCACCAAAGACGGCGTGTCAGTCGCGAAAGAAATCGAGCTTGAAGACAAGTTCGAGAACATGGGCGCGCAAATGGTGAAAGAAGTTGCTTCTAAAGCCAATGACGAAGCCGGCGACGGTACTACCACCGCAACTGTATTAGCGCAAAGCATCGTTAACGAAGGCTTGAAAGCTGTTGCTGCGGGTATGAACCCAATGGATCTGAAACGTGGTATCGACAAGGCCGTAATTGGGGCGGTTGAAGAGCTGAAGAAAATTTCTCAGCCTTGCGATAACAGCAAAGCCATTGCCCAAGTAGGTACAATTTCTGCTAACTCGGACAGCACCATTGGTGAAATCATTGCCAATGCGATGGAAAAAGTAGGCAAAGAGGGCGTTATCACCGTTGAGGAAGGCCAAGGCCTGCAAGACGAGTTAGAAGTGGTTGAAGGTATGCAGTTTGACCGCGGTTACTTGTCACCATATTTCATCAACAATCAAGAAAACGGCACGGTTGAGCTAGAAAGCCCGTTCATCTTGTTGGTTGACAAGAAAGTATCAAACATTCGTGAATTGCTCCCAGTATTAGAAGGCGTGGCCAAGTCTGGTAAGCCATTGTTGATTATTGCTGAAGATGTAGAAGGCGAAGCCTTAGCTACTTTAGTGGTGAACAACATGCGTGGCATCGTGAAAGTAGCTGCGGTGAAAGCGCCTGGCTTCGGTGACCGTCGTAAAGCCATGTTGCAAGATATTGCCGCACTTACCGGTGGTACAGTGATTTCAGAAGAAATCGGCATGGAGCTGGAAAAAGCTTCATTAGAAGACTTAGGTACTGCTAAGCGTGTGGTGATCAACAAAGACAACACCACTGTGGTAGACGGCAACGGTGACCAAGAAGCGATCAAAGGTCGCGTGGCGCAAATCCGTCAGCAAATCGAAGAGACATCTTCAGATTACGACCGTGAAAAACTGCAAGAGCGGTTGGCTAAACTTGCTGGCGGTGTAGCCGTTATTAAAGTTGGCGCAGCCACTGAAGTTGAAATGAAAGAGAAGAAAGCGCGCGTTGAAGATGCCTTGCACGCAACTCGTGCAGCGGTTGAAGAAGGTGTTGTACCTGGTGGTGGTGTGGCGCTCGTTCGTGCAGCAAGCAAGTTAGCTGACTTACGTGGCGACAACGAAGACCAGAACGTAGGTATCAAGCTTGCATTACGTGCAATGGAATCACCATTACGTCAAATCTCTACCAACGCTGGCGCGGAAGCCTCAGTGGTTGCTAACAACGTGAAGAAGGGCGAAGGTAACTACGGTTACAACGCAGGTCAGGACGTTTACGGCGACATGTTAGAGATGGGTATTTTGGACCCAACCAAAGTAACGCGTTCAGCCTTACAGTTTGCCGCGTCAATTGCAGCTCTGATGATTACCACCGAAGCGATGGTAGCAGAGTTACCAAAAGACGAGCCAGCTGCTCCTGATATGAGCGGTATGGGTGGCATGGGCGGCATGATGTAAGCCAGCCCTGGGTCTTGGAAACAAGTACCTCAAAAAGGCGATGCAGATTTGCATCGCCTTTTTTATGCGTGATTGTGGTTAACCACAGTTAACGGGCGTAACAGGATAAGGGCGCTAAAACTGAACTTCCGTCAGTAACTATTGGTCTATACTAATTACAGAACCTATGGGGCAGCAGTCTTAATGAATGCGACCTGTAGTAGCAACCACCGAAGGAGGTGACTATGCGTCGTTTAGCTTGGACAGTGGCTGCTTTATTGGCTGTGCCGATGGCACATGCTGGTACGGCAGAAGTAAAATGGTTAGAAGATTTCGATAAGTATTCTGATGTGCATCCCGCGGACAATATGAAAAGCCGGTTTCATGAGCGCATCAAAACTGACTTAACCGCGCACTTTAATGAGTTAGCGGCGAGTTTACCTGAAGGTTATGTATGGAAAATCGATGTGAAAGACATTGATTTGGCAGGCGATGCGCAGCTTGGCCGTGTTGGCCAAACTGGCTGGATTCGGGTTGTTGATGATATTTACTTTCCGAAGGTGTCCTTTAGCTACGACATCGTCAATCGTGACGGCAAGGTCGTAGAGTCTGGTACGGCCGACGTGAAGGATATGAGCTTCCTCGATCGCATTGCTGGCACACGTACCCAACGCAGTTCATTTTTGTACTATGAGCGCGACATGCTAGACCAATGGTTTCGCACCACGCTTGCCGATAAAAAATTCGGTTAGCCGGCCTGGCGAACCTGCTTTAAGGTCGCCAATGTACTTAACATAAGCTGCATGCGGACGATGACCGCTTGCAGCTTTGTTTCATCTGCAGGGGTTTGACGCCACGCATCATAGTGTTCGGTTAGCTCTTGTAAATAAGGCTGAAAGCGGTTGCTTTGGGTGTCGAACACGCTATCGGTTGCAAATACTTCGGTAAACTTAGCGCCACCTTGTTGACGAATTTGCTCTAGATACTGGTCGGCATCGATAACTTGCCGATAAATATCTTGTAGTTGTACCTGAATTTGCGCATTAATTTTATCCATTTCTACCTCTTTACGACTTCAAATTGTGCTTACTATTTACTGTATTCATACTAACGGTGTTTTACTCAACTCGCCGGCTTCTTCACGTACCAATTTCGGCACTAAAAAGCCTGGTAGCTGTGTGCGTAATTGTTGCATGAGCTGAAGCGCTTCGGCATCTTCAACTAAAAAGTGGCTCGCCCCTGCTACCCTGTCCAACACGTGCAAGTAATAGGGTAGTACTTGAGCGGCAAACAAACGCTCACTCAATACGGCAAGCGTTTCCGCATGATCATTGACGCCTTTTAGCAACACACTTTGGTTTAGTAGTGTAACCCCTGCCTGGCGCCAGGTGCTTAAGCCATCAACTAATGCGGGACTAATTTCTTGCGCATGGTTAGCGTGCAATACCAAAATAATTTGTAAGCCGGTCGCGATGAGATCGTTGGCCAGCTGAGTCACAAGACGCTGCGGAATAACAATGGGTAAGCGGCTATGAATTCGCAGTCTTTTTACATGCGGAATGTTTGCCAGCGCCTGAGCAAACGCAATAATTGCAGAGTCGTTGGCCATGAGCGGGTCGCCACCACTTAAAATAACCTCGTTCAACTCGGGATGCGCTTGCACATAAGCCAATACTTGTTGGCGCTGTGACTTGCCTAAAGTGTTGTCGGCATAAGGAAAATGACGGCGAAAACAGTAGCGACAATTCACCGCACAACCACCTCTAAATAATACCAAAACCCGCGATGGGTACTTGTGCAGTAAGCCTGGAATCACCGCGTCGTGTTCGGCTAACGGGTCGGTAATAAAGCCCGTAGCTGCTTCAAACTCAGCTTGCTGTGGTAAAACTTGTCGGAGTAATGGGTCGTTTATGTCGCCAGGCTTCATCAGATCGGCAAACGGACGCGGCACTAACATCGGGAACAGCTCGCGGGCGGCTTGATGCTGGGCAACTAGCTCTGGATCTAGGCCTAAATATTCGGCTAATTCTAACGGCGTTTTAAACGCGCGGGCTAGCTCCGCCTGCCAAGCGGGACGCATGGATATGTCGAGCGATTGAGCTGGTGACGCCGCTGTCATTTAAAACTAACCTTATGTTGAATCCGAGCACGTATTTTAACTGAAAATCGGCTAAGTTTGGTTTATTATTGGTACCGACAGCAGTTCTGACGAACTTTTTTGAGGACTTTATGGCAAATTACAGTACCAGTGAATTCAAAGCCGGCTTAAAAATTATGCAAGATGGTGAGCCGTGCAACATTTTAGAAAACGAAATGGTAAAGCCGGGCAAAGGCCAAGCATTCAACCGGGTCAAAATTCGTAAACTTATTAGTGGCAAAGTGGTAGAGAAGACCTTCAAGTCTGGTGATTCGGTAGAAGGCGCGGACGTGCTGGACATCGATATGGCCTACTTGTACAACGATGGCGAGTTCTGGCACTTCATGAATAACGATTCGTTTGAACAGCTTGCCGCTGATGCGAAAGCAGTTGGCGACACGGTGAAGTGGTTGGTCGAGCAAAACATTTGTACGCTGACATTATGGAACGGCAATCCAATTGCGGTTTCTCCGCCTAACTTTGTTGAGCTAGAAATTACCGAAACTGATCCTGGTTTGAAAGGTGATACGGCCGGAACGGGTGGCAAGCCTGCTACACTTTCTACTGGCGCAGTTGTTCGGGTGCCACTTTTCGTGCAAATTGGTGAAGTGATCAAAGTCGATACGCGTTCAGGCGAATACGTGTCGCGCGTACAGAAGTAACTAGTCAACTGCGGCTATGTCGCGCTCGGAGGTACGAGTGGGAAGTCCTCGAGGTAGCTTTCAGGTTCAAACCTTTGGCCAGATTTTATGGATCACCGTAACCGGCGCTATCAACCGTCGGTTTGCGGAAACCTATCGCGATGGCATTATGGAGGCGGCTGGACCGCTTATTGACAGCCCATGGATCCGCATTACCGATATTCGGGGCTGGCAGCTAGGTGGCCCCGAAGTTATCCCACCGCTGCACGATTTAATGCTTTGGTGTGAGCAACATGAGCTCAGTCATAGCATTAACATAGTGTCGCTACCGCATTTGCAAACCTACATGCTGAATCAGATGATGGCCAACATCCCACGGCGCTCGGTTCGGCATTTGGTTGAAGATGAAAACCAGACACTCGCACTTATACGCCAGTTGGGTTATGCCGAGGAGGCGAGTGCAGTCGAAACCTACCTTGAGCAGTTGAAGTAATGAGTGAGACCAGCTGGTTGCCGTTCGGGTTAACTGAACCCAATCCTCAGTTGGTGCGCGAACGACTTCGGCAACGCGCGCAGTTGGTGCAGCGCATCCGCCAATTTTTCCAAAACCGAGATGTGGTCGAGGTAGATACGCCGGCGCTCAGCCAATACGGTGTTTCAGACTTACATGTACATAATTGGTGCGCGTTTGCGCCCAGTGCCACGCAAGCTAATTCAGCATCATCGCTGCCGCCGCTAAAGTACCTGCAAACCTCCCCTGAATATGCAATGAAGCGCCTATTAGCGGCGGGCTCGGGTGACATCTATCAACTCGCCCGGGTGTTTAGGGATGACCCGAGTGGGCGGCATCATAATCCCGAGTTTACCCTGTTGGAGTGGTATCGCATCGGCTATAACATGAGGCAGCTCATGACTGAGGTCGATGAGTTTTTGCAGGCTATGTTGAATTGCCAGCCCGCCCAACAAGTAAGCTATCAAGCGCTGTTCGAGCAGTATTTACAAGTTGACCCGCTTGCTGATGTGAGTGGTAAACAGTTACGCGATCGGCTGCGCGAAATAGCTCATGTTGCTGAGCTTGCAGCCCAAGAAACCAATCCTACAACCTTACAGCAACTAGCCATGGCATTGGTGATTGAACCAGAGTTAGCCAACGGCCCACCTACTTTAGTGTTCAATTTTCCGGTTGCTCAGGCAGCTCTGGCGCGGGCGGATGCAGAGGATGCGCGGGTCGCGAATCGGTTTGAGCTGTATTACCGTGGTATTGAGCTTGCCAATGGCTTCGCTGAATTAACTGATGCGGACGAGCAGGCGCGCCGATTTGCCGAAGATAATCAGGCCCGACAGGCGCATGATTTAGTGCCCATGGCGGCCGATAAACGATTGTTGCAAGCCTTGGCGGCCGGGCTTCCAACCTGTGCGGGGGTTGCATTGGGGATTGATAGGCTGCTGTTACTTGCACTCGGTTTAGACCACATTCAAGCCGTGCAAACCTTCAATAGCGCTAACGCGTGATCGCGAAATCTTATTTATGCGTAACTTGTCAGTAAGGAAATGTTGTTATATTATAACATCACTTGATTGATAGGGTGACGCCATGCAAGACGTAAAATCATTAGACAAAGCTGGAATGTGGGTGACCGCTTTATGCGCCATTCATTGCCTGCTATTGCCTGTTATTTTGCCAATGCTATCGCTGATCGGCTTGTCTTTTATTGGCGCCGAAACCCTTGAACGAACCATTCTGGGAACCAGTATTTTGCTGGGGTCTATCGCGCTCAGTATCGGTACCCGTCAACACAGTCGCATTTATCCAATTGGCTTATTGCTGGCTGGTGGCTTTATTTACTTCCAAAAAGATGCGCTTGGTGCGTGGGGCGAACCTGTCATTATTTTGTTCGGTGCAGGCTTAATTATCGCTGCGCACTGGGTCAACCTTCGGCTATTACGCGCTCGCGCCGCGGCGCTCTAACCACACGCCTGCTTCCATATGTTCAGTGTACGGGAATTGGTCGAACAGAGCTGCCCGCGCTAACCTATGAGTTTGGCTCAACACCGCTAAATTATCGACTAAAGTGTCCGGGTTGCAGGATATATATAAAATCTGATCATATTGCTGCACCATCTTCACGGTTGCGTCATCCAAACCCGCACGGGGTGGATCTACCAATACCGTTTTACAGTTAAACGAACTGACGTCCGCTTCATCGGCGCGTTGTGATTTAAGCTCGTTCCGCATCACCGCACTAAACTCTTCGGCAGACATGCGCAGCATGGTTACGTTATCAATCTGATTAAGGCGAATATTATCGCGCGCTGAATGAACGGAAACTTTGCTTATTTCGGTTGCCAACACGCGTCGAAAATTCTGTGCAAGCGGCAAGCTAAAATTGCCGTTGCCACAATAAAGCTCCAATAAATCTGAACGCTTATCGAGAGTCGCCGTTTGTGCCAGGGCCCACTCCAGCATACTCACGTTAATAGCCGCGTTCGGTTGGGTAAAACTATTTTCCACCTGGGTAAATAGGTACGGACGACCATCAATCACTAAGCGTTCGGTAACAAAATCCTCACCCATGATTTTCTTTTGCTTGCGTGCGCGACCAATAATCCCAACTTTCGCCACCCCAAGTTGTTGGGTGAGTTGTTGTTGCAGAACTTCGGCCGCAGCCTCCCACTTTTCATCCAACTGCCGATGGTAAAGGAGGCTGATCACGATTTCATTGCTCACTGAGGTAAGAAAATCAACCTGAAACAGTTTTTGCCTGAGTTGCGGCTGGTCGAGAATGAGTTGACGAAGTGTGTGCATTGCTCGATTGAGCAGCTGACTACCCGGTAAAAACGTATCAATACGAATTTTCTCACGGGTTTGAGGATCGAACATGATGTAGTAGAGATCGTCGCCTTCATGCCACACTCTAAATTCAGCGCGCATCCGATAGTGTAGCTTTGGTGAGGCATACACATCCAAAGGTGGTGTGCCGCTATCGAAAAACGGCGCAAGCTTGGCCGTTAACCGCTGCTTTTTCTCATCTAGCTGAATGTCATATTGCGCTGGGTTAATGGTTTCGTGTGTCATAGGGTACTCGTCAGCTAATGTATTGCGGTTAAAGGCATGCGCGCCTGTCATGCGGGCCGCAATTGTAGATGGTTCCGCCCCAAAGTCCAATGCCCTTATTGGTCTAGCTTATCCCCACCACCTAGTGCTCAACTAAAATGTAAAAAAGTTTGTGTAAATGTTTCCAAATATGTCAAAAGTTGTGTTACAAATATTTTGCTGATTGATTATTAAGCAGTTCCTTCGGCCAACTAAATCGAAGCAGTCGAGTACTAGCTATAATTACAACAACAAAAAAGGTCAATTCATGTCTTTTAAAACTTCACTTCAATTAAGTGCCATCGCCCTGGCTGTTGCGGCCGCATCATTTGCTGCCCAAGCGGCAACTAAAGAGCGCGTCATTATTGGCTTTAAACCTGGTTCTGCAGCGCAAGTAGAGCGTGCAGTGCGAGCTGTAGGTGGTGAGAAACACGTTGATTTAGCCAACTTTGATGCAGTCGCTGTGTCAGTTCCTGCGCAGGCACTGAAAGGTCTACAGAATAACCCTAATGTCCTTTATGTAGAGGAAGATACACCGCGTTATTTAATGAGCACTGAATTTGAACCGGGTAAGCCATACGGTATTAGTATGGTGCAAGCAGATCAGGTCACTGATGGTGCTGCCGGTAACCGCACCGTTTGTATTATCGATTCAGGTTATGATTTAGGCCATCCCGACTTACAGACCAGCGGCGTAACTGGCGAATTTGATAGCGGCTCTGGTAATTGGTATACCGACGAGAACGGGCACGGCACTCACGTGGCCGGTACTATCGCGGCCCTTGCCAATGGTGAAGGTGTTGTCGGTGTATTACCTAACGGCAATATCAATCTACATATCGTGAAAGTGTTTGGTGCAGATGGCTGGAGTTATTCATCATCTTTAGTTGCCGCGGCTGACGAATGTGCTAGCTATGGTGCGGATGTGATTAACATGAGCTTGGGTGGCTCACGTGCCAATCGCACTGAAGATCGAGCTTTTGCTCAATTGAATAGTCAAGGCGTGTTAAGCATTGCCGCAGCGGGTAATGACGGTAACACGCGTGATTCTTACCCTGCATCTTATGATTCTGTGGTATCTGTGGCCGCCATTGATGCGAATGAAGTGGTAGCAAGTTTCTCTCAACAAACTGCACAAGTAGAACTTGCCGGGCCGGGCGTGTCAGTGTTGTCATCAGTTCCTCGCGGAACTGGAGAGCGCACTGGGTTAACCGTTGCAGGTATTGCTTATGACGCGTTAGCAATGGATGGAACGCCGTTTGCAGCTGCTACTGGTTCGGTAGTGGATTGCGGTCTTGGTGACTCAACCTGCCAAGGAGCACAAGGAAACATCTGTTTAATCGAGCGCGGTGGTGTAAGTTTTGCTGAGAAGGTGCAAGCCTGTGAAGCAGGTGGTGGCACTGGCGCTGTTGTTTATAACAATGAAGCAGGTCCGTTATTGGGTACGCTAGGTGAAGTTGCGACTAGTATTCCATCGGTTGGCGTAAGTGATACTGATGGCGCGGCACTATTAGCGCAAGTAGGCGCAAGTGCGACTGTTGCGGTAGAAGTGAGCGACTGGGCCTTCTTTGATGGCACTTCAATGGCGACACCTCACGTAGTCGGCGTTGCTGCCCTCGTTTGGAGCCAATTCCCGACTTGTACTAATACCGAGATCCGTTCAGCGTTAGCAGCAACTGCGAAAGATTTGGGTACTGCTGGTCGTGACAATGCTTATGGCCATGGCTTAGTGCAGGCGAAAACAGCGGTTGATTATTTAGCGGCCAATGGTTGTGGTGGTAGCACGGGCGGCGACACCGGTGGCGATACTGGTGGCGACACGGGTGGTACTACGCCTGGCAATGGCGGCGGTAAAGGTGGCGGTAAAGGCGGTAAGAATAACTAACAGCTACTTCTTTCCTTAAAAAGCCTTTAAGCCCACTTCGGTGGGCTTTTTTGTTAGTAAAGTTAACATCTCAGGCCTATTTTAATGCAGGTTGACCAACAATTAAGCAGTCAGCAAAAAAACACCTAGAAATGATAAAAAGGCGCTTGACGGCGCAAGTTAAACGTCTAAAATGCGCCCCACGTTCGAGG
>CAMPHF010000017.1 GCA_946885915.1 uncultured Idiomarina sp.
GAAGGTGGCCGTACCGTAGGTGCAGGCGTAGTATCAAAAATCTTAGACTAAGTTTGACTTAGCTAACGATTGAAAAAGGCTCCCACGGGAGCCTTTTTTGTGGCTTAGCAATCACACTTCCACGCCACGCTGCTATTGCATCAACAAGCGCAATCGGTATAATACGGCGTCCATTCCATCACCGTTACCTCCCGAACTTACATTCATGTGGTTTTCAGTGTTGGAATCTTTGAGTTAGAAGCATTGCAGGGGTGTAGTTCCAATTGGTAGAACAGCGGTCTCCAAAACCGACGGTTGGGGGTTCGAATCCCTCCACCCCTGCCAGAATTCGCAAGCGCTAGCCACTAACGTAAACCGCAGGATTGGAAAGAATGAGTGCACAAACTGAAACGCAAACCAGCTCACTCGATGGCCTAAAATGGCTGATCGTTGTTGCTTTATTGGCAGCCGCAGTGGTTGGCAACTACTACTATGGCGAGCAAGTTTCCATCTTATATCGTGCGATTGGCGTAGTCGTGTTGGTGGCTGTTGCCGCCGGTGTTGCCGCCGTAACCGGTAAAGGTCGTCAATTTTTAACCTTCGCCAAAGAGAGCCGCACCGAAGTACGCAAAGTGGTGTGGCCGACTCGGCAAGAAGCAACCCAAACCACGCTGATTATTGCGGTTGCTACCGCAATTATTGCGTTGTTACTGTGGGGCATGGACGCTATTTTAGTCCGCATCGTTGGTTTTCTCACCGGACTGGAGTTTTAAACAATGAGCGAATTGAAAAAACGCTGGTACGTCGTGCAAGCATTTTCTGGCTACGAAGGCCGGGTCGCGCAATCGTTGCGTGAGTACATCAAAATGCATGGTATGGAAGACAAGTTCGGTGAAGTATTAGTACCTACCGAAGAAGTCGTTGAAATGCGTGCTGGCCAACGCCGCAAAAGCGAGCGCAAGTTCTTCCCAGGCTATGTTTTAGTTGAGATGGCGATGGACGAAGAAAGCTGGCACTTAGTGAAGAGCATTCCACGAGTGTTAGGATTCATTGGCGGAACTGCTGAACGTCCAGCACCCATTTCACAGCGTGAAGCTGACACTATTTTGAATCGTCTGAATGAATCAGTCGATAAGCCACGGCCGAAAACAATGTTTGAACCGGGCGAAGTGGTGCGGGTTAACGATGGTCCGTTTGCTGACTTTAACGGCACCGTAGAAAGTGTTGATTACGATAAAAGCCGCGTGACGGTATCGGTCTCCATTTTCGGTCGCGCAACACCAGTAGAGTTAGAATTTAGTCAAGTCGAAAAAGGCTAGGCTGTATTGATCTTGGACAAGAATTGGTCTACAATTCGCGTCCTTTTTTACCTAGGGGAGCCGTTTGAGCAAGTTTTCCTCAGCTTTTTAGAGCTTGCGAGGCGTTACACCCATTCAATAGAGGAAGTATCATGGCGAAGAAAGTCAATGCCATCATTAAGCTGCAAGTAGCAGCTGGTGCGGCGAACCCGTCACCTCCGGTTGGTCCTGCGTTGGGTCAACACGGTGTGAACATCATGGAATTCTGTAAAGCGTTCAACGCGGCAACTGATCAGCTTGAAAAAGGCGCGCCAGTTCCAGTTGAAATTACGGTGTTCGAAGATCGTTCATTCACCTTCATCACTAAAACCCCTCCAGCCGCCTTCTTGTTGAAGAAAGCTGCCGGCATTAAGAGTGGTTCAGGTCGTCCTAACACTGAAAAAGTGGGCACTGTAACGCGTGCGCAATTAGAAGAAATTGCGAAAGTGAAAGAGCCTGACTTAACCGCCGCTGACTTAGACGCAGCAGTTCGCACTATCGCAGGTTCTGCGCGTGCGATGGGCCTGAATGTGGAGGGCTTATAAGATGGCTAAATTAACAAAACGTGCAAAATTAATTCGTGAGAAAGTTCAAACTCGCGATTACGACATCAACGAAGCGTTGACGTTGTTGAAAGAATTAGCGACTGCGAAATTTGTTGAAAGCGTAGACGTTGCTGTCAATCTTGGCATCGATGCACGTAAATCAGATCAAAACGTTCGTGGCGCAACTGTATTACCAAATGGTACTGGTCGTGACGTTCGCGTTGCGGTGTTTACCTCTGGCGCTAACGCTGAGAAAGCGAAAGCAGCTGGTGCTGACTTCGTTGGTATGGAAGATCTTGCTGACCAAGTGAAGAAAGGCATGATGGACTTTGACGTTGTCGTTGCTTCTCCAGATGCAATGCGCGTTGTTGGTCAGTTAGGTCAAGTGTTAGGCCCACGTGGTTTAATGCCAAACCCGAAAACTGGTACCGTAACCCCTGACGTGGCGACAGCGGTAACTAACGCTAAGTCTGGTCAGGTTCGTTATCGTAACGACAAAGCCGGTATCATTCATGCAACTATCGGCAAAGTAAGCTTTGAAAACCAGCAGTTGCAAGAAAACTTAGAAGCATTATTGGCAGCTTTGAAAAAAGCCAAGCCAGCTTCTGCGAAAGGTCAGTTCATCAAACGCGTTAGCTTGTCGACCACGATGGGCGCAGGCGTTGCAATCGACCAGAGCACTATTGCTGCAGTTTAATCGCGGCAAGCTAAAGAAGTTTAGCGTGACCTATTAAAGGTTGCGGTTGGATAGAAAGGGCGTATAATTTTTATCCGATTTTCAAAGGTTTGTGGGTTGGAGCTGCCACTTTCAGAAAAAGTGAAGTGGCTCCCGTCCAAGACCGCAGGTGTATCGCGAGGCCTACGTCGGCAAAGCGACACTTAATTTCCTGCGCAGATGGTGATATCCGACTCAGACTCTCTGGGTAAGCGATTCACCGTAACAAACGGTCGTGCTGTTCGGCGGCCATTTTGTAACGACGAAGTCGAAAGACTTCAAATGAAGAGGTGATATCAGTGGCACTAGGTTTAGTAGCAAAAAAAGCCATCGTTAAAGAAGTTAACGAAGTGGCTTCAAAGGCTCTATCCGTCGCTGTTGCTGAGTATCGCGGAATGGAAGTAGCGCACATGACGGCGCTGCGTAAGCTTGCTCGCGAGCAAGGTGTTCACGTACAGGTTATTCGTAACACTTTAGCGAAACGCGCATTAGCTGATACGCAGTTCGGCGATATGGACGCTGCACTTAAAGGTCCTTTGCTTTATGGATTCTCTTTGGATGCGCCAGGCGGTGCCGCGCGTTTGTTCAAAGATTTCTCTAAAGATAACAAACACCTGAAAGTAACTGCTCTGTCAATCGGTAACGGTTTGATGGGCGCAGATAAGCTTGATGCAGTAGCATCACTTCCGACTCGCGACGAAGCATTGGCGAAATTGCTGGCCACCTTCAAAGCGCCTGTTAGTAAGTTCGTTCGCACTATCAACGAAGTTCCTACTAAATTTGTGCGTGTGTTGGCGGCAATTAAAGACGCTAAATAGAGACGGTTTTTTAACCAAATTTTTATTTATAACCCCAGGAGTTTTGAGTTATGGCTCTTACTAAAGAAGACATTTTGAACGCAATCGCTGAAATGCCAGTGATGGAATTGGTTGAGTTGATCGAAGCCGCTGAAGAAAAATTCGGCGTTGACGCATCAGCATCTGTTGCAGTAGCAGCTCCAGCAGCCGCAGCCGCAGCTGTTGAAGAAAAAACTGAATTCGACGTTATCTTGAAAGCCGCTGGCGCTAACAAAGTATCTGCTATCAAAGCAGTACGTGCAGCAACTGGTCTTGGCTTGAAAGAAGCGAAAGAATTGGTTGAATCAGCTCCAGTAGCTGTGAAAGAAGGCATCGCGAAAGCTGACGCCGAAGCGCTGAAAAAAGAGCTTGAAGAAGCTGGCGCGGAAGTTGAAGTTAAGTAAGCGAACGCTTGCAAAAAAAATGGCCGCATAGGCCGAGGGCTGGTGACTTTTGGGTCGCCAGCCTTTTTGCGCTGTTAAGCATGTATCATTTTTGCCCGTAGTTGGGGTGCATGCTCGCGGTGACAAAAACGGGAACAACAGATATTAGCTACATCTGTTATTAACCATCAAACCTGGTGGTTAGGGTCATCAATCAGCTAGCTGAGGAACCCCATGGCGTACTCCTACTCTGAGAAAAAACGTATTCGCAAGGACTTTGGTAAGCGTCCCCACGTCTTAGAAGTCCCTTACCTGTTGTCGATTCAACTCGACTCATTTAAAAAATTCATTGATGCAGATCCAGAAGGTAATAATGGTCTGGAAGCTGCGTTCCGTTCGGTATTTCCGATTGCGAGTTATTCTGGCAACGCGGAATTGCAGTACGTGAGCTATCACTTAGGTGAACCGGCGTTTGACGTGAATGAATGTCAAATTCGCGGTGTTACCTATTCAGCGCCGTTGCGCGTGAAGCTGCGTTTAGTCCTTTACGATAAAGAAGCTGCGGCTGGAACCGTGAAGGATATTAAAGAGCAGGAAGTCTACATGGGCGAAATCCCATTGATGACTGACAATGGTACTTTCGTAATCAACGGTACCGAGCGCGTAATCGTGTCTCAGTTACACCGTTCGCCTGGCGTGTTCTTTGATCACGACAAAGGCAAAACCCACTCATCGGGTAAAGTGCTTTATAATGCGCGTGTTATTCCTTACCGCGGTTCTTGGTTGGATTTCGAATTCGACCCGAAAGATAACGTATTCGTACGTATCGACCGTCGTCGTAAGTTGCCTGCATCTATCATTTTACGTGCATTAGACTTTGGCACCGAAGAAATCCTTGAGATGTTCTTCGACACGACCTATTTCGAAATTCGTCGCGACAAAGTGTTCATGCAATTAGTGCCTGAGCGGTTGCGTGGCGAAACTGCAAAATTCGACATTAAGACTGACGATGGTGAAATCATCGTTGAGAAAGGTCGTCGGATTACTGCACGCCACATCAAACAAATCGAAAACCTGAACGTTGCTGAAATGGAAGTACCGCTTGAGTACCTCGTTGGCAAGGTGTTGGCGAAAGATTATGTGGTGAAGAAAACTGGCGAAGTCGTAGCCCAAGCGAACAGCGAGTTAACCCTCGAATTGTTGGCTAAGTTACGTGAAGCTGGCTTTAAGAAATTTGAAACCTTGTTCGTGAACGACCTTGATCACGGTCCTTACATGAGCGAAACCCTGCGTATCGACAGTTCAACTAATCGCCTAGAAGCATTAGTTGAAATTTATCGCATGATGCGCCCGGGCGAGCCGCCTACTAAAGAAGCGGCTGAAAGCTTGTTCGACAACTTGTTCTTCAGCGAAGACCGTTATGATTTATCAGCGGTTGGACGGATGAAATTCAACCGTCGGTTAAGTCGTGATGACTTGACTGGTAGTGGCATTTTGTCGAAAGAAGACATTGTCGCGGTGATGAAAAAGCTGATTGAAATCCGTAACGGTATAGACGAAGTGGACGATATCGACCACCTTGGTAACCGTCGTATTCGGTCAGTGGGCGAAATGGCTGAAAACCAGTTCCGCGTAGGTTTAGTGCGCGTTGAACGGGCCGTTAAAGAGCGCTTAAGTTTAGGCGATCTGGACGCGACCATGCCGCAAGACTTAATCAACGCTAAGCCAATCAGTGCAGCGGTGAAAGAGTTCTTCGGTTCAAGCCAGTTGTCGCAGTTCATGGATCAGAACAACCCGTTGTCAGAAGTTACTCACAAGCGTCGTATTTCTGCGTTAGGTCCGGGTGGTTTAACCCGTGAGCGTGCGGGCTTTGAAGTTCGTGACGTACACCCAACGCATTATGGCCGTGTCTGCCCAATTGAGACCCCAGAAGGTCCAAACATTGGTTTGATCAACAGCTTGTCGACCTTTGCTCGTACTAACGAATACGGATTCTTAGAAACCCCGTACCGTCGGATCGAGAATGGCGCCGTGACTGACGATGTCGACTATTTGTCGGCGATCGAAGAAGGTCAATACGTGATTGCGCAGGCTAACGTTACCTTGAACGATAAAGGCGAGTTGGTTGACGATTTGGTTCCGTGCCGGCACAAGAACGAATTTACATTAATGACCAAGGAACAAGTGCAATATATGGACGTTGCACCGCAGCAGATCGTATCGATCGCGGCGAGCTTGATTCCGTTCCTTGAACACGATGATGCTAACCGGGCCTTGATGGGTTCGAACATGCAACGTCAAGCCGTACCGACCTTACGCGCTGAAAAGCCATTAGTAGGTACTGGTATTGAACGCACCGTAGCGATTGACTCAGGCGTAACTGTGGTCGGTAAACGTGGTGGTGTGGTCTCTTATGTTGACGCTAGCCGCATCGTGGTGAAGGTGAATGAAGAAGAGATGGTGCCAGGCGAAGCCGGCATTGACATCTACAACCTGACCAAGTACACGCGTTCTAACCAGAACACTTGTATCAACCAGAAGCCAACCGTTAATGTTGGCGAGCCGGTGATGCGTGGCGATGTACTCGCCGATGGCCCATCCACCGATTTAGGTGAATTGGCGCTAGGTCAAAACATGCGCGTGGCGTTTATGCCATGGAATGGTTACAACTTCGAAGATTCGATTTTGATTTCCGAGCGCGTGGTGCAAGAAGATCGCTTAACCACCATTCACATTCAAGAATTGAACTGTGTGGCGCGTGATACCAAGTTAGGTTCAGAAGAAATTACCGCAGATATCCCGAACGTGGGCGAGTCGGCACTGAACAAACTTGATGAATCAGGTGTGGTGTATGTGGGCGCAGAAGTCACTGGTGGTGACATCCTAGTTGGTAAAGTAACGCCAAAAGGTGAGACTCAGTTAACCCCAGAAGAGAAACTCTTGCGTGCCATTTTCGGCGAGAAAGCATCGGACGTAAAAGACAGCTCATTGCGCGTACCTAATGGTGTGAACGGTACTGTCATCGATGTTCAAGTATTCACCCGTGACGGCGTTGAGAAAGACAAACGCGCTGTGGCGATTGAAGAAATGCAACTCGCGAAGGTGAAAAAAGATTTAACGGACGAGTTTAAGATCCTTGAAGAAGGTATCTTTGCACGGGCGAAAACCTTGTTGTTAGCGAATGGCTTTGATGAGTCAAAACTAGCAGCTATGGAGCGCTCGAAGTGGCTGACGCAAAACTTGAAGAAAGAAGCTGCGCAACAGCAACTTGAGCAAACTGCTCAGCAGTACGAAGAAATTCGTGCAGACTTTGATAATAAATTTGAGAACAAGCGCCGCAAAATCACCCAAGGTGATGACTTGGCTCCAGGTGTGTTGAAAATTGTAAAAGTGTACTTAGCGGTACGCCGTACAATTCAGCCTGGTGATAAGTTAGCGGGTCGCCACGGTAACAAAGGTGTTATCTCAACTATCGTTCCAGTTGAAGATATGCCGCATGATGCCGAAGGTAACCCGGTTGACTTGGTATTGAACCCGTTGGGTGTACCATCGCGGATGAACATCGGTCAGATTCTTGAAACCCACTTAGGGATGGCGGCACGTGGTATTGGTCGCAAGATTGAGAAGATGATTGAGCAACAGCAGAAAGTTGCTGAAATGCGCGAGTTCTTGAAACAAGTTTATGAATTAGGCGAATCACGTCAAGAAGTTGATATGGCAGACTTTAGCGATGAGGAAGTGATGCGTTTGGCACACAACCTAAAAGCCGGTCTACCTACGGCAACGCCAGTATTTGACGGTGCCCGTGAAGCTGAAATTAAGGCCTTGCTGAAATTAGGTGACCTGCCAGAGTCTGGCCAGATCACTTTGTTTGATGGCCGTACGGGCGAGCGCTTTGAGCGTGACGTGACCGTAGGTTACATGTACATGCTGAAATTGAACCACTTGGTAGACGACAAGATGCATGCTCGTTCAACCGGTTCATACAGCTTGGTAACTCAGCAGCCATTAGGTGGTAAAGCACAATTCGGTGGTCAGCGCTTCGGTGAGATGGAAGTGTGGGCACTGGAGGCATACGGCGCTGCTTATACCTTGCAAGAAATGTTGACGGTGAAATCGGACGACGTAAACGGTCGTACCAAGATGTACAAAAACATCGTCGACAACGACTTGCAAATGGAAGCCGGTATGCCGGAATCCTTCAACGTACTATTGAAGGAAATTCGCTCGCTCGGTATCAACATTGAGTTGGACCAAGACTGAGTGACCACCGGACGCGAACTGCCAGGAGATAAATCGTGAAAGACTTATTAAAGTTTTTAAAGCCGATGAACCAGACCGAAGAGTTCGATGCGATTCGCATCGGACTTGCGTCGCCGGACATGATCCGCAGCTGGTCATTTGGTGAAGTGAAAAAGCCGGAAACGATCAATTACCGTACCTTCAAGCCTGAGCGTGATGGCTTGTTCTGTGCGCGTATCTTTGGTCCGGTGAAGGATTACGAATGTTTGTGCGGTAAGTACAAACGTTTGAAGCACCGTGGCGTAATTTGTGAGAAATGTGGCGTTGAAGTGACACTCACTAAAGTACGTCGTGAGCGTATGGGTCACATTGAATTAGCGAGCCCAGTTGCCCACATTTGGTTCTTAAAATCGTTACCAAGCCGGATTGGCTTAATGTTAGATATGACCTTGCGTGATATCGAGCGGGTATTGTATTTCGAATCATACGTGGTAACTGAAGCGGGTATGACCTCGCTTGAGCGCGGCGCTATTTTGACCGAAGAAGAATACCTTGATGCGCTTGAAGAGCACGGCGATGAGTTCGAAGCTAAGATGGGTGCGGAAGCGATTCTTGCCCTGTTAAAAGAAATCGACATCGACGGTGACATTAAAGTTATGCGTGAAGAGTTGCCTGAAACCAACTCTGAAACCAAGCGTAAGAAAATCAGTAAGCGTCTGAAATTGCTTGAGTCATTCCAATCTTCTGGCAACAAGCCAGAGTGGATGATTTTGAAAGTGTTGCCAGTGTTACCACCGGATTTGCGTCCGTTAGTTCCACTTGATGGCGGCCGTTTCGCGACATCTGACTTGAACGATTTATATCGTCGTGTAATTAACCGTAACAACCGTTTGAAGCGCTTATTAGATTTAGCGGCGCCGGACATTATCGTGCGTAACGAAAAGCGGATGCTGCAAGAAGCAGTCGACGCGTTACTTGATAACGGTCGTCGCGGTCGTGCGATTACGGGTTCGAACAAGCGTCCATTGAAATCTTTGGCTGACATGATCAAAGGTAAACAAGGTCGTTTCCGTCAGAACTTGTTGGGCAAACGGGTAGATTACTCAGGTCGTTCGGTGATTACCGTTGGTCCTAAGTTACGCCTACACCAGTGTGGTCTACCGAAGAAAATGGCGTTGGAATTATTCAAGCCATTCATCTACGGCAAGCTTGAGGGACGCGGTCTAGCGACCACCATTAAAGCCGCCAAGAAAATGGTAGAGCGCGAGATCCCAGAAGTTTGGGACGTGCTTGACGAAGTCATTAAAGAGCACCCAGTGTTACTGAACCGTGCACCAACCCTTCACCGTTTGGGTATCCAAGCGTTTGAACCAGTGTTGATTGAAGGTAAAGCGATTCAATTGCACCCATTGGTGTGTGCGGCCTACAACGCCGACTTCGACGGTGACCAAATGGCGGTCCACGTACCATTAACGCTCGAAGCGCAATTAGAAGCGCGCGCGTTGATGATGTCGACCAACAACATTTTGTCGCCTGCCAGTGGTGACCCAATCATCGTTCCTTCACAGGACGTTGTATTAGGTCTTTACTATATGACGCGAGCCAAGATTAATGGTCGTGGCGAAGGCATGGTATTTAAAGACGCTAAGGAAGCTGAGAAAGCTTACCGTAGCGGTGTGGCTGAATTGCATGCGCGAGTTAAAGTACGCTTGCATGAAGTGGTTATTGATGAGGACGGTGAGCGTAGCGAATCGACCAAAATTTTCGATACCACGGTTGGCCGTGCCATTTTAAGTTTGATTTTGCCAGAAGGCTTGTCATTCGAAGTCATCAACCAAGATATGGGTAAAAAGCAAATTGGTCGACTGTTAAACATGTCGTACCGTAACCTAGGTTTGAAAACCACGGTTATTTTTGCTGACCAAATCATGTACACCGGTTTCCATTATGCAATGGTGGCAGGTGCATCGGTTGGTATCGACGACATGGTCATTCCAGATGCGAAGAAAGATATTATCGAAGCGGCAGAAGACGAAGTAGCCGAGATTCAAGAGCAGTTTGAATCAGGCTTGGTCACCGCCGGTGAGAAATACAACAAAGTCATCGATATCTGGTCAACGGCGAATGAGAAAGTCTCAAAAGCGATGATGGAAAACCTGTCAAAAGAGACAGTGATTAACCGTGATGGCAAAGAAGAGCAACAGAACTCATTTAACTCAGTGTATATGATGGCCGACTCAGGCGCTCGTGGTAGCCCCGCGCAGATCCGTCAGCTAGCTGGTATGCGTGGTTTGATGGCGAAGCCAGATGGCTCAATCATCGAAACGCCAATTACCGCTAACTTCCGCGAAGGTTTGAACGTACTTCAGTACTTCATTTCAACGCACGGTGCGCGTAAAGGTTTGGCCGATACCGCATTGAAAACCGCAAACTCAGGTTACTTAACCCGTCGTTTGGTTGACGTTGCGCAAGACGTGGTGATCGTGGAAGACGATTGCGGCACGACTGAAGGCTTGTTCATGAAACCACTAATTGAAGGTGGTGACGTGGTTGAGCCATTGCGTGAGCGAGTACTCGGTCGCGTGCTGTGTGATGACGTATTCGTACCAGGTAGCGATACTGACGTATTGTTAGCGCGGAACACGTTACTCGATGAGAAAATGTGTGACGTGTTAGAGCAGAACTCAATTGACGAAGTTAAAGTTCGTTCAGTGATTACCTGTGATACTGACTTCGGTGTTTGTGCTCAGTGTTATGGTCGTGACCTAGGTCGCGGTCACTTGGTCAACCAAGGCGAAGCGGTTGGGGTTATTGCCGCACAGTCTATCGGTGAACCAGGTACTCAGTTAACCATGCGTACGTTCCACATTGGTGGTGCGGCATCACGGGCCTCTGCGGAAAGCAGTGTGCAGGTGAAAAATGCAGGTACCTTGAAGTTACATAACGCTAAATTCGTTGAAAACAGTGATAACCACTTGGTCATCACCTCACGTTCAACAGAATTAACCTTAATCGATGAATTAGGTCGTGAGCGTGAGCGCTATAAATTGCCTTACGGTGCGGTACTTAAGAAATCTGAAGGTGAGAGCGTTGCCGCTGGCGAGACTGTGGCAAACTGGGATCCGCACACGCACCCAATTATTACCGAGGTAGCAGGTTATCTGAAATTCGTTGATTTGATTGATGGCGTCACTATGACCCGTCAGACCGACGAATTAACCGGCTTATCGAGCGTAGTGGTATTGGAAACTGGTCAACGTACCAGCGCCGGTAAAGACATGCGTCCAATGGTGAAGTTGGTCGACAAGAAAGGTAAAGACGTGAACATCGTCGGTACCGATATTCCGGCTCAGTACTTCTTGCCAGGTAATGCGATTATCAACTTGGAAGATAACGCAGTGGTGAAAGTAGGTGATACGGTTGCTCGTATTCCTCAAGAAGGTTCAAAAACCCGCGATATTACCGGTGGTTTGCCGCGAGTTGCCGACTTGTTCGAAGCTCGTCGTCCGAAAGAGCCAGCTATTTTGGCTGAGATCTCAGGCACGGTAAGCTTCGGTAAGGAAACCAAAGGCAAGCGTCGTTTGATCATCACCCCAACAGATGGTGGCGATCATTACGAAGAAATGATTCCAAAATGGCGTCAGTTGAACATCTTTGAAGGTGAGCAAGTGACCCGTGGTGAAGTTATTGCCGATGGTCCAGAGGCACCGCACGATATTCTACGGTTACGTGGCGTGAGCGCATTGTCGAACTACATCGTGAACGAAGTACAGGAAGTATATCGCTTACAGGGCGTAAAAATTAACGATAAGCACATTGAGACCATCGTCCGTCAAATGTTGCGTAAAGCGTTAATCTTGAGCCCAGGTGAGACTGACTTGCTGGAAGGCGAAATGATGGAGTTGTCGGATGTGTTAGCGGCTAATGCGAAAGCTGAGGCAGATGGCAAAATTCCAGCCACTTACGAACGTCAGTTGTTAGGTATCACTAAAGCGTCGTTGTCGACCGAGTCGTTCATTTCTGCGGCATCGTTCCAGGAAACTACGCGAGTGTTAACCGAAGCTGCGGTACAAGGCAAGCAAGACGCCTTACGTGGTCTGAAAGAGAACGTCATCGTGGGTCGTTTGATCCCAGCCGGTACCGGCTTCGCTTATCACCGTGAGCGCGCGCGCAAGCGTTTAGAAGCGAACGCGATGTTAGATGCTGCACCTAAGCTCACTGCCCAAGAAGCAGAGCAGCAATTGGTGGATGCATTGAACGCTGGTGGCGATACCGACACCAACCTGGATGTAAACAACGACGAGTAACCCTCAAGTTGTCCAATTTAGGTCGCAAAAAGCCAGTCAATTGACTGGCTTTTTTACAGCTCTCGCAAGGACGGATTCAGCGCTATCCAGCGCTTTTCCTTGACAGTCCAATTATTGACCATTAAAATTCGGCCTCCTCATATTCGGGGTGATCTTTTGATCGTCTCGTTTGAGGATTCCCATTTGAGCGGGAATATAGATTTTTCAACCTGTTAAAACAATGAGTTAGATGTTTTAACCTCATCAGGAGTAATGAATGGCAACAGTTAACCAGCTGGTGCGCAAAGGTCGTCAAAAGCCGGTTGCTAAAAGCAACGTTCCGGCGCTTGAGGCTTGCCCACAAAAACGTGGCGTTTGTACGCGCGTTTATACAACCACCCCGAAAAAGCCAAACTCGGCGCTACGTAAAGTATGCCGTGTTCGCTTAACGAATGGCTTCGAAGTGAGCTCGTACATTGGTGGTGAAGGTCACAACTTGCAAGAGCACTCGGTCGTATTGATCCGTGGTGGTCGTGTTAAAGACCTCCCAGGTGTACGTTACCACACAGTACGTGGTGCACTTGACTGTGCAGGCGTAGGCGATCGTCGCCAAGGTCGTTCGAAGTACGGCGCGAAGCGGCCTAAGTCTTAACGGTTCTCCGTTAGTAAGGCCAAACACACATTAAGTTTTGTTTTGGGGTAAAACCTGAATTAATCGGAGAAACAAAGATGCCAAGAAGACGCGTCATTGGTCAACGTAAAATCCTCCCAGATCCTAAGTTCGGATCAGAGTTGTTGGCTAAATTTATCAATGTCGTCATGGTTGACGGCAAAAAAGCAGTCGCTGAAAAAATTATTTATGGTGCTCTCGAAATCATGGCTGAGAAGTCAAAGAAAGAGCATTTAGACGTATTTGAAGCAGCATTGGACAACGTACGTCCTGCGGTAGAGGTTAAATCTCGTCGCGTGGGTGGTTCTACTTATCAAGTACCAGTAGAAGTACGTCCAGTGCGTCGTAATGCATTAGCCATGCGTTGGTTAGTGGATGCTGCTCGTACTCGTGGTGAAAAATCTATGGCTCAACGTCTAGCAGCTGAAATGCTAGATGCATCAGAAAATAAAGGCTCTGCTGTGAAGAAGCGTGAAGACGTCCACCGTATGGCCGAAGCGAACAAAGCGTTCGCGCATTATCGCTGGTAAATTCACAGCTAATCCAAAGAGGAATTTATGGCTCGTAAAACTTCGATTGAGCGTTACCGTAACATCGGTATCTGTGCTCACGTAGACGCAGGTAAAACAACCACCACTGAGCGGGTGTTGTTCTATACCGGTCTATCTCACAAAATCGGTGAGGTACATGACGGTGCTGCGACTACTGACTGGATGGCGCAGGAGCAAGAGCGTGGTATTACCATCACCTCTGCTGCGGTAACGTCATTCTGGCGTGGTATGGATGCGCAGTTCCCTGAACACCGCATCAATATCATCGACACCCCAGGACACGTTGACTTTACCATTGAGGTAGAGCGTTCATTGCGTGTACTTGACGGTGCGGTGGTCGTACTTTGTGCATCTTCAGGTGTACAGCCACAGACTGAAACCGTATGGCGTCAAGCTAACAAATACGAAGTACCACGTATGGTATTCGTGAACAAGATGGACCGTGCTGGCGCGGACTTCTTGCGTGTTGTTGAGCAAATGAAAACTCGCTTAGCTGCTACCGCTGTTCCAATTCAGTTACCGATTGGTGCTGAAGAGAACTTCAAAGGCGTCGTTGACTTGATCAAAATGAAAGCGATCAACTGGAACGAAGCTGACCAAGGTATGACCTTCACTTATGAAGCGATTCCTGCGGATATGGTGGAAGAAGCTGAGTTATATCACAACCAGTTAGTTGAAGCTGCGGCTGAAGCGAACGAAGAGCTGATGAACAAATACCTTGAAGAAGGTGAGTTGACTGAAGCTGAAATCAAAGCTGGTTTGCGTGAGCGTACTTTGGCGAACGATATCGTCTTGACACTTTGTGGTTCTGCGTTCAAGAACAAAGGTGTACAGGCAGTATTGGATGCGGTTATTGAATACTTACCGTCGCCAACTGAAGTAAAAGCAATCCGCGGTATTTTGGATGACGAATCTGAAGGCGTACGTAAGTCTGATGACAGCGAACCGTTCTCAGCGTTGGCGTTCAAAATCGCAACTGACCCATTCGTGGGTACTTTGACTTTCTTACGCGTGTACTCAGGCGTATTGAAGCAAGGTGATACCGTATTTAACCCGGTGAAGAGCAAGCGTGAGCGGATCGGCCGGATGGTACAGATGCACGCGAACGACCGTCAAGAAATCAAAGAGATTTTGGCGGGCGACATTGCAGCAGCTATCGGTTTGAAAGATGTAACGACTGGTGACACTTTATGTGACCCGAACAACATCATCACGCTTGAGCGGATGGAATTCCCTGAGCCAGTAATTTCGGTAGCCGTTGAGCCGAAAACTAAAGCAGACCAAGAAAAAATGGGTATTGCTTTAGGTAAATTGGCCGCAGAAGATCCTTCGTTCCGTGTTAAAACTGACGAAGAGTCAGGTCAAACCATCATCTCTGGTATGGGCGAGTTGCACTTAGACATCATCGTCGACCGGATGAAGCGTGAATTCAACGTTGAGTGTAATGTGGGTAAACCACAGGTTGCTTACCGTGAAACGATCCGTGGCAAGGTTGAAATCGAAGGTAAATTCGTACGTCAATCAGGTGGTCGCGGTCAGTTTGGTCACGTTTGGTTACGCCTTGAGCCAATGGAGTTCGATGCGAACGACGACGAGACACCTAACTATGAATTCGTGAACGAAATCGTAGGTGGTGTGGTACCGAAGGAATACATTCCAGCGGTAGATAAAGGTATCCAAGAGCAGATGACTAATGGTGTTATCGCTGGTTACCCAGTACTCGGCGTGAAAGCTAGCTTATTCGATGGTTCATACCACGATGTCGACTCTTCTGAAATGGCGTTTAAGATTGCTGGTAGCATGGCGTTTAAGAAAGGTGCCCTGCAAGCAAGACCAGTATTGCTTGAGCCAATGATGAAAGTAGAAGTGGTAACGCCTGAAGACTTCATGGGTGACGTAGTTGGTGACTTGAACCGTCGCCGCGGCATCATCGAAGGTATGGAAGATTCTCCAGGTGGGTTGAAGGAAGTGAAAGCGCAAGTTCCACTATCAGAAATGTTCGGTTATGCTACTGACCTGCGTTCGCAGACTCAGGGCCGTGCATCTTATGCAATGGAATTCTTGAAGTACGCTGAAGCACCTAACAACATTGCTGAACAAGTTATTGCTGCTCGCGCGGCGAAAGATTAAGTAGAGTCTGGTCCGGTCTTTTATAAGGACCGGGCTTTTAACTTAAGTTTAAGGAAAAGTCATGTCTAAAGAAAAATTTGAACGTTCGAAACCGCATGTGAACGTCGGTACTATCGGCCACGTTGACCACGGTAAAACTACCTTGACTGCTGCAATCACTACAGTGT
>CAMPHF010000018.1 GCA_946885915.1 uncultured Idiomarina sp.
GCGATGGGTACGACTCATAAATCACCTCGTTGGTTGAAACGTGGTGATAAATTAGACCATCTGCAACCGTGTGCCTAGGTGTGGAATTTGTGACGCTTACAGTAAAAGCCCACTTTGCGAAGCTATAAGACAGTTGTACTAATCTTTATCCGCTTTGAGTATGATACTTTATTACATGAACTTCGGCAGATTTAGGTCTGTGGCCATCATTGAGTATGATACTTTATTTTTTCAGTGCTAAATCACTAGAAATAAAAATCAGTAACTTACGGCGTGCTGAGTATGAATCTTTATTACTACGCCACAACTGCCTTGAACAGAAACCCGCTTTTTAGCGGGTTTCTGTTTAGATAACCCCACACGATGGCGATGTTCGCCGGTGAAAATTTCACTACGCTCCATAGACACTCCTTAAAGATAGGTCTAAGCCTATCGCTTAACTAATCAGTGTCCGTTTTAAAAAGGGGCTAATACACACATTAATTAATACTCTTAATTTTCAATTTCCCATTTTTCTCAAAAGCGATGTATCCATCTGTGGTATTAATAGCAAGTATATTGCTTACTTCAACAATATGTTTACCCTGTTTTGGATTTTTTAGTTGTATGATTAGCGCTTCACCTCGATTGCTGTCATTAATGACTAACTGGCCATTGACGACATCAACATAAGCGCCGTTTTGTTTTATTTTTTCAAACACATTGTCCGTTTGATTATTCGAGTCAAAGGCGACAGCACCATCTAATCCGATAACCAAGACTCTTCCAGTATTTTCTTCTGCAATTATATAGTTTGGATCTGACGTTTGTTTTAAAACATCAACACTGACTGAAACTTGTTTATTTGGAATGGTCCATTCAGCCTTACCTTCAGACATTGCTGCAATACGGCGGTTCACATTAATTGCCACTAATCGATTCGCAAGAGGAATTGTTTGATATATTGGGGCGTTGTCGAAGTCATAAGTCGTTTCCGATGAAAAGTGTTCACCAGAGTAAACTGATATACTCATAACCGAACTTGAGTCTGTAGAAAAAGGGGAGATTGCTACGCTATTAAGATCTGGAGAAATAGCCACCATACGAAAACGGGTAGTTCGAGGAATGACTCCTTCTTTGATGAATCCTTTTTCTACATCAAATATCTTTATATGAGTCTGGTTCGTATCGTTGCTTGGTGCGACTTCAATAGCAAACTGCTCTCCTCCTGGAATTGAATGGATATTTCTAACATTGTTAAAACGCTCAACAATTTTATCGCCTTTAAATAAGATGGCTTGATTGTAGGCTTCAGGATCAGGAGCTCTCTTTAATGAAGCTACTAACAAGTAATCTTTCGATAGTCTCCACGCATGGTTAGCGTCCCAATCTAAGGATATTGAATTGACCAAATCTTGGTTTTTAGTATAAAAATCGACTTTGTCAGATGAACTTGCGTTGATCGTCGCGATATACTGTGAACTAAGTATTTCGACAAAGGTACTATCTTGATTGGGAAAGTGTAGCTCCTTCGCATGAACACCGATAGCTAAAGTAAATGTACTTACTAAACAGGCTTTTTTTAAAATATTCATATTGTTCTTCCAAATTTTTAGGCGTTTATTTCGCAAGATAAACCACCCATTTTAAGCACTGGATTAATAGTGGTTTTAGGGCCTAATGTAGCATAATTGTATGGCTTTTTTGTAAATGGGTTAATACCATCTGGGGATAAAAGGGTATCAATAACATATAGCTGAAAGTGTAGATGGTCACCTGTAGAAGAACCAGTGCTATTAACCATTCCCAACGGAGTGCCGGGGTAAACTACATCACCTATATCCACATTAGGAGACTCTTCAACCATGTGTATCATAACGGCTTCATATAAAGTTTGATTTTTTATATAGCGCATGCGGACATATGCTCCGTTAAGACCTGTGTCTGTTCTTTCTACCGCTATTACAACACCATAAGCTGGTGAACGTATAATTGAACCGTATGGTGCCTGTATATCTATTCCATAATGCATATCATTCTCGCCGCCTAGAACTCTCATACCGAAGTCATCGCCATCATCTAAATAGTGATCACCATCCGCTACTAATCTTTTCCAACAGTCCATTTCATTATCACCATCCGTGTCAAAGTCATTGTGCGAGTAAGTAGTAGACCCTCCAGAATGACCACCACCGACGGGGAAAGGATAATCACTTCCCCCTTCGAACCCGCCCCCGCCGGAAATTTCCCACCAGCAAGTTTGACTCGTCCAAGAGATAGGGCCTCCAGCCCCTGATCCATAGATAGTTGTCGTCGTGCACTGCTGAATCATTTCAACTGAATTGGCTTGTTTTGTTGGTAACAGGCCCAGTCCAAGGACCGATAATGACACAGGTATGATAAATTTTAGCGTCGTATTCATATTGTTATCTCTACTATACGTTTTTATAACAAAACATTAGTAACATAGTTTTCAGGAAAAGTGTAAGTAAATAACTTTGACGCTCAATTAAAGTCTGTTATAGCAATGGGTTAGATTTATGGATTGATATCTAATTTGTAAAAAAAAATCACTACATGCTGAAACAAAGCAGATCAACTGGATGTTATGGCAAAATAAAAATAGTGGCTGAGCGAAACGCAGATCGCGGAGAAAATAAAGGAATGTAACCCCCTGCGTAGAATATTACATCGCACTTTTAGAATTTCTTTTAAACTGAAACGCAGGCGTTTTAGAATGAGCAAACGTACGACAAAAGACAGATTGTGACGATTTCAAAAGAGGCCGAAGCATGTATGCCGGTTAAAGATATCTGCCGCAAGTACGGTATCGGTAATTCAACGTTTTACAAATGGCGGAAAAAATTCGGTGGTGTTGACCTTTCCCCTGAAATAACACCATATTTTCAATGAGATTTCAGTTTTTATGCCACCTGTTTTGCGTACTCAGATGGCGGTAAATAATTCAGTGAGCTGTGAGGACGTTCTTTGTTGTAATGACGCTGCCACTGCTCAATACCGTACCGTGCTTCATCCAGTGTCCTGAACCAATGCTGATTAAGGCATTCATTTCTAAATTTACCGTTAAGGCTCTCCACAAACGCATTTTGAGTTGGTTTACCTGGTTGAATAAAGCTCAGGCGAACACCTTTGGTTTTACTCCAGAAGAACATCGCCTTGCTGGTAAATTCAGTGCCGTTGTCGCAAACAATCGAGTCTGGCTGGTCGCGAGTCTCAATGATTTGCGATAAAAACCGCGCTACTTGCTGCCCTGATATCTATACTGAAACCAGCTGGCCAACGACTTCACGGCTAAAGTCATCAACAATGTTTAAGACCGAAAACGGCGTCCGCTGGCTAATTGGTCGGAAACAAAGTCCATCGACCATCGCTGATTCACCGCGGTTGGGGCGTCCATGACGACACGCGGTCGCGTTAGTTTTTTACGCTTTTTAGTGCGAACCTGAAGTCCTTGCTCCGTGTATAAATGGTACGTCCGCTTCTTGTTTTTAACTAAACCTTCGCGCTTCAGAAGGCCGTGTAGCATCAAATATCCGTAACGCGGATACTCGACTGCTAGCTCCTTTAAGCGAGCCGTAACAGGCTCATCCTGGCGCTTTTTAGGCTGATATCGATAAGCGGTTCGACTCAGCCCGACCAACTTGCACGCAAGGCGCTCACTAAGCTTAAACGTGGCCACTAAATTTTTTCGATAACAGCCTTGAGTGCTGTGTTCTCAAGTGCCATATCGGCGTACATACGCTTAAGCTTGGAATTCTCTTCCTCAAGCTCTTTCAGCCGCTTGATATCCGAAACTTCCATGCCGCCATATTTCGATTTCCAGTTGTAATAAGTCGCATCAGCAATTCCGTACTCGCGGCAAACATCTTTCACCTGACGGCCTGATTCAACTTCTTTCAAAACTTTCAGGATCTGTGTTTCAGTAAAACGTGACTTACGCATTATTTTGTCTCCGTGTTTAAAGTTATTATCCACAGACACACTAAAAAATCACTGGTACTATTTTAAGGGTGTTTACACTATCGACATTTATTCGCTCTTTGGTTCGGGTGATTGAGATGAAAATTTTTGCTTAGTTTATCTCCGGCTTACCTTGTCCCGAATCCGCAGAAAGCTGGCGAAGCGTGGAATACCTCGGTTGGTGAAACCGTGATATTTATAGGTCACAACACTGCCAAGTGGTGGTGGATTAGCGCGCTCAGCATCAGAAAAGCCAGTGCCGATAGAAAACTCAATACCTTGGGGTGTTTTCACGCGTAGTGCGCCTAGCATACCAGTGTATTTCCCGCGGCCGGGCAGGTGGGCAATCACCTCAGCTTCATCATCAAAATATGGTTTTAGTTTTAACAAAGCATCGCTACGGTGCGGTTGATGAAGCGCCGAGGCTAAGTGCAACATCAACCCCTCCCCGCCTTGCTTCACCACCTTATCAAGATGAGCGCTGAGAGCGTCATTGGACTCAAACACGCGTTGCTCAACCGCTTGAATATGTGGAGTGTTGAGCTGGTCAATCAGGCGTGTGTAATTGGCGTATCGCTCAATAAAAGGCGCCTTGGCATCGGGCATATCAAACACCTTGTAGCGAACCTCACGCCAAAGCGCATCCTCAGGGATCTGTGTTCGCACAATGCCACTGAGTGCATCAAACTTACCGCGAGCAAGCCAAAGCTCGCCATCCAGCCACACCTTCGGCAGTGGCTCGGTGAACCAAGCTGGCGCTGAAATAGCATTGCCCTGCCGCGTCAGCAATTGCGAACCCGTCCAAATAGCCCGCACGCCATCGTATTTCTCGCTCACCAAATACTCGCTAATATCGCGAGCGTTGCTTTCATCGTAAACCTTTGCCAATTGCGCTTGCGTAGGTGATTGAGCATTGAGCGTGAATGGACATGCGAAGCACAGAGCAAGCAAAACAAATAGTAAGCGTGTTGGCATGGGGATCCTTGGAGTTGGTTTACACTGGTTTTACTGTTAATCGGTCTAGGGGACTTATTGTCCCTGCGTAATGTTGCCCGACAACGTGGGTATAAATCTGAGTCGTACTGACATCGTTGTGTCCGAGAAGCCAGAATACGGATGTTTGCACAGTGCTGTTGCTGGGAAAATAAACATCCAACCAGGCTGCTTGAAAGCTCTGGGATACTTTTGTCCAAGCGCATCCGGTAACGAGGGACCAACACCATTTTTATTATCTGATGACTGAACTAGAAGTGCTGAATCAATCATCAATTTGAGCCGATTGAAAAGGCGAGACTGAAGTTCAATTCCCCCAGATCTATATTCAATGCTTTTTGATAAAGATAAACGAGAGCATTGAGAGCTACTTTCTGCGTGTTAATGGCAACATGTCGTTCGTTGGCGAGCCAACTTAAAAAAGCTTTGACCTCATCGGCGCGAAGTTGCTCTAAAAATGGGCTAGACATTCGAGCTTTCTTTATTAAGGGTAGAATAAATCAACTATAGCTCGTTAAGTATGGCTATTTCCGCTGATTATGACGCACATTTAGCGCTTGCATCGCTGATAAATATGTCTTACTTTCAAGTACATAATTTCAACAATGTTAGTGTTATCGCGCATAGTGATAAAGCAAAGTGTGCATGCTCGTTTATAGCAATCTAACGCCGATCCTTATATTCATATTTTTTCTTTGTTTATTAGTGGTTTGCTCCTGAATTTTGCGAAATTAACGATTAAATATGCGTGCTGGCACACTATACAAAGGTTAGCAGTCACAGGGGATTTCAGTGGCATACGAAAATTATTTAAATCTAGAACCTGATGAGCTGGATAAACCGATTTATCGAATAATGCCTGTAAATCGTCTCTTACAATGCCTTGAAGAAAAACAACTTGTGCTTGTTCCGCCACGAAAGTGGGATGATCCGTTTGAGAATTATTTGCTATCGGCCAAAATCAAACTCTCTGATACTGGGGAATTTGGTGATATGGGTGGAGTTCGCGACAAGGTTTATGGCCAGTGCTGGACGCAACATAGAGAAACGGATGCAATGTGGCGGATCTATTCATCTGACAAGAGCGGAGCTAAAGTGAGGACGACTCCTCGGAAGCTTCTGGATGCCTTAAAGGGTTGCAATCCGAAATTTGGAGACATCACATGCTTTATCGGAAAAGTTCAATACCAAACGCAAAAGGATTTGGTTTCTACACTGATGGCACTTGAGCTATTGGTCAGTAACGGTTCAGGTATAGCGAAATCTTTGTTTTACAAGCGCGTTGAGTTTAGCCATGAAAAAGAAATCCGGCTTATATACACTGATGGAGAAGGTTTGATTCATCCGGTCAACATTGATCCAAATATGTTATTTGATGAAATAGTTTTTGATCCGCGTATGGATATCCACCTTTATGAAGCTTATGCATCGGCAGTCAAGAAAAAGAAGTTTAGTGGCCGAGTAGCGCAGTCAGTGCTCTATAAACCACCAAAAGAATTGCTGATAAAAATGTGATTTGACTACTAACAAACCGCTCAAATATGTTCCGCTTCGCTCCACCGGACACTCACTGCGTTCGCGCCGTTTAGCGGAGCGTTAAATTTTCAAACCAACCAAAAGGAGTAATCCATGAAAAAGGGAATCGCCCTTGCAATAACTTTGTTTAGTTCAGCAGTCTTCGCTGATCCTACTATTTTTAACTTGGAGTTAGGCAAGACTACGGAAGCCCAAATTAAGTCAATGTACAACGCTCAGCACACAGGAGTTAATAAGTACAGTTACGGCAACATGTACTCAGTTCCTTCATCTGCTATAAATTTTGATGGGCTTCAGGAGGTAACGACTATCTTTGATAAAGATGGTGTACTTATTGCGGTGCTTACTACTTTCCCAAAGTCTAAGTTTGACTATCTGAATCAAGCTATCGGAAGTAAATACAAGCGAGTAAGTCAAAATATTCCTTTTGTAGGTAACAAATCAGCAACATATCGTGATGGTGAAACGGAGATCACCCTTGAGGCTCCACATATGAGTTTTGAAATGACTATGAATTATATTAGGGACGATTTAATGCGAGCCTTTAACCAGGGCAACCGCATGAATGCTCATTAATTAATCATGCTACTGAAGCCCGCTGTTAGCACAGCTTCCAGGTAACTGGCTTTTATCCAAGCCCGTTTTTGCTTAGCTGGTATGCTGCCTTTTGATGACTCTGCACGCAACATGTTTAGCGCTAGATGGCGTAGCATTGACCAGTTTTCAGCACCGTGATTCTGGTGTATCTGGCAATCATCTTCACCGTAACCGTAACCCGAACCACACATCGGCCAAGTAATTGTCGCTGAGGTGGATCAG